>CAXTAK010000004.1:0-163854 GCA_964242735.1 uncultured Quadrisphaera sp. | reverse complement strand
CCGACGGCGCTGACGACACCGACGGCGCTGACGACGCCCTGTCGGTGATGGCCCGCGGTGAGCTGGACGTGCTCGGGCGCATCACGGGGGCGTCCAACGCCACCCTGCTCGCCGTCGTCGACGACGGGCGCACCACCCAGGACGTGGTCTACAAGCCGGTGGGCGGGGAGCGCCCGCTGTGGGACTTCCCCGACGGCACCCTCGCCGGCCGGGAGCTCGCCGCGTGGCTGGTCTCGGACGCCGGCGGGTGGGGCGTGGTGCCGCCCACGGTGCTGCGCGACGGCCCCTTCGGGCCCGGCACGGTGCAGCAGTGGGTCGGGGAGAGGGGGCAGGACGGTTCCCCGGTGGCCTCGGAGCCCGCGCAGGGCCTCGTCGACGTGCTGCCCTCCCGTCGCCTGCCCCCGGGGTGGCTGAGGGTCGTCGAGGGGTCCGGCTACGGCGGGGAGTCCGTCGTCGTCGCCCACGCCGACGACCCCGGGCTGCGCGCGATGGCCCTGTTCGACGCCGTGATCAACAACGCCGACCGGAAGGCCGCCCACGTGCTGCGCGGCGGTGCCGGCGCCGGCACGTGCGCGGGCGCCGTGGTGGGTGTGGACCACGGGCTGTCCTTCCACGCCGACCCCAAGCTGCGCACCGTGCTGTGGGGGTGGGCCGGTCGCCGCATCGACGCGGACGGCGCCGCGCAGCTGGAGAGGACGGCGGCGGCCCTGGAGGCACGGGCGCCCGGCGGGCTGCGCGAGGCCCTGGAGGAGCTGCTGACCGGGCGGGAGCTGCGGGCCCTGGACCAGCGGGTGGCGCTGCTGCGCGAGCGCTGCCGCCACCCCCGCCCCGGACCCGGTGGCCCCTCGCTGCCGTGGCCGCTGTTCTGAGCCGGCGCGGCCACCGCTGACCGCTGGCCGACGCGGCGCCCGCCCCTCCTACGCTCACCCCGTGCAGCCCTGGACCACCCGCCCCGTGCCCGCGCTGCCCGGACGGGGTGGACCGGTGCGGGTCCACGACACCGCTGCGGGCGCGTCGGCCGTCGCCGCACCGGGGTCGCTGGCGAGGATGTACGTCTGCGGCATCACCCCCTACGACGCCACCCACCTGGGTCACGCCGCCACCTACCTCGCCTTCGACCTGCTGCACCGGGCGTGGCTGGACGCCGGGCAGGACGTGCACTACGTGCAGAACGTCACCGATGTCGACGACCCCCTCCTGGAGCGCGCCACCGCCACCGGGGTGGACTGGCGGGACCTGGCCGCCGAGCAGAGCGCCCTGTTCTCCGCGGACATGACAGCGCTCGCCGTGCTGCCCCCGCGGGAGTGGGTGGGGGCGGTGGAGTCGATCCCCGAGGTCGTCACCGCCGTCGAGCGCCTCCTGGCGCTCGGCGCCGCGTACCGGGTCGGGACCGACGTGTACTTCCCCGTCGCGGCGGCACGCGGCTTCGGCGGTGTCAGCGGCCTGGACCGCGACACCATGCTCGCCCTGTCCGCCCAGCGCGGCGGTGACCCGGAGCGGGTCGGCAAGCGCGACGCCCTCGACGCCCTGCTGTGGCGCGGTGAGCGCGCGGGGGAGCCCAGCTGGGACGGCGGGCCCCTCGGGCGGGGCCGCCCGGGGTGGCACGTGGAGTGCGTGGCGATCGCCGCCACCCGCCTCGGCGCCCACTTCGACGTCCAGGGCGGCGGCTCCGACCTCGTCTTCCCCCACCACGAGATGGGCGCCGCCCACGGGGAGGTCCTCGACGGGCCCCCGTTCGCCCACCGGTACGTGCACGCGGGGATGGTGGGCCTGGACGGGGAGAAGATGAGCAAGTCCCGGGGCAACCTCGTGCTCGTCTCGCGGCTGCGCGCCCACGGCACCGATCCCGCGGTGATCCGCCTGGCGCTGCTCGCCCACCACTACCGCGCGGACTGGTCCTGGACCGCGGCGGACCTCGACGCCGCGACGGCACGCGCGGCGACCTGGCGCCGGGCGCTGGGCGCGCCAGGGCCCGACGCCCACCAGGTGCTCACCGCGGTGCGCGAGCGCCTCGCCGACGACCTCGACGCCCCCGGGGCGCTGGCCGCCGTCGACGCGTGGGCGGCGCGCGCCGCTCGGGGAGACGCTCCCACCGTGGACGGCGCCGGCGACCTCCTCGCGGCGACGCTCGACGCGCTCCTCGGCGTCCAGCTGCAGGCTCCGCGCTCGTGACCGTGAGCACCGCGTCGTCGGGCTGCCCCGTCGTCGACTGCCCGGTGGCGGGCGCTCAGCCCCGGCCGGGCCCGTCCTCGCGGCGGCGGCGCAGGTAGCGCTCGAAGTCCCGGGCGATGGCCTCACCGGAGGCCTCGGGGAGGTCGGCGGTGTCCTTCGCCTCCTCCAGCTGGCGCACGTAGTCCCCGATCTCGGCGTCCTCACCGGCGAGCTCGTCGACCCCGTGCTCCCACGCCCGGGCGTCGTCGGCGAGGTCGCCCAGGGGCACCGGCTCGCCCAGCAGCTCCTCCACGCGGCTGAGCAGCGCCAGCACCGCCTTCGGCGACGGTGACTGCCCCACGTAGTGCGGCACCGCGGCCCACAGCGACAGCGATGGCAGCGAGCGGCTGACCGCCGCCTCGGACAGCACCCCGACGATGCCGGTGGGACCCTCGTACGTCGAGCGCTCGAGGGAGAGGCGGCGCAGCAGGTCGTCGTCGTCGGTGGTGGAGGAGACCGGGATGGGACGGGTGTGGGGGGTGTCGGCGAGCAGCGCCCCGAGGGTGACCAGGGCCCGCACGCCGAGGCGCTCCGCGTGGCCCAGCACCTCCTCGGTGTAGCGGCGCCAGCGCATCGACGGCTCGATGCCCTGCACCAGCACGAGCTGGCGCCCGGTGACCGGGGCCTGCACCACCGACAGGGTGGTGGCGGGCCAGACGATGCGGCGCGGGCCGTCCTCCCCGGTGGTCACCAGGGGACGGTTGACCTGGAAGTCGTGGTACTCCTCCGGGTCCAGGGTGACCACCTCGTGGGCGTCCCACACCCGGTGCAGGTGCGCCAGCGCGCTGGTCGCGGCCTCCCCGGCGTCGTTCCAGCCCTCGAAGGCGGCGAGCATCACCGGTTCGGCGAGCGCCGACGAGCCCTGCGAGCGCGTCGGCTCCTCCCCGAGCGCACCGGCCTCGGCCGGTGCGCCGGCCTGTGGCGACGGACGCGAGCCCTGCGACGGGTCGGTCTCCCGGGACGGGTCGGACGGGTCCGCGGACGCTGCCCCCACTGCCACCTCCTGCTCGTACTGCTGCTCGTGTGCCCCCGAGCAGGGTCACCGACCGGCCCCACGACCAGCGCGGGACAGCCTAGTTCGCGCCCCGCCGACCCCCGCCCGGCCCACGGGTGGGCGGAGGTCGGGGACCGGGGGGCGCTGCGCGAGCGGCACCCACCAGGGGCGCGCACCCGGCTCGTTCACCCAACGGTCACCTCGACGTGGGCGGAGCCACCCCGAACCCTCCATACGCTGACTGATGCGCACGGATCCGTGCGCGAGTGGACGAACCGGAAGGTGACTCGCGTGGCGATCAGCAAGAAGAGCGCGCTCGGCGGCACGGCCGTCCTCGCCGTGGCCCTGGCGGCGGCGGGCGCGAGCCCCGCGCTGGCCACGGAGGACCAGAAGGCGAAGAACATCATCCTGCTCGTCGGCGACGGGATGGGCGTCACGCACATCGACGCGGCCCGCCAGGTCCGCTACGGCGCGGCCGGCTCCCTGGTGATGGAGACCCTCGGGCAGCAGGGGTCGGTCAGCACCTACGCCGTCGAGCGCGACAGCGACCAGCCCGCGCTGGTCACCGACTCCGCGTCCTCGGCCACCGCGTGGTCCTCGGGCGTCAAGACGTACAACGCCGCCATCGGCCTGGACTCCTACGGCGCGGTCGTCCCCACGATCATGGAGCAGGCCGCCGCGGCGGGCCTGCGCACCGGCAACGTGACCACCTCGGAGATCACCGACGCGACCCCCGCGGCGCAGTTCTCCCACGCCACCCTGCGCGGCTGCCAGGGACCGACGTACACCGTCGCCGGCTGCGAGACCCTCGGCGGGCAGCCGTACCTGCCCATCGCCCAGCAGATCGCGCGCAACCAGGTCGCCGACGTCATCCTCGGTGGCGGCAACGCCCGCTTCACCGCCGAGGACCAGGCGATCATGCGGGGCAACGGCTACCAGACGCTGGGCACCTTCGGCGCGGCCGGCGTCGCCGCGACGGCCACCGCCCCGGCCGTCCCCGCCACCGGCGTCGTGGCCACCAAGGCGCAGCTCGACGCCGTCACCGGCCGCGACCAGCGGGTCATCGGCCTGTTCAACACCGGCAACCTGACGCCGGAGGTCAACAAGGCCAAGGCGTTCCCGACCCCCGCGGTGCAGGACGAGCCCGCACTGAAGGACATGACCTCGAAGGCCATCGACCTGCTCGCCGACAGCGCCGAGGGTCAGGACAACGGGTTCTTCCTGCAGGTGGAGGGCTCGCAGATCGACAAGCGATCCCACGCCAACGACGCTGCGCAGACCATCGGGGAGACCCTGGCCTTCGACGACGCCGTCGAGGTGGCCCGCGACTTCGCCGAGGAGGACGGCAACACCCTGGTGATCGTCACCGCCGACCACGAGTGCGCGGGCTTCAACATCATCGAGCCGGGCAGCTACACCAACGCGGAGGCCACCGCGCCCCCCAGCAACCAGAGCGGCACCAGCTCCACCCAGACCCCGGTCAGGGCCGCGGGCGGGACCCGCGACGCCACCCGCTCCTCGGGTGCGGTCAACGGCGCCGGCGCGACCCCCGGCAACTTCGGCCCGGCGACCTTCCGCACCGCCGACGACCCGGCCGGCATCGTCGACGGCGATCCCGCCGCGAGCCTGCACCTGGTGTACCTCTCGGGCAACCACACCGGGGCGGACGTGAACATCTACGCCTACGGCCCCGGCAGCCAGCCCTTCGACACCAAGATCGACAACACCGACATGTACGACATCATGACCGGCGCGCTGGCCGGTCTGGACCGGTAGTGACCCACACCGCGACCGGGGGGCGGGCGCGCGTGGCGCCCGCCCCCCGGGGCGTCCCAGCGCGCAGGGTGCTGGCGGTGACCGTGGTCGCGCTCCTGGTGCCCGCCGCCGCGGGCTGCGCGCCGGGTCCGGCGTCCGGCGACCCCGGCGCGGTGCAGCGGGCCGCGGAGGTGGCGACGCAGGCCCCGGTCGTCCCGGCCCCCGCTGCCTCGATCACCCCCCCGGCGGTGCCCGGGACCGTGCAGGTCGTGGCCGGGCCGTTCACCGACCGCATCGCCCTCGACGCCCTGGTGCTGGCCGACGGGGTCGTCACCGGGACGATCAGCGTGACCAAGGACGTCAGCGAGCTCATCGCCCTGGAGGTCCAGGTGGACGCCTACGACGGCGCCGGGGCGCTGGTGGGCAGCGAGGTCCTCGTCGTCGACCCCGAGGACGCGGAGGCCTACCACTCCACCGCGGGCGTCGTGGGGTACCCGCTGGCCGTCCCCGCGACCGACGCGGTCACCGCCGTGCTCTCGGTGCCCGTGCTGGTGAACGAGTGAGCATCCCGTGATCGCTGGCCGCGCCGCCCGGGTCTAGCCTCGCCGACCGTGCCCACCGCCGTCTCCGCCCGCCGCCACGGCCCGCGATGGACCGGGTGGCCCGCGGCCCTGCTGTGGGACATGGACGGGACCCTGGTCGACACCGAGCCGTCCTGGTTCGCCGCCGAGCACGCCCTCGTCGCCGAGCACGGCGACTCCTGGACCGAGGCCGACGCGCGGTCCCTGGTGGGCAGCGCCCTCACCGACTCCGCGCAGGTCCTCATCACCCGCGGTGGGGTGCGCCTGCCGCCGGCGGCGGTCATCGCCCGGCTCAGCGCGGCCGTCCGCGAGGACGTGCGCCGCGCCGTGCCCTGGCGGCCCGGCGCCCGCGAGCTGCTCACCGAGGCCCGCGGCCTGGGCATCCCCTGCGCGCTGGTCACCATGTCGTGGGCCGACCTCGTGGCCGCGGTGCTCGACGCGCTGCCCGAGGGCACGTTCGACGTCGTGGTCACCGGTGACGCGGTCACCCGCGGCAAGCCCCACCCCGAGCCCTACCTGACCGCCGCCGCGGCGCTGGGACTGGCGCCCGACCGGTGCCTGGCGCTGGAGGACTCCCTCCCGGGGGTGGAGAGCGCGCTCGCCGCGGGGGTGCCCACCGTGGGCGTGCAGCACCACGTGGCGCTGCCCGCCGGGCCTTCCGCCCCCGATCGCCTGGTCGTGCTCGACACCCTCGCGGGCGTGGACGTCGCGGGGCTGATCGCGCTGGTGCGCGCCGCTGGCGTGTCCGAATCGTGACCTCCGCGGCGAGCGCGCGCGACCGCGGGGACGGTGCCCGCCGCTACGGTGCGCCGATGAGCGGATCAGCGCCGGTGGGCGGGCCAGTGGTGGGTGGAGCGGTGCCGGGCGGGGCAGCGTCGGGCGGGGCGGCGTCGGGACGCCGGCGGGGTCGCCGCGCGGGCCTGGTCGCCGGGGGCGTCGTGGTGGGCCTGGCCCTGACGGGGTGCGTGGCGAGCGAGCGGGAGACCGGCGCAGCGGCGGAGAGCAGCACCGCCGGCGGAGGGGGCGGCACGTTCGTCTTCGCGGCGTCCTCCGACCCCGTGATGCTCGACCCGGCGTTCGCCAGCGACGGCGAGACCTTCCGCGTCGCCCGCCAGATCTTCGAGGGCCTGGTGGGCACCGAGCCCGGCACGGCTGACGCGGCCCCGCTGCTGGCCACCGACTGGACGACGTCGGAGGACGGGCTCTCGACCACCTTCACCCTGCGGGACGGCGTCACCTTCCACGACGACACCCCCTTCGACGCCGAGGCGGTGTGCGCGAACTTCGACCGCTGGTACGGGTGGACCGGGGTCAACCAGAGCCCGAACCTCTCGTACTACTACGGCAACCTCTTCAAGGGGTACGAGACCAGCGACGACCCCACCCTGGAGGGGGGGATCTACGGCGGGTGCAGCGCGGACGAGGAGCTGCAGGCGACGGTCACCCTGACCCAGCCCTTCGCCGGCTTCGTGCAGGCGCTGTCGCTGCCGGCGTTCTCGATGCAGAGCCCGACCGCCATGGAGGAGTTCGCCGCCGACGGCACCGAGGGCAGCGAGGAGGACCCCCGCTTCTCCGCGTACGCCACCGAGCACCCCACCGGGACGGGTCCCTTCGTCTTCGACAGCTGGGAGCGCGGTCAGCAGGTCACCCTCGAGCGCAACCCCGACTACTGGGGCGAGGCGGCCAGCATCGACACCGCCATCATCCGCACCATCGACGACGGCAACGCCCGCCGCCAGGCGCTGGAGGCCGGGGAGATCGACGGGTACGACCTGGTGGCCCCCGGTGACGTCGAGGCCCTCGAGGAGGCCGGCTTCACCCTCGCCCAGCGCGACGCCTTCAACGTGCTGTACCTGGGCTTCAACCAGGCGGTGCCCGAGCTGGCCGACCTGCGGGTGCGCCAAGCCATCGCCCACGCCATCGACCGCGAGGCCGTCATCACCCAGTCGCTGCCCGAGGGCACCACGCCGGCCACCCAGTTCATGCCCGACCTGGTCGTGGGCCACAACGACGCGGTCACCGAGTACCCCTACGACCCCGACCGGGCGCGGGCGCTGCTCGCCGAGGCGGGCGTGAGCGACCTGGCGCTCACCTTCAACTACCCCACCGGGGTCTCCCGCCCGTACATGCCCTCTCCGGAGGACACCTTCCTGGCCCTGCAGGGCCAGCTGGAGGCGGTGGGCATCACCGTCACCCCGCAGGCCGACGCGTGGAGCCCGGACTACCTCGACCGCATCCAGGCCACCGAGGACCACGGCGTCCACCTGCTGGGGTGGACCGGGGACTACAACGACCCCGACAACTTCGTCGGCACCTTCTTCGGCGCCACCAGCCCCGAGTGGGGCTTCGACAACCCGGAGCTGTTCTCCGCCCTGACCTCCGCGCGCGGCCTGGCCACCGCGGAGGAGCAGGCCCCCGCGTACGAGGCGATCAACCAGCAGATCTCCGAGTTCCTGCCCGGTGTGCCCCTCGCGCACCCGGTGCCCTCGCTGGCCTTCGCCCCCACGGTCACCGGGTACCAGCCGAGCCCGGTGCAGGACGAGGTGTGGAACACGATCACCATCGCCGAGGAGTGACCTCCCGCGCGCGCGGGCCCGGGGCGGCAGCCCCGTGACCGCGTTCCTCACCCGACGTCTGCTCCTGGTGGTGCCGGTGCTCGCCGGGTTGGTCGTGCTCCTGTTCGCGTGGACGCGGGCCCTGCCCGGCGACCCGGCGCGGGCCCTGCTGGGTCAGCGGGCCACCCCGACGGGCATCGCGGCGGTCAACGAGCTGTACGGCTTCGACCGCCCGCTGCTCACCCAGTTCGGCATCTACGTGCGCCAGGTGGTCACCGGGAACCTGGGTTCGTCGGGGTACACCGGCGAGCCGGTGGTGGCCAGCTTCTTCAGCCGCTTCCCCGCGACCATCGAGCTGACCCTGGCGGCGCTGGTGTTCTCCATCGGCCTGGGGGTCCCGCTCGGCTACCTCGCGGCCCGTCGGGCGGGCGGGTGGCTCGACGGGCTCACCGTCGGGGGCTCCCTGCTCGGCGTCGTCATCCCGGTGTTCTTCCTCGCCTACCTGCTCAAGGTGGTCTTCGCGCAGTGGCTGGGGTGGCTGCCCACCGACGGGCGCCAGGACGTGCGCATCGACGCCACGCACGTCACCGACTTCTACGTCCTCGACGGGCTCCTGACGCAGGAGTGGGACGCCGCCGCCGACGCCCTGGTGCACCTGGTCCTGCCCGGCATCGCCCTGGGCACCATCCCCCTGGCCATCGTGGTGCGCATCACCCGCGCGTCGGTGCTGGAGGTGCTGGGGGAGGACTTCGTGCGCACCGCTGAGTCCAAGGGCCTCGCCCGGTCGGTCATCCGGAGTCGCCACGTGCTGCGCAACGCGCTGCTCCCGGTGGTGACCACGATCGGGCTGCAGACCGGGCTGCTGCTCTCCGGGGCGGTGCTGACGGAGTCGGTGTTCGCGATCAACGGCATCGGCAGCTACCTGTTCACCGCCATCAGCCAGCTGGACTACGCCGTGCTGCAGGGGTACATCCTGTTCATCGCGCTGATCTACGCGCTGGTGAACCTGACCGTCGACGTCCTCTACGGCGTCATCGACCCCAGGGTGCGCGTGTCGTGACAGCCCTCGCACCGCCGCCGAGCACGGGATCCGGCGCCGACCCGGCGACGTACGACAGCACCGACGAACCCGGCGTCAGCCTGCTGCGAGGGGCCGGGCGCCGGCTGCGCCGCGACCCCGCCGCCGTCCTCGGTGCCGTGCTCGTCACCGCCTTCGTGCTGGTGGCGCTGGCGGCGCCGCTGCTCACCGGGTACGAGCCGGGCCGGGCCCTGCCGGGCAACGGGGTGACCCCCTCCTCGGTGCCGGGCCCCTCACCCGAGCACCTCCTGGGCCTGGACTCCTCCGGGGTGGACCTGCTGACCCAGCTGCTCTACGGCGCCCGGCAGTCCCTGGTCATCGGGGTGGTCTCCACCAGCCTGGGCCTGGTGGCGGGGATGGCCCTGGGTGTCCTGGCCGGTGGCTTCGGCGGGTGGGTCGACGTCGCGGTGATGCGCGTGGTCGACATCATGCTGTCCATCCCCAGCCTGCTGCTGGCCGTGAGCATCGCCGCGATCCTCGGGCAGAACGCCCTGTCGGTGATGATCGCCATCGCAGCCGCGCAGGTGCCGATCTTCGCGCGGCTGCTGCGGGGCTCGATGCTGGGCCAGCGCGGCTCCGACTACGTGCTCGCGGCCACGTCCCTGGGGCTGCGCCGCCGCACGGTGGTGATGAGCCACGTGCTGCCCAACTCCCTCGGACCGGTGATCGTGCAGGCGACCCTCGTGCTGGGGACGGCCATCATCGAGGTCGCAGCCCTGAGCTACCTCGGCCTGGGTGACGGCAACCCCGCCACCGCCGAGTGGGGCCGGCTGCTGGTGCGCGCCCAGTCGCGGTTGGAGTCCGACCCGCACCTCGCGCTGCTGCCCGGGGCGTGCATCGCGGTGACCGCGCTCGGGTTCACCCTGCTCGGTGAGGCGCTGCGCGAGGCCCTGGACCCCAAGGGGCGGCGGTGAGCCCCCCGTCGAGCACCGGGCGCACCACCGGGCCCGCGGGCAGCGGCGCCGCGAGGCCGGCCGGTGCGGCCGGTGCGGGCGAGGTGCCGCTGCTGTCGGTGCAGGACCTGGCGGTGACCTTCCGCGCCCACGGGCGCCGCGACGTCGCCGCCGTGGAGGGGGTCTCCTTCGACGTGCGCGCCGGGCGCGTGGTGGCCCTGGTGGGGGAGTCCGGCAGCGGGAAGTCGGTGACCTCCCTGGCGCTGACGGGGCTGCTGCCCTCCCGGGGCGCCACCGTCACCGGGCGCGCGCTGCTCGACGGCGAGGACCTGCTGACCATGCCGCGCCAGCGCCTCGCGGCGCTGCGCGGGCGCGACGTGGCGATGATCTTCCAGGACCCGATGAGCTCGCTGAACCCCGTCGTCCCGGTGGGCCTGCAGATCACCGAGGTGCTGCGCCGCCACACGGGGCTGTCGCGAGCCGCGGCGAGGGAGGCGGCGGTCGAGCAGCTCGCCCGCGTCGGCATCCCCGACCCGCGGCGGAGGGTGCGCGAGTTCCCCCACCAGCTCAGCGGGGGGATGCGCCAGCGCGTGATGATCGCGATCGCCCTGGCGTGCGGGCCGCGCCTGCTGATCGCCGACGAGCCCACCACCGCGCTCGACGTGACCATCCAGGCGCAGGTGATCGACCTGCTCTCCACCCTGGTGCGCGATCAGGGGACGGCCCTGCTGCTGATCACCCACGACCTCGGGGTGGTCGCCGGGGTGTGCGACGAGGTGACGGTGATGTACTCCGGCCGGGTCGTCGAGCAGGCGCCCCGGCGCGAGCTCTTCGCCCGCCCCCGGCACCGCTACACCGCCGGCCTGCTCGCCGCGGTGCCCCGCCTGGACGGGCCCCGCCAGGAGCGCCTCACGCCGATCCCCGGCACGCCCCGCGACGTCGCGCCGTGGTCGACCGCGTGCGCGTTCGCCCCGCGGTGCACCGCGGCCGACGACGCGTGCCGGCGCGGTGACCTCGCCCTCGCCCCCACCACCACCACCGGCGTCGGCGCCGTGGATCCGCCCGTCACCGCGGCCCCCGCGCAGGAGCGGCACCTGGTGCGCTGCGTGCACCAGGCCCCCGTCGCAGGGGAGGGGCCGTGAGCGAGGAGGTGCTGCTGCGGGTGCGCGGCCTCCGGGTCCACTACCCCGGGCGCGGTGGGCTGCTGCGGGGGGCCGGTCCCCCGGTGCGCGCCGTCGACGGGGTCGACCTCGACCTGCGCCGTGGCGAGACCCTCGGGCTCGTCGGGGAGTCGGGCTGCGGGAAGTCCACGCTGGGTCGCGCGGTGCTGCGCCTGGCCGAGCCGACCGGGGGGACCGTGGAGTTCGACGGCACCGACGTCGGGTCGCTGGCCACCGAGCCGCTGCGCAGGATGCGGCGGCGCATGCAGATGGTCTTCCAGGACCCGATGGCCAGCCTCGACCCCCGGCAGTCGGTGCACAGCCTGCTCGTCGAACCGCTCGCCGCCCACGGCCTGGGCCCGGGCGGGACACGAGCGGAGACCACCGCGTGGCGCGAGGCGCGGGTCAGGGAGCTGCTGGGTCTGGTGGGCCTGCCCGCGTCGGCGTCGGCCAAGTTCTCCCACGAGTTCTCCGGGGGGCAGCGCCAGCGCCTGGGCATCGCCCGGGCCCTGGCCGTCGAACCCGACCTCATCGTCGCCGACGAACCGGTCAGCGCCCTGGACGTCTCGGTGCAGGCCCAGGTCGTCAACCTGCTGGAGGACCTGCAGGACCGGCTGGGGCTGACCTACCTCGTCATCGCCCACGACCTCGCCGTGGTGCGCCACATCAGCGACGCCGTGGCGGTGATGTACCTGGGCACCGTCGTCGAGCAGGGTCGCGGGGACGCCCTGTACCGCTCGCCCCTGCACCCGTACACGATCGCGCTGATGTCCGCGATCCCCGTGCCCGACCCCGCGGTCGAGGACGCGCGGGAGCGCATCCTCCTCTCCGGGGACCTGCCGAGCCCCGCGGCGCCACCGCCGGGCTGCCGCTTCCACACCCGCTGCCCCTTCGCCCAGCCGACCCGGTGCCGCGACGAGGTGCCCGTGCTGCGCGAGCTGGGTCAGCCCGGCGGGGGTCACGTCGTGGCCTGCCACTACGCCGAGGACGTCGCCGCGGGCCACCTGCGGCCCCGCTCCGGTCCCGCCGGTGGCCCGGCCACCGCCTGAGGTGGCGCCGCCCGGCCCCGGGTGGGCGAGCTCGTCGGACCAGCGGTGGTCACCTGACCTCCACGGGTGACCCGCCCGCGGTGGCCAGCGGCAGCGGGACCGCGCCGGGCGGCAGCGGTGGGGGCGTGCCCCCGAACTCCGGGCAGCGCACCTGGTGGGCGCACCAGCCGCACAACCGGCTGCGCCGGGGCCGCCAGTCACCGGTGGCGGTCGCGTGCTGCACGGCCTGCCACAGGGCCTGCAGCTTGCGCTCGGTGGCCAGCAGCTCGCTCTCGGCGGGGGAGTAGCGCAGCACCTGCCCGTCACCGAGGTACATCAGCTGCAGCAGCCGCGGCACCACCCCGCGCACGCGCCACAGCACCAGCGCGTAGAACCGCATCTGGAACATCGCCTTCGCCTCGAAGCCCTCACCGGGGGAGCGGCCCGTCTTGTAGTCCACGACCCTGAGGTCACCGGCGGGGGAGACGTCGAGACGGTCGAGGTACCCGCGCAGCACCAGCCCCGTGCCGAGGCGCGCCTCGACGTACAGCTCGCGCTCGGCGGGCTCGAGGCGGGCGGGGTCCTCGAGCTGGAAGTAGCGGCCCAGCAGGTCGTGCGCCGACGCCAGCCACTGCTCCTCCCGCTCGCCGGCGCCCTCGCCCTCGAAGAGCCCGGCGACCTCGGGCTCCTCCTGGCGCAGGCGCTCCCACGCGCCCGCCACCATGCCGGTGGCCGCGCCAGGGGTGCGCTGCGCGGCGGGCAGGTCGAAGAGGCGCTCGAGGACGGCGTGCACCAGGGTGCCGCGGGTGGCCGCCGGGCTCGGCGGCTCCGGGATCCTGTCGACCACCCGGAACCGGTACAGCAGCGGGCACTGCTGGAAGTCACCCGCCCGGGACGGGGACAGCGACGACGCCGAGGACGCCGCCGACGACGGGGTGCGACGCCGCCGCACCGGCACCGGCACCGGTCCGGGAGAGGGCGCCTGCCGCGCCACGACCACCTCGCTGGGCGAGGGCGCGTCGGTGGGCAGGACCACCTCGTGGGGCACGAGCGCGTCGGTGGGCATGGCGACCACGGTAGGCGCGGGGTCCGACAGCTCGCCCCGCCCCGCTGCCGCCCCGCTGCTGGGGGCCGCCCAGCCACCCCGCGTACCCTGCGCCGGTGAGCGGCCCCGGACCGGTGGACGGCCCTCCACCGGACATCGGCCCGAGACCGGGCACCCCGACCGCGCCGGTGAGCGCCGCCGTGCCGGTCGAGGGTCCGGCGGGGGTCACCCGCCGCACGGCCGGCCGGCGGCGCTCGGAGGGCTGGCTGCTGGGCCGCCTGGCCGGGGTGCCGGTGGTGCTGGCCCGCTCGTGGCTGATCATCGCGGTGGTGATCACCGTCCTGTTCGCGCGCACCGTGCGCGGCGCCGCCCCCGACCTCGGTGCGGTCGCCGCCCACGCCGTCGCCCTCGGGTACGCGGTGCTGCTGCTGGCCTCCGTCCTGGTCCACGAGCTGGCGCACGCCGTGACCGCCCGGGCACTGGGGATGACGCCGACGCGGATCGTGCTCACCCTGTGGGGCGGGCACACCTCCTTCGAGGCCGATGCGCGCTCCCCGCGCGCGAGCTTCCTCGTCGCGGTCGCCGGCCCGGCGTCCAACGCCGTGCTCGCCGCCCTGGCGTGGGCGGCGCTGGGACAGGTGCCCCTGACCCCGGTGACCCAGCTCCTCCTCATCGCCCTCGCGCTCGCCAACGCCTTCGTCGCGGTCACCAACGTGCTCCCCGGCCTCCCCCTGGACGGCGGGCGGATGCTCGAGGCGGTGGTGTGGCGGGTGCGCGGGGACCGCGACGAGGCCACGGTCGTCGCCGGGTGGGGCGGTCGGGTGGTCGCCGTCGGCCTGCCGCTGCTCGTCGCGCTGTCCTGGGTCTCCGACGGTGCCGGCGGTGCCCCCTCCCCGCTGACCCTGGGGTGGGCGGCCCTGGTCGGGGCGCTGCTGTGGTCGGCGGCCGGCGCGGAGCTGCAGGGGGCCCGCATCCGCCGCCGCGCCCCCGGCGCCGCCGTCGCGGCCCTGGCCCGGCCCGCCGTCGCCGTCGACGCCGCCGCGCCCCTGGGCGTGGCGCTGGCGGCCCGTGGGTCCGTCGGCGCCGACGGGCGGGGCTGGGTGGTGCTCACCGACCCCGCCGGCGCGCCGACGGGGGTGCTGGACCCCCGCGCCGCGCACCTGGTGCCCGCGGCGAGGCGCGCCGTGGTGCCGGCGTCCTCCGCCGAGGTGGCACTGGCGCCCGGTGCGGTGGTGGCGTGGGACCTGGGCGGGCAGGAGCTGCTGCGCATGCTCCCAGGGCTGCCGCGCGAGCCGTGGGTGGTCCTCGACGACTCGGGCGCCGTCCGCGGGGTGCTCCTCAGCCGCGACGTGATCGCCGCCGTCACCGGACGCCGCCCCGCGGGCAGGGGCGCCGGCGAGACCTAGACTCCCCCGCCGTGAGCGAGCCGCCGGACACGGAACCGCCCCCCTCCGCGGCGGACACCGTCGCAGCGCGGCCCACCGGTCCCGCTGCGCCCACCGGCGCGGCCCAGCGGCGCGGGACGTTCCGCCCCGGGGACAGGGTGCAGCTGACCGATCCCCGCGGGCGCCTGCACACCGTGGTCCTGGACCCCGCCAAGGAGTTCCACACCCACCGCGGCTCCTTCGCCCACGCGGCGCTGCTGGGAGCCCCGGAGGGCACGGTGGTCACCAACACCGCCGGCGTGGAGTACCTCGCGCTGCGCCCGCTGCTCGCGGACTTCGTCCTGTCCATGCCCCGCGGGGCCGCGGTGGTCTACCCCAAGGACGCCGCGCAGGTGATCGCGATGGCCGACGTCTACCCGGGGGCGCGCGTGGTGGAGGCCGGCGCCGGCTCCGGTGCGCTGACGATGTCGCTGCTGCGCGCGGTCGGCGACGCCGGGACGGTGCACTCCTTCGAGCGGCGCGCCGACTTCGCCGCGGTGGCCCGCGCCAACGTGGACTCCTTCTTCGGCGGGAGCCACCCCGCGTGGCGCCTGACCGTCGGTGACCTCGCCGAGGCCCTGCCCCCGGCGGAGGCGCCCGGGTCGGTGGACCGCGTCGTCCTGGACATGCTCGCCCCCTGGGAGTGCCTGGACGTCGCCGCGCTCGCCCTGGCCCCGGGAGGGGTGCTCATCGCCTACGTCGCGACCGCCAGCCAGCTCTCCCGCTTCGCGGAGGACGCGCGCGCCCACGGCCGGTGGACCGAGCCCACCGCGTGGGAGTCGATGGTGCGCGGGTGGCACCTGGAGGGGCTCGCCGTGCGCCCCCAGCACCGGATGGTCGCGCACACCGGCTTCCTGGTCAGCACACGCCGGCTCGCCGACGGGGTCAGCCCCCCGCAGCGCCGGCGGCGCCCGGCGCGGTCGACCACGGACGCCGCGGCGGCCGCGGCGGCGTCCGGGGAGGAGGCCGGGACGGGCCTGGTCTCCCCGTGGGCGGGCGCCGGTGAGCCCGGTGGGGGCCCGGCCTTCGACGACGACTCCCTCGGGGTGCGCGGGGTCTCGGCCAAGAAGGTGCGCCGGGCCGCCCGCGACGCCGCGGCGGGAGCCGACCCGCCCTCCGACGGCGTCCCGGGTTAGCGTGGGCGCCAGGTCTGAGCGGGGAGGGCCCCGGTCAGGCGCTGGCGGGCACCGGCAGGTGTCGGGCGAGCACCGAGCAGGCGCGCTCGCGGTCATCGCGGGCCGGGCCGGAGGAGGCGCACGATGGACGACGGCATGCGAGGTGCCCGCGACGACGGCGGGCGGTACCAGCAGCTGGTCGCCGAGATCGGCGCCGAGCAGGCCCGCTCCTCAGCGCTGAGCCGCGAGCTGGCGGCGTCCACCACCCAGAACGACCGCCTCGTGCGCACCCTGACCGAGGCCCGCGAGCGCATCGTGACCCTGCGCGGGGAGGTCGAGAGCCTGGGGCGACCGCCCAACGGGTACGCCACCTTCCTCGCCGACCGCGGCGACGGCACCGCCGACGTGGTGCAGGCCGGGCGCAAGCTCCGCGTCGGCGTCACGCCCTCGGTGGACGCCACCGAGCTCGGCATCGGGCAGGAGGTGCTGCTCAACGAGTCCCTGTCGATCGTCGCCGCGGGCGGGTACGACCGCATCGGGGAGATGGTGAGCCTGAGGGAGGTCCTCGACGACGGCCGGGCGCTGGTCACCGCGCACGCCGACGAGGAGCGCGTGGTGCGCCTGGCCGCCCCCCTGCTGAGCACCCACCTGCGGGTCGGCGACGCGCTGAACCTCGACCCGCGCAGCTCGGTGGTCTTCGAGAAGATCCCCCGTGCGGAGGTCGAGGAGCTGCTGCTGGAGGAGGTGCCCGACATCTCCTACGACGACATCGGGGGCCTGGCCTCGCAGATCGAGACGATCCGCGACGCCGTGGAGCTGCCCTTCGCCCACCCCGACCTGTACCGCGAGCACGGGCTGAAGGCGCCCAAGGGCATCCTGCTCTACGGGCCCCCCGGGTGCGGGAAGACCCTCATCGCCAAGGCCGTCGCCCGGTCCCTGGCCACCCAGGCCGCGCAGCGCCAGGGCCTGGCCGAGGTCCGCAGCTACTTCCTCAACATCAAGGGTCCCGAGCTGCTCAACAAGTACGTCGGCGAGACCGAGCGCCACATCCGCCTGATCTTCGCGCGGGCCCGGGAGAAGGCCACCGAGGGCACCCCGGTGGTGGTCTTCTTCGACGAGATGGAGTCGCTGTTCCGCACCCGCGGCTCGGGGGTCAGCTCGGACGTGGAGACCACCATCGTGCCGCAGCTGCTGGCCGAGATCGACGGCGTGGAGCGCCTGGACAACGTCATCGTCATCGGTGCCTCGAACCGGGAGGACATGATCGACCCGGCCATCCTGCGCCCGGGCCGGCTCGACGTGAAGATCAAGATCGAGCGGCCGGACGCCGAAGCGGCCCGCGACATCTTCACGCACTACCTGACCCCCGACCTGCCCCTGCACGCCGACGACCTCGCCGCGAACGGGGGGTCGCCGTCGGCGACGGCGGCGGCGATGATCCAGCGCACGGTGGAGCGGATGTACGCGGAGTCCGAGGAGAACCAGTTCCTGGAGGTCACCTACGCCAACGGTGACAAGCAGGTGCTGTACTTCAAGGACTTCACCTCCGGGGCGATGATCCAGAACGTCGTCGACCGGGCGAAGAAGTCGGCCATCAAGGCCCTGCTCACCGCTGGTCAGCGCGGCATCCGCATCGAGCACCTCCTCGCCGCGTGCCTGGACGAGTTCGTCGAGAACGAGGACCTGCCCAACACCACCAACCCCGACGACTGGGCGCGCATCTCGGGGAAGAAGGGTGAGCGGATCACCTACATCCGCACGATCGTCCAGGGCAAGGACGGCGCCGAGCCCGGCAAGGCCATCGACACCGTGGACGGCACCGGGCAGTACCTGTAGCGGCGCCGCTGGTCGCCGTCGTGGAGGAGCTCGGGACGCCGGCTCCCAGCGGTCGGGGTGGGTGCGGGCGGTCGCGCGCCACGCCCCGACTCGCGACCGACCGCGACGCCGCCGTCGGGCGCGTGTGATCCTGCGCCCACCGGACCACCTCGACCACCAGGGCGCCGGTGACCTCGTGCTCCTCCGACGTCCACATCGCCTGCTCTCGCCCACGGCCGCGACGCGACCGGGAGCACACGCGGTGCCCGACCGGCTCGACCTCCCACGTGACGTCCCGCGGACCGACGCCGACGACCCTCACCGGGCCCGTCGCGCTGATCGCGCCAGCAGGGCTGACGCGACCGCGCGCCAGCCCAGCAGCAGCACCCCGAGCGCCAGGGTCGTGACGACGGCGAACGAGCCCGGGACCGACCCCCGCTCCACGCCCCGCAGGCCCAGGCCCACCGCGACGGTGGCGACCCAGACCACGGCGCCCCGACGCAGCGGCACCGGTGCCCGCCACAGCCGCAGCACCACCCAGCCGACCGCCAGGCCCACCAGGAACGGCCACGCCGCCTCGCCGACCCCGGCTGCGGTGACCCCCTCGGCGTGCGAGCGCCGACCGACCGCGGCGAAGGCCAGCACCGCACCGACGTCCGCCGCGGCGGCAGCAGCCACCGCTGCAGCGCCGGCGGGCCGGCCCGCGCGCGAGCCGGGCCGGGTGGGGGCGGTCGAGGTGGGCACCCGTCCACCGTACGAGCGGCCGTGCCGGCGCGCGGGGTCCAGGACGTGACGTCGGCACCACGGCTCGCGGTGCGGCGCTGTCGCACCCTGCGGCGCACGGCTCACCACCGCGTGAGCGGCCCGGCCGCCGGCCGCCCCGGGGACGGCCGGCCCTACGCTCGCCGGTGATGAGCGTCCACCGGGTGATGGGGTTGGAGACCGAGTACGGCGTCTCCGCCCCCGGGGTCCCCGAGGCGAACCCCGTGCTGCTCTCCAGCCAGGTCGTCAACAGCTACGCGCGCACCCGCGGCGGGCGGACCGCGGGCCGCGCGCGGTGGGACTACGAGGACGAGGCGCCGCTGCGCGACGCCCGCGGGTGGGAGCACCCGCGCTCGGCCGCCCACCCCGACCAGCTCACCGACGCCCCCGCCGGGCCGGGCCCGGGCACCCGGGCGAGCGCGGGCCTGGAGGACCTGGGCCTGGCGAACCTGGTGCTGACCAACGGCGCCCGCCTGTACGTCGACCACGCCCACCCGGAGTACTCGTCCCCCGAGGTCACCTCACCGCTCGCGGCGGTGCGCTGGGACGCCGCCGGGGAGCAGGTGGTGCGCGACGGGGCCGCGGCCCTCGCGGCGACCCCCGGCCTGTCACCGGTGCGCCTGTACAAGAACAACACCGACGGCAAGGGAGCCGCGTACGGCACCCACGAGAACTACCTCATGCCCCGCTCCACGCCGTTCCCCGCCATCGTGCGCGCCCTGCTGCCCTTCTTCGCCTCCCGCCAGGTGATCACCGGGTCCGGTCGCGTCGGCATCGGGCCCACCGGGCGCACCCCCGGCTACCAGCTGAGCCAGCGCGCGGACTACGTCGAGGCCGAGGTGGGCCTGGAGACGACCCTGAAGCGCCCGATCATCAACACCCGCGACGAGCCGCACGCCACCGCGGACCGCTACCGCCGCCTGCACGTCATCGTCGGCGACGCGAACCTCTGCCAGGTCGCGACGTACCTCAAGCTCGGCACCACCGCCCTGGTGCTGCGCCTGGTCGAGGACGGCGCGGCCCCGGAGGTCGCGCTGGCCTCACCGGTGGAGGCGGTGCACGCGATCAGCCACGACACCTCCCTGCGCACCCGGGTGCGCCTGGCCGACGGCCGGACGATCACCGGGGTGGCCCTGCAGCGGGTGTTCTGCGAGGCCGCCGCCGCGCACGTGGCCGACCGCGACGGCGACGACGCCGACGCGCAGACCCTCGACGTCCTCGCGCGGTGGGCGCGGGTGCTCGACGCCCTGGAGAGCGACCCGATGAGCCTGTCCGGGCAGCTGGACTGGGTCGCGAAGCTGCGCCTGCTGCAGGGCTTCCAGGACCGGGAGTCCCTGTCATGGGACTCCCCGCGCCTGGCCCTGATCGACCTGCAGTACGCCGACGTCGACACCACCCGCGGCCTCTACCAGCGCCTGCTGGCCCGCGGCTCCGTCGAGGCCCTGGTCACCGCCGAGGAGGTCGCCGCCGCCGTGACCACCCCGCCGGAGGACACCCGCGCGTGGTTCCGCGGGCAGTGCCTGGCGCGGTACGGCGCGCAGGTCGCCGCCGCGAGCTGGGACTCGGTGATCTTCGACGTCCCCGGGCGGGGGGCGCTGCAGCGGGTGCCGATGCTCGAGCCGCTGCGGGGCACGCGCGAGCACACCGGGGCCCTGCTCGACCGCTGCCCCGACGCGGCGTCCCTGGTCGACGCCCTGAGGGGCTGACGCACCGCCCACCCCGGCCGCGGCGGTGCGCCGTCGGGCTGCGCGCAGCGCTCACCTACGATCGCCGGAGTCCGTTCGAAGGGGGTCCTGATGGCCAGCCAGGAGCAGCAGCGCCCGTCGCGGCGCAGCGGTGAGACCGAGGACGCCGAGCACGAGCCCCTGCCCGGCGCCGTCGGGTCGACCACCGCGGTGGCGACCACCACCGCGAACGACGAGGACGTGGACGACCTCCTCGACGAGATCGACGACGTGCTGGAGGCCAACGCCGAGCAGTTCGTGCGCCAGTACACCCAGAAGGGCGGGCAGTGACCGCACCCGGCGAGCCGCGCGGGGGCGGTCTGCCGGCGGCGTTCACCTCCGTGGGGTCGAGCTTCACCGACTTCGTCGCCGCCCAGGCACCGGAGCTGCTGCCCGGGCGCCGCGGGCCCGGCGCGGCGGCGGGGTCGGCGTCACCGGAGTCGCTGGTGGGGGTGCCGCACGCGACGACGATCGTGGCCCTGACCTACGCCGACGGTGTCCTGATGGCGGGGGACCGGCGGGCGACGGCCGGCAGCTACATCGCCCACCGGGAGATGGAGAAGGTCTTCCCCGCCGACGGGTACTCCTGCGTGGGCATCGCCGGCGCCGCGGGCCTGGCGGTGGAGCTGGTGCGACTGTTCCAGGTCGAGCTGGAGCACTACGAGAAGATCGAGGGAGCGCTGCTCAGCCTCGACGGGAAGGCCAACCGCCTCGCGACGATGGTGCGCGGCAACCTGCCCATGGCCATGCAGGGACTCGCGGTGGTGCCGCTGTTCGCCGGGTACGACCTGGACCGCGGGCAGGGCCGCATCTTCAGCTACGACGTCACCGGTGGCCGCTACGAGGAGCACGACCACCACTCCGTCGGCTCCGGCTCGCTGTTCGCCCGGGGGTCGCTGAAGAAGCTGTGGCGCCCCGGGCTGTCCGCGGAGGCGGCGGTGCGGGTGGCGGTGGAGGCCCTCGTCGACGCCGCCGACGACGACTCCGCCACCGCCGGCCCGGACCAGCTGCGCCAGGTGTGGCCGGTGGTGGCCACCGTCGGCGCGCAGGGGTACCGACGGGTGGACCAGCAGCAGATGACCGAGGTCGTGGAGGTCTCCCTCACCGAGCGCGGGCGGGCCCTCGCCGGTGGCCGGGCGCCCGGCGCCATCGGGGCCGGCACCGCCGGCACCGGGGCGGTGGCGTCGTCGTGAGCATGCCGTTCTACGTCTCCCCCGAGCAGCTGATGAAGGACAAGGCGGACTACGCCCGCAAGGGCATCGCCCGTGGCCGCTCGGTCGTCGTCGCCGAGTACGAGGGCGGGGTCGCGTTCGTGGCCGAGAACGCCTCGCGGGCGCTGCACAAGATCAGCGAGATCTACGACCGCATCGCCTTCGCCGCGGTGGGGAAGTACAACGAGTTCGAGAACCTCCGCGTGGCCGGGGTGCGCTACGCGGACCTGCGCGGGTACTCCTACGACCGCGCCGACGTCACCGTGCGCGGGCTCGCCAACGCCTACGCGCAGTCCCTGGGGACGGTGTTCACCACGGAGTCCAAGCCGCTGGAGGTCGAGATCGTCGTCGCCGAGGTGGGTCCCGCACCGGGCAGCGACCAGATCTACCGGCTCACCTACGACGGGTCGGTCGCCGACGAGCGGGGCGTGGTCGTCATGGGCGGTCAGGCCGACCAGGTCGCGGGGTCCCTGAGGGAGGCGTGGCGCCCGGGGATGTCCCTGACGGAGGTCCTGGCGCTGGCCCTGGTGGGCCTGGCTCCCGACCCTGCGGGCGGCCCCCCGCGCCGCCTCGGCGCGGAGGCCCTCGAGGTGGCGGTGCTGGAGCGGGCCGCGCCGCGCCGGGCCTTCCGCCGCCTCGGCGGCGCCGCGCTGGGTCAGCTGCTGACCGCCGGCTCCGCCTCCGGGCAGGCGCGCAGCGTCACCGAGGAGGCGGCTCTGGTCGCCGAGGCCGTCGCCGACGAGAGCGGCCCCGGGGCCGTCACCGGCGGGGGGGCCGTCACCGGCGGTGGGTCCGGCACCCCCGGCGGGCACACCGGCCTGCCCGACGACGCCCCGACCCGCTGACGCGCGTGGACCGCCGGATCCTGGGCATCGAGACCGAGTTCGGTGTCACCGCCGCCGCCGACGGGCAGCGGCGCCTGTCCGCCGACGAGGTCGCCCGCTACCTCTTCCGCAAGGTCGTCTCCTGGGGCCGGTCCTCCAACGTGTTCCTGCGCAACGGGGCGCGGCTGTACCTCGACGTGGGCTCCCACCCCGAGTACGCCACCCCCGAGTGCGACGACATCGCCCAGCTCATCGCCCACGACCGGGCCGGTGAGCGGATCCTCGAGGGCCTCGCGGTGGACGCCGAGCGGCGCCTGGGCGAGGAGGGCGTGGGCGGTGAGGTGTTCCTGTTCAAGAACAACACCGACTCCGCGGGCAACTCCTACGGCTGCCACGAGAACTACCTGGTGCCCCGCCAGGGGGAGTTCGCGAAGCTCTCCGAGGTGCTGATCCCCTTCCTGGTCACCCGCCAGGTGCTGGTGGGCGCGGGCAAGGTGCTGCAGACCCCGCGGGGGGCGGTGTACTGCCTCTCCCAGCGCGCGGACCACATCTGGGAGGGCGTGTCCTCGGCGACGACGCGCAGCCGCCCGATCATCAACACCCGCGACGAGCCGCACGCCGACGCCGAGCGCTTCCGGCGCCTGCACGTCATCGTCGGGGACTCCAACATGTCCGAGACGACCACGATGCTCAAGGTCGGGGCGGTGGACCTGCTGCTGCGGATGGTCGAGCGGGGGGTGCCGCTGGGCGACCTGACCCTGGAGAACCCGATCCGCGCCATCCGCGAGATCAGCCACGACACCACCGGGCGGCGCCTGGTGCGCCTGGCCGACGGCCGGGAGGCCAGCGCCCTGGAGATCCAGGAGGACTACCTGCAGCGCGCCCGTGACTTCGCCGACGCCGAGGGGCTGGTGGCGGACCCGACCGTCCCGGCGGAGGACGCGGCACCGACAGCGCCCACCGGGCCGCAGCTGGGCGCCAGCACCGGGCGGGTGCTGGAGCTGTGGGAGCGGGGCCTGCACGCCCTGCGCACCGGGGACCTGTCCCTCGTCGACCGCGAGCTGGACTGGGTCATCAAGCTCACCCTGCTGGACCGCTACCGCGCCCGCCACGACCTGGAGCTCTCCGACGCCCGCGTGGCCCGCCTCGACCTGGCCTACCACGACATCTCCCGCCGCCGCGGGCTCTACAACATGCTCGCCGCGCGGGGCATGGTCGAGCGGGTGGTGCGCGACGTGGAGGTCTTCGAGGCCACCGCGCTGCCCCCGCAGACCACGCGCGCGAAGCTGCGCGGTGACTTCGTGCGCCGGGCGCAGGAGTCCCGCCGGGACTTCACCGTCGACTGGGTGCACCTGAAGCTCAACGACCAGGCCCAGCGCACCGTGCTGTGCAAGGACCCCTTCCGCAGCGTCGACGACCGCGTGGAGCGCCTCATCGCCAGCATGTGACGGCACCCACGGGCGGTGCGCGGCTAGTGTTGCCGACCGTCACGACCCCACCCCCGAGCCGCGAGGACTCCCGTGCACCGCCACCACCCCGCCCTGCCCATCGCGATGAGCGCCGTGCTGCTCGCGGGCACCACCGGATGCGCAGCGCAGGAGGGGGAGGGGGCCACCGGCGACCTCGGCGCGGTCCAGGTCTCCCCGGTGGAGGAGGGCGGTGCGCCGGCGGTGGACGTGCCCGAGCCCTTCGCGGTGGAGACCTCGGTCAGCGAGGTCCGCGCTCAGGGCGACGGCGCCCTCGTCGCCGAGGGCGACGTCATCGGCATGGAGTACGTGCTGGTCAACGGGCGCACCGGAGACGTCCTCGACGAGTCGGCGTGGGCGCAGGAACCGACGTCCCTGGTGGTCGACGAGTCGATCCTCACCGGGCTGCGCGCCGGCCTGGTGGGCAAGTCGGTGGGCAGCGAGGTGCTGCTCGCCATCGCCCCGAAGGACGGCTTGAAGGGGCAGACCACCACCCCCGCGGAGGGGGTGGAGGCCGACGACACGCTGCTGTTCTACGTCGACGTGGTCACCGCGGTGCCACCACGGGCAGCCGGCGAGGCCCTGCCCGCCCGCCCCGGTCTGCCCGCGGTGACCCTCGCCGAGGACGGGGAGCCGACGATCACCATCCCCCCCGGCAGCACTCCGCCCGGGGAGCTCGTGGTGGAGCCGCTGATCAGGGGTGAGGGCCGGCCGGTCGAGGCGGGGCAGGTGATCCGCGTGCACTACACCGGCGTCAAGCACGCCGACGGGAGCGTCTTCAACTCCAGCTGGGACGCCGGCAGCCCCGCCGCCTTCCCCATCGGCCAGGGCCAGGTCGTCCCGGGGTGGGACGCGGGGCTGGTGGGCCAGCCCGTCGGGAGCCAGGTGCTGCTGATCGTGCCGCCCGCGGAGGGGTACGGGGACGATGGGGCGCCGGACGCCGGCATCTCCGGCACCGACACCCTCGTCTTCGTCGTCGACGTCCTCGCCGCCGACTCCCCGACCCCGGCCGGGTGAGCGACCCCCACCACCCACCACCTGCGCTCACGAGCTCCTCCCCGCCAGTCCTCACCACCACCGCACCCGGAGGCACCGCCATGGCCGACCCGACCCGTCCCGACGTCGAGCCCCACGAGGGGCCGGCGCCCACCGAGCTGCTCATCACCGACGAGGTCGTCGGTGACGGGCCCGAGGCGAGCGCGGGCTCCACCGTCTCCGCGCACTACGTCGGGGTCGCGCACTCCACCGGCGAGGAGTTCGACGCGTCGTGGAACCGGGGCGCCCCCCTGGACTTCCGCGTCGGCGTCGGTCAGGTCATCACCGGGTGGGACCAGGGCATCCCCGGCATGCGCGTCGGCGGCCGCCGCCGCCTGGTGATCCCCCCGGCGATGGCGTACGGCTCCCGGGGCGCTGGCGGCGCGATCGGCCCGGACGAGACGCTGATCTTCGTCGTCGACCTCGTCGCGGTGAGCTGACCCGCGGCACCACCGGGGCGCCACGACCGCACCGGCCGCCGGCCGCGACGGGTCGCCGTCCACAGCTGGGCACCAGCGGGTTCAGGCCGTGACGCACCCCGGTAGCGTCAGCTCGTGCGTGCCGCCAGCTCCACCGCGTCACGGCGCACCGAGCGGCTCCTGAACCTGCTGATCGCCCTGCTCAGCACCCGCACCCGCCTGACCAAGGAGCAGCTGCGCACCGCCGTCCCCCAGTACGACGAGTGCGCGACCGACGAGGCCTTCGACCGCATGTTCGAGCGCGACAAGGAGGAGCTGCGCGAGCTCGGTGTGCCGCTCGTCACGGCGCCCGTCTCGGCGTGGTTCGACGACGAGCTCGGGTACGCGGTGGACCGTGAGCACTACGCGCTGCCGGAGGTCGACTTCACCGCCGGTGAGCTCGCCGTCCTCGGGCTCGCCAGCCGCGTCTGGCAGCAGGCGAGCCTCGCGGGCCCCGCGGCGCGGGCGCTGGTGAAGCTGCGGGCCCTGGGCGTGGCACCCGACGACGCCTCCCTCGTCGGTGTCGAGCCGCGCGTGCGCACCACCGAACCGGCCTTCGACCCCCTCTACGCCGCGGCCCGCGACCGCGCCGAGGTCACCTTCCGGTACCGCACCGCCCGCACCGGGCAGCTCGCGGTGCGGCGGGTGCAACCGTGGCAGGTGCGCAGCTGGCGGGGGCACTGGTACCTCGTCGGGCACGACCTGGACCGCGGGCAGGAGCGGGTCTTCCGCCTCAGCCGGGTGCAGGGCGCGGTGCGGCGCACCGGTGCACCCGGGGCGTTCGTCCCACCGGAGGACCTCGACGCCGTCGGCCTGCTCTCGCAGTGGGCGCCGACCGCGCCGCAGCGCACCGCGCGCATCGCGCTGCGCGCGGGTGCCGCCGCCGGCCTGCGGGTGCGCGCCGGGGCCACCGCCGAGGCGGTGGAGGTGGAGGTCTCCTTCACCGACGTCGAGGAGCTCGCCGAGCAGGTCGCCGCGGCCGGCGCCGGCGCCGTGGTGGCCGCCCCCGACGACCTGCGCGACGCGGTGCTGCGCCGGCTGCGCGGGGCGCTGGCCGCCGCCGACGCGGCGACCGGTGCCGCACTGCCCGGCCCCGTGCTGCCCGGTGCCGCACTGCCCGGTGCTGTGCTGCCCGGCCCGGCCGGCGCCCGATGAGGGCGCCGGCGCCGAGTGCCGCCGACCGCCTCTCCCGCCTCCTGGCGCTGGTGCCGTGGCTGCTGGCCCGCCAGGGCGTGGAGCTGGCCGTCGCGGCCCGCCACTTCGCGATCACCGAGGCCCAGCTGGTGCGCGACCTCGAGCTCCTCTTCGTCTGCGGCACCCCCGGGCACCTGCCCGACGACCTCATCGAGGCCGAGTGGGACAGCGGGCGGATCTACCTGGGCAACGCCGGCGCCATCGCCCGCCCCCTGCGCCTGAGCATGGACGAGGCGCTCGCCCTGCTGGCGGGGCTGCGCACCCTCGCCGACGTCCCCGAGGCCCTCGGCGGGGACCCCGCCGGTGCCCGCGACGACCTCGCCGGGGCGCTCGCGAAGCTCAGCGAGGCCGCGGGGGAGTCCGTGGCCCGGGCCCGCGCGGTGCGCGTGGACCTGACCGCCGACCTCGGGCGCAGCAGCGGCGCGGTGCGCGCCCCGACCCCCGACCACGGGCCACCCCCGGACCCGCAGCGCTCCTCGCGAGCCCTGGCCGCCGCCCGGCACGCGCTGCGCGAGCGCTCGCGCCTGCACCTGACGTACCTGGTGCCCGCCCGCGACGAGACCACCGAGCGCGACGTCGCCCCGATGCGGCTGCTGTCCGTCGACGGGCACTGGTACCTCGAGGGGTGGTGCTACCGCTCCGAGGGCACCCGCCTGTTCCGCCTCGACCGGGTGCTGGCCGCCTCGGTGCTCGACCTCGACGGCACCCCCCCGCCCGAGGCCGTCGCCCGCGACGTCGACGACGGGTTGTTCACCCCCTCCGAGGACGACCTGCTCGTCACCCTCGACCTGGGCCCGGACGCCGCGTGGGTCGCCGAGCAGTACCCCGTGCAGGAGGTGACCCCGGGGCCCGGGGGGCACCTGCGCGTGCAGCTGCGCACCGCCGACGCCCGCTGGGTGCCCCGCCTCGTGCTCGCCCTCGGCGGCAGCGTCGCGGTGCTCGGCCCCCCGGAGGTCGCAGCGGCGGTCCGCGACGCCGCCGAGCGGGCCCTGGCGGGGTACGCGCTGGGCCGTCCGGGTGAAGCAGGCCCCCGGGGGGTGGACCCCGCGGGGTGAGGGGGTCGAGGGAGCACCGCGCCCCGCCGAGGAGCACCAGGAGACCCCCCGAGGCGCGGGGGGCACCAGCGTGAAGGCGGACCCAGTGACCACGATCAAGGCCTCGTGCCCCACGTGCGGTGATGTCACCCTGACCCCGGCGGACGTGCGCCTGGTGGTGTGCACCGTCCCGGCGTGGTCCTTCTACGCCTTCGCGTGCACCGCGTGCGACCAGGAGGTGCGCAAGGCCGCCACCGAGGACGTCGTGCGCCTGCTGCGCTCGGGAGGGATCGTCGCGGAGGCCTGGGCTGTGCCCGCGGAGGCCCTGGAGGAGCACGCCGGCGCCGACATCGACTGGGACGACGTCCTGGACTTCACCCTCGCCCTCGGCGCTGACGTCGACCTCGTCGCCGAGGCGGCACGCTCCGTCGTCCAGCACGGCTGAGGACCCCTCGCCGCTGCGCTCCCCGCGTGGCTGGGACGGACTCGATCCCCTGGTGGGGACGGGTGGTCCTGTGGGCGGTGCTCGTGATGGGCGCCGCCGCCGGCCCGGGGTGCGTGCTGCACCGCGTGGTCCGGCGCGGCCTCGCGGTGGTGCGCACCGCCGGTGGGGCCGGGGCCCGAGCGGGTGGGCTGCTGACCGCCGTTCCGGAGGCGCCCGCGCGCGCACCGCCCCTGCGCGCCGCGGGGCGGTGGCAGCGGCCGGCCTCCCGGCCCTGCCGGAGGTGCCGGGAATCGGGCGACCCTCGGGCCACCGGTGGGGCGTGTGGCTCCGAACACCTGGTGCGCCCGGCCTCGCGCCCGCACCGGTCCGCCTACCATGGGCACGACGCCGCGGCCTCGACGGTCCGGCCACGCACATCGTCCACCGCTACCCAAGGGGTTCAGCATGGGGAAGTTCATCGACCAGCCAGTGCTCCTGCTCGTTCTGGTGCTGCTCATCGTGGTGGTCTTCGGCGCGAAGCGGCTGCCCGACGCCGCGCGCAGCCTGGGCCGCTCGATGCGCATCTTCAAGAGCGAGGTCAAGGAGCTCAAGACGGACGGGAAGGACCCCTCGACCTCGTCGATCACCCCGGTCGAGGGACGCGTCGTCGACGGCACCCACCGCGACGAGCACGGGCCCGCTGTGGCGAAGCCGACGCCGGTCGCCGAGCCGGCGCAGGAGCAGCGCGAGCAGCAGCGCTTCGGCGCCTGATCCCGTGCGCTCATGACCGGGCGCCGGCCGGCCGACCACAGGATCTGATGCCGTGACCACCCACGCCACCCCTTCCACGGGGAGCCCCGGGGAGGACCGCGACCCCGCCAGCGTCGGCGCGCCCGTCGGAGGGGCGCACGAGGTCGCGGCGACGGGTGGGCGGGCGAAGCGCACGACGGCGCGCAAGAGCCGGAACCCCGAGGGCCGCATGGCCCTGCGCGAGCACCTCACCGAGCTGCGCAAGCGCGTCGTCCGCGCAGGTCTGGCGATCCTCGTCGGGGCAGTGGCGGGGTGGTTCCTGTACAACCCGGTGTTCGACTACCTCACCGGCCCGCTCGCCGACCTGCGCATCGACGGCCAGGACGTGGAGATCAACTTCGGGGCCGTCGCCACGGCCTTCGACCTGAAGCTCAAGATGTCGGTGTGGATCGGTGTCATCGTCTCCAGCCCCCTGTGGATCTACCAGCTGTGGGCCTTCATCACCCCGGGGCTCACGAAGCAGGAGAAGCGGTACGCCCTGGGCTTCGTCTCCAGCGCCGCGCCGCTGTTCCTCGCTGGGGTCGTGCTCGCGAGCTTCTTCATCCCCAATGCGGTCAGCTTCTTCACCAGCTTCACGCCGACCGAGGGCTCCAACATCATCGAGGCGTCGGTGTACCTCGGCTTCGTGATGCGCACGATCCTCGGCTTCGGCCTCGCCTTCCTGCTGCCCGTCGTCCTCGTCGGCTTGAACCTCGCCGGTCTCCTCTCCGGGGCGGCGGTCCTCCGCTCGTGGCGCTGGGTCTTCGTCCTGTGCATGACCATCGCGGCCGTCGCCACCCCCACCCCGGACGTGACGGCGATGTTCACCCTCGCCGCTCCGCTGCTCCTGCTCTTCGCCCTCGCCATCGGCATCTGCCTGATGATCGACCGTCGCCGCGCCAAGCGCGCCCCGGCCTACCTCGAGACCGCCGACGGCGAGGCCAGCGCGCTGTGACCGCTCCCGTGCCGGGCGCGCCCGCCGCGCCTCCCCCGCCCACCCCGCCGCCGTCGTAGTGCCGGGCCAGCCCCTCGCCGCGCTCGTGGCACCCGACGCCGGATCCGGGCGCCGCCGTGCGTCCGGCGCCGCCGTCCTGCCCGCCCTGGCCGAGCTGGGCCACGACGTCGTCGACGTCACCGCCCGCAGCGCCGCTGCCACGGTGGCCGCCGCCCGCCGCCAGGTCGCCGCCGGCGTCGCCGCGCTCGTCGTCGTCGGCGGGGACGGCACCGTGCAGCTCGGGGCATCGGCGGTGGCCGGCACCGGGGTACCCCTGGTGGTGCTGCCCGCCGGGAGCGGCAACGACACCGCCCGCGCCCTGGGCATCGTCGCCCCTCGCGGTGGAGTCCGGGGTGCCCGCGCGGCGGCGCGGCGCATCCACGACGCCCTGACCCCCGGCGCCCCGCGCCGGTGCGTGGACCTCCTCGCGGTGCGCGGCGCCGGCGAGGACGCCGAGGAGCCCCGCTGGGTGGTCAGCGTGGTCGCCGCCGGCTTCGACGCCGCCGTCAACGCCCGCGCCAACACCTGGGCGCGCAGCTGGCCCCGGGGTGCCCCCGGTCGCGCCCGGTACACCGCCGCGGTCCTGCGCGAGCTGCCCGCCTGGCGTCCCCGCCCCTACCGCCTCGTCCTGGACGGCGTCGCCTCCGACCACGAGGCGGTGCTGGTCGCCGTCGCGGGCACCACCACCTACGGCGGCGGTCTGCGCATCGCCCCGCACGCGGTGCCCGACGACGGGCTCGCCGACGTCGTCGTCGTCGGGGCCCTGACGCGCGCGGCGCTGCTGGCGATGCTGCCCACCGTCTTCGCCGGACTACACACCCGGCACCCGGCGGTGACCGTGCACCGCGCCGCGAGCGTGGGCGTGGAGCTCCTCGACGTCCGCCGCGACGCTGCGCTCGATGCTGAGCCCGCGCCCGTGGTCGCGCACGGGGACGGGGAGGCGCTGCGCCCGCTGCCCCTCGTGTGCCAGGTGGTCCCCGGCGCCCTGGAGCTGCTCGCCTAGTCTGAAGTCCATGCCCTCGCCCGCTGAGCGCTACGCGGCGTCCCGGCGCCGCCAGGTCAGCTCCAGGTCCGCACTGCACGCCTTCGCCGAGGACACCGGCTTCGACCTCGACCCCTTCCAGGTGCGCGCGTGCGAGGCCCTGGAGGCCGGGCGCGGGGTCCTGGTCGCCGCGCCCACCGGGGCGGGCAAGACGATCGTGGGGGAGTTCGCCGTCCACCTGGCGCTCGCCGCGGGACGCAAGGCGTTCTACACCACCCCCATCAAGGCGCTGAGCAACCAGAAGCACGCCGAGCTGTCCGCGCGCTTCGGCCCCGAGAGGGTCGGGCTGCTCACCGGGGACACCTCCGTGAACGGGAGCGCCCCCGTGGTGGTGATGACCACCGAGGTGCTGCGCAACATGCTCTACGCCGGCTCCCCGGCGCTGGTGGGCCTGGGTCACGTGGTGATGGACGAGGTGCACTACCTCGCCGACCGCTTCCGCGGCGCGGTGTGGGAGGAGGTGATCATCCACCTGCCGGACGACGTGCTCATCACCTCCCTGTCGGCGACGGTCTCCAACGCGGAGGAGTTCGGGGCGTGGCTGGCGACGCTGCGCGGGCACACCGAGGTGGTGGTCTCCGAGCACCGTCCGGTGCCCCTGTGGCAGCACGTCATGGTCGGGACCCGGGTCGTCGACCTCTTCGTCGACGAGGGCACCGCCGCCCTGGACGACGGTGGGCCGGACGACGGGCGGGACGACGGGCGGGACGACGGGCGGGACGACGGGCGGCTGGACGAGGCGGCGTGGCGCGGGGCGCCCCCACGCCGGGGCGTCCCGCGGGTGGTGCCCGCTGCCCGGGGCCGCGCTGCGCCGGCGCCGGCAGCGGTGGTGGGCCCCGTGAGCGACCTGCGGGTCAACCCCGAGCTGGTGCGCCTGTCGCGCGAGGACCACCGCCGCGACAAGGTCGCCTCGCGCGCCACCCCCGGTCGGCGCCAGTCCCGTGACCGGCGCGGCCGCGGTGGCGGACCAGGTGGTGGGGGACCGGCCGGCGGGGGTGCGCGCGCGAAGCACTCCGGGGCCTCCCGCGCGCAGGTCCTCGAGCGCCTCGCCGGCGCGGACCTCCTCCCGGTCATCGTCTTCGTGTTCTCCCGCGCCGGGTGCGACGCCGCCGTGGGCCAGTGCGTGTCCTGGGGGGTGCGCCTGACCACCGCCGAGGAGCGCGCCGAGGTCCGCGCCATCGTCGACGCCCGCTGCTCCGAGCTCCCCGAGTCCGACCTGGAGGTCCTGGGCTACCACGACTGGGTCGAGGGCCTCTCCCGCGGGATCGCCGCGCACCACGCCGGGATGCTGCCCACGTTCAAGGAGGTCGTGGAGGAGCTCTTCTCGTTGGGGCTGGTCAAGGCCGTCTTCGCCACCGAGACCCTCGCGCTGGGCATCAACATGCCAGCGCGCTCGGTGGTCCTGGAGAAGCTCGTGAAGTACAACGGGGAGTCCCACGTCGACATCACCCCGGGGGAGTACACCCAGCTCACCGGGCGCGCCGGGCGCCGCGGCATCGACGTCGAGGGTCACGCGGTGGTGCTGTGGCAGCCGTCCCTGGACGCCGAGGCCGTCGCCGGGCTGGCCTCCACCCGCACCTACCCGCTGCGCTCCAGCTTCCGCCCGACGTACAACATGGCCGTCAACCTCGTCGCGCAGGTCGGGCGGTCCAGGGCCCGGGAGGTGCTGGAGACCTCCTTCGCCCAGTTCCAGGCCGACCGGGGCGTGGTGGGCCTCGCCCGGGAGCTGCGCGGGCAGCAGGAGGCGATGGCGGGGTACGCGAGCTCGATGACGTGCCACCTCGGGGACTTCGCGGAGTACGCCGCGGTCCGCCGGCGCATCAGCGACCTCGAGAAGGACGTCAGCAGCGCCGGTGCCCGCCGCCGGCGCTCCGACGCTGTCGCCTCCCTCGAGGCCCTGCGCACCGGTGACGTGATCTCGGTGCCCGTGGGCCGCCGCGCGGGGTACGCCGTGGTCCTGGACCCGGGGCTGACGGCGGGCCTGGAGGGGCCGCGGCCCAGCGTGCTGACCGCCGAGGGGCAGGTGCGGCGCCTGACGGTGCTCGACGTGCCGACCCCGGTCGCGGCGATCACCCGGGTCAGGGTGCCGGCGACCTTCGACGCCCGCGCGCCCGGCTCGCGCCGCGACCTCGCCTCCTCGCTGCGCACCGCGCTGGCCACCGGCGACGGCGCTGGGGGTGGCGGCGGTGCCGTCCGTGCTGGCGGTGGTGCGCGGGAGGTGGGCACCCCGCCGGACGAGGTCACCCTCCTGCGCCGCCAGCTGCGCCAGCACCCGTGCCACTCCTGCCCCGAGCGGGAGGACCACGCCCGCTGGGCCCAGCGGTGGGGCGCCCTCGAGCACGACGCGCGGGCGACCACCGCGCGCATCGAGAGCCGCACCGGCACCATCGCGCGCACCTTCGACCGGGTCTGCGACCTGCTCGTCGACCTCGGCTACCTCCAGGGCGAGGCCGAGGCGGGCCTGAGCGACGTCCACCCCACCGCCCTGCCCGCCCGCGGGGGGGAGCTGGTGGTCACCGGCGCCGGGCACCGGTTGCGCCGCGTGTACGCAGAGAAGGACCTGCTCGTCGCGCAGTGCCTCCGGGAGGGGACGTGGGCGGGTCTGGACGCCGCGGGGCTCGCGACGGTGCTGTCGTGCATCGTCTACGAGGCGCGCCGCGAGGAGGGCCCGCCGTCCGCGCGCCACCCCGGGGGTCGGGAGGTCGCCACCGCCCTGGAGGCCACCGTGGAGCAGTGGTCGGCCCTGCACGTCCGTGAGAGCGAGCACCACCTGCCGCCCACCGCCGAACCCGACCTGGGGCTGGTGTGGCCGGTGCACCGGTGGTGCCGCGGGCAGGCGCTCGACGCGGTGCTCGACGCCGGGCCCAACGACCTCGCCGCGGGGGACTTCGTGCGCTGGTGCCGACAGCTGCTGGACCTGCTCGACCAGGTCGTCGCCGTCTCCGCCGCCACCGGTGACGCGGAGGGCGCCGCCCTGGCGCGCACCGGGCGGGCTGCCGCGGCACTGGTCGACCGCGGGGTCGTGGCGTACTCCGCGGGAGCGGCGCGTGCCGCCGTCTGAGCACGCTGCCGGTGGTGAGCGTCTCGAGGTCGACGTCGCGGGGCTGGGCCCGGGGGGCACCTACCCGTGGCTGACCGCCACCGTCCTCCCGCGGCCCGTCGCGTGGATCTCCACCCGGTCCGGCGCCGGCGTGGACAACCTGGCGCCGCACTCCTTCTTCACCGTCGCCTCGGCGGAGCCACCGGTGGTGTCCTTCACCTCCGTGGGCGTCAAGGACACCCTGCGCAACGTGCGTGAGACGGGGGAGTTCGTCGTGTGCCTGTCCCCGCGGGCCCTCGCCGGGCAGGTCAACGCCACCGGTGCGAGCCTGCCGCGCGGGGAGAGCGAGTTCGACGCCGCGGGGGTGGCGCGGGAGCCCAGCGCGGTGGTGGCGCCCCCGCGGGTGGCGGCGTCCCCGGTGGCCCTGGAGTGCCGGGTCGTGGGGGAGGCGGGGTTCGGGGACAGCACCGTGGTCTTCGGGGCGGTGGTGCACCTGGCGGTGGCCCGGGCGGTGCTCGCCGCTGACGGGATGCCCGACGTGGCCCTGCTGGACCCGGTCTCGCGGCTGGGGCGGGCGGAGTGGGGCGCCCTGGGGGAGGTCTTCACCCTCCAGCGACCATGATAACGGCAGCCAGCACGGACATAGCCGGATCACGGTCGTACCACGGCGTCCCAGCACGCTGAAGAGCGGTCACGCAGCGTCGATGATGTGGGACGAGCTCAGGCGGCACGACGCCGCACGCGTCGACCATCGCCGCTCAGCGCGACGCCGGCGCACACGAGACCGGGACCGCGCGGCGGCGGCGACCAGGCACTTCCTCGCCGACGAGCCGCGCGGCGGCGCGGGGGCCGCACGCGCCGACCTGGACGCCGCGACGGCCACCGACCCCGAGACCGGGGCGCTGCGGGGCTGGGGGAGGCGCTGGCCGCCGGACGGGTGACTCGTCAGCACGTCGACGTCGCGGCCCGGGTCCTGCGCCAGCTGCCCACCGGCACGGTGCGGGACCGCCGTGAAGAGGTCGACCAGCTGCTCACCGGACTCGCCCGGGCCCTCCCGAGGGTGTCGAGGCCTGCGCGGACGAGGCGTTCGAGCGCCGCTCCTGGACCACCCGCGTCGACGCCACCGGGACGGTGGTCGTCGACGGGGCGCTCGGCCCGGTGGAGGGCGCCGAGCGCCAGGCCGACGCGCAGCTCGAGATGGCCCGCTTCGCCGGGCAGGCGCTGGGCCTGCAGCTGCCGGGCGCGGAGCCGCCACGGGCGGTCATCCACACCACCGTCGAGCAGCTCGCCGCGCACACCGGTGCCTGCCCATCGCCCCACGCCGGTGAGGACAGTGCTGAACAGCGTGCTGGGGACGGCGTCGGGGTCGGGACACTCGAGGAGGAGGTACCAGCCGGGCCGGCGCGGCACCCCGGCCCCTCCCGGTGCGAGCAGACCGGGCCGATCTCGGTGTCCGCGCTGCAGCGACACGCGTGCGACGCGCACCACGTCGTGCGGTGGTCCCGCGGCGGGGAGACGGTCCTGGTGGACGTGGTGCTGATGTGCGGCCGCCACCACACGGAGATCCACCGCGAGCAGTGGACCATCACCGTGCTCGCGGGCGTGCCCTGGTCCACCCCGCCCCGGTGGCCGGACCCGGAGCGCACACCGCTGCGGAACACCTCCCACGTCGCCATCGTCCGCACCCGTCGGGCCGGGGCCCGCCTGGCCGCGGGGCAGCCGCCCGCCGACGACGACCGGCCGCCGTAGCCGCCGTCGACGCGATCGCCGCCGTCGTGGGGCGGCTGCGTCCGCGTCTGCCTACCGTGCCGGGATGAGCGCTCGCACCCCGGAGGAGAAGTACACCGACCCCGCCCTGCGGGCACGCCTGAAGGACGAGATCCAGGCCGGTGACCGCGGCGGAGAGCCCGGGCAGTGGTCGGCACGGAAGTCCCAGCTGCTCGTGCACGAGTACGAGGGCGCCGGCGGCCGGTACCTCGGCGGCAAGGACGACACCCAGCAGCACCTGACGCAGTGGACGGAGGAGGAGTGGCAGACCTCCGACGGCGGGACCCAGGCCCGCACCGGTGAGGAGGCCCACGGCGGTGGCGCCGCGCGCTACCTGCCGAAGCAGGCGTGGGAGGAGCTCAGCGAGGCCGAGCGCGCGGAGACCGACGCCGCGAAGACCGACGGTGCCCGGCACGGGGAGCAGTTCGTGCCCAACACCCCCGCCGCCGCCGAGGCCGCCGCCCACGCCCGCAACCACGACGACCCCTGAGCGCCCGCGCCCGCCCCGCATCTCGGACGTCGGGCGGGGGGACAGGTCACGTACCCGGCGCGCCACCGGCGGAGTCGGGTCCGGGCAGGGCCTCCGCGCCCATGGCGGCCAGCAGGCGCTGCACCGGGGAGAGCACCCCCCACCGCTGCGCCAGGCCGTGGAGGCGCTCGCGGTCCAGCCCGTCACCGAGGTGCCCCACCCCGGGGGCGGTCGGGAGCGGGGGCACGTCGGCGTCGCGCAGGACCGCGACCACTTCCGGCGCCACCGCCAGGTAGGTCCGTGCCGCTCGCAGCGAGGCGGCCACCGCGGGGCGCACTGCGGGATCACCCGCGTCCACGGCGGCGAGGACACCGGCGAGGTCCCCGTGCCGGGCGAGCAGTGCCGCCGCCGTCTTCTCCCCGATGCCCGCCACCCCTGGGAGCCCGTCGCTGGGGTCACCGCGCAGCACTGCCAGGTCCGCGTACGCCCGGCCGGGGCCGGCAAGGCCCAGCCCGTACCGCCCGGCGAGGACGCCGCCGTCGATGATCTCCGCCTCGCGCACCCCGCGCCCGATCCACACCACCCGCACCCCGGCGGCGTCGTCGACGAGCTGCAGGAGGTCACGGTCGCCGGAGACGACGTCCACGCCCGTCCCGGCGGCGCCGGCTCGCGTGGCGAGGGTGGCGATGATGTCGTCGGCCTCGCACCCGGGCGCACCGACGCGGGGGACGCCGAGCGCCGCGAGCAGCTCGGCGATGACCTCCACCTGCGCACCGAGCATCTCGGGCACCTCCTCACCGCCACCCTCGACCGTGCGGTGCGCCTTGTACGAGGGCAGCAGCGCCACCCTCCACGCCGGGCGCCAGTCGTCGTCCCAGCACGCCACCACCTGCCCGGGGCGCAGGCGCTCGACCAGGACCGCCACCATGTCGAGGAAGCCGCGCACCGCCCCCACCGGGGTCCCGTCCGGGGCGGTGACCGTGCCCGGGATGGCGTGGAAGGCGCGGAAGTAGAGGGTGGCGGAGTCGAGCAGGAGCAGCCTCCCCGTCGCGTCGTCGGTGCTCACGCGAGGCAGGCTAGGGCTCTCGACGCGCGCGGGCCCGGTGCCGGGCTGGCGGCGTGAGCGCTGTGGAGCAGGACCGGTCGTTCGCCACGCCCCGCGTCGTCGCCCTGCTCGCGGGCGCGCTCGTCATGACGGTCGTCGTGCACCTGGCGGGGGTCGTCGTGCCGTTCCTCGTCAACGGCTCGGACCGCGTGCCCCTCGCGGAGGTCGCCGGCGGCGCCCACGACCCGAAGGACCTGTGGCCGCGCGGCGACGGTGGCCGGTGGGTGGCTGCGGCGGGCCTGTCGGTGGTGCTGGGCCCCGCCGTGCTGGCGATCCTCGCCGCCACGAGCGTGGCGCTGAGCCGAGGGGTGGGGGTGCTCGGCCCGTCACCGCGCCCGACGCGCGCGGTCGCGGCCGGGCTCTGGGCCGTCGCCGCGGTGAGCCTCGCGGCGCTGGCGTCAGCGTTCACCCCGCTGGGGCCGGCGCTGGCCTCCTGGCGACTGGACTGAGCGGCCTGGCCCCCGGAGGGAGGTCCACCGGCGCGCACCCGGGTCCGGGACACGAGCCGGGAACTGCACCCGTCGTCGGGCAGCGCGGGGCGCTCGGTGCGCAAGCCGTCCGTGCCCTCGGCAGCTACCCGGTGCTGGCGGGGGAGCGGGCCAGATCGATCAGCTCTGTCAGGGGCTCCGGACGCTCGCACGTGGAGGTGATCGCCACCGCCGTCCCCGAGTCCGCCGCGGCCTGGACGGAGCCCATGACGTCGAGCACGTGCAGGGCCACGTCCCCGTCAGCCCGGTGCGGCCGCTCCTCCGCGAGGGCGAGCGCCAGGTCCGCGACCCCCACGCCGCGACCGGCGCCCAGGTACCCCGCCGAGACGGGCAGGCGCACCCACTGCGGCGCCTGGGCGGTGAAGACGTCCACCGGACCGTCGAAGCAGTTCGGGTCCGGGACCGACAGGGACCCGGCGCTGCCGTAGACCTCCAGGCGCGGCAGGCGCGCCGCCCAGGTGTCGAAGCTCATCACCAGCGTCGTCAGGGCGCCCCCGTGGTGCTCGAGGATGCCGGTGACGTGCGTGTCGACCGCGACGTCGACCACCGTGCCGGCGCGCGGCCCGTCGGCGACGGTCCGGGTGGCCCGGGGTCGGGAGGAGGCGCCGACCACGCGGGCGACCGGGCCGAGCAGGTGCACCAGCGCGGTCAGGTAGTACGGACCCATGTCGAGCAGCGGGCCCCCACCGGGCTGGTAGTAGAACCCGGGGTCCGGGTGCCAGAGCTCGTGCCCGGGTGTGACCATGAACGCCGTCGCGGCGTGCGGGACGCCGATCATCCCGGCGTCGAGGGCCGCGCGCGCCGTCTGCACGCCCGTCCCGAGCACCGTGTCGGGCGCGCACGCCAGCCGCAGCCCCGCGGCGGCGGCGGCGTCCACCACGCCGCGCCCCTCCAGCGCGGTCGCGGCGAGCGGCTTCTCCCCGTAGACGTGCTTGCCCGCCCCCAGGGCCGCGTGGGCGACCTCCGCGTGCACGGACGGCACCGTCAGGTTGAGGACCACGTCCACGTCGTCCGCGGTGAGCAGGCCCTGCAGCGGCACGGCCCGCGCTCCCGGGTGATGGTCGGCGAGCGCGCTCGCGCGGTCGGCGTCCAGGTCGGCGACGGCGGCGACCTCCACCTGCGGCAGTCGCGCGAACGAGGCGCTGTACTGGGCGCTGATCCTCCCCGCCCCGACGATGCCCACCCTCAGCGCGCCGCCCACAGCAGGCCCCTCTCGATGATGGTGCGCACGGTCGGGTGCTGCAGGACCTCGACGCGGTGGCCGGGTGTGCACACGAAGATCCGACCCTCGCCCCACTGGCGGGTCCAGATCGCGGGGGAGGTCACCTCCCGGTGCCACGGGTCTCCGGGGCGGACGGCCTGGGTCGTCGTCGCGAGGACGTCGACGTAGCCGTCGGCGAGCACCCAGTACTGCTCGGTCACCAGGTCGACGTCGTCGAGGCCGGCGGTGATCGGGTGGTCGGCCGCCGTGGGGAGCATGGTGACCCGGTGGGGCACGTAGTTGTCGGCCTGCTCCCCGGTGCGCAGCTCCGGCGCCTTCCCGGGGTGGCACGCGAACTGCCCGCCGACCAGGTGCAGGTAGTCGGAGCTGTTCCGGTAGGAGTCCGCGATCCCGCCGTGCCAGCCCGCCATCCCGGTCCCGGCCTCGATCGCCGCGCGCAGCCCCGCGAGCTCCTCGGGCTCGATGGACGACATGGTCGTGCACTGGAGCACCAGGTCCACCCCCGCCATGTACGCGGCGTCGGCGTACGGCGCGGGGGAGCCCTCGACGCGCACGGTGAAGCCGTGCGCCTCCAGGTGGGGGATGAACAGGTCGGTGGCCTCGACGGGCTGGTGGCCGTCCCAGCCGCCCCTGACCACGAGGGCGTGGCGCTCGCTCACGCCGCTGTCCCCACCCAGGTGCTGCCCTGGGCCGCGCTGCGCCCCACCGCCGCGAGGACGCGCTGCACCTGCAGCCCGTCGGCGAAGGACGGCCGCGGCTGGCGGCCGTCGGCGAGGTCGACGACGAGGTCGCGCACCTGGTGGGTGAAGGTGTGCTCGTAGCCGATGGTGTGGCCCGTCGGCCACCACGCCGCCATGTACGGGTGCTCGGGCTCGGTGACGATGATGCGTCGGAAGCCCTGCCGGCCGAGCGGGTCGCGCCCGTCGTAGACGCTCAGCACGTTCATCTCCTCGAGGTCGAAGGCGATGGCCCCGGTGGAGCCGGAGACCTCCAGGGACAGCGCGTTCTTGCGCCCGGTGGCGTACCGCGTCGCCTCGAAGGAACCCAGCGCCCCGCCGGACAGCCGGGCGGTGAACAGCGCCGCGTCGTCCACGGTCACCGGCGCGCGCTGGCCCGGGTCCGCCGACGCCGAGCCGCCCAGACCGCGCTGCTCGGCGAGCAGAGGCCGCTCCACCACGAAGGTGTGCAGCAGCCCGCTGACGGACTCCACCTCCAGACCGGTGACGAACTGCACCGCGTCGACGGCGTGGGCGCCGATGTCGCCGAGGGAGCCGGACCCCGCCACCGCTGCGTCCAGGCGCCACGTCATGGGGCCCTCGGCGTCCACGAGCCAGTCCTGGAGGTAGCGGGCACGCACCTGGCGCACCTGTCCGACGACGCCCTCGGCGACGAGCTGCTTCGCCAGGGCCACGGCGGGGACCCTGCGGTAGCTGAAGCCCACCGCGGCGAAGACCCCCGTGGCCGCGGCGCCGTCGGCGACCGCCGCCATCCGCTCGGCGTCGGCGACGCTGTTGGCCAGCGGCTTCTCGCACAGGACGTGCTTGCCGGCCTCCAGGGCCGCGACGGCGATCTCCGCGTGCGTGTTGCCGGGCGTGACCACGTCGACCACGTCGACGTCGTCGCGCTCGATGACGCGCCGCCAGTCGGTCTCGACGTCGGCCCACCCGAGCCGGTCCGCGGCCTCGCGGGCCCGGCCCTCGTCCCGCCCGACCAGCACCGCGAGCTCCGGGGTGCGCGGCAGGTCGAAGAACCGCGGAGCCACCCGCCACGCCTGGGTGTGCGCCCTGCCCATGAACCCGTGCCCGACCATGGCCACGCGCAGCGGGGCGCTCACGCGGGCCCCTGGGGGACGACGCTCACGTCGACCACGCGGCGGTCGGCGGTGGTGACCTCGTGCGGGGGCCCCGTCAGCTCCACCACGGCGCTCAGCGGGCGGTCCTGGCAGGAGGTGCCCACGCTGAGGTCGATCCTCCCCGGCTCCACCACCCGCACCATCGCCCGGTCGGTGAGCGCCAGCCGGGTGGTCGGCACGTCGAAGGTCACCTCCGCGCTCGCACCGGGCTCCAGGAGCACCCGGGCGTAGCCCAGGAGCTGCACCACGGGCCGCGTCACCGAGGCCACCGGGTCGCTGGCGTAGACCTGGACGACGTCCGCGCCGGCCCGGTCACCGGTGTTGGTCACCCGGCACGTCACCACGAGGGCGCTGTCGGTGGGGACCCGCGCGGTGCGCACCGCCAGGTCGGTGTGCTCGAAGGAGGTGTAGGACAGGCCGTGCCCGAAGGGCAGCACGGGGGCGGTCTCGAGGTTGCTCACCGAGCTCGCCCCGCCCAGCGCGGGGTGCAGGTAGCTGTAGGGCTGCGAGCCGACCGAGCGGGGCAGGCTCACCGGCAGCCGCCCGGAGGGGTTGACCCGCCCGGAGAGCACCCCGGCGATGGCGCCGGCACCCTCCTGACCGGGGAAGAAGGCCTGCACCACGGCGGCGGCGCCCTCCAGGGCCCACCCCACGGCGTACGGGCGCCCGGTGAGCAGGACGAGCACCACCGGCGTGCCGGTGGCGATCACGGCCTCGACGAGCTGGCGCTGGACCCCGGGCAGGTCCAGGTCGTCGGCGTCGCAACCCTCCCCGGAGGTGCCGCGCCCGAACAGCCCGGCGAGGTCGCCGACGGCCGCGACCACCAGGTCGGCGCCGCGCGCCGCCTCGACCGCGGCCGCGATGCCGCCGGTGTCTGCGGTGTCCACGTCGCAGCCGCGCTCGTGGACCAGCTCGGCGCCCGGGAGCTCGGTGCCCAGCGCCTCGAGCAGGGTGCTCACCTCGAGGCCGAGCTCGGTGCCGGGGTGCTGGGCGAGCACGTGGTTGGCGAAGCTGTAGCACCCGAAGAGGGCGTCGGTGCTGCTCGCGTTCGGGCCCACCACCGCCACCCGGCGCTGGTCGCTCGGAGCCAGGGGGAGCGTGCCGTCGTTGCTGAGCAGGACGACCGCCTCCTCCGCGAGCTGGCGGGCGATGTCGCGGTGGACCGGGGGGTCGAGGTCGATGCCGGCGGCGTCCACGGCGCCCTCGTCGAAGGTGGCGTCGAGCAGTCCCAGGCGCGCCTTCTGCGCCAGCACCCGGCGCACGGCGCGGTCCACCAGGTCCTCGGGGAGCTCCCCGTCGCGCACCCGCTCCGCGAGCGGGGTGAGGTAGGCGGTGCCGGTGGGCAGCTCCACGTCGATGCCGGCGGTCAGCGCCTGCGCGGCGGCGTCGCCGAGGTCGCTGGCCACCCCGTGCAGCGTCTGGAGGAAGGCGACGGCGAAGTAGTCGGCGACGACGGTGCCGGTGAAGCCCCAGCGCCCGCGCAGCACTCCGGTGAGCAGGTCGACGTCGGCGGCCACCGGGACGCCGTCGATCTCGGCGTAGGAGTTCATCACCGACCCGGCGCCGCCGTCGAGGACGGCCATCTCGAAGGGCGGCAGGAGCACGTCGGCGACCTCCCGGGGCCCGGCGTGCACGGGGGCGAGGTTGCGCCCGGCGCGGCTGTTGGAGTACCCGACGAAGTGCTTCAGGGTGGCGACGACGCCGGTGGACTGCACCCCGCGCACGTACGCGGTGGCCACCGTGCCGACGAGGTAGGGGTCCTCGGAGATGCACTCCTCGACCCGACCCCAGCGGGCGTCGCGGACGACGTCGAGCACCGGCGCGAGCCCTTGGTGCACGCCCAGGGAGCGCATCGACGTCCCGATCGCCGCGCCCATCGCTTCCACCAGGTCGGGGTCGAAGCTCGCGCCCCAGGACAGCGGCGCCGGGAAGGTGGTGGCCCGCCACGCGGCCAGGCCCGTCAGGCACTCCTCGTGCACCAGCGCCGGGATGCCGAGGCGGGTGTGCTCGGTGAGCCAGCGCTGCTTGGCGGCCAGCCCCCGCGCCCCCTCCACCGGGTCCAGCGGTGCGGTGCCGAACGGGCGGGTCAGCTGCCCGAGCCCGTGGGCGGCGAAGGCCGTGAAGTCGCTCTCCTCGGCCTGCATCGCGTCGGCCATCGGCGCGACGTCGCCGCCGTCACCGGAGCCGCCGCGCTGCTCCCACAGGCCGACGAGCTGCGCGAGCTTCTCCTCCAGGGTCATCGCCGCGAGGAGCGCGTCGACGCGGGGGTCGGCGCCGGGGTCGGCGCCGGCACCGCCCAGGGGGTCGGCGTTCGAGGTGGTTGTGCTCGGACGGGACAGGTCGGTGCTCATGGGTCCCCTCGGGAGTGGTGGTGGCGGCGCGACCGCCGCGGCGCTACTTGCTGAACCCGGCGGTGAGCCCGCTCACCAGCTGGCGGCGCCCGATCACGTACAGCACCAGGATGGGGAGGGTGGTGAGCACCACCGCAGCGAGCACCGCTGGGACGTTGACGCTGTACTGGCCCTGGAAGGTCCACAGCGCCAGGGGCAGGACCCGCAGCTCCGGGCTCTGGGTGAGCACCAGCGGCAGCAGGAAGCCGTTCCACACGGCGAGCCCGTTGTAGATGGTCACGGTGACCATGGCCGGGCGGGTCAGCGGCATGGCCAGGCGCCACGCCGTCCCCCACTCGCTCGTGCCGTCCAGGCGCATCGACTCGAACAGCTCGTTGGGCACGTCGCGGATGAAGTTGGCGAGGATCAGCACGCTCAGCGGGATGGCGAAGGCGATCGAGGGCAGGATCAGCGCCAGCAGGCTGTCGTAGAGGTTCAGCCGGATGATCAGCAGGTACACCGGGATGATCGTGGCCTGCAGCGGGATGGCGAGGCCCAGGAGCAGGAAGCGCGACGACAGGCGCAGGAACCGGCTGTCCCCGCGGACGATGGCGAAGGCCGCCATGAAGGAGATCAGGACGGCCGGCACGATCGTCCCCAGGGTGACGACCACGCTGTTGATGAAGTAGCGGGTGAAGTCGTTGGCCAGGACCAGCCGGTAGTTGTCGAGCGTGGGCTCGACCGCAGGCACGAGCGGGTTCGAGGTGAAGTACCCCGCCTGCTCCTTGAAGCTGGTGATGACGATCCAGTAGATCGGGACGATGATCACCGCGAGCCACAGCCAGCCGGCGATGCCCGCGGGCAGGTTGAGGTGCCGCAACTGGTGGGTGCGGCGCGGGCGCTGCACCGGCGGTGTGGTGGTCGTGGTGGAGGTGTCCCTGGTGCTCACTGCGCTGCTCATCTCGCCACTCCCTACAGACCGTCGAGCTGGCTCGCGGCGGTGTCCTTGCCGCCGAGGCGCTGCAGCAGCAGCGCCATCCCGAGGCCGACGACCACGAGGACGACGGCGATGACGCTGGCGGGGCCCATCGCGTTGGCCCGGAAGCCCCGCAGGTACATGTCCAGGGCCAGGACGCGGGTGGCGTCGCCGGGGCCCCCGCCGGTGAGCACGAAGATCAGGTCGAAGGTCGTCAGCGACCCGACGACCATGAGCGTCGAGGAGGTGATGACCGTGTACTTCAGCTGCGGCAGGGTGATGGAGAAGAACTGCTTGACCCGGCCGGCGCCGTCGATCGAGGCCGCCTCGTACAAGGACTTGGGGATCTGCCGCACACCACCCTGGTAGATGAGGGTGTGCAGCGGGATGTACATCCACGAGATGATGAAGACGACCACGGCGATCGCGAGCGCCGGCTCACCGAGCCAGTTCTGCGACAGGAACGGCAGCCCCAGGGAGGCCGACAGGCCGAAGTTGGGGTCGAGCAGGGCCTTGAACGCGATCGAGCTGGCCGCCGCGGAGAGCAGGAGCGGCAGGAAGTACAGGACGGCGAGGAAGGCCCGGTACTGCTGGTGCCCGGCGCCGAACGTGCCCAGCAGCAGGCTGATCGGGGTCTGGAACAGCCACGACAGGGCCATGATCCAGAAGGTGGTCCCCAGGGCCCGGTACAGCACCGGGTCGGTGAGCACCGAGGCCCAGTTGGCCAGCCCCGCGAAGCCGATGGTCGGGTTGATGCCGTCCCACTGCCCGAAGCTGAGGACGAGGACCCCGACGAGCGGCACCGCCCCGAAGGCGATGAAGAAGGCCAGCGCCGGGATGACCATCCACGAGACGGACCCGGTCTTCCGCGTCCGTGTCGTGGACGGCGCGCGCGTCGTCCCGGCCGGGGCGAGCGCCGCGGTGGTCACTGCCCGATCGTCTCGTTCATGTTGTCGGCGAACTGCTGCGGCGAGATCGACAGGCCGAACAGCTGCTCGATGTTGGTCAGCAGGGTCTCGGCCGCCCCGGGGCTGAGCGCCTGGTCCCACGACTGCGCGAAGGCGCTGGCGCCGCTGGCGGTCTCGTAGATGAACTTGAGCCACTCGGCGTTCTCCGCCGATGCCAGCTGCTCGTCGATGCCGTTCACCACGGGCACGGACCCCGCGTCGATCCACTGCTGCACCTCCGTCTCGTCCAGCAGCGCCGTCGAGAGGAAGTTCCGGGCGATCTCCTTCTGCTCGTCGCTGGCCTGCGAGGAGATGGACAGGTACTGCCCGGGGTTGCCCACGGTCGAGGTGGGGTCGCCCGTGCCGCCGTCGACCGGCGGGAAGTTCATGTACCCGAGCTTGCCGCTGGAGACGAAGTCACCGCCGTTGGCCGACATGGACCCGTAGGTCCACGAGCCGTGCAGCATCATCGCCGCCTTGCCCGTGTAGAGCAGCGCCTGATCGGCCTCGGAGTCGGCGGTGATCGACTGGAAGCCGTTGATGAAGCCGTCGGCCTCGATCAGCTCCTGCATCTTCGTCAGCGCGTCGAGGGCCAGCGGGTTCGACCACGCGCCGGCCTCGCCGTCGAAGGCCGCCTGGAAGACCTCGGTGCCGCCGATGCGGTCGAAGAGGAACTCCAGCCACATCATGTTCGTCCAGCGCGACTGCCCGCCGAGGGAGAAGGGGGCGATGCCCTGGGCGTTGAAGGCCGGCACCAGGTCCAGGATGTCGCCCCAGCTCTGCGGGGGCTGGGCGCCGATCTGCTCGAACAGCTCGTTGTTGTAGTACAGGACGATCGGCTGCACCGTCTCGCAGGGCATCGCGTAGACCGTGCCGTCGATGGTCCCCGCGCCGAAGGATGACGCGAACAGCTTGTCCTGCACGGCCGGGTTGTCGCTGAAGAAGGACGTCAGGTCCTCGACCTGACCGGCCTCGGCGTAGGTCCGCAGGCTGCCACCGCCCCACCCCCAGATCAGCGTCGGTGCCTCACCCGCGCCCATGGCGGTACGGATCTTCGTCTTGTACGCGTCGTTCTGGAAGGCGGTGGTGTCGATCGTGGTCTCGGGGTTCGCCTCGTTGAAGCGGTCCACGGTCGCCTCGCGGATGCCCTCCGCCGGCTGGGCGGTGAGGATCCACATCGACGCCGCGCCGGCCCCGCCACTGCCGCCGCCGGCGCCCCCGGTGCCCGGTTCGGCCGAGCCGCAGGAGGCGAGGCTCGCGGCGAGCGGCGCCATCGCCGCGAGGCTGAGGAACGAGCGGCGTGAGGTCCTGGGATCCACAGTGATCTCCTTCATGAGGGCCGCGGCGTCGCGGCACGTGCGTGTGGCAGCTCTCCTGCGAGCGTCCACCGACGAAAGTTTCCGACTCCTTCGTCGATGCTACGACGCTACCCAGCCCGCTCGCGGCCCGTCAAGGGACACACGCCGCGCCATGACACGCGGCACCGCGGCGCTGCAGTCCGAAAGTTTCGGCTACGCTCGTGCTTCCGTCGTGGGGAAGGACCACCGTGACCGAGGCTGCCCAGCGCGTGACCATCGCCGATGTCGCCCGGTCCGCCGGGGTCTCGGTGCCCACGGTGTCCAAGGTGCTCAACGGGCGCGCCGACGTCTCCACCGAGACCCGCGGGCGCGTGCAGCGCGCGATCTCCACGCACGGGTACCGCCGCCGGGGCCCGAGCCGCGGGGCGACGGCACGGCTCGTCGACCTCGTGCTCTCCGACCTGGACTCCCCGTACTTCCTGGAAGTGCTGGCAGGTGCCGAGAGGGCCAGCGCCCGCGCCCGGGTCGGCCTGGTGGTGACCGTTGCGCACAGCCACCAGACGGGTGGCGGGGAGTGGCTCTCCACGCTGCGCACCCGCCGCTCGGCCGGCGTCGTGCTGGTGGTCTCCCAGCCCGCGCCCGACGTGGTGGGGCTGCTCGCGGAGCTGCGCACGCCGCTGGTGCTGCTCGACCCCGTCGGCGGCAGCGACCCCACCCTGCCCACGGTCGGCGCCACGAACTTCACCGGCGGGCTCGCCGCCACCGAGCACCTCGTCGAGCTCGGCCACCGCCGGGTCGCGGTGATCACCGGGATGCCCTTCCTGCTCTGCAGCCAGGAGCGGCTCGAGGGGTACCGCGCGGCGCTCGGGCGGGCCGGGCTGCCCGCCGACGAGGCCCTGGTCCGGCACGGCGACTTCCAGCCCGAGGGCGGTCAGCGCGCGGCAGCGGAGCTCCTCGACCTCCACGACCCGCCCACGGCCATCTTCGCCGGTTCGGACATGCAGGCCAGCGGGGTCTACCGGGAGGCGCGGGCACGAGGGCTGCGCATCCCCGAGGACCTCTCCGTCATCGGCTTCGACGACCTCGCCATCTGCCGCTACCTGTCCCCGCCGCTGACCACCGTGCGCCAACCGCTCGAGGAGATGGCCGCGGAGGCCGTGCGGTTGGTGCTCGACCGCCACCACGGCGAGGCGTCGCCACCACCCAGGGTCCAGCTGGCGACCAGCCTCACCGTCCGGCAGAGCACGGCCGCCCCGAGGAGCTAGGGGGCGCCGGCCCCCAGCAGGCGCGCCGGGTGGGCCAGCACCGCCTGCAGCACGCTCGCGGCGGCCCCCAGCACAGCCGCGTCGGGGCCGGTGGTGGACACCCGCACCGACACCGGGCGCAGCCTCGAGCGGAGCACCCGGGTCTCCAGCTCACGCTCGATCTGGGGACGCACCCACGCCTCCAGCGGCGCGTAGATGCCCCCCAGGGCGACGACGTCGACGTCGAGGAGGTTCACCGCCGACGCGATGCCCACCCCGAGAGCCCGCCCTGCGGCGTCGAGGGCGCGCAGCGTCGCCGGCTCCCCCCGGGATGCGGGGCCGAGCAGCGCTGCCAGGGCGCCACCGGACCCCAGGGTGGTGGACAGCGCGTCAGCGTGGCCGGCTGCCCGCAGGATCGCCTCCTGGCCGGCGTAGACCTCCAGGCAGCCGGTGGCACCACACCGGCAGGAGGGACCGTCGGGGTCGACCGTGACGTGGCCGAGCTCGCCGCTCCAGCCGTGCTCGCCGCGGGCCAGGCGCCCCTCCAGGACCAGGCCCGCGCCGATGCCGATCTCTCCGGAGACCCGCAGCAGGCCGCCGGCTGCGCCCGCGGGGAGCGGATGACCGAGCTCGGCCACCGCTGCCAGCGTGGCCTCGTTGTCGATCCCGACCGGCAGGCCCGCGAGGGCGGTCGTCGCGGCCAGCGGGCCGGTCACCTCCACGTCGGCCCACCCCAGGTTCGGCGCCAGGAGCACCCGGCCGCGGGCCGCGTCCACGAGCCCCGGCACCGCCCACGTCGCCCCCACCACGTCCAGGCCCTCAGCGCGGGCCAGGCGCAGCAGGTCGCCGGCGAGCGCGGCCGAGCGCTCCAGGGTCGTCGCCGGTGGTGCCGAGCGGTTGTCACCCGGGACGACCCGGCGCAGACGGACCGCGCCGGTGAGGTCGCGCACGCAGGCGGCCAGGTAGTCCACGCCGACCTCGGCGCCCAGGGCCGCCACCCGGTGGCTGGACAGCACCAACCCCGCGGCGGGGCGTCCGGCGCCAGCGCGCGGGCCCGGGCCCACCTCCTCCAGGATGCCGGCGAGCAGCAGCAGCTCGACCAGTGCGGAGACCGTGGAGCGGGTCAGCCCGGTGCGCTGGGCGAGCCCCGCCCGCGAGGCCGGGTCACCGGGGGCGGCGGCGGCGGAGAGCACCGTCGCGAGGTTCCGCTCCCGCAGGTCTCCCTGACGGGCCGGCTCCACCCGTTGACAGTCTCACGGCGCCCGAATAAGTTCAACGACTGGACCAATCGGTCCTCCGCCCCCGCCACACCGTCCCCGAGGAGCACGATGGCGCTCGAGCCCACCCGCGACGACCAGTTCTCCTTCGGCCTGTGGACCATCGGATGGCCCGCCGCCGACCCGTTCGGCGCGGCGACCCGCCCCGACATCGACCCGGTGGACTCGATCCACCACCTCTCCGACCTCGGCGCCTACGGCATCACCTTCCACGACGACGACGTCGTCCCGTTCGAGGTCGGCCACCGCGACCCCGCCGGGCGCGACGCGATCCTGACCCGCCTGCGCACCGCCCTGGACGCGACCGGGCTCGCCGTCCCGATGGTGACCACGAACCTGTTCAGCCACCCCGTCTTCAAGGAGGGGGCGCTCACCGCCAACGACCGGGACGTGCGCCGCTTCGCGCTGCGCAAGGCGCTGCGCCAGCTGCAGCTGGGCGCCGAGCTGGGTGCCAGGACCTTCGTGATGTGGGGCGGGCGCGAGGGCAGCGAGGTCGACGCCGCGAAGGACGTGCACGCGGCGCTCGCCCGCTACCGCGAGGCCGTGGACGCCCTGACCACGTACATCACCGAGCAGGGCCTGGACATGCGCATCGCCATCGAGCCCAAGCCGAACGAGCCGCGGGGCGACATCCTGCTGCCCACCGTCGGGCACGCGATCGCCTTCACCCACACCCTGGAGCACCCCGACCTGGTGGGTGTGAACCCCGAGGTGGGTCACGAGCAGATGTCGAACCTGAACTCCACCCACGGCATCGCGCAGGCGTTGAGCCAGGGCAAGCTCTTCCACGTCGACCTCAACGGCCAGCACGGACCCAAGTTCGACCAGGACCTCATCTTCTCCCACGGCCACCTCATCAGCGCCTTCTCCACCGTGGACCTGCTCGAGCACGGCTTCCCCGGAGGCGGCCCGACCTACGACGGGCCCCGCCACTTCGACTACAAGCCGAACCGCACCGAGGACATGGACGGGGTGTGGGCCTCCGCCGCCGCGAACATGCGCTCCTACCTGCTGCTCAAGGAGCGCGCCGCCGCCTTCCGCGCGGACCCGCGCGTCACCGCGGCCCTGGAGACGGCGAAGGTCACCGAGCTGGCGCGCCCGACGCTGGGCGAGGGGGAGACCCTGACCGACCTCGTCGCCGACCGCGCCACCTTCGAGGACTTCGACGCGGACGCGAAGGGCGCGTACGGGTACGGCACCGGGGTCCTGGACCAGCTCGCGGTCGAGCACCTGATGGGCGTGGGCGCCTGACCGCGGAGGCCTCGACCTCGGCGCCGGGGGACCAGTGCCGTGGACGCCCCTGCCGCCCAGCGCGGCATGCTGGGCCCCGTGGTCCCCCTGACGCCGCGCCTCCCGACCACCGCCGAGCCGGAGCCGTCGCCCACGGTCGGCCCACCGGCGGGGTACCGCTCGGTGCAGCTCACCGAGGGCGAGGTCGACGAGGTCGTCGAGGTCGACTCCCTCGCCTTCGCCACCCCGGGCGGTGAGCCCGCGCCGATCCCCCTGGAGTGGCCTCGGACGGCGGGGATGCGCAGCGAGTCCGGGCAGCTCGCGGCGATCCGCTCCTCCTACGCCTTCGACCTGCCCGTGCCCGGGGGGCGCGTGCCGGCCGCCGGGCTGACGTGGGTGGGCGTCCACCCGAGCCACCGCCGCCGCGGGCTGCTGCGGGCGATGCTCGCCGAGCACCTGACCCGCACCGCCGCCCGCGGTGAGCCCCTCTCGGTGCTCACCGCCAGCGAACCCGCCATCTACGGGCGGTTCGGGTACGGGTGCGCGGTGCCCGCGGTCGACGTCACCCTGCGGCGCGGGGCGGTGCTGCGCGAGGTCCCCGGCAGCGGTGACCTCACCACCGCCCTGACCACCGCCGACGCCTCCCGGCACACCGACGTCGTCGAGCAGGTGCACCGCGCTGCCGGGGCCGCCGGGGTGGGGCGCCCCGGCTGGGTCAGCCGCCCCACCGAGGTCCTGCGAGCGCAGAAGTTCCACGACCCCGCCAGCAGCCGCGACGGCGCCGAACCGCTGCGCCTCCTCACCGTCACCGACCCCTCCGGGGTGGTGCGGGGGTGCGCGCTGTTCGCTCGCACCCAGCGCCCCGCCGGCATCGGGGCGATGACCGTCGCTGTCCGCGAGGTCGCCGCCGTCGACGCGGCGAGCACCCGCGCGCTGTGGGCGGCTCTGCTCGACCTGGACCTGACCACCACCGTCACGGCGCGCCGCCTCGCTCCCGACGACGGGCTGCTGCACCTGCTCCTCGACGCCCGCGCCGCCGCACCGGTGGTCCTGGACCACGTGTGGGTGCGCCTGGTCGACGTCCCCGCCGCGCTGGCGGCCCGCCGGTACAGCGCCGACGTCGACGTCGTGCTGGACGTCACCGACGACCTGGTGCCCGCCAGCGCGGGCCGGTGGCACCTGCGCGGTGGGCCCGCCAGCGCGCTGGTGCGGCGCACGGCGGCGGGTGCCCGCCCAGCGGACCTGGCCCTGCACGTCCGCGACCTCGGTGCGGCCTACCTCGGTGGGGTGTCCCTGGCGGCCCTCGCCGGCGCCGGGCTCGTCACCGAGCTGACCCCGGGGTCGCTGGCGGCGGCGTCGACGGCCTTCGGGTGGCCCCTGGCGCCGGCGTGCAGCTGGGGGTTCTGAGCGCGGACGCCGCCGGGGGCGTCAGCTGCCGGGCACCGTGACCGGCTCACCCGGGGACGGTGCGGTCGCCTCGCTGCCCGCGGCCGGGTCCGGCACCGGTATCGGGTCCGGCACCGGCGTCGCATCCGGAGTCGCCACCGGGCTCGTGCCCGTCGCGGGCTCGGCCGGCGCACCGGGCGGGGCGGGGACCGGCGCTGGAGCCGGGTCGGACGGTGGGGCGCTCACCGCGGCGGGGGCGACATCCGCGGGCGTGCCGCTGGACGGTGGGGTGGGCGCTGCCCCGGAGGGCGGTGCGGGAGCAGCCGCAGCGGCGTCGGACGGGAGGCCGCTGGGCTGCACTGCCGGGTCGGGCGGGGCCGCACCCGGCTGTGCGGCCGCGACCTCGCGAGCTCCGGGGGCCGCGGACGGCGCCGTCGGGTCCGGTGCGGCGACCGCTGAGGCGTCCGGTGCGGGGACGACCTGAGAGGCGGGCGGCGGCGGTGCCTGAGTCGGTGCCTGAGCCGGTGCCGGGACCGGTGCCCCAGGAGGCGGCGCTGCCGCCGAGGGCATCGCCTCCGACGTGGGCGCCTCCGGCGCGGGTCCTGCTGCCCGGGGGTCTGCCGGCGTCGGATCCATGATGGTGAGCGGCGCGGTGGGCGGCGTCGCGGCAGCGTCTCCGGCGGTGCCGGGCGGTGCGCTCACCGCTGCGGGCGATGGAGGCGCCGGTGCCGCCCCGGTCCCCGCCGTGCCGTCGACAGCACCCCCGGCCGCTCCGTCGGGCGTGTCGACTCCATGTGGCGTGTCGACTCCGACGGGAGCCGTGGTCTCGGGCACCGCAGGCGGGGGAGTCGTCGCGACGGGGCTCGTGGGCGCCGGGGTCGTGGGCGCACTGGCCGGTGGCACCGCGGTCTCTTCGTCACCGCCCTCGACCGGTGGCGCGGCGGGTACTGGGGCCTCGGGCACCGGTGGCGCCACGGGGACGCCAGGCGTCGGCGAGGGTGCGGTGGGCAGGTCCAGCGGACGGGTGGGCTCGGACGCGGTGGGCGCCGGGCGGGCTTCGACCACGATGGTGGGCGCGACGTCGTCGCCCGGGCGCGGGGGGCGGACCACCAGCGCGAGGACGTCGCGCTCATCGCCGTCCGAGTCGCTGCGCCGGGGATCGTCGTCCACGGGTCGGTCGCCGGCCACCTCCCGCTCCGGTCCCGCGGCGGTGGATGTGCCCGCGTCCTCGTCGCGGCGCGTGGCGGGCGTGCCCCCCGCTGGGGGCTCGCCGTCCCGATCCTCCGGTGCCTCCGGGTCGCTCTGAGGCTCGGGCGTGCCGGCGGGCGTCGTCGTGGGGCCCGCTGCGGCAGGGGCCGCAGCGGGGTAGGCCGTGCGGGCCACGACCTCCACGGCCACCGGTAGGGCGACGGTGGCCATCGGCGCGGTCGGCTCCACCGCGAGCGTCAGCACCGCCCCGGTGGGAGGCGCCGCCCCGGGTGCCACCGGGTCCGCCCGCGGCGGCTCGGGAAGCGGCAGGGGCAGGGGCTCGGGAAGCGGCAGGGGCTCCGGGGCGGGTGCCACGGCGGGTTCCGGTTCCGGTTCCGGCTCTGGTGGTGCCTGACCTGTTGCCTCAGGTGCCACCCCAGGTGCCAGCTCCCTGCGCGCCTCGCTGCGGCGGACCGGCGCCGGCGCTTCGCCCGTGGCGAGGGTGGGCTCGCCGGCCACGACCCCTCCTGCAGCGGCATCTGCCGCGACGGCGCCGGTGGTGACGTCGGCGGCGTCCTGGTCCGCGGCGACCTCGGCGTCGGGCTCGGCGACCACGGGCTCGGCGACCACCGGCTCGGCGACCACCGGGTCGGTGGACGCGGTGTCGGCGGCCTCGTCCCCGAGGATCCACTCCTCGTACGACAGCGGCTGCCCCGGCGGAGGTTCCGCGGACGCCGCCGGCACGGTCGCGTCCGTCACCGGTGCCTCCACCCCCGGTGCGCTGGCGGCGCGCGGGATGGCGTCCCAGCCCGCGGCACCGGCCCCGGTCCGCGCTCGGCCATCCACCACCGGTGGGGGGCCGGCGGTGGAGGTGGGTGCAGTGGTCCGGGGAGCGGTCGGCGCGGCAGTCACCGCCGGCACCCCGGCAGCCGGAGGACCCGACGGCGTCGCCGGCGCGGGTGCCGGCAGCCCCGCGGCGAGGGAGTCGGCCTGCACGACACCCTCGTCGTCCCCGACCACGGACTGGGTGACCACCGCGATCGCCAGCCCCACGACGACCCCGACGGCCAGGAGCCCACCGCCGCCGAAGGCCCGCCGCTGCTCGTGACCTGCTCGCTCTCGCATCGCTGCCCATCCCTGCGGTGGTGACCGGCTCGGCCGGCGGCGCGGCGGAAGCTAGCAGCGCACTACGCCGATCGACACCGTCGCGGCACCCGTACGGGTGCAGCCGTGCCACCCTCCGCCGGTGTCCGACCGGCGCCCGCTCCTCGACGCCGAGCCCCGCGGCCGCCGCCGGTCGTCCACCCGCACCACCCCTCTCGGCGCCCCCGGCCGCCCCCCGGCCACGACCCGCCCCGCGGTCGTCCTCCTCGCGGTGGCCCTGGTGCTGGTCGCCGGCGCGGCCGCCGGCGCCGCGCTCGCGGGGCGCACCCCGCAGGGGTGGAGCGCGGCGGGCACGCTGGTCCTCGACGCCGGGACCGGTGCCCGGTACCTCGCCGACGGCGACGCGCTGCGCCCCGCACCCACCCTCACCGGCGCGCTCCTCGCCGGGGCCCGGCCAGGCCCCGTCCTCGTTCCCCACGAGGTGGTGGCCCGCGCCAGGACCGGTGCACCCCTGCCGGGCGAGGGCCTGCCCGACGTCCCCCCGCAGCTGCCCGCCACCCCCACGGGCTTCACCGCGTGCGTGGACCAGGAGGGCGCGGTGGGGGTGCACGCCGGTGCCCCCTCGCTGACTCCGGCGCCGGAGCAGGGGCTGCTGGTGCGCCCGGGGGAGGACGGGGCGCTGCACCTGGTCACCGGGTCAGCGGCCCACCCGGTCACCGACGCGGCGGCGACCGCTCTGGGGTACTCCCTCGAGCAGCAGCGCCGGGTCCCCCCCGCGTGGCTGGCCCTGGTGCCCACCGGGGCGCGCCTGGACCTGCTGGCGGTGCCCGCCCCGGACCCCACCCGGGGCGTCGCGGGTGTCGGCGCCGGCGGCGAGGTCGTGGTCGCAGCGGGTGGGGTCGGTGCGGGGCGCCGCTTCCTCATCGACGGCGGCGCGCTGCGCCCGGTGGTGGGCCGCACCAGCGAGCTCCTCGCGCCCCCACCGGTGCGCGAGGTGGCCGCGCCGGTGCTGGACGCCGCGCCCGCGGGCCCGCCGCTCGCCGTTCCCGGAGCCCCCGAGGATCCACCGCGGGTGCCCCCGTCCCAGGCGCCGGTGGTGGCGTGCGTGCGCAGCTCCGACGGGCTGGTCACCGTCACCGGGAGGGTCAGCGACGCGGCGAACCGCCCCGCACCGACCCTGGCCCTGGACGTCGGCCCCGAGCCGCTCGCGGTCACCTGGCACTTCCCCCCCGGGGGCGGTGCCCTGGTCGCCCCCGTCACCGTCGACACCCCGGCCGAGCCCGACGCCCCCGCCGAGGGTCCCGCCGCCGCGGCGGTCCCCCCCGGCGCGGGCACCGGGGGCATCCGGGTGGTCGCCGGCGGGCGCGCCCACGAGGTCGCCGACCTGGGTGCCCTGCGCGCCCTGGGCTACCGCCGCGACCAGGCGGTGCTCCTGCCTGACGCGTGGCTGCGCCTGCTCGCCCTCGGGGACCCGCTCGCCACGCAGCGGTGACCGGGGCACCAGCGTCGCCCCCCCACCACCCGGCACGGGTCCCGTCGAGCAGCTCGCACGGGGTGCGGCACGGGATCCGGGCAGCGCCACCGGGCACACTGGGCCGGTGAGCGCCCCCGCACCCGGCCGGCAGCGGCGGGTGCTCTACCGCGGCGGCAGCGTCTACAGCCCCGCGGACCCCTTCGCGACCGCCGTCCTCCTCGAGGGGGGCGTCGTGGCCTTCGTGGGCTCGGACGAGGCGGGCGCGGCGGCGGCCCGCCTGGCCCCCACCGAGGTCGTCGACCTCGACGGGGCTCTGGTCACCCCCGCCTTCGTCGACGCCCACGTGCACGTCACCGAGACCGGCCTGGCGCTGCGCGGACTCGACCTGTCGCGCGCGCGCAGCGGCGAACAGGTCCTGCACGCTGTCGCCGCTGCCCACACCGCGGCCCGCGCCGACCCGGACGCCCCGGCGGCGGTGCTCGTGCTGGGCCACGGCTGGGACGACACGCGATGGCCCGATCCCGTGCCCACCGCCGAGCAGCTCGACCGCGCGGCGCCGGGCGCGGAGGTCTACCTCTCGCGCGTCGACGTGCACTCCGCGCTGGTCTCCCCGACGCTGGCCGCCCGCGCCGGCATCCCCGCGATGGGCGCCGACCAGGGGTGGGCCGGCGGGGGCTCCGCCCGCGTGGAGCGCGAGGCCCACCACGCCGCCCGCGACGCCACCCGCACCCTGAGCCCCACCCAGCGCCGGCAGGTGCAGGCCACCGCGCTGCGCGCCGCCGCGGCCGCGGGCATCGGCAGCGTCCACGAGAACTCCGCCCCGCACGTGGGCTCCGCGAAGGACCTGCGCGCCCTGCTCGACCTGGCCCACCCCCCTGACGGCGCCGGGGACGACCTCGCTGACCCAGCTGGGCCCACCGGGCCAGCCGCGCTGCCCGGGGTGCTGGTGCTGTGGGGTCAGGCGGTGACCGACGCCGAGCAGGCCCGGGAGGTCCTGGCCGCCCTGGCGGTGCCCGACCACCACGCGGGGCGCGTCCTCGGCCTCGCCGGTGACCTCGTCGTCGACGGGTCCCTCGGCTCGCGCACCGCGGCCCTCGCCCACCCCTACACCGACGCTCCGGTGCTCACCGGGCACGTCTACCTGCACGCCGCCGCGATCGCCGCCCACGTGCTCGCGTGCACCCGCGCCGGGGTGCAGGCCGGGTTCCACGTCATCGGGGACGCCGCGACCGCGGAGCTGATCACCGGGCTGGTCGCCGCCGAGGCCGAGCTGGGCACCGCGGCGATCGCCGGGGCCCGGCACCGCGTCGAGCACGTCCCGATGCTCACCCCCACCGACATCACCGTCCTCGCCCGCCTGGGGATCACCGCCAGCGTCCAACCCGGCTTCGACGCCGCGTGGGGCGGCCCGAGCGGCATGTACGCCACCCGGCTCGGGGAGCAGCGCTCGACGGCGCTGCACCCCTTCGCGGCGCTCGCCGCCGCGGGGGTGCCCCTGGCGCTGGGCTCCGACGCCCCCGTCACGCCCTTCGCCCCGTGGGAGGCGGTGCGCGCCGCGGCGTTCCCGTCCACCCCCGAGCACGCCACGTCCGCGCGCGCGGCGTTCCTCGCCCACACCCGCGGGGGGTGGCGCGCGGCCCGCCGCGACGGGCAGGGTTCCCTGGTGCCCGGGGCGCCGGCCACCCTCGCGGTGTGGGAGCGCACCGACCTGCTCGTCCAGGCCCCCGACAGCGCCGTCGCGGGGTGGAGCACCGACGTCCGCTCCGGCACCCCGGGGCTGCCCGACCTGACCCCGGGGGTGCCCGCACCGCGGTGCCTGCGCACCGTCGTCGACGGCAGGACCGCGCACGACGTCCTGTGACGACGAGGCCCCGGACCCGCACCACCCCCGGCGGACCCCGCACGGCACCGCCGGCCGGGCGCGGTGCAGGTCCGGGGCCGCGCGCGCCCGCACGACCGACGCGGGACACCCGCGGGGCACACTGGGTCCGTGACCCGCCCGGACCGCCCGTGACCTCGGGCGTCCTCTCCCCGCGCAGCACCGACGCCGCGCCCAGCGGGCCCGCAGCCCGCCGCGGCGCACGGCTGCCCCTGCGCGCAGCGGCACCGGCGGCGGTCGGCGCGGGGTTGCTGGCGCACCTCGCCTTCCCCGGGTACGACCTCTGGGCGCTGGCGCCCGTCGGCGTCGCGGCCCTGGTGGTGGTGCTGCGCGGGCAGCGGTCGGGGCGCGCGGCGCTGCTCGGGTGGCTCTTCGGGGTCTCCATGGTGGCGCCCCTGATCTCCTGGACCGGCGTCTACCTCGGCCCCGTCGCGTGGCTCCCCCTCACGGCGGTGGAGGGGCTGTACTACGCCCTCGCCGGCGTCGGCCTGGCCGCGGTCGCCCGGCTGCCGCGGCGCGGCGCCCTCGGCGTCCTCGCCCGCGTCGCCGGCGCCGGCGGGGTGTGGGTCGCCGCCGAGGGGCTGCAGGGGCGGTGGCCGTTCGGGGGCTTCGAGTGGACCCGGCTCGCGTTCTCCCAGACCGACGCCCCGACGCTGGGGTACGCGGCCCTGGGCGGGGCGCCGCTGATCTCCTTCGTGGTGGTCGCCGCAGCCGCGCTGCTCGCCGAGGTCGTCCGTCCGGCGACCGCCGCCGCGGGCGCGAGGACCAGATCGGCGCGCCGTGCCCGAGCCGAGGGCCTGGCACCCGTGGTGATGACCGTCCTGGCCCTCGCGTCGATCGTGGTCGGGGGAGCGGTGCCGACGCCCACGGCCGCGCAGCGCGGGACGCTGGACGTCGCGGCGGTGCAGGGTGACGTGCCCACCGCGGGCCTGGACTTCAACGCCCAGCGGCGCGCCGTCCTGGACAACCACGTCGAGGGCACGTCGGCGCTCGCGGCCGAGGTGGCGGCGGGGCGCGCCCCGCGCCCGGACCTGGTGGTGTGGCCGGAGAACGCCAGCGACGTCGACCCGTTCCAGAACCGCGACGCCGCCGCGGTCATCGACGGCGTCGTCGCCGAGATCGGCGCGCCCCTGCTGCTGGGGACCCTGGTGGGCCGCGCGGACGGCCGGTTGAACAACACCTCCCTGCTGTGGGAGCCCGGCGTCGGGGCCACCGACGCCTACGTCAAGCGGCACCCCGTGCCGTTCGCGGAGTACGTCCCGCACCGGGCGTTCTTCCGGCGCATCACCACCCTGGTCGACCTCCAGCGCACCCCGTTCGCCGCGGGCACCGAGGTGGGCCTGGTCGAGGCGGCCGGTGCCCGCCTCGGGGTGCTCATCTGCTTCGAGGTCGTCGACGACGACCTCGTCGCCGATGTGGTCGACGCGGGTGCTGAGCTGCTGGTGGTGCAGACCAACAACGCGACCTTCGGGTACACCGACGAGAGCGTGCAGCAGCTGGCGATGTCACGGGTGCGCGCGGTGGAGACCGGGCGCGCGGTGGTGCACGTCTCCACCGTGGGGGTCAGCTCCCTGGTCCTGCCCGACGGCACCGCCACGCAGCGGACCCCCCTGTACGAGCCGGCGACGCTGCGCGGTGAGCTGCCGCTGCGCACGCAGGCGAGCCCCGCGACGTCCCTGCGCCAGGCCGGGGTGCACCTGGAGGGGCTGCTCGCGCTGACGGGCCTGGTGCTCGCCGGCACCGGCGTCGTGCTGGGCGCGCGCCGCCGCGGGGGAGACGACACGAGCCGGTCACACCCGGGGGTGTGACCGGCTCGAGCGGAGCGAGGCGGCGGGGGGACTGCCTCGCTCAGCGCGGGCGCGCGGTGGGGGGACCGCTGCGCCGCGCGGCGGGCAGCGTCAGGCGCTGCGCCGCGCGTGCAGGGTACCGCTCCGCAGCTTGGTCAGCCGCTCCTCCAGGAGCACCTCGAGGTCCTCGACGCTGCGCCGCTCCAGGAGCATGTCCCAGTGGGTGCGGGCGGGCTTGACGGACTTCGCCTCGGGCTGCTCCCCGTCGACGAGCAGGGCGTTCTCCCCGCACCGGCACTCCCACACCGAGGGGACGTCGGCCTCGGTGGAGAAGGGGAGCTGCGTCAGGTGTTCCTGGGAGCAGCGGTAGGACGTCAGCTGGCGGGCGGCGAACTCCACGCCCTCCTCGCTCTCCATGCTGGAGCCGCCGAGTCGGGTGCCGCGCAGGCTTCGATCGCTCATGGTCTCTCCGGTGTGCTGGGCGGCCCGCTCAGGGGGCCGCGCGGAAGGTGTGGTCGGGGGAGGGCGTGGCCCGGGTCAGCCGTGCCGCTCCGCGGGGCTGGGCGGGCGGCGACAGCAGGGAGACCCCTCCCGTGCACCTGCTCCAACGGCCGGTGCGCATCGCGTGTTCCGCGAGTGCGGAGGGATCACCCGCTCGGGGGTGTGACGTGCACGACACACAGTGGCCGACGCGCGGGGTCCGCGCAGGCTCACCGGGCAGCCGGTGCCCCGCCGTCCGCCCCGCCGTCCGCCGCCGTGATCCCGGCGCTGACGTCGACGCGCGCGAGCAGCACCCCACCGGCGAGGAAGAAGACCAGCAGCGACGCCAGAGCCGGCCGGTAGGACCCGGTGAGCTGGTAGGTCAGGCCGAAGACCAGGGTGCCGAACCAGCTCGTGCCCCGCTCCAACGCCTGGTAGAGGCTGAAGTACGCCGCTTCGCGCCCCCGCGGCACCAGCCGGCTGTACAGGGACCGCGAGAGGGCCTGGGTGCCGCCGAGGACCACCCCGATGCCGGTGGCCAGGACCAGGAAGAGCCCGAACCTGCCCGCGGGCAGCGCGAGGCCCCCCAGCACGACCACCACCCACGCCACCAGGGAGACCAGCACCGCTCGCTGCGCGCCCACCGACGCCGCGAGGGCACCGAAGGCGAGCGCCCCCCCGAGGGCGACGAACTGCACCAGCAGGATCGTGGTGATCAGCTGCTCGGTGGCGAGGCCCAGCTCCGCGCCCCCGTAGAGGCTGGCGGTGGAGATCACCGTCTGCACCCCGTCGTTGAACAGCAGGAACGCCGCCAGGAACAGCAGGGTCTGGGGGTGGGCCCTGGCCCCCAGCAGGGTCTCGCGGAGCTCGGTGAGCGTGGCGAGCACGGCGCTGCCCAGGCCCCCCTGCGGGCGCCCGTCACCGCTGCGCGGACCGCGACCCCGCGGCGGCGGGTGCTCGCGCCCGAGGGGGGCTCGCTGGTCGAGCCCGCGCAGACCCAGGTAGGGCACGAGGGTGAACACGGCCCACCACAGCCCCGCCACCAGCAGGGAGGCGCGCACCGCGCCCGACCTGCTCAGGCCCAGCGCCTCGTGGCCGGTGACCACCGCGAGGTTCACGCCCAGCAGCAGCCCGCCCCCGGCGTAGCCCAGCGCCCAACCCCGGGAGGAGACCGCGTCCCGCTCGTGCGGTGCCGCCACGCTGATGAGCAGGGCGTTGTACACCGCCAGGGACGAGCCCAGGCACACCGAGGCGATGATCTCCAGCAGCGCCCCGAGCTGCCAGTTCGCGCCCGCGACGAAGACCATCGACGCCGCGGCGGCGGCGCCGGTCCACGCCAGCGCCCCCAGCAGCCGCCGAGGGGCGGGGGAGCGGTCGGCGATGGTGCCGACCACGGGCAGCGCCAGCGCGGAGAGCACGGTGCCGGCGGTGACGACGTACAGCGCCAGGGAACCGGGGGAGACCGGGAGCCCGAGCACGGACAGGTCGGTGGTGCACACCCCGTCGACCACCCCGGACCCGCCCGGGCACGCCGCCGCGGTGGCGACCGCGGTCAGGTAGGGGGTGAACAGCACCGTCGCGGAGGTCGTGACGTACCCGCTGTTGGCCCAGTCGTAGACGTACCAGGCGCGCCGGTGCCGCACCCGCGCCGCCACAGCGGCCGCCGTCCCCGGCGACGGAGCGCTCACCGCTGCCCCGGCGGGCCCGGCGGGGGGTGCGGCCGGGGTGCACCGGGGCGGGCCGCGCCGGGGGGCCACCGCCCCCGGTCGGTGAGCACCAGCGCGAGCAGCGCCGCCTGGTCGGTGACCAGCCCTTCGACACCGGCGTCGAGCAGGCGGTGCATGTCGGCGGGCGCGTCGACGACCCACACGTGCACGCCCACGCCGGCGGCGCGGGCGACCGCGAGCAGCGCGGGAGTGACCACGCGCACCACCACGACCCGCCCCAGCACGCGCGCCCCGGTGGTCTCGGGCACCTGGAGGGCGTCGATGCGCAGCACCCGGGCGAGCCCCGCCAGGCCCGCGGCGCGCCCGCGCACCGGCACCGGGGCGTGGGCCACCACCCAGCACGCGGCCACGAGCGGTGCGGACGCGGAGCTCGCCGGGGCCCTCACCCGGGCGGCGGCCAGCCCCGCCAGCACCGCGAGGCGCCGCACCTCCGAGAACGACGCCACCCGCACCCGGTCCACCAGCTCGGGGCGGCGGGTCAGCAGGGCCACCAGCGGGCGGATGGCGCCGGGGGCCTTGACGTCGATGTTCAGGCACACCGACGGCACCGCGTCCACGACCTCCTCCAGCAGCGCCGGCGCCGCGGGGCCCAGCAGGTCGTCCAGCTGCTGCGCGGTGTGCGCGGCGACCTCCAGCGCGCGCCCGGTGGTGCGCGCCAGGTCGGCGTCGTGGGCCAGCACCAGCACCCCGTCCGCGGTGGCGCGCACATCGGTCTCCACCCACCGGTACCCCAGGGCGGCTGCCGCGGCGACGGCGGCGACGGTGTTCTCCGCGGGCCCGGGCACCGCGTGCGCCCCGCGGTGGGCCATGGCGACCACGCGGGGGGGCCGCGCGGGGGTGGCCACCGAGCCATCCTGGCAGCCGCGCCGGCCCTGGGCCGGCGACGCGCCACCACCGCCCCCGCCGGGACGGGCGCCACCGCGACCGCCGGCGCGGCGCCGGCGGACCAGCTCCCGGCGGGCACCGGACCTACGATGGCGCGGTGCCCCACCCCAGCCTCGCGCGTCGACCGCGCGCGCCGCGCGCCGCGTGAGGCTCGCCGTCCTGCAGGCCGCGGCCACCGCCGACGCCACGACGAACCTCACCCGCCTGGACGCGGCCCTGGCCCAGGCGGCCGGGGCGGGAGCGGACCTGCTGGTCTCCCCGGAGCTGTTCACCACCGGGTACGCCATGGACGCGAGCGCCGGTGCCGGTGCCGTGCAGGTGCTCGCGGCCGCGTCCGCGCGCCACCACCTCGCCCACGCCTTCTCGCTGCCCGTGACCGGGGGCATCGGCGCTGTGGTCGCCGACGCCGGCGGTCGCGTCCTGGGCACCTACCGCAAGGTGCACCTGTGGGGGGAGGGTGAGCGGGCCGCCTTCACCGCCGGCGACGACGCGCCCGTGGTGGTGGACGTCGCGGGGGTGGCCGTGGGCGTGGCGATCTGCTTCGACGTGGAGTTCCCCGAGACCGCCCGCGCCGCGGCCCTCGCCGGCGCGCAGCTGCTCGTCGTGCCCACCGCCATGGACGACGCGCGCGTCGCGGAGGTGCTGCTGCCGGCCAGGGCCCTGGAGAACACCCTCGTGCTGGCCTACGCCAACCACACCGGCAACGGGTTCTGCGGGGCCAGCGTGGTCCTCGGCGCCGACGGGGCCGTCCTCGCCCGGGCTGGTGAGGTCGGTGACGACCTGCTGCTCGTCGACGTCGCACCCGCCGAGATCACCGCGGCCCGCGCCCGCTACCCGTACCTCAGCGACCGGCGCCCCGGCGCGTACACCGGGTGGGGACGCCGGTGACCTCCTCCTCCGCCGACGTCGGGGCCCTGCCCGGCGACCTCCCCACCGGCACGGGGGGCGGGCACGGCAGCGTCCCGGCGTCCCACCCGGGGGTCAGCATGCTCACCCCCGACTTCCCCTTCCCCTACGACGCGTGGCTGGCCCACCCCGCTGGCCTGGGTGCGGTGCCCAGCCGCCGCCACGGCACCGAGGTCGCCGTCGTCGGCGCGGGCATCGCCGGGCTCGTCGCGGCGTACGAGCTGATGCGGATGGGGTTGCGCCCGGTGGTCTACGAGGCCGACCAGGTGGGCGGCCGGTTGCGCTCGGTGCCCATCCCCGGGGTCGCCGGGGTCGTCGCCGACCTCGGGGCGATGCGCTTCCCCCCCTCGGGGCGGGCGTGGGGGCACTACGCGGACCTGGTGGGCGCCCGCACCGCGCCGTTCCCCAACCCGCTGTCCCCGGCGAGCCCGTCCACCGTGATCGACCTCGGGGGCCACCGGTACTACGGGCACACCCTGGCGGACCTGCCGCCGCTGTTCACCGAGGTCGCCACCGCCTGGACGAAGGCGCTGGGCGACGTGGGCCTGGAGGAGCTGCGGGGGGCCCTGGCGACCCGGGACCTGGCCCGGGTCAAGGCCCTGTGGGACCCGCTGGTCGCGGCGCTGGACGAGACCAGCTTCTACGGCTTCATCGCCGCCTCCTCGGGGTTCAAGGACCTGCCCTTCGAGCACCGGGAGGTCTTCGGGCAGGTCGGCTTCGGCACCGGGGGGTGGGACACCGACTTCCCCAACACCATCCTGGAGATCCTGCGGGTGGTGGCCACCGACGCCGACGTCGGGCACCGCCGGGTCCTCGGGGGCGCCCAGCAGGTGCCGCTGGGGCTGTGGCGGCGCGCACCCGGGCCCGACGAGGACCTGGTGCACTGGCCGGCGGGCACGTCGCTGGCGTCCCTGCACGGCGGGGCCCCCCGACCGGGGGTGATCGGTCTGCGCCGGGCGCCGGGCGGACCCGGAGCGGACGGCGGCGGCCCGCCCGCGGGGGTGGTGGTCACCGACCGGTGGGGTGGTGAGCGCACCGTCGACGCCGTCGTGGTGACCTGCCAGTCGTGGCTGCTGTCGGTGACCATCGACACGGCCGAGGAGCTGTTCGACCACCCCACGTGGATGGCGATGGACCGCTCGCACTACGCGCAGTCCTCCAAGACCTTCGTCATGGTCGACCGCCCCTTCTGGCGCGACGTCGACCCCGCCACCGGGCGGCACGTGATGTCCACGACCCTGACCGACCGGATGACCCGGGCGACGTACCTGCTGGAGGAGGTCGACGAGGACGGGGCGGTGCGCCTGGACGCGCCGGCGCTGATCTGCCTGTCCTACACCTGGAACGACGACGCCCTGAAGTGGCTGGTGCTGTCCGCCCGCGACCGGGTGCACAAGATGCTCGCGACCCTCGGTGAGGTCTACCCCGGCGTCGACATCGCCGGGCACATCGTGGGCGAGCCGGTGACCGTCTCGTGGGAGTCCGACCCGAACTTCATGGGCGCGTTCCGCGGGGCGCTGCCCGGGCACTACCGCTACCAGCGGCGGCTGTTCACCCACTTCCTCCAGGACGGCGCCCCGGAGCACCAGCGGGGGGTCTTCCTCGCCGGCGACGACATCTCCTTCACCCCCGGGTGGGTCGACGGCGCGGTGACCACCGGGCTGAACGCGGTGTGGGGGGTCGTCCGGCACCTCGGGGGCGCCAGCCACCGTGACAACCCCGGCCCGGGGGAGCGGTTCGCCGAGCTCGCCCCCGTCGACCTCGACGCCACACCGCCCACCACACCGCCCACCACGACGCCGGCCCGGTGAGGGGACCGGCCCGGGGGCTGGGGGTCTACCGCGAGGTCCTCGCCGTCCCCGGCGCCGCGCTGTTCGTGACCGCGGGCGCCCTGGCGCGGCTGCCGATCTCGATGCTCGGCATCGGGATCGTGCTGCTCATCGCGGCCGAGTACGGGTCCTACCAGGTCGCCGGTGCGGTCTCGGGGGCCTACCTCGTCCTCGCCTCGGTGTGCGGACCGGTGCTGGCCCGGGCCGTGGACCGCCTCGGGCAGGCGCGGGTGATGCGCCCGGCGATCGCCGTGCACCTCGCGGGGCTGGTCGCCCTGCTGGTGGCGGCCACCGCCCACGCCCCGGTCGCGGTGGTCCTCGCCGCGGTGGCGGTGATGGGCGCCTCCAGCGGTTCGGTGGGCTCGTTGGTGCGCGCCCGGTGGTTGCACGTGCTCAGCACCCCCGAGGCCGCGGTGTCGACCGGCGCGCAGGCCCCGGCAGCCATCGACACCCAGGCCACCGGGGGTGGGTCCGCCCGCGGGGTCGCAGCGGGGGGTGAGCTCCTGGAGGCGCGGGTGCACACCGCGTTCTCCCTGGAGTCGGTCGTGGACGAGGTGGTCTTCATCGTCGGGCCGCTGGTGGTCACGGTGCTGGCCACCACCGCGTCACCGGTGCTGGGACTGGCCGTGGCCGGGGCGGCGCTGGGCACCGGGGGAGCGCTGCTGCTCGCCCAGCGCACCAGCGAGCCGCCACCGGTCCCGGGCCGGGCGCACGCGGGCAGCGGGGTCCTGCGGGCGCCGGGGATGGTGCTGCTCATGGTCGTCTTCCTCGCCGCCGGGGCGGTCTTCGGCTCCGTGGAGCTGGTGACGGTGGCCTTCACCAGCGAGCGCGGCGTGCCGGGCGCGGCGGGACCGGTCCTCGCCGGGTACGCCATCGGCTCCCTGGTGGCGGGGCTCGCCTACGGCGCGGTGGGCGCGGCCGGGTCGCCGGCGCGCCGCTTCTTCCACGCCTCCCTGCTCTTCGCCGCCGGTGTGCTGCCGCTCGCGGTGGTCTCCACGGTGCCGGCCCTGGCGGCGGTGCTGGTCGTGGCGGGCCTGGCCATCTCCCCGACGCTGATCGCCGGCAACGCCCTCGTGCGCCGACTCGTCGACCCCGCCCGCCTCACCGAGGGCCTGACGTGGGTGGGCACCGCCCTGGGCATCGGCGTCGCCGCGGGGGCGGCGCTCGGTGGGCAGTGGGTCGAGGACGCGGGGGCGCGCTCGGCGTTGGCGCTGCCGGTGGTGTGCGGCATCGTCGTGGCGGTGGTGGCCCTGGGGGGCCGTTCACGCCTGGTCGGGGCCGCGTCCTGAGCCGGGCCCTGATGACGGGAGCCCGCGGCCACGGTCCCCGTGCTGCACCCACCGCCGCCCACCCACACCACCGGTGTCGCCATCCCCCGCACCCGCGGCGATCCGGCGTGATGACTGAAGCACGGCGGGGTGCGCGGCGCGGGGTGGTGACCCCGCGCCGCGCACCCCGCGTGAACCTCGCCGGCGCGGATCAGACGACGTGCACGGGCACGCCCGCGGCGACGATCGCGGTCAGGACCTCGGAGGCCACCGCGCCGGGTGCGCTGTCGTCGACGCGGGCGTCGGTCACCAGCGCCGAGACCGCACCGAGCGGCGCCACCCGCGCCAACGCGCGGGCTCCCAGCACCCCGGCATCGGCGGCGACGATGGTCGAGGCCGCGCGCTGCATCACCGCCCGCTTGAGCTCCGCCTCCTCCAGGGACGCGGCACCCCAGCCGGAGACGGGGTGGGCGGCGACGGCGGACATCACGAACACGTCCACGTCCAGGCCTTCCAGCGCGTCCAGGGCCAGGGGCCCGACCAGCGCGCCATCGGGGCGCGCCCTGCCGCCCAGGACGAGCAGGGTGATCCCGGCGACGTCGGTGAGGGCGGCGCCGGCCCTCAGGCTGGTCACCGCCACGGTCAGCGGTGCCCGGGGGGCCAGGTGCTGGGCGACGGCCTCGGCGGTGGTCCCGGCGTCGAGCAGCACCGAGGTGCCGGGGGAGAGCATCGAGGCCACCGCGGCGCCGATGCGGTCCTCGTGGCCACCGCGCTGGCCGGGCCAGGTGGGTCCCGCCCACGGTGAGGACCGGACCGCAGTCCCTGCCCTGGGTCCCGTCGCGGAGGAACGGGCCGCCTGCGGAGGGCTGCCGCCTGCCTGCAGGTGCCGGGTCTGCTCGAGACGGCGCACCGGTCGCGCGCCGCTGGTGCCCCTCGTCAGGACCGCGTCCCACGGCTCGGGAGCACCGGTGGGGGTCCCCCGCGGTGACCCGCCGGTGGGGTGGCCCGGTCCTGTGGGGTGGCCCGTGTCCGGGACGCCGGGGTCGTCCAGGGGCACCACGCCGCCGCGGACGCGGCGGACGAGGCCCTGGCGCTCCAGGTGGTCGAGGTCGCGGCGGACGGTCATCTGGGACACCCCCAGGTGTGCAGCGAGGTCCTGCAGGGAGGTGCGGTCCGCGGAGCGGACCATCTCCAGCGCGATGTCCTGTCGGGTGCTCACAGCACAGGACTACCACGGACCGCGCACCACCACCTCACACGGACCCACGGCGGTCACGCTCGGACAGCGGAGGACCTCACGTGGGAGATCGACGGGGTCCTCCTCACACGTCGTCCAGGACGGCTCATCGTCACAACTCTCACTGACCGATCGCACAGGCACGAGACGCCACGGGAGATCACCCATTGACCTCACAGGCCTGTGATAGCTCATGTGAGACACCCGTGTGATGACATCGGTCGGTCTGCGCCACCGTCGTGCCGCAGCAGCGGAGCTGCGACAGGGCGCGCTCCACGACGAGGGCGAGCACCGCGGAGCGCGCTGCGCGCCACGGGCGCGACCACCGCGCGCTGGACGACCACCGCGTGCCGCCAGGGGTGACGTCGGTGCCCCACGCTCGCCGGACCGGTGCGGTGGGGCCCACAGCGCCAGCGAGGTGCGGTACCGCGGGCACTGGCGCATCGTCGGGTGAGCGCGTCGGGTGAGCGGCCCGGGCGATCCGGCGCGCGCACCACCGTCACCAGCTCCCGCCGCGAGTCACGACAGTCACGACAGTCACGACAGTCACGACAGCGCCGACGCCAGCCGCCGACGACACGACCTCACGGCGCCCCGAAGGAGGAGGCGCCCGGCCGGGGCGACCACGGAAGCACCCGCCGCTCCCCTGGCGCAGCCGAACGACCGATAATGAGCATTATGTCATTTCCAGGGGTGAGGGAGGGGCCGGGTCGGCGGGTCGGTGACCGTGGTCACCTCCCCCGGCACCGGGCTACCGGCATCGGGCTGCCGCCGCCGGGTGTGTCAGCGGTGCTCCTGCCTGGCGCGCGCCCCCAGGGCCCGGGGTGGTCGCTGGTGTGCCGGTCCTCCGATGCCGGGGCCGCGCGTCGCCGCCCCGGTCGCGCCCGCGGCGATCGATGTGGGCGGTTCTCGGCGCTCCGGCCACCCGTCGCGCTTCCGTGACCACCGTGGAGCCCTTGACGACCCATCTGATAACGGAAGCCTGCTGAACCCCCACCACGACAGAGACAGGTCGTCGGCTGGAAGACCACTACTGGCATCAACGCGAAGGGACGGTGAAGACTGCTGGTTCCGGGGATGGCGGGGGACCGTGCTGGCTTCCGTTATCATCATGGAGTGCCATCGACGTCCGCGTCCGCGCTCGTCCAGGCGTACCTGTCCACCCTGGAGGGCGCCTCCCCCTCCACGCGCCGACAGCGCGCCTGGGCGCTGGGTGAGCTGCTGGCCCACGCCGAGAGCCAGCTCCCCGGCGCCGAGCTGCTCAGCCCCGAGGTGGTCACCTCCTGGATCGACACCGCCGCGACCACCGAGCCACCGGCTTCGCTCCCAGGGCTGCGTGCCCGCGCTGGCGCCGCCCGCGCCCTCGCCCTGCACGCCGAACGCGCCGGAGCGGTTCCCGCCGGGACCTGGCAGGTGCTCGCGACGGCCCTGCGGCTGCCAGCACCCGCGACGGTGGTGCGCACCCGCGACGACGCCGTCCGCCACCTCCTCACCCGCGCCCACCCCGACCTCTCCCCCGGTGGGGTGCTGCCCGCGGTGTGGGCGAGGTTCTGCGCCCACACCCACCTCCTCGCCCTGACCGGTGCCCGCGAAGACGTGATGGCCCACCTGGACCTGGCCGCGGTGGGCGCCAGCAGCGAAGGACCCGGCGCCGAGCGCGCCGGGACGACCGTGACGACCACCGACCTCGACGGCGCCCACCGGTGGTCCCTGTCCACCCCCACCCGGGTGGCGGTGACCGCCTGGCTCGAGCACCGGGCGGCCGTCGTGGCCGCCCTGACCGGTGGCGCACCGACCGCCCTGTGGGTGCGGGTGCGTCCCTCCAGCGATCGTCGCACCGGGAGGTTGCGCCCCGCGGGACTCCCCCTCAGCGACCGCGGGCTGCGCCTGTCCTTCACCACCACCCTCGCGCGGGTCGCCCTGGCCGAAGCGCCCGTCCGCGACGTCACCGTCGCGGACGTCCGCGCTCACGGCCGCCGCAGCAGCGGGCGCCCGTCACCGCCCCCGCGCTGACCGCTCGCAGGTACCGGCGGGAGCGGTGCGCCGCTCCCGCCGGTACCCCGTCCGCCGCCGCGGGCCGCGCCGACCGGCCCGCTCCCCCACCACCGCGCTGCCGTCCCACGCCCCGCTCGCGCGCACCGGCACGTGCAGGGCCCGCGGCCGCGAACGACCACCCGCTCACCACCCGGACGCTCACCACCGCGGCCGGGAGCGCCCCGAGCGCGGACCCCGCTGGCCGCGGCTCCGCGCGAAGCGGCACGGGCACCCGCTCCATCCCGGCGGCGCACCGCCCGGGGTCACCGGTGCCCTGCCACGGGGTGCCCTGGCCACGGGTGCGCTCACCGACGAGGGGCGCGGACGGGATCGAGCCGGCGGTGCCCCCGAGCCCGGAGGGGGCCCGGCGCCGCGCTGGAGCGGGGACGACGTGCACCGCCGCGTCCCGCTCCCCCGGCCGAGACCGGACCTCACACGTCCTGCTCACAGCGTGTGAGCTTGTGAGGGGAGAGGTGTGCACGTCGATGTCGTGTTCACAGATCTCACAGACGACGGCGAGGGCGTGCGACGTGCAGCCACCACAGGCCCAGCAGTGGGAGGACCAGGGGCACGTAGGCGTATCCGCTGCCGAAGGAGGACCACACGCTCTGGTCACCGAAGGTGACGGCCCCTGTGGCGGTCAGCGCACCCACGACCAGCACACCGACCAGCTCCGCACTCACCGCCACCAGCGCCACAGCCCGTGAGCGCGCCGTCGCCCGCGCCAGGGCGGCGGTGGCCACGACGTAGACCACCGCTGCCGCCGCGGAGAGCAGGTAGGCCACCGGGGCCACCTCGAAGCGGGTCGCCAGCTGGTACCCGGACCTGGCCACCGCGGAGAGGGCGAAGACGGCGTAGACCGCCACCAGCAGCCGCCCCGGGCCGTGGCGCAGCGCCGGCAGCGCTCCACCGGGACCCACACCACCGGGCCCACCCCCGGGGACCCGCTCAGCCACCGGTGCGCCAGATCTGCCAGGTGCGCAGCACCACCACCGCCGTCGTCGCAGCGGCGAGGGTCAGCACCCCCGTGCCCCACCTGCTGCGCTCGCCCAGCGCCCAGAACACCCCCAGCGGCATGACCAGCACCCCGGTGACCAGGTAGGGCAGGAACAGCAGCGCGTCCTCACGCACCGCCCGAGCGTGCAGCACGAACCCGAGCACCCCCTGGACCAGGAGCAGCAGCTCCAGCACCGCCGAGCCGACCAGCTGCACGTCGTCCAGGCGCCGAGCGCGCACCGTGGCGAGCCCCGCCAGGACCGTGAGCACCACGGCGAGGCCACCGGTGGCCGCCGCCAGGGCGTCGATCACCGGGCGCTCACGCCGTGCTCGAGGAGCTCACGGGCGGATCCTACGGAGCGCACTACCGTGGCCGCTGTGAGCGCCTCCCCCACCGGCGCGGCCGACACCGGCGCGCCCACACCCCCACCCCCCGCGACGACGGGCGACCACCGCGGTCAGCTCTTCCTGGTCCGCCACGGACGCACCCCGTGGGCGCAGCAGGGTCGTCACACCGGGCGCACCGACATCGCCCTGGACGAGGTCGGGCGGCGCCAGGCCACCGCCGTGGCGCTGCTGCTGCGCGCGGTGGGACTGCGCCCGGACCCGGCGCTGGTCCTGGCCAGCCCCCTGCGCCGGGCGTGGGCCACCGCGGAGCTCGCCGGTCTGCGCCCGCGCCCGGACGCGGACCTGCAGGAGTGGGACTACGGGGGGTACGAGGGGCTGACGACACCGCAGATCAGCGCCCAGCGCGGCGCCTCGTGGTCGGTCTTCCGCGACGGGGTCGTGCCCGGTGGGCCCGGCGGTAGCCACGGGGGGGAGTCCCTCGCAGAGCTCGCGGGCCGCGGCGGCGCCGTGCTGGGACGGGCGCGGGCGGGCCTGGGCGAGGGTGACGTGGTCCTGGTCGGTCACGGTCACGCGCTGCGGGTGCTCGCAGCGGTGTGGCTGGGGCTCCCGCCCGCAGCCGGTGAGCACCTGCTGCTGGACCCCGGGTCGGTGTGCGTGCTCGACACGGCGCGCGATGCGCCCGCCATCCGGCACTGGAACCTCACCCCCGCGCTGCTCGACGGCGGGCGCTGACGCCCCGCCCGCGGCCTCCCGGGCACCGCCGGGCAGGACCTCATCGCAGCGGCGGGGTCCTCACAGGCTGCGGCGCGCCGCGCGGCGCGCCGCGAGCTCGTCGCCGCCGGTGCTGCCGGCGGGGTGCTCGCTGGGCAGCTCGGCGAGACCCACCTCGACCTCGCGCCACACCCGGCCCAGGGCGATGCCGAAGACCCCCTGACCGCCCTGGACGAGCTCGATGACCTCGTCGGCGGTGGTGCACTCGTACACGCTGGCCCCGTCGCTCATCAAGGTGATCCGCGACAGCTCGCGCACGTCGCGGTCGTGCAGGTGCGCGACAGCGGTGCGGATCTGCTGCAGGCAGACCCCGGTGTCGAGCAGGCGCTTGACGACGGTGAGCACGAGGACGTCGCGGAAGCCGTACAACCGCTGGGTCCCGGACCCGTCGGCGCTCCTGATGCCCGGCTCGACCAGCGACGTCCGCGCCCAGTAGTCCAGCTGCCGGTAGGTGATGCCCGCGGCCCGGCACGCGATGGGACCGCGGTAGCCGGCCTCGACGACGCCGGCGGGGCCCCGGGGGTCGGTGGCGAGGGAGCCGTCGATCGGCCCGACGTCGCTGCTTCCGCTCATGAGCTCTCCCGGTGCGGCCCGCGCGGGTGCGCCCGCCCGTTCGCGGGGCAGGTCGACACGTGGTGCTCAGTGCGGTCCGCCCCGACCGTAAGGTCAGCGGCCGTGGCCGTCAACGAATGACGCCGATGTCATTCCGGCGAGTCGTGGCATGTCGCGCACAGTGATCGGTGAGGTCCTGAGCGTGACGATCTGGGCTGTCACTGCGGGGCTGGTGGCTCGAAGTCCTCGGCGCTGACCTGGTCGAGGAACTCCCGGAACTTCTCCACCTCGTCCTCGTCCTCCTCCGGCACCGGCACGCCGGAGGAGGCCAGGACCTCCTCCGCGCCGAGGATCGGGCACCGCACCCGCAGGGCCAGGGCGATGGCGTCGGAGGACCGGGCGCTGACCACGGTGCCGGCGTCGAGCACCAGCTCCGCGTGGTAGACGTTGTCGCGGACGGCGACGATGCGCACCTCGGTCAGTGTCCGACCCGTCGCCTCGAGGAGGTCCTTGATGAGGTCGTGGGTCAGCGGCCGGGGCGGGACGACGCCCTGCTGGGCGAAGGCGATGGCGCTGGCCTCGGGGGCGCCGATCCAGATCGGGAGGAACCGCTCCCCGTCCCGCTCCCTCAGCAGCACGATGGGGTTGTTCGAGGGCATCTCCACCCGCACACCGACGACATCGAGCTCGCGCACCAGGTCACCGTAGCCCTGCGCGCGATGGGGCGCTGGCCGCGGTGGGTGCGCTCAGCCGCCCGCGGCGTCGAGGGCGGTGCGCAGCAGGGAGCCGTGCAGCACCAGCAGGGTGGCGGCGAGCTCCGCGGTGACGTCCGCGGCCTGGTCGTCCGCCGCCGGCGCGCCGGCGCGCGGCGTGCGCCGCAGGGGGGTGACGACCTGCCCGATCAGCGCCGCCTCGCGCTCTGCGGCGGTGCGCACCGCCCGCAGGTGGCGCGGCTCGATGCCGTAGGCGGTCAGCGCCTTGGCGGCGGCGGCCACGTCGGCGGCCTCAGCGGGGTACCCGGTGCGCTCGCCGCGCTGCAGCAGCCCGTGGCTCTCCAGCCCGTCGACCAGCGCCGCATCACCCCCTGCGGAGGCGATGACCTCCGCCCGGGTCAGCCGCGGCGAGCTCGACCGGCCCGGGGCGACCGCGCCGCTCGGCGCGGTGCCGGGCTCCGTCACGGGCACCGGTCCGACGCCGTCCGCCAGCGCGGTGTTGCCCGTCGGCCCAGCGCCGTCCGACGGGGCGGTGCCGTCCGACGGGGCGGTGCCGTCGGACGGGGCGGTGCCGACGGCACCCGCGGCACCCGCGGCATCCGGCGGGCCCACCCGGCGTCCCGGGGGCGCTGCGCCCTGGTGCGCCTGGAGCGGCACCCCGTTCGGTCGCGGTGGTGCGTGCCCGGCGTCCAGGGCCGCGACGTGCTCACCGATGACCTTCAGCGGCAGGTAGTGGTCGCGCTGCAGGGACAGCACCAGGCGCAGCCGCTCGACGTCGCGGCGCGAGAACTTGCGGTACCCCGACGGGGTGCGCCCGGGCAGGACGAGACCGCGGTCCTCCAGGAAGCGGATCTTGGAGTGGCTGACGTCGGGGAAGTCCGCCGCGAGCTCGGTGAGCACCTCACCGATGGTCAGCAGGTCCGCGGGGACCGGGCGCTGGTGCCCACCCCGCGCAGACTGCTCCGGCGCGGGCGGCGGCGGTGGGGGACCGGGCTCGGACGTGGTGGGCCCGGCGCTCACGGGGCCGGCCGGTAGGGGTGGAAGGTGAGGCGGTACTTCCCGACCTGCACCTCGTCGCCGGCGCTGAGGTCTCGGCTCTCGACCCGGTCCCCGTTGACGTAGGTGCCGTTCAGGCTCCCCGCGTCGCGCACGACGAAGGACGTGGCGCCGCGGACGAAGTCCGCGTGCTTGCGCGAGACGGTGACGTCGTCGAGGAAGATGTCGTTGGTGGGATGGCGGCCCACGGTGGTCAGCTCGGCGTCGAGCAGGAAGCGGGCACCGGCGTTGGCCCCGCGCTCGACCAGCAGCAGCGCCGAGCGCGCCGGGAGGGACTCGATGCTGCGCAGGTCCTCCCCCGACAGGCGCGGTGGGGCGGCGTCGTCGACCTCGGCATCGATCGAGGCGAAGAAGATGGTGGTGGTGTCGCTGGAGGGGCGTCGGTTCCCGGCGTCCTGTGCCGGGGCGGCGGGGTCGGCGGCGTCCCGGCGCTCGTCGCCACCGGTGCGGCCCTGGTCCGCTGTGCGTTCGTCCACGCTCCACCCTCCTCCCGGCGCCGTCCGCCCACGGCGTGGCCGTCACCCTAGTGGGAGCCCCGCGGGCGGCGGGAGTCCGCGCCGGCCTGTGGACGACGAGTTCCCGCGGCCCCGGCGCGGGTGCTCAGCGCAGCAGGGCCCGGTAGGCGGCGGCGTCCAGCAGGGTCGCCACCTCCCCGGGCTCCTCGGGCACCAGCTCCAGCAGCCACCCGTCGCCGTAGCAGTCGGCGGTCACCAGCTCGGGGCTGCCCTCGAGGGCGTCGTTGCGGGCGACCACGACACCGGTGACGGGTGAGAACAGGTCGCTGACGCTGAGGACGGACTCCACCTCCCCGCACACCTGCCCCGCGCTGACCCTGGTCCCGACGCGCGGCAGCGAGGCGTGGACGATGTCCCCCAGGGCCGCCTGGGCGTACGCGGTGAGCCCCGTCCGCAGCCCGCCGCCGACCTGGGGCTGCGGGGAGAGCCATCCGTGCTCGGCGGTGTAGCGCAGGTGGGCGGGCAGGTGGTGCTCGGGCATCGCGAGGTCCTCCCCGGGTCCGCCGTGGCAGGTCGCCGGAGCACCCCACTCCTCCTACCTGTGTGACGATTCGTCACTGAGAGTATGCGGGGTCGTCGGTGGCCCGTACCGCGGTGATGTCCACCCTGTCGAGCTGGCGGACGACGGCGCTCCCGCCCCGGGTCGCCACCGTGGGCAGCACCCCGCCGGGGAACTCCATCGCCGAGGCCAGGGTCGCCGAGCTGCCGATGGCCGAGAAGGTGAAGGGGGCCTGGACCAGGACCCCTCCGACGTCCACCACCGGGCCCGGAGAGGGGTCGGACGCCTCGGGGGCGTCGGGCGCGTCGAGGAAGTAGGTGCTCGCCACCACCCGCACGTCGTTGAGCTGGATCGCCTCAGCGCCGGCGTCGCGCAGCTCCTGGACCGCGGCCAGGAGCAGGTCGGCGTCGACGCCGACCCCGGAGACGGTCAGCTCGATGCCCGGCCCCGTGGCCGGCGCCGTCCCGGCCAGGACCCCGAGGACGTCGAGGCGCTCGCGGGCCAGGTCGCGCGCCGCCTCGCGCCGGTCGCTGCTGGTCAGCAGCTCGTCGCGGGTGCGCGTCAGGTCCGCCGCCTCCGCCTCGAGGCGGTCGGCCTGCTCGGTGGTGTCGTCGAGCAGCCCGATCAGCTCGGACTGGCGCAGCGAGGCCAGGTCGGTCTCGGAGTGCTGGCGCACCTGGACCACCAGCGCCAGCCCGAGCACCAGGCACAGCGCCCCGCTGAGGACCTGCCCGCGGGTGGCCCGGGGGCGCAGGGCTGCCCGCAACCGATCACGACCGGTGAGCAGGGCTGGCTCCGACGGGGCTGGGTCCGCCGGAGCTGGGTGGGGGGCGAGCGCCCCGGGCGCGACGGCGGCTCCGCCGCCCTGCTGGGGGGCCTGCCGGGGGGCCTGCTGCGGGGTGGGCGCCCGCGGGTCGGGGACGGGCGCCGCGCCGCGGGTGCCGGTGCCCGTGCCGGCACCGCCCGGCGCAGCACCGCTGGGCGTGCCGCTCATGCCCTGAACAGGTGCCGCCTGATGGCCGCGGCGTTGGAGAAGATCCGGATGCCCAGCACGACCACGACCCCCGTGGAGAGCTGCGTGCCCACCCCCAGCTGGTCACCCAGGTAGACGATCACCGCCGCCACCACCACGTTGGACAGGAACGAGACGACGAAGACCCTGTCGTCGAAGAGGCCGTCGAGCAGCGAGCGCAGCCCCCCGAAGACCGCGTCCAGGGCGGCGACGACGGCGATGGGCAGGTACGGCTGCAGCACCGGCGGCACCTCCGGGGTCAGCACCATGCCGAGGACGATCCCCGCCAGCAGCCCCAGCGCGGCGATCACGACCCGCTCCCCGCGGCCGCGCGGGCGTGGCGCAGCACCTCGGTGCTGCCGCCGGGCACTGCGAGGCGGTCGTGGGCGGTGGAGGTGACCTGGATGCCGAACTCGCTGCCCAGCACGCTCAGGGCGTCGCCGGCTGGGGAGGCGGCGAAGGTGGAGGCCATCGACGAAGGATCCCCCACGGCCTCGACGACGTAGGGCGGGGCCAGCGGCTGGTACCCCACCAGGATCGCCTGACCGGCGACCCTGATCGCGGCCAGCGAGGTCAGCCGCTGCCCGTCGATGGCCACCGCCTCCGCCCCCGCGGCGAACAGCCCGTTGGCCACCATCTGCAGGTCGGTGTCCAGGACGGTCGCGGCCGAGGTGCCCGCAGGGGAGCGCGGGTCCCCCCCGATGGCGTCCTCGCGGGCCCCGGGGGCGTCGTCCAGGACCACCCGCAGCCCCGGCCCGGTGACCGCCGCGGTCGCGGCCAGGGCCCCGAGGCGCTCGGTGTCCTCCACGAGGTCGGAGCCAGCAGCCCCCAGGGCGCGGGCCTGGCGGGTCTCGACCTCCGTGCGCAGGGTCTCGATGCGCGCCCGGGCGGCGCTCGCGTCAGCGGCGCGGGCCTCGATCCTGCGCACCAGGGCCTCCCGGTCCTGCGGGGGCGAGGGTTGGCGCAGGTGCGCGATCGAGGCGGTGAGCACCACCCCCAGCGCCAGCGCGAGGACCCCTGAGCTCGCGGCCCGCCGCCGTGAGGGGGCCGCCGTGGTGGCGGACCGGGCGTGCGCCGCGATCGCGTACCCGGGGTCCAGTGACCGCTCGGCCGCTTCGCGCAGCAGGCTCATGGAGGCGTCCGGGCGCGGGGGGGCCGCGGCCCCGGGGACCTCCGCGGGGTGGCCGGCGCCTCCGCGGTCGGGGGCGGGGCGGGGCGGGGCGCCGGTGGTCCTCACCCCCGCACCACCGACCGGGTCGGGCGGGGCTGGGCGGGCGCGCGGGTGAGGGCGGCCACCTGGCGCAGGTAGACCAGCCCCGCCCACCAGTACAGGGCGACGCCCCACCAGGTGAACGCCCACCCCAGGGCCAGGGCGGGTCCGAGGGCCACCGCCGTGACCTCGCTGAGGAGCATCAGCGGGAAGCCGAGGAGGAGGCAGAACGTCGCGGCCTTGCCGAGGGAGTGCACGGGCAGGGTCCCGAACCCGTGCCGCGCCAGGACCGGGATGGTGGCGGTCAGCGCGACGTCGCGCGCGATGACCACGGCGACCAACCACCACGGCACCAGGTCGCGCACGGCGAGACCGATCAGGGTGGAGACGATGAAGAGGCGGTCCGCGGCGGGGTCCAGGACCCGCCCCAGGGGAGTCGCCTGGTCCCAGCGGCGCGCGATGAGCCCGTCGAGGTAGTCGCTGGCACCGGAGGCCAGGAGCACCGCCACCGCCCACCCGTCGCGGCCGGCGAGGAGGAGGACCAGGAAGAGGGGGACGAGCAGCAGGCGCAGGACGCTCAGCAGGTTCGGCACCGTCAGCAGCTGGGACCGGAGCGGTGTGCCGGCTGCGGTGGCGGGGGGGCTCACTCGCCGTCCTCCCAGCTCCAGGGCGCTGACCTCGCGGCCCCGGCGGTGGTCCTCCCCCGTCGGGGCCCACCACCGCCGGGGTACCCGGTCGGGACGGCGGGATTCGAACCCACGACCCCTTGACCCCCAGTCAAGTGCGCTACCAAGCTGCGCCACGTCCCGGCCCTGAGCGGGCGGTGGCAGCGTACACGCCACCACTGCGCGCACCGCCACCACGAGCTCCGCCACCACGGGCGCCGGCACCGCTGCCGGCCGTGGTCACCGGCCCCGGCGGCGCCGTTCGCGCACCCGCACCGACAGCGCCACCGGGGTGCCCGCGAAGCCGAACTCCTCACGCAGCCGCCGCTCCACGAAGCGCCGGTACCCCGCCTCGAGGAACCCGGAGGCGAAGAGCACGAACGTCGGCGGCCGGGTGCCGGCCTGGGTGGCGAACAGGATCCGCGGCTGCTTGCCCCCGCGCACCGGGTGGGGGTGGGCGGCGACGACGGACCCGAGGAAGGAGTTCAACCGCCCGGTGGCCACGCGCTGGCCCCAGGAGGCCAGCGCCACGTCCAGGGCCGGGACCAACCGGTCGAGGTGGCGACCGGTGTGCGCGGAGACGTTGACGCGCGGGGCCCAGGCCACGTGCGCCAGGTCGGTCTCGACCTCGCGCTCGAGGTCGTGGCGGCGCTCGTCGTCGGTGAGGTCCCACTTGTTGAACGCCAGCACCAGTGCCCGCCCGGACTCCACCACCGAGGTGATGATGCGGGTGTCCTGCTCGGTGAGGCGCTCGTTCGCCTCCAGCAGCACCACCGCGACCTCCGCGCGCTCCAGGGCCGCCTGGGTGCGCAGGGAGGCGTAGAAGTCCGCGCCGGTGGTCTGGTGCACGCGACGGCGGATGCCCGCGGTGTCCACGAAGGTCCACGGGCGCCCCCCGAGCTGCACGAGCTCGTCGACGGGGTCGCGGGTGGTGCCCGCGGCGGCGTCGACCACGACCCGCGACGATCCGGCGAGCTTGTTGAGCGTGCTGGACTTGCCCACGTTCGGTCGGCCCAGCAGCGCAACGCGCCGCGGTCCCCCGACGCCGGCGCCGCCGGGGGGTGCCGGTGGGGGCAGCAGGGCGACGACGGCGTCGAGCAGGTCACCGGACCCGCGCCCGTGCAGCGCCGAGACGGGGAACGGCTCCCCGAGGCCGAGGTTCCACAGGCTCGCGGCGTCGGCCTCGGTGCGCGCGTCGTCGACCTTGTTGGCCGCGAGGACCACCGGGCGCCCGGAGCGGCGGAGCAGGCGCACCACGGCCTCGTCGGTGGTGGTGGCCCCGACGGTGGCGTCGACGGCGAACACGACCACGTCGGCGAGGTCGATGGCGATCTCGGCCTGCTCGGCGACGCGCGCGTCCAGCCCGGCGACGTCGACCTCCCACCCCCCGGTGTCGACGAGGGTGAAGTGGTGCCCGGCCCACTCCGCGGGGTAGCTGACCCTGTCGCGGGTGACCCCCGGCACGTCCTGGACGACGGCCTGGCGGCGCCCCAGGACCCGGTTGACCAGAGTGGACTTGCCGACGTTGGGGCGCCCGACCACGGCGACCACCGGGACGGGGGCCGCACCGGTCACCGGTTGCTCCGCGTCGTCGGGGTGGTCCAGGACGGTGAGGTCCTCCGGCTCCAGCGCGTAGTCCTCGAGCCCGGCGCGCAGGGCGGCCGTGGGGTCCGGCGCCTCGCGGTGGTCGGTGGCGTCGGGGTGGTCGGTGGGCGGGGTCATCGGTGGTCTCCTCGGTGTGTCGCAGCGGCGGTGCGCCCGGCGACGACCTCGAGCAGGGCCGCCACGGTCTGCTCCAGGCTGAGCGCGGAGCTGTCGAGGGTCACCACCCCGTCCGCGGCGACGTGGAAGCTGGTGACCGCCGCGTCGTCGGCGTCGCGGCGCAGGACCTCGTCGCGGGTGCGCTCCAGAGCCGGCGCGGAGTCGTCACCGTGCAGCTCCCTGGCGCGGCGCGCCAGGCGCGCTCCCTCGTCGGCGACCAGCAGCACGCGCACGTCGGCGTCGGGGGCGACGACGGTGGTGGTGTCGCGGCCCTCGGCGACCACGCCCGCCCCCCCGGGTGCCCTGGCGCGGTCGATGACCTCGCGCTGGCGGCGGCGCAGCTCCGCGCGCACCCCGGGGTCGGCGGCGACGGCGCTGACCGCCGCGGAGACGCGGCTGGCGCGCACCGCGGTGGTCACGTCGAGGCCGCCGACGCTGACCGTGGGCGCCGCGGGGTCGGTGCCGACCACCAGGGACAGCTCCCGGGCCGCCAGCGCCACGGGGGTCGGCGCCCCGTCGCCCCCCGCGCGCCCGGGGGGGGCGCCGGCAGCGCCACCGGTGGGGGCGACGGGGATGTCGTGCTCGAGGCACCACCAGCACACCGCGCGGTACATCGCCCCGGTGTCGAGGTAGGCCAGGTGCAGGTGCTGGGCGACGCGGCGGCTGACGGTGGACTTGCCCGAGCCGGAGGGCCCGTCGATGGCGATGACCACGCCCGGGGTGTGCGGGCGCGCCTGAGCCACGCGGTGCCTCCTGGAGTGGGACGGGCGCGCCGGTCGGCGCAGCACTGTCGAGGGTAGTCCGCCGCCACCGGTGCGCCCTCCTACGCTGGCGAGGTGGAGCGGAGCGGTGGGCCGGGGGCGCCCGGTGGTGTCCTGGCGGAGACCAGCGATGACCTGGACGGAGGCACCGCGCTCGCCGGGGAGCTGGCGTTCGCGGGCGAGCTGGTCACCCGCTGCGGGGAGCAGGCGGCGGCGCGCCAGGAGGGCGTGGTCGAGCACGCCAAGGCCGGGGGGTCGTTGGCCGGTGCGGCGGTGACCGACGTCGACACCGACCTCGAGGCGCTGATCGACGCCGCGGTGGCCGCGGTGTACCCCGACGACGGGCTCGTCGGGGAGGAGGGGGCGGACCGCCCGGGCACCTCGGGGCGCACGTGGGTGGTGGACCCCGTGGACGGGACGCTGAACTACGCGCGCCGCGCCGGGCCGTGGTCGGTGGTCCTCACCGCCTGGGAGGGGCAGCGTCCGCTGCTGGCGGCGGTGTGGACCGCGGGGCACCTGTACACAGCGGTGGCCGGTGGGGGCGCGAGCCGCGACGGGGTGGCCCTGCGCCAGCGGGAGGTCGTCGAGGCGGGGGGCATCGTGCGCACCTCCGCTGCGGTGGTGGCCGCGGTGGAGGCCGGAGGGTGGTTGGCGCGCACCGTGGAGTCCTCCGCGGCGGAGGTCGTCGCGGTCGCCGACGGGCGGTTCACGGGGACGGTGCGGATGCGCGGGGACCGGCGCGACCTGCACGGGCCGGCGCTGATCGCGGCCGAGGCGGGAGCGGTGGTCACCGACCTCGACGGGGGCCCGTGGACGGGGACCTCACCGGGCCTGGTCATCGCCCACCCCGGTGCGCACGGCGCGCTGCTGGGCGTCGCGGCCGCCGCGCGGTCCGCCGGGGCCGGGGCCAGGGACTGAAGGACTGCCGGGCCCAAGGACCGACGCGCCGCCGGGAATGACCGAAACGGGCACGCGGGGCCCGGGGGGGCGTCATGCTCGGACGATGACCGCAGCAGTGGACTCAGCGACCCTCCGCATGGTCGTGGTCGGGACGGGGTACCTGGGGGCGACGCACGCGGCGGCGATGGCCGAGCTGGGCCACACCGTGGTCGGCGTCGACACCGACCCCGGGAAGGTGGAGGCCCTGCGCGCGGGCAAGGTCCCCTTCTACGAGCCCGGCCTGGAGGACCTGATCACCCGGGGCCTGGAGGGGGGGCGGTTGTCCTTCACCACCGACCTGCCCGCGGCGGTGCGCGGTGCGCACGTGGCCTTCGTGTGCGTCGGCACCCCCCAGGCACCGGCGAGCAACGCCGCGGACCTGCGCTTCGTCGACGCCGCCGTCACCGCGGTGGCCGCCTCCGCGACGAGCGACCTGCTGGTGGTGGGCAAGTCCACGGTGCCGGTGGGCACCGCGGACCGGCTGCGGGGGCTGGTCGACGACGCCGTCGCCGCCTCCACCGCCGCGGGCTCGCTGCCGGGTGGGGCGGGCGTGGAGCTGGTGTGGAACCCGGAGTTCCTGCGCGAGGGCCGGGCGGTGGCCGACACCCTGCACCCGGACCGCATCGTCGTCGGTGGCGCCTCCCCGGCGGCGGAGGCGCTGGTGCGCCGCGTGTACGCCGCGGCCCTGGCCGCCGGCGCGCCGTACGTCGCCTGCGACCTGCCGACCGCGGAGCTGGTCAAGGTCTCCGCCAACGCGTTCCTGGCCACGAAGATCTCCTTCATCAACGCCATCGCCCAGGTGTGCGAGGTCGCCGGTGGGGATGTCGCGGTCCTCGCGGACGCCATCGGGCACGACGCGCGCATCGGGCGGCAGTTCCTCAACGCCGGCCTGGGCTTCGGCGGGGGGTGCCTGCCCAAGGACATCCGGGCGCTCATGCACCGCGCGGGAGAGCTGGGCGCGAACTGGGCGGTGTCCCTGCTGCAGGACGTCGACGAGATCAACATGTGGCAGCGCCAGCGGGTGATCGACCTGGCGGTCGAGGCCTGCGGGGGGTCGGTGCTGAACCGCCGGGTGGGGGTGCTGGGCGCGGCGTTCAAGCCGCTGACCGACGACGTGCGCGACTCCCCCGCCCTCGGGGTCGCCGCGGCCCTGCACCTGCGGGGCGCGCAGGTGAGCGTCTACGACCCCGAGGCCGGGGACGCCGCCCGCCGGCTGTACCCGACGCTGACCTACGCCACGGGCACGCGGGACGCGGTCAGGGGCGTGGACGTGGTGCTGCTGCTGACGGAGTGGGAGGAGTTCACCACCGCCGACCCGGCGGAGCTGGCGCCCCTGACCGCGCACCCCGTGCTCGTCGACGGGCGCGCGTGCATCGATCCGGCCACCTGGCGGGCCGCGGGGTGGAGCGTGCGGACCCTGGGGCGTCCCAACGCCTGATCGCGCACCCCCGGCCGGCCCCCACAGCGGTGTGCGCGTGGGGTGGTGCGGTCGGCGTCCACCTGACGTCGCGGGGCGGGCACGCGCGGTGAGGGCACCGGGCAGGCCCGGGTCTCCCACGCGGCCCTCCGTCGGACGGAGGGCGGGACGCGCCACCTGTGGATGACCTGCCGCCGTCCACAGCCCAGACCTCCGAACCCCTGTGCGGCGGAGGGTCGCGCGCACCAGGTGGGTCACCTGCGCGCCCTCACCCTGTGCTCCCAGCCGGCGGCGACACCCGACAGCGCGAGCCCGGCCGTGCTGGGCCGTGCGCCGCCGACCGGCACACCGCTGTCAGTCCCCGTGCACTGCCCAACCGGCCGCGTCGAGGGCCTGCACCAGGGCGGCGCGGGCAGCGGGCAGCACGAGCACCTCGGCGAGGCCCGCCGCTCGGCCCGGGGAGTGGTCCAGGCGCAGCTCCTCGAGGTTCACCCCCGCCTCGCCGATGTCCTGGAGCAGCCGCGCCAGCTCGCCGGGCCGGTCGGCGACCAGCACCGTGACCGCGGCGTAGTCGGCCGCGCGACTGCCGTGCTTGCCGGGGAGCCTGGCGCGGCCCTGCCCGCCCGCGGCCAGTGCCCGGGCCAGCGCCGCGTGACGACCGCCCTGTTCACCGCCTCGCTCCGCGCCGCCGCGCCCCTCCCCGGCGTCCTCGCCACCGGCCAGGTGGTGGAGCGCGCCCAGCAGCGCGTCGAGGTCGTCGCGGAGCGGCGCCAGCACCTGCGCCACCCGCGCGGCGTTCGCGCCGAGGATCTGCACCCACAGCGCGGGGTCGGACGCGGCGATGCGGGTGACGTCGCGCAGGCCCTGCCCGGTCAGGGCCAGCGCGGCGTCCGGGGCCGCTGCCAGGCGGGCCGCGACCAGGCTCGCGGCCACCTGGGGCAGGTGGGAGACCAGCGCCACGGCCTCGTCGTGCTCCGCGGCGGTCATCGCCACCGTGCTGGCGCCGAGGTCGGCGGCGAGGTCGGCCACCGCGCGCAGCGCGGCCGGTGAGGAGCCGGGGGACCCGGCGTGCGGCGGGGCGGCGCACACCACCCAGGGCCGGCCGAGGAACAGGTCACCGCGGGCGGCGATCGCCCCCGAGCGCTCCCGCCCGGCCATCGGGTGGCTGCCCACGTAGCGCGCCAGGGACGGCGCGGCCGCGGGGTCGGCCCGCAGCTGCGCGAGCACGCCGGCCTTGACGCTGGCCACGTCGGTGACGACGGCGCGGCTGTGGGCGGTGAGCTCCACGGCGACCACGGCGGCGGTGACGTCGGGGGGGACGGCGACGACCACCAGGGCCGGTGAGGCGCCACCCGGGCCCGCGCCGCCGCCCGCACCGTCCGCGCGGTGCGGGGCGGGTGGGGCGGGGCGCCCGGCACCGAGGTCGCTGGCCAGGGCCACCGCCGACGGCGAGGCGTCGGCGAGCTCGACCTCCACCCCCAGCGCCCGCAGCGCCATGCCGGTGCTGGCGCCGAGCAGGCCGGCACCCACCACCCGCACCGGGCCGACGGTGCGGGCGGGGGGCCGGGTGGGGGGCTGGGCCGTCACTGGGCGGTCACTGGGCGATGTCCCGGCGCAGGGCGGTGGCTCCGCGCAGGTACACGTGGCGCACCTGTTCGCGGGTGCGCGCGGTCTCCACCAGGGCCATCAGCCGCACCACGCGGGGCATGGCGCCGGCGACGTCGATCTCCACCGCGCACAGCAGCGGGACGCTGCCCAGCCCGAGCTCGCGTGCGGCGACGGCGGGGAACTCAGCGGTCAGGTCGGGGGTGGCGGTGAAGACCACCTGCACCACGTCGTCGGGTGCGAGGTCGTTGGCCTCCATCACAGCGGTGACCAGCTCCGCGGTGGAGGCCAGCAGGTGCGCGCGCTCGTCGGCGTCGAGCTGCACCGCACCCCTGACCGCGCGCAGGGACCGCGGCGGCCCGGCGTCCGCCTCCTCCCCCGGCTGCGTCACCGGCCCCGTCACCGGCCCCGTCACCGGCCCCGTCACCGGCCCCGACACCGGCTCGCTCACCTGCTGCGGCCCGGGCGGGGCGCGGTGTTGCGGCGCGCCCCGACGTCCCCGCGCAGCAGGCCCAGCTCCTCGCGGTTCAGGGCGCGCTTGGCGCCGGGCTTGAGGTCGCCGAGGTGCACCGGGCCGAGCTGGACGCGCACCAGGCGGTCCACGGGCAGCTGCACGGCCTCGAGCATGCGGCGCACCACGTGCTTGCGGCCCTCGTGGACGACCACCTCGACGACCGCGCGACCGGAGACGGAGTCGATGAGCTTGAAGGAGTCCGCCCGCGCGGTGCCGTCGTCGAGCTCGACCCCCGCGCGCAGCTGCGCGCCGATGCCGCGGGGCACCCCCCGGTTGCCGTCGACGCGGACCTCGGCGAGGTAGGTCTTCGCGACCTCGAAGGAGGGGTGCTGGAGGCGGTGCGCGAGGTCGCCGTCGTTGGTCAGCAGCAGCAGGCCCTCGGTGTCGGCGTCGAGGCGGCCGACGTGGAAGAGGCGGTCGCGCCGCCCCTCGACGACGTCGCCGAGGTTCGGGCGGCCGTCGGGGTCGTGCATCGTCGAGAGCATCCCGCGGGGCTTGTTGTACGCGAGGTAGATGCGGGAGGTGTCCAGCTGCAGGGGCAGCCCGTCGACCGCGACGGCGACCTCCCCGGGGTCGACGCGCACCCCCAGGTCGCGGACCACGGTGCCGTCGACGCTGATGCGGCCCTGCTCGATCATCACCTCGCACGCCCGGCGCGAGCCCAGGCCCGCGGACGCCAGGACCTTCTGCAGCCGGACCCCGTCCGGGTCGTGGACGTCGACGGCGGGCTCGCGGGCGTCGACGGGCGGCACCGGAGGCCTGGAGCGGCCCTGGCGTCGCAGCGGCTGCTCGGGGCGCCGCGTCGCGGGCGGCGGGCGGCGGGCGCCGGGCGCGGGGGTGCGTGAGGCGCCGCGGGCGGGACGCTCCTCGCGGCGCGCGGACGTGTCGCCGCTGCGCGCGGCGTCGTCCTCGCGGGGACGGTCGTCCCTGCGCGGGCCGGGGTCCCTGCGCCGGCTGGGCGCTCCCGCGGGTGCCCCGCCCCTGGCCGCGGTGGGCCGGCCACCAGTGGGCCTCCCCGACGTGGGCCGACCAGCCGTGGGCCGACCAGCCGCGGGCCGACCAGCCGCGGGCCGACCAGCACCGGACCTGGCGCCGGCGTCCCGGCCGCCCGCGTCCCGGCCGGCACCGCCCCGCCCCGCACCGCCCCGCCCGGTCTCGCCAGCACCGGGGGCGGCGCGACGCCCGCGCTCCCGCTCGTCGCCGTGGCGAGCGCCGGCCCCCGTCCGGCCCTCGGCGGAGCCGCCACCGGTGGGCCGACCCGGGCGGCGCTGCGCCCTCCCGTCCCCGGACCCCGCTGGTCGTCCTTCTCGTGCTGCCACACCCACCGTGCTCCCCGCGCCCCCGGGGGCGCTCCGCTGGACCGGGCGTACCGCCCTACCGCAAGGGTGCCAGGACTCCGGGTCCCGGGGAGCCGCGGTCAGCGCCGGCAGCCCCCACGGGACCCGGGGTTGACCGCACGCTCAGGCGGCCGCGCCGCGGTGCACGAGCTCCCGGGCGAGCTGGCGGTACGCCGCGGCCCCCCCGTGGAAGGGCGCGTACGTGGTGATCGGCTCGGCGGCGACGGAGGAGTCGGGGAACTTCACCGTGCGGCCGATCACCGTCTCGAAGACGCGGTCACCGAAGGCCTCGACGACGCGGGCGACCACCTCGCGGCTGTGCAGCGTGCGCGGGTCGTACATGGTCGCCAGGATCCCGTCGAGGCGCAGCGCGGGGTTGAGGCGGTCCTGGATCTTCTCGATGGTCTCGACCAGCAGCGCCACACCGCGCAGCGCGAAGAACTCGCACTCCAGGGGCACCACCACACCGTGCGCGGCGGTCAGCGCGTTGACCGTCAGCAGGCCCAGGGAGGGCTGGCAGTCCACGAGGACCACGTCGTACTCGTCGAGGATGCCCCGCAGGGCGCGGCTGAGCGCCTGCTCGCGGGCCACCTCGCCCACGAGGCGCAGCTCGGCGGCGGAGAGGTCGATGTTCGCGGGCAGGACGTCCACACCGGGCAGCCGGGTGGGCCGGACGACGTCGTGGACGTCGGTGGACCTGTCCAGCAGCAGGGTGTAGACGGTCACGTCCAGGCCGTGGGGGTTGACGCCCAGGCCGACCGACAGCGCACCCTGCGGGTCGAAGTCGACCAGCAGCACCCGGCGCCCGTACTCCGCCAGCGCCGCGCCGAGGTTGATCGTGGACGTCGTCTTGCCCACGCCGCCCTTCTGGTTGCACATCGCGATGACCCGGGCGGGCCCGTGACCGGTCAGCGGTGGAGGCACGGGGAAGGTCGTCTGCGGCCGCCCGGTGGGCCCCACGGCGGCCAGCGGGTCGTCCGCGGCCAGCTCGGAGGACACCGCGGCACGCTACCGCAGCGCCACGGCGCGGTGACCGGGCTCACACCGGTGCTGGCAGGACCACGCGCACCCGAGCCGGCCCCGCGGTGGCCCACCGCGGGGCCACCGCGGGGCCCGGTGCCGGGCTCACCCCAGGGCGCGCGGGTGCGATGCGGCGTAGACCTCCCGAAGGGTCTCGACGGTGACCAGCGTGTACACCTGCGTGGTGGTCACCGAGGCGTGGCCGAGCAGCTCCTGCACCACGCGGACGTCGGCCCCGCCCTCGAGCAGGTGGGTCGCGAAGGAGTGCCGCAGGGTGTGGGGGGAGATCCCGGGTGCTCGCCCGGGCCCCTCCGACAGGGCGCCCGGCGCGGTGCGGTCGGCGGCCCCTCGCAGCACCGCCCACGCGCTCTGGCGCGACAGGCGCCCGCCGCGGCTCCCGAGGAACAGGGCCGGTGTCGCCGTGCCCGCCGCCGCCAGGCCCGGGCGGCAGCGCACCAGGTAGGCCGCCAGCGCCTGCAGCGCGTAGCTCCCCATCGGGACCACCCGCTCCTTGCCGCCCTTGCCGCGCAGCAGCAGCAGGGGCCCGCTGCGTCCGGGCTCCAGGGCCGCGGGCTCCAGGGCCGCCGCGACGTCGTCGACGTCCAGGGCCACGACCTCGCTGATCCGCGCCCCCGTGCCGTACAGCAGCTCCAGCAGCGCCCTGTCGCGCAGCGCCACCGGCTCGGGGGCGCGCGAGGCCGCCTCCAGCAGGGCCTCGACCCGGTGCAGGGGCAGCGCCCTGGGCAGGCGCCGCGGTGTCGCGGGGGGGCGCACCTGCGCGGCGGGGTCCACCGCGCTCGCCCCCTCCAGCGCGCAGAAGCGGTGCCAGCCCCGCACCGCGACCACCGCGCGCGCGGTCGACGCCGCGGACAGCGCCGCCCGGCCGTCCTCGCCGCCGCGCAGCACCGCGGTGAAGGAGGTCACGTCCTGCTCGTCGACCTGCGCGGGGTCGCTGCGCCCCCGGCGGTGCAGGTGGGCCAGGTAGCGCTCGACGTCGCGGCGGTAGGCCCCCAGGGTGTTCACCGACAGGCCCCGCTCCACGCGCAGGTGCGCCAGGTGAGCACCCAGCGCGGAGACCAGCGCCGGCGGGAGCGCCGGCGGGGCCGGGCCCGCCGGGGCGGGCCCAGCGGCGGTGGGGTCGGCCGCAGCGGTCGGGTCGGCCGCAGCGGTGGGGTCGGCGGCCACGGGCCCATCGTGGTCCACGACCGGTGCCGGCGGGGCGGGACGGGGCCGGCGCGGCCTACGCTGGGCAGGATGCCCGACCGCAGGAGCGCCCGCGGCCGACCGGCCGACCGGCCGCCCGCGGCGCCGGGTGCGGGGCGGTGGCGCACCTCCACCGGGTGGGTGGAGGTGGTCCCGACCCCCGGCGACCCGGCGCGGGCCACCCTGTACGTCAACGGGGTGCCCAGCTCCCCCGTCAACGCCGACCCCTCCGACCTGGAGTTCGAGTACCTCCAGGCGATGGCCGCCGTCCTCGACCTCGGCGTCGACCCGGGCCCCCCGGACCCGCTGCGCGTGCTCCACCTCGGCGGGGGCGGGTGCGCGCTCGCGCGGCACCTGGAGGCGGTGCGCCCGGGGTCGCGGCAGGTCGTCGCCGAGGTCGACGCCGACCTGGCGGCCCTGGTGCGCCAGCTGCTGCCGCTGCCCCGGTCCCCGCTGCTGCGGGTGCGCGTCGGTGACGCCGCCGCGGTGCTCGCCGCCCGGCCCGCCGCCAGCGCCGACGTCGTCGTGCGCGACGCCTTCGCCGGCGACACCACGCCGCGGCACCTGACCACCGCGGCCTTCCTCACCGACGTCGCCCGGGTGCTGACCCCGACCGGCACGTACCTGGCGAACGTCGTGGACCGCACCGGCGCGCCGGCGGGGGCCCCGCTGCGCGCAGAGGTGGCGACCGCGGTGGCGGTGTTCGGGGGCGTGGGGCACGTGGCCCTGGTCGCCGAGCCGGCGGTGCTGCGGGGGCGCCGGTACGGCAACGTGGTCCTGGTCGCCTCGGCGTCCCCGGTGCGGGCGCGCCTGGCCGGAGGTGGACTGGCGCGGCGCCTGCGCGGCGGCGCGGTGCCGGCGCACCTGGTGGTGGGCGACGAGGTCGCGGCCGCGGCGTCGGCCGGGTGGGTGATCACCGCCCCGTCCTGATCACCCGTCGTCGCTGTGCCTTCGTCGCTGTGCCTTCGTGATGACATCGTTACCGCGACGTGCTGGCTGTCGGGGAGGTCGGGTGGCACTGTTCCGATCGAGTGCGGCAGAGCTGCCGCCCGGGAGGAGAACGACCAGATGGTGCACCTGTCCCCCCTCACCCGTGCCGGTGGGGTCCCGCCCCGACGTCGCGCCCGCGCGGGCATCGTCGCCGGCGGCCTGGGGCTGACCCTGGCCCTGACCGCCTGCGGCGGCGGCGGCGGCGGCGACGACCCGGCGTCCGGCGGCGGGGAGCTGCCCGCCACCTCCGGTGAGATCGACTGCGCGCCGCTGCAGGAGTTCGGTGACATCGCCGGCGAGGAGGTGGAGCTGTACACCACCATCGTCGCCCCCGAGGATCAGCCGTACATCGACTCGTTCGTCCCCTTCGAGGAGTGCACCGGCGCCACCGTGGTCTACGAGGGCTCCCGCGAGTTCGAGGCGCAGCTGCCGGTGCGCATCGAGTCGGGCAGCCCCCCCGACCTCGCGCTGCTGCCCCAGCCGGGCCTGCTGCAGCGCCTGGTCCGCGACACCGACGCCGTCGTGGCGGCCCCCGACCAGGTCGAGGCGAACGTCGACGAGTTCTGGTCGGCGTCGTGGAAGGAGTACGGCACCGTCGACGGGGAGTTCTACGCCGCCCCGTCGGGGGCGAACCTGAAGTCGCTGGTGTGGTACTCCCCCACCGCGTTCACCGAGGCCGGGTACGAGGTGCCCGAGACCTTCGAGGACATGATCGCCCTCTCGGAGCAGATCGTCACCGACGGGGGCACCCCGTGGTGCGCCGGCGCCGGCTCCGGTGACGCCACCGGCTGGGTCCTCACCGACTGGCTCGAGGACGTCGTGCTCCACAAGCTCGGCCCCGACGTGTACGACCAGTGGATCGCCCACGAGATCCCCTTCAACGACCCGCAGATCGCCTCCGCGCTCGCTGATGTCGGCACGATCCTCAAGAACCCCGAGTTCGTCAACGGCGGCCTCGGTGACGTCTCGACCATCGCCACGACGGAGTTCACCGACGGCGGCCTGCCGATCCTCGACGGCAACTGCTTCATGCACCGCCAGGCCTCGTTCTACCAGGTGAACTTCGTCGACGCCGGCGGGGAGCTGGGCGAGGACGGGCAGATCTTCGCCTTCCCGTTCCCGGTGATGAACCCCGAGATCGGCAACGCGGCCCTCGGCGGCGGGGAGTTCACCACCGCCTTCTCCAACGCCCCGGCGGTGCAGGCGCTGCAGACGTACATGTCCTCGGACCAGTGGGCGAACGAGAAGGTCAGGACGTCAGGGCCAGGGTGGGTCACCGCGAACAACGCCGTGGACGCCTCCCTCCTGGAGTCCCCGATCGACCAGGTCGCGTACGAGCAGCTCGCCGACGACGCGGTCACCTTCCGCTTCGACGCCTCCGACCTGATGCCCGCCGCCGTGGGTGCTGGTGCGGAGTGGCGCGAGTTCACCGAGTGGGTGGCCACCGACAAGGACGACCAGGCGGTGCTGGACGCCGTCGAGGCGGCCTGGCCCTCCTGACGTCGCCGCTGGGCGTCGCGACCTGCGACGCTCGACCCACCCGGGGTCCCCCGCCGCTGCGGCGGGGGACCCCGCCCCTGCCCCCCGCGGGCCGCGCACCGGTGCGCCGCCCGTGACCACCGCACCTGCTGCCCCCGGAGGCACCCGTGGAGTTCCTGCTCGGAGCGGAGGGACCGGGGCAGAAGCTCGCCCTCATGGTCCTCGCCATCGTGCTGTTCGTCGCCGTGATGGGCGCGATCCTCTTCGGCGTGGAACGGGCCAAGCGCCTGCCCGACGCCGTCGTGGTCGCCGCGTTCCTCGGGCCCACCCTGCTGCTGCTGTCCGTGGGGCTCGTCTACCCCGCGGTCCGCACCTTCGTGCAGGCCTTCCAGGACCGCCGGAGCGAGGCCTTCGTCGGTCTCGACAACTTCCTCACCATCTTCACCGACGCGACGCAGCTGCAGGTGCTGCTCAACACCATCATGTGGGTGGTGGCGGTGCCCCTCTTCTCCACCCTCTTCGGGCTCGTGTACGCCTACCTCGTCGACCGCACCCGCTTCGAGAACCTCGCCAAGACCCTGATCTTCCTGCCGCTGGCGATCTCCCTCGTCGGCGCGTCGATCATCTGGCGGTTCGTGTACGAGTACCGGCCGGCGCAGGGCGACATCCAGCAGATCGGGCTCGGGAACCAGGTGCTCGTGTGGCTCGGGTTCGAGCCGGTGCAGTTCCTGCTCAGCTGGCCCGGCAACACCTTCTTCCTCATCGCCGTCCTCATCTGGATCCAGGCGGGTTTCGCCATGACGGTGCTGTCCGCGGCGATCAAGGCGATCCCCGACGACACCCTCGAGGCGGCGCGCCTCGACGGGGTCTCCGGCTTCGGCATGTTCCGCTACATCACGGTGCCCAGCATCCGCCCCGCGATGGTCGTGGTGCTCACCACCGTCGCGATCGGCACCCTGAAGGTCTTCGACGTCGTGCGCACCATGACCGGTGGTCAGTTCGGCACCTCGGTGATCGCCAACGAGTTCTACACGCAGTCGTTCCGCCAGTCCGACGCCGGGCTGGGTTCGGCGCTGGCGGTGCTGCTGTTCGTGCTCGTCATCCCCATCGTCGTCTACAACGTGCGCCAGATGCGCCTGACCGAGGAGATCCGGTGACCACCTCCACGCCGCCCGTCGTCACCACCCCCGCACCGCTGGTCACGGGGCGCACCACCGCCCTGACCCGTGCGGAGGTGCGCGCGTCCGAGGCGAAGAACAAGCTCACGTCCCCCGCGGCGTCGATCATCGCCCTCGTCATCGCCGTGCTGTGGACGGTGCCGACCCTCGGGCTGTTCGTCACCTCCTTCCGCGACGTCGAGGACATCAACAGCTCCGGGTGGTGGACGTTCCTCGCGAACCCGAGCTTCACCCTCGACAACTACACCGAGGCGCTCACCGGCTCCCGCACGGCGTTCGCCTCCTTCTTCCTGAACTCCGTGGTCATCACCCTGCCCGCGGTGGTCATCCCCATCACCTTGGCGCTGCTCGCCGCGTACGCCTTCGCGTGGATCCCGTTCCGCGGGCGCGACACCCTGTTCGTCGCGGTGTTCGCCCTGCAGATCGTGCCGATCCAGGTGACCCTCATCCCGCTGCTGACCCTGTACAACCAGACCGGCATCGCCGGGTCGTTCTGGCCGGTGTGGCTCTCGCACTCGATGTTCGCCCTGCCCCTGGCGATCTTCCTGCTGCACAACTTCATGAAGGACATCCCCGCCTCCCTGGTGGAGGCGGCGCGGGTCGACGGCGCCGGTCACGTGCGCATCTTCTTCCAGGTGCTGCTGCCGCTGCTGACCCCCGCGATCGCCGCGTTCGGGGTCTTCCAGTTCCTGTGGGTGTGGAACGACCTGCTCGTCGGGTTGGTGTTCGGTTCCCAGACGTCCATCGCCCCGCTGACCGTGCGCGTCGCCGAGCTGGCGGGGGGTCGGGGCAACACCTGGTACCTGCTCTCGGCGGGGGCGTTCGTGCAGATGGTCGTGCCGATGGTGGTCTTCCTCTCCCTGCAGCGCTTCTTCGTGCGCGGACTGCTCGCCGGCGGCGTGAAGGGCTGACCGGCGGGACGAGGAGGGACGGGGCACGTGGGCGGAGAGGTGGACCCCGCTCGGGTCGGGCGCGAGCAGCGGCGGGCGCACCGCCACCGCCTCCACCAGAGCCTGGAGGCCCTGGGCGCGATGCTCGCCCAGGACGCCGCGGGCGGCTCGCTGTTCGAGTGCGGTGAGCCCACGGTCGGCATGGAGGTCGAGCTCGCTCTCGTCGACGAGGACCACCGCCCCCATCAGCGCAACACCGACGTGCTGGCCGACCTGGACGACGCGCAGTTCCAGCCCGAGATCGGCGCCCACACCCTCGAGCTCAACCTGCCGCCCACCACGCTGGCCGGGCGGGGCATGGCTCGGCTCGAGGAGGATCTGCGGGTCGCCCTGGACGCCGCGCAGGACCGCGCCGCCAGCGCCGGGACGGGCCTGCTGCTCACCGGGGTGCTGCCCACCCTGGAGCCCGGGCACCTGACCGGGTCGTGGATGACGCCCTCCCCCCGGTACGCCGCCCTGCAGGAGCGGGTGCTGGAGGCCCGCGGGGAGGACGTCGAGATCGACATCACCGGCCCCGGGCCCGGCGGGGAGCACCTGTCGCTGGTGATGGACTCGATCGCGGCGGAGTCCGCGTGCACCTCCACCCAGCTGCACCTGAAGGTCGCCCCGAGCGACTTCGCCGCCACGTGGAACGCCGCCCAGCTGCTGCTGGGCCCGCAGCTCGCGCTCGGTGCGAACTCCCCCTTCGCCCTCGGGCGCCGGCTGTGGGCGGAGACCCGGGTGGAGCTGTTCACCCAGTCCGTCGACACCCGCCCCCCCGAGCTGGCCGCCCAGGGGGTGCGCCCGCGGGTCTTCCTCGGCGAGGGGTGGGCCGACTCGGTGCTCGAGCTGTTCACCGAGAACGTGACGTGGTTCCCCGCGCTGCTGCCGGTGGTCTCCGAGCAGGACCCCCGCGCTGAGGTCGACGCCGGTCGCGCGCCGGCGCTGTCCGAGCTGAACCTCCACGGCGGCACCGTGTGGCGGTGGAACCGGCCGGTGTACGACGTGGTCGACGGCGCCCCGCACCTGCGGGTGGAGAACCGGGTGCTGCCGTCGGGGCCCAGCGTGGTCGACACCGTGGCGAACGCCGCCCTGTTCTACGGGGCGCTGCGGGTGATGGTCGAGGACGGCCCCGACCCGCGCGGCGCGGCGGACCCCGCCAGCGTGGGCGCGGCCTTCACCGCGTGCGCCCGACGCGGGCTGGACGCCGAGGTGACCTGGCCGGGGCTCGGCGCGGTGGGGGTGAGGACCCTGCTGCTGGAGCACCTGCTCCCGATGGCCGCCGACGGGCTGGCGCGCGCCGGGGTGGACGGGTCCTCGGTGGACCGCTACGTCGGCGTGGCGCAGGAGCGCGCGGTCACCGGGGTCACGGGTGCGGTGTGGCAGCAGCGGGCCGTGGCCGCTCTGGAGGAGCGCGGGACGGACCGGGCCGGGGCGCTGCGCGCCATGGTCGAGCGGTACGCGGAGGGCATGCACGCCAACGCCCCCGTGCACACCTGGCCCCTGATGTGACCTGCCCGGGAGGACCCGGCCCCCTCGCCGTCGCGCCCGCGCGCGTCACCGCACGCCGGCGTCCCGGCCGGTGAGGGCGATGAGCTGCTCCGCGTCGTCCGCGTCGTCCCGAACGGCCACCGCGGGTCCGAAGACGCCCGCCGCGCGCCACGCCGGCGCCAGGGGCCGAGCGTGGGCGAGGGCGTGGTGGGCGCACGCCGGCTCCAGGGCGTCGACTCCGAGGTCCCAGGCGTGCACGACGAGGTCGAGGAGCATCTGCTCGGCGTACTCGCTCGCCGGCGCGGAGCCGGTGGACAGGGTGACCTGCGGTGGACCACCGGGTTCGTCGGCGGTGGCGGGCAGCGCCAGCCACGCGCTGAGGGACGACGCGATCGCCCGGCGCCACGTCCCCACCCGGTCCTCCGCGACCGGGTCCACCTCCTGCTGCGCCGCCACCCGGGAGCCCACCGCCTCGAGGCCGTCGTGCCCGCCCTCGGCGAGCAGGCCCCGCACCCACCGGTGCTCCTCGACGAGGTGCTCGAGCACCTCCGCGGCGGTGCGGCCGGCGGCGCGGCTCGGCTCGTCCCACCGCTTCGCCGGCCCCGACGCGAGGTCCGCGACCCGAGCGGTCACGCCGTGCGCCGCCAGGGGCAGCAGCTGGCGGGCGCTGCGGGCGCGCAGCGCCAGCAGCGCGAGGGCGTAGGCCTCCTCCGCGTCCTCGTGCACGACGGTCGCCTCCGCCCCGTCGGGGCCGGTGGCGGAGGTGACGGCCCACCCGGCGAGCCCGGCGGGTTCCAGGCGCACCAGCGCGGGGCCGATGAGACCGCGCAGCGCGCCCTCCCCGGGCAGCCACAGCACGTCCTCGGCGCCCACGGAGTCCAGTGCCCACTCGGTGGTGCCGTTGAAGCCGATGACGCGTCCGCTGGGGAAGTCGTGGGTCTCCACGGTCATGTCCGACAGGACGAACACCTGGTCGTCCATCTCCCGGTCGACGATGACGAAGCGGTCCCCGCGGCGGTGGTCCCACTCCAGTCCCGTGGCGGCCAGCGCACGGGCGGTGGTCAGCGCGATCACCGGTGGTCTCGTCCTCTCGCTGCGGGGGTCACGACAGGCCCTCGACGTCGAGCTGCTCCTGCTCCGGCGCGGTCGTGGCGCCCCCAGCGGCGGCGGGGGCCTGCCCCGGGAGGGGTGCGGCGGGTGGGTGCTCGAGCAGGCCCGCGACGAGTCCCAGGTCGGCGACCAGCGCGGCGTACGCGGCGTCCCGGCCCTCCTCGGGCACCCGCAGCACCGACGAGGGGTGCGCGGTGACGAGGAACGTGACGGTGCCCGAGGAGGTCTCGCGGACCATCGGGGTGCCCCGGTCGCGCATGACCTTCACCTGCGTGCCCAGCAGGGCGCGCACCGCTGTCGCGCCCAGGCACACCACCACCCGCGGGGCCACCTCCTGCAGCTCGCGGACCAGCCACGGCTTGCACGCGGTGATGTGCGCGACGTCGGGGGTGGCGTGGATGCGCCGCTTCCCCCGTGGTTGGAACCTGAAGTGCTTGACGGCGTTGGTCACGTAGACCTGCTCGCGGCCCAGGCCCGCGTCGGCCATCGCCTGCTGCAGGAGCTGCCCGGCGGGCCCGACGAAGGGCACCCCGCGCACGTCCTCGGAGTCACCGGGCTGCTCACCGACGAGGACCACCGGGGCGGTGGTGTTCCCCGCGGAGAAGACCACCTGGGTCGCCGGCTCCCACAGCTCGCACCCGCGGCAGTCCGCCGCCGCGGCCCGCAGCTCCTCCACGCCCCCGGCCTCAGGCACCCACTGCTCCGCCCCTGGTCGCTCCACCACTGCCGCGTCCTGCTCGCTCACGCGCCTGCCCCGTCCACTGCCAGCTCAGCCGATGCGGCGCGGTCGATCGCGGCGAGCTCCTCGCCGGTGAAGCCGAGCTGCTGCGTCGCGGCCACGTCGGCCTCCAGCTGCTCCACGCTGGAGGCCCCGACGAGCACCGAGGTCACCCGCTCGTCGCGCAGCGCCCACGCCAGGGCCATCTGCGCCAGGGACTGGCCGCGCTCGCGAGCCACGGCCTCCAGCGCGCGCACCCGGCCGAGGGTCTGCGGCGTCAGCCGGTCACTGGTCAGCGACCCGTTCCGCGAGGCGCGGGACCCGGCGGGCACCCCGTCGAGGTAGCGGTCGGTGAGCAGGCCCTGGGCGAGGGGGGAGAACGCGATGCACCCCACGCCGAGCTCCCCGAGGAGCTCCAGCAGGCCGGTGGTCTCGACCCAGCGGTCCAGGATCGAGTAGGAGGGCTGGTGGATCAGCAGGGGCGTGCCCAACGACGCCAGCACCGCCGCCGCCTGCCGGGTGCGCTCGGTGCTGCAGGAGGAGATGCCCGCGTACACCGCGCGCCCGGAGCGGACCGCGGTGTCGAGGGCGCCCATCGTCTCCTCCAGCGGGGTGCTGGGGTCGTCGCGGTGGCTGTAGAAGACGTCGACGTGGTCCAGGCCCGTCCGGGCCAGGGACTGGTCGAGGCTGGCGAGCAGGTGCTCGCGGCTCCCGCCGCCCTGCCCGTGGGGGCCGGGCCACGTGTCGTACCCGGCCTTGGTGGCGATCACCAGCTCGTCGCGGTACGGGGCGAGGTCGGTGGCCATGACCTGCCCGAAGGTGACCTCGGCCCTGCCGTAAGGGGGTCCGTAGTTGTTCGCCAGGTCCAGGTGGGTCACCCCGAGGTCGACCGCGCGCCGCAGGACCGCGCGGGCGTGCTCCAGGCTCACCTGCCCCCCGAAGCCCTGCCACAGCCCCAGGGACACCGCGGGCAGGTCGAGCCCTGAGCGCCCGGTGCGCCGGTAGGGCTGGACGTCGTAGCGCCCGTCCCCGGCGCGGTACCCCTGATCGGTGGGCTGAGCTGTCCGCTGGGCGCTCCGCTGTGCCGTCTGCTGGGCGGTGATCACCGCTCCATCCTGCCGTGCAGGGCGCCGCGCTCGCGCAGCACCGGCGTCGGGCCCCCGCCGGAGCCGGCGCCCCCGGCCATGCTGGCCAGCAGCCCCTCCAGGGCGGCTGGCGCGCTCACCGCCGGGGACCACCCCAGCTCGGTGCGGGCCCGGGTGGTGTCCTGCAGGGGCACCCCCGCGGCGATGTCGACCCACCCGGCGTCGGTCGGTTGCAGGCGGGCCCGCCACGTGGCCGCCGCCAGGGCCCGCACGGCGCTCACCGGCACGGCCACCGAGCGCTTGAAGCCGAAGGCCCGTGCGAGGGCGTCGGCGTCCAGGCCCGGCTCGGTCGCCACGTTGAACGCCCCGGGCGGGCGCCGCTCCAGCACCCGCCACAGCGCGTCGGCCAGGTCGTCGGCGTGGACGACGGGCACCTGGAACGCGCGCGGCAGGGTCAGCAGAGGTGGGTTGAGCCGGCGCACGGCCCTCAGCGCCGGGCCCACCGGCACCAGCGGGCCGAGGAAGTAGCGGGCGATCTCCGGGCCCGCCTCGGCCTGCAGCACCAGGCCCGGGCGCACCGTCGTGACCACGGGCGCGCCCGGGCGGGACGCCGCGGCGTCGAGGACCCGCTCGGTCTCGGCCTTCTGGGTGCTGTACCAGGAGGTGGGGATGCCGGTGGCGGGGTGGTCCTCGGTGACCGCCTCCTTGGTGCCGTCGGCGCGGGTGGGGCCGGGGGCGTAGACCCCGACCGACGACAGGTGCACCAGGTGGGCCACGCCGGCCTCGTGCGCGGCCTGCGCCACCGCGGTGGTCCCGCCGACGTTGACCGCCCGCAGGGCCGCGTCGTCGTGGTTGGGGGCGATCCGCCAGGCGCAGTGCACGACGGCGTCGACGCCGGCCATCGCCTCGCGCAGCAGGCCCGGCGCCACCGGCGAACCGAGGTCGACGGCGTGCCAGCGGACGTCGCGGTGAGGGCCGCCAGTGCCGGTGGCGCCCCCGGGGGGCGGCACCCGGCGGGCGAGCCCGGAGACGGTCACGTCCTCGCGGGCGAGGCGGCGCAGCAGGGCCGTGCCGACGTTGCCGGTGGCTCCCGTGACGAGGACTCTCACCGGCACACGTCACCACGGGCGGCGACGGGGCGCACCCGGGGGTGCCGGGTGGTCTGCAGAGGAGAGGTGCGAGGACGACCACGACCTCCGTGCCGGCCGCGGGAACGGCGGCCGTGGGGCGGGTCGGTCGATTGGGCGATCGGCGTGCGGCGGTCGTAGCGTCGGGGCATGAGCGAGAACGACGACCAGCCCACCTCCACGCCCGACGACACCGCCGGTGACCCCACCGCGATCAAGGACCCCTCCGACTGGGTCACCGGCGGCGAGCCCGCCACCGGCGCGCAGAAGAGCTACCTGGCCACCCTGGCCACCGAGTCCGGCGCCGACGTGCCGGCCGAGCCGAGCAAGGCGGAGGCCTCTCAGCTGATCGACGAGCTGAAGGACCAGAGCACGCGCATCGCCAAGGGCTAGAGCCGGCGCTCGACGGGTCCTCGCCCGGGACGACCCGGACGAGGACCCTCCCGAGCCGGGGTCGCCCGGCGCAGCAGCCGCTCGGGGCGTCGCTCACGGGCTGTCGTGAGCCTCGCCGACCTCCAGCGCGACGTCGATGCGGTTGCCGGGGGGCGGCAGCGGGCACGCCCACGCCTCGTCGTAGGCGCAGGAGGGGTTGTAGAGGAAGTTCAGGTCCACCACCAGCGCAGCCCCGGTGGCGCCGAGGTCGGCGCCCTTGACCGTGTCGAGCAGGTACCGGCCGCCGCCGTAGCTGGTGGCGCCGCTGCTGGCGTCGCGCACCGGCACCCACATCCCGCCGCCGTAACCGCCGAGCCACCACACCTGGAGGGCGCCGACCGGCAGCTCGAGCCGGCCGAGCCGGGTGAAGGTCACCGTGGCGTCGGTGCCGGTGACCACCGTCAGCTCCTCACCGGAGCGCTCCGGCACCAGCTCGGCGGTGAACCTCAGCGCGGGGTCGTAGGCGGCCACCGGCAGCCCGCTCGCCCGCCGGGGGTCGCCCGCTGCCAACGGGCTCTGGGGGTGCTCGGCGAACAGGGCGTCGCGCCCGGCCCGCCACACGGCGTGAGCGGCTGCCGGCCCGCCGGCCGCGGGGTCGGCGCTGGTCGCGCGCACCGCCGCGTACAGCTCGCCGGTGCGCCGCCGCCAGTCCAGCAGCTCGACCGATCCCGTGCCCATCCGCTCAGCGCCACACGGCGGGCGCCGGCAGAGCCCCGCCGTACCAGTGCTCGACCAGCCGGGAGGCGATCGAGATCCCCCCGGGGAGCACCACCTCGCCGGCGGTGGCGGCGGCCAGCAGCTGCTCGCGGGTGAACCAGCGGGCGTCGGTGATCTCCACGTCGTCGGTGCGCACGGTGGTGTCGACGGCGAGGGCGGTGAAGCCCAGCATCAGCGAGGCCGGGAAGGGCCACGGCTGGTTGCCCCGGTAGGTCACCTCCCCCACCACCACCCCCACCTCCTCGAGGACCTCGCGGCGCACCGCGGCCTCCAGGGACTCCCCGGGCTCGACGAACCCCGCGAGGGTCGAGTAGCGGCCCGCCGGCCAGGCCGGGTTGTGCCCCAGGAGCAGGCGGTCGTCGTCGTCGACCACGGCCATGATCACGGCGGGGTCGGTGCGGGGGTAGTGCTCGCTGTCGTCGCGCGGGCAGCGCCGCACCCACCCGGCGTGCTCGACGTCGGTGCGCTGCCCGCAGCGGGGGCAGTGGGTGTGGGTGGCGTGCCAGCGCAGCACCGCCGTGGCCTGGGTGAGCAGGCCGGCGTCGCGGTCGTCCAGGACCGCCCCGAGGGCGCGCAGGTCCTCCCACTCCTCCGGGGCGTCGCTCACGCGCGCGGCCACGTGCAGCACCCCCGCGTCGTCGCGGCCGAGCAGCACCGCCAGGTCGTGCTGGGGCACCTGCGAGGGGGCCGCGAGCTCCAGGCGGGAGCGTCCCCCCTCGTGCCGGGCCGGGGTGCGCCCGTCGCACCAGCGCAGGACCGCGGTGGCCTCGTCCGCCCAGGCCCGCTCCAGGATGCCGGCGTCGGCCCGCTCGTCCCCGAGGCGGTCGTGGGTGGAGCGGGAGAGCTGCAGGGAGGTCAGCACGGCGGGTCCGGGAGCGCTGGTCACAGCAGGCCGGCGCCGCGCAGCTGGCGCAGGATGTTGAGCCCGTCGGGGCCCTGGACCTCCGGGGCGAGACCGGTGGAGCCGCGGGTGGCCAGCGGGGCCGGCAGTCCGTGGCTGAGCAGCTGCTCGGTGGGGGTGAGCTGGCGGATGGCGATCGCGTGGACGTGCTCGGGGGCCTCGGTGGCGAACTCGCGGTAGATGGCGGGGTCGTGCTGGCCGTCGTCGCCGACCAGCAGCCACGCCAGGTGGGGGAACTCCCGCTGCAGGCGGCGCAGGGCGGCGCGCTTGTGGTCGCGCCCGCTGCGGAACCACCCGGTGTTGGTGGGGCCCCAGTCGGTGAGCAGCAGCGGGCCGGGGGGGTAGCCGTGGCGGGCGATGAACCGGGTCAGGGACGGGGCGACGTTCCACGCCCCGGTGGACAGGTACAGCACGGGCGTGCCAGGGCGGCGCTGCGCGGCCTGGGTCAGCAGGTCGGCCATCCCGGGCACCGGGCGCCGCGCCTGGGGGAAGAGCACGAAGGTGTTCCACGCCGCGATGAACGGCCTGGGCAGCGACGTGATCATCACCGTGTCGTCGATGTCGCTGACGATGCCGCGCCCCGCGTCGGGGCCGATGATCACCACCGGGGACTCCGTCGGCTCGCGCCCGGCGGCCTCGTGCTCACCGCCGCCGACCGCCAGTCCCACCAGGTGGGTGCCCGGGGGCAGGTCGCTGGGGACGACGGTGTCGAGGTACCCGCCGCGGTCGCAGGTGACGGTGTGGCGCGTTCCCCCGACGACGATGTCGACGGGGACGCCGTCGACGGGGATGGCCACGAAGGACCTCCACCCGCGCAGGGCCTTCACCGCGGCCGAGCCCAGCGCCTCGCCCTCCTCGGGGCGCACGTCGTCGAGCTCGTCGGGGCCCAGGGGGCGGGCGAGGACGACGCGGCCGAAGACCCGGACCCACCCGGGGCCGCTGCCGGCCGAGCCGTACCCGGTGAAGCCCACGACGCGGGGGGCCCAGCCGCGCGCTCGCAGCCGCGCGCCGACGCGCTCGGTGACCCAGTCCTCGACCCGGGCGGCCCGGTGGCGGGTGTCCACGCGCGGAGTCTGCCAGCCGCCCGGACACCGCCCCGCGGGGCTCACGCCGACGCGCCCGGGAGCTCACCCGGCAGGGACCCCGGGGGGCCTGCGGCGGTGCTGAGCACCGGTGGCAGGCGCCGCAGCGCCGCGGCCAGGTGCGGTCGGGCGCGGCGCTGGCCGCCCCGGTCGGCGATGGCGGCGTCCAGGGACCGCAGGCGGGCCAGCAGGGCCGCGCCGTCGGGGGCCCACCCGCGGGCGAGGCACTCCAGGTACCAGTCGGTGGGGGCGAGGTGACCGCGCTGGGCGTTGCACCGCCGGCAGGCGGCGACCTCGTTCTCCACCCAGGACGGCCCTCCCCTCGCCCGCGGCACCACGTGGTCGGTGGTGGGGGCCACGAGTGCGGTGAACCTCCGCCCGCACCACAGGCACCGCGCCCCCTGCTCGGCCGCGGCGTCGGCCAGCCGCTGGGGGCGCGCCGGCGCCCGCACGGGCGGTTCGGGCACCCGCTCGGGCGGAACGCCGGCGCGCGGGCTCACAGGCGGTGCAGCACCACGCCGCGGACGGTGCCCGCGTCCAGGAGTGCGGTCATGAAGGTGCAGTGCGGTTGCCGGCGCCGGTCCGTGGGCGACCCGGGGTTGAGGAGTCTGAGCATGCTGCCGTTATCACGCTGGGTCGCGGTGTCCCACGGGATGTGGCTGTGGCCGAAGACCAGCAGGTCGGCGTCGGGGTGGCGCTGGGCGCACCGCCGCTCGCGCCCCGGCGCGGGACCCGTCTCGTGCACCACGGCCACCACCAGCCCGGCGACCTCGACCCGGGCCACCTCGGGCAGGCGCGAGTGCAGCTCGAGTCCGTCGTTGTTGCCGGCGACGGCGAGCAGCCGCGCGCTGCGGGCCTCGAGCGCGTCGAGGGTGGCCTCGTCGGTGAAGTCCCCGGCGTGGATGACGAGGTCGGCGGCGTCGACGGCGTCCCAGAGCGGCGCGGGCAGCACCCTGGCCCGTCGCGGCAGGTGCGTGTCGGCGAGGAGCACGGTGCGCACGGCGGTGGGAGGGGGCTCGGCGCCGGCAGCGGCGGTCGGCGGCCCCATGCCGCAAGCGTGCACCGCGGCCACCCCGTGCCGGGGCGGGGGGTGGACCACACTGTCTGCTCGTGCCCGCCGAGACCACCGCCACCACCAGGACCGCCGCAGCCGCCCGCCAGCCCACCACGGGACCGACCCCGGCTTCCGCCGCGCATCCCTCCGCGGTCCCCCCCCCGGTGCTGGGTCGGCGCCCGCGGGCGCTGCTGGTCGAGGAGATCCACCCCGACGCCCAGGAGATCCTCACCGCCGCCGGGTACGACGTCGAGTGCCGTCCCGGGGCCCTGACCGGCGCCGACGCCCTCACCGGGGTGCAGCTGCTGGGCATCCGGTCGCGGTCGCAGCTCACCGCCGAGGTGCTCGCGCGCGCCGACGCCCTCGTCGCGGTGGGGGCGTTCTGCATCGGCACGAACCAGGTGGACCTGGCTGCCGCGGCGTCGTCGGGGGTGGCGGTGTTCAACGCGCCGTTCTCCAACACCCGCAGCGTCGTGGAGCTGGCCCTGGCGGAGATCATCTCGCTGACCCGCCAGCTCACCGCGCGCAGCCACGCCCTGCACGGCGGCACGTGGCTGAAGTCCGCCGCCGGGGCCCACGAGGTGCGGGGGCGGAAGCTGGGGATCATCGGGTACGGCAACATCGGCAGCCAGCTGTCGGTGCTCGCAGAGGCGCTGGGCATGAGCGTGGCGTTCTACGACACGGCGGAGAAGCTGGCGCTGGGCAACGCCCGGCGGATGGCGAGCCTGGAGCAGGTGCTGGCGTGGGCGGACGTGGTCACCCTGCACGTGGACGGTCGGTCGGGCAACAGCGGGCTCTTCGGGGCCGCGCAGTTCGCGGAGATGACCCCGGGCTCGATCTTCCTCAACCTCTCCCGCGGGTTCCTCGTCGACCACGACGCCCTGCACGACGCGCTGGTCTCGGGGCACCTGTCGGGGGCGGGCATCGACGTCTTCCCCGAGGAGCCGGCACGCAGCGGTGACTCCTTCGACTCCCACCTGCGGGGGTTGCCCAACGTCATCCTCACCCCGCACATCGGTGGGTCGACGGAGGAGGCGCAGGAGGACATCGGCCGGTTCGTGGCGGCGCGGCTGCGCGACTACGACGCGGTGGGAGCCACGTCGCTGAGCGTGAACCTGCCGCAGGTGGCCCCGGACTCCGCCAGCGCGCACCGGCTCGCGCACCTGCACCGCAACGTGCCGGGGGTGCTGGGCAAGATCGGGGTGGTGCTCGCCGAGCACGGGGTCAACGTGGTGGCCCAGCACCTGGCCACGCAGGGCGAGCTGGGGTACGTGCTCACCGACACCGCGCAGCGCGTGGAGCCCGACGTCGCGGGGGCGCTGGCGTCGATGGCCGAGACCGTCAGGCTCCGGGTGCTGCCGTGAGGTGAGCCAGGCGGGTGCGGCGGGGGTTGGCCACGGCACCGGCGAAGACCGGGTGGGCCGCGGGGCTCGTGGTCGGTGCCGCAGGGTCAGCCGCGGTGGTGGCGAGGGGCGGGTGCTGGTCGAGCGCCATGACGGCTCCTGGTGGTCGGGGATCTCGAGTATCGCCGGTCGCGCGCGCCACCCTCCCCGAGAGCACCATCTGTCACCGAGCGTGACCTTGCGTGGCTCTTGGTGCCCTGTGGATGGACGGCGCCGGTGCCGTGCCGGGCGCCTACGGTCCCAGCATGGCGAGCACCTCCCCCCCTCCACCGCCGGTCGGCCCCGCCGCGGGTGGGGCCGGGGCCGGCGCCTACCGCGTGTGCACCCTGACCGTCGGTGCCATCGGGGCCCGGGTGGGACGCGCCGCGGACCGCGCGGGCGACCTCACCGCCGCGAGCTGGCTGACCGGGTCGGCGGGCCGCACCGGCAGCGCGGCGCTGGACCGCGCCGTGGCCGCCTTCGGGCAGGCGTGGGCGGGCGAGTGCGTGACCCTCGCGCACGACGCGCGGCTGCTGGCCGACGCGCTGACCGCCGCCGCGCGCACCTACCAGGGAGCGGAGTGGGCCATCGGCGCGGCCCTGGAGCTGACCGGCGCGGCGGACGCAGCGCGGCGGTGAGCACCACCCTGGAGGAGCTGGCGCGGGTCGACGCTGCGGCGGTGGAGGGCGCCGCACGCTCGCTGACCACCACCGCGGCGGGGTTGCGCGACGTCGCGGCGCTGCTGGGGGGCGACGCCGTGGACTGGTCCGCGCAGTGGTCGGGGCGGGCGTCGGACGCCGCCTGGACCAGTCTCGGTCAGCGCAGCGAGGCGGCCGCCCGGTCGGCGGCGGCGTTCGAGGCGGCGGGTCGGGCTCTCGGCGCGCACGCGGCGGTGCTGGGGCCCGCGGCCGCCCGCGCCGCCTCCCTGGTCGCGCGGCGCTCGGCCGCGACACCACCGGAGGCCGCCGAGCTGGAGCGCGACGGCCAGCGGCTCACCGAGCAGGTGGCGACCAGCGCCGCGGTCGCGGCCCGCGCGGTGGGAGGCGCGGCCGCGGACGCACCACCCCCGCGCGGGTGGCACGCGAGCGCGGCGGCGGCGGTGGACCGGTGGGTCACCTCAGCGGTCTTCGGGGTCGGTGAGGCGGTCCTCGGCCTCGCCGCCGCGTCCGTGACGATGGCAGCACTGCACCCCGCGCGCCTGGCCGTGGACCCCGCGGGGCATCGCGGGGCCGTGCTCGGCGCCGTGACCTCGGCGGTCGCAGCCGTGGACGCGGTGAGAACCGACCCGCTCGGTGCGGCGGCCCAGGCGGTCGACGTGGACCTGTGGCGCTCCGACCCCGCCCGCGCCGCCGGGCAGCTGGCGCCCGCGCTGATCCCCCTCGTCGGCGGGGCGGCTCGGGCGGGGACCCTCGCGCACGGTTCGCGCGGTGTCGCCGCGGGGGCGAGGGCCTCAGCGGTCGGGCGGCGCGGTGGCCAGCGCGCCACGCCGGGCACCACCGGGTGGGTCAGTGCGAACGGGGCGCTGCGGCTCACCGCCCAGGAGGCCGCGGAGACCACGGCGCTGCTGGGGCGGGCGCGCGCGGTGGAGCCGCGGGTCAGCGTCGCCGTCGCTGCCGCGCGCCAGCGCGTCGGGGCAGCGGCGCTGGGCCAGGAGCACCGGTTGAAGGAGCTGGACTCGCTGCAGCGCAAGATCGCGGAGGCTCTGGCGAAGGACGGGGACCGGGACCGGCAGCTGCTGCCGGTGGTCGACGCGGTGGGCGACTCCCTGCGCTACACCTTCTCCTTCGACGACGCCCGCTACACCGCCGGCACCCTCGCGACGCTGCGGGCGCTGAGGGCGCAGGGGTTGGTGCCGGTGGCGGTGAAGAACGCCTGGACCAACGACAAGCCCTACCGGGGGGTCAACACCACGTGGGCGGACCCGCGCAGCAGCGTGCTGCTGGAGGTGCAGACGCACACCCCGAGCAGCTGGGGGGCCAACAAGGCCACGCACGAGGCGTACGAGCGCCAACGGCTCACGAGCAACCCGCCGGAGGTGAGGGCCGCGGCCCACGCCCACCAGGTGGAGGTGTGGTCACGGGTGCCCCGCCCACGGGGGGTGGACTCGATCGGGCCCGCAGCCGTCGGGCTGCGCCCCGTCGCGGGCGCCGAGTGGGTGGTGGCCGGGGGGAGGACCGCCGCGGGCGGGACGCTGCTGATCGCGGGCGCACCGCGACAGCCGGCCTCATCCGACCGGTCCCCGGTACCGGTGCTCGGGCCTCGTGCGGGACTACCCGAGCCAGCGGCGGCGGCGCGGCCGTGAGGCCTGCACCCAGCACTGCTCGACGTCCTCCTCGGCCAGCTCGCCGCGCAGCTGCTGGAAGGCGTGCAGGCGCCCCAGGGTGTAGCCGTCCTCCGCCGTCGCCGGGCCCGCCGCACCGAGCCCCGCCGCGACGTCGGACGGTGGGTGGGCGGATGGCTCGGGGGCCGGTGCGGTGACCAGGGAGCGCAGCACCGCGCGGGCGGCCGCGGTGACTCCCGCGCGCGCCAGGGCCCGTTCGAAGGCGGTGACGACCTCGGCGTACCGCTCGGCCTCCTCCCCCACCACCGGCGCCAGCGCCGCGCCGAGGCCCGCGCACCGAGCGGCGGCGGTGCGCACCGCGCCCAGGAGCTCGTCGCGGCGCGGCTGGTCGTGGGCCCCGTCCACGGCGTCGACCGCGTCGACCAACCCCCAGTGGGCGCGGGCGACCCGCCGCAGCAGCAGCTCCTTCGCGCTGCCGCCGCCGGTCGGTGGGGCCACGGCGCCCACGGCGGGGTCGGCACCGGGGGTGGCCCCGGGAGCGGGTCCTGAGGCGGCCCGCTCAGCGTCGTCGAGGACGGCGACGTAAGGGCCCCCGGACAGCACCGCCTGCTGGCCCTCGGTGGCCGCCCGCGCGAGGGCGTCAGCTGCGGCGCGCACCCGGGCCCCGGCGGAGCCGAGCACCTGCCCGCCGGGCTCGGCGGCGATCTGCGCGGTCAGCGCTGCCGCCACCGCGTGGTCGTCGAGCGCGGCAGCGAGGACGTCGACGATCCTGGCGAGACCCGCCTCCAGGTCGTCGAGACCACCGGGTGCGCCGGACGCGGCCACCAGCTCCACCGCGCCGCGCAACCGCTGCACCGCGAGCAGCAGCGCCTCGTGGCCCGCACCGCCCAGACCCGCACCGCCCAGGCCGGCACCGTCCAGGCCCGCACCGCCCAGACCCGCACCGCCCAGGCCCGCACCGCCCAGGCCCGCACCGTCCTGGGCGCGCACGTCCCGGTCGGCGGCGGTGACCGCACCCAGGGCCGCGACCAGCGCGGCCCGCGCGACCTCGGCGGCCGGGCTGGTGGAGGTCAGCTTCGCCGGTGACCTGCCGCCGGCGGCGGTGGCCGTCGCGAGCGCACCGGTCCCGCGGGGGCCGCCCTCCGCGAGCACCGCCCGCAGCTGCGCGGCCGACCCGGCCTCCGCCGGGGGCTCGCAGGGCTCCGCGCCCGCGGCGGTGAGCGCGGCGACGACGTCCTCGGCGAGGGCCCGCACCTGCTTGGGCTTCCACGGCAGCTCACCGTGGGGTGCGCGCACCTGGAGCTCGCGGGTGGTGGTCACCGACACGCCCTCGTGCGCCCCGGCCCCGGGCGCGCCCGCCGGGGCCGGGGGCAGGGTCGCCGTGGTGGTGCGCGCGAGCACCTCCAGCACCGGCGTGCGCTCGGGGTCCGCGCCCGGTCCGCTGCCGGGGTCACCGACCGGGACGGCTGCGGTCAGGTGGTGCAGCTCCAGCTCGCTGCGCACCTGGGCCACGGTGGTCAGCCGCCCGGCGCGCACGGTGGCGCGCAGCAGGGAGGTGAGCTGCCGCGGCGCTGACGTGGAGGACCCGCGCAGCGGCAGGTGGACGGCGCGGGTCCCCGTCCCGGGAGCGGGCAGCTCCAGGACCCACCCCGGCTCCACGTCGAGGCCCGCCCCCGCGGCCACCGCGTCGGCCGCCTCGTCGGTGGTGCCGTCCGTGGCGCGGTCCGTGGCGCGCCGGCTGAGCACGATGCCGGCCCGCAGCAACCGCAGGTCGGCGGTGTCGAGGTAGCGGACGTCCACGGTCGCCGCCCGTGCCCGTTCAGGTGTCACCTCCAGCGACCCCACGCGCAGCGCCAGGTCCGGCAGGGGCGTGCCCGGCTCGACCTGCAGGTGCACCGGTGCGCTGAGGGAGGCGACCTTCTTCGCGCTGGGCACGCGGGGATCATGCCGCCCCGCGGTCCCTCCGCGCACGGCGGCGGTGGCAGCATGCGTCGGTGAGGACCCCGCCACCACGCGCACCCCGCGGGTCCTCGGCGGGTGCGGCGCTCCGGGCCCAGGTGGCTCGCGGGACCAGGGCAGCTCGCGGGACCAGGGCAGCTCGCGGGACCAGGGCAGCTCGAGGGACCAGGGCAGCTCGAGCGGTGGTGGGGCTCGCGCTGGTGGTCCCGCTGGTCGTGGTCGGGTGCTCGACGGCGCCGGCGGGTGGGGGGACCCGCGAGGTCACCGAGGAGGTGCTGCGCGTCCCGGTGGGACCCGAGTCGGGTGGGGCGGTGGTGACGTTGGACGCCTCGGTGTTCACCACCGGCCAGCAGGGGGCTCCCGCGGTGGTCCTCGCGCACGGCTACGGGGGCACCAAGGACGACCTCGCGGCCCGGGCGAGGGCGCTGGCGGGGGCGGGGTACGTGGTGCTCACCTACACCGCGCGCGGCTTCGGGGACTCCGGCGGGCTCATCCACCTCGGCTCCCCCGCCTTCGAGGGGGCGGACGTCGTCGCCGTCGTCGACGTCCTCGCCGCTCGCGGTGACGTCGCCCGTGATGACGGGGAGGGTCCCGGCGCGCCGGGCAGCGACCCCGTGGTGGGCGTGGCGGGCGCCTCCTACGGGGGTGCGGCGGCCCTGCTGAGCAGCGGCCTGGACCCGCGCGTGGACGCCGTCGCGGCGGCCATCACCTGGAGCGGGCTGCGCGGCGCACTGGTGCCGCAGTCCGCGACCCCCCTGGACCCCGCGGCGGCGCCGGCCCCCGGCGTGCTGAAGCAGGGCTGGGTGGCCCAGCTGCTCGCCAGCGGCGGATCGCCGACCGACGGGCCCGCCGACGGGTCGGGCGCTGCACCGGTCGGCGGTCCGCCCGTGGCGCCGGCGACGTGCGGGCGCCTGGCCGCCGACCTGTGCGCGGCGTACCTGGCCACGGTCCAGAGCGGCGGCGCCCCACCGACGCGGGAGCTCCTCGCCCTGCTGGAGGCCTCGAGCCCCGCCGCGGTGCTGGCGGCGCGCGGAGGAGCCCGGGCTCCGACCCTGCTGGTGCAGGGCGAGGCGGACACCCTCTTCGGGTTGGAGGAGTCCCTGATCACCGCCGACGTCCTGCGCGCGGGCGGCGCACCGGTGGAGGTGGTGTGGTTCCCCGGCGGGCACGACGCCATCGTCGGGGTGGAAGCCGAGCTCGGCGACCGGCTGCAGGGGTTCTTCGACGGGCACCTCGTCCCCGACGCCACCGCCGCACCCGGGAACGAGCCCGTGGACGACGGCGAGGACGACGGCGAGGACGGGGGCGGGACCGGGACGGCGTCCCGCTTCGAGTACGCGCTGCCCCTGCCGGCGCTGGCGGCCCTGGTGGGCGGCGGCGGGGATGGTGGCAGCGGATCGGACACGACCACCGACGGAGACGCCGACAGCACCGATGACGGCGACGACGGGGCGCCGCTCGCCCCGCGACGGGTCCTGCCCGACGTCCCCAGCTCCCAGGCACCCCCGGCGCAGGGGGTGCCCGCCGCCGAGCTGGCACTGGCGCCCGTCGCCGGCACGGGCGCGGCGCCGGTCGCCGGTGGGGCCCAGCAGGTCCTCTCCCCCGCTGGGGGGCAACCGGCGGCGCGCACCTCGCTGCCCGGCCTCGGGGCCCTCAGCGCACTGCCCGTCCCGGCGCTGGCCGCGGCCGGGGTGCTGCCGGGGCAGTCGGCGGTCTTCGAGACCGCACCGCTGGCCGAGCCCCTGGAGGTGCTCGGGGCGCCCACCGTCGACGTGGTGGTGACCTCCTCGGCGCCCGACGCCGTCCTGTTCGCCGCCCTGTACGACGTCGACGCCGGCGGCCTCGCCGACCTGCCCGGGGGGCTCGTGGCCCCGCTGCGCGTCACCGCGCCCGCCGCCACCGCCACCGCGGTGCGGGTGCGCCTGCCCACGGTGGTCCGCGACGTGCCGGCCGGTCACCGCCTGCGCCTGGTCCTGGCCAGCACCGACGCCGCCTTCGCGGTGCCGCTCGACGCGCGCGCCTACACCGTCGCCCTCGCCCCCGCGCAGGGGGGCGCAGCGGGCGGTGGGGTCGAGTCGGGGGCCGGGGTGCTGCGGGTGGCCCTGGCAGCGGCGGGCGCCGAGCCGGTGGCCGCCGCCGGCTCCGCCACCGCGGTGCCGCGCCCCCAGGCCGTGGTGGCCGCCGTCCTCGTGCTCGGCGCCCTGCTGCTCGCCACCCTGGCCTGGTGGCGGGGCCGCCGGACGCGGACCGGTGCGACCGCGGGGGGCGCGGCACCGGACCCGGCCGAGGAGGCGGGAGCCGTCCTGGAGGTCCGGGGCCTGACCAAGGCCTACGCCGACGGGCACCGCGCGGTCGACGACGCCTCCTTCACGGTCGCGCGGGGGCAGGTGGTGGGGCTGCTGGGCCCCAACGGGGCGGGTAAGACCACGACGCTGCGGGTCCTGCTGGGCCTGCTGCGCCCGACGTCGGGCTCGGTCACCGTCCTCGGGCAGCCGGTGGTCCCCGGCGCCCCCGTCCTCGCCCGCGTCGGGGCCCTGGTGGAGGGCCCGGGCTTCCTCCCGCACCTGTCCGGGCAGGCGAACCTGGAGCTGTTCTGGGAGGCCACCGGGCGCCCCGCGGAGCAGGCGCACCTGCAGAGCGCCCTGGACGTCGCGGACCTCGGCTCCGCCCTGGACCGCCCGGTGCGCTCCTACAGCCAGGGCATGCGCATGCGCCTCGGCATCGCGCAGGCCCTCCTGGGGCGCCCCGAGCTCCTGGTGCTCGATGAGCCCACCAACGGCCTGGACCCCCCGCAGATCACCGCGATGCGCCAGGTGCTGCGCGACTACGCGGCCACCGGCGCCACGGTCCTCATCTCCAGCCACCTGCTGAGCGAGGTGGAGCAGACCTGCTCGCACGTCGTGGTCATGGCGCGGGGGCAGGTGCTGGCGGCGGGCTCGGTCGCCGAGCTGGTCGGCTCGCCCGGCGCCTCCCGCACCCTCGCGCTGAGCGTGGCGCCCGGCGACGCGGACGCCGCGGTGGGTGCGGTGTCCGCCCTGGTCGGGGCGGGCGCGCAGCACCGTGGGAACGGTGAGGTGGTGATCACCCTCGACGGGGCACCGCGCGCCGCTGGCGCCGCACAGGTGGTGAGCGCCCTGGTCGGCGCTGGCGTCGCCGTCCACGCCCTGGTGCCGCGGCGCCAGCTCGAGCAGGTCTTCCTCGACCTCGTCGGGCAGGGCCGGTGAGCGCCCTGTCCCTGGGCACCGAGGTGCGCCGCCAGGCCACCCGGCGTCGCACCCGTGTGGCCCTGGCCCTGGTGGCCGTGCTGCCGCTGCTGGTCGCCGGCGCGTTCACCCTCGGCGGCGACGACGGGGACGGCGCGGACGGGGCGCCCGCGGCACCGACCCTGGTCGACCTCGCCACGTCCGGGAGCCTGAACTTCACCCTCTTCGTCCTGCTCGCGGCGTGCGGCTTCCTCCTCGGGATCGTCGTGGCCCTCTTCGCGGGGGACAGCGTGGCCTCGGAGGCCACGTGGTCCACCCTGCGGTACCTGCTGGCCGCGCCGGTGGCCCGCGCACGGCTGCTGCGGGTCAAGCTCGTGGTGGCCCTGCTCAGCGGCGCGCTGGCCGTGGCCGTCCTGGTGGTCTCCGCGCTCGGTGTCGGCGCGCTGTTCTACGGGTGGAGCGAGCTGACCACCATCACCGGCACCCGACTCGCGCCGGGCCCGGCGCTGGCCCGCCTGGCGCTGAGCACGGGGTACGTGTGCGTGTCCCTGCTGTGGGTGGCGTGCTGCGCGTTCTGGCTCGGCACGCGCACCGACGCGGCCCTCGGCGCGGTCGGCGGCGCCGTCCTGGCGATCATCGTCTCGGGCATCCTCGACTCCATCACCGCCCTGGGGGCGTTGCGCGAGTGGCTGCCCACGCACGACTCCTTCGCCTGGCTGGGCGCCTTCGAGCCCGTCCTCGACGGCAGCGACATGATCCGCGGGACCCTGGTCTCGGTGTCGTGGTCGGTGCCGGCGCTGGTGGCCGCGTGGTGGCACTTCACGCGCAAGGACGTCGTCAGCTGAGCTGCGCGCGGCGTTCGCGGGCTCCGAGCCGTGCGTGTCGGGCGGGCACGGAGCGGACCGCGGTGGCCCTGGACCCCCGAGCACCCCGGTCCCGGCCGCCGCCGCCCGCGGGTGTGGCGCCCCACTCCGGGGGTAGGTCCCGGGCATGAGCGACCAGGACACCCCGAGGGACCCCAACACCGCGTACCCGACACCGGAGTTCCCCGAGCAGCAGCAGGACAAGGTGGGGCTCGCGCGGGAGATGTCCCCCAAGCCCGACCACGGGGAGGACAGCTACGTCGGCCACGGCCGCCTCGCGGGGCGCAAGGCCCTGATCACGGGTGCGGACTCCGGCATCGGGCGGGCGGTGGCGATCGCCTTCGCCCGTGAGGGCGCCGACCTGGTGCTCACCTACCTGCCCGAGGAGCAGCCCGACGCCGACGAGGTCGTCGCCCTCGTCAAGGGCGCCGGGCGCGAGGTCACCACCGTGCCCGGCAACCTCTCCGACGAGGCGTTCAACACCGAGCTGGTCACCCGGGCGGTGGAGGCGCTGGGCACGATCGACGTCCTGGTCTCCGTCGCCGGGCACCAGGTGGCGCAGGAGTCCATCGCCGACATCACCACCGAGCAGTTCGACCTGACGATGAAGGTCAACGTGTACAGCCTGTTCTGGACCGTGAAGGCCGCGCTGCCCCACATGAGGCCGGGCTCGAGCATCATCACCACCTCCTCGGTGCAGAGCTACACCCCGTCCCCGACGCTCGTGGACTACGCCAGCACGAAGTCGATGATCAACACGTTCACCAAGGCGCTGGCCCAGCAGGTGGCCGAGAAGGGCATCCGCGCGAACGTCGTCGCACCGGGTCCCTTCTGGACGCCCCTGCAGGTCGACGGCGGTCAGCCGGCCGAGATGGTGCCGTCCTTCGGGACGCAGTCGGAGTTCGGGCGCCCCGGGCAGCCGGCGGAGATCGCGGGTGCGTACGTCCACCTCGCCTCCGGGGAGTCCAGCTACACCTCCGGCTCGACCCTGTCGGTCACCGGCGGCGCCCCCACTCCCTGAACCACCCGCCACTCGGGGTCCGAGTCGTCGCCTGCGGGGCTCGAGGGCGGCACCGGGGGCACCGAGCTCCGGGTGGCGCGGGTCAGCGGTCGGGGCCGGGCCCCGGCTGGCAGCGCGGGCACCACCAGGTACGGCGCCGGCCGGCGTCGCCGGGCACCTCGGGGACCATGCGCACGGCGGTGCCGCACCGCCAGCAGGGCTTGCCGGCCATCCCGGCGACCCAGTGGGTGCGGCCGGCGCGGGTGTCACCGGTGGTCACCTGGTAGGCGCCGGGGTTGTTGGCCGAGAAGCGCAGCGCCCGCGCCGCCCGCGTGAGGACGCGGCGGGGGTCGACCTCCCCCACCGGCGTCCACGGACTGACTCCCAGCAGGTAGCACAGCTCGTTCGCCCACAGGTTGCCGAGTCCGGCCACCACCCGCTGGTCCAGCAGGGTCGCCGCGAGGGGCCGGGTGGGGTCGGCGGTGAAGCGGCGCACCGCCTCGGCGCCGTCGAAGTCGGCGTGCAGCAGGTCGGGGCCGAGGTGACCGATCACCTCGTGCTCGCGGTCGGTGCGCAGCAGCTCCACCACCGGCATGCGCAGGCCGGCAGCGGTCGCACCGGCGTCGGTGACCAGCAGCACCCGCACGTCGGGGTCCGCGCGGCGCGGGAGGCGGCGTCCGGGGCCGAGCAGGACCCAGTCGCCGTCCATGCGCCGGTGCGTGTGGAGCGTGAGGTGCTCCTCGCCGTCCCCGGTGACCTCCGGGCTGCGCCGCAGGCGGGTGAGCAGGTGCTTGCCGTGGGTGGCCGTGCCGAGCACCACCGCTCCGGCGAGGTCGGCGGTGGCGTGGGCGGGCACGTTCAGGCGCCCGTGCACCAGGGTGGCCCCGGCCAGCACCTGGTCCAGGCTCCGGGCCGTCTGGAAGACGGTGTCCCCTTCCGGCACGGCCCCACTGTGCCCCCTCGGCGGCGCCGGCGCCGCGGGGGGCACGGCGCCGAGGGACGCCCCCGCAGTCCGTGGCACGGCGTGGCGGCAGCCCTGCCGCGGACACCCCACCCACGGCCGTGGCACCGGGGGTGGAGGTCCTGCGACGGCGCGGGCAGCGGCGGGCGCGGTCGCCCGGCGCCCGGTCCTGGGCCCACCCGCCCGCTGGGTGCGCTCCGCGTGCGCCGTCGTCGCCGCGCAGGGCCCGACCCCGGCGTCGGCCCCGCGCCCCTGCCCCCTGGCCTGCGTCGCGGGGTACCAGGCGGTGGGGGGTGGCATGCCACCGCGGCCTCGCGGGCCGGCTCGACGGGCGCCCCCGCGCTGCGCGCCCCGCCGGGGGCCAACGCCCTCCTCAGCAGCCGGTGGGCCCAGCGACGCGTCACCCTCGACCCCTGGCGCGGAGGAGGACGCCGCTCACCGCCGGACGTCACAGCCGGGGGCCGGCGCACCCCGGGCCCGGCGCGGTCGACACCGACGAGCGCGCCTGCGCGGTGCACCTGCGAGACACCGGGTGCACCGTCGAGGAGGTCACGACGGGGACCGGCACCAGATGACCGCGCCACCGACAGGAGGGGACGGCGAGGGAGACCTCCTCGCCGCTGTCGTCGGGAGAACGGCAGCGAGGGGGTCCTCCAGCCGGTGCCCGCCACCGACGGTGGCCACCTGCAGGCTCCCCCTGGTGGGTCGACGGCGTGCGGGAGCCGACTCCCACGGGCGGTGCAGGGCTCCCTGCCAGGTCGACCCCTTCGGCGTGGGGACCGTCATCGTCGGCCCGCCTCCTGCACCGGGGGCGCTGGAGGCGCCGGGGGCGCTGGAGGCGCCGGGGGCGCTGGAGGCGCCGGGGGCCACCCCACCCCGTCCGCGTGGCGCTGGTCCGGTCAGGACCGGGTCAGCCAGGCGGTGCCCTCGGCCTTCATGTGCGCCTCCAGCGCGCTGCCGCGGGTGGGGAACTCGCGCGCGAGCGGGAAGCCGGACCGCTCCAGCAGGTGGGCCAGAGCGGCGTACTCACGCGGGTAGCGGCTCACCGCCGCCGCGTCGATGGGCTGGACCTCGGTCAGGAAGGTGAACGAGCTCATGTCGTAGCTGCTCTGCCGGCGGGCGATCCGCCACACGCCCTCCCGCTCCTCCACCCGGTCCCAGAAGCGGTTGTGGGCGGTGGCGCCGAGGCCCAGACGGGCGTTGTCCGCCACGATCATCGCGTTGGTCTCCACCAGGGCCCGGTCACCGGCGAAGGTGATCGAGGGACCGGCGACCAGGTGCTTGGTGCGCAGGTCCGAGGCGCCCATCCGGGCGGAGGCGTCCACGAAGTCGCTGGCCGTCCCCTCGAACCACGTGATCTCGATGGTGGCGTCGGGGTGGAACAGCTCCCTGAGGTCGTCCCACCGGCCCAGGTCGCGGTGCATCCACCCGGTCATCAGGTCGGCGATGGCCGCCCTGTCCTGGACCCGTGCGTCCACGGTCACCCCTCCCCCACAGCCCCGGCGGGTACCCGCCCGGCACCAGCTCCGCTCGAGACCCCAGCGGAGCACCTAGAGCCGGGGAGGTCAAGGTCCAGCGCTGGTCGCACCCGCACGCGACGGGCCGTGCCACCGAGTCCGACGCGGGACGCGTCGCCGCACTCCCCCGCGCCGGGGAGGGTGCCGGGACCCGGGCGGCGTCGGCTGGACGGTGGACCCGCCAGCCACGCGGCCGCGCGGTCGGGGGCGGGTCCCCGCCCGAGTCCACAGGTGACCTCCGTCGGCCACCACTGCCGGGCCCGGTCCCCGGACGCCGCCCGTGGCAGCGCGGCCAGGACCGCGGGCGGCTCGGCGTTCCCGGGCTGCACCGGGGTCGACACCGCTGACGCCCCGCGCCTGCCCGGCAGCACCCGCGTCGGGTGCCTGGGCGTCCACCAGCATCTCGGGTGCACCGACGTCCGCGGGGCCATCGGGGCGCGAGCCCGGACGGGTGGTCGGCGCCCACGGCGAGGGACGCGCCGCCACGGGCGCCGGGGACCGGGAGCCGGATGCCCGGGGGGTGGGCTCAGGGGCGCTGGGGGTCCAGGAGCCCGGGCGCCGCAGGGGGGCCGGAGTCCGGTCCAGCCGCCACCCCCGGCGCACTCGCGGCGTCCGCCGCCCCCCCGTCGTGCGTCCCGGCCGCCGGAGCGGCCTGGCCGTCGCGGGCGCCCATCCGGGCGATGCGCCGCAGCAGCGGGGAGCTCGGCGCCGCCGGGGGGCGCCGCAGTCCCAGGTCGGCGTGCACCATCAGCGCCATCATCGGCACGTCGGTGGGCGGGTAGGTGATCACCGGCTCGTCACCGGCGAAGACCACCCAGTGCCGCTGACCCTCGTGGACCACCGCCAGCACGGTCCCCCGGCGCAGGGTGCGGGCGTGGTCGTCGGCGAGGCGCTGCGCGCGGTGGGTCTCCCAGGCGCGGCGGGCGGCGTCCTGGGCCGGGCCCCGGGCCTGCTGGGCCACCGCGAGCGCGATGGGTCCGTAGCGGACGGCGTAGTGCGCGGCGGTGCGCAGGAGCGGGGACTGCGGTGCCATGGCGCCATCCTCGCCCACACGGGTCCGCGCGGCGCGCGGCGGTCGGCGCGGGCGGGCACCCTGGGCGGCATGAGCGACGAGCTGAGCAAGGGCGACCACGTGAGCTGGAACTCCCACGGCAGCACCGTCGAGGGTGAGGTGGAGGAGGAGATCACCAGTGACACCGAGGCGGGCGGACGGAAGGTGAGGGCCTCGCAGGACGACCCGCAGTACCTGGTGAAGAGCGACAGGACCGGCAGGGAGGCCGTGCACAGGCCGGGCGCGCTGACCGAGGACTGATGCCCGGGCGGCGGAGCGCGGCACGGTGGGGCCATGACGCGTCATCCCTCGTGACCGGCCTGCCCACCGGGGCGGCGGTGCGGGGGCGACCGGCCTCGGGCACCTCGCAGGCCGCCGTCGAGGCCCTCACCCGTGCTGTCGGGCTCACCGTCCCCGGAGCGGGGGAGGTCCGCGACGACCGGGTCGCCGGCCCCGGCCCGCTGCAGGGGTGCTGACCGGGGTCGTGGTGGGAGCGGTCGCCGGTGGGGTGCGCGCCCCAGGGCTCGCCGTGCCGGCCCCGGTGGCGGTCGTGGCGGCGGGCGCCATCCCGCACCCGGTCCACGGGATGGTCACGGTCGCGGTGCCGCGTCGGACGCCCGCGCGGGGCCGGCGCTGCCGGGGACCACGATGGCGCGGTGACGCCCCCCGCCCCGGACCGCACCACTGCCCGCCGCCTGGTGCAGCTGTACGCCGGTCTGGTGCTGTTCGCGGTCTCGATGGCCCTGATCCTGCGGTCCTCGCTCGGCAACATGCCCTGGGACGTGCTCCACGAGGGCCTCGCGGAGGTCACCGGCGCCGGCTTCGGGCTGGTCACGGTCGTCGTCGGGGTCGTGGTGCTCCTGGCGTGGATCCCGCTGCGGGAGCGCCCCGGGCTGGGCACGGTGAGCAACGTGGTGGTCCTCGGCGTCGTCGTCGAGGCCGCCCTGGCCGTCCTGCCCTCCCCCGACGCCCTGGCGGTGCGGGTGGCGTTCGCCGCGGCCGGTGTCGCCCTGAACGCGGTCGCGACCGCCGCCTACATCGGGGTCCGCCTGGGCGCGGGCCCGCGCGACGGTCTGATGACCGGGCTGGTGCGGCGCACCGGGTGGTCGGTGCGGGTGGTGCGCACCGGCATCGAGGTGGCCGTCGTGGTGACCGGCGCGGCCCTCGGGGGCACCCTCGGTGTCGTCACCGTGGTCTACGCCCTGACCATCGGCCCCCTCACGCAGGCCCTGCTGCCCCGCTTCACCGTGCCCGCGCGCGGCTGAGGGCCCGCGGCGACCTCATCCCGGGCCGGCGCCGTCGCGCACCGCCCCACCGCGCTCGCACACCGCGCCCGGCAGCTCGCGCACCGCGCCCGACAGGTGCAGCCGCTCCCCCGACGGCGAGCGCACCGCGACGTCCCACCCCGTCCCGGCGCCGCCGGTGGTGCCGGGCACGGGGTGGACCAGCAGCGCCACGGTCGAGGGCAGCAGCACCGGAGAGGCGAAGGCGACGTCGACGGTCACGGCCGGGGGCATCTGGCCGGACAGCGCCGACAGGGTGCGGGCCAGCGTCCACATGCCGTGGGCGATCGCCCGCGGGAAGCCCAGGGCCCGCGCGGTGGGCGCACTGAGGTGGATGGGGTTCACGTCGCCGCTGACCGCGGCGTAGCGGCGACCGGTGCCGGCGGCCACCGGCCACAGGGCGGAGGCGGGACCCTCCGGTGCCGGTGCCGGTGGCAGCGGTGCCGGTGGGTGCGACGGGCCCCGTCCCGGTGGTGGGTCGGTGGACTCGGTGGGCTCCCGGGACAGGTAGGTGCTGCGCCCCTGCCAGACCACCTCCTCACCGACGTGCACGACCGCCCGCAGGTCCACGGTGCGTCCGCGCGGGTGAGGGGCGAGGTGCTCGGCCCACACCCGGACCGCGAGGGCCTCCCCCGCGGCGACCGGGCGGTGGGAGGTGACGTGCTGGCGCACGTGCACCAGGCCCAGGAGCGCCAGCGGGAAGGGGTGCGCGGCCATCAGGTGCACCTGGGCGCTGAACGCCAGCAGGTGGGGGTAGGTGAGGGGGACGGCGCCGGTGGGCGGGGCGCCGCAGACCGCGGCGTAGCGGGCCGCGTGGGCGGCGTCGAGGACCACCGGTGCCACGGTGACGCTCCGCGGGTCCACCGCCGCCGGTCGCGGGCGGCGGTGGGTGAGGAGCGCGCGGGCGTACAGCGGTGCCAGCCGCGGTGGGGCAGGCAGGACGACGTCGCCCGCGGGGTCCTCGCTCACGCCCCCACCAGATTCTGCCCGCAGACCCGCACCACCTGACCGGTGACGGCGGCGCTGGCTGGCTCGGCGAGCCAGGCGATGGTCTCGGCGACGTCGACGGGCAGCCCGCCCTGCGCGAGGCTGGACGCCCGGCGGCCCAGCTCGCGGGTCAGCGCCGGCATCGCGGCGGTCATCTCGGTCTCGATGAAGCCCGGGGCGACGGCGTTGACCGTCATGCCCCGGGCCGCCAGCGCGGGGGCCAGGGCGCGCACCATGCCGATCACCCCGGCCTTGGACGCCGCGTAGCTGGTCTGCCCGCGGTTGCCGGCGATGCCGGAGGTGGACGAGACCGCGACGACGCGCGCGCCGTCGGCCAGCGCCCCGGGGGTCGCGAGCAGGGCAGCCGTCAGGCGCAGCTGCGCGGCGAGGTTGACCTCCAGGACGGAGTCCCACTGCTGCCCGCTGGTGTTGACGAGCAGCTTGTCGCGGGTGATCCCGGCGTTGTGGACGACGACGTCCGCGCCGCCGTGCCGGGTGAGCAGGTGCCCCGCGAGCCGGGCGGGGGCGTCCGGGGCGGTGATGTCCAGCTGCAGCGCGGTGCCCCCCACGGCGTTGACCACGTTCGCCAGAGCGGCCCCCGCAGCGGGCAGGTCGACGCCGACCACGTGCGCCCCGCACCGGGCGAGCACGTGGGCGGTGGCCGCGCCGATGCCCTGGGCGGCGCCGGTCACCACGGCCACCTGGCCCGCCAGCGGCTGGGCGCCGGGCGGCGCGGCACCGCCCGGCGGTCGCAGCGGCCCGACGGTGACCACCTGCCCGGAGACGAACGCCGAGCGCGCCGAGGCCAGGAACAGCAGGGTGGACGCCGCGGCCGCGGTCACGGCGGCCGGACCGCCGTCGAGCCGGACCCGCACCAGGTTCGCCGTCGCGCCGGCCCGCACCTCCTTGCCCGCCGAGCGCACGAGCCCCTCCAGGGCCTGCTGCGCGGCGGCGTGCTCGACGGCCCCCTCGGGCCCCGCCTCCACGTCCGGGGCGAGCCCGATGACGATGAGCCGCCCGCTGGGGCCCAGGCGGCGCAGGGCCGGGGCGAGCAGTGCCCGCACCCCGCCCAGGTCTGCCACGGCGGCGACGTCCACGGCGTCCAGCACGATCGCCCCCAGCCGAGGGCCGTCACCCGAGGGCTCCTCGACCACATCGGCGCCGGCAGCGCGCAGGAGGTCCACCACGAGCGGCGCCAGCGGGGCTCCGGCGACACCCGCGACCAGCGCCGGTCCCGCGAGCAGCGGCTCGCCCGGGGCCGATCGGCGCAGGGCGTGCGGCCGGGGCAGTCCCAGCCGTGCGGCGACCCGGGCGCCTGGTCCGGCAGCGGTCAGCGCCGCGTACCGGTCGCGGGCGCGCCCGCTCACGACGCCTCCACGAGAGCGACGACGCCCTGCCCACCGGCGGCGCAGATCGAGATCAGCGCCCGGACGGGCGGGCCCCCGGGGTCGGCGGCGGTGACACGCTCGCGCGCCAGCTTCGCCGTCGTCGCCAGGATGCGGCCGCCGGTGGCGGCGAAGGGGTGACCGGTGGCCAGCGAGGAGCCCGCGACGTTGAGCCGGGTGCGGTCGACCACCCCCAGCGGGGCGTGCAGGCCGAGGCGGTCGCGGCAGAAGTCCGGGTCCTCCCACGCGGCCAGGGTCGCGAGCACCGTGGAGGCGAAGGCCTCGTGGATCTCGAACAGGTCGATGTCCGCCAGGGTCAGGCCGTGGCGGGCCAGCAACCGCGGGACGGCGTGGACCGGGGCCATCAGGAGGCCCTCCTCACCGCGGGTGAAGTCCACGGCGGCGCTCTCGGCGTCGACGAGGTGCGCCAGCACGGGCACCCGGTGCTCGTGGGCCCACGCGTCGCTGGACAGCAGCACCGCGGAGGCACCGTCGGTCAGGGGCGTGGAGTTCCCCGCGGTCATCGTCGCGCCAGCCCCACCCGCGGTGCCGAAGACCGGTGGGAGGGCCGCGAGCTTCGCGGCGCTGGTGTCGGTGCGCAGGACGTCGTCGCGGGTCAGCCCCCCGTGGGCGGTGACCAGGTCGTCGAAGAAGCCCCGGTCGTAGGCGGCGGCGAGGTGGGTGTGGCTGGCCAGCGCCAGGGCGTCCTGCGCCTCGCGGGAGACCTGCCAGCGCGCAGCGGTGACCGCGGCGTGCTCACCCATGGACAGCCCGGTGCGGGGCTCCTCACCGCGGGGGAGCTGCGGGCGCAGGTGCTGCGGGCGCAGCCGCGACAGCGCCGCGACGCGGGCGCGCGGGGTGCGAGCGGCCGCGAGCGCGAGGAGCACGCGCCGCAGCCCCTCGTCGACGGCGACCGGGGCGTCGCTGGCGCTGTCGGCACCTCCGGCGATGCCGACGTCGATGCGGCCCAGGGCGATCTTGTCGGCGACCAGCACCGCGGCCTCGAGCCCGGTCGCGCAGGCCCGTGCGACGTCGTAGGCCGGGGTCGCCGGTGACAGGGCCGTGCCCAGCACGGCCTCGCGGGTGAGGTTGAGGTCTCGGCTGTGGCGCAGGACGGCGCCGGCCGCGACCTCTCCGAGGCGCTGGCCCTGCAGGGCGAAGCGGGCGACTAAAGCGTCGAGGGCGGCGGTCAGCAGCTCCTGGCTGGAGGCGGTCGCGTACCGCCCGCGCGCCCGGGCGAAGGGGGTGCGGTTGCCGCCGACGATGGCGACGCGCTGCGCCGTCCGGGGTGCCGCGCCCTGGGTCATGGACGGACTGTAGGTGGGTCGGGTGGCGACCGGTACCGGGGGTAGCCGGTACCGGTCGTCACGCGTACTGTCGTCGGCATGAGCATCGATGCGACCGCTGCGCCACCGCGGTCACCGACCGTCGGCGGCGCTCGCGGCGTCGGCGCCTCGAGCGGCCCCGCGGACGGGCGCAGCACCCGCTGGACCGCGCACCGCCTGGCGCGGCGCGAGCAGCTGGTCGGCGCGGCGCTGAAGGCGATATCCCGTCACGGCCCCGGGGTGGGCATGGACGAGATCGCCGCCGTGGCGGGCACCTCCAAGACGGTGCTGTACCGCCACTTCGCCGACAAGGACCAGCTGCACCTGGCGGTGGCCGACCGCGTCGACGCCCGCGTCTGGGCCGCCCTGCGCAGCGCCGTCGTGGACGCCCGGGACTTCCGCGGGGGTCTGCGCGCGGCCATCGGCGCCTACCTGCACCTGGTGCAGTCCGACCCGGCGGTGTACCGGTTCGTGGTCCACCACCGCGCCACCGGTCCCGGCGCCGCCCTCGACCCCGTCGCGGGGCTCAGCGCGGCGGTCAGCGCGGAGCTGGCCGCCCTGATCGACCGGCACCTGGTGGGCGGCGCCACCGGCCCCGGCTCGACCGGCTCCGGCGGCGCTGCGGCCGCGTGGGGTCACGGGCTGGTCGGCATGGTGCGCGCCGCAGCCGACCACTGGCAGGCCGCGGGGGGCGCCGCAGGGTCCACGACCACCGGGTCCACCAGCGCCGACGAGCTCGCCGACCACCTCACCGACCTCGTCTGGGGCGGGCTGGGGACCATCACCACCTCCGAGGGGATCCCGCGATGACCACCACCACCCCCACCACGACCTCCACCGCCGCACCCGGGTCGGGCGGCCCCGCAGCCGCCGTCGACCCCGCGGCCGACCCCGTCGCCGACCGGGCCGTGGCCGAGGCCGTGTCCGCCCTGCCCGCGGTGCACCCCAGCCGGCTGGGGTCACGAGGTGCCGCGGGCGACCGCTCCGGCGTCGACATCACCGCGGACCCCGACGACGTGCGCCGGGTCCTCGACGGCCGGTGGGGCCACGTGAGGGACGCGCTCCGCGAGCACCTGCCCGCTGACTTCTGCCACCCCACCGACCACCTGGGCACGCAGGAGCACCGGGCGCTGACCACCGAGCGCCTCCTCGCGCTCAGCGACATGGGCGGGCACCGCACCGCGTTCTCCACCGACGTCGGGGGCACCGCCGACGTGGGGGCCTCCACGGTGCACTTCGAGCACCTCGGCCTGGCCGACCTGTCGCTGACGATCAAGGCCGGGGTCCAGTGGGGGCTGTTCGCCGGCACGGTGCAGGCGCTGGGCACGAGCGCGCACCACCGCCGGTACCTGCCGGCCGCCATGGACGGCTCGCTGCTCGGCTGCTTCGCGATGACCGAGTCCGGGCACGGCTCGGACGTCGCCAGCCTGGGCACCACCGCGACGTACGACGCGGCGGCGGGTGAGTTCGTCGTCCACACCCCCGACGCCGCGGCCCGCAAGGACTACATCGGCAACGCCGCCCGCGACGGGCGGGTGGCGGTCGTCTTCGCGCAGCTGACCACCGCCGGTGAGAGCCACGGCGTGCACGCCCTGCTGGTGCCGCTGCGCGAGCCCTCCGGCGCCGTCCTGCCGGGGGTGACGATCACCGACGACGGGCGCAAGGGAGGCCTGAACGGCGTCGACAACGGGCGCATCAGCTTCGACCACGTGCGGGTGCCGCGGGAGAACCTGCTCGACCGGTACGGATCGGTCGAGCAGGACGGCACGTACTCCTCGTCGGTCGCGAGTCGCAACGCCCGCTTCTTCACCACCCTGGGGGCGCTGGTCAAGGGTCGGGTGTGCATCAGCGGGGGGGCGCTCGCCGCGACCCGCCAGGCGATGGCCATCGCCCTGACCTACGCCGAGGAGCGCACCCAGTTCCCCCGCGCCGGGGGCGAGGGCGAGGTCACGCTGCTGGACTACCGCACCCACCAGCGGCGCCTGCTGCCGCTCCTGGCTCGCACCATCGCGCTCGGCTTCGCGCAGGACGACCTGACCGCGGAGCTCCACGAGGTGCAGCAGGCGGTGCTGGAGGGCAGTGCGACCGCCGTCGACCCCGAGGCGCAGAAGCGCCTGGAGCACCACGCCGCGGGCATGAAGGCGATGGCCACCTGGCACGCCACCACCGCGATCCAGGCGGCGCGGGAGGCCTGCGGGGGCAACGGGTACCTCTCGGAGAACCGGTTGGTGCAGCTCAAGGCCGACACCGACGTGTTCACCACCTTCGAGGGCGACAACACCGTGCTGCTGCAGCTGGTGGCCAAGGGCCTGCTGGGGGGGTACCGGGAGACCTTCACCGGCCTCGACCGCCGGGGCCGGGCGCGGGCGGTGACCGCGTCGGTGCTCGAGACCCTCGCGGTGCGCACCGAGGCCCGGGCCCTGGCGCAGCGCCTCGCGGAGGTCAGCCCGCTGGGACACCGCTCCGCCGCCGGCGGGGACGACGCCCCGGTGGAGCTGGTCGACCGGGCGTGGCAGCTGCGCGCCCTGGCGTGGCGCGAGCGGCGGGTGCTGGAGGCGCTGGTGGCCCGGATGCGCGCCGCCTCGAAGACGGTGGACCGCTTCGCGCTGACCAACGAGGTGCAGGACCACATGGTCCTCGCGGCGCGGGTGCACGTGGAGCGGGTGGTCGCGGAGTCCTTCGCCTCCGCTGTCGACGCCCAGCCGCAGGGCCCGACCCGCGAGCTGCTCACGCGGGTGCTGGACCTGCACGTGCTGAGCGAGCTCGAGCGCGACCGGGCGTGGTTCCTCGAACGGGGGTGGATCAGCCCCCGCCGCTCGAAGGCGCTCACCGCGGCGGTCAACGACCTGTGCGCGGAGCTGCGCCCGCACACCACCACCCTGGTGGCCGGGTTCGGCATCCCCCGGGCGTGGTGGGGCGCGGCCATCACGGCGTGAGCGGCGCGGGCGGCGCGGCGACCTGCGTCGTCGCCATCACCTCGACCTCGTCGCGCAGCTCGTCGAGGTCGACCTCGCCGGACCGGGTGATCACGGGCGCGCCGGGGCCGTGGGCCCGCCCCTGCACTCCCTCGGGTGCGCGGGTCGCCACCTCGATGCGGCGCTGGTGCGGGTCGACGAGCGGGTGCTGCTGGAAGGACGGGGCGCCGGCGCGGGCCTCCTCGCGCCGGTCGACGTCGGCCGTGGACGGTGACCGGACCTCGACGACGACGCTGGGGTCGCCTTCGTGGTGGCGGTCGGTCCGCGGCGAGGAGGTCGGCGAAGGTGACGAGGGGGCCCTCCTCGACGGCGCTCACCCCGCGGCGGTGGCGCCCGCGGGTGGGGCGCCGAGGCGCTCGACGAGCTGCGCCAGCACCGGTTCCAGCTGGGCGTCGAGGCGCACGTCCCGCCCGGGCACCAGGTCGGCGTCCGCCCGCGTCGGCCCGGCGTTGACGATCGCCACCGGCTGCCCCGCGCGGACCGCCGCGCGCACGAACCGGTACCCGCTCATCACCGACAGGGACGAGCCGAGGACGAGCAGGGAGCGGGCGGCGGCGAGCGCGTCGTAGCAGGAGCGCACCCGCTCCTTGGGCACGCTCTCCCCGAAGAAGACGACGTCGGGCTTGAGCCTGCCGACCTCGCACACCGGGCACGCCACCACCGTGAACCCCGCGAGGGCCTCCTCGGGCAGCTCCACGTCACCGTCGGGGTTGACCCGCGAGCCCGCCACCGCCGCGGCGGTGCGCTGCGCGAAGCCGGGGTTGGCGGCGTCCAGGCGGCGGTCGAGCTGGGCGCGGGGCAGCACCGCGGCGCAGTCCAGGCACACCACGCGGTGCAGCGCGCCGTGCAGCTCCACGACCGCGCTGCTGCCCGCGGCCTGGTGCAGCCCGTCGACGTTCTGCGTCACCACCGCGCGCACCAGCCCGTCGCGCTCCAGGGCCGCCACGGCGGTGTGGCTCGCGCCGGGCCGCGCCGCGGCGATGCGCTGCCACCCCACCAGGCCCCGGGCCCAGTAGCGGCGCCGCGCCTGCGCCGAGGCGGTGAACTCCTGGTACCGCATCGGCACGTGCCCGGTGCGGAACGCCCCGCGCGGCCCGCGGTAGTCGGGGATGCCCGACGCCGTCGAGACCCCCGCCCCGGTGAGCACCAGCACGTCACCGGCGGCGACCAGCGCGGCGAGGTCCTCCTGCGTGCCCAGCGCGGTGACCGGGGCGCTGTCGCTGAGCAGCCGCATGCCGGCTGGGCGGGTGACGACGTCGGCGCTCACCGGTGCAGTGTGCGCCAGGCCCTCAGCTGCCGCTGTGGTCCGGCTCCGACGCCGGCGCCTGGGTGGAGACGTCCCCGGCCATCAGCTCCGCGGACTCGTCGTCGGGGGTGAGGGCGGTCGCGGGGTCGGCGTTGGCGCCGGGGAGCCCACCGGTCCTGCCGACGCCCTGCTCGTGCGGGGTCTGGGTCATGCCCCCCACCTACCCCGCGGACGGGGTCCCACCCCGATGCTCACGGGGGTGTGGTCATCCGCGTGCCCGACCGCGACCACGCGCCCGTGGTCATCGCGCAGCGGCGCCTAGGATCGTCTCCAGCATGGACGGCAGCGCAGGTGAGCTCCTCGCCCGCCTCGACGGTGTCGGCACCAGGGACGCCGCGCGCCTGCGCCGTCGCCTCCACGTCGCTCGCGGACCGCAGGGACTGCGCGCCGCCGCCGCCGAGATCGCCGCGGCGGAGCTGGCCCTGGTCGAGCGCGCCGCGTCGGTGCCGGTGATCACCTTCCCACCGGAGCTGCCCGTCAGCCAGCGCCGCGCCGAGATCGCCGCTGCCGTGCGCGAGCACCAGGTGGTGGTGCTCGCCGGTGAGACCGGGTCGGGCAAGACCACGCAGCTGCCCAAGATCCTGCTCGAGCTGGGGCGCGGGGTGCGCGGGAGCATCGGGCACACCCAGCCCCGGCGCATCGCTGCCCGCGCCGTCGCGGAGCGCGTCGCTGAGGAGCTCGGCCAGGACGACGTCGGGGGGGTCGTGGGGTACGCCGTCCGCTTCACCGACCAGGTCGGCCCGCAGACCCTGGTGAAGGTGATGACCGACGGCATCCTGCTCGCCGAGGTGAGCCGCGATCGCGACCTGCTGGCCTACGACACCCTGATCATCGACGAGGCCCACGAGCGCAGCCTCACCATCGACTTCCTGCTCGGCTACCTGCGCGGGCTGCTGGCCCGACGACCGGACCTGAAGCTGGTCATCACCTCCGCGACCATCGACCCGCAGCGCTTCGCCGCCCACTTCGCCACCGCGGCCGGACCGGCCCCGGTCATCGAGGTCTCCGGGCGCACCTACCCCGTGCAGGTGCGGTACCGGCCGCTGGTGGAGGAGGCACCGCCGGGAGGTGAGGAGGAGGGCGAGGAGCCCGAGGACGACGCCGCACCGGTGGTGCGCGACCAGACCGAGGCGATCATCGACGCGGTCGGGGAGCTGGAGCGCGAGCCGCCCGGCGACGTCCTGGTCTTCCTCTCCGGGGAGCGGGAGATCCGCGACACCGCGGACGCACTGGTGGCCCTGGACCTGCCGCGCACCGAGGTGGTGCCGCTGTACGCGCGGCTGTCCGCCGCTGAGCAGCACCGGGTCTTCACCGCCCGCCCCCGCGGGATCACCCGGCGCATCGTGCTGGCCACGAACGTCGCGGAGACGTCGCTGACGGTGCCCGGGATCCGGTACGTCATCGACCCCGGGACCGCCCGGATCAGCCGGTACAGCCTGCGCAGCAAGGTCCAGCGCCTGCCCGTCGAGCCGGTCTCCCGGGCGAGCGCCGACCAGCGCGCCGGGCGGTGCGGGCGGGTCGCCGACGGGGTGTGCATCCGCCTGTACAGCGAGGCTGACTTCGAGGGCCGGCCGCGCTTCACCGACCCCGAGGTGCTGCGCACCAACCTCGCCGCGGTGCTCTTGCGGATGCTGTCCCTCGACCTCGGGGACCTCGCGGCGTTCCCCTTCCTCGACCCCCCCGACGGGCGGCAGGTGCGCGACGGTCTCGCGCTGCTCGACGAGCTCGGGGCCCTCCAGGACAGCGACCAGGGCGACGTCGAGGGCAGCGGCGCCGCCCGCCGTCTGACGGCCACCGGGCGTCGCCTCGCGGACCTGCCCATCGACCCGCGCCTGGGCCGCATGGTGGTGGAGGCGGAGCGCACCGGGGTGCTCGCCGAGGTCCTCGTCATCGTCGCGGCCCTGTCGGTGCAGGACCCCCGCGAGCGCCCCGGCCCCGACGCCGGCCCGGCTGCGGCCGAGGCCGCCGCCGCCGCGCACCGGCGCTTCGCCGACGAGCACTCCGACTTCCTGGCCTGGCTGAACCTCTGGTCCTACCTGCGCGCCCAGCAGCAGGAGATGTCTTCGAGCGCCTTCCGGCGGATGTGCCGCGCAGAGCACCTGCACCACCTGCGCGTGCGCGAGTGGCAGGACCTGCACGGGCAGCTGCGCAGCATCGTGCAGCGCTCCGGTGGACGCGGGAGCCCGGCGCGGTCGGGGGGGTCCGCGGCCCTCGAGGGGGCGGCGGCCTCGCGCGTGGGTCCCGTCCGCGAGGGCGAGGACCTCGCGGGCGTGCGTGACGCCGTCCACCAGGCGCTCCTCGCCGGGCTGCTGTCGCACCTGGGCCTGAAGGACGCCGCAGCGACCCGCCGCCCGCAGGAGTTCCTCGGGGCCCGCGGCACCCGCTTCGCCCTGGTCAGCGGCTCGGCGCTGGCCAAGAGGCCCCCGACGTGGGTGGTCGCCGGGGAGCTGGTGGAGACCTCACGGCTGTGGGGGCGCACGGTGGCGCGGATCGACCCCGAGTGGGTGGAGCGGGCGGCGGCGCACCTGCTGCGACGCACCTACTCGGAGCCGCGGTGGGAGCAGCGCCGCGCCGCGGCGGTCGCCACCGAGCGCGCCACCCTCTACGGCCTGCCGGTCATCGTCGGGCGCACCGTGGACTACGCGCGGATCGACCCCGGGGTCTCCCGGGAGCTGTTCATCCGTCACGCACTCGTCGGGGGGCAGTGGAGCTCGCGCCACGACTTCCTGGACCGCAACCGCGAGGCGCTGGCGGAGGTGGAGGAGCTGGAGGCCCGTGTGCGCCGCCGTGGCATCGCCGTCGACGAGGAGACCCTCGTCAGCCTCTACGAGGCTCGGGTGCCGGCCGACGTGGTCTCGGCGCGGGCCTTCGACCGCTGGTGGAAGATCGAGCGGCGCACCCGCCCCGACGCCATGACGTTCACAGCGGCTGACCTCGTCGCGCACGGCGCGGCGGAGGATCTCTCCGGGGCCGACGCGGACTTCCCGCTGACGTGGAGCACCTCGAGCGCAACCCTCGACCTCAGCTACAGGTTCACTCCTGGCGAGGCGGAGGACGGCATCACCGTGCACGTCCCGGTCAGCGTCCTCGGCGAGGTGTCCGCCGGCGGTTTCGTCGCCCTGGTGCCCGGCCTGCGCCTGGAGCTGGTGACCGCCCTGCTGCGCGCCCTGCCCAAGCCGCTGCGGGTGCAGCTGGTACCGGTGCCCGACACCGCGCGCGCCGTCGTGGCGCACCTGGCCACCAGGGCCGCCGCGGACGACGGCCGTGGTGGCCAGCTCTTCACCGACGCGATCACCGAGGCCGTCCGCGTCCTCGCCGGAGTCGTGGTCCCCCCGTCGGCGTGGGACTGGGACAAGGTGCCGGCCCACCTGCGCGCCACCTTCGTCGTCGAGGGCGAGGACGGCGCCGAGCTGGTGCGCGGCGGCGACCTGGACGCGCTGCGCGAGCAGGTCCGGCCGCAGGTGCGCGCCGCGGTGTCGAGCGCCGTGACCGGGCGCGGCGCGGCGGGCGCGGGAGCTCTTCAGCGCTCGGGCCTGACCCGCTGGCCGCAGGACCTGCAGGAGCTGCCCGAGCGCGTGGAGGTCACCACCACCGACGGGCGGCTCGTCGTCGGCCACCCGGCCCTGGTCGACGAGGGCGCCACCGTCGGGGTCGCTGTCCTGGAGAGCGCAGCGGCGCAGCGGCGCTCGCACGCAGCAGGGGTGGTCAGGCTGCTGCGCCTCGCCCTGCCCACCCCCACCCGTGAGGTCCTCGACGCCGCAGACGGCCCGGCGCGGCTCGCGCTGGCCCGCGCCCCCCACGGCAGCGTTGCGGCCCTGGTCGACGACGCCACGCAGGCCGTCGTCACCCACCTGGCGGGTGAGGTGTCGCAGGTGCGCACCGCCGCGGCGGTGGCGGGGCTGCAGGGCGCGCTCCGGCCCGCGGTGGTGCCTGCCGTGCTGGACCTGGTGCGCACCGCCTCGCGCGTGGTGGGGGCTGCGGCGGAGGTGCAGCGTCGCCTCGACGCCCCCGCCGATCTGCGGGCCCTCACCTCGCTGGCCGACGCCAGGACCCAGCTGGGCGAGCTGGTGCACCCCGGTTTCCTCGCCGCCACCGGGGCGGCGCGGGTGCCGGACCTGCTGCGCTACCTGCAGGCGCTCAGCCGGCGCCTGGACGCCCTGCCGGGCGCCGCCGCCCGGGACCGCGACAGCACCGGGGTGGTGCAGCGCCTGGCCGGGGACGTCGCCGCCGCCGTCGCGGCGCTGCCACCCGACCGCCGGGACGACGACGACGTCCGGGTGCTGCGGTGGATGCTGGCCGAGCTGCGGGTGAGCCTCTTCGCCCAGGGCCTGCCCACGGCGGGACCGATCTCCGAGCAGCGGGTGCGCAAGGCCCTCGCCGCGGTGCGGGCCTCTCCCGCGGAGGCGCTCAGGACAGGTCGATGACCCCCGCGACGAGCGATCGGCGGTGAGCACGAAGTCGTTGCCGACCCCCCGGCCCGCAGCGAGGACGCCCTCCACCGCCGCGACGGCCTGGTCCAGCGGCCCGTCCTGGTCCTCCAGGTCGCCTCCGACCGCGCCCAGGGCGATGGCCCGGCGCGCCGTCCCACCGGGGTCGCCGCAGCCGGCCTCGAGGTCCGTGCTCACCGGCAGGTCGACCGCTGCGGCGATGCGGCGCACCACGTCGAGGTCGAGGGGGATCTGCTCGCCGTCGTCGGAGCCGGAGGTCGCCGCGATCCGGTGGCTGGCGGTGGCGAGGGCGTGCTCCCCCTCCGTGGCGGCCACGGCCTTCGCGGAGACCACGTCCCACGCGTCGGCCAGGACGAGGACCTCAGGGGAGGTGTGCCGGTCGAGCAGGGCCGCGGCACGGGCGGGCGGGTCGGCCATGCCCGCGAGCCCAGCGGCCGGCGGCCACCCCTCTCAGCCCCCCACCAGGCCCCGGCGCTCCAGGAGGGGTCCGATCTGCGGCGCCCTGCCCCGGAAGGCCGCGTACGCCTCCATCGGGTCGACGGCGCCGCCGCGGGAGAGCAGCGCGTCAGCGAACAGGCGCCCGTTCTCGCGCCGCAGGCCGCCACGGCTGGCGAACCAGGCGACGGTGTCGGCGTCGAGGACCTCGCTCCACAGGTAGGAGTAGTACCCGGCGCTGTACCCACCGGAGAACACGTGCTGGAAGTAGCTGCTGCGGTACCGCGGGGGCACCGGGCAGTCCTCCGTGGCGGCGATGCCGTACCGCGCCAGCGCGCCCGCCTCGAACGCCTCGACGTCGGCCGGCGCGACGCGCTCGCCCGGGGCCAGCTGGTGCCACACCTGGTCCAGCAGCATCGCGGCGAGGATCTCGGTGGTCGCGAAGCCCTGCCCGACGGTGTCGGCGGCGCTCAGCGCGGCGGCGACGTCGTCCGGCAGCGGCTCGCCCGTGGCGTGGTGGCGGGCGTAGCGGGGCAGCACCCCGGGGTCGAAGGCCCACACCTCGTTGACCTGCGAGGGGTACTCCACGAAGTCCCGGGGCACGGCGGTGCCCGCCAGGCGCGGGTAGGTGACGTCGGAGAGCAGCCCGTGCAGGGCGTGGCCGAACTCGTGGAACACCGTGGTGACCTCGTCCAGGGTCAGCAGCGCCGGCTGCCCCGGCGCGGGCTCGGGGATGTTCAGGGTGTTGGTGACCACCGGGCGCTGCGCGCTCTCGCCGGGCAGGGCTGACTGGGCCACGTACTCCGTCATCCACGCCCCGCCCCGCTTGGACTCGCGCGCGAACGGATCGAGCAGGAACAGCCCGGCGCTGGCGCCGTCGTCGCGGGTGACCTCCCACGCCCGCACGCTCGCGTGCGGCAGGGGGAGGTCGGTGCGCTCGGCGAAGGTGAGCCCGTACAGGGCCGTCGCGGCGTGGAAGACCCCGCGGGTGATCACCGCGTCGAGCTCGAAGTGAGCGCGCAGCTCCTCGGGGTCGAGCGCGAGTCGCCGGGCCGCGAGGCGCCCGGCGAGGTGCGCCCAGTCCCACGGCTGCAGGGGGCCGGCGTGCCCGTCGGCGGCGAGCAGCTCGGACAGCTGCGCCGCCTCGGTGCGCGCGTTGGCCACGGCCGCCGGCACCAGCGACGTCAGGGTCGCCATCACGGTGCCCACGTCACCGGCGGTCTGGTCGTCGATGACGTAGTGGGCGTGGCTGGTGAACCCGAGCAGCCCCGCGCGCCGAGCCCGCAGGGCGGCGATCGCCACCAGCAGCGCCCGGGTGTCGTGGTCGCCGCCGCGCAGCCCTCGCGCGGTGGACGCCCGGTGCACCCGCTCACGCAGCCCCCGGTCGGTGAGCACGGCCAGCACGGGCTGGTCGGTGGGCAGCGCCAGCGGCAGCAGCCAGCCGTGCTCGTGCCCCCGCTCGCGGGCGGACCGCGCCGCGGAGGCGATGGCTCCGGCGCTGAGGCCGGCGAGCTCACCCTCCTCCACCACGAGCACCGCGAGGTCGTTGGTCTCCTCGAGCAGGTGGGTGCCGTAGGCGGTGGTCAGCTCGGACAGCTCGGCGTTCAACCCCCTCAGCTCCTCCTGCTCGGCCACCTCGAGGGCGGCGCCGGCCCTGACGAAGTCGGCGTGGTAACGCTCGAGCAGGCGCCGCTCCTCCTGGTCGAGGCCGAGCTCGTGGCGGCGGGCGTGCACGGCGTCGATCCGGGCGAACAGGCGCCGATCGAGGTGGATCGCGTCGTCGTGGGCGGAGAGCAGGGGGGCGACCTCGGCCTCCAGCTCCCGCAGCGCCGGGGTGGAGGAGGACGACGTCGCGCTGGAGAACACGTGGCCCACCCGGCGCAGCAGCGCCCCCGAGCGCTCGAGCGCGACGACGGTGCCGGCCAGCGTCGGCTCGCCCCCCTGCGCCGCGATGGCCTCGACCTCCGCGCGCTGGGCGGCCATGCCCTCGAGCAGCGCGGGGCGGTAGTGCTCCTCGCGCACCGCGTCGAAGGGCGGCAGCGCGTGCGGCAGCGCGCTCGGGCGAGCGAAGGGGTTGGCGTCGTCCAGCACCCGCAGCACGCTAACGGCCGCCGGTGACACTGGCGCCCGTGGACCTGCCCGCCCTCGCCCACCTCGCCGCAGCGTGCGGCTACGCCGGCTTCCAGTGGACCATCAGGGCCCTGGTCTACCCCCAGCTCGCCGACGCGGGGCGCGCGCACCCCGCCACCTCCCCGGCGCTGGAGGCCGGCCACCAGCGCCGCACCGCGCGCCTGGTCGGCCCGCTCTTCGCGGCGCTGGTGGCGACCACGGGTCTCCTGGTGCTCACCCGGCCCGGTTCACCGGCCGCCCTGGGCTGCGCGGCGTGCACCGCGGTGGTGCTGGGCGCGACCGCCTTCGGCGCCGTCCCCGCGCACCGCCGGCTCGCCGCCGGCTTCGACGAGGCGGCGGTGGTGCGGCTGCTGCGCTGGGACTCGCTGCGGGTCCTCGCCGCCACCACCCAGGTGGCGCTGGCCGTGTCGGTCGCCGCATGATCACCACGGTGGACCCCACTGCGGGGCACCGGTCCACGACCTGCTCCGTCCGCGCGCGCTGCGCCGGCTCGTGACGCACGCTGCTCGCGCACACCCGCTGCGAACACCCCGACGAACGGAGCACCATGCCCACGCGCACCGCACACACCGCTTGGAACGGCACCCTGGAGGAGGGCTCGGGCCAGGTCGAGCTGACCAGCTCGAAGGTCGGCACCTACTCGGTGTCCTTCCCCAAGCGCGCCGCCGACGACGCGGGCGGCACGACGAGCCCCGAGGAGCTCGTCGCCGCCGCCCACTCCTCCTGCTACGCGATGCAGCTGTCCGCGCTGATCGCCGGCGCGGGCGGGACCCCGCAGAGCCTGGACGTGAAGGCCGACGTCTCCCTCGGCCCGGACCCCGCCGGGGGCTTCCGCCTCACCGGCATCGCCCTCACGGTGCGCGGTGAGGTCGAGGGCCTCGACGAGGCGGGCTTCACCGCCGCCGCACAGGAGGCGAAGGCCTCCTGCCCGGTCAGCAAGGCCCTGACCGGCGTCGAGATCACCCTGGACGCCGCGCTGGAGTCCTGAGCACCCGCTGCGGCCCGGCCTCGGCCGCGCACCGGCGCCCGGGACCCCTCACAGGTCGGTGAGCACCGAACCGGGCCGCAGCACCAGCTGCTTGAGGAGCACCACGGTGGTGCCGGTGGCGTCCGGCACGTAGTGCAGCTGGTCCACCAGCAGCTGCATCAGGCCGATCCCGCGCCCGTGCGTCAGCGGCTCGCCCTCGGATCCGGTGCTGGCGGCGGTGCCGTCCGCGGCCACCGCCGCCGGCCGCACGTCGAAGGGGGCACCTGAGTCGCGCACGGCGATGCGGCAGCTGCTCCCGTCGATGCTGATGTCGACCTCGAGGTCGCTGCTCTGCTCACCGTGCTGGACGACGTTGGTGCACGCCTCGGTCACCGCGAGCGCGATGTCGTCCACGCACCCCGCGTCGACCTCCAGCTCGGTGAGGGTGGTGACCGCCAGACGGCGCACCACGCTGACGTACCGCACGTCGTGCGGGAAGCTCAGCACGTAGGACAGCTGCACCGAGCACCTCCCGTGCGGGCACCGCAGGCACCGTCCGCAGTGGTCCACCGCGGTCCTGGCACGATCGTGGCACGGTCGCCGCGCTCGGGGCGCGGTCAGTCACCGACCGGTGCCGGCGTCTGCTCCTGGTCGGCGATCTGGCGGCGCACGTCGTCCATGTCGAGCCCGCGCACCCCTTCGATGACCTGCTCGAGGGCTGGCGCGGGCAGGGCGCCCGGCTGGCTGAAGACCAGCACCCCCTCGCGGAAGGCCATGAGGGTGGGGATGGAGGTGATGCCGGCGGTCGCGGCCAGCTGCTGCTCGGCGTCGGTGTCGACCTTGGCGAAGGCGATGTCGGCGTGCTGGGCGCTGGCCCGCTCGAAGATGGGGCCGAACTGCCGGCACGGGCCGCACCAGGTGGCCCAGAAGTCGACGAGGACGATGTCGTGGCCGGTGATGACGTCGTCGAAGGTGGCGGTCGTGGCCGTGAGGGTGGTCATGCAGCCTGCAACCCGGCGACGCCCGGGGTCCTTCCCTCCGTAGGGTGCGCCCGTGAGCGAGCACCGCAGCGGTCCCTCTCCCCACGACGCTGGTGCCGCTGCGGACGGCGCGGCCGCCGGTGACGCCGCCGGCGCGGGGCCGACGTCCCCCCCGCGGGCGGAGGAGGTGCCCGTGGTGCGCACCCACCACGGTGACGCGGTCAGCGACCCCTACGACTGGCTGCGCGGTGCGCAGGACCCGGCGGTGCTGGCGCACCTGCAGGCGGAGAACGCGTGGGCGGCGGCGCGCACCGACCACCTGGCCGACCTGCGGGAGACCCTCTTCGAGGAGGTCCGCGCCCGCACCCGCGAGAGCGACCTGTCGGTGCCCGCCCGCGAGGGCGACTGGTGGTACTACACGCGCACCACCGCCGGCGCCCAGCACCCGCTGGTGTGCCGGGCGCCGGCGTCCGGGCCGGGGTGGACCCCGCCGGTCGCGGACGACGGGGGCCCGCTGCCGGGCGAGCAGGTCATCCTCGACGCCGAGGCCGAGGCCGCCGCACACCCCTTCTTCGCCGTCGGGGTGACGGCGCTCAGCCCCGACGGCACCCGCCTGGCCTGGTCCGCCGACACCACCGGTGACGAGCGGTACCTCCTGCGGGTGCGCGACCTCGGCACGGGGCGCGACCTGACCGACGAGGTCCCGGGCACCGCTGGCCCCGCGGTCTGGGCCAACGACTCCGCGACGCTGTTCTTCCTGCGCGTCGACGCGGCGTGGCGCCCCCACCAGGTGGTGCGCCACCGGGTGGGCGCACCCGCCGAGCACGACGTGGTGGTCCTCACCGAGGACGACGAGCACTTCTGGCTCGGGCTCGAGCGCACGCGCAGCGGTGCGTTCCTGCTGGCGACCGCCGGCTCGAAGACCACCGCCGAGACGTGGGCGCTGGACGCCGACGACCCCGACGGGACGTTCGGGCTGCTGCTGGGGCGGCGCACCGGGGTCGACCACGCCGTCGAGCACGCCGTCGTCGGCGGGCGGGGCCGCTTCCTGGTGCTGCACGACGACGGGGCGCGGGACTTCCGCCTCGACATGACGCCCGACGACGCCGTGCCCGCCGCCGCGCCGCGGGAGTGGACCCCGGTCCTGGCGCACGAGCCCGGGAGGCGCCTGGAGGGCGTCGACGCGTTCGCCGGCTTCCTGGTCGTGGGGTACCGGCGCGAGGCGCTGCCCCGGGTGGGGGTGCTGGTCGTGGACGCCGGTGCCGGTGCGCCCGTGCACGGCGGCCCGCGGCCGCTGGAGCAGCCGGGCCCGCCGCAGGAGCTGGGCCCGCCGCAGGAGCTGGGCCCGCTGGACGAGGTGGCCTTCGAGCAGCCGCTGTCCGCGGTGCACGTGCTCGGGGGGCGCACCTTCGACCAGCCCGTGGTGCGCCTGGCGCACACCTCGTTCACCACCCCCACCGGGATCTTCGACCTCACCGGGGCCACCGGGGCCCTGGAGCTGCGGCGGCGCACCCCCGTGCTCGGCGGGTACGACCCGGGGGACTACGAGGAGCACCGCACCTGGGCGACCGCCACGGACGGGGTGGCGGTGCCCGTCTCGGTGGTCGCCCGCGCCGGCGCACCCCGCGACGGCAGCGCCCCGGGGGTGCTGTACGGGTACGGCGCGTACGAGATCAGCACCGATCCCGCCTTCTCGGTCTCGCGGCTGTCGATGCTGGACCGCGGGGTGGTCTTCGCGGTCGCGCACGTGCGCGGCGGCGGTGAGCTCGGACGCGGCTGGTACGAGCAGGGGCGGCGCGAGCACAAGCCGAGCACCTTCAGCGACTTCGTCGCCGCCGCCGACCACCTCGCCGACCACGGATGGGTCGACGGGCGGAGGCTGGTGGCGGCGGGCGGCAGCGCGGGGGGCCTGCTGGTGGGGGCGGTGCTGAACTCCGCGCCGCACCGCTTCGCCGGGGCGCTCGCCGCGGTCCCCTTCGTGGACCCGCTGACCACGATGCTCGACGAGTCCCTGCCGCTGACCGTGGTGGAGCAGGAGGAGTGGGGGGACCCCATCCGCGACGCGGCGGCGTACGCGGTGATCCGCTCCTACGCCCCCTACGACAACCTCGCCCCCGTGCCCTACCCCGCGGTGCTGGCCACCACCAGCCTGCACGACACCCGCGTCATGTTCACGGAGCCGGCGAAGTGGGTGGCCAGGTTGCGCGCGCTGGACCCCACCGGGGCCGGCGCCCCCCACGTGCTGCTGCGCACGGAGCTGGACGGGGGCCACGCGGGCCGGTCAGGACGGTACGAGGCGTGGCGTGAGAGGGCGTACGAGGATTCGTGGGTCCTCGACGTGCTGGGGCTGGCCACCCCGTAGCCCGCGGGCCACGGGGTGGCCGGTGCCCTCACCTGTCCGCTGGGGACGCCTCGCTGGTGCTCGCCACCACCGGGGCGGGGGACGCTGCACCCTCGGACAGGTCCGCGACGGCATCCTCGGGCAGGTCCTCGGCGGAGTCGAGCTTGCTCAGCATGGTGCTGGGGAGGGCCACGCGCACCACGTTGCCCCCGCGGAAGTCGGCGATGACGTTGACCCCCGGCTCGCCCCCGACGACCTTGCCGAGGCCGTGCCGGTCGTGGCTCACCCAGTCCCCCAGGTCGTACACGGTGGTGTCGATCTTGGGGGAACGGTCGAACGGGCTGGTGGCGAGGACCCGGCGCACCGGTGTCGGACGTTGGTTCATCACGCCTCACCATGCAGCACGCGCGGTCATCCCCCGTGTGAACGCGGCGTGTCGGCGCCGCCACGCCGTCTCGCGTTCCCCTGGCCGGGCGCGACGCCCTCCTTCGTGAGAACGCGCCCCACCCGCTGCGGTCGCCCGGGCCGCGCACCGGGGGGACGGCTGTGGACGACGTCGGGCACCGTCGGTGCCCCCGGGCACCATGGGCCCATGACCTCCACCACGGGCAGCACCCTCCCGGCTCCGGCGACGGCCCCCGCTCCGGGGGCGGGTGGGTTGCGCGAGCGCGCCGAGGGGCACCTGCGGGCGCTGGCGGGCGAGTCTGCGCGCCTGCGCGAGGACCAGTGGCGCGCCATCGAGGCCCTCGCCGCGCACCACCGCCGCGTGGTGGTCGTGCAGCGCACCGGGTGGGGGAAGTCCGCGGTGTACTGGGTCGCCACCGCCCTGCGCCGCGCCGCCGGGGGCGGCCCCACGCTGGTGGTCTCCCCGCTGCTCGCCCTGATGCGCGACCAGGTCGCCGCCGCGGAGCGCGCCGGGCTGCGCGCGGTGACGGTGAACTCCTCCAACGTCGACGACTGGCCGGCCATCGAGTCCGAGCTGGCCGCGGGGGCCGTCGACGTGCTGCTCATCTCCCCCGAGCGTCTGAACTCCGCCGGCTTCCGCGCCCGGGTCCTGCCGCACCTCGCGCCCCGCCTGGGGCTGCTGGTCGTCGACGAGGCGCACTGCATCTCCGACTGGGGCCACGACTTCCGCCCCGACTACCGGCGCATCGCCACCGTCCTCGCCTCCCTGCCCGCCGGCACCCCGGTGCTGGCCACGACGGCCACGGCCAACGCCCGGGTCAGCGCCGACGTCGCGGCCCAGCTCGGGCACGACACCCTGACCCTGCGCGGTCCCCTGGACCGCGAGGGCCTGGCGCTGGCGGTGGTGCCCACCCCCGACGTCGCCAGCGCCTACGCGTGGGTCGCGCAGATGATGGCGGTGCGGGCGGGCCAGGGCATCGTCTACACCCTCACGGTGGCCGAGACGGCACGGCTCGCGGACTTCCTGGCCGCGCAGGGGTACGCGGTGGCGGCGTACTCCTCCGCGACACCCCCGGCGGACCGCGAGCGCCTCGAGCGCGACCTGCTCGCCGGTCGGCTGAGGGCGCTGGTGGCGACGTCGAGCCTGGGCATGGGCTACGACCACCCGCGGCTGTCCTTCGTGGTGCACCTCGGGGCTCCGAGCTCCCCGGTGGCGTACTACCAGCACGTCGGGCGCGCCGGGCGCGCCCTGGACGAGGCGGTGGGCGTGCTGCTGCCCACCGCGGCCGACGAGGCGATCTGGGCCTACTTCGACTCCACCTCCCTCCCGCCGGAGGCCGTGGTGCGCCGGGTGCTGGCCGTGCTCGACGGTGCCGGCGGGTCGCCGGTGACCGTGCCGGCGCTGGAGGCCGGGGCTGGGCTGCGCCGGGGTCGCCTGGAGGCGCTGCTGAAGGTCCTCGACGTCGATGGCGCCGTGGAGCGGTCCGGTGGCGGGTGGGTGAGCACGGGCCGGCCGTGGCACCTCGACGCCGACCGCATCGCCGGGGTGGCGCGGGCGCGGGCGAGCGAGCAGCAGGTGGTGCGCGACTACCTCGCGGGGGGCCGGTGCCTGATGCGCACGCTGCGCGAGTCCCTCGACGACACCGGCGCCGACGGGCGCGGCGTGGGCGACTGCGGGCGGTGCTCGGTGTGCACCGGAGCACTGCCCGCACCCGGCGGCGCACCGGACCCGGCGGTGGTGGCGGAGGCGCTGGCACACCTGCGCGCCCAGACCACCGTCCTGGAGCCGCGGAGGATGTGGCCCAGCGGGGCGAGCCGGCGCGGGCGCATCGCCGAGGGCCTGCGCGCAGAGCCCGGGCGCGCCCTGGCGATGGGTGAGGACCCCGCGTGGGGCGAGGCGGTCGCGCGGGCGCTGGCCACCGGGGCCGTACCGGAGGAGGTGCTCGCCGGGGTCGTGCGCCAGCTCGCGGCGTGGGGGTGGCCGGCGGGGCGACCCGGGTGGGTGACGTGGGTGCCGTCGCGGCGCCGGGACGCGCTGCTGGCCGGGCTCGCCGGGCGCATCGCCGAGCTGGGGCGGATGCGCCTGGTGCCCGGGGTGCTGACCGCAGCCGACGCCGGGCCCCACCAGGACGACGCCGGCTCCGCGCTGGCCGCCGCCGAGGGCCCGCTCGGCCGGCTCGAGGCACCCGGCCCGGTCAGCGGAGAACCGGTGCTGCTCCTCGACGACACCTCCCGCAGCGGCTGGACCATGACCGTCGCGGCAGCGGCGCTGCGCGCGGCGGGCGCCGGGCCGGTGTACCCCCTGGTGCTGCACAGGCGGGTGTGAGGTCGTCCGGCGCGGCGGCCCGCGCCCGGGGTGTCGTCAGCGCCCGGGTGGTCACCGCGGCCGGTACACGTCCTGGCGGTGCTCGATGTGACCGGCACGCCCCCGACAGCCCCGGGCAGCCTGCGGGCAGCCCACCGGAGGATGCCGATGTCGGCGCGCCCGCAGATCGTGGCGTCCACACCGCCTGCAATCGTCGTCAGGGCCGCTGGGGCAACGACCTGCGCGATGGCACGCGGTCCTCCGGCCCGGCCCGGCCGGTGGGGGGTGCGCCCGCAGCGCCGAACGGTCCACTATGGGCGTCATGCCTTCGACGACGATGGAACACACGACTCTCGGCAGCAGCGGCTGCTCCGTCTCCACCCTGTGCCTGGGCACGATGACGTTCGGCAACGAGACCGACGAAGCGGCCAGCCACGAGCAGCTGGACGCCTTCCTCGCCGCGGGCGGTGACCTCATCGACACCGCCGACGTGTACACCTCGGGGGTCTCCGAGGAGATCATCGGCCGCTGGCTCGCCGCTCGGCCCCGCGACGTCACCGACCGCGTGGTCCTCGCCACCAAGGGCCGGTTCCCGATGGGTGGTGGACCCAACGACGTCGGCCTCTCGCGCCGGCACCTGCAGCGCGCCCTGGAGGACTCCCTGCGCCGCCTCGGGGTCGAGACCATCGACCTGTACCAGGTGCACGCCTTCGACCCGATCACCCCGCTGGAGGAGACGCTCTCCACCCTCGACGACATGGTCCGCTCGGGGAAGGTCCGTTACGTGGGCCTGAGCAACTACACCGGTTGGCAGGTGCAGAAGGTCGTGGCCACCGCCCGCGAGATGGGCGTCGAGGTCCCGGTGACCCTCCAGCCCCAGTACAACCTCCTCGTCCGCGAGCTGGAGTGGGAGGTCGTGCCCTCGTGCCTGGACGCCGGGCTCGGCCTCCTCCCGTGGAGCCCCCTGGGCGGAGGCTGGCTGACCGGCAAGTACACCCGCGACGCCCGGCCCACCGGGGCGACCCGGCTCGGGGAGGACCCGGCGCGCGGGGTCGAGGCGTACGACACCCGCAGCCGCCAGCAGCGCACCTGGGACGTCATCGACGCGCTGCAGAAGATCGCCGACGACCGCAGCGCCTCCATGGCGGCCGTCGCCCTGTCGTGGCTGGTGGACCGCCCGAGCGTGACCTCCGTGATCCTCGGGGCGCGCACCACCACACAGCTCGCCGACAACCTCACCGCCGCGGGCCTGCACCTGTCCGAGGCGGAGACAGCGGCGCTGGACGCCGCGAGCGACCCGATCCCCGTGGACTACCCCTACGGCGGCCCGGGCCAGGACCAGCGCAGCCGGAAGATCGAGGGCGGGCGCTGAGCGCGCTCAGCCCGGAGGGGCGCTGACCCGCACCGGGTCGGCGCCGTCCACCACCACCACGTCCCCGATCCTCAGCTGCCGCCCGCGGCGGGTCTCCGGCTCACCCGAGACCTGGACCCCGCCGCCGGCGAGCAGGGGCCGGACGTCCGAGCCGACGTCCACGAGCCCGGAGAGCTTGAGGAACTGCCCGAGCCGGATCACCTCGCCGCTGACGGGGACCTCGCGCACCCGACCATCATCGCCCGGTGTTCACCCGGGCGACGGTGTACCCCTGTCGCGGAGGGGTAGCGGCCCGACATGACCGCCGAGCTGACGATGCACGCCGGACCCACCCCTGCGCTGACCACGCACCCCGACGGTCTGGGCACCCTGGACCCCGACGCGCCAGTGGCGCTGGACGAGGCGGCGCTGGCCCGGATCGACCGCTGGTGGCGGGCGGCGAACTACCTCTCCGTCGCACAGATCTACCTCATGGGCGACGACCCGCTGCTGAGCGCTCCCCTGACCACGGGGAGCATCAAGCCGCGCCTGCTGGGCCACTGGGGCACCACCCCCGGGCTGAACCTGGTGTGGGCGCACGCCAACCGCTGCATCCGCGAGCGCGACCTCGACGCGATCTTCGTCGCCGGGCCCGGCCACGGCGGGCCCGCGGTCGTCGCCAACGCCTGGCTCGAGGGCACGTGGAGCCACGTCTACCCCGAGGTCACCCGCGACGCCGCGGGCATGAGCCGGCTGTTCCGCCAGTTCTCCTTCCCCGGCGGCATCCCCAGCCACGCCGCCGCCGACGTCCCCGGGTCCCTGCACGAGGGCGGGGAGCTGGGCTACTCCCTGATGCACGCCGTCGGCGCGGTCCTCGACGACCCGGCGCTGACCGTGTTCTGCGTCATCGGCGACGGGGAGGCCGAGACGGGGCCGCTGGCGGCGTCCTGGCAGTCCACGCACTTCCTCAACGCCGCCCGCGACGGGGCGGTGCTGCCGGTCCTGCACCTCAACGGCTTCAAGATCGCGAACCCCACGGTGCTGGCGCGCATGGGCGCCGACGAGCTCGACGCCCTCATGCGCGGGAACGGGTGGGACCCGGTGGTCGTCGCCGGCCCGATGCGCGGCGAGGACGCCGCCGCCGTCCACCAGCGCCTGGCCGCGGCGATGGACACCTGCCTCGACGCCATCGCCGCGATCCAGACCAGCGCGCGATCCCACGCCGCGGAGCACGACGGTGACCCCGGGCAGCGCCCGCGGTGGCCGATGATCGTGCTGCGGACCCCCAAGGGGTGGACGGGGCCCGCGGTCGTCGACGGCAAGCAGGTCGAGGGCACGTGGCGCAGCCACCAGGTGCCGCTCGCGAACGTGCGCGACACCCCCGAGCACCTCGGGCAGCTGGAGGACTGGCTGCGCTCCTACCGCCCGCAGGAGCTGTTCGACGACCTCGGCCAGCCCACCGCCGAGGTGCTGGAGAACGCCCCGGTGGGGTCCCGCGCGATGAGCGCGAACCCCAAGACCAACGGCGGGGCGGTGATGCGCCCCCTGCGCCTGCCCGACTGGCGCGGCTACGGCGTCGAGGTGGCCACGCCGGGGGTGCAGATGACCAGCGCGACGGGCGTGCTGGGGTCGTGGCTGGCGGGCGTCGCCGCCGAGAACCCGCACACGTTCCGCCTCTTCGGGCCCGACGAGGTGGCCAGCAACCGGCTGCAGGCGGTGCTGGACGTCACGGGCCGCGCCTTCGCCGACGGCCCCGGCCCGCACGACGAGCACGTGGCGCGGGACGGGCGGGTCATGGAGGTGCTCAGCGAGCACCTGTGCCAGGGGTGGCTGGAGGGGTACCTGCTCACCGGTCGCCACGGGCTGATCACCAGCTACGAGGCGTTCATCCACATCATCGACTCGATGCTCAACCAGCACGCCAAGTGGCTGAAGGTCACCCGTCAGCTGTACTGGCGCGAGCCGCTGGCGTCGCTGAACTACCTGCTGACCTCCCACGTGTGGCGCCAGGACCACAACGGGTCCTCCCACCAGGACCCCGGCTTCCTCGACCACGTGGTCAACAAGCGGGCCGAGGTCGTGCGGGTGTACCTGCCGCCGGACGCGAACACGCTGCTGTCGACGATGGACCACTGCCTGCGCAGCCGGCACTACGTCAACGTCGTCGTCGCCGGCAAGCAGCCGCAGCAGGACTACCTCACCGTCGACGAGGCGGTGGCGCACTGCACCCGGGGCCTGGGCCGGTGGGCCTGGGCCAGCACCGACGACGGCGTGGAGCCCGACGTCGTGCTCGCCTGCGCCGGGGAGGTCCCGACCCTGGAGGCCCTGGCGGCGGCGGACATCCTGCGCCGGCAGCTGCCGGAGCTGAGGGTGCGCTTCGTCAACGTCGTCGACCTCATGCGGCTGCAGGCCGCGAGCGAGCACCCCCACGGGCTCTCCGACGCCGAGTTCGACGCCCTGTTCACCGCCGACCGCCAGGTGGTCTTCGCCTTCCACGGCTACCCCACGCTGGTGCACCGGCTGACGTACCGGCGCACCAACCACGCCAACATCCACGTGCGCGGCTTCATCGACGAGGGCACCACCACCACCCCCTTCGACATGGTGATGCTCAACGACCTCGACCGGTACCGCCTGGTCATGGACGTCATCGACCGGGTCCCGGGCCTGGCGGTGCGGTGCGCCGGGCTGCGCCAGGACATGGCTGACGCGCGCCTGGCCGCGCGCACCCACGCGTACACCCACGGGGAGGACTCCGCGGAGGTCAGTGGGTGGACCTGGCCCCACGGGGGGTGAGGGCCCCGGCGCGCTCGGCGCGCAGCGCCTCGATGGCAGCGGCGAAGTCGTCGAGGGAGTCGAAGCCCTGGTAGACCGAGGCGTAGCGCAGGTAGGCGACCTCGTCGAGGGCGCGCAGCGGGGCGAGGACGGCGACCCCCACGTCGTGCGCGTCGACCTCTGCTCGCCCGGTGGCCCGCACCCCCTCCTCGACCTGCTGGGCCAGCAGCGCCAGCTGCCCCTCCGTGACGGGCCGGCCCTGGCAGGCCTTGCGGACCCCGACGACGACCTTCTCGCGGCTGAACGGCTCCAGCACCCCGGAGCGCTTGAGGACCACGAGGCTCGCGGTCTCGGCGGTGGTGAAGCGCCGGGAGCAGTGGGGGCACTGGCGGCGGCGGCGGATGGCGCTGCCGTCCTCGGTGGCCCGCGAGTCCACCACCCGGGAGTCGGGGTGCTGGCAGAACGGGCAGCGCACCTCGCGATGCTAGGCGTGACGCACCGTCGAACACCTGTTGCACGGGGGCGGTGCGGGGCCGTAGGGTCTGCGCGCACGGGCCACCACGGCCGGTGCAGCGCGATCAGCGAGCAGGTGGGAGCAGCGGTGGCACGCACGGGTGGGGTGTTCGGCGGCAGCGGGTCACCCGTCGGAGACGGCAGCGGTACCGCGAGCGTGACGGCGCTGTCGGAGGACGGCGATGGACTGACCCCGCGCCAGCGGGCGGTGCTGGAGTGCATCACCGCAGCGGTGCGCGAGCGCGGGTACCCGCCGAGCATGCGCGAGATCGGGGAGGCGGTGGGCCTGACCAGCCCCAGCAGCGTCGCCCACCAGCTCAACGCCCTGCAGCGCAAGGGGGTGCTGCGCCGCGACAGCCGCCGCCCGCGCGCCCTGGAGGTGGTGCTCCCCGAGGGCGGGGTGCGCCCGTCCCGCACCGCGACGCGGTCCGTGGCCGGCCCCGCCGGCGCCGGCCCAGGGGACAGGACCGGCGCGGCAGCGCGCCTGCGGGGGCGCGGCAGCGCCACGGGGACCCGCCACACCGGGGGGGACGACGCGGGACCGGTGCTGGTGCCGCTGCTGGGGCGGATCGCCGCCGGCGGTCCGATCCTGGCGGAGCAGCAGGTCGAGGACGTCTTCGCCCTGCCGCACCAGCTCGTCGGGGACGGTGAGCTGTTCCTGCTGCGCGTGGTCGGGGACTCCATGGTCGGCGCGGCGATCTGCGACGGCGACTACGTCGTCGTCCGCCGCCAGCCCGTGGCCGAGAACGGAGAGATCGTCGCGGCGATGCTCGACGGGGAGGCCACGGTCAAGACCTACAAGCACCGCGACGGGCACGTGTGGCTGCTGCCCCACAACCCCGCGTACGAGCCGATCGACGGCGACCAGGCCACCGTGCTGGGGCGGGTCGTCACCGTCATGCGCTCGATGTGACCCCACCCCGACCCCGAGCGCGCCGACGCGCGACCGCGCCCACCCGCGGCCGCGACCGCGCTCTGGCACAGTGACCGCATGGGCACGGTCGTGGTCGGTTACATCCCCACCCCGGCGGGTGAGGCGGCGCTCGGCCAGGGCATCGTCGAGGCCCGCCGCGGGGGCCACGGTCTGCTCGTGGTCAACAGCTCGCCCGGTCACGTCGAGGTCGACCACAACGTGGTGCGCGGCCCGCAGCTGCAGGGCCTGGAGGAGCGGTTGCTCGGCACCGGCCTGCCGCACGAGGTGCGTCAGCCCGCCGGGGGGCGCCTCCCCGCTGAGGAGATCATCCGCGCGGCGGAGGAGAGCCACGCCGCGCTCGTGGTCATCGGCGTGCGTCGCCGCACCCCGGTGGGCAAGCTGATCATGAGCTCGGTGGCGCAGCAGGTGCTGCTGGAGGTGGCGTGCCCGGTGCTCGCCGTCCGCGCCGACCACATCCACGCCTGAGGGAGACAACCTCCTCCGCTCCGTCGGCGTCCTCCTGTCGTCGGCACCGAGGGGGTGAGGGGTGGACGCCGCACGCACCGAGCAGTTCACCGCGTGGGCGCGCGATGCGGCCACGCCGCTCCTGCGCGCCGCGGTGGCCCTGACGGGTGACCGGCACGCCGCGGAGGACCTCGTGCAGGACGTGCTGGGCCGGGTGTACGCGGCGTGGCCGCGCGTCGAGGAGCCCGACGCGTACGCCCGCCGCGCCCTGGTCAACGCCTCCGCGTCGCGCTGGCGCCACCTGGCCCGGCGCCCGGAGTCACCCCGCCCGGAGGCACTCCTGGCCGAGCGCGCACCGCTGCCGGACCCGGGGCACACCGCGGTGGAGGACCGCGACGCCGTCGTCCACGCCCTGCAGCAGCTGCCCGCCCGCCAGCGCGCGGTGCTCGTGCTGCGCTACCTCGAGGACTGCACCGAGGCCCGCACCGCGGAGCTGATGGGGGTCTCGGTGGGCACGGTGAAGAGCTCCACCGCCCGGGCGCTGGCCCGGTTGCGCGAGTGCGGGGTCCTGACCGGGATCGGCGACCGCGCCACGGCGGAGGAGGGCTGATGGACGAGACCGGACAGGGCGCCGCCCTGCGCTCGGCCCTGGAGGAGGGGGTGGCGAGCGTGCACGCACCGGCTGACCTGGTGGAGCGCGCTCTGCGCCGAGGCCGCACCCGGCTGCGGCGTCGGCGCGCGGTCGGGGGGGCCGCGTCGGCGCTCGCGCTGGTCGCCGGCGTCGCGCTGGTGGTGCAGCTGCCCGGTGGGGGCGCCTCCACGTCGGCGGCGGAGTCCGCGGCGGCGAGGCCCCAGGCGTCGGCGTCCGCGTCGGCGTCGGCGTCGGCGTCGGAACCAGCGCCGGCGGCGGCCGACGTGCGCGAGGAGGGCACGGGCGAGTCGGCGGCACTGGCGGACGCCGCCGATGAGGTGGCGGGCCAGTTCACGGTGCGCCGCACCGTGGACGGGTCGATGGCCGTGGTGGCCGCAGCGCCCCCGAGGATCTCCGGCGGCGATGCAGCCCTCATCTCCGGCGACCTGACCGTGGTCACCGGCGGGTGCCTGGGCTTCCGGTACTCAGACGGCACGGAGACGGTGGTGGTGTGGCCCTCGACCACCACGGCGCTCGACGATGCCGTGGGGGTCGAGGTACCCGGGATGGGCACCTACCGCGTCGGCGACTCCGTCGAGGGCGGCGGCGGGTACAGCAGCGAGGTGTTCGAGGGGCCGCTGGCCGGGTGCCCGGGCACAGACGTCGCCCACCTCAACGAGGACCAGCGGTGATGCGCCGTCACCGCCCGACGCTCGCGCTCGGCGTCCTCGGGGCGCTCACCGGGTGCGGAGGAGCTGGATCGACCTCCGTGGAGTGCCTGGCCGAGTACCCGCGCTACGGCGACGCCGAGGAGTCGGCAGCCCCAGCCGACGTCATCGTCCGCGGCACCGTCACCGGTTCTCGCGAGCGAGAGGCCGAGCAGGACGAGGGAGCCGTGGAGGGGCGGTCCACGCCCATGACGGTCCTCACCCTGGAAGTCACCGACGTCGTCGAGGGCGCGGTCGCGCGAGGTGAGTCCCTCATGATCCGCCACCGCGCCTGCGAGGCCGTGGGGATCGACGCCGCCGACGTCGGCGCGGACCATGTGCTCGTGCTCAGCCGGATCGCCCCGGGCGAGGCTCTGCACCCGACCACATCCGTGCAGGGCGTCTACCGCGTGAGGGCGAGGGCGACCTGACGCCGGTGAGCGTCACCGACGACCTGCCCGTCGACTCCGTCGACGACCTCCGAGCCGCCGTCACCCGAGGAGACTGAGATGCCCAGATCCCAGCCGCTCGCCGCAGCCCTGCTGGCCGCCGTCCTGCTCGCGGGCTGCGCGCCGGTCGACAGCGGGCCACCGGCTGAGCCCGTGGCAGCGGGCTGCGAGGAGCCGGGCGAGCTGGCGGCGAGCGCCATGGCCACCGGCCCCGTGTACCGCGACGTCGCGGATCTCGTCGCCACCGCCGATCTCATCGTGCGCGGCGCCGCGATCAGCTGCCGTGCCGGGATGGCCCACCCCCTGCCCCCGACGTCCACGGACCCAGCGGTCGCGGACGCCGCGGGCACCCCCATCGCGATCGTGACCCTGCGGGTCACCGAGGCGATCAAGGGCGACGTAGACCGGGGAGACCTGGTGGAGGTCGCCCGCATGGCGCACACCGACGACCCGCGGCTGGACATCGGGGAGGACTCCGACCACGTCCTGCTGCTGGAGGCGGACTTCCCCGACATGCCCCGGTGGCCGCTGAACCCCACCCAGGGCGTCTACCGCGTGGTGGGTGACGGCGACCTCAAGCGGGACGCCGAGTCCGACGACGCGGCCCTGACGTCCCTGGAGGAGCTGCGGGCCGCCGCCGCCGTCGAGGCCGAGTGCCCGCGTCCGGACACGGCCGACCGCGCGCAGGCCCACGCCGCCATGACCTCCGCCTTCCCGGCGCCGTTCTCCGACTACGAGCCCGCCGCGTCCCTGCGCGCCCTGGCCGGGAGCAGCGATGTCGTGGTCCGCGCGAAGGTGGCGCGGTTCCAACCCGGACGCACCGAGGTGGTCATCGGCTCGCAGGAACCGCTGGGCACCTCCAGCGTCATGGTGCTCACTGGCGTCGAGGTCGCGGACGGTGCGCTGTCGGGAGACGGCGAGGAGGTGTTCGTCGAGCTGCCGCGAGCACCGCTGCAGTCCCCGGAGACCCTGCCGAGCGCCTTCCCGGCGTGCACCGACGTCGTGCTCTACCTGCAGGAGGCCTCGGACGGGGCGGGCAGCGAGGACGTCGACACCCGGGTCACCGACCCGCAGGCGGGCCGGCCGCGCGGCGAACCCCTGTACATCCCCGTCAGCCCGGAGGGCTTCGCGGTCCAGTCACCGCACCCCACCACGGTGGTCTGGCCCCTGCTCGGCGAGGGCAGCGGCTCCCTCCTCGACGTCCTGCCCGATGGCGACCTGCTGCCACCGCGGCCCTGAAGCGGCGCACCGGACGTTCCGCCAGTCTTCGGGCGCTGGTCGGCGAGTCGTCCCCTGCGGGTGACCAGGCTCGAGGTCGGCGCGGACCGCGCCGCCCCACGAGCACGGAGGACGACATGGTCTCCACCACCACAGCACTGCGCACGGCAGTGGTCGCCGCGGTAGCCGCCGCGGCCCTCGGAACGGTGCCCGCCTCGGCGCAGGTCCCTGACCCGACGCCGACACCCACCGCCACCGCCGCACCCACCGCCGGGCCGCAGCGCATCGACGGCGAGGCGCTCGCCACGTTCCCCGCCTTCGACGCCAACCAGGGCGTCGCCGTGGACGCCGAGCACTTCTACGCCGTGGACAACCAGCGGATCACCCGCCACGACCGGGCCACCGGCGCCCCGGAGCTGCAGTTCGTCGGCGAAGAGGACGGCCCGATCGAGCACCTCGACAGCGGCGTCGTCGTCGACGGGCTGCTGTACGCCGCACACTCCAACTACCCCGGATCCCCGATCCAGAGCTCCATCGAGGTCTTCGACACCGCGACCCTGGAGCACGTCGCCACGCACAGCTTCGGCATCTTCCGCGGCTCGCTGACCTGGCTCGACCGGCACCAGGACGGCACGTGGTGGGCGGGCTTCGCCAACTACGACCGCATCCAGACCGGGGAGACCGAGCCGTACGGCGGCACGAGGAACACCCAGGTCGTGCAGATGGACGAGCAGTGGAACGTGCTGCAGTCCTTCACGATCCCCGCGGAGATCCTCGAGGAGTTCGAGCTGATGAGCAACTCCGGCGGCTCCTGGGGCCCCGACGGGCGGCTGTGGCTCAGCGGCCACGACCTGCCCGAGGCGTACGCCATGACCCCCCCGGCCGCCGGCTCGGAGCTGGAGTGGGTCGCCACCGCCAGCCTCCCCGCGATCCAGGGGCAGGGCATCGCCTGGGACCTCGCCTCGACCACGCAGGGCGGGCCCACGCTGTGGGGCATCAGCCGGGAGGACTCCGCGGTGGTCGCCTTCGACATCCCCGTGGAGGAGATCACCGGCACCCCGCAGCAGGAGTGGGACGTGCGCGGCCCGGGGGCCTTCCAGCTGAGCTGAGCGTCGGCGTCGCGCCCGGCGCTGCGCTCAGGCGCTGGCGGCCGCGTCGAGGCGCCGCAGCGCGCCGAGCACCACGTCACGGTCGGTGGTGGGCCACAGCGGGGGCATCGACGCGCGCAGGAACCCCGCGTAGCGGGCGCTGGCCAGGCGGGAGTCGAGGACCGCGACGACGCCCCGGTCGGCGGTGGTGCGCACCAGGCGCCCCGCGCCCTGGGCGAGCAGCAGCGCCGCGTGCGTGGCGGACACGGCCATGAAGCCGTTGCCCCCGCCGCGCGCGACGGCCTCGGTGCGAGCGGAGGACAACGGGTCGTCGGGGCGGGGGAAGGGGATGCGGTCGAGGACGACGAGCTGGCACGCCGCCCCCGGCACGTCGACGCCCTGCCACAGGCTGAGGGTCCCGAACAGGCACGTCGCCTCGTCGGCGGCGAAGGCCCGCACCAGGGTCGGCGTCGCGTCGTCGCCCTGGCACAGCACGGGCACGTCGAGGCGCTCCCGCAGCGCCTCCGCAGCGGCCTCCGCGGCGCGGCGGGAGGAGAACAGCCCCAGGGTGCGCCCCCCTGCGGCGCGCACGAGGTCGGTGAGCTCGTCCAGCGCCGCCGGTGACGTGCCGTCGCGCCCCGGCGGGGGCAGGTGAGCGGCGACGTAGAGGATGCCCTGGCGGGCGTAGTCGAAGGGGCTCGCGACGTCCAGGGCGGTGTACGGCGCGCCCGCCTGGGACCCGCCGGCGGTCAGCCCCACCGCCGCGGCGGTGGCCTCGAAGGTGCCGCCCAGGGCGAGGGTCGCCGAGGTCAGCACCACGCACCGGGTGTCGAAGAGCCGCTCGCGCAGCACCTCGGCCACCGACAGGGGCGCCACGTGCAGGGTCGGCGCGGAGGGCGCGGGCGCCACCGCGCCCGGGCGGGTGGGGCGGGAGTCCCCGGCGTCCAGCCACGCCACGTCACCGCCCTGGGCGCGGACCTCCACGAGGCGCTCGGCGACCTCCAGGACCTCGGTCAGCGCCGCGCGCGCCACCTGCTTGCCCGCGGCCTCCCCCTCCTCCCCGCGCATCGATGACAGCGCCTCGCGCGCGGCGTCCCGCACGGCGGCGACCGCGAGGCGCAGGCCCTCGGGCAGCCCCTGCGGCAGGCGGGCGCTGGCCTGGCCGTCCAGGGCGAGCTCCAGGTCCTCCCCCGCCGTCTCCAGCCGGGGGACCTCGACCTCCGCCTGGCGGCGGGCGGTGCCCGCGGCGGCGGCCACCGCGGCAGCGCTGAGCACCCCCGAGGCCACCGACGTCACCCGCTGCGCCAGCTCGTGCGCCTCGTCGACGACGACCAGGTCGTGCTCGGGAAGGATCGACCGGCCCTCGACGGCGTCGATGGCCAGCAGCGCGTGGTTCGTGACCACCACGTCCACCTCGCGCGAGCGCGCCCGCCCGAGCTCGACGTGGCACTCGGTGGCCACGGGGCACCGCGAGGCGCCGAGGCACTCGCGGGCGCTGACCGAGACCTGGCGCCACGCCCGGTCGCTGACCCCGGGGGTGAGCTCGTCGCGGTCACCGGTGCTCGTGGACTCCGCCCACTCCCTCACCCGGCGCACCTCGCGGCCGAGCCGGCCTGCGCCACCGCGCGCGCCCCCCTCCGGGGAGGGGTGGTCCGCCCCGCGGCTGTCGTCGTGCTCGAACAGCGCGTCCTCCCCCGCGTCCTCGGGGAACCCGCCGACGAGCTTGTGGCGGCACACGTAGTGCGAGCGGCCCTTGACGACCTCCCACGTCAGGTCCCGGCCCAGGCCGGGGCGGAGCGCGGCGGCCAGCATCGGCAGGTCGCGCTCGACGACCTGGCGCTGCAGGGCCAGGGTCGCGGTGGAGACCACCGCGGGGCTGGACGTCGCGACGGCGTGCGCGGCGGCGGGCACGAGGTAGGCCAGGGACTTGCCGGTTCCGGTGCCGGCCTGCACCAACAGGTGCTCGCCGCGGTCGGCGGCGGCGGCGACCGCGCGGGCCATGACCTCCTGCCCCTCGCGGGGGGCGCCGCCCAGGGCGGTGACCGCGGTGGCCAGCAGCTCGTCGGTGCCCGGCGTGGTTCGCGTCGCGGGCACCGGGTCAGCCTAGGTCGGCGGCGCGGCGCCGACGCCGATCCGCGTCGTCCTGTGCACGCCCGGCAGCGCCCGCACCAGACCCGCCACCACCGGCACGGTGAGGTGCCCTCGCGCCAGGCCCAGCTCGGAGACCGCGGTGAACACCGCGCGGTCGGCGGCGCTGGCCCGCAGCGCGGCAGCCAGCAGGACGTCGCTGCGCAGCAGCCGCTCCGCGGCGTCGGTGCTGCGCAGGTGCCAGCGCAGGTGCGCGCGCAGCGCGGCGCCGTACTCCACGGCGGCACGAGCCCCCGCGGCGGCGGCCCGCCCGGCGAGCACCCCGGAGAGCACCGCGTAGTAGATGCCCTCCCCCGTCAGGGGGTTCACCAGCGACGCCGCGTCCCCGACGAGCAGCACCCGCCCCCGCCCCCACACCCCGCGCGCCCGGACCCGGGCGCGCCCGGTCGACAGGGGCAGCGGGTGGCCGGCGACCCGCTGCGCGCCGGCGCCGACACCGGGCAGGAGCTCCTCGAGGCGGCCCAGCAGGTGGGCGCGGGTGGGACGCGCGCCGCCGCCGCGGGGCAGCAGCTCCCCGTAGCCGACGTTGGCGCGCCCGTCGCCGATGGCGAAGCTCCACGCGTAGCACGGCCGCGGGCCGCGGGCCGAGAACGCGAGGACCTGCGCGCCGGCGTGCTCGGGCAGCACCGGGGCGTACCCCCTCAGCGCGATCGCCGTGGTGCCGGGGCGCTGGGCGGGCACGGCCAGGGCGCGGCGCACCACCGAGTGCGCCCCGTCGGCGCCGATGACGACGCGGGCGCGGGTGCCGTCGTCGAGCTCCACGGCGTCGTCGCGGGCGGCGAGCGAGCGCACCCGGGCGCGGCGCAGCACCGCGCCGCGGCTCTGCGCGGCGGCGACGATCCGCGCATCCAGGACGGCGCGGGGCACGACGTACCCGGGGCGGTCCAGGGGCTGCTCCGCCCGTGGCCCGCCCGGCACGGTCAGGCGCAGCAGCGGCGCGAGCGGCCAGTCAGCGAGCAGGTCGGTGACCCCGACCTCGGCGAGGACGTCGAGTGCCTGGGGGGCGACGCCGTCACCGCACACCTTGTCGCGGGGGAAGTCGGCGCGGTCCAGCACCAGCACCGACGCCCCGGGCCGCTCGGCGAGCACCCCCAGCGCGGCGGCCGCCCCGGCGGGACCCCCACCGACGACGACCACGTCCCACACCCCGGTCACCGCGGGGCCGCGCCCACGAGGGGGAGGCTCACCCCAGGTCGACGGTGATGCCCGCCCCGGCCAGGGCCTTGGTGAACGGGCACAGCTGCTTCGCCTGGGTGAGCACCCGCTCTGCGCTGTCCGCGGGCAGCCCCGTGACCACCAGCGTGAAGTCGGCGGTGTACCCGGCCTCCTCCTCGGTCAGCAGCGACACGCGCCCCTCGACCTGCACGCCGGAGGCGTCGACCTCCTGCGTGGAGGCCGCGATGCCGATGGCCTGCTGCAGGCACGCGGCGATGGCCGCGGCCATCAGGTGCTCGGGGGTGGTCACCCCGTCCTTGTTCTCCCCGGCGAGCTGGGTGCTCGCGCTGAGCACCCCGTCCTGGGTGCTCACGGTGCCGGGGACGGCGGTGGCGACGGCTTGCAGGACCTGCTGTGCGGGGCTCATGGGCGCGACGCTACCCGCGACCTCAGACCCCCACACCCGAGGACCGTGCGGGGTCGCCGACGTCCGCTGCCCCCAGGTCGGCGGCGAGCTCGGGGGCGACCCGCGCTCGCAGGCGGGTGCCGTCACCGGTGTGCTCCTCGACCAGGACGGTGCCCGAGGTGTGCGTGCGCGAGACGAGGTCACCGCGCTGGTAGGGCACGACGACGTCGACGAGGACGTCGGGGCGGGGCAGGGTCTCGGCCAGGCGCTCGCGCAGCGCCTCCACGCCCTCCCCGGTGCGCGCGGAGACCACCACCGCGCCCGGCTCGCGGCGCAGCAGCCGGGCGAGGACGTCGGGGTCGGCGTCGTCGCACTTGTTGAGCACCACCAGCTCCACGACGTCGCGCAGGGTCCGCCCACCGATGGTGGTGATCCCCAGGTCGGCCAGGACCGTGCGCACCGCGGCGATCTGCCCCTCGGGGTCGGCGTGGCTGGCGTCGACGACGTGCAGCAGCACGTCGGCCTCGGAGACCTCCTCCAGGGTGGAGCGGAAGGCCTCCACCAGCTGGGTGGGCAGGGCGCGCACGAAGCCGACGGTGTCGGTGAGGGTGTGCACCCGCCCGTCGGGGGTCAGGGCCCGGCGGACGGTGGGGTCCAGGGTCGCGAACAGCGCGTCCTCCACGAGCACCCCCGCGTCGGTCAGGCGGTTGAGCAGGCTGGACTTGCCCGCGTTGGTGTACCCGACGATGACCACCTGGGGCACCCCGCCGCGGCGGCGCCCGGAGCGGCGGGTCTCCCGCGCGGGGCGCATCTCCTTGATCTGGCGGCGCAGCCGGCCCATGCGGGTGCGGATGCGGCGGCGGTCCAGCTCGATCTTGGTCTCACCGGGGCCCCGGGAGCCGATGCCCTCACCGCCGGCGACCCGGCCACCCGCCTGGCGCGACATCGAGTCGCCCCACCCGCGCAGGCGCGGCAGCAGGTACTCGAGCTGCGCCAGCTCGACCTGCGCCTTGCCCTCCTTGGACTTCGCGTGCTGGGCGAAGATGTCGAGGATCAGCGCGGTCCGGTCGATGACCTTCACCTTGACGATGTCCTCCAGGCCGCGGCGCTGGGACGGGGAGAGCTCCCCGTCGGCGATCACCGTGTCGGCGCCGCTGGCGGCGACGATGCCCCGCAGCTCAGCGGCCTTGCCGGAGCCGAGCCAGGTGCTGGGGTCGGGGTTCAGACGGCGCTGGAGGACCCCGTCGAGCACCTGCGAGCCGGCGGTCTCAGCGAGGGCCGCGAGCTCGCGGAGGGAGTTCTCGGCGTCGGCGGTGGTGCCGTCCGCGCCGGACCACACCCCGGCGAGGACCACGCGCTCCAGGCGCAGCTGGCGGTACTCGACCTCGGTGACGTCGGTGAGCTCGGTGGACAGCTCGCCCGCCAGGCCCCCGACGCGGCGCAGGGCCTGGCGGTCGGCGACGTCGTGGTCCTCCTCGACCCACGGGACCTGGGCGAGGCTCCGGGACAGCGCCCGGTCGTCGGCTGGGTCGAGGGAGTGCAGCGGGACCTCCACGTCGAGGTCGCGCTGGGTGTGCTGGGTCATGGGCCTCCTGGTCCGGTGGGCACCGCCGTGGCGCCACGGGCATCGTTGCGATCCAACCTGACAACGCCGTGGGGGGCGAGGGTGTTTCCGACCCGTCGTCCGCTGTGCACCATCGCGCGCGCACCGGCGTGCTGGTCGATCCGGCGCGGGGCGGTGGGTAGCGTCGGGGCGTGGCCGCCGACGGGGAGCACTACTTCTCCCCCGAGCCGTCCAGCTCCGGTGCCCGGCGACTGCTGCGCGTGGAGCTCGCGGGGGCGTGGCGCGAGGTGGAGACCGCTGGGGGCACGTTCAGCCCCGACCGCGTCGACGCCGGCACCGGGGTGCTCCTGACCGCCGCGCCACCCCCGCCGTCGGCCGGGCACCTGGTGGACCTGGGCTGCGGATGGGGCCCGATCGCCCTGACCCTGGCGCTGCGCTCGCCGGGGGCGGTGGTGTGGGCGGTCGACGTCAACACCCGCGCCCTGGAGCTGGTGGCCGCCAACGCCGCCCGCCTGGACCTGGGCGCGGTGCGCGCGGTCACCCCGGAACAGGTCCCGGACGACATCGCGGTGGCTGCCCTGTGGTCGAACCCGCCGATCCGCGTGGGCAAGGCGGCGCTGCACGAGCTGCTGCTGGCGTGGCTGCCGCGCCTGCAGGTCGGGGCGGCGGCTCACCTGGTGGTGGCCAAGCACCTGGGCGCGGAGTCGCTGCAGCGCTGGCTGGCGCAGGAGGGCCTGCCCGGGGCGGGGGTGCCGGCCCGCGTCGAGCGGGTCGCCACCTCGCGCGGCTACCGGGTGGTCGCGGTGACGCGCACCGGCGCGGGCCCGGGGCCGACCTCTCCCCCGTGAGCCACCGACCGGCCGGCGCCGCCCGGTGCCCACCGCCAGGACCTCAGCAGCGCCGAGGGGGTGAGCACTGCGAGTCGGGGACCTGGGGCCTGACCCGGTTCGCCGGGCACCGGGGCCGGGGCTCGACGACCTGCACGAGGTCGAGCCGATGGTCGTCGCGCACCGCGAGGCCGAGGGCGTGCGGCACACCGACACCGGGCTGCTCGAGTCGTCCGGGACCGTCGTCCGCCTCCTGGACCGCGCCGGTGGCGTGGTGGCTCACCAGCGGTAGTCGAGGAACTTCCCGTCCAGGGTGATGACGACCCGGTCACCGTCGGGGTCCGCGCGCCGGGCGATGTCCATCTTGAAGTTGATGGCGCTCATGATCCCGTCGCCGAACTCCTCGTGGATGAGCTCCTTGATCGCCGGTCCGTACACCGACAGCGCCTCGACGAACCGGTAGATCGTGGGGTCCTGCATCACGGCCGGGTCGCTGCCGCGCGTGGGCTGCAGCTGCAACGCCTCGACGACGTCCTCGTCGAGGCCCAGCAGGGCCGCCGCCCGCTCGGCCTTCTCCGGCGGGACCGGGTGCTGGCCGAGCAGGGCAGCGGTGGTCCACACCAGCGGGGCGTCGATCTCCTCGGCGATCTCTGCCCAGGTCAGGCCCTGGCGCAGGCGGGCTGCCCGCACGAGGTCGGCGGCGTCGGACTTGGTCATCAGGGGGTTCACGGCAGGTCCTCGATCTGGGCTCGGGCGGAGGGGGGTGGGGACTCACGGACCGGTCAGCGCGATCCGGCGGTGACGCGATCGGTGTCGGAGGCCCGTAGGGGCAGCGCGACCGGTGCGCCGGGCACCTGCCGCTTCGGCCCGGAGCGGGCGTAGGTCGCGTACAGGGTGAGCCCGACGAACGTGAGACCACCGACGAGGTTGCCGATCACGGTCGGGATCTCGTTCCAGACCAGGTAGTCGGCGATGGAGAAGTCTCCGCCGAGCAGCAGTCCGCTGGGGAAGAGGAACATGTTGACGATCGAGTGCTCGAAGCCCATGTAGAAGAAGATGATGATCGGCATCCACATCGCGATCACCTTGCCGGAGACGCTGGTGGACATCATCGCGGCCACGACACCGGTGGACACCATCCAGTTGCACAGCACGCCGCGCACGAACAGCGTGAGCATCCCGGCGGCGCCGTACTGCTCGTAGCCCAGGGTGCGGGCGACACCGATCTCCCCCAGGCGCTGGCCGACCTCGTCGGGGGCCTCGGCGAAGCCGTAGGTGAAGACGATCGCCATGAGCACCGCGACGGTCAGCGCACCGGCGAGGTTGCCGAGGAAGACCAGGCCCCAGTTGCGCAGCATCCCCCTCCACGTCACCCCCGGGCGGCGGTCGATGAGGGCCAGCGGGACGAGGGTGAACACCCCGGTCAGCAGGTCGAACCCGAGCAGGTACAGGAGGGAGAAGCCCACGGGGAAGAGCAGGGCCCCGATCAGCGGCTGACCGGTGTTGACGGTGATCGTCACCGCGAACGCCGCGGCGAGGGCGAGGATCGCCCCGGCCATGTACGCGCGGATCAGGGTGTCCCGCGTCGACATCAGCACCTTGGACTGACCGGCATCGATCATCTTCGCGACGAAGTCGGGGGGATTCACGTAGGACACGGAGGCGCTCCAGGATCAGGGGTGGTCTTGGACCGCCGGGCCCGCTGACCCGGCGGGTCGCAACCTCTCCCCCTCGGGTTTCCACCAGGTCCCCGGCAGGTGACGCCGGTGCAACACCGTCCTCACGACGCGGGCGAGGTGCTGTGGGCACCGGTGCGCGCGGGGAGCCGCCCGCCGGTACGGGGCGGGGGCGCCGCCGTGGGTGGTGCGGCCGTCAGGCCGTCAGCAGGAGGCGCAGCACGTGCTGCAGGATCCCGCCGTGGCGGGAGCAGTCCGCCTCGCCCGGGATGGCGATCAGCAGCACGACGTCGACCTCCCCGGGGACCCTGGCGGGCCGCACGTGCACCGTGGACGGCGTGGTGCCCTCGGCAGCCCAGTCGCGCGAGGATCCCGAGCAGCGCTCCTCGCCCGCGAGGACCACCAGCGGAGCGGCGACCACGCGGTGATGATCTGCGGCACCATCGCCAGCATCGAGCTGCGCGACCGGCTCCTCGACGACGTCGCGGGTGGGTCGGGCCACGCCGTGGTCGGCGAGGTGCACCCCGGCGGGGCCGCCGGCCGTGATCGAGCCGGCGAGGTGATGTGGTCGGTGGTCACCGAGTCGGCGCGAACGCGTCACCCTGGCCCTCGACGCGGAAGCGGTGGACACCCGGCAGTCGCGGGAACTGAGCGCGCACTCCCTGCCAGGACCGCCACGACGACCACTGCGCCGGTTCCGCCAGCACGTCCTGCGTCGCCACGCCATCCTCACGGCGACGCAGCCGGTCACGGTGCCGCAGCCGGAGCACCAGACCCAGGTCTCGAGCACGCGAAGGAGGGGACCCGCGTGTCGATCTGCCCGCCGGTGCGCGAGGAGCTGACCCGGCTGCTGTCCCGGCCGCGCCCGGCCTGGTGGGTCGGCGCCACCTCCCGGGCCCCCGTGGTCCCGCACGGCAGGCCACTGCCGCGCTGACCGAGCCCTCAGGCGGCGCCCGCGCCCGGTCGGCCGCGCTGCGGCCACGCGCCAGCGAGACCACGCGATCGAGCGCCGCGGTCCCACCACCGGGCCGACCGGTGGTCGAGGCAGGAGCGACGTGAGTGCCCGCCCGGCGCGGGCGTGCACCTCCAGGCCGTGAGGGGAGGACGAGCTGGTGAGGAAGCGCACCCGGTGCGCCCGGTGATCTGCCGGTCGCAGGGCGCCGCAGCGGCCCGGGACGCCGGGATGACGGACCTGCTGCGCGCGTGCACCGGACGACGTCGCCGCGGGACTGCTGGCGCGGTTCCTGTGCGGGGACCGCACCGCCACCACCGCCCCGACCGCGCGAGCGACGGCTCTGCACTCGTCGACGGCGTCGGCCCTCCCGCAGGACCCGGAGGTGCCCCAGCAGGACAGCTGACCGTGGGACTCGTGTCGGATCGAGGCTCGGAGCCTGCCCACCTGTTGCACCTCACCCCTCCTCCTGGCGAGCGGACCAGGATCGGGAGCTTCCGGACGAGCGGGGAACCCCAGTCGGACCGGTGAGTGGTGGTGGGCTGGCTTCAGGCCAGACGGCTGCGCAGGTGCGCGCGGTGGCGCCGATCCGGGCGGCGGGTGGGTGACTCGGGGTTCGGCTCAGCGGTCCGCCGCTCACGCGGCTCGGCAGCGGCCCCGGCAGCGACGACGAGCGCGGTGGCGTCTCCGTAGCGGGCGCCCCGGGGGGCGACGAGCATCTCGGTCTCACGGCCCTGCGCGCCCAGGTGCCCCGCGCCGGCGAGCACGGCGACGAGGACGATTCCCACGACGGTGATGGTGATGAACACGGTGATCTCCCTCTGATCGCCGGCGGGATCGCCAGCAGCAGGACTCATCGTGCTCCGAGGACGATCTGCGCACATCGGCTGGAAGGTGGTCACCACCCCCTCCGAAGGGAGGGGGCGTGCGTGGGCCCGCGTGGCCGCTCGGCCAGGGCCAGCGCCGGTGGGATCGGAGCGGCCCGGCGACGGGCAGCACCGAGGCGACCAGGCCGGGGAGGACTGCACCGGCGGCCACGGCGCCGACCCCGCCACACGGCACGGACGGCGACACCGGGTCGCCCGCAGGAGAGCCGAGCAGCGCGGCCACGCCCGCGCGCTGATCGAGGCCCCGCCTGCGGCCGGATCCCCGACCTCCGGCGGGGGTGCCAGCTCGAGGCGATCAGGGACGGCAGCGGCTCACAGCAGCCCGGCGTCGTGCGCCAGGATCGCGACCTGCACGCGGTTCGCAGCGCCGAGCTTGGTCAGCAGCCGTGACACGTGCGCCTTGACCGTCGCCTCGCTGAGGTGCAGCTCGCGCCCGACGTCGGCGTTGGACAGGCCGCGCCCCACGGCCAGGAGCACGTCGAGCTCGCGGGGGGTGAGCTCCTCGAGCCTGGCCAGCGCGCCCCGGCGGCGCGGGTCCGCCGTGGAGTCGGCGAAGTGGGCGATGAGGCGCCGGGTCACGGTCGGGGAGAGCATCGCCTCGCCGGAGGCGACCACGCGCACCGCTGACAGGATCTCGCGGGGCGGGGTGTCCTTGAGCAGGAAGCCGCTGGCACCGGCGCGCAGGGCGGCGAAGACGTGCTCGTCGAGGTCGAAGGTCGTCAGGACCACGACGCGCGGTGGTGAGGGCAGGGCGGTCACCGCGGCCGTGGCCGCCAGGCCGTCCATGCGGGGCATCCGCACGTCCATCAGGACCACGTCCGGCCGGTGACGAGCGACGGCGTCCACGGCGTCGGCGCCGTCACCGGCCTCACCGACCACGTCCAGGTCCGGTGCGCTGTCCAGGATCATCCGCAGGCCCGCCCGCACCAGGGCGTCGTCGTCGACGAGCAGGACCCGGACGGTGGGGGTGCCCGCCCCATCGGTCACCGCGTGAGTCATCAGCCCGCCTCTCCCTGGGCGGGCCAGGGCAGTCGGGCGCGCACCGCGAAGCCGCCGTCCGCCTGCCGCCCGGCGGTGAGGGAGCCGCCCACGACCTTCACCCGCTCGGCCAGCCCCACCAGCCCGAAGCCCGTCCCCTGCAGCGGCGGAGCCAGCGCGGAGCCGACGGCGCGCGCGTTGGTCACCGTGACCTCGAGCTCACCGCCGGGCGCACCCCAGAGGCGCACCGTCGCTGACGCGCCGGGCGCGTGCTTGTGCACGTTGGTCAGCCCCTCCTGGACCACCCGGTAGGCGGTGCGGCCCAGCATCGGCGGGACGCCGGTGCCCGCGGGCAGGTCCTGGCGCAGGCGCACCGCGACCCCCGCCTGGGAGCTGGCGTGCACCAGGCGGTCCACGTCGGCGAGCGTGGGCTGGGGCTGCAGGTCCCCGCCGGCCCCCGCGCCGAGACCGTGCTCCTCGGCTCTCAGGACGCCGAGGACCTCACGCAGGTCCTCCAGCGCCTGGCGCGCGGTGGTGCGGATCAGAGCGGCCGACCGCTCGACGTCCTGCGGGCCCATGCCGGGGTTGACCTCCAGGCCACCGGCGTGCAGGACCACCAGGGAGATCCGGTGGCCCAGCACGTCGTGCATCTCGCGGGCGATGCGCGTGCGCTCGGACAGCCGGGTCGCCTCCGCGCGCAGCTGCTGCTCGGCCTCGGCCCGCTCCGCGCGCTCGCGCAGCGACACCACGAGGTCGCGCCGGGCGCCCACGTAGGCCCCCACCGCCACCGGCAGGCCGACGACGATGGCACCGGCCGTGGTCGCGCTGACGGTCGTGGCGACCACCCCGACCGGCAGGTAGGTCGACCACAAGTTGATCAGCAGAGCCGCCTCGGCCGCGAACGCCACCGGGACCAGGACGCGGTCCCTGCGCCGGACGGCGAGGGAGACCAGCACCACCGGCAGCACCACCAGCGACGCCCCGAGCGCGACGGCCAGGCAAGCCGCCCCGGCCAGGAGCACCGGACGGCGCCGTCGCCACCACAGGGCGACGGCCACGGCCACGGTCAGCCCCACCCGCCACCACGTGTCGCCAGTGATCCCCGGCCCGGGCTCGGCGACGACCTCCAGGGATGCACCGAGGAGCACGACCACCACGAGCAGGAGGTCGTCGACCCGGGGACCCTGCCGCCTCCACCAGGCCGGCGCCACCCCACCTGCGAGGGTCGCCGCCACCGCGTCCGTGGTCACGACCGCCAGGGTAGGGATGCCCGTCGACGGCCGCTCCCGACGATCGTCGAACACCGTCGGCGTGGGTGACGACTTTCGTGGGGGTCAGCTCGCGACGTCCGGGCGATGACCCCCGCGCCCGCGCCGAGCAGGCTCTCCCCATGATCGAGATCAACGACCTGACCAAGCGCTACGCCTCCACCACAGCCGTCGACGGCGTGAGCTTCACCTGCCGTCCGGGAACGATCACGGGTTTCCTGGGGCCGAACGGGGCCGGGAAGTCCACGACCCTGCGGATGCTCACCGGCCTGGCGCGCCCGACCTCGGGCTCGGCGCTGGTGGCGGGCTCGCCCTACACGGAGCTGCCCGACCCCGGCCGCGTCGTCGGGGTGATGCTCGACGCTTCCGCCCAGCACTCCGGGCGCACCGGCCGCGAGACGCTGCGGCTGTCGGCGTCCCTGCTGCGGGTGGGCGCGGCCCGCGCCGAGGAGCAGCTCGAGCGGGTGGGCCTGGCCGGCGCCGCGGGCAAGCGGGTGGGCCAGTACTCCCTCGGGATGCGCCAGCGCCTCGGGATCGCCGCGGCCCTGCTCGGCGACCCGGCCGTGCTGGTGCTCGACGAGCCCGCCAACGGCCTGGACCCCGAGGGGATCCGGTGGATGCGCCGGCTGCTGCGCGGGGTCGCCGACGGCGGTGGGACGGTGCTGCTCTCCAGCCACCTGCTCCACGAGGTGGAGGCCACCGCCGACCGGCTCGTCGTGATCGACCGCGGGCGGGTCGTGGCCGACGGCGACCTCAGCGAGCTGCTCTCCGGGGGCGGGACGACGGCGCGGGCCCTGGACCTCGACGGTCTGGCTCGTGCTCTGCGGGGGGCCGGTCTGTCGTTCACGGAGACCTCGGACGGGGCGCTGCGCGTCGACGCCCCCGCCCACGAGGTGGGGCGGGCCGCCGCTGCGGGCGGCGAGGTGCTCACCGAGCTGCGTGCGACGGACGGTGGCGGGCTCGAGGACTGGTTCCTGACCCGCACCGGAGACGCCCGGACCACGGGTGCGCCCGTGGCCGCCTGAGCACCCCGACCCGGCCCCAGAACCCGGGACTCCGCCAGTGCCACTGCCTCGAGAGGACCCACGATGAGCACCACGACCCCCAGCACGAGCACCGCACCCGCGTCCCCGGTGCGAGCTGCCGCCGCCTCCTTCGCCGCCCCCTCCCTCGCTCGCCTCACCGCGGTAGAGCTGCGCAAGAGCATCGACACCCGGGGCGGGCGCTGGTTCTTCGCCGCCCTCGCCCTGCTGGCCACCGCCGCCCTGGGGTACCGGCTCCTGACCGGCACCGGCGAGCCCCTCAGCTTCGAACGCGCCTACGGCGCGCCGATGGACGTGGTGCAGCTGGTGCTGCCCGTCGTCGGCGTGCTGGTGATGACCACCGAGTGGGCGCAGCGCACCGCGCTGACCACCTTCGCCGTCACACCCCGGCGCGGGCGGGTGGTGGCCGCGAAGCTGGCCGCCGTGATGGTCGTGGCGGTGACGGCGGTGCTCCTGGTCGCCGCAGCCTCAGCGGCGGCGACCCTGGTGGTGGGCTCGGTCACCGGTGACGTCGTGAGCTGGGACGGCGCCGCCCGTCTCGTCGCTGGCACGGCGGTCGCCGGCTCGCTGGCCATGCTGCTGGGCGCCGGGCTCGGGGCCCTGCTGCAGCAGAACGGGAGCGCCTTGGTCGCGTACTTCCTCGCTCCCGTCCTGGTCACCATCGCGGGCGAGGCGGTGCTCGGTGACGGGGTCCTGTGGGTCGCCATCCTCGCGGTGCTCGCCGACGTGGGCGACCTCGACCTCACCGGGGCGCTCGCTCCCGCCCTGACCTCGATCGCCCTGTGGATCGCCCTGCCCCTGACCGCCGGTGTCGTGCGCACCGTGCGGCGCGAGGTGAGCTGATGGACCAGCGGGTGCTGCCCGCCGTCTCCGTGATCGTCGTGGGCCTCGTGCTGATGGTGCCCTTCGTCGCCGTCCGGTACCGCCGGCGCGGTGCACTGGGCGTGCGCCCGGCGGTCCTCGGCTTCGCGGCGCGCAGCGCCACGACCTGACTGCACCGCGTCCCCGACCCAAGCAGCTCTCAGGATCATCGTGGTGACCGGTCTCGGGTCTGGATCCCTCGGGTCGCTCGGGACTGCTGCGGGTTGGGTTGACACCGCTTCTGTGGGACGAGGTCTCGCGGG
>CAXTAK010000003.1:172349-287186 GCA_964242735.1 uncultured Quadrisphaera sp. | reverse complement strand
ACACTGCCCGCCTGAACCACCCACCCCGAGTCCCAACCAGAGCCGGGGCAGTCCCGTCGCTGCCCCGGGCGGTGTGTCCTGCGACTCGGTCGATCGGCACCAAGGTGCCGTCCGGTCCGACGAAGGCCAGTTCACCGGCGCGGGCAGCAGCATGCGCGCGGTCGAGGACCTCGCGCAGGTCCGGGGCGTGGGCGGCGATCACATCGAGTCCCTCGTGCAGGTAGCGGTAGCCCGTCGCGATGCTGACGCGGGCCTGCAGCGCGAGGTAGGGCATGTCCAGGCCGTGACGCAGCCAGCCGAGGACGAGACGCACCTGCTGATCGACGCGGGCAGCACGCAGGTGTGGGCGCCGGCCCGGGGTACGGCGGGCAGTGGCGATCCAACCCGAGACAGCGCGCAGGACGGGTGCGGGCACGTCAAGACGGGCGCGATGAGACACGGCGGGCTCCTGGAGAAGAGGAGTGGGGCTTTGGCGAGATCCACCCTCACCCCAGGAGCCCGCTTCCTCCACCTCACCGCGGCGACCAGCTGCTACGCCCTGACCAGCAGCTCAACCCACGAAACCACGTGAGAACACCTCAGTGAGGAGAAGACCGTCCACCACGCGGCGAAGTCCCTCGCCGGCATCGACAAGGCCTTGAAGAAGTGGACCGAGGCCAACGACGTCGTCCGGGTCGCCACCTACGACGGCGAGGAGCGCGACGCCCGGCGCGCAGACAACCATGGTCGTGGAGAGCCGACGATCGCCGACTCCATCGAGCGCACGTTCCCCGGCCGAGCACCCTCGGCGCAGCAGGAGGGAGAGTCGTCGTGAGGACGGACCTCGCGCCGCTCGTCCCCCGCGCCGCTGTGCCAGCGGTGCGCCCCGATCCCCTCGACCGCCTACCGGGCACCGCGGCCGATGACCCGTTCGTGCATCTGGCCGCCTGGTGGCTCCTCGAGCAACTGGGCAACATCGCGGCCATGTACCGCCGGGACCTCACCGCCTTGGCTCGGTGGTGCGAGCAGCTGGAGGTGCACCCGCTCGGAGCGCGGCGCCACCACGTCGACCATCGGGGGCCATGACCCCCAGCATCGACGTGCGCGTCCGCTTCTCCGTCGACGACGCCGCACTGTCCGCGCTGCACGCGGCGGCCTTCACTTCCCCGACCACCACGATCACTCCCTGGAGACAGCGGTTGGAGCGCCACAGCCTGACCTGGGTCGGCGCCTTCGCCGCGGACCACCTGGTGGGGTTCGTCAACCTCTGCTGGGACGGTGGTGCCCACGCCGTCGTCCTGGACACCCTGGTCCACCCCGACCACCAGCGGCGCGGGATCGGAGCCGCCCTGCTGCGCGCGGGCGCACTCGAGGCCACCCGAGCCGGATGCACCTGGCTGCACGTGGACTTCGAGGCGCACCTGCGCCCCTTCTACCTCGACGCCTGCGGCTTCCGGGCCACCGACGCCGGCCTGCTCCACCTGACCGGCACCGCACCGCAACGAGGACCGCGGGGAGCGACCAACTGAGCGTTCCACCAGTACCTCTCCGTGTCGAGAATCGATGGGTGAAGGACACGGAGATCACCGGCCGCATCACCCCAGGTGGGGTGTGTCGGCAACCGGCGTCCAGGATCGACGACGGGAAGCGCTGAACGGGAGCCACCCGGCGAGGGTCACAGGATGAGTCCGTCGGTGGCGTTGTCGCGGTAGAGGCTGCCTTCGCGGATGTACCTGCGGACCACGGGCAGGGAGGTGCCCGGTCTGCTTCATGATGGCGCGCTCAGACTTGCCGGCGGCGGCGGCGGAGGTGGCGAACCCGGCGCGCAGGGAGTGCCCGGCCAGGTCCAGGTGCCCCAGCCCGGCGGTGGCAGCGGTGCGCTGGACGACGCGGGCGACCGCCCGGTCCGACAGCCGGGTGGGAGCGATCTGCCCGTGGCGGTTGACGGCGCGGAACACCGGTCCCTCGACAGGTCGCCCGTGGGCGGTCTCGTGCCCCGGTGCGCCGGGGTCGTCCTCGACGTCGACGTCGGCCTCGCTCCCGGCGCGCTGGGTGGCCGCAGGGAGGGCGGCGATGCACGCGGTGTGGGTCTCGGCGGGGCATGAGTCGGGGACCCGGTGTGCAGGGCCTCGAGCAGGCGGCGGACCTGGTGGGCGAGCAGGAGGTCCTTCGCGGCCGGAGCGATGCCGTGCACGCGGCGGATCCCGGCCAGGGTGGTGCGCACCAGGGGGCTGGTGGTGGGGGAGGGGTGGCCGGCGGCCTGGTGGAGGGAGCTGGGTGGGTGGGTCGTACCCGGGTGCGGGTGGACGACGAGCGCCGCCCCGCTCTGCCGAGGCGCTCCTCGACGCCGCTGGAGTGGGACCCGGGAAGGACCTCATCGCCTCGGTCGAGGTGCCGGGACGGATCGTGCTGGAGGACGCCGCCACGGTGCTGGGGCGCCTGCAGGACGCCGTCGCCGCCGGCGTCCACGACCACCGGGACACTGGGGGCGCGACCGGCGCCGGCCTGGACGGCTCGACGGCTGACTCGGCGAGGTGAGCTCGCCCGGGCCCGCCGGGACCTGCCGCAGCGCCCGCCGGGCTCCCAGGGCCCACAGGGCCTGCCGGCAGGACTGGCCGCAGAGCAGGGTCGTCCTGGATGCCTCCTACGTGATCGCCCTGCTCGATCGTGAGCCCGCCGCCCGCTCCTCCGCCGCGCTCCTGCCCCGGGCGGTGCTGCTCTCGGTGACCGCGGGGGAGGGCTCGTACGAGTTCCACGCCGACACCGGGGTGCAGCGCGGCGAGCCCGTCCCTGGCCGACCTGTGCGTCCTCGGCCACGCCCTGGACGCAGGGCTGCCGGTGCTGACCGGGGACCTGCACCGGGCCACCCCGACCACCACGGGCTGGCCGTCGACGTGCACCTCTTCCGGGAGCTCGCCACCGCACCGTGACGTCGGCCGGCCGCGGAGATCGTCGGCGTGGCCGGACCTCGCTGCTCAGGCACCTCTGGAACGGGTCGGCGGCATCGCCGCGCGGCCCTGGTCGTAGGCCACGCCGGCCTGCTCGAGTGCGCCGGCCAGCGGGGGCCTCGGGTCGCGGTCGGTGATGAGCTGGTGGATCCCGTCGAGGGGGCAGAGCAGGACGGGCGCGGACCGCTGGAACTTCTGCGAGTCGGCCAGCAGCACCACCTCGTCCGCCATCTTCATCATCGCCTGCTTCGCGGAGGACTCGGTACTGCTGTGCACGTAGACGCCGCGGGTGTCGATGGCCGCGGCGCCGAGGAAGAAGACCCGCACCCGGAAGCGCAGGGCCGCGTCGACGGTCAGCGGACCGACGAAGGCCTGGTGCTCGGCGACGAGGTCACCGCCGAGAGAGACCACGTGCGTCCGGGGGCGGGCCAGCATCAGCTGGATCACGGGGATGGAGTTGGTGATGACCGTGCCGTCGAAGTCGCCCGGGAGTGCAGCGGCCACCTGGTAGGCGGTCGTACCGGAGTCCACGGCGATGACATCGCCCTGACGGACCAGGGCGGCGGCCGAAGCGGCGAGCATCCGCTTGGCCTCGGCCTGGGTCTCGGCGCGGTTGAGGAAGTCCGGGGTGCGCAGGGTGCCGTGGCGCAGGCTGATCCCGCCGTGCACCGCGCGGACCTCCCCGTCGGCCTCGAGGCGCTTGACGTCGCGCCGCACGGTCATGTCGGACACCCCCAGGTGCTGGGCCATGTCCGTGATGGCGGCGAACCCGCTGTCCTGCAGGGCCGCGAGGATGGCTGAGCGGCGCTGGGGAGCGCTGCTGTAGCGCAACGGGCTCAAGGCCGGACCACCTCCACCGCCGACGTGCGTGCACGATCACTCTATCCGGCCAGACTGTTGACATCCGAACGCTTGTTGGTTGAGATGACACAACGCCGGGTCCGGCGTGGTGGGTCACGAGGGGGTGTCGCATGGACCTGTCCTCGCCGCTGCCGCCCGGCTCGGCGCCCGTGGTCTTCGTCGGTGTGGCCACCTTCGACGCGATCGCCGTGGTGCCGAGGATCCCGGGGCCGGACGAGCGGATGGTCGCCACCGACCTCGTCCTCGCCGGCGGCGGGCCTGCGGCCACCGCCGCGGTGACCGCGGCCCGCCTGGGCGTCCCGGCCGCGTTCGTCGGTGCGGTCGGGGACGACGAGGAGGGCGACCGGATCCTCGCCGGGCTGCGCCAGGAGGGCGTCGACGTCCAGGGCGTGCAGCGGCTGCCGGGGCGCAGGTCCGGGGCCAGCGTGGTGGTGGTCGACGCGCGGCGCGGGTCGCGGGCGATCTGCACCCGGCCGGTACCACCACTGGTCCTGGACCGCTCCGGGCCGGCGAGCGACCTCGTGCGCTCCGCGGCCTGGGTCCACGTCGACCACCTGGGGTGGGGTCCGGTCAGGGCCCTGCTGGGCGGACCGGGCACCGAGGACGGGGCAGGACCGCAGCTGTCCGTGGACGCGGGCAACCCGATCCCCGGCTTCGACCCCCGCGGCGTGGCTCTGCACGTGCCCACGCTCGAGGCGCTGCGCGGCGTCCACGGGGACCGATCTGTCGACGGGCTGCTCGACGCCGCGCTGGCCGCCGGCGCCCGGACCGTGGTGGCCACCCGGGGCAGTGCCGGCTCGGTGGCCGCCACCGCCGGCGGCGAGCGGTTCGAGGTGCCCGCCACGGCCGTGGACGTCGTCAGCACCCTGGGCGCCGGTGACGTCTTCCACGGGGCCCTGCTGAGCGCGGTGGTGCGCGCAGCGCCCCTGGAAGAGGCGATGCGCTTCGCCGGCGTCGTCGCGGCCCTGTCCTGCCGGGGCGTCGATGGGCGCTCTGCCATCCCCGACACCCGACGCGCGCTCGACCACGTGCCTGATCCCGCCCGCTGACCCTCCTGAGGAGAGCCATGACCACCGACGCCGTGTCGGCTCCACCCAGCCTGTCCGCCCTGACCCGCTCCTCCGGTGCCTTCGCGATGCTGGCCGTCGACCAGCGCGAGGCCATGCGCGCGATGTTCGCCGAGCACCAGGACACCCCCGTCTCCGACGAGCAGCTCCTCGCCTTCAAGCTCGCCGCCACCCGGACCCTGTCCCCGTACGCCTCCGCGGTCCTCGTCGACAGGCAGTTCGCACTCGACCAGGTCCTCGACGCCGGCGCGGTCGCCCCCACGTGCGCCCTGATCGCGGCGGCGGACCGCTTCATCGCCGGCCACGGTGAGCTGGTCACCGACGTGGCGATCGACGAGGACGTCGATCCCGCCCACTACCGCCGACGCGGCGCGGTGGCGATGAAGCTGCTGGTGATCTACCGCCCCGACGGCGACCCGCGCCAGCGGATCGAGGTGGTGGAGCGGTTCGTCGACCGCTGCCGCTCCAACGGCCTGCTGAGCATCATCGAGCCCCTCTCCCGTGCGTCCCGCGACGGCAGGGCCTGGAACTGGGACGACGGTGTGCTGGCGGCCGCCCGGGAGCTCGGCTCCCTCGGCGCTGACCTGTACAAGGCCGAGATGCCCCTGCACGGCCAGGGAGATGAGTCGAAGGTCCGGCAGCGGTGCGCGGTGATGACCGAGGCCGTCGACTCGCCGTGGGTCGTCCTCAGCTCCGGCGTCACCCACGAGGCCTTCCCCCGCGCGGTGGAGCTGGCCTGCTCGGAGGGCGCCTCGGGGTTCCTCGCCGGACGAGCGGTGTGGGCATCGGTCATCGGATCCCCCGACATCGAGCGGGACCTCGTCGAGGTCTCCGTCCCCCGCCTGCAGGAGCTGTGCCAGGTCGTGGACTCCGCCGTCGGTGCCCGATGAACACCCCGGCCCTGCCCGGCCGCCCCCGGGTCGCGCTGATCACCACCGCGCGCCCGACCTTCGCCGTCGACGTCGCCCAGCAGCGCGCCGAGGACGCCCGCGCCCTCCTGGAGCGGCTCGGCGCCGAGGTCGTGGGCCCACCACGGCTGGTGATGACCCCCGAGGACACCGAGGAGGCGGCCGCCCACCTCGACGACAGCGTCGACCTGGTGATCAACGCGTGCGCCTCCTTCTGCGACGCCGGCCCCGCGCTGAGGCTCTACTCCCACCTGGGCGCGCCGGTGCTGCTGTGGTCCTTCCGTGAGCCGGGACCCGTCGGGGACCGCTTGTGGCTGAACTCCCTGTGCGGGGCGAACCTGTTCGGGCACGCCCTGGTGCGCGCCGGCGCGGCGGTGCGGCTGGTCCACGGCGACCCCGACGAGCAGCAGGTGCGCGAAGCGCTGACCTCCGCGCTGGCAGGGACCCTGCCCGAGGCCCCGGCGCTGCCCACCGAGCAGGCCCGAAGGGACGCCTCTGCGCTCCCGCGCGAGGCGCTGGACTCCCTGCGCGGGCGAACCATCGGCGTGGTCGGCGACGCCCCACCCGGTTTCACGCCCAGCGAGTACGACCTCGACCTGCTGACCGCCGTCTTCGGGCTGCGCGTCGACGCCGTGCCGCTGGAGGACGTCTTCGAGCGCATCGAGGCGGTGGACCCGGTGGCCCACGAGCGCGAGCTGCTCGCTGCCCGGGCAGCTCAGCCGAGCCTGCAGTCCTTGGACCCGGCGCAGGTGCGTCTGCACGCGGCGGTGACCACGGCGTTGCAGGGGTGGACCGCCGGGCAGCTGCTGGACGCTGTGGCGCTGCGCTGCTGGCCGGAGTTCCCCACCCAGCTGGGGGTGTGCCCGTGCTCCTCCCTCTCCCGCCTGGCCGACGCCGGCACCCCGACCGTGTGCGAGCGGGACGTGTACGGCGCCGTGACGATGCTGCTGCTGGAGGCGCTGGGCTCAGGCACCACCTACCTGGTCGACACCGTCGACCTCGACGAGGACCGCAACGTGGTCCGGCTGTGGCACTGCGGGTCGGCGGCGACGTCCTTGGCCGCGGACCCCGCTGGTGCCACCCAGGGCGTGCACTGCAACCGCAGGATCGGCGTCGCAGGCGACTTCCCCCTGCGCACCGGCCCGGTGATCATGGCCCGCCTCACCGAGTCGCTGCCCGGGACCGGCCCCGGGCTGCGCCTGCTCATCGCCGCGGGGGACTCCCTGGCGGCGGCCAACCGCTTCCAGGGCAACACGGCGGAGGTCCGGCTCGACACCCCCGCCGCGCCCTTCGTGAAGAGCCTGGTGACCGGTGGCTTCCCCCACCACACCGTCCTGGCGTGGACCGACGTCAGGCCCGCCCTGCGCGCCGCCGCCGACGCGGCGGGCATCCCCGTCACCGAGTGGTGAACACGACTGTCGACCGAAGGAGATCACAGTGAGCAACACACCGGCCATCTCGTCCCTGTCCCGCCGCCAGGTGCTCCGCCTCGCCGGGCTCACCGGCGCCGGCGCCGCCCTCACCGCCTGCGCCGGCCCGGGTTCGGGTGCCGCGCCCGAGGCGACCGCCCCCGACACCTCCGGGGCCGTCGAGGGGGAGGTGTCCTTCGCGCACTGGCGAGCGGAGGACCAAGGGGTCTTCGACTCGATCATCGCCTCCTTCGCCGCCGCGAACCCAGGCGTCACGGTCAGCCAGGACATCTCACCCTCCAACGACTACCAGTCCACGGCGCTGCAGCGGATCCGCGGCGGAGACATCGGCGACGTCTTCACCGCCTTCCGAGGCGCCCAGTTCACCGACATGAACAGTGCCGGTCTCTACGCCGACCTCACCGACCTCGACCTGGTGCAGCAGTACCAGGCGGAGCTGGTCGCCAGCGGCCAGTCCGACGGCGTCCAGCGCGGCCTGCCCTACCAGGTCGTGTTCAACATGCCCATCTACAACACGGACCTGCTGGAATCCGCTGGCATCACCGAGCCGCCCGCGGACTGGGACTCCTTCCTCGCCGCGTGCGAGGCGCTGCGCGGAGCCGGCGTCATCCCCATCGCCTGGCCCGGAGGCGACGCAGGGAACGCGGGACAGCTCCTGAACTCCATGGTGATGAACAACGCGCCCTTCGAGGACATGTTCGCCCAGATCGAAGCCGGCACCGCCAAGGTCACCGACGACTGGTTCCTCACCACGCTGGCGCAGTACCAGCAGCTGGCCCCGCACTTCCAGCCCAGCGCCACCGGCACCGCTGTGGAACCCGCCCAGCAGCTCTTCGCCACCGGGCAGGCCGCGATGCTCGCCACCGGCAGCTTCCACATCCTCCCGGTGCGCACCCTGGGCGCGACCTTCCCCATCGGCGCCCTGGCCCCCATCACCGTCCCCGCTGGCGAGGCCAGGTACCAGGGCGTCTACAACGCCACCTTCGTCCTCGGGGTCAACACCGCCTCGCAGAACCAGGCCGCCGCACTGGCCTTCCTGGAGCACCTGTCCACTCCCGAGGTCGCTGGGGAGTACGCCAACGCCACGGTCCAGCACGTCAGCGTCGCAGGGGTGGAGTACACGAACCCGGACCTGCAGCAGCTCGAGCCGTGGCTCACCGCGAACACCCTGCTCGCGCCGCGCTTCCAGTTCGACAACCTCGACATCCGCTCCACGGTGGAGAACACCGCCGTCCAGGTCGTCAACGGCACCTCCCCCGACCAGGCCGCCGCCGAGGCCCAGGCCATCGTCGACCAGCAGGTGGGCTGAGAGGTGAGCACACCGCTCGCCCGCGGAGCCAGGAGCGGTGCGCCCGTCGCCGGCACCCCGGCGCTCGGGCCCGCCGAGGTCATCGCGACAGCCGCACCGCCCCAGCGGCGACGCCGACGGGCCAGCTCGTGGGTCCACCCGACCCTCTACCTCTTCCCCCTGCCCGCCCTGGCCCTGTACGTCGTCTTCTTCGCCATCCCCACCGTGCAGGCCTTCCAGTACGCCACGACGGACTGGGACGGCTTCAGCGCCGACTTCCGCTACCTGGGCGTGGACAACTTCGTCCGCGTGGTCACCGGCGACAACCTCTTCCGCAACGCCCTGGTCAACAACCTCAAGTTCATGCTCGTCGTGGTCGTCGTCCAGACCGCACTGTCCCTGCTGCTGGCGGTCTTCCTGACCAAGAACTCCCGCAGCTCCGTCCTGCTGCGGGGGATGTTCTTCTTCCCCACCATCTTGTCGTCGATCTCCGTCGCGTTCATCTGGAAGTTCGTCTACGACCCCAACTTCGGCCTGGCCAACCGGATCACCGGTGCTGTCGGTCTCGACGGCCTGCAGAGCTCCTTCCTCGGCGACCCGCGCATCGCCATCTACTGCGTCGCCGTCGCCCAGATCTGGTTCCACACCGGCCAGATGATGGTCATCTACGTCGCGGGCCTCCAGCAGGTCCCGCAAGAGATGTACGAAGCCGCTGAGGTCGACGGCGCTGTCGGCTGGCAGCGGTTCCGCTACATCACCTGGCCGATGATCGCCCCGGCCACGGCCATCGTCATCGCCTACACCACCGTGCAGTCCTTCAAGGCCTTCGACCTCGTCCTGGGGATCAGCGGCAACCCCCCGCAGCCGTCCCTGGACATCCTCTCCACCCGCATCTACGCCTCGTTCGCCAACACCCAGTTCGGCTACGCCGCCGCGCAGTCGGTGATCTTCATGGTCGTCATCGCCCTCGTCGTCCTCCTGCAACGCCGGGCGCTGAGCCTGACCAGGACGGCGTGATGACCTCGTCGACGCCGGTCCGGCAGGCGTGCCACCGGCGCCCGCGCCCGGCACCTCCGTCCACCCGAGCAAGGAGGAGGCCGTGAGGGTCCAACTCGGGCGCCGGACCGTGCTGGCGGTGTGGGCGGCCCTGATCGCCGTCCCGCTCGTCGTCGTGGTCTTCGGGACCTTCAAGACGACCGCGGAGCTGTTCGCGTCCCCGTTCGGGCTGCCGCCCGACCCGGACCTGAGCAACTACACCGAGGTCCTCAGCGGCGGGGGCCTGCGGACCGCCTTCGTCAACAGCGTCCTGGTGACCGCCTCCTCGGTCCTGCTCACCCTCGCGATCGCGAGCCTGGCGGCGTACGGCATCGCCCGCATCCCCGGCTGGAAGGGGTGGCTCATCTTCGGGTTCCTCATCCTCGGGATGTCGGTGCCCGCCCAGGCCAACATGATCCCCCAGTACGTGCTGTTCACCTCCCTGGGACTGACCAACTCCTTGTTCGGGCTGGTGCTCATCAACATCGTGGTGACCCTGCCGATCGCGGTGTTCATCCTCACCGGTTTCATGCGGACCCTGCCCAGGGAGCTGTACGAGGCGTCCTCCATGGACGGCTCAGGCCCGTGGCGCACCTACGCCTCCATCATCATGCCGCTGTCCGTGCCGTCGCTGGCCGCCACCGCGATCTTCCTCTTCGTCATCCACTGGAACGAGCTGCTGTACCCGCTGCTGTTCATCAACGAACCGGAGAAGCGCACCATCCCCCTGGCGCTGCTGAGCTTCCAGGGCGAGTTCCTGACCGACTACCCGCTGCTGTTCACGGGAGTGATCATCGCCTCGGTGCCGATCGTGCTCGCGTACCTGTTCCTGCAGCGCTACTTCATCGCCGGCATCACCGCCGGGGCATCGAAGGGCTGAGATGACCGCGACCGTGCCCAGCTCCACCTACCTGCTGCGCGACGTCACCGCGGTCCACCGGGACGGGCACGGTGTCCGCCTCGACGTGCGGGCCCTGCGGTGCGAGCAGCTCCCCGCGACACCGGGTTGGCTGACCGGTGAAGCCCTCGCCGACCAGGGCATCGAGACCACGATGCCCAACCTGCCCGACCTCCAGCTCCCACCGCTGGACGAGCGCGGGTACGTCGTGCAGGTCCACGTGGTCGCCGAGGACACCGTCCGGATCACCGCGGCCCCACCCGGCAGCCGGGTGCTGTCGGAGCCGGCGACCTGGCTGGGGATCGTCACCACCGACGCCCCGACCGGCCGGGGTGGTCCCCCCGGCGCCGGCGACCCGCCAGGACTGGACATCCACGACAGCGGCACCGAAGTCCGCGTGCGCACCGGGGCCATCGAGGTGGCGGTGGCGAAGCGGCCGTTCGCGCTGACGGTGCGGGACGGGTCCGGTCGCACCGTGGCGCGCACCGCCCACCGGTTGCGGCAGGTCGCCGGCTTCCCCACCGCCCCCTCGCTGCTGGTCGGGGACGAGGCGATCACCGCGCACCTGGAGCTCTCCCCCGACGAGGAGGTGCTGGGCTTCGGTGAGCAGTTCGGGCGGGTCACCAAGAACGGGCAGCGCCTGGTGTTGCGCGTGGAGGACGCGCTGGGCACCGGTACCGGCATGGCGTACAAGCCGGTCCCGGTCTGGCACTCCAGCACCGGGTACACCGGGTTCCTGAACACCGGGGCCGTGGTCACCGCCGACGTGGGCGCCACCCGCCCCAACGTGCTGCAGGTCGACGTCGACGACGAGGCCCTGGACCTCTACCTCGTCGCGGGCCCCTCCATCGCCGAGCGGCTCACCTCGTACACGGCCCTGACCGGGCGGGCACCGGTGCCCCCCCTGTGGGCCTTCGGGTACTGGATGGGCCGCTGCCGCTACCACTCGCGGGAGGAGGTGGAGCAGGTCGCCCGCGGCATGCGCTCCCACCAGGTGCCGTGCGACGTGCTGCACCTGGACCCCGACTGGCTGGTCCTGGACCGGCTGAACACCGACTTCGTGTGGAACACCGACCGCTTCGGGGAGCGCAAGGACCTCGTCACGGCACTGGAGGACCACCAGCTGCGCCTGTCGGTGTGGGAGCTGCCGTACCTCGACCCCGCCTCCCCCCGGTACGCCGAGGCGGAGGCCGCCGGGTACCTGGCGCGGACGGCGGACGGGTCGGTGGCGATCCTGACCGGGACGCCCACCCCGGACGGGCGGGCCCGCGGGCTGCTGGACTTCACCAACGCCGCCGCGCGGGCGTGGTGGCAGGGCATGCACCAGGGCTTCCTCGACGACGGGGTGGCGGTGTTCAAGACCGACTTCGGCGAGGGCCTGCCGGACGGCACCGCACCCGCCGACGGCACACCGGGCAACCACGCCCACAACCTCTACCCCCTGCGCTACAACGGTGCGGTCAGCGAGGCCATCGCCCACGGCACCGGGCGCAACCCCCTGGTGTGGGGGCGCAGCGGCTGGGCGGGCTCCCAGCGCTACCCCGGCCAGTGGGCCGGTGACGCGGAGTCCACCGTCGCCGGCATGCACTCCACCCTGCGGGGCGGACTCAGCTACGCGCTCAGCGCACCGGGGTTCTGGAGCCACGACATCGGCGGCTTCTTCGGCCCGGAGCTGACCCCCGGTCTCTACGTGCGGTGGACGCAGTTCGGGGCCATGTCACCGCTGATGCGCGCCCACGGGCTGCGCCCACGCGAACCGTGGCACTTCGGTGACCGGGCGCTGGGCATCGCCCGCGACTGGGTCCGGCTGCGCTACCAGCTGCTGCCCCACCTGTGGCAGGTCGCGCACGAGTCCGCCGTGCACGGGTGGCCGGTGCTGCGCCCCCTGGCCCTGGTCTTCCCCGATGACCCGGCGGCGTGGTCGGTGGAGACCTCCTTCTGCCTCGGCTCGGACCTGCTGGTGGTGCCCGTCCTCGACGACGGGGAGGAGCCGGTGCACCGGCGCTTCTACGTCCCCGAGGGGGGCTGGACCGACCTGGTGACCGAGGAGCGCTTCACCGGCCCCGGCCACGTCGAGGTGGTGGTCCCCTGGGAGCGCATGCCGGTCCTCGTGCGCGACGGGGCCCTGGTCCCCCGCGTCGAGGTCGACGCCGGTGTCCGGCGGAGCGACGACCTGCTGGGCAGACCGTGGACGCTGCACCTCTACGGCGACGCGGACACGGTGCGCGACGTCGTCGGCTTCGACGGGACCCCCACCGAGATCACGGTCCGGGACCGCACCGCGGCGAGCCGAGGCACCCAGCCGATCACCTCGACGGTGGTGCGCCATGGGCGCTGAGACGGCCGGTGCGGGCACTGTGCCGCAGGTCCCCGACGGCAACCCACCCGACCTGCCCGAGACGCTGCTCCGGCTGCGATCACTGGCGCTGCAGCACGCGGTGTCGACCCTGGTGATCAGGGAGCCGGCGACGCTGACGTGGCTGCTCGGCGCGCGCGTCCACGTCCCCCAGACCCTCGACACCGCCTGCCTCGACGTCGTCGTCGAGGCTGCGGACTCGTCCCCACGGCTGCGGATCGTCACCAACGCCATCGAGGCGCCCCGCCTGCGCGACACCGAGCTGGCTGGCGTCGACGCCGACTGGTCCGTCGTCCCCTGGTGGGGTGACCGCTCGCGCGAGCTGCCGACGGGGGCAGCAGTGGGCACCGACCGGCCCCTGCCCGGGGCCACCGACGTCGGCCCGGCGCTGGCCCGCGCGCGCCGCGTGCTCACCGCCCACCAGCAGCAGGTGCTCCGCGCGGTCTGCCGGGACACGGCCGCGGCCGCCACCGCCGCGGCCGACCGGATCACCCCTGCGACCACCGAGTACGCCGCCGCCGGCGTCCTCGCCCAGGAACTGCTCCAGCGCGCGCTGGACCCGGTGGTGCTGATGGTCGCCGGGCACGCCCGCATCGGTCCCCACCGCCACCCGCTGCCGACGACGGCACCGCTGGGGCGCCGGGCGATGCTCGTGTGCTGCGCACGCCGGCACGGCCTGGTCGCGAGCCTGACCCGCACGGTGGTCTTCGGGGCCCTGAGCGCCGAGGAGCCCAGCGACCACCGGAGGCTCCTCGACGTCGAGGCGGCGTTCCTGGACGCCACCACCCCCGGCGCCACCCTCGGCGAGGTCGTCACCGCGGGGACCGCGGCCTACGCGGCCAGCGGCCTGCCCGCCCAGGAGTGGCACCACCACCACCAGGGCGGGCTCACCGGCTTCCAGCCCCGGGAGTTCCCCGCCACGACGACCTCGACCGCGGTCCTGGAGGTCGGCAACGCGGTCGCGTGGAACCCCAGCGGCGGCGGGTGGAAGGTCGAGGACACCTGCCTGGTCACCGAGGGCGGGGCCGCACCTCTGGTGCGCGACCTGCGCTGGCCCGCGCTCGTGGTCGCAGGCAGGCCCCGCCCCGACGTCCTCTCCCGGTGACCACGCCCCACCAGGACCCCAGCACACCCGAGGAGCACCGCCCCATGACCACCGCAGGACTGCTCGTCGACGGCTCGTGGGAGCTGTCCGACCGCACCGTCGACGTCACCAACCCCGTCGACGGCTCGCTCGTCGGCACGCTCGCCTGGGGCGGCGGCGGTGACGCCGCCCGCGCCGCGGACGCCGCGGGCGCCGCCCTCACCGACTGGGGTGAGCGCCCCGCCCGGTACCGCGCCGACGTGCTGCTGGAGGCGGGCCGGCTCATCGCCGAGCGCGCCCCGGTCATCGGCGAGCTGCTCGCCCGGGAGGCCGGCAAGCGGCTGCCGGAGGCCGTGGGGGAGGTGGCGTTCTCCGCGGAGTACTTCCGCTGGTTCGCCGAGCAGGCGCGCCGGCCCTCCGGCCACGTGGTCCCCCACGAGCTCACCGGACGCCGGCACCTGACCGTCCGCCGCCCCCTGGGGGTGGTGGCGAGCCTGACGCCGTGGAACTTCCCCTGCTCGATCCAGGCCCGCAAGATCGCCCCCGCGCTGGCCGCCGGGTGCACCGTCGTCGCGCGCGTGTCGGAGAAGGCCCCGCTGGCCGTGACCGGGATGATCCGCTGCCTGACCGACGCCGGGGTCCCCCCGGGAGTGGTGAACCTGGTCCACGGTCCGGCGCGGGAGGTGACCCGGACGCTGCTGGACCACCCGGCGGTGCGCGGGGTCACCTTCACCGGGTCCACCGGCGTCGGCAGGGAGATCATGGCCGGCGCGGCCCGACGCATCGTGCGCCCGCTGCTCGAGCTCGGCGGTGACGCCCCGTTCATCGTCTTCGACGACGCGGACCTCGACGCGGCCGTCGAGGGCGCGGTCCTGGCCAAGTTCCGCAACACCGGCCAGTCCTGCATCGGCGCCAACCGGTTCTTCGCCCAGTCGGGGATCCACGACGAGTTCGTCCACCGCTTCGTCGAACGCATCGACGCCATGACCATCGGCGACGGCCTCGCCGATCCCGTGCCCGACCTGGGGCCGGTCATCGACTCCGACCGGGTGGCCGCGGTGACCGCCATGGTCGACGAGGCCCTCGCCGCAGGCGCCCGGCGACTCACCAGGGAGTTCGAGCTGCCGAGCGGTGGGTCGTTCGTGGCCCCGACCCTGCTCGCCGACGTCCCCGCCACCGCCTCCCTGGCGTGCCAGGAGGTGTTCGGGCCGGTCGCCGCGGTCTTCCCCTTCCAGGACGAGGAGGAGGTCGTCGCCCGCGCGAACGCCACGGAGATGGGCCTCGCGGGGTACTTCTACTCCCGCGACGCCTCACGCGCCTGGCGCCTGGCGGACCGTCTGGAGACCGGCGTCGTGGGGGTCAACAACGCCCTGCCCACGGTGGTGTTCGCCCCCATGGGCGGGGTCAAGCAATCCGGTCTGGGCCGCGAAGGCGCCGAGGGCCTCGAGGAGTTCCAGGACGTCCGCTACCTGTCCATCGGCCTGTGAACCCGGCGCCACCCGCTGTCACTCCTCGCCCGCGCCGCTGAGGTGGACCTCAGCGCACTCGCCCTGGCCGGTCTGGCCGCGGCCGTGCTCGTCGGGGCAGGAGCACAACGCATCACCGGCCTGGGCTTCGCGCTGGTCGCCTCACCCTTCATCGTCCTGGTGCTCGGTGCCTTCACCGGTGTGCTGGTGGTGAACCTGCTGGGCAGCATCACCTCGGCGCTGGTGCTGCTCCAGGTACGACACGACGTGGACGTCCGCCGCGCACTGCTGCTCGCCGGCCCTGCGGTGGTGGCCGTCGTGCCGGGCGCCTGGATCGCCCGGCAGGCTTCACCGGCCGTCCTCCAAGTGGTCGTCGGCGCCAGCGTCGTGTTGGCGCTGCTCACTGTCCTCGCCGTGTCGCGCCGCGCCGCGGCGCGAGGTGCCTCCTCAGCGGGGGCGCTGGTGCCGACGGCCCGCCCACGGCCGACCTGGGCCGTGGTCGCCGGTGCAGCATCAGGTCTGATGAACGTCACCGCAGGCGTCGGGGGCCCCGCCATCACCGTCTACGCCGTGGCCACCCGGTGGCAGCAGCGTTCCTTCGCCGCCACCGCCCAGCTGTACTTCACGATCGTCGGTGCCGCGTCGCTCACCGCCAAGGGCGGGCTGCCGTCCCTGTCCGCACTGGAGTGGACGACGGCCGCGGTCGCCCTCGCGGCCGGTCTCGCGCTCGGCAGCGTGCTGCACGCACGCGTGTCGCCGGTAGCGGCCCGCACGGTCGCGGTGCTGCTGGCCCTGGTCGGGGGCTCCGCCACCCTGACGAGAGGACTGCTGAGCCTGTGACCACCGCGGGCAGGGGCCACACCGAGCTCGAGTGCGACGACGGGCGCACCGGTACGAGGACCGCAGTCCCGTGCGACGACGTCCTCGTCGGCGCCCCGGGGTCGACCTGCTCTCGTGGACACCTGGTCGCCGCGGCCTCAGGCTCAGTCCGCAGTGGTGGGAGTGCGCGCGGCCTCGAAGGCCGCTGGTGGGGTGCGGCCGGGAGCGGAGCGCCGCCGGCGCGGTCCCCAGGAGGTCTCGAGGTGGTCGACGACAGCGAGGCTCGGCCTGACGTCGGGTGGTGGACCGACCGCCGGGCGGGGTGCACCCGTGGTGACAGCGCATGGCTGCAGCGGCACCCCAGAGCCGGCAGATCATCGGGCGCACCCGGTGCGCCGTGCACCGCCCACTGGAGACCAGAGCCCTCGACAGCGCCGGGCGCGCCCCGTCCGCGGTGGGGGCGTCCGGGTCCACCCCGGCGGCGGCGATCCGAGCCGGCTCGACGGTCGAGGCGTCGGTGTGGCCCGAGCAGGAGTGCCGGCACGACCCGCGGCGCTCCAGGACGGGCAGCGCGGCGCCCAGCCCCTCGAAGCGCTCGACGGCGTCGCGGCCGACGTCGCACGTGGGACCGTCCCACTTCCCGGGAACCGGGACGGCGGGCCCTGCCTCCTCGTGGGCCCGGCGCCTGGACGCACGCCCCCGAGCTCTCCCCAGCGGCGCCTTCGGCGTGAGTCGTCCCCAGCTCGTCGGTCTCCCGACCAGCCCGGTCATGCGCAGCTGTCACGCCCCGCCGTCGGCGTCGAACAGCCCGTCCACGGAGAAGTACCGGTCCCCGATGTCGTAGCAGTACGTCAGCACGGTGGCCCCATCGGGCAGGTCGGGCAGCTTCTGCGCGACCGCGGCGAGGGAGGCGCCGGAGGAGGGGCCCACGAAGATCCCCTCCTGGCGGGCGGCGCGCACCGCGTAGGCGTACGCGTCCTCCTCGCTGACGGTGATCACCCCGTCGAGGGTGTCGACGTGCAGGTTCTTCGGCACGAACCCCGCCCCGATGCCCTGCAGCTTGTGGGGGCTGGGTGGCCCGCCGCTGATCACCGCCGATCGCGCCGGCTCCACGGCGAAGGTCTGCATCGCGGGGAAGCGCTCCTTGAGCACCTCGCTGACCCCGGTGATGTGCCCGCCGGTGCCCACACCGGTGATGAGCACGTCGATGCCCTCGGGGAAGTCGCGCAGGATCTCCGCGGCGGAGGCGTGCCGGTGCACCTCGATGTTCGCGGGGTTCTCGAACTGCTGCGGCATCCACGCGCCGGGGGTGGCTGCCACGATCTCGCCCGCCCGGTCGATGGCGCCGCGCATCCCCTTCTCGCGCGGGGTCAGGTCCAGCTCCGCGCCGAAGGCGGCCATGAGGCGGCGGCGCTCGACGGTCATCGACTCCGGCATCACCAGCACCAGCCGGTAGCCCCTGACGGCGGCCACCATCGCCAGGGCGATGCCGGTGTTCCCCGAGGTGGGTTCCACGATGGTGGTCCCGGCGGTGAGCACGCCACGCTCCTCGGCGTCGACCACCATCGCGAAGGCGACGCGGTCCTTGATGCTGCCGCCGGGGTTGGCGCGCTCGGCCTTCATCCACACCTCGACCCGCGGGTCGAACAACCGGTTGATGCGGATGTGGGGGGTGTCCCCGATCGTCTCGAGGATGCTGTCGGCCTTCACGGCGCCTCCTGGTGCCTCAGATGTGGAACTCGAGCAGGTCGTCACCGTCGGCGGCGCCGGCGGTGGGGGCCCGGCGGCGGTCGACGCCGGCGCTGGTGGAGACCACCGACCCCGCCGGCACGCTGCGGGTGAGCCACACGTTGCCGCCGATGCGGCTGCCCGCGCCGATGACCGTGTCGCCGCCGAGGATGGTGGCGCCGGCGTAGACCACGACGTCGTCGCCGAGGGTGGGGTGGCGCTTGGTGAGCCGCAACCCCTTGCTGACGCTGGCCGCGCCCAGGGTCACGCCCTGGTAGAGGCGCACGCGGTCACCGAGCACCGCGGTCTGGCCCACCACCACGCCGGTCCCGTGGTCGATCGCGAAGGAGTGCCCGATCCTGGCCCCGGGGTGGATGTCGATGCCGGTCGCGCGGTGGGCCAGCTCGCCGAGCACCCGGGGCAGCAGCGGCACCCCCGCGCCGTCCAGCTGGTGGGCCAGGCGGTGCACGGCGACGGCGAAGAACCCGGGGTAGGCCATGACCACCTCGTCGACCCCGGAGGCGGCGGGGTCGCCGTCGTCCATCGCCGCCGCGTCGAGCAGCAGGGCGGCGCGGACGTCGGGCAGCGCGGCGAGGAAGTCCACGGCGACCCGGTCGCGGTCGGCGCCGCCCAGGCCGGGCAGGTGCAGCGCCTCGCGCAGCAGCGCCTCGAGCGCCCGGTGGTCGGCGAGCACCTGGTCGGCGAGCACGTGGTCGGGGCCGTGCACCCCGTGGGTGTAGTGGGGGAACAGCAGCGCCAGGCCCTGGTGGATCAGCTGCTCGGCGAGACGGGGCAGGGCTGCTGGGAGGCTGTAGGACCGGCGGTCGCGGGCGATCACGGCCAGGAACTCGGGGTCCGGCGACTCGGGGTCCAGGGACGCCGCACTGTCCAGCGGTGCGGTGCCGGGCCGGACCGGGCTGACCATGTCGTTGACGCTACAACCACCTGCTGCGGTGGCTGGGCCGCGCGGGCGCGCGACCCGCGAACCTACGCCAGCGTCGGTTACGGTGGCGTAGGTCCGTCGTGCTGAGGGGGTTCCGTGGTCGCTGGTACTGCCGGAGGAGGCGGCTCCGCTGACGCTGGTGACGCCGTCGAGGCGGTCGCGCCGGGGTCCGACGTCCCTGTGGGGGAGGTGCCCGCGGTGCAGCTGCTCGACGCCGCCGGGCACCGCCGCGAGGATCGCACCCACAGCCCTCTGGTCGCCCACCTGAGCGTCGACGACCTGCGCGCCCGCTACCGGTCCATGGCGCTGGTGCGCCGGGTCGACGTCGAGGCCACCGCCCTGCAGCGCCAGGGCGAGCTGGCGCTGTGGGCCAGCTGCTCGGGGCAGGAGGCCGCCCAGGTCGGGGCCGCGGCCGCCCTGTCGCCCCAGGACCACGTCTTCCCCTCCTACCGCGAGCACGGTCTCGCCATGGGTCGCGGCATCGACCCCGTGGCGCTCCTGCAGCTCTACCGCGGCACCACGCACGGCGGCTGGGACCCGGCGGAGCACGGCTTCCACCTCTACACCCTGGTCGTCGGCGCGCAGGTGCTGCACGCCACCGGCTACGCCATGGGCGTCCAGCGTGACGGCGCGGTCGGCACCGGTGACCGCGCGCGCGACACCGCGGTGCTCGCCTGCTTCGGGGACGGCGCGAGCGCGCAGGGAGAGGTCAGCGAGGCCATGGTGTGGGCCGGGGTCTTCAACGCCCCCGTCGTCTTCTTCTGCCAGAACAACCAGTGGGCCATCTCCGCGCCGAACGCCCGCCAGATGCGCGCACCGCTGCCCCAGCGCGCCGAGGGCTTCGGCTTCCCCGGGGTGCGGGTCGACGGCAACGACGTCCTCGCCGTCGAGGCGGTGGTGCGCGCCGCACTCGACCGCGCCCGCTCCGGCGGGGGCCCGAGCCTCGTCGAGGCGTGGACCTACCGGATGGCCGCGCACACCACCTCCGACGACACCAGCCGCTACCGCCTCGGGGCGGAGGAGGCGCAGTGGCTCGCCCGCGACCCCCTCACCCGCCTCGAGGCGCACCTGCGCTCCCTCGGGGACGCTGACCCGTTCCTCGCCGACGTGGCCGCCGAGGCCGACGCGCTGGGTGAGCGGGTGCGCGCCGGGGTCCGCGCCCTGGTCGACCCCGACCCGACGTCGATGTTCGACCACGTCTACGCCGAGCCCCACCCCCTGGTGGAGGAGGAGCGGGCCTGGCTCGACGAGTGGCTCAGCGCCGCCGGCGGTCCTGCGCCCGCCCCGGTGCACGCCGTCGTGCCGTCCGGGGTGGGGGAGCAGCGGTGACCACGAGCACGCAGCGCCCCCACACCCTGACGACGGTCGCCCCGGCGCACCCCGCCCCGTCGCGGCCGGGGCAGTCGGCGGCGTCGCACGGGGCGTCGTCGGGCCACGCCGGGTCGCCGGGCGTCGAGCCGGTCGTGCACTCCACGCCGCGCACCACCGAGACCACCCTGGCCCGGGCGATCACCGCCGCCCTGGCGAGCGCCCTGGAGGCCGATGACAGGGTGCTGCTGGTGGGCGAGGACATCGGGCGCCTCGGGGGGGTCTTCCGCGTCACCGACGGTCTGCAGGCCCGCTTCGGCGAGGACCGCGTCGTGGACTCCCCGCTGTCCGAGGCCGGCATCGTCGGCACCGCCGTGGGACTGGCCCTGCGGGGGTACCGACCGGTCTGCGAGATCCAGTTCGACGGCTTCATCTTCCCCGGGTACAGCCAGATCGTCACCCAGCTGGCCAAGATGGGCGCCCGCCTCGGCGGCGCCGCGCGCCTGCCCGTGGTGGTCCGGGTGCCCTACGGGGGCGGCATCGGCGCCGTGGAGCACCACAGCGAGAGCCCCGAGGCGTTGTTCGCCCACGTCGCCGGCCTGCGCGTGGTCACCCCGGCGAACCCGCAGGACGCGTACTGGATGACGCGGCAGGCCATCGCCAGCGACGACCCGGTGCTGGTCTTCGAGCCCAAGCGCCGCTACTGGGACCGGGGACCGCTCGAGCTGCCCACCGCCGGCGGGGGCCTCGACGCCGCTCCGCCGCTGCACACCGCCCGCGTGGTCCGCGCCGGGGAGCACCTCACGCTCGTGGCCTACGGGCCCACGGTGCGGGTGGCGCTGGACGCCGCCGCGGCGGCCGCGGAGGAGGGCACGAGCATCGAGGTCGTCGACCTGCGCAGTCTCGCGCCCATCGACACCGCGACGGTCGAGGCGTCGGTGGGGCGCACCGGGCGCTGCGTGGTGGTGCACGAGGCCCCCGCGTTCCTCGGCCTCGGCGCGGAGATCGCCGCGCGCGTCACCGAGCGGTGCTTCCACGCCCTGCAGGCCCCGGTGCTGCGGGTCGGGGGGTTCGCCGTGCCCTACCCGGCGGCGCGCATCGAGGAGCACTACCTGCCCGACCTCGACCGGGTGCTCGACGCCGTCGACCGGGCGATGGCCCTGTGACCGACGTGCGGACGACCGACGTGCGGGCGACCGACGTGCGGGCGACCGACGCTCGAGCGGGCGCCGTGACCACGCGCACCTTCGCCCTGCCGGACGTCGGGGAGGGCCTGACCGAGGCCGAGGTCGTGCGGTGGCTGGTCGCCGAGGGCGAGGTGGTGGTCGTCAACGCGCCCATCGTGGAGATCGAGACCGCGAAGTCCCTCGTGGAGCTGCCGTCCCCGTGGGCCGGGCGCGTCGAGGCGCTGCTCGTGCCCGAGGGGCGCACCGTCGACGTCGGGACCGCCCTGATCGCCGTGGGCGTCGAGGCCGGGGCGACGGCGGAGGGCGTGGACGAGGTCCGGACCGGGGTCGGTGCGCGACCGTCGGTGGTCGACGTCCGCGACGGCGTGGCGACCGGTGGCGCCGCCGTGCCCGCCCCGGGTGCGACGTCCGGCGCCGCCCCCGCCGCGGCACCGGCCGCAGCCGAGGGTGCCAGCGCTCCGACATCGGTGCTCGTGGGGTACGGGGTGAAGGAGGGACCGGCGCCGCGGCGCCGCCGTCCGCGCCGGGTCCCCGCGCCCGCGGTGCACCCGCGCGCTGACGACGACGGCGCCGGGCTGACGACGGCGGAGCCCGCCGCTGGGCCCACTGGCGGACCCGCCGGACTGCCCGCCGAAGACTCCCCGGTCACCGGCGCCCGGCCGTTGACCAAGCCACCGGTGCGCCTGCTGGCCCGCGCGCTCGGCGTCGACCTGGGCGGGGTCTCCGGCAGCGGAGCGGGCGGCATCATCACCCGCGACGACGTGCTCGCCGCTCGCGGGCACCCCGCTCCCGGCCCCGCGGCGTCGGCCCCGCCCGCCCCCGACCCGGCCAGCCCCGACCTGGCCGGCCCCGACCCGGCCAGCCCCGCGCCGGCCAGCCCCGCCTCGGCCGGCCCCGCGCCAGCCAGCCCCGTGCCAGTCGGCGCCCGGGAGACGCGGGTGCCGGTCCGCGGGGTGCGCCGCGCCACGGCGACCCAGATGGTGGCCAGCGCCTTCACGGCTCCCCACGCCTCGGCGTTCCTCACCGTGGACGCCACCCGCACCGTCAAGCTGCTCGACCGCCTCCGCGAGGACCGGGCGTTCGCCGAGGTGCACGTCTCACCGCTGCTGGTCATCGCCCGCGCGGTCTGCCTCGCCGTCGCCCGCCACCCCGAGGTCAACGCCACCTGGGACGAAGCCGCCGGAGAGATCGTGGTCAAGCACTACGTCAACCTCGGCGTCGCGGTCGCCACGCCGCGGGGGCTGCTGGTGCCCAACGTCAAGGACGCGCAGGCGATGGACCTGCACGGCCTCGCCCAGGGCCTGACCGCGCTGGTCAAGACCGCGCGCGCGGGGCGCAGCACCCCCGCCGACCTCGGCCAGGGCACCATCTCGATCACCAACGTGGGCGTGTTCGGCGTCGACACCGGCACCCCGATCCTCAACCCCGGCGAGTCGGTGATCCTCTGCGTCGGGGCGGTGCGCAAGCGCCCGTGGGTGCACAAGGGGAAGGTGAAGCCGCGCTGGGTGGTGCAGCTGTCCGTGTCCCTGGACCACCGCGTCATCGACGGCGACCTGGGCTCGCGCTTCCTCGCCGACGTCGGGGCGCTGCTGGAGCGCCCCGACCGCGCCCTGCTGTGGTCCTGAGCGGGCTGCGGTGAGGGCCTTCTACGCGGTGCTGGCCGTGCTGGGGCTGGTGGGCACCTGGACGTTCAACCTGCGGCACGACGGCGGCGTCGGGGCCTTCGTCGGCGCGGTGTTCGCCACCCCGGCCAGCTCCTCGACCGGTGTCGACGTCCTCGTCACCGCCGCCGCCGCCAGCGCGTTCATGATCACCGAGGGTCGGCGCCTGGGCATGCGGTGGTCGTGGGTGCTCGTGCCGCTGAGCCTCGTCACGGCCATCGCCTTCGCGTTCCCGCTGTTCCTGGCCTGGCGCGAGCACCACCTGCGCGGTCTGCCCCGCTCAGGGCCGGCCCAGGCGGCTCGGCACCCTGCCGGGCAGCGCGGTCGGGGTGGGCAGCGCGGTCGGGGTGGTCGGGGCGACGACCAGCTCCTCAGGCCCTCGCGGCGATGAAGCGCAGCGCCGCGAGGTAGCCCTCGACCCCGAGGCCGACGACCACCCCCGTCGCCACTGCGGAGAGGTGCGAGTGGTGCCGGAAGTCCTCGCGGGCGTGGACGTTGGTCAGGTGCACCTCCACCAGCGGGGCGGTCAGCTCCGCGCACGCGTCGCGCAGCGCGATCGAGGTGTGCGCCCACGCACCGGCGTTGAGGACCACCGCTGCCCCGTCGTCGGCGGCCTCGTGCACCCAGCCGAGCATGGTGGCCTCGTCGTCGCTCTGCCGGCAGGTCAGGTCCAGCGCCAGCCGCTCCGCGGCCGCGGCCGCCAGCGCCTCGAGCTCGACGAGGGTGGTGGACCCGTACAGCCCCGGCTCGCGGAGCCCGAGGCGGCCGAGGTTCGGGCCGTTGAGGAGGTGCACCCGGGTCATCGTGACCTGCCCTTCGTCAGTCTTCGTCGTCGTCCGCCCGAGCGGCGCCGGGTGCTGGCCGAGTGTGTCAGCGATCCGGTCACCACCGTCACCCCCGGCGACCCTCGGTGAGCATCGGCGCGCTGAGGCGGGTCTCACGCGCTGGGAACCCCGGGACGTCGGTGCCCCCGCCTACCCTGGGGGGGTGTCCGCACCCGTCGGCGCGGCGCCGCCCTCGAGCCGGCGCCCGGCCCCGCCGCCCGCCTCCGCGCGCCCCGGCGCGAGGGGGTCCGCAGTGCCCCCGGCACTGCGGTGGTCCCTGCTGGCCGCCGTGCCGGTGCTGGTGATCACCGCCCTGGTGCTGCTCGACGCCACCGGGGGCCTCGCGGCGCCGCTGCTGGGCGATCCCGGTGCCGTGGTGCGCTGGGGTGCGCCCGTGGTGCGCGGGGTGGGTGACCTGGCGATGACCACCACGCTGGGCACCCTGCTGCTGCTGGCCGCGGTGGTGCCACCGGCCTCGCGGGCGTGGGCCCGCGGCGCGGTGGTCGCCGCGGTCGCGGGGGTGACCTGGGCGGTCTGCGCCGTCGCCACCGTGGTCCTCGCCTTCTCCGAGGCGCTCGGAGCGCCCCCCAGCGCGCCGGGGTTCTCCAGCCAGCTCGCCTACTTCGTCACCGAGGTCGAGAACGGCCAGCTCCTCGCCGTCGCCGCGCTGCTGGCCGTCGTGGCCGCCACCGTGCCCGCCGTGGGGCTCCGCGGGCCGAGCGGGGCCGCGTGGGCGCTGGTGCTCGCCTGCGTGGCCGTGGTGCCGGTGGCCCTGACCGGCCACGCCGCGGGCACCGGCGGGCACCGCACCGCGGTCAGCGCGTGGGGCCTGCACGTCGTGGGCCTCGGGGCGTGGGTCGGGGGCTTGATCGCCCTGGCGCTGCTCGCTCCGGTGCTCGGGCGCGACCTGCCGGCCGTGGCCCGCCGCTTCTCCGTCCTCGCGGGGTGGGCGTTCGTGCTCGTGGTGGTCTCGGGGGTGGCCAGCGCCTCCACGCGCCTGACCGAGCCGGCCGCCCTGGTCAGCTCCTACGGGCTGATCGTGGTCGCCAAGACCGCCGCGACCCTGGGGCTCGGCGCGCTCGGGTACCTCCACCGCCGGCGCGCCCTCGCCGGCCTCGACGCGGCCACCGGTCGCGCGCGGGTCCTGTTCTGGCGCCTCGTCGCCGTCGAGGTCCTCCTCGTGGCGGCCACCGCCGGCATGGCCGTGACGCTCTCGCGCACCTCCACGCCGCCGGTGGCGCCGGAGGTCGGGCCGGTCATCGCCGCGACCGGTGAGCTCGCCCCGCCGCTGCCGCTGGAGGGCCTGCGCTGGGTCGCCGAGGTGCGCCTGGACGTGCTGTGGTCGGTGGTCGTCGCAGCCCTGCTCATCGCCTACGGGCGATGGGTGGTGCGCCTGCGCGCCCGCGGCGACGCCTGGCCGGTGGGGCGCACGATCAGCTGGGTGGCCGGGTGCGCGGTGCTGGCGTACATCACCAGCGTCGGGCCCGCCGCCTACACCGAGGTGCTGTTCAGCGCCCACATGGTCGCCCACATGGTGCTCACCATGGTCGTGCCGCCGCTGCTGGTCGTCGGCGCACCGGTCACCCTGGCGCTGCGGGCGCTGGCCAAGCGCCGTGACGGCTCCCGCGGGCCCCGTGAGTGGCTGCTGGTGCTCGTGCACTCACGGGTGGCGACGTTCGCCGCGCGGCCCGTGGTCGCCGCGGTGCTCTTCGCGGGCAGCATCATCGTCTTCTACTACACCGACCTGTTCGGCCTGGCCCTGCGCACCCACGTCGGGCACGAGCTGATGCAGGTGCACTTCCTCGGCACGGGGTACCTCTTCGCCAGCGCCATCATCGGGGTGGACCCCGGTGCCGCCCGCCCCCCGTACCCCCTGCGGCTGCTGCTGCTGCTGGCCACCATGGCCTTCCACGCCTTCTTCGGGGTCTCGCTGCTCGGTGGCGACGCGCTGCTGCAGGCCGGCTGGTTCTCCTCCCTCGGCCTCGGGGTCGACGCCCTCGCCGACCAGCGCCTGGGCGGGGGCATCGCCTGGGGCATCGGTGAGCTGCCGACGGTGGTCCTGGCGCTGGTGATGGCCGTGCAGTGGTCGCGGTCCGACACCCGCGAGGCGCGGCGCGGTGACCGCGCCGCCGACCGCGACGACGACGCGGCCCTGGCCGCCTACAACGCGATGCTGGGGCGCATCGGCGACGAGGTGCAGCGAGACGGGGTGGCAGGTGGCGAGGGGCAGCGGGGCGACGGGGCGGTCCAGCAGCGGGGCGGCCGGTGAGCGCCCCGGCGCGCAGCCGCACCCGGGTGCGGGCACCGGCCCTGGCCGGGCGGCGGTGGCTCGGCACCGGTGGGCGGGATCTGGCGCTGGCCGACCTGCGCGGGAAGGTCGTCCTCCTCGACTTCTGGACGGGCTGCTGCGTGAACTGCGTGCACGTCCTCGACGAGCTGCGAGCGCTGGAGCAGGAGTTCGCCGACGTCCTCGTCGTCGTCGGGGTGCACTCCCCGAAGTTCGCCCACGAGGCGGAGCCCGACGCGGTCGACGCGGCGGTCGCCCGCTACGACGTCCGCCACCCCGTCCTCGACGACCCGCAGCTGACCACCTGGCGGGCCTACGCCGCCCGCGCGTGGCCCACCCTCGTGGTGATCGACCCGACGGGCTACGTGGTCGCGTCGCTCGCCGGTGAGGGTCACGCGCACGAGCTCGCGGCGGCAGTGCGCGAGCTGGTCGCCGAGCACGGGGCCGCGGGCACCCTGCACCGAGGCGACGGCCCGTACGTGCCGCCGAGCGAGCCGGCCAGTGCGCTGCTCCTCCCGGGCGCCGCCGTGGCGCTGCGCGGCGGCACCCTGCTCGTCGCGGACACCGCCCACCACCAGCTCGTCGAGCTCGACGCCGACCTCACCACCGAGCTGCGACGCTTCGGCACCGGGCGGCGGGGGCTCCACGACGGCGCTCCCGACCGGTCTCGCTTCGCCGAACCGGCCGGGGTGGCCGTGCTGCCCGCGGACGTCGCCGCGCACCTCGGGTGGGACGTCGCGGTGGCCGACGGCGCGAGCCACGCCGTCCGGGGGCTGCGCGTGGCCGACGGCCACGTGCTCACCGTCGCGGGCACCGGGCGCCAGCTGCGCCGCCGCGAGGGCGGCGGCCCGGCGCTGGAGCAGGACCTGGCCACGCCCCTGGCGGTGGCGTGGTTCGACGGCCAGCTCGTGATCGCCATGGCCGGCACCCACCAGCTGTGGGCCCTGGAGCCGGCGCCCGACCCCCGCGACGGCGTGGTCAGGGTGCTCGCCGGCACGACCGCCGAGGGGGTGCGCGACGGCGCCGCCGAGCAGGCGTGGTTCGCGCAGACCTCGGGGCTGGCGACCAGCGCGGACGGCGGAACCCTGTGGCTGGTCGACGCCGAGACCTCCGCGCTGCGCCGGGTGCGCCGCAGCGGCGGGCCGGCCCCCGACCGCGCGGTGCCCGTGGTCGACGACCCCCGGATGGCCAACGAGGCGCCCGTGGCTCACTCGGGGTACGAGGTCACCACCGTCGTCGGCACCGGCCTGTTCGACTTCGGGCACCGCGACGGCCAGGCCTCTCAGGCCCTGATGCAGCACCCGCTGGGCCTGGCGGTGCTGCCCGACGGCTCCGTGGCGGTCGCCGACACCTACAACGGGGCCGTGCGCCGCTACGACCCCATCGCGCAGGCCGTCAGCACCCTGGCCACCGATCTCGCCGAGCCGTGCGCGGTGGTGGTCGATGGCGGCGGCGCCGCTCTCGTGGTGGTCGAGTCCGCCGCGCACGGGCTGGTGCGCGTGCCGGTGCCCGCCGCCGCACAGCACGTGGACGGCGCCGCGCAGCGGGTGGCGCGCCCGCCCACCGAGCTGGCCGCGGGCCCGGTCGCCCTCGCGGTGGCCTTCACCCCGCCCACCGGCCAGCACCTCGACGACCGGTGGGGTGAGCCGACCCGGCTGGTGGTCTCCGCCACCCCGGTGGAGCTGCTCGTCGCGGGGGCGGGCGACGCGGCCGGGCTGACCCGTGAGCTGGTGCTCTCGGAGTCGGTGACCACCGGGGTGCTGCACATCTCCGCCCGGGCCGCGGCCTGCGACAGCGCGGAGGGCCCCGACGGAGCCGTGGAGGAGCCCGAGCACGCCGCCTGCCACCTGCACCAGCAGGACCGGTGCGTGCCGGTGCGCGTGGTCGACGGAGGTGGGACCACGTTGGCGCTGGACCTGCGCGGCGTCTGACCGACCCTGCCGTGCGACGTCCTCGGGAGCTTGCGTGCGACACGCGAACCGGACCTCAGGCCACACGTCGGGCCCGTCCCCGGCGACTGGTGAGTCGCACGGGTGAGGGGTGCGTGACCTCGCCCCACCGGACCGCCACAGTGGCCCATGGCCAAGTCCCCCCACGGTGAGCCGCGCGAGATCGACGTCGACGGCGTCGCCGTCCGCCTGACCAGCCCCGACCGCGTCGTCTTCCCCGCGCTCGGTACCACCGGCGGCACCAAGGGCCACCTGGCGGAGTACTACGCCGTCGTGGCTCGCGAGCGCGAGGACGGATCGCCCGGCCCGATGGTGCGTGCCCTGGCCGACCGCCCGACGTACCTGCAGCGCTTCCCCGACGGCATCGAGGGCGACGAGGTGTACCAGAAGCGCGTACCGAGTCACGCGCCGCCGTTCGTCAGGACGACTCGGGTGGTCTTCCCCTCCGGGCGCCACGCCGACGCCCTGCGGGTGGACGCCGCGGCGCCGGTCGTGTGGGCCGCGCAGATGGCCGCGGTCACCTTCCACCCGTGGCCGACGCGGGCCACCACCCGGGACGCGCGCTGGGGGGGCAACGACCACCCCGACGAGCTGCGCATCGACCTCGACCCCCAGCCCGGCACCGGATTCGAGGAGGCTCGCGCGGTCGCGGTCGACGTCGTCGCGCCCCTGCTCGACGAGCTCGGCTGGGCGGGGTACCCGAAGACCTCCGGCGGGCGGGGCATCCACGTGTACGTGCGCATCGAGCCCGTGCACGAGATCCGCCAGGTGCGCCGGGCCGCGATCGCCTTCGCCCGCGAGGTCGAGCGCCGTGCCGGCGGGCGCGTGACCACCGCGTGGTGGAAGGAGGAGCGGCCCTCGGCGATCTTCGTGGACTACAACCAGAACGCCCGCGACCACACCATCGCCAGCGCGTACTCCGCGCGCCGCACCCCCCGTGCCACGGTCTCCACGCCGGTCACCTGGGCGGAGCTGGCCGACGTCGCCCCCGACGACTGCACCATCGCCACCGTGCCCGCCCTCCTGGAGCGGCGCGGCGACCCGATGGCGGCCATGGACGACGTCCACCACGCCCTGGAGCCGCTGCTGGAGATGGCGGACCGCGACGACGCGGAGGGGCTCGAGGGCATGCCGTACCCGCCCAACCACCCGAAGATGGAGGACGAGCCGAAGCGCGTGCAGCCATCCCGCGCCCGCGACTGAGCCGATGCCCGCGGGCGCCGGTCACCGCGCCCGGCGCCGCAGGACCACCCACCGGCCGGCGGCCCCCAGGGCGAGGACCACGGCGCCTGCCGCGAGCGAGGCCGCGGGCAGGGTCAGCACCAGGACCGAGCACCCCACCACGCCGAGCACCGGCAGCCACCGCGGGCCGCGCCGCTCGTCCGTGCCCAGACGGCGGGCCGCGAGGTTCGCGACCAGGTAGTACAGGAGCACCCCGGCCGACGAGGCGCCGATGGCGGTGCGCACGTCGAGCACCAGGACCATCGCCACCACGGCTCCCGCCACCGCCGCACCCGCCCGGTGCGGCACCCGGTACCGGGGGTGGACGGCGGCCAGCCACCCCGGCAGGTCGCCGTGCCGGGCCATCGCCATCGCCGTTCGACCGATGCCGGCGAGCAGTCCCAGCAGCGCCCCCGCCGCCGCCAGGGCAGCCCCCGCGCGCACCACCGGCGCACCCCACCCCCACCCGCTGGCGGTGACCGCGTCGGCCAGGGGCGCGGAGGAGGCGGCGACGCCCGCGGGACCCAGGGCGGCGAGCACGGCGAGCAGCACGGCCGCGTACACCGCGAGGGTGGTGCCCAGCGCGATGACCACCGCCCGGGGGATGGTGCGCGCCGGGTCGCGGACCTCCTCGCCGAGGGTGGCGATGCGGGCGTAGCCCGCGAGGGCGAAGAACAGCAGCCCCGCCGACTGCAGCACCCCGTACCACCCGGCGGGCGCGCCCGAGCCGACCTCGCGGACCGGCGCGGGGGAACCGGCGGCCACCGCGACCACGACGAGCGCCAGGACGGCGAGCACCACCGCGACGACGACCCGGCTGACCCGCGCGGTCCGGTGGACGCCGACGTGGTCGACGACCGCGACGGCCACCACCGCGAGCGCCGCGACGCCGCGCTCCCACGGCCCGGGCGCCAGGTGCGCGCCCACGGTCAGCGCCATCGCCGCGCAGCTCGCGGTCTTGCCGACCACGAACGCCCACCCCGCGAGGAAGCCCGGCCAGTGGCCGAGGCGCTCGCGGCCGTAGAGGTACGCACCCCCGGACTCCGGGTGCACCGCCGCGAGCTGCGCGGTCGACGTCGCGTTGGCGAGGGCGACGACCGCTGCCAGCGCCAGACCGAGCAGCAGCAGCGGGCCGGCAGCAGCGGCGGCCGGCCCGGGAGCCGCGAACACCCCGGCGCCGAGCATCGCGCCGAGGCCGATGACGACGGCGTCCGTGGTGCCCAGGCGGCGGGCCAGAGTCGGTGCGCCCCCGCCGGTGTGGGCGGGTGTGCTCATGGGAGCGGTGCGGCGACGGGCTGGCGCGGCGTCACGGGGTCAGTGTGGCGACCGGGTGCTGTTCGCGCGTCCTGCATCCGTGCGGGGCGCGCACCGGGCATGCTCGCCGCCGTGGTCCCGCCCGCGGACCGGAGGGAGCACCCGCATGGGACTCGGCACCGGCATCACCCTGCTCGTCGTCGGAGGGATCCTCGCCTTCGGCGTCCAGGACTCCATCGAGGCGATCAACCTCACCGTCATCGGCTACATCTGCATGGCCGCCGGGGTGCTGGCGATCGTGCTGTCGCTGGTGGTGGACAACCAGCGACGCAGCACCGCGCACACCGAGGTGATCGAGCGCCGCGACCGACCGCCCGCACCCCCGGCCGCGTACTGACGGGCCCACCGCGGTGGGGTGTGCGGCGGGTGGCGCGGGCGCTCTCAGTCAGCGCCCGTGGCGCTCGCTGCCGGTGGTGACCGCCACCGACCCGCGCACCAGGCCCCGACCGCCGTCCGCGCCGGGTGTCGTCGGAACGACGCCCCGCCCGGGCGGGGCGTCGTTCCGACGGAGCTGGACGGCGCCGACCGGGAGGGGTGCGACCCGCACGGGCCACGACGCGCCCCCCGACCGCCGCTGCGAGCCCCTGCGCCGGGTCTCGTCATGGGCCGACGGTGTCGCCCGACGTCGGCGGTCGGTGCCACGATCACCTCATGGGACTCCTCGACAGGCTCCTCGGCCGCGCCCACCGCTCGACGCGCGTCCTCGCGCCGCCCCCGGCACCCGGCTACGGCGAGCGGGGTCACGGCGAGCAGGGGTACGACCAGCAGGAGCACGGCGGGCGGGACCACAGCGGCCAGCACCGCAGCGGGCCAGGCGGTCCCCGCACCGAGGACGAGCGGGCGTTGGAGCGCTACCGCTACCTGCTGCGCACCGCGCCGCCGGAGCAGATCGAGCAGGCGCACGCCGAGGCCTTCGCCGCTCTGACCCCCGAGCAGCGCCGCCAGGTGCTCGCCGACCTCAGCGCCGAGGTGCCCGAGCACGACCGCGCCCGCAGCGACGACCCGGCGTCGCTGGCGCGGATGGCCACGCGCGCCGAGGTGCGCCAGCCCGGCACCCTCGAGCGCAGCTTCTCCCGCGGCGGGATGGGCGGCGTCGGCGGGATGGGGATGGGCGGCCTGATCGGCGGCAGCCTCCTGGCCAGCGTGGCCGGCGCCTTCGTGGGCACGGCCATCGCCGATGCGATGTTCGACGCCTCCGACAGCGGCGGCGAGGGCTACGACGAGGCCGGCGCGGAGGGTGACCCGGGCGCCGACGACGGCGGCGGCGGCGACGAGCTGGCGTCCGGCGGGTACGGCGAGGATCCCGGTGGAGGTGCGGGCGGTGACGTCGGCGGGGGAGACTTCGGCGGTGACTTCGGGGGCGGTGACTTCTGACCGCCGTCCCACTCGGCACGCCCATCCCGCCTCGCTGACCGGAGCCCCGGCATGACGCAGCCCGTGACCCCCGACCTCCCGTCCACGCCGGTCCCCGACAGCGGCGACGGCGCCCCGGCCCAGGACCCCGCCGCGGTCGTCGACGCCCTCGAGGGCCGGGTCTTCGCCGACGGCAACCCCCTCGACGAGCCGGCGCCGGAGCTGGACGAGCAGCAGCCCGACGTCGAGCCCCCGGTCTGACCACGGCGGTCGGGGTCCGCGCGGCCTTGACCCCCGTCGGGGCCGGCACTACCTTCCACGGACTGCGTCACACTTCGCGCCGCTCCGTGACCGATGCCCTCGTGGAGGTGCGCCATCGCCAGGTCCCCCCGCCGCCTCGCCCGGCTGACGGCACTGGCGGTGGGGACGACGATGACCGTCGGCCTCACCGGCGGCCTCGCCGCGGCCACCGCACCCTCGACCGGCTCCACCGGCTCGTCGACCGCATCCACGGACGGGTCGTCGGCCGGCCCGTGGTCACCGCCGCCGAGGGCGCCGTGGCCGGGTCCGTCACCGGGGCCGGTCACCGCCTCGCGCCCCAAGGCACCGGTCGCCGTGGGCACCGGCGGCGCGGTCGCCTCGGTGGACGACGTGGCCAGCGAGGTGGGCCTGGACGTGCTCGCGCGCGGGGGCAACGCCGCCGACGCCGCCATCGCCACCGCCGCGGCCCTGGGGGTGACCGAGCCCTACTCGGCCGGCATCGGCGGTGGCGGGTTCCTCGTCCACCACGACGGGGCCACCGGTGAGGTCACCACCCTGGACGGCCGCGAGACCGCTCCCGCGGCATTCACCGAGCGCAGCCTCCTCGCCGCTGACGGCACCCCGCTGCCCACCGCCGACGTGGTCAGCTCGGGGCTGTCGGTCGGGGTGCCCGGCACCCCCGCGCTGTGGGACCGCGCCGCCCGCGACCTCGGCACGAGGCCGCTGCGCGCCCTGCTGGCGCCCGCGGCGCGCATCGCCGAGCGGGGCTTCGTCGTCGACGCCACCTTCGCGCAGCAGACCGCGGACAACGCCGCCCGCTTCGCCCGCTTCCCCGCGACCGCGGAGGTGTACCTGCCGGGCGGTGCGGTCCCGGCGGTCGGGGACGTGTTCCGCAACCCGGACCTGGCGCGCAGCTACCGCGCGCTGGCCGCGGGCGGTGTCGAGGAGCTGTACGGGGGCGGTCGGCTGGGGCGCGCCGTGCTCGCGGCGTCCACCGCCCCCGCCACCGCACCGGGTGTGCAGGTGCTCGGTGGCCAGCTGACGCCGGCGGACCTGGCCGCCTACGACGTCCTGGAGAAGGACCCCGTGGTGAGCCACTACCGCGGGCTCGAGGTCCACGGGATGCCCGTGCCGTCGTCCGGGGGCATCGCGGTCGGGGAGGCGCTGAACCTGCTGGAGGCCTACGACGCACTGAGCGGCCAGGGCCTGCCCGACGTCGACCAGGTGCAGCACCTGCACCGGTTCGCCGAGGCCACCGCCACCGCCTTCGCGGACCGCAACCGGTGGGTCGGTGACGTGCCCGGCGTCCCGGCCGCCGAGCTGCTCTCGCAGGGCTTCGCCGACGAGCGGGCCTGCCAGGTCTTCGACCCCGGCGCCGCCGCGCCGCGCCCGATCCCGTTCGGCAGCCCCGACGGCTCCTACGACTGCGCGGGCGCGCCGGGCGCCACCGCCGCGACGGCGGACGACCACGGCACCACGCACCTGACGGTCGCCGACCGGTGGGGCGACGTCGTCTCCTACACCCTGACCATCGAGGCGACCGGGGGATCGGGCATCACCGTGCCCGGGTACGGGTTCCTGCTGAACAACGAGCTGACCGACTTCAACGCCCTGCCCGTCACCGCCGGGGTGCCCGACCCGAACCTGCCCGGCCCCGGCAAGCGCCCCCGGTCGTCGATGGCGCCGACCATCGTGCTGCGGGACGGGAAGCCGGTGCTGGCCCTCGGCTCGCCCGGCGGCGCCACGATCATCACCACGGTCGCGCAGGTGCTGGTCGGGGACGTCGACCGGCACCTGCCCCTGGTCGAGGCGATCGCCGCCCCCCGCATCTCCTCCCGCAACGCCGCGAGCACCCCGGCGGAGCCGGCGATCGCCGACGGGCCGGAGGGGGCGGGTCTGCGCGCGCTGGGCCACGCGCTGACCACGACTCCGGAGATCGGCGCGGCCACCGCCATCGCGATCCGCGGGGACGGCACCTTCGAGGCCGCGGCGGAGACCACGCGCCGCGGTGGCGGGTCGGCGGTGGTGCTGCGCCCGCAGCCGCCGGGCTGAGCCGACCGGCGCGGGTGCTCACAGCTCGGCGCTGCCGCGCACGCGGGTCGTGGTGGCACCACCGGTCCACAGCGTCCCGTCCTCGTCGCGGCTGATCCGCACCCGGCCGAGGCGCCCCAGCGCCGTGCCCTGGCGTGCGGTGTACGGCGCGGTGGCCCGCCCGGTGGCGATCGGCCAGCGGGCGAGGGAGGCGTTGAGGCCGCCGGTCACCGGGTCCTCGACCGTGACGCCGCCGGCGGGCAGGAGCGGGCTCGCGCCGTCCTGCGCCCGTGTCGCCGTGACAGGGTCGCGGCGTGGACACCACCGCGGTGCAGGGCCGCACGCTGCGGGTGCTGGTGCTCACCCAGGTCCTCGGCGGCGTCGGGCTGGCGGCGGGGGCGGCGGTGGGGGCCCTGCTGGCCCGCGACCTCCTCGGCGGAGAGGCCCTGGCCGGTCTGCCGTCCGCGGCGTCCACGGCCGGCGGCGCCCTGGCTGCGGTGCCCATCTCGCGGCTCATGGCCCGGGCCGGACGTCGACCGGGTCTGACCGCCGGGTACGCCACCGGCGGCGCCGGGGCCGCCCTGGTGCTCATCGCGGCGCAGGTGCGCAGCGCGCCGCTGCTGCTGGTGGGGATGCTGCTGTTCGGCGTCGGCAACACCTCCGGCCTGCTCGCCCGGTACACCGCCGCCGACCTGGCCGCGCCGCGCCACCGCGGCGCGGCGGTCTCCACCGTCCTGTTCGCCACGACCTTCGGAGCGGTCGCCGGGCCCCTGCTGGTCGAGCCCGCCGGTGCCCTGGCCCTCGGGCTGTCGCTGCCGCCGCTGGCCGGCCCCTTCCTGGTGTCGGTGACGGCCTACGCCCTGGCCGCCGCCTGCGTCAGCGCTCTGCTGCGCCCCGACCCGCTGCTGCTCGCCCGCAGCGCGGAGCCCCCGGGTGCCGCGGCGCCGAGCGCCTCCGCGTGGGCGGTGGTGCTGCGAGGCCCGGCGCTGGTGGGACTGACGGCGATGGTCGGGGCCCAGTTCGTGATGGTCGCGATGATGACGATGACCCCGGTGCACCTGCTGGCCCACGACCACGACCTGGGCGTCGTCGGCGTCGTCATCAGCGCCCACATCGCCGGCATGTACGCCCTGTCACCGCTCGGCGGGCTGCTCGCTGACCGCGCCGGCGCGAGCACCGCGATCCGTCTGGGCGCGCTGGCCCTGCTGGCCGCCGGGATCCTCGGCGCGCTCGCGGACCCGGGATCGGTGCCCGCGCTGACCCTCGCGCTGTTCCTGCTCGGGGTGGGGTGGAGCCTGTGCCTGGTGGGTGGGACCACCGCGCTCACCGACGCGGTGCCCCTGGCCGACCGGCCCGGCGCGCAGGGCGATGCCGACCTCCTGGTCGGTCTCGCCGGCGCCGCCGGCGGGGTGGGCTCCGGGCTGGTGCTGGCCCTCAGCGGCTTCGCGGTCCTGGGGCTGGGCACCGCCGCCGTCGCGGCCCTGCTCCTCGCCGGCGGCGTGCGCGGGAGCGTGGGCGCTGCCCCACGGCTCTGAGGTCGGGCGACGTCAGCGCCTCCGCGTCGGGGTGGTGTGCCGTGCGCGGGATCGGTCGACTCCGGGGTCCGGGTCCAGGAACCCGAGCCGTACGGAGGTGGACCGCGGCGGGCTCAGCGCCCGCGCTGGGTCCGCAGTCGCGCGCCCCGCGTCGGTGGCGCTCCCGCCGGTCGGTCGGGTCTCAGATGTCGATCACTGTGAGTAGTGAGATGGTGGGTCGGTGCTCCCTGCCCGGTCGTCAGCGCGCCGCGCGACCCCGCTGTGGTGGAGGACCGGGCAGCGGGCGGCCATGGCCCTGCTCGCCATCCTCGCGGGACTGAGCGTCGTCGTGGCCGCCATCACGGGGCAGGACGCCGGAGCCGCCCCCGACGCGGGCCCGACGCCGACGGCCACGACTCCTGCCGCGAGCCCAGCGCCACCGGCTGAGGCGCGGGACGTCCGCGACACCTGCGCCGAGGCCCTGCGCCGGGCCACCGCCCTGCTCGACGCCCAGGAGGACGCCCTGGACGCCTTCGACGACGGGCAGGCCGACAACTTCGCGCGCGAGCGCACCAAGGTCAGGGACTTCAACCGCAACGGTCTGCACCAGGCCGCTGAGGACTGCCGCAACGCCGCCTGAGCCGCGGTCGGCGGCACCCGTCACCAGCAGTCGACCGTCCGCATCCCCGCGTCGGCCTCCGTGGGCTCGACGTCCGTGCCAGACCTGATCCCCGCCAGCCCGGCGCGACGACCGCGAGGACGCTGCTGGCGCAGGTGGTGGGAGGCGTGCTGCCCGCAGCGCGAGGAGCCCGCCCGGGGGAGGGGCCTGCCGGTGGAGCGGGCGACGGGAATCGAACCCGCGCTATCAGCTTGGGAAGCTGAAGTTCTGCCACTGAACTACGCCCGCGAGGCGGTGTGCCGCGCCGGCGTCGACACTACCGCAGCGCCGCGGACGCTCAGCTGACCAGCGGGCCCCCCACCACGGACGCCACCTCCGCCACCACGCCGTCGCCGACCACAGCGCTGCCCCGAGGACCAGCCCGGCGCCCAGATCCGCGCCGTGGCGCTGCTCCGACGCCGCGGCAGCCCCGCGAGCGGCGCCGTGCTCCTGCCCGGCCGCGGCGAGGGGGACCGTGACGACCACGTCCCCGGCCGCCCCCGCAGCGGTGCGCAGCAGCACCCCACCGCTCGCGGAGGTGGAGGTGGCGCCCGGGGCCACGACGGCGTCCGCGTCGGGGTGCCGGGTGCGTGCGGGGTCGGGTCCAGCAGCACCGTCGACGGCTGGCCGCCCAGCGCCGCGCCGGTCCGGTGCGCGCGCAGCCCGTGGGTCATGACCGAGGCGGCGCCCCGCCCGCCCCAGCCGTGCGCGGCGTCGCGTCCTGCGGCTGTTGGCGGCCATGACGTCGACCAGGTCGCCGTGCGCGACCCCGTGGCACCCTGCGCGGTGGGCCTCGCGGCGAGGACCTCCGCGTCGGGCACCGGCGTGGCGCAGCCGAGGCGGTCGGCGTGGTCCGGGCCCGCGTCGTGCCCCAGCTCGTGGGCGAGCACGGGCCAGGACGTGTCGGTGACGTGCGCGACGCCGCCGCTGCCGGGGAGGCGCCGACCGTGCCCGGCCCGCAGGAGCACCCGTCCGCGGGGTTCACCGCGCTGGGCAGCACCACGAGCGGGTGCCGGCCCGGCCCGGGGGAGTGACCGGTGGTCCTGGCGGCCCCGTCGAGGATGCCCGTGGGATCGGTGCAGGTGGCGGCGCTGGTGCGGCGCGCGACCGCCCCGGCCCGGGTGTGGGTCGTGGCACCGGCGGGCTGCTCCGACCAGTACGCCGAGGCCCCCGCGAGCTGCGCGTCGACCCGCGCGTCGACCTGCGCGTCGGAGGCGGTGCCCGCGTGGCCGTGGATGCCGACGACGGCCACCGCGACGGTCCGCGGCGCGCTCGTCGCGGGGCCACCTCGCCGGGGACGAGCGAGGTGACCTCCACGACGTCCAGCACCGCGGAGGTCGCCTCGGCCAGCGCGACCACGGCCGCGGACGTGGCGGAGCCGGGTGCGGCCGGGGCGGATCCGGGGGAGTCGAGGTCCCCTGGCACGGGCAGCGCCGCGCCGCCGACGTCCAGGTCGCCCCCTGCGGCGGCGACCACCCGCGGCGGCACCGTCACGATCACGGTCGAGCCCGGGGTCAGGGCGGCCACCGCCGCGGAGGACACCCCGACGGCGGCGCCGCCGGGCGTCAGCAGGTGGGTCCGGTGGTCCGCGGAGTCGCTGTTCGAGTGCGGCGCGGCGTCCACCCGCCCTTGACGCCGGGCACTCGTCCGGGTGCACCGTCGGCGCCCGGCCCGCACGGGCGCGGTCGCGGGCCCCCACCCCGATACGGTGATCGCCGTGCTGCTCAGCGACCGCGACATCCGTGCCCAGCTCGACGCCGGGCGCGTCGTCCTGGATCCGCTGGACCTCGCGATGGTGCAGCCCTCCAGCGTCGACGTCCGCCTCGACCGGTACTTCCGCCTCTTCGACAACCACAAGTACCCGGTGATCGACCCCTCCACCGACCAGCCCGACCTGACCCGCCTGGTCGAGGTGAGCGGCGACGAGCCGTTCGTGCTGCACCCGGGGGAGTTCGTGCTGGGCTCGACCTACGAGACCGTGACGCTGCCCGACGACCTGGCCTGCCGCATCGAGGGCAAGAGCTCGATCGGCCGCCTGGGGCTGCTCACCCACTCCACCGCCGGCTTCATCGATCCCGGGTTCTCCGGTCACGTCACCCTCGAGCTGTCCAACGTCGCCACCCTGCCGATCACCCTGTGGCCGGGCATGAAGATCGGGCAGCTGTGCTTCTTCCGGCTCTCCAGCCCCGCCGAGCACCCCTACGGCAGCGCCCGGTACGGCTCCCGCTACCAGGGTCAGCGCGGTCCGACGGCGAGCCGCTCCCACCTGTCCTTCCACCGCACCGACGTCGGCTGAGCTGCGTGCAGGTCCGCGGGCGCGACCCGGGGCGCCGCCTGGCGGGCCACCACCTCCTGCTGCTGCCCGAGGGCACCCGGGAGCGGGCGGTCGCCGAGCTCGTCGTCGCCCACCACCCCGGCGCCGCGACCCACCCGGGGGAGGAGCTCCGGCTCGGGCGGCACGCCGCGCTGGTGGGGCCGCTGCACCTCGACGCCGGGGCTGCGGCCGGCGCGGGCGTGCCGGCGCCGTGGCGGCTGGCGTGGGCGCTGCACTGCCCCCTCGAGCGGGACGTCGCCGCCGTGCCGTGGACGAGCGACCGCGACGGTCTGGCCCGTGCCTTCCCGCAGGGGCAGCCGCTGCGCGGGGAGCGGCGGGCGGTCGACCTGCTCCTGGGGGTGGCGCGCCGGCTGGGCGGGGCCGTGCGCGTCACGCCCAGCGACGTGGTGCTGCTGCCCGACCCGCACGCGTGGATCGACGTGGTCGTCTACGGCCGCCGCCTGCTGCCCCAGCAGGCCCGGGCGGTGCTCGTCGCGCACGCGCCGGGCCTGGAGCTGGTCACGGACGGCGCCCGGTGGTCGGGGGTGCGCGCGGAGGCGATGGCGCACCTCGTGGCGCTGGACAGCGACCTCACCCCGGCGCAGCGCGACCAGCTGCACGCGGCGGCGGATCGCGCAGACGCGGCGGCGCTGGCCGCACCGGCCGCGGACCCGGACGACGGTGCCTACGGGTTGGCCCTGCCCCTGGACGCCGACGGCAGCGGCAGCGGCGGCGTGGTGGAGGTGCTCGTCGACGACGCGGACGAGCCGCCGCCGGCGCTGACCGACTGGGGCGCGCGAGCGAGCTACCGGGTGCGGTGGTGGCCCCCGGACGAGGCCGCCGCCGAGCACGAGCAGCCCTCCGCGGACTACGTGGCGCTGCGGTGGTCCGCGCTCGCGGTGGTCACGGCCCTGGCGGGCGCCCTGGTCGGCGCGGTGGACGGCGTGGCGGTCGACGCGGCGGGCTTCCCGATCGCCGACGTCGGGTGAGGGGCGCCCGCGGGCACGCTCAGAACAGGGACAGCACGCCGCGCAGCAGCACCACCACGAGCGGGGAGAGCCCCGCGACCAGGCCCAGCACGACCAGCACCGCGAGGAGGCGGGCCAGCGGCGACGGGCCTCCGGTACCGGGCTGGCGCAGCGCTCGCAGGACCACCCCGGCACTGTGGCACACCGCGGCGCCGGTCTCGCCGGCGCGCCGGGAGTGCTCGGCGCAGCAGGGTCAGCGCAGCAGGGTCAGCGCAGCCGGGTCAGGGTGCGCCGTCGGCCTGGACGTCACGGGGGAGGTGCCCGGCCGACGTCCGGTAGTACTTCGCCGCCTGCCGCGAGAGGACCATCGCCGCCACGCTGCTCAGCGCCCCGGTGACGATCGCCCACGCCGTCGCCTCGGCGAGGGAGGTGCCGGGGCTCATCGGGTTGACCGGGGGGTTCTTGCCGGTCGCCCGCTTCCAGATCGCGTTCGCCAGCTTCATCGCCGTCGTGCGGCCTGAGATCTTCGAGGCGAAGGCCAGGACCTTCCACACCAGTGAGCCCACAGCTGTCCTCCTCCGTCAGCGGTGCCCGCCCGGGCGCCGCGCTGGCGTGGACGCTATCGTGACCGGCGAACGACAGGGGAGCGCCGAGCGGCGCTGAGAGTGCGGGTGACCGCAGACCCTCGAACCTGATCCGGCTCACACCGGCGTAGGGAGTCGGGAACTCCGTCGTGCGGGCCCGCCGACGGGTGCGCACGGCCCCCTTCTGCGACCTGCAGGAGGAGACATGACCACCCCCACCACCCCCGCGCGGGCCACCAGCTCCTGGCGCGTCGTCGACATCGTCCTGGCCAGCGTCCTCGGCGTGGTCAGCGGCCTCGTCCTGTTCCTGTGGAACGTCAGCTACGGACCGCTGGACGCCGCTCTGTCCTTCTACCCGCCCCTGGGTGGGCTGCTCACCGCCGCGTGGGTCTTCCCCGGCGTGCTCGGCGGGCTGATCATCCGCAAGCCCGGCGCCGCCCTCTACGTCGAGCTGGTCGCCGCCGTCCTCAGCGCCTTGATCGGCAACGCCTGGGGCGGTCCGCTGACCGTGCTCTACGGCCTCGGGCAGGGGCTCGGCGCCGAGGCGGCCTTCGCCGCCGTGCGCTACCGCCGCTGGAGCCTGCCGGTGGTCGTGGCCTCGGGCGCCGGCGCGGGGCTCGCCTGCGGCCTGCTGAACCTCGTCTACTCCTACGCCGAGCTGACCACCTCGCTGCAGCTGCAAGCCGTGGCGCTGTGCGTGGTGTCCGGTGCGGTCATCGCCGCCGGCGTGAGCTGGCTGCTCGCCGCAGGGCTGCGCGCCACCGGGGCGCTGTCGCCGCTCGCCTCGGGGCGGGACGCGGTCCGGGTCTGACCCGGCACGTGCCGCCACGGATCAGCGCCCGCGGGTGGGGGTGGCGCTACCACGGACGACGCGCCTGGGCCGTGCGCGGCCTCGACCTCGACGTCGGCGCCGGCGAGCGAGTGCTGCTGCTCGCCCCCAGCGGGGCGGGCAAGTCGACGGTCCTCGCCGGCGTCGCCGGGCTGCTCGACCCCTCGCCCGACGGCGGCGGGGAGCAGGAGGGCGAGCTGCTGGTGGACGGCGTCCCCGCACCGCTGGCTCGCCTGGACGCCGTCGGGGCCGCCGACGGGCACGCGCGCACCGGGATGCTGCTGCAGGACCCGCAAGCGCAGACGATCCTCGCCCGGTGCGGTGACGACGTCGCCTTCGGCCTGGAGAACCACGCGGTGCCCCCGGCGGAGATCTGGCCGCGCGTCGAGCGCGCCCTGGAGTCGGTGGACCTGCGCGTGGGCCGCGACCACCCCACCGCCCGCCTGTCCGGGGGGCAGCGGCAGCGTCTTGCGCTGGCCGGGGTGCTGGCGCTGCGCCCCGACGTGCTGCTGCTCGACGAGCCCACGGCGATGCTCGACCCGGCCGGTGCCGACCGCCTGCGCTCCGTCGTCGCCGGGCAGCTCGCACGCGGCGGCGCCGGGTGCGTCATCGTCGAGCACCGGGTGGCGCTGTGGGCGGACGTCGTCGACCGCGTCGTCGTCCTCGCGCCCGGCGCGGGCGTGGTGGCCGACGGGCCGCTGGCGCGGGTCTTCGCCGAGCACGGCGACGCCCTCGCCGACCAGGGCGTCTGGGTGCCCGGGCGCCTCCGGGTGGCCCGTGCGCGCCGCGCACCGGTGGCGGGCGCCACGGGTGCCTCCACGGCCGGCGCCACCACGGGCACCGCGCTGCTGGAGCTCTCCGGGGCGGCGCTGGGTCGGCGCAGCACCGGCGCGCCGGTGCTGACCGACGTCCACGCCACCGTCTCCTCGGGGCGGGTGGCGGTGCTCCGCGGTGTCAACGGCGCCGGCAAGTCGACGCTGGCGCTGGCGCTGGCGGGCCTCACGGCTCCCACCGCCGGACGGCTGAGCGCCACCGGCGCCCTGCTCACCGCCGGGGGCGCCCCGGCACCCGGCACGGACCAGCCGGTGCGCTGGCGGCCCCGTGAGCTGGTCGCCAGGATCGGCTCGGTCTTCCAGGACCCCCGCCACCAGTTCGTCGCCGGCACCGTCACCGACGAGCTGGCCGTCGGCCCTCGGCGCCTGGGCGTGCCCGAGGTCGTCGTCCAGCAGCGTGTCGGGGCCCTGCTGGAGCGCCTGCGCCTGAGCCACTTGGCGCCGGCGAACCCCTTCACCCTCTCCGGGGGCGAGCAGCGCCGCTTGTCGGTGGGCACCGCGCTGGTCACGGCTCCCCCGCTGCTCGTGCTGGACGAACCGACCTTCGGCCAGGACGCGCGCACCTGGCGGGAGGTCGTCGACCTGCTGGTGGTGCTGCGCGACGAAGGCAGCGCCGTGGTGGCCGCGACCCACGACGAGGAGCTGGCGGAGGTGCTGGCCGACGAGGTGTGGGACGTCTCCGACGGCGCGGTCGCGGTGCGCGCGGCATGAGCCTGTTCACCCTGACCCCCCAGGGGGTGCGGCCCACCGCGGTCGCCCGCGCGAACCCCGTGGCGAAGCTCGCGGCTGCGTCCGCGGTGGCGCTGGCGCTGCTGCTGACGGTCGACGTGGTCACGGCCGGCGCCGCGCTGCTGCTGGAGCTGGTGCTGCTGCTGCCCACCAGCGGGCTGCCCTGGGCGCTGCTGTGGCGCCGCACCGTCGTCCTGGTGCTCGCCGCCGTGCCGTCGGGCGTGGCGACGGCTCTGCTCGGGGTCGACGGCGGGGCGCTGCTGGCGCAGCTCGGCCCGGCCACGGTGACCACGGGATCGGCCACGGCCGGGCTGGCGATCGCCCTGCGCATCCTCGCCGTCGGCCTGCCGGGCGTGCTGCTGCTGGCCTCGACGGACCCCACCGATCTCGGTGACGCCCTCTCGCAGGTGCTGCACCTGCCGTCGCGCTTCGTGCTCGCGGCGCTGGCTGCCCTGCGCCTGGTCGAGGTGCTGGCGCAGGAGTGGGGCCACCTCGGCGCGGCGCGGCGCGCTCGGGGGCTGGGGGACGACGGGCCGGTGGGGCGCCTGCGCACCTGGGCCGGCCAGGCGTTCGCGCTGTTCGTGCTGGCCCTGCGCCGCGGCGCGGTGCTGTCGCTGGCGATGGAGGCGCGCGGCTTCGGTGCCGCCACCACGCGCACCTGGGCCCGACCGAGCCGGTTGGTGGCCGCGGACGCGGTGGTCGTGGCCGGTGGGGTGCTGGCGGCTGCGACCGCCACCGCCGCGGGGGTGGCGGCCGGCACGTGGCGGCTGCCCCTCAGTTGAGCGCTTGACCTTGCCGGCGTGTCACACGCCCGACACGCAGGGGGAACACGGCGCGCACTCAAGCGTCGCACCCTGCGCCTGTGAGCGCCCAGACGACGACCACCGTCCCCGCCCCCCGGTCCCCGGCCGACACCACCGGCCCGGCCGCCGAGCACGCGCAGCGCCTCCAGCACGCGCAGCTGCTCCAGCACGCCCAGCTGCTCCAGAACCCCCAGATGATCCAGCACGCCCAGCGGGGGCTGCACGGGCTGGTCACGCGCCAGGCGCGGGTCGCGGACCTGCCGGTGCTGGCCCAGCTGCTGGTGCGCTGCTCACCGACCACACGCCTCGGCTGGTACGGGCGCGGGGGGTGCGTGCTGCCCCTGGCGCAGCAGGAGGCCTGGCTCGCCGAGCCCGGCGCCGTCGTGGTGGAGGAGGCGCGCGGGCGCCTGGTCGCCGTCGCCGCCCTGCGGCCGGTGGACTGCGCTGGCGAGGTCGAGCCGATCGCCTCGGCCGTCGAGGTGCTGGTGCACGATGCGTGGCAGCGCCGGGGCATCGGCACCGCCCTGGTGCGCGGCCTGGCCGCGGTGTCCCTGGCCCGCGGGCGCACCGAGCTGCAGGCCGCACCCGCCGCGGACCGCGCCGCTGCGGACCGCCTGCTCGCCTCCCTGGCGCAGGAGGTCGGCGTCCGACCCCGGATCCAGCGGCACTCCCACGGGCGGTGCCCGCGCGTGCACCTGTCCGAGCGGGGTCTGCGCGCCCTGGCCCCCGACCGCGCGGCAGCCGCTGAGTGGGGCGTCGTGGCGCCCACGTCGCTGGTCTGAGCCCGCGCTGACCTGAGCGCGCCCAGACCTCAGCGCGTCCGGACCTCAGCGCCCGGACCTCAGCCTCGCCTCGCTCCAGCACCGGAGTGCCCTCCACCCGCACTGTCAGCGTTGAGCCCCCCAGGCTCATGTCTGCGGGCTCCGAGTTGACACCCCTGGCGGCCCCCCCATACTTGAGTGACACGGACTCACGTCCGCTCGAGAACGTCACAGGGGAGCTACCATGGCACGCGCAGTCGGCATCGACCTCGGCACCACCAACTCGGTGGTGGCCGTCCTGGAGGGTGGCGAGCCCACCGTCATCGCCAACGCCGAGGGCGGGCGCACCACCCCCTCGGTCGTCGCGTTCGCGAAGTCCGGTGAGCCGCTGGTCGGCGAGATCGCCAAGCGCCAGGCCGTCACCAACGTCGACCGCACCATCACCTCCGTCAAGCGCCACATGGGCACCGACTGGAAGGTCGAGATCGACGGCAAGAAGTACACCGCGCAGGAGATCAGCGCCCGCGTGCTGCAGAAGCTCAAGCGCGACGCCGAGGAGTACCTCGGCGAGACCGTCACCGACGCCGTGGTCACCGTGCCGGCGTACTTCAACGACGCGCAGCGCCAGGCCACGAAGGAGGCCGGCGAGGTCGCCGGCCTGAACGTGCTGCGCATCATCAACGAGCCGACCGCGGCGGCCCTGGCCTACGGCCTCGACAAGGGCAAGGAGGACGAGCTGATCCTCGTCTTCGACCTCGGCGGCGGCACCTTCGACGTCTCCCTCCTCGAGGTCGGCAAGGACCCGGAGGACGGCTTCTCCACCATCCAGGTGCGCGCGACCTCCGGTGACAACCACCTCGGCGGTGACGACTGGGACGCCGCGGTCGTCACCTGGCTCATCGACCGCGTGCGCAACACCGCCGGCGTCGACCTGAGCAAGGACAAGATCGCCATGCAGCGCCTGCGCGAGGCCTCGGAGCAGGCCAAGAAGGAGCTGTCGTCGGCGACGAGCACCAACATCAGCATGCAGTACCTGTCCATGACCGAGAACGGTCCGGTGCACCTCGACGAGAAGCTCACGCGGGCCCAGTTCGAGGACATGACCCGCTCGCTGCTCGAGCGCACCAAGGCGCCCTTCCAGCAGGTCATCCGCGACGCCGACGTCAAGCTCTCCGACATCGACCACGTCGTGATGGTCGGCGGCTCCACCCGCATGCCCGCCGTGGCCGACGTCGTGCGCGAGCTGACCGGTGGCCGCGAGCCCAACCGCGGGGTGAACCCCGACGAGGTCGTCTCCGTCGGCGCCGCCCTGCAGGCCGGGGTGCTGAAGGGCGAGCGCAAGGACGTCCTGCTCATCGACGTCACTCCGCTGTCCCTCGGCATCGAGACCAAGGGCGGCATCATGACCAAGCTGATCGAGCGGAACACCGCCATCCCGACCAAGCGCAGCGAGGTCTTCACCACCGCCGAGGACAACCAGCCGTCCGTGCTGATCCAGGTGTTCCAGGGCGAGCGCGAGCTGGTGCGCGACAACAAGCCGCTCGGCAACTTCGACCTCACGGGCATCGCGCCGGCCCCGCGCAGCGTCCCCCAGATCGAGGTCACCTTCGACATCGACGCCAACGGCATCGTGCACGTCTCCGCGAAGGACCGCGGCACGGGCAAGGAGCAGTCGATGACGATCTCGGGCGGCAGCGCCCTGTCGAAGGACGACATCGCGCAGATGGTGCGCGACGCCGAGGCGCACGCCGCGGAGGACAAGGTGCGCCGCGAGGAGGCCGAGACCCGCAACTCCGCGGAGCAGCTGGTGTACTCGACGGAGAAGTTCCTCGCCGACAACACCGACAAGCTGCCCGAGGACGGGGTCGCCAAGACCCGGTCGGCGGTCGCGGACCTGCGCGGGGCGTTGGAGGGCGACGACATCGGTCGGGTCAAGAGCGCGCAGGAGGCGCTGGCCACGGTCAGCCAGGAGCTCGGGACGGCGCTGTACGCCCAGCAGCAGGCCGACGCCGCCGCCCCCGGTGGCGCTGGAGCCGACGGTGCCCAGGGCGGTCCGGCCGGGTCGTCGTCCGGGGCTGACGACGACGTCGTGGACGCCGAGGTCGTCGACGACGAGCCGGGGGCCGAGCGCCGATGACCGACTCCTTCACCCCCAGCGGCTCGACGAGCCCGGGGGAGCCCGCCGAGGAGTCCGTGGAGGGCGTGCCGATCATCCGCGACCGGCGCCGCCTCGACCCGCTGACCGGCCGGGTCCGCCAGCCCGCCGGTCCCGTCGGTGACCTGTCGGATCCAGGCTCCGGGGTCCCGGAGCCGCAGTCTGACGAGTCAGTGGGGCGGTCGGCTGACACGCCAGCCGGCGGGCTGGACGAGGGAGCGACGGTGACCAGCGACGCCGACACCGCGGCCCTGCTCTCGGCGGCGGAGCAGCTGGCAGCGGACCGGCTCGCGGACCTGCAGCGCGTGCAGGCGGAGTACGTCAACTACCGCCGCCGCGTCGACCGCGACCGCGACGCCGTCCGCGAGGGCTCGGTCGCGGCGACGCTGGAGGGGCTGCTGCCGGTGCTCGACGACATCGCGCTCGCCCGCCAGCACGGCGACCTCGGCGAGGGTCCCTTCGCCGCCATCGCCGACAAGCTCCACGCGGCCCTGGGTCGGTTGGGCCTGGAGCAGTACGGCGCGGCCGGCGAGGTCTTCGACCCCGCGGTGCACGAGGCGCTGATGCACGGGGTCGACGACAGCGCCGATCCGGGTGCGGGCACGGTGGTCACCCAGGTGCTGCAACCGGGGTACCGGATGACCGGCGCCACCGGGCGGGTGCTGCGCGCGGCCCGCGTGGCCGTCGTCAGCCCCGCCTGACCCACCACACCGGGCCCGCCCGCAGTTGTGGTGGTGAGTGCGCTCAGACGAGGTCGATGACCGCACTTGCCACCACAACTGCGCAGATGAAGTACGAGAGGAGGCGCCATGGCCGGTCAGGACTGGCTCGAGAAGGACTTCTACGCCCGGCTGGGGGTGGCCAAGGACGCCTCCGAGGCCGACATCAAGAAGGCGTACCGGAAGCTGGCGCGCACCCTGCACCCGGACGCCAACCCCGACGACCCCGCCTCCGAGACCCGCTTCAAGGAGGTGGGGGAGGCCTACGCGGTCCTCTCCGACCCCGAGCAGCGCCAGCAGTACGACGCGGTGCGGGCCATGGGTTCCGGTGCCCGCTTCACCTCCGGTGCGCGGGGCGGCGCGGGCGCCGGGGGCTTCGACGACCTCCTCGGCGGGCTGTTCGGCGGTGGGGGCGGGCAGCGCACCCGCTTCGACACCGGTGGTCGCGGCGGCGCGGGCGGGGTGCCCCCGGGCATGGAGGACCTGCTCAGCGGCCTGTTCAACGGCGGCGCACAGGGTCCCGGGGCTGCGGGGGGTCGGCGCACCGCCGGGTTCGGCGCGCCACCTGCGGTGGACCTCGAGGCCACCACGGAGGTGCCCTTCGTCGACGCCGTCCTCGGCACCACCCTGGAGCTCTCCGTCGAGGGTCGCACCGTGCGTGCCGCCGTCCCCGCAGGGGTGCGCGACGGCCAGAAGGTGCGCGTGCGCGGCAGGGGACGACCCTCCACCAGCGGTGGCCCCGCCGGTGACCTCATGCTCACCGTCACCGTCGCGCCGCACCCGGTCTTCACCCGCTCCGGTGACGACCTGCGCGTGACCCTGCCCGTCACCTTCGCCGAGGCGGCGCTCGGCGCGGACGTCGAGGCCCCCACCCTCGACGGCGGGTCCGTGCGCCTGCGGGTGCCCCCAGGTACACCGTCGGGGCGCACCCTGCGGGTCCGCGGGCGCGGGGTGGCGCGGGGCTCGGTCACCGGGGACCTCCTCGTGACCGCCCAGGTCGTGGTGCCCCAGCAGATGGACGACGACGCGCGAGCCGCGGTGGAGGCCTTCGCCGCGGCGACCGGTGACGGCGATCCCCGCGCCGAGGTCCTGGCCCGCGCCAGGGCATCGGCCGCCGGGACGGCGGGTGCCCGCGGGAGGACCCCGTGAGCGCGCTCCCCCCCGACGCCCCCCTGTTCGTGATCTCCGTGGCCGCGCAGCTGGCCGGGATGCACCCGCAGACCCTGCGCCAGTACGACCGCCTCGGGCTGGTGCGTCCCACCCGGGCCGTCGGGCGGGGACGCCGGTACTCCCTGCGCGACGTCGAGCTGCTGCGGGAGGTCCAGCGCCTGTCCCAGGAGGAGGGCGTGAACCTCGCCGGGATCAAGCGGGTGATGGAGCTGGAGAGCGAGGTCGACCGGATGCGCGCGCAGGTGGGCGACCTCACCGAGGCGCTGCGCCACCTGCAGCGCTCCGCTCGGGTCTTCGCCGCCGGCCCGGGCGGGGACGTCGTCGCGGTGGCCCCGGGACGACGTGCGGCGCGCTCCGCGCTGGCCTCGGGCGCGCTGGTGGTGTGGCGCCCGCAGGCGTGACGTGGCCCCCGGGCCGTCCTGAGGCAGGGGCGAGACGGTCCTGTCGGATCTTCGGGTCGGCGCCCCTCAGGTGTACAGCGTGAAGGCGGGGTGCGCGCCGTTGACGAAGTGGTCCCCGACCTCCCGGGCCTTGTAGGCCACGGGGTCGTGGAGGGTGTGGGTGCGGGCGTTGCGCCAGAACCTGTCGAGCCCGTGGCGGTTGCTGGTGGCCCTGGCCCCGGTCACCTCGAAGACCGTCGAGGTCGCCTCCACGGCCAGGTCGGAGGCGACGACCTTCAGCGCCGCGACGTGCTCGGCCAGCTCCCCGCGCTCGTCCCAGGTCAGTGCGCCACCGCGGTCATCGGCCGTGGTCAGGTGCTCGCCCACCGCGTCGGCGAGGGCCTCCGCGGCGCGCAGGCGCGCGACGAGGCGCCCGTAGGTGGCGAGCACGTACGGGTCCTGGGCGGCGCTCGCCGCGTCGCCGAGCACCCACGGGCGCGAGGTGGTGCGGGTGTAGTCCGCGGCCGTGACCAGGGCGCCGCGGGTGATGCCGAGGTAGAGGTTGCCGAAGACCGCCTGGATGGCCGGCGTCACCAGCGAGGCCCGCGGTGTGGCGGCGTCGCCGTCCAGGGGACCCAGCACCGCGTCGGCCTCGATGCGCACCCGCGAGAACGCGATGCTGCCGCTGGCGGAGAGCCGCTGGCCCAGGTTGTCCCAGTCCCCGCCCGGCACCACGCCGTCCTGGCCGCGCCGCACCACGACGAGCAGCGTGCGACCGGCCGCGCCGCTGGGGCCGCGCTCGCGCGCGGCGGTGGTGACCGGCCGGGTGACCGGCGGAGTCACCGTCGCGGCGACCACTGTGGCGTCCCCGGTGCTGGCCCCGGTGGCGAAGGTCTTGGTGCCCGACAGCTCGTACCCGTCCCCGTCGGGCAGCAGGGTCAGTGCCGGGTCGATCGGGTTCACCGCGTCGCCCCACAGCCACTGCCCGGCCGCGGCCGGCGGCACCCATCGGGCCCGCCCGGCGTCGTCCGCGACCCACACCAGGTTCGCCGCGTTGACGTAGGAGTAGCCGAGCAGCTGCGCGATCGAACCGTCGGCGGTGGCCACCTCGCGCACCACGCGCAGCGCCGTCGCCCAGCTCTCACCCCCGCCACCGGCATCCGCGGGCAGCAGCAGCGCGGGCAGGTGGGCGTCGCGCAGCAGCTGCGCCTCGACGTGGGGCTCGGCGCCGGCGCGGTCGCGCGCCAGGGCGTCGAGGGCCAGCTGCTCGGCGACGCGGCGGGCGACGCCGACCCACGGCTGCGTGCGGGGGCGGTCCTCGGTCAGGGTCACGGGGGCTCCTCGTGGTCGGTGGTGGGTGCTCGTGGTGGACGTCGGGCTCACAGCAGTCGTCAGGTGGAGGGCGGGGGCAGCCGGTGCGGGTGGACCGGCCCGCAGCGTCGGTGATGGTCACGGCATCGGTGGTGATGCCGGTCCGGGTGCGCCACCGCGCAGGCAGAACCTCCGCGGTGGCGGGGCCAGGGGCCCGATCGGGCACTTCTGCATGCTGGGCGCGCATCGCCACGCGTCCCTCGACCCACCCGGTGACTGCCACTGCAGGGCGCGCGGCGGTGGACGGGTGATCCGCTTCCCCCGACCGGCAGGCGCACCGCTCTCAGACCCAGCCGTTGGACGGGGGTGGCGTTCCGGTGAGGTGCCAGCGGCCCAGGTGGTGGATCTTCGATCGCCGCGGGTCGTGCAGGGTGTGGGTGCGGGCGTTGCGCCAGTGGCGGTGCAGGTCGAGCTCGTCGGCGGCCGAGCGCGTGCCGATGAGGGCGAAGACGTCGCTGGAGACGCCGACCGCCGCGGTGTCCGCGGCGGCCCTGGCGGCGGCGACCGCGACGGAGGCCTCGGCCGCGGAGGTCTCGCCCAGGTCGGCCCGCGCCGCGTCGATCGCGTCCCCCGCCTCGTGCAGCAGGGCCCGCGCGGCGCGCACGGAGAGGGCGAGGTCGCCGAAGCCCTGGATCACCAGGGGGTCGTCGACCGCCCGCTCGGCGCCGAACTCCGGCCAGGGCCGCGCGAGGGTGTGCAGCAGGTGCCGGCCCTCGCGCAGCGCCGCCTCGGCGATGCCGACGTCGATCGCCGCGTGCAGGTAGTTGCCGAAGGCCCCGAACACCTCGGGGCGCTCGAAGATGCGCCACGCCGGGACGACGCGGTCGGCGGGCACGCGCACCCCGCTGAAGCGCACCGTGCCGGACCCCGTCGTCCGCTGCCCCATCCCCGACCAGTCGTCGACGACCTCGACGCCCGGGTCGTCCGCCGGCACCCAGGCCGCCACCAGCCGTCCCTGCGGGTCGTTGGCGTACAGCGGGATCCACGGGGCGAACAGCGACCCCGTGGCGTAGTGCTTGGTGCCCTCGACCAGGGCCGTGCCGTCGGGCCCGGGCTCGAAGCGGATGGCGTACTCGAAGGCCGTGCGCGTGCCCCGCTCGGACAGCGCGTTGCCGAAGTGCCGCCCGGCGAGCACCTCGGCGTAGAAGTGCTCCTGCTGCGCGGTGGACGCCGCCTCGGTGAGCACCTCGACGAAGAAGAAGTGGTTCTGCGGGATCTGCCCCAGGCTGGCGTCGCCCGCCGCGAGCGCGACGAAGACGTCGCCGACGGTGCGCGCGCTGGCGCCCAGGCCCCCGTGCCCGCGCGGGACGGTGATGCCGAGCAGGCCCGAGGCGGCCAGCGCGGCGACCTCGGCCCGGGGCAGCCGGCGCTCGGCGTCACGGGCGGCGTCGTCGCGGGCGAACTGCTCGCCGAGCGCGCGGGCGAGCTCGAGGGCCTCGGTCGTGGTGGTGATGACGTGGGCGGTCACGCCTGCACCACCTCGGGACGCCGCCCGGTGTCGGCAGTGGCGCCGGCAGCGACACCGGCAGTGGCGCCGGCGGCGCGGTGGGCGGCCGCGGGGTGGTCGGGGCGCACCCGCACCTGTCCCGCGCCGTACAGGTGCTCGCGCAGCGTGGCGCCCTCGGGTCGCTCCCCCACCAGCCCGCGCCGGCGCAGCTCGGGGACGACCAGCTCGACGAGGTCCTCGAAGGTGCCCGGGGTGGTGGCGTAGGCGAGGTTGAAGCCGTCGACGTCCGCGACCCCCACCCACCGCTCCATCTCGTCGGCGACGGTCGCGGGGCTGCCGACCACGACCACGCCCATGCCCCCGATGCCCACCCACGTCGCGATGTCCCGCGGGGTCCACTCACGGTCGGGGTCCGCGGTGGAGAACGCCTCGACCGCTGACCGCACCGCCTCGGTCTCGGCGTAGCGCAGCGGCTCGTCGGGCGGGTGGGTCGACAGGTCGAGCCCGCTCCACCCGGCGTACAGGGCCAGGGCCCCGTCGTAGCTGACGTGGCGCGCCAGGTCGGCGTGCTTGGCCCTGGCCTCCTCGTCGGTGGGCGCGGTGATCACCGTCATGAGCGCGAACACCTTGATGCTGGCCGGGTCGCGCCCCAGCTCGGCGGCGGCCGCGCGGGTGCGCTGCACCTGGGGGCGCAGCACCTCGGGGCGGGTGGCGGTGATGAAGATGCCCTCCGCGTGCCGAGCCGCGAAGGCCGCGCCCCGCGGTGAGGCGCCGGCCTGGAAGATCACCGGGGTCCGCTGCGGGGAGGGCTCGGTCAGCGCGATGCCCGGCACGTCGTAGTGGGTGCCGTGGTGGCCCACGGGGTGCACCTTGCCCGGGTCGGTGTACACGCCCGAGGCGGCGTCGCGCACCACGGCGTCGTCCTCCCACGAGGCCTCCCACAGCTGGTAGCAGACGTCCAGGAACTCCTCGCCCAGCTCGTAGCGCTGGTCGTGACCGAGCTGGCGCACCCGGCCGAGGTTGCGGGCCGCGCTCTCCAGGTAGGAGGTCACCACGTTCCACCCGATGCGCCCGCGGGTGTAGTGGTCGAGGGTCGCCATCCGGCGGGCGAAGGAGTACGGCTGCTCGTACGTCAGCGACACGGTCACCGCGAAGCCCAGCCGCTGCGTGACCGCGGCCATCGCCGAGACCGCCAGCAGCGGGTCACCGACCGGCACCTGCGCCCCCTCCGAGAGCGCCGTCGCCGGCCCGTCCCGGTAGACGTCGTACACCCCGAGGACGTCGGCGATGAACAGGGAGTCGAAGCCGCCGCGCTCGAGCAGCACGGCCAGCTCCGTCCAGTACGACAGGTCGTTGTACCGGTGCGACTGGTCGCCGGGGTAGCGCCACAGCCCCGGCGACTGGTGGGCCACGCAGGTCATGTCGAAGGCGTTGAGGTGGATGCGGCGGGTCACTTGAGGCCTCCGGTGGCGAGTCCCCCCACCAGCCACCGCTGAGCGGTGACGGCGAGGAGGTAGACGGGGACGATCCCCACCAGGGCGGCGGCGGCCTGCTGGCCGGGCTGCACGGTGCGGTCGCCCTGGAAGAGGGAGAGCCCGACGGTCAGCGGCTGCGCGTCGGGGGTGGAGGAGAACGAGACGGCGAAGAGGAACTCGCCGTACGCCAGGAACAGGCACACCAGCAGGGCCGCGACCAGACCGGGGGCGATCAGGGGCAGGACGACGCGGCGCAGACCCGCGGCGACCGACAGGCCGTCGAGCCACGCCGCCTCCTCCAGCTCCACGGGCACCCGGCGCACGAAGCCGTCGAGCAGCCACACCGCGACCGGGGCGTTGGCCAGGCCGTTGACGAGCGCCAGGCCGAGCACGGTGTTCGTCAGGCCGGTCTGGCGCAGCAGGAAGAACAGCGGCAGGACGGCGACGACGGGCGGCGCGCAGTACCCGGCCAGCAGCAGCGCCTGCACGCGCCGTCCGTGGCGGCCCGCCCTGGCGGTGACGTACGCCCCCGGCACGGCCACCAGCGCGGTGACCGCGGTCGCGCCCAGGGCGACCAGCCACGAGTTCGCGAGCATCCGCGCCAGCGGGATGGTGGAGAACGCCGCCGGCCAGTTCTGCCAGGTCGGGCCGTCGGGCAGCCACCCCCCGGACAGCACGTCGTCGGCGCTGCGCAGCGACAGCGAGACCAGGAACGCCACGGGCACCAGGGCGAGCACGGCGACCAGGGCCAGCGCGAGGTGCAGCGCGGACGCAGCTGCCGGGGAGCGCCGCCGGCGAGGACGGCGGCGCTCCCCGCCCAGCGGCGACGGACCCGAGGGGGCTGGTGAGCGGTCGGCGCGCTGGAGCCCGAGGACGCCGATCACCCGTCCGCCCCCGTCGCGCGCGTCCGCCACACCGAGACCGCGGTGGTCACCACGCCCACCAGCAGGCCGAGGACGAGCGTCTGCGCCGCGGCCACCCCGACGTCGTAGTCACCGCGCAGACCGGTGCGGAAGATCTCGTAGCTGGCGACCACGGTCGCCAGGCCGGGGCCTCCGGAGGTGACGACGGCCACGAGGTCGAAGACCTTGAAGCCGAGCACCAGCTCGAGGAGCAGCACGCTGAGCACCGTGGGCAGCACCGTCGGCCAGGTCACCGCCGTGAAGGTGCGCCAGCGCCCGGCGCCGTCCAGGCCCGCCGCCTCGTGCAGCTCCTCGGGCACGGCGAGCAGCGCGGCGAAGACCAGCAGCACCACCAGGGGGGTCCACTGCCACACGTGGATGGCGACCAGGGTGGCCAGGGCCGTGGCCGGGTCGCCCAGCGGGTTCGGGGTGCCGCCGAGCAGGTCGCCGGCGGTGCCGGTCAGGGCGCCGCCGGACGGGGCCAGCAGCAGCCGCCACGCGACCCCGACCATCACCGGCGGCGTCACCAGGGGCAGCAGCAGGAGGGTGCCGAGCACCCCCAGGCCCGCCCCCCTGGCGCGCAGTGCCACCGCGACCGCCGTCCCCAGCGCCGTGGTCGCCAGCGCCGCGGCGAGCGCGAAGACCAGCGAGCGCACCAGCGAGCCCGTGAAGGCCTCGGACTCGGCGGCGGCCACGAGGTTGGCCGTCCCGGTCCAGGCCTGCAGCGGCCTGGCCAGCGTCGAGCGCGTCACCGCGGCTCCCAGGACGAACAGCGTCGGGTAGACCAGCAGCACCGCCACGGCCAGCAGCGGGGGCGCGGAGAGCCACCACGGCACCCGCCGGACCACCGGTGCGGGCCGGGCCGCGCGCTGACGCCCCGGGGCCGGCGGTCGCCGTCGGGCTGAGGTCGAGGCCGGCGTCGATGTCGTCGTCGGGGCCCGCGCCGGGCTCCGGGCGGCGAGGTCGTGGCTCACGTGGCGGCACCGCGCTCCCACCCGTCCTGCGCCCGTTGCAGGGAGGTCTCGACGTCCTGCTCGCCGGTGAGCGCGAGGGCGAGCTGGTCGACGAGGTCCTGCAGGCGCTTCGGCGCCCCGGGGTCCTTCGGCCACACCAGGGGGTCGCCGGTGAGGCCGGCGGCGATGGTCTCGGTGGCCGGGGCGCTCGCCGTGGCGTACTCGGGCGCCGCGAGCACGCTGGTGCGGGCCGGGTCGATGCCGGACCCCCCGGTCCTCGCGAGCAGCAGGTTGCGCGCGGCGTCGGTCGCCCACACCACGAAGGCGGCCGCCGCGTCGGCCTGCGCCGAGGCGGTCGAGACCCCCAGGCCGAACCCGGAGTTCAGGGCGGTGCGGGGGGTGGTGTTGGCGCCGCCGACGGGCAGGGGGACGACGCCCCAGCCGTCGACGATCGCCGAGCCCTCGGGGTCCTGCGCCTTCAGCCCCAGGTCGGTCCAGGTGTCGATCATCGCGGCCCTCCCCGAGAGGAACGCGCTGTTGGCCTCGTCGAAGCCCACCTGCAGCGGTGTGGGAAGGGCGTGCGGCGCGACGTCGACGAGGTGCTGCAGGGCGGCCGCGGCGGCGTCGGTGGTCAGGGTCGGGTTCCCGTCGGCGTCCACGAGCGCGCCGCCGTACCCGGCGAGGCGGTTGATGAACGAGCAGCCCAGGATCATCGGCACCTGCTGCCCCTCGACGGCGGCGCCGAACACCTCACCGCCGCCGGCCGCGGTGATGGCCCGCGCCACCTCGTCGTACTCGTCCCACGTCGTCGGCGGCTGCGCCCCGACCTGCTCGAGCAGGGCGGTGTTGTAGTAGAGGACGTGCGTGTCCCCGTCGAAGGGCAGGCCGTAGCGCCGGCCGTCGGCGAGGGTGTACGCGTCGTACAGCGAGGGCAGGAAGTCGGCGGTGTCGGCCCCGGCGCTGCCGTCGAGGAAGTCGGTGAGGTCGACGAGGGCCCCGGCGTCGACGAGGGCGCCGAGCCCGAAGTAGAAGTAGTCGAAGACGTCGAACTCGCCCGCCCCGCCCTGCACGTCGAGGATCTGCTTGCTCGTCAGCTGGTCGTAGGGGATGGCGGTGACCTCGAGGGTGCCGCCGAACTCCTCGGCGAAGGCGGGGGCGAGCAGCTCGTCGAAGGCGAGGACGTGCGGCTGGTTGACCATGAGGCGCAGCGTCACGCCCTGCAGGTCACCGGCGCTGTCAGCTGCCAGCGCCGGGGCGGCGCCGCCCGTGCCGCAGCCCGCCAGAGCTCCGGTGGCGCCGGCGCCGGAGGCGAGCAGCACCGAGCGCAGGACCTGGCGGCGGGTGGGGCGGCCGAGGTGGGGGAGGCCGGTCGGTGAGTGGCGGGAGGGGACGGCGACGGGCACGGGGGCTCCAGGGAGTGGCGGGGCGAGTGGTCTGCCGGGCGCGTGGGTGCTCCGCGGCGCGGTGGCGCGCGCGGCGGAGCGGGCGGTCGGCGAGCGGTGGTGCTGAGCGCGCGGGCTCCTGAGCCCTACGCGGGTGGTCTCACGCCGGCGGGCGGATCCTCAAGCCCGACGGGCGGTGCGCGACATTCGACACCGGGTCGCGCCGGTGCGCAGCAGGTCGACGTGCAGGCGTCGGACGAGCGCCGGGTGCGCCGGGTGGGTGGTGATCATCACGGGTGGTCCTCCATCGTCCCTGGCGGAAGCACCTGCCCCGAGGGGTGGTTGCTGTGGCGTCGTCGAGCCAGGTCTCTCAGCCACTCTGGATGGTCGTGACGGGACAGTAGCGCACCGTGGGGGCGGCGGGCCGCGTCGTGGTCGCACGACGGCGGTCGGCCCTTCCGCTGGTCCTGGACCTCGCTCGCACGTCGCCCACCTGTGCGTAGCGACAGCGCTGCTCATCTCGATCCAGCCACCTGCCGATTGTCAGGACGGTTCTACTGGCCGAAGACGTCATCGATGAGCTCCGGCACCGTCGTTCCGAGCACGACGGCCAAGGACACCAGAGTCGACAGCCGCGGGTTGGCCGGCGTGCCCTTGGCACGGTCGCTGAGCCCTGACTCCAGCAGCTGGTAGTGGTTCCGGTTGATGACCGCTGCGTGCGCGACCTGCTCCTGCGTCAAGCCGCTGGCGTCGCGCAAGTCCCGGAGCCGCGAGGCGAGCCGCTGCGCCAGATGGCGTTCAAGCAGCGACTCCTCGGGCACCTCGTCACGTTGACCGGCAGAAGAGTGGAGGTCAGCCGTGTATACACGGCTCGTCGCTGGTCGGGTCCCCGGTGACGCCGCCGTCGCAGGGAGACCGAGATGCCGACCTCAGAGCTGGAGTCGTTCCTCCAGGACCACCTGTCGACCCGGTGGAGCCCGTCGGTCCTGCCCGAGGGTGTGACCTGCGACGGGGTCTACCTCGGGGACGCCGCCTTCGCGGCGCTGGAGGTGGTGTACCTGCGCGGCCACGCCCACACCCGCATCGACGACGTGCGGCGCACGTGGCGCGACCGGTCGGCCAGGCGCGCCACCCCCGTGCTCGTCGTCCACGCCTACCTGGAGGGCGGCGTGGGAGTGGCCGACCTCGTCGGCCTGCGGGACGAGAGGCCGGTGCGCCGTCACGTCGCCCTCAGCCAGGTCGAGCGGCTCGTCGGCGAGGCGCTGGACGCGGTGACCACTGCCGAGGCGGAGGCGTTGCTCGCTTCCCTCTTCACCGAGCAGGACGACGCGCTCGTGCCCGGGCTGCGCAACGAAGGGCTCTTCGCCGGCTACGAGCTCGACCAGCGGGTGCCCGGCCGGCCGGACTGGGACGCAGCGGTCGCCCGCTCGCAGTCGCTGCGTGGCCGCCGCGGCATCGACTTGCTGAGGACACTGGGCTGGGAGGCCACTCCTCACGGATCGGGCAGCCACCTGCTGCGCGAGCACGGAGTGCAGCGCGCTGTCGCCGTGCTGCTCGAGGGTGACGAGGTCTTCGATCGCCGTGCAGTGCGGTTCAACGCCTCCTCGCCCATCGAGTACGGGCTCGCACTGGCCCAGGCCCAGGAGCTGACCTGGGTGCTGGCGGTGCAGGGCGATGTCGTCCGGCTGTACGCGGCGAACCCGGACGTCGGAGTCGGCCGGAAGGGGGCCACGGCGACGTTCACCGAGCTGTCGGTGCGGGCCCTCGCCGACGACCGCCTCGGGTACCTCGAGCTGCTGCTCAGCCCGGCCGCGCTGCGCGCCGACGGCAGCGTCGCGGAGATCCTCAAGTCGTCCTCCGACCACGCCACCGGTCTCGGCGCGCGCTTGCGCGACCGCGTGTACCGCGACGTCGTCCCGCGCCTGGCCGAGACCATCGCGAGTCGCCTCCACGCGACCGATGAGGCGCAGCTGCGTGAGGCGTACCACGTCACCCTCGTGGTGCTCTTCCGGCTGCTCTTCGTCGCCTACGCGGAGGACCGCGCTCTCCTGCCCTACCGCCTCAACACCGTGTATACCCGGAAAGCGCTGAAGACGAGGGCTCGCGACTACACGGCGGTGATGGCCGAGCACGGACGCGTCGACCACGACCCGGCGGCGACTGACCTGTGGCACGACCTCACCCACATCTGGGCGGCAGTCAGCCAGGGTCACCGCGAGTGGGGAGTGCCGGAGTACGGCGGCGCCCTCTTCGCCGCCGTCGACGACCGCGGGCGGGCCATCGCCGGCATGCAGCTGACGAACGCCGAGATCGGTCCGGCCCTGGTGGCGCTGCTGGTCGACGCCGGGAACGACGGCACGCGCGGGCCCGTGGACTTCACCGCCCTCAGCGTGCGCGAGTTCGGCACCATCTACGAGGGGCTGCTGGAGTCGTCGCTCTCGATCGCTCCGTCCGACCTGGCGCTGGACGCCCAGCAGAACTACGTCCCGGCACGCGCTGGCGCCGAGGCGGACGTCCGCGCGGGGCAGATTTACTTCCACAACGCCTCGGGGGCGCGCAAGGCCACCGGCTCCTACTTCACCAAGCCCTTCGCGGTCGAGCACCTCATCCGCACCGCGCTCGACCCAGCGATCGACGAGCACCTGGCTCGGGTCGGCGACACCATGGACGCCGGCGACGAAGCGGCCGCCTCCGCCATGTTCTTCGACCTGCGCGTCGCCGACATCGCCATGGGCTCGGGGCACTTCCTGCTCGCGGCGATCGACCACATCGCTCTGCGCTTCAGCGCCTTCCTCGTCGAGAGCCCGCTGCCGCAGGTGGACGCCGAGCTGACCCGCCTGCGTGAGACGGCCTTCGCTGGGCTTGAGGCGGTGGGCGTCAGTGCCCTGCCCGAGATCGACCAGGCGACCCTGTTGCGCCGCCAGGTCGCCCGGCGCTGCATCTACGGCATCGACGTCAACCAGATCGCCGTCGACCTGGCGCGGCTCGCGGTGTGGATCCACACCTTCGTCCCCGGACTGCCGATGTCGGCGCTGGACCACGGGCTGGTGCAGGGGAACAGTCTCACCGGTATAGGCACGCTCGACGAGGCGCTGGACGTGCTGACCGGCTCGGCGAGGGGAGCCCGGGGTGCGGCGGCTCGGGCGGCTGGGCAGATCTCGTTGTTCGAGGAGCCGATGCGCGCGGCGCTCGACGCCGCGGCCGACGTGCTTGGACGGGTGCGCCGCACCGCTGAGGCCACGGCCGCGGAAGTCGATGAGGCCGAGGCCGCGCATGCTGAGGCCCTGCTCCTCGCCGAGCCGGCACGGGCGTTGCTCGATGCCGCTGTCGCGGGGCGGCTCGGGATGCTGGATCTTCCGCTGTTGGCGCTGTCGGGTGCGGAGGCGGTCATGGCGGCCGGCCGGCGGGCGGATGTGTCGACGCGGCTCCGCGAGCTGGAGGCGCTGCACTTCCCGGTGACGTTTCCTGAGGTGTTCCAACGAGCCGTGCCTGGCTTCGACGTCATCCTCGGCAATCCACCGTGGGAAGAAGTGACTATCGAGTCACTCGATTTTTGGGGAATGCGATTTCCTGGTATCAAGAAGCTACCCTCAACTACTCAGGCCGCCCGCCTAGACGAGCTTCGAAGTAATCGACCAGATCTAGAGGCGGAGTTTCAAACACAGCGCCGCAACGTGGCATCATTGCGGGCTTGCCTCCTCAGCGGATCTTACCCTGGGATGGGTACTGGTGATCCCGACCTGTACAAGGCCTTCGCCTGGCGATTCTGGAGATTGATTTCCACTGCTGGCCGCATGGGAGTAATTCTCCCCAGGTCTGCCTTCCTGGCGAAGGGATCCGCGCCCTGGCGTAGGGCCGTGGTGGGCTGCTCGCGCGTAGAGGTGGTCTTTGCGGTGAACGAGCGAGAGTGGTTGTTCACTGACGTCAACCCCGGTTGGCCCATCGCTCTAGTCGGCGTGGTGAAGAGCGGAAGCCGGTCGACGGTACGGGTGGTCGGCCCTGCGGCGAGCGCCGTGCAGTTCGACGCCGCGGTAGGAGGTGGCGGAGTTGAGCTGGATTCCACGGCAATCCTGGCCAGTGATGTCGAAGCCTGCATTCCCGTGGTTCGTGATGAAGCGGACCTAAGACTGTTTGCGCAGATGCTCATGCATCCCGCTCTAGGGTCCGCGCGTGACGACTTTGACGTGAGGCCCAATACTGAACTACACGCGACGAACGAGGGTAAAAGGTTGTTCTTCACGGGACAAGATTCAGACACTCCTGTCTGGAACCATCTCAACGTCGGACACCTGCAATTCTTGCCTACGGCAGGTCGATTCAATAGCGTTCAACTGTCCATGGTCGAGGAGTACCTTTTCGAGCGCCGTTCCCGCACAGCAAGTCGTTCTGACTCGCCATTCCGCGGAATGACGCGGGCGTGGATCCAGGACCCCATGACGCTTGCTACAAGGACGACGCGGATCGCCTTCCGTGATGTTGTGCATGCCAGCAATCGAAGAAAGGTGTGGATCTCCTTGATCCCGCGAGGCGCCGTACTGACGAACAAGGCACCGTATCTAGTGTTCGCCCGCGGAGATCTAGCTGCACAGGCCTACTTGCTCGGTATGCTGTCGTCCATCATTGTGGACTGGTTTGGTCATCTCCGGATGAATCTCAACTTGAACTTCTTCATTTTCAATGCCATCCCTATACCAAAACTAGACCTAAAAGATCCTTGCTCTGCTCGCGTAGGCGAGTTGGCGGCGCGCTTGGCCATAGGTGAGCCCTCCGGGGATTACACGCCATGGGATCGGTTTGGCGAGCCGATCATCACACCTGATGCACGAGCCGATGCCTCGGCGGAGATTGATGCTCTAGCAATACTTTTATTCGGTGTGTCTGAAGAGTTGATGGCACCGCTCTTCCGAAATCAAGAGCAGCGCAGATCGGCTGTTCTCTCCCATCTCAATTCCTGGCAAGCTGGAGGCGATGGCGCGTGACCGCCGTCGAGGGTCGCCCGGAGTTCGCCACCAACCGCCACCACGGCGACGAGCACGAGACTGTCTCGTCGGCGCTCAACGCCATGCTCCACCGCTTCCGCACCTACCTGAAGGCCTCGCCGGACCTCGCCATCGCCTCTGCGTACTTCAACGTCGGCGGTTTCACCCTCCTCGCCGACGAGCTGGAGCGGGCGGGCCCCGTGCGGCTGCTGCTTGGCGCAGAACCCACCGACGCCGCGGTGCGCACCACGGTGCGCCCGCTGGCGGCGCGCAGCCGCCGGCGATCCGCCGATCCCACGCTGGCGCCTGCCCTGCTGCACCACGCGCAGGCGCTCGCCGAGGACCGTGACCTGCTCGGCTTCACGCGCGAGTGCGACGCCGAGGCCCACCGGCTGGTCACCTGGCTGCGCGGCCACGACGTGCAGGTGCGGCGTCTCACCACAGGCTTCCTGCACGGCAAGGCGTACCTCGCCGGTGCTGGCGGCGATGCGGTGATGGCGGGCTCGTCGAACTTCACCCGCGCCGGGCTGTCCACCAACCGCGAGCTCAACCTCGGCCAGTACGACCCCACGACGGTCGGGCAGGTGTCGCAGTGGTTCGACGAGCTGTGGCAGGGCAGCGACGTCTACGACCTCGCGGCCCTGTACGAGAGCCGGTGGGCCGCCCACCAGCCGTTCGACGTCTTCCTGCGGATGCTGCACGAGCGCTACGGCCACGACCTCGCCGAGGACCAGGGCTTCCGCTCCGAGCTGGGTCTCACCCGCTTCCAGCAGGACGGCGTCTGGCGCGCCAAGCGCATCCTCGCCCAGCGCCAAGGCGTGATCATCGCGGACGAGGTGGGACTGGGCAAGACGTTCCTCGCCGGGGAGCTGATCCGCGAAGCGGCCATCGATCGCCGCCAACGAGTGCTGGTCATTGCCTCGGCGACCCTGCGCGACTCGACCTGGACGCCCTTTCTGGAGGAGCGCAACCTGCCCGCCACGGTGGTCTCCTACGAGGAGCTCGTCCGCGACATCGACCACGCCGGGCGTGGCGGCAGCCGTCTCGGCGCGGTGGATGACTACGCCATGGTCGTCATCGACGAGGCGCACCACCTGCGCAGCGCTACCACTCAGCGCGCCGGGGCGATGCGTGAGCTGCTCGGCGGGCGGGTGCCCAAGGAGCTCGTGCTGCTGACCGCCACACCGGTGAACAACAGCCTGCGCGACCTGCACACCCTGATCAGCTACATCACCCCCGCGGACGGCGCGTTCGCCGACATCGGGGTGCCGAGCCTGGAGGGCTACTTCCGCGACGCCCTGGCCATGGCACCGGAGGACCTCAGCCCACGGCACCTGTTCGCCGTCCTGGACGCCGTCGCCGTCCGGCGCACCCGCCGGTTCGTGAAGAGGCACTACGCGAACGAGCGCATCCGGATCGGCGGCAAGGAGGTGGCCATCACCTTCCCGACGCCGGTGGTCCGCCGCATCGACTACCGCCTGGACGCCGTCCTGCCCGGCTTCTTCGACCGGCTCGCGACCGCCCTCGGTGCGCACACCCATGACGACGCCTTCGAGTACAGCGGCGTCGTCCTCGGCGAGCAGGGCCGGGTGCTCACCATGGCCCGCTACGTGCCGTCGCGCTTCCGTGCCGGGGCACGCACCGAGCAGTACCAGACCCAGAACGCCGGACTGCTGCGGTCAGCGCTGCTGAAGCGCTTCGAGTCGAGCGCTCCCGCCTTCGCCAGCACGGTCGCGGTGATGATCGCGTCCCACGACCAGTTCCTCGAAGCCCTGGACGGCGGCTGGGTGCTCACCGGTGATGCGCTGCGCGCCTGGGCGGCGAGCGACACCGACGACGTGGGCGCGATCGTCACCGCAGGTCTGGACGACGAGGCCTTCGGCGCGGACAACGCCGCTCGGGCCAGCGAGCACGACGTCCACGCCCTGCGACAGGCGGTCAGCGCTGACCGGGCACTGCTGGAGGAGCTGCACCAGGAGGTGACCGGCGTCCACTGGCGCGACGATCCCAAGGTCGCCGCGCTGGTCGAGGAGCTGGCGACGGTGGCCGCCGACGCGGCCTTCGCGGGGATCGGCGCCCAGGACACGCGCAACCGGCGCAAGGTGCTGCTCTTCACCTACTTCGCCGACACAGCCCGCTACCTCACATCGGCGCTGGCCGAGGCCTGCTTGAGCGATCCGCGGCTGGCCACCTACGCCGGACGCACGGTGCTGGTCACGGGCGGCCAGGGCGGTGGTCGCGCGGACCGTCAGAGCGCCATCCTCGGCTTCGCGCCGCTCACGGCGGGCGGCACACCGGACGCGGACCCGGCGTCCGACAGGTACGACCTCGCCATCAGCACCGACGTGCTCTCCGAGGGCGTCAACCTCCAGCAGGCGCGCAACATCGTCAACTACGACTTGCCGTGGAACCCGATGCGCCTGGTGCAGCGCCACGGTCGTGTCGACCGGATCGGGTCGCCGCACCAGGAGATCGAGCTGCGGTGCTTCTTCCCCGATGCTGAGCTGGAGGTGCTGCTGGGGTTGGAGGAGAGGCTGCAGCACAAGCTGCAGCAGGCGGCGGCGGCGTTCGGCACTGGCCAGGTGCTGCCCGGCATCGAGGGGGTCGAAGGAGTGATGACCGAGACGCGGGAGCTGATCGACAGGCTGCGCCGCGAGGACGCCAGCCTCTTCGAGGAGGGCGGCAGTGCCGCGGCGTCCGGCGAGGAGTTCCGGCGGCGCCTCGCGGACGCCTTCGCCTCCACGGAGACCCGGCAGCGGGTCCTCGCCCTGCCGTGGGAGAGCGGTACAGGTCTGGTGCGCGACGGCGCGGAGCACGGGGTGGTGTTCTGCGCCCGCGTGGGAGATCACCCCGCGCCGGAGTTCCGCTACGTGCCCCTGACCGCCGACCTGACTCCGCAGATGGTCGCCGGCAGACCGGTCGTGGTGCGCGACGTCCTGGCCTGCCTCGACCACGCTGACCCGGTGGCGGACACCGCACGGGCCTCCCTGAGTGACGCGCTTCGCGACGCCGTCTTCGACGCCTGGCAGGTGGCCCTGGACGACATCGACGAGGACTGGGCCTTCCGCGGCGACCCGCGGAACATCGAGCCGGAGGTGCCGCCGGTCATGCTGCGGGCGGCGGCGCTGGTCCGCGAGCACGGCCTCGCGCTGGCCGACCGGCAGGACGACGTGGTCCTGCGGCTCGGGCAGCGGGTCGAGCCGCGGATCCAGAGCGAGGTGCGCGGCATCCTGCGGGAGCACATGAGACATCCCGTCGAGGCCGCCCTGGCGCTGGCTCGAGCGGTCGACGATCTGCGACTGCCCGTGCCGACCCCCGTGGCTCCGCTCCCGCCGATCGACCGGGACCGCGACGTGCACCTCGTGACGTGGGTCTCGATCGCACCGGGCTGACTGCCGCCGGACGTACGGTCATGCGTGTGCGGCGGACTGTCATTCACCTGGACGAGCGGCAGACCGCAGCACTCGCCGCGGTCGCTCGCCGCAGGGGTGTGACGCGCGCCGAGGTGGTGCGCCACATGATCGATGACGGCCTGGCCGCGGCGTCAGGCGATCTCCAGGACGACCTGCAGGTGATCGGGGCGTCCTTCGGAGTCCTGGCTGATGGTGCTCCGACTCCGCTCGAGCAGAAGATCAGCAGCCGCGACGAGCACCTCGCACGGCTGTGGTGCCGGTGATCCTCGTAGGCTCGATGTCCTGATGACCCACCTCGGGGCAGTGTCTGTTGGCTCGTGACCGGCTGACCGTCGCAAGGCGGACCAGACCGCTCCCGGTGAGCGTCGTCAGGGTTGCGGCGGTGCCTGGCGGCACGGGCTGTGCGGAGCGCTCACAGGCGCGTCGCCCCCTGGCGTACCTCTCCTCTGAGTCCGTGACCCGCGCTGGGCCGGTGCGACGCGCTCGGCCTTCTGCTCGACGGACGGACGAAGGTCGTCGCGGCAGCCGCGGGGCTGCTCCACCGCCGGGCGGCTGAGGAGCGCGTGGTGAAGGGTGTCGCCGAGCTCTTCCGAGGGGTGCAGCGCCTGTTCCAGGAGGAGGGCGTCGTGGGACGGTGGGGCATGAGCGGGGCACGGGTCCGATGAGCGCAGTTCCTGACGGCTTCACCGGTTTCCCGCCCGCGGCGACCGCCTTCTTCGCCGGCCTCGCGCACGACAACACCCGCGACTACGTGCACGCCCACCGCGACGTCCTCGACGCCGCCGTGCGCGAGCCGATGGCGGCGATGCTCGCCTCGCTGCCCGCCCGCCTGCAGCCGTGGCACGTCTTCCGGATGAACCGCGACGTCCGCTTCAGCAGCGACAAGCGCCCGTACAAGGCCCAGCACGGGGCCGTGCACGAGGGTCTGGGCGGCACCGTCGCCTACGTCCACCTCGACGCCGCTGGCCTGCTGGTCGCGACCGGCGCCTACGTGATGAGCCGCGACCAGCTCGCCCGCTACCGGGAGGCGCTGGACGACGAGGCGGTCGCCACCGCGCTCCAGGACGCCCTCGACGCCGTGGAGGCGTCCGGCCTGGAGGTGGGTCCCGGTGGCGCGCAGCCGCTGACGACGGCCCCGCGCGGGGTCGACCGCGACCACCCGCACGTGGAGCTGATGCGGTTGAAGGGCCTGGTGGCGGCCACGACGATCACCGGTGCCGACCGGTTGGCGTCCTCGGGGCTGCGGGACGACGTCCTGGCCGCCTTCGAGGGTGGGGCGCCGCTGAACGCCTGGCTGGAGCGCCACGTCGGCGCTGCACAGGAGCGCCAGGAGGGTCCGACGCGGCGTCCGTGAGGCTCGGGGCCCCTCACCCGGCAGCGGGCCCGGCGCCCACCGGCACCGCCGCCGCGTGCCACCCGCACGAGCCCACCGACCTGGGCCGGCGTCCCGGCGTTCAGCAGCACGTGGCCGATGACCAGGAACCCGATGACCGGCACCACCAGGTGCAGCTGCCATCGGCGGCTCCTGCTCCGCACCGCGTGGTGACCGATCACCGAAGCGCGCAGGAACAGGGGGGCGGTGAGGGCGCTGAAGTCCACCAGCGCGGTGGTCGAGCCGATCTGCCCGACGGAGAACAGGCCCAGCGCCAGCGTGAGGGCGCCGACGAGCAGGGCGACCACCATGGCGGTGCCGGCGCTGCGGCGTCCGCCCTCGGCCTCCTCCGACAGGGTGGCGATGCCGTCGGAGCCGAGGTCAGCACCGAGATCGACAGCGCCGTCGCGACCACGGCCGGCGTGATGTCGCCGCCGTCGACGAGGGGGCGGTGGTGGAGCGGGCGCCGTCCGTGCGACCGCTGATCGCCACCACCGCGATGACGACGTCGCCACGAACAGCAGCTCGGCGGCCAGGAACAGGCGGTCGACGGCGGCGGTGAACGAGATGCCGACGTCGTCGATCGCGGTGTCGATGACGAGGAAGACGACGATCCAGACGTACCGGGGCACGTCGGGAGAGGTGCCCGCCATGAAGCCCAGCTGGTCCAGACCGCGCCCGACGTAGGAGCACACCGACCCGGCGACGGGGCCCGCGACACCTGCCCGTACGAGACCACCGTGAAGATCACCGTCACGAGGCCGGTGAGGTGGACGAACGGGACCGTGCCCGAGGCCGCGTCGTCGACGGTGCCGTGGATCGCCCACGGGGCGATGGGCACCATGAGCACCGAGCCGTGGACGACGAGGTCGGTGGTCGACGGCGTGCTGCGCGGCTCCCGCTCGTGGCCGGAGCTCGCGAGGTCGCCCTCGGCGGAGCCGGCGGTGGTCGTGCCGGTGGTGCTGCTCGTGCGCGCCTGTCTCATGCCGTCCTCCGGTCGTCCTCGCTCAGGAAGGCCCCGACGACGCCGAGGAGGGCGTCGGGCTCCTCCACGTGCGGCACGTGGCTGGAGTCGGGGACGACGTGGGCTCGCGCACCGGGGATGCGCTCGACGAGGGGGCCCACGTGACGGGCGCGGCCTCGTCGTGGGCGCCTGCGACCACCAGGGTCGGCGCGGTGATCCCCGCGAGGCGGTCGACGATCGTCCGTCGTGCGGGTCCTCCAGATCCGCGACGAACGGCTCCGGCCGCACCCCCGCTGGTCGTGGTGGACGACGGCCCGCCCGTCACGGGCCAGCCCGGCCACCGCGAGGGTGCAGTCGTGAGCCGCCCCGGCCCGCCGTGCAGGACGACCACCGGGGACCGGGACGCCGGGACGCGCCGCGGCGGTGAGGTCACCGGTCACCCGGTACCAGGTCTCGTGGCCCTGGAGGCGACGTTGCCCCCCACGTGCTGCGCGGCGCCGTCGGCCTCGGTCGACCGGACATCCCTCGGTCGACGTCCCTGTCCACGACGTCCCTGTGGACGTTCGCGGAGGGTGGGGGCGGACGCGCCACCGCGACGGGGTCGTGGACGACGTGGGTGGGGTCCTCGTCACGGTGCGAGCGGGCGCGTCAGCCCCTGGTCAGCACGAACCGCCGTCCGGTGCGGGCCGATTCCAGCGCGCCGAGCGCCACCCCCAGCGACGCGAGCCCGTCCTCGCCGCTGGCGCTCGGCGTGCCCTCCCCCCGCACGGCGGCCTCGAAGGCCCCGACGGTGCCCACCCCACCCGGCGGGGCGTCCGGCACCGGCAGGCGCTCCTCGCCTGCGGGCGAGCGCAGCACCAGGGTGGACGGCGACGTGCGCGCCCGCTGGGCGACCAGCGAGCCGGCCTCGCCGTGCACCTCCACCGCCGTCTGGCCGTGGGGGACGGTGAAGCTGACGAGGAACGACGCGAGCAGTCCGCTGGCCATCTCCAGGACCCCGGCGGTCGTGTCGTCCACCGCATCCACCCCCGTCGCACCGCTGACGCGGGCCAGGCCGCGCGCTGCCGCGGTGGCGGTCACGGCGACGGGCTCCTCGCCGGTGAGGAACCGCAGCGTGTCGGCGTCGTGGACCAGGACGTCGAGCGCGGCGCCGCCGCCCGTCGCGGCCGGACGCAGGCGCCAGGTGCGCAGGTGCTCGGGCAGCAGCACCGCGGTCACGGTGCGCGCGGCGAGCGACCGCCCGAGGCGGCCCGACGCGATGACCTCGCGGGCCTCGACCAGGGCGGCGTCGTGGCGGCGACCGTGGTGGGTGGCCATGACCACCCCGGCGTCACGGCACGCCGCGACCATGCGCTCGGCGTCGGCGACGCTCAGCGCCAGGGGCTTCTCGCACAGCACGTGCCGGCCCGCCGCGGCCGCGGCCAGCACCTCGTCGTGGTGGCGGTCGTTCGCGGTGCTGACGTAGACGGCGTCCACGGCGGGGTCGGCGAGCAGCTCGCCGAGGTCGGCGTACGAGCGGGCGATGCCGTGCTCCCGCGCGTACGCCGCCCCGCGCTCGGCCGAGCGGGAGTGGACGGCGACGACGTCGCTGCCCGGTTGCGCCCGCACCGCGGGGATGATCGACGTCGCCGCGATGCTGCTCGCCCCGACCAGCCCCCACCCCGCCACCTGCCCGACACTAGGGGGCGGGTCGGCGTGACGGCTGGCGTCGCACCGGGCGGACGCCGGCCTCCAGCCGGTGGCTCCCGCGCCGGCGCTCGCCCCGGCGCGGGCCGATCCACCCGTACATCCCCCGGCGGGGTCTGCACGCCACGGCTGCCACCGCCAGCACGGGCACGGACAGCGCGACGCGCCACCCGACCACCGCCAGGAGGGCCACGGCGGGCACGAGGAGCTCCAGCACGTCGTCCCAGGCGCGGTGCAGCAGGCCCTCGGCGGACAGCACCGGCAGGACGCCGAGCGCCACCGCGACGATCCATCCCCGCCACGCCCTCGCCGGCCGAGCGTGCGCGGTGCGCGGTGTGCGGTGCGCGGCGGCCGCTGCTCGACGCGGGCGGTGCAGCCGGCGGACGCCTCCCCTCGTCTGCCCGTCTGGTGCGGATCACCAGACCCCTCCCCGGACGCGTCGTCCACAGGGCCCCACCGGTGCAGCTCGCCGCGGCGCCAGCTCCCCTAGACTGCTACACGTGTTCGATCCTGCCGTGGCGCCGCAGCCGGAGCTGCTGCGCCTGCTCGCCGACCTGGGCGACATCGCGACCCGCGTGGTCGAGTGCGCCGACGCGCGGGCATGGGTCCTGTCGCCGGAGCAGCGGGCGCGGGCGATCGAGCAGCTGGCGCAGGTGCGGCGAGTGGCCGACGCCGGGCACCTGGCCCTCGTGCGGTCCCTGTCGGAGGGTGAGGCCGGGACCTTGGGGGCGACGTCGGTCGCCGCGCTGCTGTCCTGGCGGCTCCGGGTGCCGCACGGGCGCGCTCGAGCCGATGTCGAGGCGGCGCGGGCGACCGACCCGGACGGTGGGGAGCTGCCCGCCCTCGGAGCGGCGCTCGCCGCGGGCGAGGTGGGCACCGGCCACGTCGACGTGGCGGTGCGCGTGCTCGACCGGCTACCCACGCTCCTGCGCCGTGAGCACGCGGGCGCCATCGACGCCTTCCTCTCCGAGCAGTCGAGAACATTCCGGCCCGGTGAGTGCGAGCACCTGGCCGGCCGGGTGCTCGACCGCATCGATCCGTCCCGAGCGGAGCGCGGGTTCGACCCCGACGCCTTCGCCCGCCGCCACCTCACGATCACGCCCGACTCCACGGGCATGGTGCTCGTGCGCGGGCAGCTCGACCCCGTGGCGGGGGCGCAGCTCACGGCCGCGGTCGCCCACTTCGCCGCCCCCACGGCCGCGGTGGAGGCCGACGCTGCACAGGGGCAGGGCAGCATCCGGGTCGTCGACGACCGGACGCCCGGGCAGCGCCGGGCCGACGCCCTCGGGGTGCTGGCCCGCCAGGGCGCGAGCCAGGCGGGGTCCCGCGGTGGGGAACCGCCCCGGATCATCGTGCACGCCACCGTCGACCAGCTGCTCGACAGGCCGGGCGCCGGGCGGGCGGTGTGCGAGCAGACCGGTGGCCCGATCAGCGCCGCCGTGCTCCGCCGGTTGCGGGCCGACGCCGCGCTGCAGGCGGTGCTCATGGCCCCGTCGGGGGCGGTGCTGCGGCTCGGCCGGTCAGTGCGGTGCGTCAGCGCGGCCCAGCGCCGCGCCCTGCTGGCCCGTGACGGCGGGTGCGTCATCCCCGGGTGCGGAGCGCCGTCCGCTCAGCTGGAGGGGCACCACGTCACTTCCTGGGCCGCTGGTGGCCTGACGGACGTCGACGGCCTGGTGCTCGCCTGCGGTCCCCACCACACCGCCATCGAGGTGGGCACCTGGGCGGTCCGCATGGTCGAGGGGGTGCCACAGCTGCGTGCGCCGCGGTGGGTCGATCCCGACCAGCGGTGGCTGCTGCTGCCACGCCGGGTCGCCGAGCGCTCCGCGGACCGGCTCGGCCGCCAGCTGGTCCTCGGCGCGGTCACCGGCCCCGCGGTCACCGGCCCCGCGGTCACCGGCCCCGCGGTCACCGGCCCCGCGGTCACCGGCCCCGCGGTCACGGACCCCGCGGTCACCGGCCCTGCGGTCACCGGCCCTGCGTTCACTCCCGACGCAGTGGCCCGCGCCCGCGCGCCTGGGGAGCGCGCCCAGCGTCCACCCCCCGACGACTGAACCACTCCGGGCTGGTCGGCGCGCAGGGCCCATCAGCCCTGCGAGCTCGCCGGCGCTCCGCCCAGAAGCAGCCTGCCGCGGTGGCCGCGGTGACCCGGGGGGCGTGGCCGGTAGATGGACCGGCGGGTGCGGAGCTGGTCTCGAGGGTCGCCATGAGGCCGCAGACCCGATGGCGTCCCGCGCGAGGAGGCGATGCCGTCAGGGAGCTCGTCCGCTCGACGATCCGCTGTCGGGTGAGGCGGAGGCGTCCCCGCGGAGGTCAGTGGAGCGCTCGGGCGTGCCGCTCCTGGCGCACGTCGGGCGCGTGGGCGTCGGGTTCGTGCACCACGACTCCGCAGCCGGAGGCCTTCGCGGCGTACATCGCCGCATCCGCCCGGCGGAGCAGGTCCTCGGCGCTGCGGCCGTGCTCCGGGGCAGCAGCCACCCCGGCGCTGGCGGCGACCACCACGGCACGCCCGCCCAGGTCGTACGGCTCGCACAGGGAGGCGACGAGCAGCCGGGCCCGGGCGGCGGCGGCCCCCGCGTCCACGCCGGGCAGCACCAGCGCGAACTCGTCGCCGCCCTGACGGGCCACCTGCTCGGAGTCGCGGACTCCCGACCGCAGGCGCTGCGCCACCAGTTGCAGCAGGTGGTCACCGGCCGCATGGCCCAGAGCGTCGTTGACGCCCTTGAAGCCGTCGAGGTCGATCAGCACGAGGGAGGCCGTGGCACCGTCGTCGACCGGTGCCAGGGCGCTGCCGAGCGCCCTGCGGTTGCCCAGGCCGGTCAGCTCGTCGGTCACCGCCTGGCGCTGGCTGGTGTTCAGCGCCGTGATCCGGCCGAAGACGAGCACCACCTTCGTGGCGACGAGGGCGAGCCCGGTGAGCGCGGCGAGCACCGCCGGGGTGGGGAGCGCCGAGAAGTGCGCCCATCCCAGCACCACCCCGCAGACCACCATGTAGGCCACCGGGGCCGCCAGGAGGACGTGGCTGCCCTCGTCCCGGCGCTCGTCGGGGCCCGGTGCCACGCCGCGTGATGCTGCGACGAGCAGCAGCGGCGCCAGCAGGCCCACTGCCACCGAGGCGATCGAGTCGGCGGCGCCTCGGGCGAGCACCGCGTGCACCGCGGCGGCGTCCGCGGCGGCGACCAGGGCCACGACCGCTGCCATGAGCCACGAGCGGGTCTCGCGGTTCCTGCGGCCGAAGAGCAGCGCCGTGACGGAGAAGGCGAGGATGAGCAGCCCGGTGCTGGCGCGCAGGACCAGCCCGACCGACTGCCCGGTGCTCGACCCGGAGACCTCGTGGAGGGGGCCCAGCAGCAGCGCCCAGCCGATGGCGCAGGCGACGGCGAGCCCGCCGAGGATGTCGAGGACGGCGCCGGGCAACCACGTGTGCAGGCGCTGGCTGAGCAGGCGCATCTGTGCGTCGAACAGCAGCGCGTACCCGAGCAGGTGCGCCACCAACGCCCACCACGGGCCGATCGGGGTGCCGGCACCGAGGCGGCCCAGCCCCGAGCCGCTGAGCAGCAGCAGGGCGGCGGCGGTGGCGACCCAGGTGGCGCGGTCCTGCGGTGCGCGGGCGGCGTGGCCGGCGACGGCGCCGCCGGCCGCGAGGCCGACCGCGAGGAGGACCAGCGCCCCGTGGCCCACCAGGACCGCCGGGAGTTCCACTCCGTCGTTGTCGGCACCGTGGTGGCGCCGGCGCACCGTTGAGTGGCGCACCACCCACCCGGCGCAGCGCGAGCCCGCCTCACGCGAGCGCACCACCCGCCGCGTCCACCTCGCGATGGTGCCGCCTCGCTGCGTCCACCCCGCGATGGTGCCGACCCGCGCCTGCCCGCCTGGCGCGAGCGCACCCCGACGCCGTCCCCGCGCCACCACCAGCGCGTCGCCAGCGAGGGGGGCTCGCGCCCACGGGGCCGCTCGCGGCAGGATCACGACCATGACGCAGACCACGGAGTCGCAGAGCACGCAGGCCGCGGCGGGCCCGCAGCAGGCCCGCGCCGACATCGGCGTGACGGGCCTGGCGGTGATGGGCCGCAACCTGGCTCGCAACTTCGCCAGCCGCGGGCACGTCGTCGCCGTGCACAACCGCACCAACGCGAAGGTCGACGACCTGGTCGCCGAGCACGGCAGCGAGGGCGACTTCGTGCCCAGCGTCGACCTGGCCGGCTTCGTCGCCTCCCTCAAGCGCCCCCGCCGCGTGATGATCATGGTGAAGGCGGGGCCCGCGACGGACGCCGTCATCGACGACCTCGTGCCGCTGCTGGAGGACGGCGACATCGTCGTCGACGGCGGCAACGCCCACTTCGAGGACACGCGCCGCCGCGAGGCCGCGCTGCGCACCCACGGGCTGCACTTCGTCGGCACCGGGGTCTCCGGCGGCGAGGAGGGCGCGCTGCTCGGCCCGTCGATCATGCCGGGGGGCTCGAGCGAGTCGTACCAGGCGCTCGGGCCGATCCTCGAGTCGATCGCCGCGGTCGTCGACGGCACCCCGTGCTGCACCTACGTCGGCCCCGACGGCGCCGGCCACTTCGTGAAGATGGTGCACAACGGCATCGAGTACGCCGACATGCAGCTCATCGCGGAGTCCTACGACCTGATGCGCCAGGCCCTGGGCCTGAGCCCCGCCGAGCTCGCCGACGTCTTCGAGCAGTGGAACGCCGGCGACCTGGACTCCTTCCTCATCGAGATCACCTCCCGGGTCCTCCGCCAGGTCGACGCCGCCACCGGGACCCCCCTGGTCGACCTGGTGGTCGACCAGGCCGAGCAGAAGGGCACCGGGCGGTGGACGGTGCAGTCCGCGCTCGACCTCGGCGTGCCCGTCTCCGGGATCGCCGAGGCGGTCTTCGCGCGGGCGCTGTCGGGTCACGCCGAGCAGCGCGGGCCCGCCCGCGGGGTGCTGACCGGGCCGACCGGCGGCTCGCTGGGCGAGGTCGGCGACGACGAGCGCCAGCAGTACGTGGACGACGTCCGCCAGGCCCTGTACGCGTCCAAGCTGGTGGCCTACGCGCAGGGCTTCGACCAGATCCGCGTGGCGAGCGAGCAGTACGGCTGGGACGTCGACGAGGGCGCGATGGCCACCATCTGGCGCGGGGGGTGCATCATCCGCGCGAAGTTCCTCGACCGGATCAGGGAGGCGTACGACCGCGACGCCGACCTGCCCTCGCTGCTGGTCGACGACTACTTCTCGCGGGTGGTCGCCGACGCGCAGGAGGCGTGGCGGCGCGTGGTGGTCTCCGCGGTGGAGCTCGGGGTGCCGGTCCCGGGCTTCGCGAGCGCGCTCGCGTACTACGACGGGCTGCGCCGCGAGCGCCTGCCCGCCTCCCTGGTCCAGGGACTGCGCGACCTGTTCGGCGCGCACACCTACGCCCGGGTCGACCGTGAGGGCACGTTCCACACGCTGTGGAGCGGCGACCTCACCGAGGTGCGTCAGGACACGCAGGACCTGGGGTCCCACAACCCCCACTGAGGCGCTCCCGCGCGGGCGTCGGGCGCCTCCGCCGCGCGCGGCGTCCGCGTGCGGTTCGGGTTGGCGCGGAGACGCCGCGTGCGGTTCGGCTTGGCGGGGGGACGCCGCGTGACATCGGGCAGTGGTGCTCAGGTCCCCGAGGCCGGCGTCCCCGTGATGATCGCCCGCAGCTGCTTCATGGGCAGCTTCGGGCGGCGCTGCTCGTCGAGCAGGCCGTTGGCCTCCTGCATCGTGTCGGTCAGCTGGGTGTAGCAGAACCCCGCCAGCACGGTGGAGGCGTGGACGGCGCCGAGCAGGTCGCCGAGCCGTGCGGCGAAGTCCTCGGGGCTGGTGGCCGTGGAGTACCCCCAGGTGCCGGTCCTGGCCTCGTCGGTCGGCAAGTCGTCGCGCGGGGTGTAGCGCACCCCGCCGAACTCCGTCAGCATCACCGGCTGCCCGCGGTCGGTGTCACCGGCCAGCAGCCGGCGCCCCTGTGGCCCGGCCCCCGCGAGCAGCTCGTCCACGTCCGCCCGCGACCCGTAGCGGGTGGTCAGCACCGCGCCGGTGTCGGCGTAGTCGTGGATCGTCAGCAGGTCCGAGGAGGTGTGCTCCCACCCGTCGTTGCTGATCACCGGCCGGCTGGGGTCCGCCGCCCGGGTCAGCTCCGCCAGGGCGGTGGCGTAGGCGCGCTGGGCGGGGTCGAGCTCCACCTGCTGCACGCCCCAGCTCTCGTTGATGGGCACCCACGTGACGATGCAGGGGTGGCCCGCGTCGCGGGCGACGATGTCGAGCCACTCGGTGGTCAGCCGCCGCACCGCCTCGGGGGAGAACTCGTAGGCGTTCGCCGTCTCCCCCCACACCATGAGCCCGAGGCGGTCGCACCAGTGCAGGAAGCGCGGGTCCTCGACCTTCTGGTGGACGCGGACGGCGTTGAACCCCAGCTCGAGGATCAGCTCGACCTCGCGGCGCAGCGCGGCGGCGTCCGGGGCGGTCAGGTGGGACTCCGGCCAGTACCCCTGTTCCAGGACCGAGCGCACGTACACCGGCTGGCCGTTGAGCGCGAAGGCACCACCCACCACGGCGGCGTCGCGCAACCCGAGGTAGCTGGTGACGGCGTCCAGCTCGGCCCCGCCGCGCTCGGCTGCGGCGAGCAGCCGCACGTCCGCGTCGACCAGGCGGGGCGTCTCCGGCGACCACCACAGGTCCTGCTGGCCCTGCCCGTGGCGCAGCGCCGGGACGGCGACCACGGTCGCGGTGCGCTGGGCAGCGACGCGCACGCTCTGCTCGGCGAGCACCCGGCCGGCCAGGTCCAGGCGCACCGAGAGCGTGACCGGCTCCGGCGGCGCGGCGGTCAGGACGACGGCCAGGCGGACGACGCCCGCGGCGAGGTCCGGGACCCACGTCAGCCGCTCGATGCCCACCGACGGGACGACCTCCAGCCACACCGGCTGCCAGATGCCCGAGGTGCGGTGGTACCAGATGGCGTGGGGCTCGTCGAGCCAGTCCTGTTTGCCGCGCGGCTGGGTGGGGTCGAGCGGGTCGTCCTCGGCGCGGACGACGAGGACGTGCTCGTGCCCCCCGCCGCTGACATCGCCGGCGGGTCCTGTCTCGCCGGCGAGGTCCAGGGCGTCGGTGAGGTCCACCGACCACGGCGTCTGCCCGCCCTCGTGGGTGGCCAGCAGCATCCCGTCCAGCCACACGCTCGCCCGGTAGTCCACCGCCCCGAAGCGCAGCACGAGGCGGTGACCCCGCTCGCGCACCGCGTCCAGGTCAGCGACGTCGGCCAGCGGCAGTGCCCGGCGGTACCAGACCACGCGGTGGTGGGCGGTGTCACCGACGCCGGAGGCGGTGGACTCCGGCGGGAACGGCACCGTGATGTCGCGGCCGAAGATCGAGCGGTCGCCGAGCTCTGCGGTGGTCTGCCAGCGGTGCGTGACGCCCGCGTCGGCGTCGTCGTGGGCGAACTGCCAGGTGCCGGACAGGTCGGTCCACCGCTCCCGGAGCAGCTGGGGGCGCGGGTGGGTGCCGTCCTGACCGGTGGCGCGTGCGGGCACGGGTGCTCCTTCGGGGTCTGCGGTGGTGGTCAGCGGTGCAGGGTGTCGGCGGTGGAGCTCGCCCGCACCACGAGTTCGTGACGGGCGAGCACGCGCCGCCCGGGGCCGTCCTCGCCGTCGATGCGCTCGGCGAGCATCCGCACGGCGCTGGCCGCGATCCCCTGCACGTCCGGGCGCACCGACGTCAGGGGCGGGGTGGTGTGCGCCGCGAGGGCGACGTCGTCCCAGCCGATCACGGCGACGTCGTGGGGCACGGACAGCCCGGCCTCGTCCAGGGCGCGCAGGGCGCCGAGGGCGAGGACGTCACTGGCGCAGATCAGCGCGTCGAAGGCCGTCCCCGCGGCCAGCGCCGCGGTCACGCTCGCTCTGCCCTCCGCGGCGCTGAAGCGCTCGACGTGGAGCCGAGGGCGAGCACCCGGCTGGACCCCGGCGGCGTCGAGGGCCCGGGACCACCCCGCGTGACGCCCCTCGGACGTGCGGGTCAGCCCGATGCCCGCGCCGCCGAGGAAGGCCGTGCGCGTGCGCCCGCCGGCGACCAGGTGCGCGGTGGCCTCCGCGGCTGCGGCGCCGTCGTCGATCCCCACGTGGTCGACGCCGTCCGGGCGGACGCCCTCGCCGAGCAGCACCACCGCCACCCCCGCGCGGCGCGCCTCCAGCTCGGCCTCGGCCGTCGCGACGGGACTCATGATCAGCCCGTCCACGAGACCGGCCTCGGGAGCCTCGAGCGCGCCCTGCTCGGTCGAGCTCGACCAGCTGGTCTGCTCGATCAGCACGGTCAACCCGCACGACGCCGCGGCCTCGACGACGTGGCGGGCGAGCTCGGCGAAGTAGGGCACGTCGATCTCGGGGACGGCGAGGGCGATGAGCCCGGTCCGACCGCGCCGCAACCGGCGGCCCCCCGCGTTCGGGCGGTGACCGAGCTCGCCGATCGCCTCCTGCACCCGGGCACGGGTGGTCACGCGCACCTGGGGTTGGGCGTTGACGACGTTGGAGACGGTCTTGGTCGAGACACCCGCGAGCGCGGCGACGTCGACGAGGCGCGCTCGTGTCACGCCACCTCCACGGTCCGGGTCTGCGCCGGCGCGGGTCGGCGCCGGTGACGCTGAACTCTGGGGCCCTCGCTGCGGCGTTGCAAATCTCCCCCCCAGCGGTAGCACCACCCCTTGACGCGCGCCCCGCCGGCGGGCATGGTCACCACCACGACCACCCGTACATCGTTGTACGCGGGGGCTCACCGCGACGTCGCGAGGAGGCGATCACGTGAAGAGCGCGAGATCATCCGAGACCACCCGAGTGCTCGGGGGCCACGCCACCCGCCGCCAGTTCCTCCGCGGTCTCACGGCGACCGGAGGTGTGCTGGGCGCCGCCTCCCTCGCGGGGTGCGGAGGTGCCGCGAGCGCGGCCGGCGGTGACGCCGTGCGCTTCTGGACGCTGCTGGCCGGGCCCGACGGCATCCTCATGGGCGAGCTGCTCGAGCGGGTGACCCGTGACACCGGCGTGCCGGTGGACCGCACGACGCTGGCGTGGGGGCCGCCGTACTACACCAAGCTCGCCATGGCCTCCGCCGGTGGCCGCGCCCCGGAGCTGGGGATCATGCACCTCTCCCGCCTGCAGGGGTACGCCCCGGGAGGCCTGCTCGACCCGTGGGACCTGGACCTGCTGGCGGAGTTCGGCGTCGCGGAGTCCGACTTCCCGCAGGCCGTCGTCGAGCGCACGGCGGTCGACGGGGAGACGTTCGCGGTCGCGCTCGACACGCACCCGCTGATCATGTTCGTCAACACCGACGTGCTCGACCAGGCGGGCCTCGACGTCGACGCGGTCAGCGCGCTGGACTCCCCGCAGGCGTTCCTCGAGGCCGCCGTCGCGATGAAGGACGCGACTGGCGACATCGGCATCTCGTACCCCTTCATCAACGACGGCGCCCAGCTGTGGCGGCTCTTCTACACCTTCTACGCCCAGCACGGCGTGGAGGTGGGGCTGGAGCCCGGGGCGCCGCCGGACTTCGACCGCGACGTCGCCCGCGAGTGCATCGCGCTGATCTCGGAGATGGTGGCGACCGCGGGCAACCCCGGTGACGGCCCGACGTCGATCGCCGAGTTCCAGGGCGGGCGCAGCGGGGCGCTGCTCGTGGGTGACTGGGAGCTGAACGGCATCGAGGCCGCTGGACTGCCCTACGACGCGATCCCGGTGCCCACGCTCTTCGGCACCCCGGCGGCCTACGCCGACTCCCACGCGCTCGTGCTCCCGCACCAGGAGGACCCCGACCCGGAGGTGCGTCGGCGCACCCACGAGGTGGTGGCCGGGATGCTCAAGGAGAGCGCGCTGTGGGCCCAGGCCGGCCACATCCCCTCCTTCCAGCCCGCCCTGGAGACCGAGGAGTACGCGGCGCTGGAGATCCAGCCGCACTACGCCGCGGCGGCGGACAACGTGGTCCTCGATCCCCCCGCCTGGTTCACGGGGGCCGGCTCGGAGTTCCAGAACCGCGTCGGCCAGGCCATGCAGTCCACCTTCAGCACCAACAGCGACCCGGAGCCGGCGATCGACCGCATGGTCGTCCAGATGCAGCGCCTCCTCGACCTGCCCGCCCCGGAGTGAGGGAGCGACCATGAGCACGACCAACGCGACCACCACCGCACCCCCGCCAGCCGGGCCCGCCCCGGCGCAGGGAAGGCGACGCGGCCTCGACCAGGGCGGTGGCGGCCTGTTCGCCGTGCCCTACCTGATCGCCTTCGTCCTGTTCATGGCGGCGCCGATCCTGTACGGGGTCTACCTCGCCTTCACCGACGAGAGCCTGGCCGGCACCGAAACGCGGTTCGTCGGCTTCGGCAACTTCGCCGAGGCTCTGACCGACAGCGAGGTGTGGATCACCCTCGGCCACACGCTGTGGTTCACCCTGCTGACCACGGTGCCGCTCATCGTCATCCCGCTGGCCTTCGCGATCCTGGTCAACGCCGTGCTGCCCGGCCAGTGGCTGTGGCGCCTCGCCTTCTTCACCCCCTACCTCCTGCCGGTCACGGTGGTCGCCCTGGCGTGGGAGTGGCTCTACCAGCCGGAGCTCGGGCTGCTCAACGGGCTGCTCGGCGCCGTCGGCATCGAGGGACCGAGCTGGCTGAACGACGAGGCCACGGCGATGATCGCCATCGCCATCACCACGGTGTGGTGGACCCTCGGCTTCAACTTCCTCCTGTACATCGCCGCCCTGCAGGACATCCCGGCCCACATCTACGAGGCGGCGTCCATCGACGGCGCTGACGGCTGGCGCCGACTGGTGTCGATCACCCTGCCGATGCTCTCCAAGACCACGGGGCTGGTCCTGATCCTGCAGCTGCTGGCCTCCCTGAAGGTCTTCGACCAGATCTACATCATGACCTACGGCGGCCCGGCCGGATCGACCAGGCCCATCCTGGAGTACATCTACGACACCGGGTTCACGAACTTCCGGCTGGGATACGCGGCGGCGATCTCCTACGTCTTCTTCGCCCTGATCCTCATCTTCGCCCTGCTGCAGAACCGCATCTCCGCCCGTGCTGCCCGAGGGGACTCGAAGTGACCACCACCCAGCCAGTCCTCCGCGACGCTCCCGCTCCTCCCCGCATCCGGGACGCCTCCGCGACCCCACCGGCCGCCTCCGCCCGCGGGGCGAAGCGCAACCAGCAGGTGCTCGGGGTCGTGCTCCTGGCCGTCCTGGCGCTCATCTGGGCCGTCCCGATGCTCTGGGCGGTGATCACCTCGTTCAAGACCGAGGCCGACGCGGTGGCACTGCCCGTGAGCGTCGTGCCCGAGTCGGGCTTCACCCTCGGCCGGTACGCCGACGTCATCGCGGCCGGCGACGTGCCGCGCTGGCTGTTCAACAGCGCCTTCACCTCGGTGGTGATCACGGCGATCACGGTGGCCATCTCGGCGATGGCGGCCTACGGGCTGGCGCGCACGAGCTTCGTGGGGCGCAAGCTGCTGCTGGGCCTCACGGTGGCCTCGATCATCGTGCCGCCGCAGATCCTCATCGTGCCGCTGTTCCGCGAGATGCAGGCGTTCGGGCTGCTCGACACCTATGCGGCGATCATCCTCCCGCAGGTCGTGCAACCGATCATGGTCTTCATCCTCTACCGGTTCTTCGAGGCCATCCCCATGGAACTGGAGGAAGCTGCCCGCATGGACGGTGCCAGCAAGTGGCGGATCTTCTACAGCATCATCCTGCCGCTCTCGCGCGCACCCCTGTCGGCGGTGGCCATCTTCACCTTCATCCTCGCCTGGAACAACTTCCTCTGGCCGTTCATCGCGACGACCGACCCGGCGCTGCTGACCATGCCGGTCGGGCTCGAGACGGTGGAGAACGCCTACGGCGTGCAGTTCGCCCAGGACATGGCCGCCTCGGTGCTGGCCGCGCTGCCGCTGGTGATCGTGTTCATCTTCTTCCAGCGCCAGATCGTCAAGGGGGTCGCCACCACCGGGCTCGGCGGCCAGTGACCCTCGTCGCCCTCGCCCTGGCAGGGGGGTCCAGCGCGTGCCGCACGCCTCGCTGACCCTGCACCCCGCCTTCACCGTCGCCCCCGTCAACCGGCGCACCTTCGGCTCCTTCGTCGAGCACATGGGCCGCTGCGTGTACACCGGGATCTTCGAACCCGGCCACCCCGCCGCTGACGAGGACGGCTTCCGCACCGACGTCCTCGACCTGGTGCGCGAGATGGGCGTGACCTCGGTGCGCTACCCGGGCGGCAACTTCGTCTCGGGGTACCGCTGGGAGGACGGTGTGGGGCCGGTGGAGGACCGGCCCCGCCGCCTGGACCTGGCGTGGCACTCCCTGGAGACCAACCGCTTCGGGCTCGGCGAGTTCATGCGGTGGACCGCGAAGGCGGGCGTGGATCCGGTGCTGGCGCTCAACCTCGGCACGCGAGGGGTCCCCGAGGCGCTGGAGCTGCTGGAGTACGCCAACGTCGCCGGCGGCACCCAGCGCTCGGACCTGCGGCGCTCCCACGGCGCGCAGGAGCCCTACGACGTCCGCACGTGGTGCCTCGGCAACGAGATGGACGGCCCGTGGCAGACCGGGCACAAGACCGCCGAGGAGTACGGGCGCCTCGCGGCGGAGACCGCGCGGGCGATGCGGCAGGTCGACCTCGGCCTGGAGCTCGTGGCCTGCGGCAGCTCCAGCCGGTCGATGCCGACCTTCGGCGCCTGGGAGCACGAGGTGCTCACCCACGCCTACGACCAGGTCGACCTCGTCTCCGCCCACGCCTACTACCACCAGCGCGGCGACGACCTGGGCAGCCACCTGGCCAACGCGATGGACATGGACGCCTTCATCGAGTCGGTCGTGGCCACCGCCGACGCCGTGCGCGCCCGCGGCCGCCACGCCAAGCGCATCGACATCTCCTTCGACGAGTGGAACGTGTGGGACCAGTCGGCGTGGGAGGAGGTCGGGGTGCCGCGGGAGTGGGAGGAGGCGCCCCGCCTGATCGAGGACACCTACGACGTGGCCGACGCGGTGGTGGTCGGCAACCTGCTCATCTCGCTGCTGCGCCACAGCGACCGGGTCGCCTCCGCCTCCCAGGCGCAGCTGGTCAACGTCATCGGCCCGATCCGCAGCGAGCCGGGCGGGCCAGCGTGGCGGCAGACCACCTTCCACCCCTTCGCGCAGGCGGCGGCGCTGGCCCGGGGGCAGGTGCTGCGGGTGGAGGTGCACGCCCCGACGTACCCCACCGCCGAGCACGGCGCCGCGCCGCTGGTGGATGCGGTGGCCACCCACGACGCCGAGGCCGGGGAGCTGGTGGTCTTCGCGGTCAGCCGCTCGGTGCACGCGCCCGTCACCCTCGACGTCGACCTGCGCGCCTTCGGGGAGGTGTCCCTGCGGGCGGCGACGGTGCTGGCCGACGACGACGTGCGCGCCACCAACACCGCCGAGCACCCCGACCGGGTCGTGCCGCGGGACCACGGCGGCGCCACCCTCGACGGAGGTGCGCTGCGGGTGGTCGCGCCGCCGGTGTCGTGGAACGTCGTGCGGGTGGCGGTGCCGCGCGGTTGATCGGATCCCCCTGCCGGCGTTGACACCGCGGCGCGGTGCGGGGAGGCTGACTGACCGCTGAGCCGCGCGGCCCGGCCCCTGTTCACCGTCGAGCTGGAGCACCCGTGGACGCCGCAGCACTGATCATCCTGGTCCTGGTCTTCCTCCTGGCCTCCGTGCGCTCGGTCAACATGGGCGCCCTGGCCCTGGTGGCGGCGTTCGTGGTGTCGCTGGCGGTCTACCGCCTGCCGCTGGACTCCGACACCGAGGACACCGCGCTCGAGGTCGTCCTCTCCGGCTTCCCGGGCAGCCTCTTCGTCATCCTCGTCGGGGTCACCTACCTCTTCGCGATCGCCCGCAACAACGGCACGGTCGACTGGCTGGTGCACGCCGCAGTGCGCTCGGTCGGCGGGCGCACCGCGCTGATCCCGTGGGCGATGTTCGCCGTCGCCGCCCTGATCACGAGCATCGGCGCGGTGACGCCGGCCGCCACGGCGATCCTCGCGCCGATCGCGCTGACCTTCGCCCGACAGCACCGGATCCGCCCGGCGCTGATGGGCTTCATGGTCGTGCAGGGCGCCACCGGCGGCAGCTTCAGCCCGCTGGGTGTCTTCGGCATCATCACCAACGGCGTGCTCGAGGAGGCCGACTACGACAGCGCCCCCGCCACCCTCTTCCTGCTCAGCCTGCTCGCCTGCGCCGTGCTGAGCGTGGTCGCCACCTTCACGATGGGCAGGCGGGGCGCTGGCGCGGAGGACGTGGCGAGCGAGCGCGTGCTGGCCACGACCGGCTCCCTGCGGGAGCGGTCCGACGGCACGCCCAGCGGCGTGGTCGAGGCGAGCGGGGGTCCGGGCAGCCGAGGCGGCGGCCCGTCAGCCGGCGCAGCGGCAGGTGGTGCAGCGGGAACCGCCACCGGCGCGACCGACGCCGGCGACGCACCGCGCCTCGACGCCCAGCGGTCGCTGACCCTGCTCTCCCTCGTGCTCCTGGCAGTCGGGGCGCTCGTGTTCAAGCTCGACGTCGGCTTCCTCGCCATGGCCGCCGCGGTGCTGCTGACCCTGGCCTTCCCCGACGCCGCCAAGGGCGCCGTCGACAAGGTGGCCTGGGGCACGGTGCTGCTGATCACCGGGATCGTCACGTACGTGCAGCTGCTCGACAGCCAGGGCACCATCGACTCCCTGGGCGAGGGCGTGGCCGGCATCGGGGCGCCGCTGGCTGCTGCCCTGCTGATCCTGCTCATCGGCGCCGCGGTCTCGGCCTTCGCCTCCACCACCGGCATCCTCGCCTCGCTCATCCCCCTGTCGCTGCCGTTCCTCGCCACCGGCGAGGTCAGCGTCATCGGCCTCGTGGTGGCGCTGGCGATCTCGTCCTCGGTGGTCGACTGCAGCCCGTTCTCCACCAACGGGGCGCTGGTGGTCGCCAACTCCGCGGAGGCCGACCGCGACCGCACCTTCCGCACCCTCCTGGTGTGGGGCATGGCGCTCATCGTCGCCGCACCGCTGGCCACCTGGGTCCTGCTCGTGCTGCCGGACTGGCTGTGACGGGCGCGGGAGCCGGCCCGCTGGCGGGCACCCTCGTCGTCGACCTCAGCCGGGCCCTGGCCGGGCCGCACGCCGGGATGATGCTGGGCGACCTCGGGGCCCGGGTGGTGAAGGTGGAGACCCCGGGCACCGGCGACGACACGAGGGGCTGGGGTCCGCCCTTCATCCAGCCGCAGGGCCCGGCAGGCACCGGTGCGGGCGCCGACCGGGAGTCCACCTACTTCCTCTCCTGCAACCGCAACAAGGAGTCGATCGCCCTCGACCTGAAGTCGCCCGACGGGCGCGTGGTGCTGGAAGCCCTGCTGGAGCGGGCCGACGTCCTGGTGGAGAACTTCCGCCCCGGGGTGCTCGACCGCCTCGGCTTCGACCCGGCGCGCCTGGCGGTCCTCAACCCCCGCCTGGTGGTGCTCTCGATCAGCGGCTTCGGCCACGACGGCCCCGAGGGCGGGCGCGCCGGCTACGACCAGATCGCCCAGGGCGAGGCCGGCCTGATGTCGGTCACCGGCCCCGCCGCCGACGACCCGCAGCGCGTGGGGGTGCCGATCGGTGACCTCCTGGCGGGGATGTACGGCGCGTACGGGGTGCTGGCGGCGCTGGTGGAGCGCGAGCGCACCGGGGTGGGCCAGGTGGTGCGCACCTCCCTGCTCGCCGCGATCGTCGGGGTCCACGCCTTCCAGGGCACCCGGTTCACCGTCGCGGGGGAGGTCGGGCGCGCCCAGGGCAACCACCACCCCTCCATCGCCCCCTACGGGCTGTTCCGCTGCGCCGACGGGTCGGTGCAGATCGCGGTCGGCTCGCAGGGCCTGTGGCAGCGCTTCTGCGCCGCGTTCGACGTCGACCCCGCCGCCGAGGGCATGGCGACCAACGGCGAGCGGGTCGCCCACCGCGAGCAGGTGATCGCCCGGGTGGAGGAGGCGTTCTCCGACTGGCCGGCCGAGGCGCTGCTGGCCCGCCTGGAGGAGGCCGGCGTCCCCGCGGGCAGGGTGCGCGACCTCGAGGAGGTCTACGCGTGGGAGCAGACCGCCAGCCAGGGCCTCCTCCTCGACGTCCAGCACCCCACCCTGGGGCCCATCACCCTGCCCGGGCCGCCGCTGCGCTTCTTCGCCGCCGACGGCGGTGAGACCACCCGCCGGGAGCACACCGCCCCCCCGCTGCTCGACGCCGACGGCGAGGCCCTGCGGGCCTGGCTCGACCTGCGGTGAGCGCCCCGAGCCCCACCGGGCGCGCCCGCTCGGTCGGGGCGCACGAGCTGCTCGACCTGGTCCTGGACCCCGGCAGCCACCGCTCCTGGGACACCGCCCCGCACCAGCCGGCGACCAGCCCGCAGTACGCCGCCGCCCTGGAGCGCGCCGCGCAGCGCGCCGGCACCGACGAAGCGGTGATCACCGGCGAGGGCCGCCTGCGCGGACGGCGCGTGGCGGTGGCGGTCTGCGAGTTCGCCTTCCTCGCCGGCTCCATCGGCGTGGCGGCCGCCGACCGGCTCGTCGCCGCCGTCGAGCGCGCCACCGCCGAGCGCCTGCCGCTGCTGGCGGCGCCGGCGTCCGGCGGCACCCGGATGCAGGAGGGCACGGTCGCCTTCCTGACCATGGTCAAGGTCTCCGCCGCGATCGCCGCGCACCGCGCCGCGGGGCTGCCCTACCTGGTCTACCTGCGCCACCCCACCACCGGCGGGGTGTTCGCCTCGTGGGGCTCGCTGGGGCACGTGACCATCGCCGAGCCCGGCGCGCTGGTGGGCTTCCTCGGCCCCCGGGTGTACGAGGCGCTGCACGGCACGCCGTTCCCAGCGGGGGTGCAGACCGCGGAGAACCTGTTCCGCCGGGGCCTGGTCGATGCCGTCCTCTCCCCGCGCCACGTGCGCGAGGTGGCCGACCGGGCGCTGCGCATCCTCCAGCCGGGCCCTGCCGCGCAGCCGCCGCCGGTGCTGCTGGCGGGGGACGTCGACCGCGGCCCCTCGGACGTGCCGGCGTGGGAGTCCGTGGTGCGCTCGCGCGACCCCCGCCGCCCGGGGGTGCGCGCCCTGCTGGGCCACGCCGCCACCGACGTGCTGCCCCTGCAGGGCACCGGCGCGGGGGAGACCGACCCCGGGCTGCTGCTGGCGCTGTGCCGCTTCGGGAGCGCCGCGTGCGTGCTGCTGGGGCAGGACCGCGACGGCCAGGAGGCAGGGGCGCCGCTCGGCCCGGGGGCGCTGCGGGCGGCCCGGCGCGGCATGGCCCTGGCCGGTGAGCTGGGTCTGCCGCTGGTCACGGTGATCGACACCCCCGGCGCCGCGCTGACCGTGGAGGCCGAGCAGGGCGGGCTCGCGGGGGAGATCGCCCGCTCCCTGGCCGACCTGGTCACCCTGCCCACGCCCACCGTCGCCGTGCTGCTCGGCTCCGGCACCGGCGGCGCGGCGCTGGCGCTGGTGCCCGCGGACCGCGTGGTGGCGGCGCGGCACGGCTGGCTGTCGCCGCTGCCGCCGGAGGGCGCCAGCGCGATCGTGCACCGCGACGTCCAGCACGCACCGCAGATGGCCGCCGAGCAGGGCGTGCGCTCGGCCGACCTGGTGGCCGCGGGCCTGGTCGACGTGGTGGTGCCCGAGCGCCCCGACGCCGCGCAGGAGCCGGTGGAGTTCTGCGCCCGGCTCGGGCGGGTCCTGGCCGCCGAGCTCGTGGCGCTGGCCGGTCGGGAGCCCGGGGAGCGCACTGCGGCCAGGCTCGCGCGCTACCGGTCCGTGGGGCGCTGACCGCGGTGTCCCGGTCGCTCGCGAGGTGACCTCGGACCCCCGCGGTGGTGCATGATCGCCGCGACCGCCCCCGGGTCGCACCGGGGGTCGTGGTCGACGGACGAGCGGATGGGGGGACCGGTACGCCCGACGTCATCGTCCTGCACGGTGCGTGGCACCGCCCCGAGCACTGGGAGGCGGTGGTGGCTCGTCTGCGGCAGCGCGGGCGCTCCGTCGAGGTGCCCGACCTCCACGGCCTGTCCCTGCCCGACGCGCGGCTGCTGGTGCAGCCGCTGATCGCCCGGTCCGAGCGGCCGCCGCTCGTGGTCGCCCACTCCAGCGGTGGCATCCTCGCGGGCACGCTGGAGGGCGCGGGGACCACCGCGCACCTCATGGCGTACGTGCTCGACGTCGGTGAGTCCCCGCAGTCCGTCATCGAGGAGACGGCGCTGCGCGAGGGGCGCGACATCTCCCTGGTGCCGGTCGTGCCGGACGAGAGCGGGCACCTCGCGCTCGACCTCGCCGGTGGTGCCCGCGCCGCGATGTACGCCGACGTCGACGAGCAGACGACCGCACGCGCCGTCGAGCTCCTCCGCCCGGAGCCGCCGACGATCTTCGACGCCGCCCCCGACGCGGCGACGTGGTGCGGTGCCGGTGCCGTCTACGTCGCCGGGAGGGACGACCGGACGGTCGACCCGGCGCTGACAGCCCGGTTCACCGCGCACTTCGACGACGTGAGGGTGTGGCCGACCGGCCACTCGCCGTACCTCAGCCACCCGGACCTGGTGGTCGACCTCGTCGAGCAGCTCACCACCGCTCCCCGCCCGCGCTGACGCCGAGCCGCCGTCACCACAGCACGCGCATGCCGGGGACGCCGGCGAAGACGGGGTCGCGGGCGACCAGCGGCACCGACTCCAGCACCGCCCGGGCGGCGAGCAGCCGGTCGAAGGGGTCCCGGTGGTCCCAGGCCGTGTCGAGCTCGCCGGTGCGGTGCTCGGTGGCGATCTCCCAGGCGACCTCGTCACCGGTGCCCCGCGCCGGGCGATGACCACCTCCTCGCCGGCCTCGACGCGCGCGGAGAGCTGCGTCCTCGCCTCGTGGACGTCCACCTGGATGGTCATGTCGAGGCGGGGAAGGTGTGCCGGCGTGCTGGCGTTGCACCAGCAGTTGAGCGCAGTACGCTCAAGTCATTCCCCGACGCTCTCGGAGGCACGATGGACCTCAAGCTCACCACCAAGGCCCAGGAGGCCATGGCCGGCGCCGCCACGCGCGCGCTGCAGGCCGGGCACTCCCAGGTCGAGCCTGTGCACCTGCTCGCGGCCCTGCTCGACCAGCGCGGGATCGCCTCCGCCCTGCTGCAGGCGGTGGGCGCCGACGTCGCCGCGCTGGCCACCGCGAGCGCCGCCCGCCTGGCCGCCCTGCCGAGGGTGACCGGCGCCAGCGTGGGTGCCCCGCAGCTCTCCCGCGCAGCGCTGACCGCGCTGACCACCGCCCGCACCGAGTCCGAGGCGATGGGCGACCAGTTCGTCTCCGCCGACCACCTCGTGATCGGCCTCGCCGCCGGCGCCCCCGGCGAGCCCGCCGCCGACGCCCTGCGCGCCGCGGGCGCCACCCGCGAGGCGCTGCTCGCCGCCCTGCCGGAGCTCCGCGGCGGCGCGAAGGTCACCTCCGAGGACCCCGAGGGGACCTTCAAGGCCCTTGCGCAGTACGGGGTGGACCTCACCGCCGCCGCCCGCGAGGGCCGCCTCGACCCGGTGATCGGCCGCGACGCCGAGATCCGCCGCGTCGTGCAGGTCCTGAGCCGGCGCACCAAGAACAACCCGGTGCTCATCGGCGAGCCCGGCGTCGGCAAGACCGCGGTCGTCGAGGGCCTCGCGCAGCGCATCGTCGACGGCGACGTGCCCGAGTCGCTGCGCGGCAAGCGCGTCATCAGCCTCGACCTCGGCGCGATGATCGCCGGCGCGAAGTACCGCGGGGAGTTCGAGGAGCGCCTCAAGGCCGTGCTCGAGGAGATCCGCGGCGCTCAGGGGCAGGTCGTGACCTTCATCGACGAGCTGCACACCGTCGTCGGCGCTGGCGCCTCCGAGGGAAGCCTGGACGCCGGGAACATGCTCAAGCCGCTGCTCGCCCGCGGCGAGCTGCGCCTGGTCGGGGCCACGACGCTGGAGGAGTACCGCCAGCGCATCGAGAAGGACGCCGCCCTGGAGCGCCGCTTCCAGCAGGTCTACGTCGGGGAGCCGTCGGTGGAGGACACCGTCGCGATCCTCAGGGGCTTGAACGGCAGGTACGAGGCCCACCACGAGGTCGAGATCACCGACGCCGCGCTGGTCGCCGCCGCGACCCTGTCCGACCGGTACATCTCCGGGCGCCAGCTGCCCGACAAGGCCATCGACCTCGTCGACGAGGCCGCCTCGCGGCTGCGCATGGAGATCGACTCCTCCCCGCTGGCGATCGACGAGCTCTCCCGCGCCGTCGACCGGATGCGGATGGAGGAGCTGGCGCTGGAGCACGAGGACGACGCGGCGTCGGTCGAGCGGCTGGAGCGGCTGCGGGCGGAGCTGGCCGACCGCAGTGAGGCGCTGGCCGCGCTGGCCGCTCAGTGGGAGGCGCAGAAGGCCGGGCTGAACCGGGTCGGTGACCTCAAGCAGCGCCTGGACGACGCCCGGGTGCGGTACGAGCGCGCCCTGCGCGACACCGACTACGAGAGCGCGAGCCGCATCCAGTACACCGAGATCACCGCTCTCGAGCGGGAGCTGGAGTCGGCGCAGGCCGACGAGGCCGCCGGCACCCCGGGCACCAGCACGGGCGCCGGTGACCGGATGGTCGCCGAGCGGGTCGGGCCCGACGACATCGCCGCGGTGGTCTCGGCGTGGACCGGCATCCCCGCCGGGCGCCTGCTCGCGGGGGAGAGCGGGAAGCTCCTGGAGATGGAGCACCTGCTCGGCCGGCGCGTCGTCGGCCAGCGCGAGGCGGTGCGCGCGGTCTCCGACGCCGTCCGCCGCGCCCGCGCCGGGGTCTCCGACCCCGACCGGCCCACCGGGAGCTTCCTGTTCCTCGGGCCCACCGGGGTCGGCAAGACCGAGCTCGCGAAGGCCCTCGCCGACTTCCTCTTCGACGACGAGCGCTCCATGGTGCGCCTCGACATGAGCGAGTACGGCGAGAAGCACTCCGTCGCCCGGCTCATCGGCGCCCCGCCCGGGTACGTCGGGTACGAGTCCGGCGGCCAGCTCACCGAGGCGGTGCGCCGCCGCCCGTACTCCGTGGTGCTGCTCGACGAGGTGGAGAAGGCGCACCCGGAGGTCTTCGACGTCCTGCTGCAGGTGATGGACGACGGGCGGCTCACCGACGGGCAGGGCCGCACCGTCGACTTCCGCAGCACCATCCTCGTGCTGACGTCGAACCTGGGCAGCCAGTTCCTGGTGGACGGCTCGCTCACCCGCGACCAGCAGCGGGAGGCGGTGCTGACCAGCGTGCGGGCGGCGTTCAAGCCCGAGTTCCTCAACCGCCTCGACGAGGTGGTGGTCTTCGACGCCCTCGCCATCGAGGAGCTCAGCCGCATCGTCGACCTGCAGGTGACGCAGATGGCCGCCCGCCTCGCCGGGCGGCGCCTGAGCCTGGAGGTCACGCCCGCGGCACGGGAGTGGCTGGCGCTGGAGGGCTTCGACCCCGCCTACGGGGCGCGTCCCCTGCGCCGCCTGGTGCAGCGTGAGATCGGCGACCAGCTCGCCCGCGCGCTGCTCTCGGGGCAGGTCCGCGACGGCGACACCGTGCTCGTCGACCGCCCGGACGCGAGCGCAGGTGAGCTCGGGGCCGCCGCCGGGGCTCCTGGGCTCACCGTCCGCCGCGTGCAGCCACCGGTGCCCGTGGGGGCCTGAGCCGCGCCAGGCCCCGCCGTCGCTCAGGGCTGCACGTCGCTCACACCCGGGCGCCGCTCATGGCCGCGCAGACCGCGGCGGGGTCGGTGTAGGGCGCCATCTCGTCCTGCAGCTGCTGGCTGTGCAGCAGGAGCGAGGGCAGGAACGCCCGCCCGGTCTCCACACCGGCGGTGTGCAGCGCCGCGCACGCCGCCGCCAGCGCGGTGGCCCCCATCGTCTCGCTCGCGGTCCGCAGCGACTCCGCCGCGGCCAGGGCGGTGCGCGAGTCGGAGCGGCGCAGCGAGGCCTGGGCCGCCGGTCCAGCACCACCGGATCGGTCACCACCGACTCCGGTGCCACCGACCTCCGCGAGGACCGTCCACGTGCCCCGGTCCAGCAGCGAGACCGCCACCGCGCTGCCGACGAGCGCCTCGCTCACGAGCTCGCACGCCCGCCCCGCTACCTCCACCGCTGTGCCGGGTGCGGCACCGATCAGGTGCAGGACCAGGTCCAGTGAGCCGACCCGGCTCGGGTCGTCCCGCCCCGTGGTGCCCGCCGCGACGTCTCCTGCGACCTCTCCCGAGGTGTCCCCGGTGCGCGGCGCGGGCAGCCGTGCGGGGCGGGGTCGTGGTCACCGGACAGGCCGACCCCGCGCTGGGCTGTAGGCACCGGTCAGTGGTCGCGCAGCCATCCCGCGACGGCGGTGCGCGCGGTCTGCGCGCCCACCCCGCCCCACGCCACGTCGAACCCGTGGTTGGAGAACGGCAGCTCCACGAGTCGGTGCTCCACCCCGGCCGCTGCCAGCGCCTCGGCCAGCCGCCGCGACTGGTCCACGGGCACCACCTGGTCGTGGTCGCCGTGGATCAGCAGGGTGGGCGGCACCCCGGCGGTGGCGTGGGTCAGCGGGGACGCCTCGGCGTAGTCGGCCGGGGCCCGCTCCGGTGAGGCGCCCATCAGGTCGAGCACACCCTCACCCTCCAGGACGTCGGGGTGGCGCCACCCCCCGGAGCGCTCCAGGGAGACCAGCTCCGTCGGGGGGTACAGCGCGACGACGGCGTCCGGGCGCAGCGCCGCCAGGCCGCACGAGGGCGGGTAGGACTCGAGTGCGTACGCGGCCACCAGCGCCAGGTGCGCCCCGGCCGACTCGCCCATCACCGCCACCCGCGCGGGGTCGACCCCGAGGCGCGAGGCGTTCGCCCCCACCCAGGCCAGGGCGCAGGCGACGTCGCGGGGCTGCTCGCGCCAGCCGGCTCCACCACCCACCCCGCTGCCGGTGCCTCTGCTGGTGCCGGTCCCGCTGCCGGCGAGGCGGTAGTCGACGTCGACCACCACGGCGCCGGCGGCAGCCAGCTCGGCGTCCCACTCGGGGGTGCCGCTGCGCACCCCCGCGGACCACGACCCGCCGTGCACCCGCACCACCGCGCGCCGCCCGGCCGCCGGCGCCGGCGGCGACCCCGCGGGTGGGCGCCAGACGTCGGCGAGCAGCTCCTGCCCGTCGACGGTGGCGTACACCTCGGTGCTGCTCGGGCCGCTCGCGGCGGTGGCGCCGGTGCCGGCGAGGTAGCGCGACCACGCGACGTCGGCGCCCTCGCGCCGCGCCGCGGCGACCTGGTCCGCCGTCGTCGTCAGCGCCACGGCGGCCACCACCACCGCGGCCACCGCGGCGATGGCCTCCGGTGCCGCGCGCCACCGCCGCGACCCGGCGCCGCGGGCGCGCGCCGTGGTGGCGCACAGGACCAGCACCACCAGTGCACCGGCGACCAGCAGCAGCGCCTGCTCGACGGCGACCACGGACACCACCAGGAGGTGGAGGTGCGGGCCGGGCAGCACGGCCGTCGCCGCGGCGATCAGCAGCACGGCCGCCAGCAGTCCCGTGGCGGTGCGCAGGACCGTGGTCGCCAGGCCCCGCCCGCTCGACCAGTGCCACCGGGGCCACCGGGTGGGCGCGCCGTCGGGGCCGGCCGGGTCCGTCACCGCCGCCCGCTCGGGGCGCGCGACGCGCCGGGTCGGCGTGTGAGGCCTCACCGCTCGGCAGGCGGGGGGCCGACCGCCTCGTCGTCCTCGTCGAGCGGCAGTCCCATCGCCCGGCGAACACGCCACCGCCCGCGCAGCAGCGAGCCCAGCCACATCTGCGTGAGCCGGTCCGCTCGTCCGTCGTCGACGAGGCGTTCCTGGCGGGTCACGCCGAGGGTGGACCAGCGGTGCGCCCGGGCGAGGTCACCAGCGGACTCGTAGGACTCCTCGACGAACTCGTACGCGCCCCCGTCGGTCGGCGCCGAGCGGCGCAGCTGGTCCGCGACCTCGTGCGCCTGGTCGGTGCGGCCGACGTCCAGCGGAGCCCGGTGCCAGTGGACCCGCGCCTCGGGGTGTGCCGGGCCCTGGGCGTCCACCGCCCGGCGACACAGCTCCGGCGCGCCGTCGACGTCGCCCGCCATGCGCAGGTGGTCGCCGGCGGCGACGAGCAGCTGCGCCGGTGCGGCGTCGTCGTCGTCCGGGTGAGGGTCCTGCGCCCACCTCGCGAGGGTGGCCGCCACGTCGCGGTGCTGCGCTGGCGTCCGCGCGCGCACCTCGAGGGCCTCCACGTCGTCGTAGCTGACGGCCGGGCGCACGGCCCGACACTGCCACGGGCGGGCGTCCGGCGTCGTACCGCCTGCCGCCCATGGACGGGGCGGGCGGGGGCAGGGCGTCCGTGCGGGCGGCGTCCGCGGATCCTCCGGGCCCGGCGTCCGCGGGCCCGGAGGAGTGGCGCGCCCATCGGCCACCGCGCCGTGGTGCCCGCCGGCGACGAGGACGCGGTGCCGCGGCCCCTGCGCGGCCCGCACCTGGGTGAGGGACGGGTCCTCGTCGCAGCTGACCGGGGAGTCCGGGTCGACCTCGACGCCGAGCCCACGCGGTGGCGGGCTCGAGCCCCACCGGTCGCTCCAGCTGACGTGGTGCTGGAGGTGGGCTCCAGCGCCTGGACAGCTCACGACGAGCATCGATGGGTGGCGGGACTCGCCGAGAGCGTCACGGAGGCCCAGCGCCAGGCGCACCTGGCCAGCCAGCCCCGAGCACGCCGGCGATCACCACGGGAGCTGGTCGCGGTCGTGGAGCGCGCCCGTCGGCGCACGCCCTTGACGTCGAGGCGGAGATCCGCCGGGCGCGGGACGAGCCGTGTCCATGACGCCCGGGTCGACGGGACCAGCCCCGGCCGGCAGTGGTGGGGGTGTCAGGACGGCTGGTGCGCTGACACGGGACCGACGTGCCCGCGAGCAGCTCTCACGGCTGCGGCGTCGCGGAAGAAGGCGTTCGACGCGGGCCGGTGCAGCAGCACCAGGGTCGACGCCCACAGGCCGAGGCCCAGCACCTGCCGGGTCACGACGACGCCCACCGGCACGGCCCGGGGCAGGCCCCCGGACGCCGTGCTGCCTGGGCTGGCGCTCGCGCTCGCCGCGCTGAGCAGCGCGAGGCCGCCGGGCACGGCCAGCACGACGAGGGCCCAGCCGTGACCCCGGTCGGCGAAGTGCGCGAGGCCCACCCACACCGCGATGGCGACCAGCGCGGACAGCGCGCTGAGCACGAGGACCCCCCACGACGGAGCGGGCCAGGCCCTGGTCGACACCGGCGACACCAGCGGCCTCGTCAGCCGTCCGCTCGTCGTGGACCACCGCGACGACGACACCGAGCACCGCCAGGGCGATGCGCGCACGCACCAGGGTGGCGGCGGTGCGCACCGGGCGCGGCGGGGTCGGGCGGGTCAGGGGGTCGGCGGCGTGCCGGTGCGTCGTCCACCCACTGCCACGCCCCGCGAGCGCGCGGCACCAGGTGCCGGGCAGTGGTCGTGTTCGCCGGTCACCCGACCAGCCGGTCCAGACGGGTCACCCCGCCCCCAGCAGGGCCACGATCTCGTCGACGACGACGTCGGGGCGCTCGACGAAGAGCATGTGCCCGGCCCCGGGCACCACGGTGAGCACCGCGTCGGGCAGCCCGTCGGCCAGGGCGCGCGCGTGCTCGACGGGGGTCATCCGGTCGGCGTCGCCGACGACCACCCGCACCGCGGCGCCGGCCGCTGCGAGCGCGGGCAGCGCCGCGGTCTCGTCGTGAGCCATCAGCGCGGCGAACCACTCCCCGGTGGTGCGCCCGGACACCGGACCCATCGCCCGCATCGTCGTGCGCACCAGCGCCGGGTCGACGCCGGGCCCGTAACCGACCCGCTGCGCGAGCCGCGCCGGTGCCCGGGGCACGAGCACGTTCGCGGGCAGTGCGGCGAGCGCCGCCATGATCGGCGCGAGGGGGCGGCCGCCGGCCGACAGCCCACCTGCGCTGGTGCTGCACAGCAGCACCCCGCAGGGGCGTCCGGCGAGCAGCTGGGGGTGCCCGCGAGCCGCGGCGAGCACCGCCATCCCGCCCATCGAGTGCCCGGCGAGCACCAGGGGTGTCGGGGGCGGCTGGCTCGCTGACGGGGACGCTGCCGCCGGCCCGCTCGGTGCTGGGGGCGCCAGCTCGGCGACCACCCTGGCGAGGTCGTCGCCGAGCCCGCGGATCGACGCCGCGGGGGAGCTGGCCCGCTCGGCGGAGGTGGCGGGGCTGGCCTGGGAGGCGCCGTGGCCGCGCTGGTCGTAGCGCACCACGCGCACGTCGGGTCGTCGGGTCGCGAGGCGTTCGACGGTGCGGTCCCACGCGGCGGCCGTCAGGGTCCACCCGTGCGCGAGCACCACCACGGGCGCTGCGCCTGCCCCGCCTGCGCCTGCCCCGACTGCACCCGCCGCCGGTGGCGCCGACGGCTCGGTGACGTAGGCGGCCAGGCGCGTGCCGTCGTCCAGTTCCACCCACGCGCTCGGCTCGCGCCGCGGCCGGGGCGCGAGCAGCGCCCCCGACGGCCGGGGCTGGCGCGGCAGGCGCGAGCGCGGCACGGGCACGGCTCCCGCGGCGCTCAGTCGAGGTCCACGACGACCGGGGCGTGGTCCGAGGCACCCTTGCCCTTGCGCTCCTCGCGGTCGATGCTCGCGCCGGTCACCCGGGCGGCCAGCGCGGGGGAGGCGAGGGTGGAGTCGATGCGCATCCCCTCGCGGCGGGGGAAGCGCAGCTGCTTGTAGTCCCAGTACGTGTACGTGCCCGGGCCGGGGGTGTGCGGGCGCACGACGTCGGCGTACCCGGCCCCCACGACGGCCTCGAACGCCGCGCGCTCGGGCGCCGAGACGTGGGTGCTGCCCTCGAAGGCGGCGGGGTCCCACACGTCCTCGTCCAGCGGTGCCACGTTCCAGTCACCGCACAGCGCCACCTGCGCCCCGGGGTCGGCGTGCAGCCACGACGCCCCGGCGTCGCGCAGGGCGGACAGCCACGCCAGCTTGTACACCAGGTGGGGGTCGTCGAGCCCGCGGCCGTTGGGCACGTACAGGCTCCACACCCGCACCCCGGCGCACGTCGCGGCGACGGCCCGGGCCTCGAGCACCGGTGCGGGGGGCAGCGCGCCCGCCTCCCCGTCATCCGCGGACCCCGCCTCGTCCTTGGCCCACCCGGGCATCTCCGGGAAGCCGACCTGCACGTCGTCCAGGCCCACCCGCGACAGCACCGCGACCCCGTTCCACTGGCTGAGGCCCACGTGGGCGACCTGGTAGCCCAGGGCCTCGAAGCGGTCGGTGGGGAACTGCGCGTCCTTGCACTTGGTCTCCTGGATCGCCACGACGTCGACGTCGCTGCGCTCCAGCCACGCGGCGACGCGGTCCACGCGGGCCCGGATGGAGTTGACGTTCCAGGTGGCCAGGCGCACACCACGACGGTACTGCCGACGCGCGGCGCATGAGTCTACCGTCGCGCCATGCCCACCGCCCTGATCACCGGTGCCACCGCCGGCATCGGCGCCGCCTTCACCCGGGCGCTGGCCGCCCGAGGCCTCGACCTGGTGCTCGTCGCCCGCGACGGGGCGCGCCTGGAGGCGGCGGCCGCCCAGCTGCGGGCCGCCCACGGCGTGGGGGTGGAGGTGATGGCCGCCGACCTCACCGACCGCGCGCAGCTGCAGCGGGTCGCCGACCGCGCCGGCAGCCGCGAGGCGCCGGTGGACCTGCTGGTCAACAACGCCGGCTTCGGCCTCGGGGGGGCCTACCCCGACACGGAGGTCACCGACGAGGAGCGCATGCTCGACGTGCTGTGCCGCGCGGTGCTCGTGGTCACGCAGCCGGCGGTCGTGGCGATGCGCGAGCGCGGGCACGGCACGATCATCACCGTCTCCTCGGTGGCCGGCTTCGCCCCGCTGGGCACGTACGCGGCGGCGAAGGCGTGGGCCACGACGTTCACCGAGTCCGTGTCCGTGGCGCTGCGCGGCACCGGGGTGACGGCGATGGCGCTGTGCCCGGGGTACGTGCGCACCGAGTTCCACGAGCGGGCCGCCCTGGACGTGGGGGAGCGCCGCGGACCGGCGTGGCTGGACGCCGACGCGCTCGTCGCCGCCGCCCTGGCCGACGCACGCCGCGGCGTCGTGGTGAGCGTGCCGAGCGCCGTCTACACCGGCGCGGTCATCGCCCTGCGCCTGCTGCCGCGGTGGATCGTGCGGGCGGCCGCGGCCGGTCGGGCGCGCCTGCCCCCCTCGGGCCGCTAGGAACTGCGACGGCTGGCGCCGCTGGGCGCTGCGACGGCTCGCGCCGCGCTGCCGGGTGCTGCAGCCGCGACGTCCACCGGGCGCTCCGACGGCACCCCGGTCGGCGGGGAGGCGAGCCGGGGCCGGGTCAGCAGCAGGTGCACGAGCAGCGCGGCCGCGACCCCGCCGGCGACGGCCATGGCCATCGCGACGTCCCCCCGCAGGCCCAGCAGGCCCACCACGGGCGAGACGGCTCCACCGACGCCGAACTGCGCGAAGCCCAGCAGCGCCGCCGCGGTGCCCGCGGCCCACCCGTGGCGCTCCAGCACCAGGGTGGGGACGGCGGGCAGCGACAGCCCCAGGAACAGGACGGCCACCGACAGCGGCACCAGCACCCCGAGCAGGCCACCGGTGCCGGTGAGGACCAGGACGAGCAGCACCAGGGAGGCCGCCAGACCCCCGAGCAGGCCGACCAGCAGCAGGCGCTGCGGGCTGGTGGTGCCCATCAGCTGGCCGGTGGTCTGAGTGCCGATCACCAGGCAGGTGCCGATGACGGCGAAGGCCAGTGCGAACTCCGACGCGCCGAGCCCGTACAGGTCCTGCAGCACGAAGGGCGCGGCAGCGACGTAGCTGAACAGCGCTGACAGCGTCAGTCCCGCGGTGAGCACCAGGCCGAGCATCACCCGGTCGCTGAGCAGCACCCGGTACGTGGTCGCCGTGGACCTCACGCCGACAGGGCGCCGCAGCGCGGGCGGCAGGGTCTCGGGCAGGCGCAGCGCGGCCACGACCAGCAGCGCCCCGGAGACGACGGCGAGGAGCACGAAGACGCCGCGCCAGCTCGTGGCCTGCAGCAGGTAGCTGCCGACGCTGGGGGCCAGCACCGGCGCGACGCCGATCACCAGGACGAGGCGTGAGACCAGCCGGCCCGCGCCGGGGCCGTCGAAGAGGTCGCGGACCACGGCGAGGGCCACCACGGACGCCGCGGCGCTGCCCACGCCCTGGAGCACCCGCAGCGCGCCCAGCACCTCGATCGAGGGCGCCACCGCGCACGCCGCCGAGGCGAGCAGGTGCAGGGCGAGACCGGCGAGCAGGGGGGTGCGGCGCCCGAGCGCGTCGCTGAGAGGACCGATGACCAGCTGGCCGAGCGCCAGGCCCGCGAGGGTGCCCGTCAGGGTCAGCTGGACGCGGGCCGCGCTGGTGGACAGCTCGTCCTGCAGGACGGGGAACGCCGGGAGGTACAGGTCGATCGTCAGAGCGCTCAGCGCGGTCATCGACCCGAGCAGGACGATCCAGCCGACCCGGCTCCGCAGCGGCAGGGCCAGGTAGTCGCGGTCGTGTGAGCGGTCCTGCTGATCGCGGTCGTGCGGGGTGGAGGTGTGGGCTGCGGGCACGGCGGGGGGACCTCATCCATCAGGGGGCTGCTGTGAGTCATCGCCGTTCGCGGCCGCGACATTCCGTCGGACCCGGGCCGGTGGGGTGCGCCAGCGGGTCGGAACCCTGCACCGGGGCCCGACACGCCGTGCTCGGACCCCTTGTGCGCCGGCGTGTCGCTCGTCGGTGCAGCACCTCGTCCCGGAGGGCTCACCGCCCCGCCGCGCCGCGCACCGCGCACGGCTCCCCCGGCCGCCGCCGCCCTAAGCTGGCCCGCCGTGACCGGTCCCCGTGAGCGCCTGCTGCAGCTGATCGGCGAGCTCGCGGTGGTGCGCGGGCGGGTCACCCTCTCCTCGGGCGCGGAGGCCGACTACTACGTCGACCTGCGCCGGGTCACCCTGCACGGCGAGGCCGCCCCCCTGGTCGGGGTGGTGCTCCTGGACCTGCTCGACGCCGCCGGCCTCGGCGCCGTCCACGCGGTGGGCGGCCTGACGATGGGCGCCGACCCCGTCGCCGCCGCGGTGCTGCACGCCGGCGCTGCCCGCGGGCGGCGCCTGGACGCCTTCGTCGTCCGCAAGGAGGCCAAGGCCCACGGGCTGCAGCGGCGCATCGAGGGCCCGGACGTCGCCGGGCGCGCCGTCGTGGCCCTGGAGGACACCTCCACCACCGGGGGCTCGGTGATGACCGCGGTCGAGGCGCTGCGCGAGGCCGGCGCCGACGTGCGCGCCGTCGCCGTCATCCTCGACCGGGGCACCGGCGCCCGCGAGGTCGTGGAGGCCGCGGGGCTGCCGTACGTCGCGGCGTTCACCGCAGGCGACCTCGGGCTGCAGGGGCCAGGCGCCTCAGGCCCGTCGCGGCGGGCCTGAGCGGCGGGCCCTGCCCGCGCGCACCCGGGCCACCACGGGCACCACGAACGAGCTCGCCACCGCGATGCCCGCCACGGTGAAGGCGGCGTAGCGCACGGCCGGCACCTGGTACGCGAAGTACCCCAGCACCGGCAGGCCGGCCCCCCACACCAGCGCCCCGACGACGTTCGCCGCCGCGAAGCGCGGGTACGACATGGAGGCCACCCCCGCCAGGACCGGGATGAAGACCCGCGCCCACGGGATGAAGCGGCACGTCACCACCGCCACCGCGCCGTGGCGCTGGTACAGCTGCTCGGCGCGCTGCAGGTGCTTCCTGATCCGCTCGGGCCGGCGTTCGAGCCAGGGCCGGCCCAGTCGGCGTCCGGTGGTGTACGCCAGGGTGTCGCCGGCGATCGCGGCCACCACCGTGCCCGCGCACAGCACGGGCAGGGACACCCCCGACCCCGGTGAGCCGGCGACCAGGCCCGCGGCGAACAGCACCGAGTCACCCGGCAGCCAGAAGGCGATGAGGATGGCGGTCTCGATGAAGACCAGGCCCCAGACGAAGGCGTAGAGGCCGCGCGCGGTGTACCGCGAGAGGTCGGGGTCGAGCAGGGAGGTGAGCCAGTCCGGCACGGGCGCTCAGCCGGCGGGCGCGGGGGGGACGGTCACACCAGCTCCACGACGTCGGCGATGGACTCCACGACGCGGGCCGGACGGAACGGGAAGGTGTCCACCTCGGCCCGCCGCGTGGAGCCGGTGAGCACCAGCACCGTCTCCAGGCCCGCCTCGATCCCGGCGACGACGTCGGTGTCCATCCTGTCCCCGACCATGACCGTGCTCTCGGAGTGCGCATCGATGCGGTTCAGGGCCGTGCGGAACATCATCGGGTTCGGCTTGCCCACCGTGTACGGCTGCTTGCCGGTCACCGCCGAGATCATCGCCGCGACGGCACCCGTGGCGGGCAGCTTCCCCTCCAGGGAGGGCCCGGAGGGGTCGGGGTTCGTGGCGATGAAGCGCGCACCGTCCTCGATCAGGCGCACGGCCCGGGTGATGGCGGTGAAGGAGTACGTGCGCGTCTCCCCGAGGACGACGTAGTCGGGGTTGGTGTCGGTCATCACGAACCCGGCCTCGTGCAGCGCCGTGGTCAGCCCCACCTCGCCGATGACGTACGCCGACCCGCCGGGGGTCTGGTCGGCGAGGAACTGGGCGGTGGCCATCGCCGACGTCCAGAGCGCGTCCTCGGGCACGTGCAACCCGGAGCGCTCGAGCCGGGCCGCGAGGTCGCGGGGCGTGAAGATGGAGTTGTTGGTGATCACCTGGAAGGGGCGCTCCAGCTCCTGCAGCCGGTCGAGGAACTCCGCCGCCCCGGGGATCGGGGATCCCTCGTGGACCAGCACGCCGTCCATGTCGGTCAGCCAGGCGGAGCGCGCGCGGGGAGCGGTCACCCGGGGCAGCCTAGGGTCCGGACTTGGACGCGTGCTGTCTCCCCGACCCGACCCGACCCGACCCGACCCGCGCTGCCGCGGCCTACCGCTCCTCCGCTGAGGTGTGCTGACGGACCCAGGCGTGCATGGCGATCCCCGCCGCCACACCGGCGTTGATCGACCGGGTGGACCCGAACTGGGCGATGGAGACGGTCACCGCCGCTGCTGCGCGGGCCTCGGGGGTCAGCCCCGGACCCTCCTGTCCGAAGAGCAGCACGCACCGCTCCGGCAGCCGTGCGTCCTCGATCGGCACCGAGCCCGGCCCGTTGTCCACGCCGACGACCACGAGGCGCTCGTGGGCGGCGTGCGCGGCCAGGACGGCGACGTCCGCGTGGTGACGCAGGCGCTGGTACCTGTCCGTGACCATCGCCCCCCGGCGGTTCCACCTGCGCCGTCCGACGATGTGCACCTCGGCGGCGAGGAAGGCGTTCGCCGTCCGCACGACCGTCCCGATGTTCGCGTCGTGCTGCCAGTTCTCGATCGCGACGTGGAACGGGTGCCGCCGGGTGTCGAGGTCGGCCACGATCGCCTCGACGGTCCAGTACCGGTAACGGTCGACGACGTTGCGCCGGTCGCCGCCGGCCAGCAGCTCGACGTCGTAGCGCGCGTCCTCCGGCCACGGCTGCGACATCGGGCCGACGCCGACGGCCCTCCCCCACTCGGTCGGGCCTGGTCCATCCATGCCGTGGAGGATCCCAGGACCGGGCTGGCCCCCCTGCCGGACCGCGTGGCGGTGTCGGTCGTCACGATCGGCGAGCTGGAGCTCGGCGTCCTCGCCTCGGACGACGGAGACGTCCTCGCGCGGCGAGCCGAGACCCTCGCGCGCGAGCGCCACCCGATCCCGATCTCCGAAGCGGTGGTGGGCGTCCGGTCGTCGACTGCCGCCGCGCCGGCGCCCACCGCACGGTCGAGCTCACCGACGCCCTGATCGCTGCCACTGCCGTCACGCACGGGCCCACCGTCGTGACGCAGGACGACGACTTCGACCGGATCGCGCGAGCGCACCCGCCACCGCGCGTCGTCAGGGTCTGACCCGCCCGCACCGTGACCCCCCGCGGCGCCGGTGCGCTGATGCGTGGTGGCCCCGGCCCGTGGAAGGATCACGTCATGCCGATCGCGACCCCTGAGGTCTACGCCGAGATGCTCGACCGCGCCAAGGCCGGTGCCTTCGCCTACCCGGCCATCAACATCACCAGCTCGTCGACGATCATCGGGGCGATCCAGGGCTTCGCCGAGGCGGAGAGCGACGGGATCATCCAGGTCTCCACGGGTGGCGCGGAGTACGCGTCGGGCTCGACCGTCAAGGACAAGGTCGTCGGCGCGCAGGCGCTCGCCGAGTACGCGCACCACGTGGCGAAGAACTACGGCGTGAACATCGCCCTGCACACCGACCACTGCCCCAAGGACAAGCTCGACGGCTTCGTGCGCCCCCTCGTGGAGATCTCCCGCGAGCGCGTGGCGGCCGGCCGCGATCCGCTGTTCAACTCGCACATGTGGGACGGGTCGGCGGTGCCGCTGGAGGAGAACCTCGTCATCGCCGCCGAGCTGCTCGAGCGCTGCGCCGCGGCGAAGACGGTGCTGGAGATCGAGGTCGGCGTCGTGGGCGGCGAGGAGGACGGCGTCGAGGCGGCGATCAACGACAAGCTGTACTCCACCCCCGCCGACGCCCTCGCCACCGCCGAGGCCCTCGGCACCGGGGAGAAGGGGTACTACCTGACGGCGCTGACGTTCGGCAACGTGCACGGGGTCTACAAGCCCGGCAACGTGAAGCTGCGCCCCGAGGTGCTCAAGGCGGCCCAGGACGCGGTGGCGGAGAAGACGGGCAAGGAGAAGCCCTTCGCGCTGGTCTTCCACGGCGGTTCGGGTTCCACTGCGGAGGAGATCTCGGCGGCCGTCGACTTCGGCGTGGTCAAGATGAACATCGACACCGACACCCAGTACGCCTTCACCCGCCCGGTGGCCGAACACGTGCTGCGCAACTACGACGGAGTGCTGAAGGTCGACGGCGAGGTGGGGGACAAGAAGGCGTACGACCCGCGCGCGTGGGGCAAGCTCGCCGAGGCTGGTATCGCGGCGCGCGTGGTGGAGGCGTGCCAGAACCTGCGGGCCGCGGGGCAGAAGATCCGCTGACGCGGCGGGCCGCGGGTCAGGCGGCATCGTCCCCGGGCGGGACGTCCCCGGGCGGGACGTCGCCGTGGTCGGCGTCGTCCTCCCCGGCGGCGCGCCCCGGCTGATCCGCCCCGTCGGTGTGCCCCGCACGGGCGGCGGGCGCGGTCGCGTCCACGCCCGGGTCCTCGTCCACCACTCGCAGCACCTGGCGGATGCTGGTGACGTCGATGAGGAACCTGACCATCGCCGGGGGCTTGATGAGGACGAGCTGCTCGGGTGAGCGCGAGGCCAGGCGGGCGAGGAAGGCGATGCCCGTGGAGTCCATGAACGTCACCCGCGCCGCATCGACCTCCACGGGCCGCTGAGCCTCCAGGACGTCGGAGGAGGCGTCGAGGAGCTCCTCGCCCAGCGCGGCGTCGACCTCCCCGGCCAGGACCACCCGTGTCTTGCCGCTGCCGAGCAGCACGTGCACCGACCCCTGTTCCACAGCGCGTCCGGAGGGCCCGCCAGCGGTCTCGTCATCCATCGGACCTCTTCGTGGATCGGGTGCTCGCGGGCCGGGTGCGGGGGGATCATCGCTCACGTCAGGGCGTGGATCGAGGGCGCCCCGCACCGTCCCGCTCCCCGGCGCTGCCTCCGGCGCTGGCCCTCGGCGCCTCCGGCGCTGGCTCCCGGCGGCTCCGGCGATGGCCCTCGGCGGGCGACCGGCAGGATGGTCACCATGCCCGAGTCCCTCCCCTTCCCGGCGCCCACCAGCGGCCCACCGCCCACGCTCCTGCCCACCTCGGGAGCCGATGCCGCCGTCGCGGACCTGCTCGCCAGCGGCGTCGCCCCGCACGACGCCGCCGCGGAGCACCCGACCTCCTCCCTGGCCTGGGCCGAGCTGGCCGAGATCGCCGAGGTCGACGCAGCAGGCGCAGGGACGCCGGCCGTGGTCGCCGCGTACGCCTACGCCCGCACCGGCTACCACCGCGGGCTCGACGTGCTGCGCCGCGCCGGCTGGCGCGGCGCGGGGCCCGTGCCGTGGTCCCACGAGCCCAACCGCGGCTTCCTGCGGGCCCTGGCCGCGCTCGGGCGCGCGGCGGCCGCGATCGGGGAGGACGACGAGGCCGCCCGCATCGACGACTTCGTCCTGGAGTGCGACGCCGGTGCCGCCGACCTCATCAGGGGCGCCGGTGCGGCCCGCGCCGGCGCCACGACGCCCGACGGCGACGTGCGCCTCGACGGCAGCACAGGCCCGGCATGAGCTCCGCCGTCGTCGTCGGCGCCGGGATCTCCGGCGTGGCCTGTGCCCAGGTGCTGCGCGCCGGCGGCGTGGACGTCACCGTCCTCGACCGCGGTCGGCGCCCCGGCGGGCGCCTCGGCGAGCGGTCCGTGCAGCTGGCCGCCGAGGGCGGCGGCGCCCCCGACGGGGGTGCGACCCACGTGGTCGACACCGGCGCCGCGTACTTCACCGTGGAGGACCCGGACTTCGCCGCCCTCGCCGCCTCCTGGTCGGCCCGGGGACTGGCCCGGCCCTGGACCGACACCCTGCACCTGGCCGGTCCCGACGGCCTGCGCGGCACCACCACCGGCCCGCAGCGGTGGGCCTCGCCCACGGGCCTGCGCAGCCTCGTCGACGACCTCGCCCGCGGCCTGGAGGTCCGCTCCTCCACCACCGTGGCCTCGGTGGGTGTGACGCACGGGCTGCCCAGCGCCGACGGCCGCGGCGCCGACGCGGTGGTGCTCGCCATGCCCGACCCGCAGGCGGCGCGCCTGCTCGACGTCGCCGCGGCCGACGGCCTCGCTGCGGCGCGCCGGGTGCTGAGCCGGCCGTGGCAGCCCGTGGTCAGCGTCTACGCCGTGTACGAGCGGCGCTGGTGGCCCGAGCTCGACGCGGCCTTCGTCGCCGACGACGAGGTGATCACGCTCATCGCCGACGACGGGCGCCGCCGCGGGGACGGCGCACCGGTGCTCGTCGCGCACGCCGGGGCCGATGCCTCCGCCGCGCACCTGAGCGACCCCGACGCCCTCGTCGGCCCGGTGCTCGCCCACGCCGCGGCGGCGCTGGGCGTCCCGGCACCGCCGGCGCCGCTGGCCGCCGCCGCGCAGCGGTGGTCGCACAGCTCGCCCGCGGAGTCGCACGACGATCCGTTCCACCTCGCTGGCGTCGCCGACGGGCTGCTCGGGGTCTGCGGCGACGCGTGGGGCGGGAAGTCCAGGGTGGAGCGGGCGTGGGTCTCCGGGCGCGACCTCGGGCGCGCCCTGCTCGACCGCCTGTAGCTCGACCGCCTGTAGCTCGACCGCCTGCAGCTCGACCGCCTGCAGCCCGGTGACCGCGCACTGACCCCGACCGGTTCAGGAACTCCCGGGGGGTGCCGATGACCCCGTCGTGCTCCCCACCGCCACCAGGGCCCCGCTCCCGCCGCCGAGCGCCCTGGTCATCGAGGACGACGCCGACCTCCGCGAGCTGCTCGCCTCGCACGTGACACGCCTGGGCTGGCTCGTCCACACCGCCGCGACCGGCGAGCAGGGGGTGGCGATGGCGCTGGAGCACCGACCGGACGTGGTCATCGTCGACATCCTCCTGCCCGCGATGGACGGGCGCGACGTGGTGCGCCTCCTGCTGGCGGACGCGGCGACCAGCCGCTGCCGGGTGGTGGTGACGACCGTGCTCGACCACGACGACCTCGACGAGGTGCCCTTCGACGCGCTGCTCCCCAAGCCCTTCACCCGGGGCGACGTGGGTCGTGTGCTGCGCGCCCTGGTCCCGGTGGCGCTGTGACCACCGTCCTGGTCGCCGACGACGACAGCGACATCCGCGAGCTCGTCACCTTCAAGCTCGAGCAGGCCGGCTACACGGTCCTCGCCGTGGCCGACGGCCTGGCCGCCCTGGACGCCGCGCGCGCCCACGCGCCCGACCTGGCCATCCTGGACGTGATGATGCCCGGCCTGTCCGGCTTCGACGTGTGCGCCGAGCTGCGCCGTGGCAAGCGGACGGCGGGACTGCCGGTGATCCTGCTGACCGCCAAGGCGCAGGAGCAGGACGTGACGGCCGGCTTCGCCACCGGCGCCGACGACTACGTCGTCAAGCCGTTCAGCCCCCGTGAGCTGGTCAGCCGCGTGCAGGCGGTGCTCGCCCGGGTGCGCGCATGACCGCGGTGGGGGCGCTGACGGTCGCGGTCCTGGCCCTGACCGGCCTGGTCGTCGTCCTCGCGGGGTGCATCGCCGCCCGCCGGGGCCTGCGGCACCGCCGGGAGGCGCGCCAGCGCCGGCTCGCCGCCCCGGTGCGCCCGCTGATGCTCGAGCTCGCGGCCGGGGAGCCCGACGAGCGGGCGGACGCCGCCGGTGGGCTCGCGTTCGTCGACGCCCGCACGTGGCGGGCGGTGGAGCCGGGGGTGGTGGCCCTGCTGGGCAAGGTGCGCGGGGAGGCCCGGACGGCGGTGGTGCAGCTGCTCACCGAGCGCGGGGTCATCAGCAGGGCCCAGCACCAGCTGCACGGCCGCGGGTCGGTGCGCCGTGCGCGCGCCGCGGAGCTGCTGGGAGCCGCCGGTGAGCGCTCGGCGGTGCACCGCCTCGTGCACCTGCTCGACGACCGGGACGCCGAGGTGCGCCTGGTCGCCGCCCGGGCGCTGGGGCGCATCGGCCTCGCCAGGAGCGCCGCGCCGCTGCTGGCCGCGCTCGCGCAGGAGCCGCCGCGGGTGCCCGTGCCGGTGGTGGCCCAGGCGCTGCTGCGCATCGGGCTCCCGGGTTCCGCCGCCGTCGCCGGTGGGCTGCGCTCGCCGTCCGCCCTGGTGCGCACCACCGCCGCCGACGTGCTCGGCCGCCTCGGGGCGGTGACGGCGGTCGACCCGCTGCACGACCTGCTGCTGCACGACCCCGAGCCCGAGGTGCGTGCGGTCGCCGCCACGGCCCTGGGCCGGCTCGGCGCGCCCGGCGCGCTGGGCGCCCTGGTGCGCGCGGCCGCTGACGCGCCGCCGCTCGTGCGCGTCGCCGCGACCCGGGCGATGGGCGAGCTGGGCGCGGCCGACGCCGTCGGGCCCCTCGGGGAGCTGGTGGGCGACGCGGACGAGCGCGTGGCCGAGGAGGCCGGCCTGGCGCTCGCCCGGTTCGGCGCCAGCGGGCAGCGGGTGCTCCAGGCGGCCGTCGCCGTCCCCGTCGGTGGTGGGCCGCGGTGAGCGCGGTGGGCACCGCCGCTGGCGTCCCGGGGCTCGTCCCGGTGCCCCCGGGGGTGCGCGAGGGCCTGGCGTGGTACCTCGACGTCACCGCCGAGCCGGTCCTCGTGTACTTCCTGCTCATCAACACCAGCTACCTCGTGCTGATCGTCCTGGCCGCTCTCGAGTTCGCCCGCCACCTCCGCCGGGTGCCCTTCGCGGGGTTCGACGAGGCGTGCGCCTCGCCCCTGACCGCGCCGGTCTCGGTGCTCGTGCCCGCCTACAACGAGGCGGCCGGCATCGTCGCCTCCGTCAGCGCCCTGCTCGCCCTGCGCTACCCGGTGCACGAGGTCGTCGTCGTCGACGACGGGTCCACCGACGCGACGTTCGGCGTGCTGGCCACCGCCCACGACCTGGTGGAGGTGCCTCGCCGCCTGCGCCACGAGGTGCCCGTCCGCGGGCGGCTGCTCTCGGTGCACGTGCCCCGCGACGCCCGCATCCCGCTGGTCGTCGTGCGCACGCAGAACTCCGGCCGCTCGGACTCCCTCAACACGGCGATCAACGCCGCCCGCCACGAGCTGGTGTGCTTCGTCGACGCCGACTCCATCCTCGACCCCGAGGCGCTGCTGACCGTCGCCAGGCCGTTCATCGACGACCCCCTGCGGGTGGTGGCCGCCGGCGGCGTCGTCCGGGCCGCGAACGGCTGCCGCGTGGTCGCCGGGCGCGTCGTCGAGGTGCGCATGCCGGGGGGCTGGCTCGCGCGCATCCAGGTGGTGGAGTACCTGCGGGCCTTCATGCTCGGGCGCACAGGCTGGTCCCGCCTGGGGGCCCTGGTGCTCATCTCCGGGGCGTTCGGCCTGTTCCGCCGGGACGTCGTGGTGCAGGTCGGGGGCCTGGACCCGGACTGCATCGGCGAGGACCTCGACCTCACGGTGCGGGTGCACAAGGCGATGCGCGACGCGCGCAGGCCGTACCGGGTGGTCTTCGTCGCCGAGCCGGTGGCCTGGACCGAGGTCCCCTCCACCCGGGCCGTCCTGGCCCGTCAGCGCCGCCGCTGGCACCGCGGCCTGTGGGAGGTGCTCTGGAGCCACCGCCGCATGATCGGCAACCCCCGCTACGGCCGCATCGGGCTGGTCGCGCTGCCCTACTACGTGCTCTTCGAGCTGGTCGCCCCGCTCCTGGAGCTGGTCGGGGCGATCGTCGTCCCGGTGGGCTGGGCGACGGGGCTGGTGGAGCAGGAGACAGCGGTCGCCTTCCTGCTGGTGGCGTACGCCTACGCGGTGCTGGTCTCCCTCGCCGCGCTGGCGGTGGAGGAGTTCTCCTTCCACCGGTACGGGCGCTGGCGCGACCTCGGCGTCGCGGTCGCCGTGAGCGTGGTGGAGAACCTGGGGTACCGCCAGCTCACCGCCTGGTGGCGGGTGCAGGGCCTCTGGGCCGCTTGGCGCAGGAGCGAGCCGGTGTGGGGCGTGATGACCCGCGAGGGCTTCGCCGACGAGGCGGCGGCCCTCGCTGCCCCCGTGCCGGCGCAGGGCGGCCAGCGGTGACCGCGTCGTCGCAGCGGGCCGCGTGGTCGGTCGCCCGCCTGCTCACCCGCGCCTCCACCTCCTTCGTCGTGCTGCTCCTGGTCGTCAGCGCCACCGGGGCCCTCGGCCAGCTCGTGGCCGGGCGGGCCCGGGCGAGCGAGTTGCGACTGGCCGCCCTGGGGGAGGCCAACACCGCGATGCTGCTGGCGATGGCCGACGCCGAGACCGGTGTGCGCGGCTACCGGCTGAGCCAGGACCGCGAGTTCCTGGCGCCCTACGAGAGCAGCCGGGTCGCCTTCGACGACCAGAGCGGGCGCGCCCTGGCCGCCGCCGTCGACGCCTCCGAGCGGGACCTGGTGCTCGACCAGGTCAGCAGGGCGCGGGCGTGGTTCGCCAGCTACGCCGAGCCGGTCGCGTCCATGCCACCGGGTCGGGTGTTCGTCTCCGAGGAGCAGACCCTGTCGAACAAGCGGGCCTTCGACGCCTACCGCGCCGTCAGCGCCGAGCTCGACGCGCTCGTGACCCGCCGGGAGCGCTCCGCCCGCGGTCTGGAGCGCGCGGTGAGGATCGGCTCGCTCGGGGTCGCCGCGGGAGCCCTCGTCCTGGCCCTGGGGGTGGCGCGGGCCGTGCACCGGCGCACCCGGCGGGCCCTGGAGGGACCGCTGCAGGGCGTGGTCACCGTGATCGGTCAGCTGGCCGCCGGCGACCACGCCACCCGGGCCGACTCCTCCCGCGGGCCGGGGGAGGTGCGCGTGCTCGCGCGCTCGGTCAACGTCCTCGCCGACGAGAACGACCGCCTGCGCGACGAGCGCGCCGCCGCGGCCCGCGGTCAGCTGCTGGCGCTCGAGATCGGGCGGGGGATCCGCGACCACCTCGTCGACGGCGACCCGATCGCCGAGGCGACCTCCCGCCTGGGCCTCGAGCTCGACGTGGACCGGGTCTACGTGCGCCTGCTGGACGACCAGGACTTCGCCGAGGTCGGGCACCAGTGGCACCGGCAGCACCTCGCGCCGCTCCCCCCGGAGGCGACGACGGCACTGGCCGACGAGACCTCCAGGGGCCTGCTGCTCGAGATGTACGCCCACGGGCGGCTGTGGACGGCCGAGGACCTGGCCACCGTCGCGGGCCGGGACCCCTCCGTCGACGCGTTCGCCCGGCGCACCGGCGCGAGCGCCGCCCTGATCGCGCCGATCGGGGCCGGTGACCGACCGCTGGGCATGCTGATCCTGCTCGTGGACTCCGGCCCGCGCTGCTGGAGCGGCCCTGAGCAGGCCGTGGCCACCGCCGTGGCCGCGGACCTGGGACGCGCGATCGTCCTCGCCGGGCTGCTGCACCAGCAGCAGCAGCTCGTGGCGCAGCTGCAGGACCTCGACCGGTCCAAGACCGACTTCCTCTCCACCGTCTCGCACGAGCTGCGCACGCCGCTGACCAGCATCTCGGGGTACGTGGAGCTGATCCGTGACGGTGACGCCGGTGAGGTGCCGCCCGGGATGGAGGTGATGCTCGCCGTGGTCGACCGCAACACCGCCCGGTTGAAGGGTCTGATCGAGGACCTCCTCACCCTCTCGCGCATCGAGTCCGGGACCTTCCGCGTCACCCAGACCGACGTGGTGCTCGCCGATGTCGTGATCCAGGTCGCGGCGTGCCTGCGCCCGGCCGCGGATCGCGCGCACCTGGTCCTCGACGTCGACCCCGGGGACCGGGGCGTGCTGGTGCGCGCCGACGCCGTCCAGGTGGAGCGGGCGCTGGTGAACCTGCTCTCCAACGCGGTGAAGTTCACCCCGGACGGCGGCCGGGTGGAGCTGCGGGCGTCGGCGGCGGAGGGCTGGGCGGTGGTGGAGCTCAGCGACACCGGCATCGGCATCCCCCGCGGCGAGCAGGACTCCCTGTTCTCCCGCTTCTTCCGGGCCAGCAACGCCACGGAGCGCGCCATCCCCGGCACCGGGCTCGGCCTGATGATCGTGCGCAGCATCGTCGAGCACCACGGCGGTGACCTGCAGGTGGCCTCTGCGGAGGGCTCGGGCACCACGGTGACCATGAGGCTGCCGCTGACCGCGCCGGCGGTCGCGCCGGCGCCGGCGCCGGCGCTCGCGGCCGGGTCCGCGCGGTGAGCACGGAGGGCCGGCGGCTGGCCGCGCTGCGCGACTACGACCTGCTGGACGGGCCCGCCGACCCCGAGCTGGAGGCGGTCGTGCGCCTGGTGAGGGCGGTGACCGGGTCGTCCTCGGCCACGCTCAACCTCATCGACGCCGACCGCCAGTGCCAGCTCGTCACCGCGGGGTTCACCGGCGCGGACTCCGCGCGCCGCGACTCGATGTGCGCCGCGCACTTCCTCGACGGCGCGGTGGTGCACACCCCGGATGCCAGCACCGACCCCCGCTTCGCCGCCGGCCCCTGGGTCGACGGGCGGCGCGCCGCGGTCCGCTCCTACGCCTCCGCCCCGCTGGTCACCGCCGACGGGCACGCGCTCGGCACCCTCTGCGCCTTCGACGGCGTGCCCCGCCAGCTGACCGAGGAGCAGCTGGCGGGGCTGACCGACCTCGCGCAGATCGTCCTGGCGCTGTTCGAGCGCCACCGCGAGGCGCGCCGGCTGCAGCGCCTCGCGGCCGCGGCCGAGGAGCAGCGCGCGCTGGTCGACCTGCTGCTGGCCGAGGCCGTGAGCCGCCAGGACCTCACCGACGCCGTGCTCGACTCCATCGGCGTGGGAGTCGTCGCCTGCGACACCGAGGGCCGGCTCACCCTGTTCAACCGCACCGCCCACGACTGGCACGGCGCCCTCCCCGACCCCGGGCTCGACCCGGCGGAGCAGGCGCGGGTCCACGGGCTCTTCGAGGCCGACGGGGTCACCCCGCTCACCACCGACCGCGTGCCGCTGCAGCAGGCGCTGACCCGGGGCGGCGTGCACGGCGCGGAGATCGCCATCGTGGTCCCCGGTCGGGCGCCGGTGGTCGCGGTCTGCTCGGGGCGCTCGCTGCACGGCCCGGGCGGGGCGCTGGTGGGAGCGGTGGTCGCGATGACCGACGTCACCGCCGACCGCCTCCAGCGGGCGGAGCTGCAGCGCTCCAACGCCGACCTCGAGCACTTCGCCGGGATCGCCGGTCACGACCTCGCCGCCCCGCTGAGCGTCGTGGCGGGGTACTTGGAGCTCCTCGCGGAGGAGACCGGGGACCAGCTCGACGAGCGCGCGCGGGGCTGGGTGGCCACCACGCGGTCCAGCGTGGTGCGCATGCAGTCCCTCATCGCCTCGCTGCTGGCCTACGCCCGGGCCGGTGGGGCGACCTGCGCCCCCGCGGCCACCGACACCCGCGTCCTCGCGGAGCTCGCGCTGGCGGACCTGGCGACCTCGGTCGAGGCCAGCGGCGCCGAGGTGGAGCTCGCCGCGCTGCCCGTGGTGCACGGTGACCCCGTGCAGCTGCGCCAGCTGCTGCAGAACCTGATCGGCAACGCCATCGCCCACCGCGACCCCGTGCGGCAGTGCCGGGTGAGGGTCACCGGCGCGGAGGTCGAGGCGGGCTGGGAGCTCGCCGTCGCCGACGACGGGCCGGGCGTGGCCGAGGAGGACCGCAGGGCGGTGTTCGCGATGTTCGCCACGACCGCGCACGGCGCCACCGCCCCAGGCGACGGACGGGGGCCCCGACGCGGCCACGGCATCGGTCTGGCCACCTGCCAGCGGATCGTCGAGCGCCACGGCGGACGCATCTGGGTGGAGGAGACCCCCGGTGGTGGTGCCACGGTCCGCTTCACGCTGGCGGCGCCCGGCCGGGACCCGTCCTCGGCTCCCGGGGTGTCGGGGCTCCGCTAACCTTCCTCGGGCGCCGCTGGGGCGTCGTCGCCCCCTGAGCAGGAGCCACCATGCCCGCAGTCGTCCTGATCGGCGCCCAGTGGGGCGACGAGGGCAAGGGCAAGGCCACCGACGTCCTCGGCTCGCGCGTGGACTACGTGGTCAAGTACAACGGCGGCAACAACGCCGGCCACACCGTCGTGGTGGGGGACGAGAAGTACGCCCTGCACCTGCTGCCCTCGGGGATCCTCACCCCGGGCTGCACCCCGGTGATCGGCAACGGCGTCGTCATCGACCCCACCGTGCTCTTCGAGGAGGTCGACGACCTCACCGCCCGCGGCGTCGACTGCTCCCGCCTGGTCGTCAGCGCCAACGCGCACCTGATCACCACCTACCACCGCACCCTCGACAAGGTCACCGAGCGCTTCCTCGGCTCCCGCCGCATCGGCACCACCGGGCGGGGCATCGGCCCGGCGTACGCCGACAAGATGAACCGCATCGGCCTGCGCGTGCAGGACCTGCTCGACGAGAAGATCCTCGCCCAGAAGGTCGCCGGGGCCCTGGAGACCCGCAACCACCTGCTCGTGAAGGTCTTCAACCGCCGGGCCGTCACCGTCGAGGAGGTCCTCGACGACCTCCTCGCCCACGCCGACCGCCTCGCCCCGATGGTGGCCGACACCTCCCTGCTGCTCAACCGCGCCCTGGACGACGGGGCCACCGTGGTCTTCGAGGGCGGGCAGGCCACCATGCTCGACGTCGACCACGGCACCTACCCCTTCGTCACATCCTCCAACGCCGTCTCCGCGGGGGCGTGCACCGGCTCGGGGGTGCCCCCCAACCGCGTCGACCGCGTCGTGGGCGTGCTGAAGGCCTACGCCACGCGCGTGGGGGAGGGCCCGTTCCCGACCGAGCTCACCGACGGCCCCGACGGGGTCGGGGAGCACCTGCGCCAGCGCGGCGGGGAGTACGGCACCACCACCGGGCGCCCGCGCCGCACCGGCTGGTACGACGTGCCCGTGGCCCGCTACGCAGCGCGCATCAACGGCGTCACCGACTTCGTGCTCACCAAGCTCGACGTGCTGACCGGGTTCGAGACCATCCCGGTGGCCGTCGCCTACGACGTCGGCGGCGTGCGCCACGACGAGATGCCGATGACCCAGACCGACGTCCACCACGCGACCCCGGTGTACGAGGAGTTCCCCGGCTGGGAGCAGGACATCTCCGGGGTGCGGCGCTTCGAGGACCTGCCCGCCGCGGCGCAGCGGTACGTGCTCGCGCTGGAGGAGATGTCCGGGGCGCGCACCTCCGTGATCGGGGTGGGCCCGGACCGGGAGCAGAACGTCGTCCGCCACGACCTCCTCGGCGACTGAGGCCGTGGTGCCGGACGACGCCCCGGTCGGGGACGACGCCGTGGCACCGGCTGAGCAGGGCCTGCGCGTGCTGGTCCTGGGGTCGGGGGGGCGCGAGCACGCCCTGGTGCGGGCGCTGGCCGCCGACCCCGGGGTCGGCGCGGTGTGGGCCGCCCCGGGCAACCCCGGCGCCCGCGCCGAGCCGGGCGCGGCGGGGGTGGTCGACGTCGACGTGTGCGACGGCGCGGCGGTCGCCGCGCTCGCGGTGTCCCTGCGCGCCGACCTCGTGGTCGTCGGCCCAGAGGCCCCCCTGGTCGCCGGGGTGGCCGACGACGTGCGCGCCGCCGGCGTCGCGTGCCTGGGGCCCTCCGCGGAGGCGGCGCTGCTGGAGGGGTCGAAGGCCTTCGCCAAGGAGGTGATGGCCGCCGCGGGGGTGCCCACGGCGATGTCCCGCGTGTGCGCCACCCCCGAGCAGGCCGCTGACGCCCTCGACGCCCTCGCCACCCCCGGTGCCCCGCACGTGGTCAAGGACGACGGGCTCGCCGGCGGCAAGGGGGTGGTCGTCACCCCCGACCGCGCCGAGGCCCTCGCGCACGCGACACGATGCCTCGCCGTCCCCGGCGCCCGGGTGGTCGTCGAGCAGTTCCTCGACGGGCCGGAGGTGTCGGTCTTCGTGCTCAGCGACGGCACCGACGTCGTGGCGCTGGCCCCCGCCGCGGACGCCAAGCGGGCCATGGACGGCGACGCCGGCCCCAACACCGGGGGCATGGGCGCGTACTCCCCGCTGCCGTGGGCGCCGGCGGGTCTCGTGGAGGAGGTGCTCGCGCGCGTCGCGCGCCCGGTGGTCGCGCAGATGGCGCGCCGGGGCACCCCCTTCACCGGGGTCCTGTACTGCGGGCTGGCCCTGACCTCGCGCGGGATCGCGGTGGTGGAGTTCAACACCCGCCTCGGCGACCCGGAGACGCAGGTGGTCCTGGCACGGCTGCGCAGCCCGCTCGGCGCGCTGCTGATGGCCACCGCCACCGGCGCCCTGGCCGACGCGCCGACCCCGCGGTGGAGCAGCGAGGCGGCTGTGGCGGTGGTGGTCGCCGCGCACGGGTACCCGGACTCGCCGCGCACGGGCGATCCCGTCACGGGGCTGGACGCCGTGGCCGCCACCGGCGCCGTCGTCCTGCACGCCGGCACCGCCGATGCCACCGACGTCGACAGCGCGGGTGGCCTCGTCTCCGCGGGGGGCCGGGTGCTGTCGGTCGTCGGCACGGGCGCAGACCTCGCCGCGGCCCGCGCTACCGCCTACGCCGGGGTCGCGGCGGTGCAGCTGCCCGGCTCGCACCACCGCACCGACATCGCGCTGGTGGCCTCGACGTCGTAGCGGCCAGCCCCACCACGCCTCCACCGCAGGCAGCTCCGGTCAGCGGGACGTGGACCGCTGCGTCGCCCGGTCAGCTGGCGGTCCCGGCGCGCGGTGGTCCAGGAGGTCGACGCCCATCTCGAC
>CAXTAK010000003.1:72876-172249 GCA_964242735.1 uncultured Quadrisphaera sp. | reverse complement strand
CTCGACCATGAGCGCATCCCAGGTGACGACGACGGGGCCGTCGACCGCGGCGGTCGCCAGGCATGCCACCTCAGCGGTCGACAGCCCTCTCCGACCCCGGGCCGCGGCGCCGGCGCGGACGCGAGACTCCGCGACACGCACGGCCGCGCCGCGCGCGGCGTGGTGTGCGGTGAAGGGCACGGCCTCCAGGCCCGCGGCCCGCAGTGCGGGCGTCCAGTCCCCCGGGTCGCGGTCCCCGGCCACCGCAGGACCTCCAGCCAGTCCACCGAGAGCACCTGCGCACCACCCATCAGGGTGGTCAGTCGTTCGGCACCGGGACCCTCCGCGACCAAGTCGATCACGGCTGCGGCGTCGAGCAGGTGGGTCACCGCTCGGAGGCGGGCTGCCGGGTGCCCGGCGTCTGCAGGTCGGTCCACCGAGCGCTCTCCACCGCCGCGTCCTCCGCTCGCAGGGCGGCGAGGCGCTCGGTCCCAGCGGGGTGGCGCAGTGCGGGACTGGCGGCGATCACCTCCCGTGCCCGAGCCAGGAGCCCCGCCCGCGTGGTGAGCACGATGCGACCCCTCTCGGCGTAGGCGACCAGCCCGTCCCGGAGGTCGAGGTCCGACTCGGCCAGCAGCTCGGCCGGCAGCGTGGGACGGCGCCGCGCGTCCAGCGTGATGGGGCAGGCCGTGACAATCCACCCACGGTAGCGACGATCTGTGGGCAGTCCGGGTGCCGCCGCCCCGACGTGCCCGTGCACCACACTGGCGCCCGTGCACCAGAGTCCCGACCTGCCCGGCTGGACGCTGCTGCGCTCGGGCAAGGTCCGCGACGTCCACGTCAGCGCCGCTGACGACCAGCAGCTGCTGATCGTCGCCAGCGACCGGGTCAGCGCCTACGACCACGTGCTCGCCACCCCGGTGCCCGACAAGGGCGCGATCCTCACCGCGCTGAGCCTGTGGTGGTTCGACCAGCTCGACACCTGGAGCCTCGGCGTGGGACACCACGTGCTCGACGCCCGCGCGGTCGCCGACGGCGGCGCGGTGCCGGACGCCGTCGCCGGCCGGGCCGTGGTGTGCCGGCGCCTGACGATGGTGCCGGTGGAGTGCGTGGCGCGCGGGTGGCTCACCGGGTCCGCGCTCACCGACTACCGGGCCACCGGCGCGGTCAGCGGGGTGGAGCTGCCCGACGGCCTCGACGACGGCGACCGCCTCGGCGTCCCCGTCTTCACCCCCGCCACGAAGGCCGAGCAGGGCCAGCACGACGAGAACACCACCTACGCCGCGGTCGCCACCGAGCACGGCGTGGCGCTCGCCGCCCAGCTGCGCGAGATCACCCTCGCGGTCTACGACCGGGCCGCCGCGCTGCTGGAGGAGCGGGGTCTGGTCCTCGCCGACACCAAGCTGGAGCTCGGTCACGACGCCGCGGGGCAGCTGCGGGTGGGTGACGAGCTGCTGACGCCGGACTCCTCGCGCTTCTGGCCGGTGCACGGCGGTGCCGCGGGCCCGCGCCAGGGGTTGGACAAGCAGCCCCTGCGCGACTGGCTGACCTCCCCGGCGTCGGGGTGGGACCGCGCGGGCACCGTGCCACCGCCCCCGCTGCCCGAGGACGTCGTGGAGGCCACCCGCGCCCGGTACGTCGCGGCGTACGAGCGGATCACCGGCAGCGCCTGGTCGTGACCCGCCGGGGCCGCCGTGCTGAGCCCGGGCCGCCACCCGGGTGCCGGCCGGATGCTCCCCGCCGCACCGTCTGGCACCGTGGCGCACATGACCGCCTCGCACGCGCAGGAGCGCCACCGGCCGACTGAGGGCACCACTCCCGCGACACAGGTGGGGGAGGTCGACGTCGTGGTGATCGGCGCGGGCCCCACGGGCGAGAACGCCGCCGCCCGGGCCGCGGCCGGCGGGCTCTCCGTCGCACTGGTCGAGGCCGACCTCCTCGGCGGGGAGTGCTCCTTCTGGGCGTGCATGCCCAGCAAGGCCCTGCTGCGCCCGGGCCAGGTCCTGCGCGCCGCGCAGGCGCTGCCGGGAGTGCGCGAAGCCGTGACCGGTGCGCTCGACGTCGCCGCGGTGCTCGCCCGCCGTGACTCCTTCGCCTCGGGGTACGACGACGGCAGCCAGGTGCAGTGGGCCTCCGGTGCCGACATCGCCGTGGTGCGCGGCCGCGGCCGCCTCACTCGACCGCGCTCCGTGGAGGTGACCTCCGACGACGGGTCCACCGCCGCGCTCACCGCTCGCCGGGCCGTGGTGGTGGCCACCGGGTCCGTGGCCTCCGAGCCGCCGATCGACGGGCTCGACGCCGTCCCGCACTGGGGCAGCCGCGAGGCCACCTCGGCGAAGGAGGTGCCGCGCCGCCTCGCCGTGGTCGGCGGCGGGGTCGTCGGCGCGGAGCTGGCCACCGCCTTCGCCACCCTCGGCGCCCAGGTCACCCTCCTCACCCCCTCGAGACTGCTGGGCCGCTTCGACCCGAGGGTGGGGGAGCTGGTGGCGGCGTCCCTGGAGGGCACGGGCGTCGACGTCCGCCTGGGCGCCCGCGTGCAGCGCGTGGAGCGCGAGGGCGCCGACGGACCGGTGACCGTGCACGTGCAGGGCGGCGACGCGGTGATCGCCGACGAGCTGCTCGTGGCCACCGGCCGACGCCCGGCCAGCGCCGACATCGGCGTCGAGGCCGTGGGGCTGGAGCCGGGGGAGCCCCTGGAGGTCGACACCACCGGTGTGGTCCTCGGCGTCGACCAGGGCGACGGGGCGCCGTGGCTGTACGCCGCGGGCGACGTGACGCAGGGGGCGCCGCTGACCCACATGGGCAAGTACTCCGCCCGAACCACCGGCGACGTCATCGTCGCCCGCGCGAAGGGCGCCCCGGTCGCCGACGGGGCGTGGGGCAAGCACGCCACCACCGCGCAGCAGCGGGCGGTGCCGCAGGTGGTCTTCACCTCCCCTGAGGTGGCCAGCGTGGGGTTGAGCGCGGCGCAGGCCGACGACGCGGGGCTGCGCACGCGGGTGGTCGAGCTCGACCTGGCGGTCGCCGGGTCGGCGCTGCTCGCCGACGACTACAGCGGGTGGGCGCAGATGGTCGTCGACGAGGACCGCCGCGTGGTCGTCGGCGTGACCTTCGTGGGCCAGGACGTCGGGGAGCTGCTGCACTCCGCGACCATCGCGGTGGTCGGTGAGGTGCCGCTGGAGCGGCTGTGGCACGCGGTGCCCAGCTTCCCCACGGTCAGCGAGGTGTGGCTGCGGCTGCTGGAGACCTACGGGCTGTAGCCCTCACACCTCCACCACGCCGCGGCCACCGGTGTCGTGCAGCCGCGTGCCGTCGGGCAGCAGGGCCGTGAGGCTGCCGAGGTAGGCGCGGCGCCCGGTCGGTGACAGCAGCGCGTCGTGCACCGGCACGGCCACGCGCGGGGAGACCGCGCGCAGGAAGTCCACGGTCTCGCGGCTGGCGGCCCACGGGGCGTTCAGCGGCAGGGCGAGCACGTCCACGCCGTCGGGAGCGGTCGCGTAGGAGTCGCCGGGGTGGAACAGCACCGGCTCACCCGGCGCGCGCACCACCAGGCCGGTGTTGCCGATCCGCGGGATGTCGGGGTGGATCAGCGCGTGCTCCCCGCCGACGGCCTCGACGTCGCAGGCGCCCTGCCCGACGCGCAGGTGCTCGCCGGGGTGCAGCGCCCGGGCGCCGAGGTCGCCCAGCTGCGCGGCGAGCTCGGGCTCGGCGGTGAGCACGACCCCGTCGTCGGCCTCCAGCAGCGGTCGCAGGCGGTCGAGGTCGACGTGGTCGGGGTGGGCATGGGTGATCAGCACCGCGTCGAGGTCGGTGAGCTCCTCGAAGCCGGAGCTGTACGCGCCGGGGTCGATGAGCAGGCGCACGCCCCCGCTCGCTGATGAGACCTCCACGAGCAGGCACGCGTGGCCGAGGTGGGTGATGCGCACGGTGGCACTGTGCTCCTCGAAGCGCGCCGGCGCGCGCCCACCGCTACCTGATCAGGGCGACCCGCACGGGCAGGTCCAGCTCGGCCCACGCCCGGTCCGCGGTCAGCACCTCGCCCTGATCGCTGCGGACGCCGATGGCCAGGCAGCACCGGTCCCCGAGCGAGAGGCTCCGGCCACCGGGCACCGAGCGCAGCACCCCGGCGAGCACGGCGTCCTCGGCGGTCAGCGGCTCGACGGTGACGCCCGCGGCGAGGAGCAGCCCGTGGAGCTCGCGCGCGTCGGCGCCGGCGTCGGCGTCGGCGAGCTTCCCCACGACCTCGGCGAGGTTGACGGTCCCCAGCACGGCGCCCTGCAGCGCGGCAGCCACCTCGTCGGCGCCCGGCTCGTCGTGGACGAGCGCGAGGACGGCGGAGGCGTCGAGGACGGTCACTCCCGCGCTGCGGCAGCGCGCCGCTCGGCGAGGAGCTCGTCGACCAGGGACCTGCTCCGCGGTACGTGAGAGCCGAGCCGCCGGAGCGCAGAGACCGCGTCGTCAGGGCGCTCCAGCACCAACGCGCTGCCCACGAGTCGCAGGTGGAGGCGGTCCCCCGGCGTGAGCCCGAGAGCAGCACGCACGTGAGCGGGGATCACGAGGCGGCCCTGTTGGCCCAGGACGAGCGTGGCATCCACCAGGACATCGTGGCACGAGAAGATCCTGCGTGGCACGTGCCGTCGTCGTGGTCTCGGCCTACCCTGGAGGCATGGGTCGCATCGTCGTCGAGGTCATGCCGAAGCCGGAGATCCTCGACCCCCAGGGCCGGACCGTGGCCGCCGCGCTGCCCCGCCTGGGCATCGACGGGTTCACCGCGGTCCGCCAGGGCAAGCGCTTCGAGCTCGAGGTCGACGGCGAGGTGACCGCCGAGGCCCTCGCCGCAGCCGCCCGTGCCGCGACCACCCTGCTGTCGAACCCGGTGATCGAGGACGTCGTGCGGGTCGCTGCCGCCGAGCCGGCGGCGAGCGGTGCGGGCGCCTGATGGCACGGATCGGCGTCGTCACCTTCCCCGGCAGCCTCGACGACCGGGACGCCGCGCGCGCCGTCCGCCTCTCCGGCGGCGAGCCGGTGGCCCTGTGGCACGCCGACGCCGACCTGCGCGGGGTGGACGCCGTGGTGCTGCCGGGGGGGTTCAGCTACGGGGACCACCTGCGCGCCGGGGCCATCGCCGCGTTCGCGCCGGTGATGGCCGAGGTGGTGCGCGCCGCGGGCGGTGGCCTGCCGGTGCTGGGGATCTGCAACGGGTTCCAGGTGCTGTGCGAGGCGGGTCTGCTGCCCGGGGCGCTGGTGCGCGGCCGGCCGACGTTCGTGTGCCGCGACCAGCGGCTGCGCGTCGAGAGCGCCGCCACCGCGTGGACGCGGGACTACGCCACCGGCGAGGAGGTCGTCGTCCCGGTGAAGAACGGCGAGGGCGGGTACGTCGCGGACGCCGCGACGCTCGACGCGCTGGAGGCCGAGGGCCGGGTGGTGGCCCGCTACCTCGGGGGGAACCCCAACGGGTCCCTGCGGGACATCGCCGGCGTCACCGACGCCCGCGGCACCGTGGTGGGGATCATGCCGCACCCCGAGCACGCCACCGAGGCCCTCTACGGGCCCGACCCGCTCGCCGCCGGGGGCAGTGCCAGCGCCGACGGCACCGACGGGCTGCGGTTCTTCACCTCGGTGCTGGGCGCCCTGGTCGCGGCCTGACACGGCACCGCGTGCACCTGGAGCAGGACTACGTCGCGGCTTTCACCGAGTGGGATGCCTCCAGGGAGCGCGGGGTGTGGGAGACGAGCATCGGCGACGGGCTCGACGATGCTCCGCGGTGAGGTGCGACTGGTCGACCTCGAGCCGGTCCGCGGCAGCGAGGCCGACGAGCAGCACCGCCCGGATGTGCCCCAGGTGTTGCTGACCGCTGAGGACACCGGGCTGAGCCGGGACTCCGAGGCCCAGGCCGAACAGCTCCGCTCGGTGGCGGTGGAACGGGTGGGCACCACCCTGGGGCGACTCCCCGGTTCGTCCATGGCGGCCCTGGACGACGCGATGCGCCTGCACCTGGGGCTGTGAGCCGCGTCCGGGGTGCAACGGGACGCGACCCGATCGCGTCGTAGGGGCGTGGACGACGTCGACCTCACGCCCGAGCCGCTCGTGCTCGAGCCCGGCGAGCAGCGCGTGGCCGACGCCGTGCGCGCCGCGCTGAGCGCTCCGGTGCCAGGGCCCGGGCTGCTCGCCGCGGTGCGGCGCCGCGCTACCCGCCGCCACCGCCGTCGCGTGGCCGGCGGAGCCGCGGGCGGGGCCCTCGCACTGGCCGGGCTGGTGGCCCTGGTGCCGCTCGAGCTGCCGCTCACGGCGCAGCGGGTCCCCCGGGGTCCCGCGACGCCCTCGGTCACGCCCTCCTCCGGCGAGCAGGGAGGGCCTTCCCTCCCAGAGGCGATGCTGACCGACGAGGAGGTGGCGACCGTGGCGCCCGGCGCGACGTGGAACTCGTCGGAGGGCGGACCGGGAGGTGACCTCCTCGCAGGGCTGTGCGGCACCACCGTGCTGGAGGGTGACCCGCCGACCGCGTACGGCAGAGCCACCTGGTCCCAGGAGCCGGCAGCACCGGACCTCGCCGCCAGTGTCGACGAGAGGGTGACGCGGTGGCCATCGGTGGAAGGCGCGACCGCTCACGCCGAGGTGACTGCGGCGTCCCCGACGCAGTGCGGCGACCTCGACGGAGGGCCGTCCGACCAGGCGACCCACCTGCCGCTGGCGGCGCAGCAGGACGACGGCCCGCCACGCACCCTGGCCGCGGCGGCCGTCGAGGGCTCGGAGTCCGGCTGGGTGGTCCGCGCCACGGACGTCGCGCCCGACGGGGTGACGGTCGTCGACCTCACGGTGACCATCGAGGCCGAGACCTCCGCAGCGGCCGGCTCGGCGGTGGAGGGCCTGCTGGAGCTGGCCCTCGTCCGCGCGGTGGAGGAGGTGGCGGTGCCGGTCCCGACCTCTCCGCCGCGGAGGCTGGACCAGGACCCGCTCCTCACCCCCGACCTCGTCGGCTTCTTCATCCCGGACGCCGCGGTCGTCGCCGAGCCGGCGCCGGCGAACATCAGCCAGGACACGTCGGGAGCCCCGGTGGGTGGGCTGTGTGGGGACGCCGCGCTCACGGGCGTCCCCGCACCCACCGGCGCGTGGGCCGGCGCCTGGGAGCAGGGCGGGCCCGGAGCGGGCGACCGCGACACGATCTCCCTGCGCGAGACGGTCCTGCGCTGGGACGGCGCGACGCCGGAGGCCACCGCGTCCTACGTCGAAGCCACCCGCGGCTCGGTGACTGAGTGCGGTGACCCGCAGGCACCGGAGAAGCGGGTGAGCTACCGCCTCCTCCCGGAACAGGTCCAGGAGGGGCACGTCGAGGTCGTCGCCGTCGCGCCCGTCCCGGACTCCGCGACCACCTGGGGAGTGCGGATCGTCGGCACCGGGCCCGGGCCGGACGGGCGCCGCGACACCGTCGTGGACCTCGACCTCGTCATCCTGGCCGCGACCGCCGAGGACGCCGCGTGGATCGCCGACGGTGTCCTCCAGATCAGCCTCGCGCAGGCCACGACGGACACCTCGCGCCTGGTGGGGCCCGAAGGGGCACCATGAGCCTCCTGCGCGTCCCCCGTGCTGATCACGCCGCTGGCTTCGAGGACTTCGTCGCCCGCCGCGCCGCCCCGATGCTGGCGATGGCCCGCGGCCTGGTGCGCCGCGAGCAGGACGCGGAGGACCTGGTGCAGGACGTGCTGGCCACGGCTCTGCTGAAGTGGCACCGGGTCAGCTCCGCCGACGACCCCGCCGCCTACGTCAACCGGATGCTCGTCAACGCCGCGATGTCGTGGTGGCGGCGGCCGGCGCGGCGCGAGCACCCCAGCGCCGACGGCGCCCTGGCGGTGGACGGCACCCTCGATGACCCCTCCACCGCCGCGGGCGAGCGCGCCGCGGTGCTGGCGGCGCTGCGCCGTCTCCCGATCAAGCACCGCGCCGTCCTGGTGCTGCGGTACTACGAGGGGATGCCCGACCACGAGATCGCCGGCGTGCTGTCGATGGCGCCGTCCACGGTGCGCAGCAGCGCCCGCCGCGGGCTGGCGGCCCTGCGGGCCGCGGGGGACCTCGGCGAGGGCGGTGCCGTTCGGCGGTGGACCGAGCCGGCGGGCAACCCCAGCACCGGCGGGGGCGTCACAGGAGCGTGAAGGCCACCCGCAGCCGGCCCGACTCCAGCACGGCGCCGACGGGCGTCAGCGCCAGCGCACCCTGCGGGCCCTCGCAGCAGCGGTGGCCGGCGCGCTCACCACGGCCGGGGCCCTCGCGCTGGTGCTCCTGCTGGTGGAGGCGCCCGGTCCTGCGCCGGCCAGCACCACGGCGCCGCTGCCCCCTGCTGCCACGGACGTCGACGACCTCACCGACTGGGCGCGGTGGGCGGGCCTGCCGGGGTCGACCCGCGGCGCGGCCCTCCTGACCACGCGGGACGTGTCGACCACCTTCCCGGCCGACGGGGCCTGGGAACCAGCGGGCAGCGCCGACGTGGGAGGTCAGTGGGTCCCCGACTGGTGCCGCGACCAGGTCCTGAAGGGCGAGCTGCTCGATCAGCTCGTGGAGCCGTCGGACCACTGGGTCTCGACGTGGATCGTCCCCAGCGAGGACCGCCCGGTGGCGGACCTGCGGTTCGACGCGTTCCGCTGGGCGCCGGGTGGCGGCGCCGAGCTCGCAGCGGTCGATGCCTGGCTGCAGGAGATGACGGACGGCGCTGCGGCGTGCGACGAGGGCGAGCCGGTGGAGACCGCCGGTGTGCCTGGTCAGGCGCCGGTGATGACCGTGGTGCCCGCGCGGCAGGGGTCGTGGGAGGTGCAGGCCGCGACCGTCGGGGGTCCGACCGCGCTGTGGGTGCGGCCACGGTGACCGCGGCCAGCGCCGACGACGCCGCCAGCCACCTGCGCGACCACCCGGCGGACCGGCCCGCCCTGACCGCCGGGCACCTGATCACCGACACCGACCTGGGGCCGCCCGACCAGCCGGCCGATCCTGCCCCGGTCGCCGCCCCCGTCGAGGACGCCGCGCTGTCGACCGGCTGGTGCCCCGGCACGTCGCTGCCCGGTGCGCCGCTGCCCGAGCAGGCGTGGTCGACCTCCTGGACGGAGCCCGGATCCTTCGAGCGCGGGCTCGACGTCATGGAGGTCGAGGAGCGGTTGCTGCGCTTCTCCGGCCCCGGCCCCGGCGACGAGGGCGGTGTCGCGGCAGCCCAGGCGTACAGCGCCGCCCTGCGCGGTGGTGCGCAGGCCTGCGCGGACGCCGACGCGGACGGCCGTGAGGTGCACGTCAGTGACTACAGCGTCGAGGGCGAGGACTCCCTGGCCATCGCGGTCGACCAGGGTGACGGTACGTGGAGGGCGAGGGCCACCTCTCGCGACGGCATCACCGTGCTGGTCGTGTCGATGGAGGCGCAGGTGTCTGAGGAGTGGTACCCCGACCCGGTGGTCGCCGTGACCGGCACGGCGTGGAGCCGCGTGCGCGAGGCCGACAGGCCGGTGGGATGAGCCTGCGGCGCGCCACGGCGTCCTTGCTGCGGCGCCCAGCGCGGTGCCCGCCGCGCACCGGCGTCGATAGCCTGCGGGCGTGACCACCGAGCCCCCGATCGGCGCCCCCACCGACACCGTGACCCGGGCCCGGGCCACCCCCGACCACCCCCAGCCCCACGCCGACCTCGGCCTCCACGACGACGAGTACGCCCGCATCCGCGCCATCCTCGGGCGCCGGCCGACGTCGTCGGAGCTGGCCATGTACTCCGTGATGTGGTCCGAGCACTGCTCGTACAAGTCCTCCAAGGTGCACCTGCGCCAGTTCGGGGAGAAGACCACCGAGGCCATGCGCTCCAAGCTCCTCGTCGGCATCGGGGAGAACGCCGGGGTCGTCGACGTCGGCCACGGGTGGGCGGTGACCTTCAAGGTCGAGAGCCACAACCACCCCAGCTACGTCGAGCCCCACCAGGGCGCCGCCACCGGCGTCGGCGGCATCGTGCGCGACATCATCGCCATGGGCGCACGCCCGATCGCCGTCATGGACTCCCTGCGCCTCGGCGCGATCGACCACCCTGACACCGCCCGCGTGCTCCCCGGCGTCGTCGCCGGCGTCGGCGGCTACGGCAACTGCCTGGGTCTGCCCAACATCGGCGGCGAGGTCGTCTTCGACGCCGTCTACCAGGGCAACCCGCTGGTCAACGCCGCGTGCATCGGCGTCATGCGTCACGAGGACCTCCACCTCGCCAACGCCTCCGGCGAGGGCAACCTCGTGGTGCTGTTCGGTGCGCGCACCGGCGGGGACGGCATCGGCGGGGTGTCGGTGCTGGCCAGCGACACCTTCGAGCGCCATGCCGACGACGCGGACGACGACCTGGACGGGCGGCGCTCCCGCAAGCGCCCTGCCGTGCAGGTCGGTGACCCCTTCACCGAGAAGCTGCTCATCGAGTGCTGCCTCGAGCTGTTCGCCTCCGGCACCGTGGCCGGCATCCAGGACCTCGGCGGTGCCGGGCTGAGCTGCGCGACGTCGGAGCTGGCCAGCGCCGGGGACGGCGGCATGGCCGTGCGCCTGGACGCCGTCCCGCTCCGCGACCCCTCCCTCGCCCCCGAGGAGGTGCTGATGAGCGAGTCCCAGGAGCGGATGATGGCCGTCGTCGCCCCCGCCGACCTCGACGCATTCTTGGCGATCACCACCCGGTGGGACGTCGAGGCCACCGTCATCGGCGAGGTCACCGCCACCGGGCGCCTGCAGGTGACCTGGCGCGGGGAGCTCGTCGTCGACGTGCCGCCGCGCACCGTCGCCCACGAGGGCCCGGTGTACGACCGCCCCACCACGCGCCCCGCCGAGCTCGAGATCCTCGCCGCCGACCCCGCCGAGGCCCTGCCGCGGCCCACCACCGGCGAGGAGCTGCGCGCCACCGTGCTGCGCCTGGTCGCGTCCCCGAACCTGTGCAGCCGCGCCTGGGTCACCGACCAGTACGACCGGTACGTCGGGGGCGGCACCGCGCTGGCCACCCCCGACGACGCGGGCGTGGTGCGCATCGACGAGGCCACCGGGCTCGGCGTCGCGCTCTCCCTGGACGGCAACGGCCGCTACGCCCGGCTCGACCCGCACGCGGGCGCGCAGCTGGCTCTGGTGGAGTCCTACCGCAACGTCGCGGTCACCGGGGCGACGCCGCTGGCGGTCACGGACTGCTTGAACTTCGGCTCCCCGGAGGACCCCGGGGTGATGTGGCAGTTCGCCGAGGTGGCTCGGGGCCTGGCCGATGCGTGCGCCGTGCTCGGGGTGCCGGTCACGGGCGGCAACGTGAGCCTGTACAACCAGACCGGGCACGCCCCGATCCACCCGACGCCGGTGGTCGGGGTGCTGGGGGTGCTGGACGACGTCGCGCGCCGCACCCCGTCGGGGTGGCGCGAGCCGGGCCAGAACCTGTACCTGCTGGGCACCACGCGCGAGGAGCTGTCGGGCAGCGAGTGGGCCGCCGTCGTCCACGACCACCTCGGGGGGACCCCGCCGGGGGTGGACCTCGAGGCCGAGCGCACCCTGGCCGCGGTGATGGTCTCGTGCTCGCGGGACGGGCTGGTGGACGCCGCGCACGACCTCGCCGACGGGGGGCTGGCGCAGGCGGTGGTCGAGGGGTGCCTGCGGTACGGCGTCGGGGCGCGGCTGTGGCTGGGCGAGCTGTGCGAGCGCGACGGGGTGGACGCCGCCACCGCCCTGTTCTCGGAGTCGACCGCGCGGGTGCTCGTGGCGGTGCCGCGCAGCGAGGAGGTGCGCTTCACCGACGTGTGCACCGCCCGCGGGGTGCCGCACCTGCGCGTCGGGGTCTCCGACGCCGGTGGCGCTGGTGGCCCCGCCGCGGCAGGGCCGAACGCCCCTGGCCCGGGCGAGGTCGACCCGGACGTCGCGGGGCCCGGGCTCGACGTCCAGGGGCTGTTCACCATCCCCCTGGGCGAGCTGCGGTCCGCCCACGGACGGACCCTGCCCGTCGCCTTCGGTCCCCCGGAGGTGTGAGCGCGCTCCGCTCAGCAGGCGTGCGACGACGCACCGCGGGATTCGATCACCCACCGTGAGGTCATGGAGGGTCGCTCCCTTCCCGCCGCACCCTCCGGGTGCCGGAGCTTCCACGTCGCCTCCTGTGGATGATGTGCGTCGTCCACAGTGCAGCGCGTCGATCCTCCGGTGGGCGGAGGGCACTGCCGGAGCGCAGGCACCTGCCGTGCGCTCTGTCCACAGGTGCGCTGGAGCCCGTGCGCGCCGGCGCGCCGGCGCGGGAACCTGAGGGGGTGGACCTGCTGAGCCCCGTCGTCTTCTCCCGCATGACGGGCATCAGCGTGCCCCGCCTGCGCGACTACGGGGATCGCGGCTGGCTACCGCCCCAGGAGGTCGACCCGTCGACCCGGCGCCGCCTGCACCACCCGCGCCAGGTCGACGACGCCGTCCTGCTCCGCGCCCTCCTCGTCACGGGCATGCGGGCCTCCGCCGCCGCGGACGCCGTGCTCACCCAGGACCGCGCGGCCGTCCTCGACCACCTCGGGGGTGTGACGAGCGCTGTGGCGGCGGCCCGTGAGCGGCTGCCCGTGCCGGGGAAGCAGGGGGTGCGCTCGGTCTTCTGGGACGCCGAGTCGCTCATCGAGCCCTACGACGCGCGGACGCCGCGGCGGCGGTGGGGTGACCCGGCACATGACGTGCCGGTGGAGGCAGCACACCTCGACCCCCTGGAGCGGCTCCGCTGGGCCCGACGCCGGTTGGCGCAGGAGTCGGGTCTGGCACTGGAGGACCTCCCGCGCGCCACCGACCGCGAGGAGGGTCTGCCGGACGGCCCCGTCGTGCTCGTCGAGGTCGGCCCCGGCTGCGCCCACCCCGAGCCAGGGCCCCGCCCCGCGCGAGCGGTGCAGCCGCCGTGGCCACCGTCGGAGCCGGTGCCCGCCGGGTTCCGCGTCGCCGACGTCGCGTCCGCCCAGATGGCGGTGCTCGACCTCCACCCGCGCGACTGGTCCGCGCAGCCGTCGGTGGACGAGGAGCTGGCGGTCATCGGTGCGTGGGCGACACCGGGTGCGCTGTGGATGGACGGCATGCTCTTCTGGGACGCGCTGCTGTCCCGGGCGTGCCTCGGCGTCGTGCTCCGCTGAGACTGGGGTCGTGCCCGCTCGCCGCCGGATCTCCCACCAGGACGGGCTGGCTGCTGTCGACGCGTGGGAGTCCGGTCCCGGGGACCGCACCCGCACCGGGACGGCGACCGCCGTCCGGTACACCCTCGAGGAGCTCGCCGAGCGCGCGCCGGGCCGCTCGGTGGAGGTGCGCGTCTCCCCGCACGGGGTCACGCAGTGCGTGGAGGGTCCCCGCCACACCCGTGGGACCCCGCCCAACGTCGTCGAGACCGACGCCGCCACGTGGCTGCGCCTGGCGGTGGGGTCGCTGACCTGGGCGGAGGCGGTGGCCGACGGCACGGTGCGGGCCAGCGGCGAGCGGGCGTCGCTCGCGCCGTGGCTGCCGCTGCTCGGCCCCGGCGCGGACGGCACCGCTAGGCCCTGACGCAGCACACCACCCGGGTACCGTCGAGGTCGTGACCCAGCCTCCGGCGCCCCACGGGGGCGAGCCCTCGGCGCCCCGCGCCGCTGAGCCGCCCGAGGACGGCGCACCCGCGGCACCGGCTCCGGTGGGCACCGTCCGACTGCGCCGCGCACCCCGCACCACCGTCTTCATCGCCACGGGCATCGCGGTGGCGCTCGTCGTGGCCGCCGCGGTGACCCTCGCCTACGGGCGCCCCGGGGGCCGCGACGGCATCGACTACGGCCTCGGCGCGGTCTTCGGGTACCTCGCGGTGCTGCTGGGCCTGGTCGGCGCGCTGCTGGGCGCCGTGGCGGCCCTGGCAGCCGGACGGCGCGCCGAGCGCCGCGCCGCGCGCGACCGCCGGCGCGCCGCACCCCGCTAGCCTGGAGCACGTGGCCCGCGCCGACGGACGACTGACCCACGACCTCATGCCCGGCGAGAAGGGTCCGCAGGACGCCTGCGGGGTCTTCGGCATCTGGGCCCCTGGGGAGGACGTCGCCCGCCTGGTGTACTTCGGGCTGTACGCCCTGCAGCACCGCGGCCAGGAGTCGGCGGGCATCGCGACGTCCAACGGCTCGCAGATCCTCGTCTACAAGGACATGGGGCTCGTCTCCCAGGTCTTCGACGAGGCAGCGCTGCAGGGCCTGACCGGGCACGTCGGCGTCGGCCACACCCGGTACTCCACCACCGGTGGCAGCCACTGGCAGAACGCGCAGCCCACCCTCGGTGCCACCGCCGGCGGCACCGTGGCCCTGGCCCACAACGGCAACCTCACCAACACCGCCGAGCTGCGCGCCCTGGTCGCCGAGCGCGGCGCCGTCGGGGAGCTCGGCCGGGGCAACACCACCGACACCGCGCTGGTCACCGCTCTGCTGGCCGGTGACGCCGACCGCACCCTGGAGGCCACCGCGCTGGAGGTGCTGCCGCACCTGCGGGGCGCCTTCAGCCTGGTCTTCATGGACGAGGACACCCTGTACGCCGCCCGCGACCCCCACGGCGTCCGCCCGCTGGTGCTGGGCCGCCTCGAGGCCGGGTGGGTCGTGGCCTCCGAGACCGCCGCGCTCGACATCGTCGGCGCCTCGTTCGTCCGCGAGGTCGAGCCCGGTGAGCTGATCGCCATCGACGCCGACGGCCTGCGCCGCTCGCGCTTCGCGCCCGCCACCCCGTCGGGGTGCGTCTTCGAGTACGTCTACCTCGCCCGGCCCGACACCACGATCGCCGGGCGCGGGGTGCACGCGGCCCGGGTGGCGATGGGCCGCAGCCTCGCGGCCGAGCACCCGGTGGAGGCCGACCTGGTCATCCCCACCCCGGAGTCCGGGACCCCGGCGGCCATCGGGTACGCCGCCGGCTCGGGCATCCCCTACGGCCAGGGCCTGGTGAAGAACGCCTACGTGGGCCGCACCTTCATCCAGCCCAACCAGACCATCCGCCAGCTCGGCATCCGCCTGAAGCTGAACCCGCTGCGCGAGGTCATCGCCGGTCAGCGCCTCGTGGTCGTCGACGACTCCATCGTGCGCGGCAACACCCAGCGGGCGCTGGTGCGGATGCTGCGCGAGGCCGGCGCCGCGGAGGTGCACGTGCGCATCTCCTCGCCGCCGGTGCGGTGGCCGTGCTTCTACGGCATCGACTTCGCCACCCGCGCGGAGCTGATCGCCTCGGGCCTGGCGGTCGAGGAGGTGCGCGCCTCCCTGGGGGCCGACTCCCTCGGGCACATCTCCCTCGAGGCGATGGTCGCCGCCACCGAGCAGGCGCCGTCCGCGCTCTGCACCGCCTGCTTCACCGGCACCTACCCCGCGGGGCTCCCCGACGACGTCCGCCTGCTCGGCCACCCGGGCGTCGGGGACGGCGCGCCCACCGAGGTCGCGGGCCAGACCCTCATCGAGCTGCCGCTGGCCGTGCGGTGACCACGTACGCCGCGGCGGGCGTCGACGTCGAGGCCGGTGACCGGGCCGTCACCCTGATGCGCGCCGCGGTCGCCGCCACCCACGGGCCGCGGGTGCTCGGGGGCACCGGGGGGTTCGCGGGCCTGTACGACGCGAGCGCGCTCACCCGCTACCGGCGACCGCTGCTCGCCACCTCCACCGACGGTGTGGGCACCAAGGTCGCGATCGCCCAGGCCCTGGACCGCCACGACACCGTCGGGCAGGACCTCGTGGCGATGGTCGTCGACGACCTCGTCGTGTGCGGCGCGGAGCCGCTGTTCATGACCGACTACCTCGCCGTGGGGCGGGTGGTGCCCGAACGGGTCGCCACCGTCGTCGCCGGGGTCGCGCGGGCCTGCGCCGAGGTCGGGTGCGCGCTGATCGGCGGGGAGACCGCCGAGCACCCGGGGCTGCTGGGACCCGACGAGTACGACCTCGCGGGGGCGGCCACCGGGGTCGTGGAGGCGGACGCGCTGCTGGGCGCGGGCCGGGTGCGCGAGGGCGACGCGGTGGTGGCCATGGGCTCGTCCGGGCTGCACGCCAACGGCTACTCCCTGGTGCGCCAGGTCCTCGCCGACGCCGCCTGGTCACTGGAGCGCCACGCCGACGAGCTGGGGCGCACCGTCGGTGAGGAGCTGCTGGAGCCCACCCGGCTGTACACCCGCCCGTGCCTGCGCGTGGCCCGGGACCCCGCGTGCGAGGTCCGCGCGTTCTCCCACGTCACCGGTGGCGGGCTCGCCGCGAACCTGGCGCGCGTGCTGCCACCGCACCTGGACGCCGTGGTGGACCGGTCCACGTGGACCCCGCTGCCGGTCTTCGACCTCGTGCGCCACCTGGGGCGGGTGCCCGTCGCGGACGCCGAGCGCACCTTCAACCAGGGTGTGGGCATGGTGGCGCTGGTGGGCGCGCCGGGGGTGGACGCCGTGCTGACGCTCCTCGCAGCGGAGGGCGTGCCCGCCTGGGTCGCCGGCCGCGTCGTGGCGCAGGGCGGCGGGCCGCACGGGGAGACCACGCGGGGGGCCAAGGGCGTCGACGGTGGGGGCGTGGTCCTCGTGGGCGCCCACCCCGCCTGAGGCGGTTCGAGCAAGCAGTCACGCGTCGTCACCGCTTCCGCCGGAAGGGCGAGAGTCGATGACCGGGACGGCGCAGGCGCCGTTGCTCGGTGCCCCACGGCCGGCGAAGGTGCGTCATGAGCACCGTGCAGGCCCCTCCTGCCCCCCGCGTCGACCCGACCTCCACACCTCCCCCCGACCGGGGTGCGGCGTGGTCGTGGTCGGTCGCTGGCCCCGCGTCCCTGATCGGCGCCGTCCTCGGCGCAGTCCTCGCCGGGGGCGCCGCCATCCTGCTCGCGGTCGTCGGCGGCCTGGCCTACGCGGTGGGCAGCAGCGGCGGCGGCAGCTTCGGATCGGCGACCGGCGCGGACGAGCAGGCCTACCTCGGCGCCCTGGCCCTGGAGACGTACGAGTGGTACACCGACCCGGCGCTGTTGGAGATGGGCTGGGAGGTGTGCGACCGGCTCGCGGCCGGTGACGAGCTCGACGACGTCAGCACCGACCTGCTCGCCCACCCGGCCGCCTCGGCCGACATCGCAGCCACCGCCGTCACCACGCTGTGCCGCGGTGAGAGCCAGCTGGACCCCACCGGGGTGGTGTGAGGCGGCTCAGCCGGAGCTGCGCACCCAGTCCTCGTAGGGATCGTCACCACTGACACCGTCGGTGTCCTCGCGGATCGGCGGTTCGACAGGACTGGAGCCTCCGGCTCCGAGCTCGCGCTGCAGCTTGGCGTAGTCGGTCTCCGGGCTGTAGTACTTCAGCTCCCGGGCGACCTTCGTCTGCTTCGCCTTCTGACGGCCGCGCCCCATGGCGTCGACCCCCCCACGTGTCGTGCCGGGCTCTGCCCTGGGGCGGCCCTCGGCGATCGGCTTCTCAGAGCGATGACGATACATGCTCGCCCTGGACGCCCGCGCGCCCCGGTGCCGGCTGCCACGCCGCAGCTGACGCCGGATGCCCCCGGGACCACCCGTTCGGCCGACAGTCGGTCGGACCGAGTGACATCCTTGTAGTTACAAGGATGACCCAGTCGGGCTATGGTCGGGCACTCGTGCGATTCGGGACGATCTCATGAGGAACGGCCCTTCCCGTGCCAGGTGGGTGGTACGAGGCGTTCCCCTGAGGAGATGACCATGTCTGCATCGATCGCCAAGCCCGAGGTGCTGCTGACGCCGGCCGAGGTGGCTGCGCTCTTCCGCGTGGACCCCAAGACGGTGACGCGCTGGGCCAAGGCCGGCAAGCTGACGTCGATCCGCACGCTCGGCGGGCACCGCCGCTACCGCGAGTCGGAGGTCCGGAACCTGCTGGGTGGTGCGCGCGAGAGCGCCTGAGCCGAGGCCGGACGCACGGCCGCCGCTCCTGCGGGGTGGCGGGTGCGTCCGCCCTGGCTGCTGTCACTGACGCGCCAGGTCCACCGGTGGGTTGAACGTTGCTCAGCGTGATGTCGTAGCGACTGGTGTCGCTGGCGACCACGACCTGAGGAGCCCTGTGTTCGAGGCTGCAACCCCGCCTGACGAGTCGTCCCCGGCTGCTCGGTCGTGGTTCGAGCGCGAGAGGCTCGTCCTCGCCGTGGTGGTCGTGTTCGTGCTGCTCATGATCGCCGGGTGCTCGGCGATGCTCGTCGGCGCCGGGGGCCTCGCGGACGGCGCCGCGCAGGTGGGGTCGAACCCGACCGGCGGAGCGCTGTCGTCGCCACGCGCCACCGGGTGGTGAGTGGCGACGCCGCGACCGCTCCGCCGCCCCGCCCGCGACCTGGTGCCCCCGTGATCCCGGTGGTCCCGGTGATCGGCGGAGCCGGCGACGCCGTGGACCTGCTCGACCACGCGCCGCGTGATCCGGCAGGCGCCACCGACTGCGCCCGGACGAGCGGCGCCGACGAGCCCGACGTCACGCGACGGCGTGGGCACACCGGCGTCAGTCGCTGAGGGCTTCGGTGATGGCGCGCAGCGCTGATCGTCGCTCGGCGCTGAGTCGGCCTGTGACGTGCCGGTCCACGGCATCGGCCAGGGGTGCCCGGGTCGCGGCGGGGGAGCTGCGGCCGGCCTCGAGCACGGTGACGACGACGCCGTTGCGGAGCCGCTCGCGGGAGAGGTGATCGCGCTGCTCCATGCGGGTCAGCATGTGGGACAGGCGCGTGCGGTCCCACCCGGCGGCGGTGGCCAGCGCGTTCTGGCGCAGCGTGCCGCCGGCTTCGTCGAGGTGGACGAGCACGGTGAGCTCGGGCTCGGTGAGTGAGCTGTCCGCGATGACGTCGGTGAGGATCCGCCCGCGCGTCACCTCGCCGACGCGCTTCCACGCCAGCCAGAGGCTCACGTCGTCGGCGTGTGCTGCTGACACGTCTGCACCTCCATCCTGCTGTTGACACCACGACGCCGACGGCGAGAGGAACGACCACGACCGCCACCACCACCGGTACCGGCTCCAGGCCCCGACCCGGCGGGGCCGCGGCGCTCGCAGGCCGAGCGGTGTCTCGGCTCGGGTACGGGCGCGATGCAGCTGGAGCGCCTCCACGACGACCCCGCCCGAACACCTTGCTCATCCCCGGCACATCATCCGTGGCCCACCTCGAGGCCGACCTCACCGCCGGCGACGTCCACCTCGACGCGGCCGTGGTCGCCCAGCTCGACCGCATCCCGACCCGCGCGCCCGCACAGCACCGCTGAGGGCCACCTCGGGCCGACGGCGGGAGACCGCGTCCTCAGCCGTCGGCCCAGGGGTCGAGCGGGACCCGGCGACCACGACCTCGACCACCCGTACCCCGTCGAGCCCTCCCGTGCCCGGGGACCAGCACGGACCCCCGGGTCCGAAGAGGTGCTCCACGGGCGCGATCGTTCCCGCGTCAGAACGCGAAGCGCTCCTCGTGCAGCTGACCGGAGGGGAGCCCGGCGGTCGCGAGCGAGTCCCTGACAGCGCTGCTCAGCCGTGGTGGACCGCACAGGTAGACGTCGCGCTCGACCACGTCCGGCACCAGGCGGCGCAGGGACTCCGCCGACAGCAGGTCGGGGTCCTTGCCGAGCAGGTAGACCACGTGGGCGCGCCGCTGGGCGGCGAGGGCGTCGAGCTCCTGGCGGAAGAGGATCTGGCCGCGGTCCGGAGCGCGGTACAGCAGGACCAGGCTGCGGTCGGACTCGACGGGCAGGCTCTCGAAGAGCGCCCGCATGGGGGTGATGCCGACGCCCCCGGCGATCAGCAGCACGTGGCGGCGGGTCCGGCGCTGCGAGGTCATGGCCCCGTAGGGCCCCTCCGCGACGACCCAGGTGCCCGGCTCGACCTGCTGGACGCGGCTGCTGCCCCCTCCGAGGGCCTTGACGGTCAGGCGCAGCCTGTCGCCGGTGGGGGGCGCGGACAAGGAGAAGGGGTGGGCGCTGGCCCAGAGGCCGGCGGTGAGGAAGCGCCACCGGAAGAACTGGCCCGGCTCGGCCGCCAGTCCGTCCAGGTCTCGCCCGGTCACGACGATGGACACCACCCCGGGCGCCTCGGGAGTGACGCTCGCCACGCGCAGGCGGTGGCGGACGGTGGTCCCCAGCGGCGCGAGCACGCGGTACCGCAGCACCAGGGCGAAGGCCCAGGCGTACAGCAGGGCCCACGCCACCTGCAGCACGGGCCTGCCGGCGAGGTCGGGTCCGGCCAGCTGGTGCGCGAACGAGAGGGCGACCGCCACGTACATCGACAGGTGCAGGGCGTGCCAGGTCTCGTACCCCAGCCGGCGCCGGGCCGACCGCACCGAGGCCACCGCGACCGCGACCACGAGCGAGGTCGCCACCGTCGCCGCCACCAGCCCGGGCATCGCCAGGACGTCCACGACGGCCCGCCACGGACCCAGCCCGGTGAGCTGGGCCCAGGCGGTGGTGGCGGCGAGCGCGTGGACGAGCACCGACGTCAGCACCGTGCGTCCCCCCGCGGTGTGCCAGCGGGTCAACCGGTCGGCCCCCACGCCCCGCTCCAGGACCGGCCAGCGCGACATCAGCACGAGCAGGACGAGCACCGAGTAGCCAGCGAGCATGCCGCTGACGTGCGCGAGGAGCGCGACGGGCTGGATCGGCGCCGGCAGGGCCAGCGCGACCAGGACCGGCCACGCGAGCACCACGAGGGCACCCGCAGCCAGCACGACGAGCACCGCGTGCGCGCACCGGCGGTAGGACGGCGGTGGGCGCCGTCGTGGCGCGTCAGGATCCGCAGGTGGGGAGCTGGCCGGGTGGACGGCGCGATCGAGGGCACGGAGGGGGCGGCGCAGCAGGTCCGCTGCGATCACCGGCCACCACCGGTGCCCCCGCCGAGCCTGCCCCCACCCTCACCCGCGTCGGGGGCAGGGCCCCCCGCCACCCGCTCGGTCGAGCGGTCGGCGATCCACTGGACGACGGACACGGGTTCCTCACCGGGAGCCACCGGCGACGTCGCGGGGCCGGTCGCACCCAGCCGCAGACCCACCAGCGTGGCGAGCACGAGCACCACGACCGTGATCCGCTCGGGAGGGGCCCCGGTCACCGCCCGTCCCACGCCGATCGCCGCGAGCGCGCGGGATCCCGCCAGCCGGCGAGCGGCTGCCCGGTGCTCACGGCCCCCCGCGCCCAGCACCGCCGCCGTCGAAGAGCGCGACGCCGCGACCGTGCCCGCCGACGCCCGATGGCCCTCCGCCACCCGAGCCGCTCGCGATCGACGTCCCGGCGGCACCGATCAGCAGGACGCCCGTCATCGCAGCGGTGGCGAGCGCAGCGCGCCGGAGCCCCCGACCGGGTCGGATCCGCCCGCTGGCACGCGGGTCGGCCTGGAGCGCCGACGACGGCAGCCCTCCTGCCCCCGCTGGTCCCGGACAGGAGGAGGCCGCTGGGCCGCCCCCCGCGGTGGAGGCGAAGCCGTAGTGCTCACGGGAGAACTGGTGGTCAGCGGCAGCAGCCGGTGACGGACCCGTCTGCACATCGCGGTCGACGTCCCGCGGCGGCGGGAGCGTCTGGTCGGGGTCAGGGGGGCTGTGGTGCTTCAAGACGTCGTCCACGGCGAGGCGCTCCTCACGAACGGCGGGCACGGCCGGTGCTGACGTTGGTGCCCGCACCTGGCAGCAAGCTCCGTGGACCCTGGGCGCAGCCTGGGGATCGATCGGCGGTCGGTGCGGATGACACGGGACCCGCGGGCACGCAGCCGGGCGCTCCCTCCCGGACGTTCCGCTGTCCGGGGGCCGATCGGCTGGTCGACGATGTGTGGCCAGGGGCGGGGTTGAACCGCCGACCTACCGATTTTCAGTCGGTCGCTCTACCAACTGAGCTACCTGGCCGTGCACGAGCCGAGCGGCTCGCTGGCGACCCCGACGGGACTTGAACCCGCGACCTCCGCCGTGACAGGGCGGCGCGCTAACCAACTGCGCTACGGGGCCTCGTGGTGAGGCCGTGGTGCTGGTGGTGCTGGTACCCCCAACGGGATTCGAACCCGCGCTGCCGCCTTGAAAGGGCGGTGTCCTGGGCCACTAGACGATAGGGGCTGGGACTCCGGCCTCCACCCACGAGCGGGCCCGGGACGTTCGACCGTCGAGGACGGCCACGAGCATAGCGGGTCTCCCGCCGGGTAGGTTCCGCCTGTGAAGACACGTGCCATCGGCGACACCACCGTCTCGGCCATCGGCCTGGGCGGCATGCCCATGTCCATCGAGGGACGCCCGGACCGGGCGCGCTCCCTGGCCACCATCCACGCCTCCCTGGACGCCGGCGTGACCGTCATCGACACCGCCGACGCCTACCACCGCGACGCCGGTGAGGTCGGCCACAACGAGGAGCTCATCGCCGAGGCCCTGCGCACCTGGGGCGGCGACACCTCCGGGGTCCTCGTGGCCACCAAGGGCGGGCACCTGCGCCCCGGCGACGGCTCGTGGACGATCGACAGCAGCCCCGGCCACCTCAAGGAGGCCGCGCAGGCGTCCGTGCAGCGCCTCGGCGTCGACGCCATCGGCCTCTACCAGCTGCACCGGCCCGACTCCTCCGTGCCGTACGCGGAGTCGGTGGGCGCGATCGCGGAGCTGCTGGACGCCGGGACGATCCGCATGGCCGGCATCTCCAACGCGAACCCCGAGCAGATCCGCGAGGCGAACGAGGTGCTCGGCGGGCGACTGGTCAGCGTGCAGAACCAGTTCTCGCCGGCGTACCGCTCGAGCCAGCCCGAGCTGCAGCTGTGCGCCGAGCTCGGCATCGCCTTCCTGCCGTGGAGCCCGCTCGGCGGCATCTCCAGCGCCTCCGACCTGGGGACGGAGCACGGCGCCTTCGCCGAGGTCGCCAGCGCCCGCGGGGTCAGCCCGCAGCAGGTGACCCTGGCGTGGCAGCTCGCCCTGGCCGACGTCGTCGTCCCCATCCCCGGTTCGTCCCGCCCCGAGACGGCCCGCGCCTCCGCGGAGGCCGCGGAGCTGGAGCTGACCGCCGACGAGGTGGAGCGGCTCAGCGCCGCCTGACCCGCTCCGCGCTCCCCGCACCGGGGAGCCCCAGTGCGGGGAGCGCGCCCCGCGGACAGCACCGGGGCTCCCCGGTGCGCCGGGGCGGCGTCGGGCACAGTGGTGCCGTGGCGGTGGAGATGTCGAGCGAGCACTTCGAGGCGCTCGTCGCCGACGGGCTCGACGCCCTGCCGGCGCCGATGGTCGAGGCCATGGTCAACGTCGTGGTGCTCGTGGACGACGAACCTCCACCGGAGCACCCCGACGACCTCCTCGGCCTCTACGAGGGCACCCCGCTGACCGAGCGCGACTCCGGGTGGGACTCCGGTTCCCTGCCCGACCGCATCACGATCTACCGCGGCCCCACGCTGCGGGCCTGTGCCACACCGCAGCAGGTGGCCCGCGAGGTCACCACCACGGTCGTGCACGAGGTGGCGCACCACTTCGGCATCGACGACGACCGGCTGCACGAGCTCGGCTGGGCCTGACCGCCCCTGGTGCGCCACTCCCTCAGGTGGCGCCGTGGCCCAGCGCGGCGCTGCGCCGCTGCGCGGTGGTGCCCGCCACCCTGCTCCGGCGCGCGAGCCGCTTCGCCTCCGCGGGGCGGGTGAGCAGGTGCAGCACCGCCTCCTCGACCGCGCCGCGGGTCGCGGGCTCTCCGGAGCCGGCGCCCTCGCCGATGTCCTCGAGCACCGGCTCGATGGTCGTGCCGTCCTCGTACAGGTCCACCACCCGCGGGTCGACGTAGGACGCGCGCGCCACCGCCGGGGTGTTGCCGAGGTAGCCCGACACCTCCTGCATCGCCCGGCTCACGGCGCGCTTGCGCGCGGCCTGGGTGTCCGAGGCGTGGGTGGAGACCGCCAGCGCCATCGCCGCGAGCACGGTGGCGTGCCAGGTGCGGAAGTCCTTCGCCGAGACGTCCACCGGCCCGGGCAGGGCCCGCTCGGAGGGCTCCTCGTCGCTCGAGGCGACAGGCTCGGCCTCGCTGATGACGTCCTTCACGTACGCGTTGATCTCGGTGCTGGCGATGTCGCACCAGGTGCCGTCCTCGTCCTGCCACGCGAGCAGGTCGCTCTCACCGGGTGCCCCGCGCGCCAGCATCCCCGCGAGGCTGTCGCGCACCGCGTCGTCGCGGAGCACCAGCCGGCGGTCCTTGTGCGACTTGGCGACGTAGTCGAAGACCACCTCCGGGCCGTCGATGCTCACGTGGCGGCACTCGATGGTCGCCAGGCCGAAGGTGGCGTTCGACTCCGCGTACGTCTCACCGCCCACCCTGAAGTACCCGAGGTCGAGGAGGCGGAAGGCCGTGGCGAGCGCGCGCTCGCGCGGCATCCCCGGCAGCGCCAGGTGAGCGGCGACGGTGGCCCTGGCCGCGGGCAGCCGACGGGCGACGTCGAGGACCCGCTCGTGCTTGGCGCGGTCGCGCTTCTCGCGCCAGTGCGGGTGGTAGGCGTACTGGCGGCGCCCGGCCTCGTCGGTGCCCACCGCCTGGATGTGCCCGTTCGGGTGCGGGCAGACCCACACGTCCTGCCACGCCGGGGGGATCACGAGGGCGGCGACGCGCGCGGCGTCCTGCGCGGGCAGCTGGGCGCCGGTGTGGTCGACGTAGCGGAAGCCCTCGCCGTCGCGCTCCCTGGTCCATCCGCGGGAGCGAGGCGAGACCGTTCGCAGGCGGGGCACCGGGGAATGGTGCGCGGTGCCGCTGCGGACCGCACGCCGGCCCCCCTCGACCGGCCCCCTCGACCGGGTCGCCCGCGCGCCGGCCCCTGGCGCCGGCCCTGGCGCCGACACCGGAGCGCCACAGCCCGGACGGCGACACCCGGGTGCGCGGCACCGGCATGCTGGCGCGCGTGCTCGTGACCAACCACGTCCTCGCCGGTGCCGTCCTCGCCGCGGCCGGGCCGCTGGCGCGCCGTCCCGACGCGGCGTTCGTCGTCGGCGTCGCCTCGCACTTCGCCCTCGACGCCGTACCGCACTGGGGCGACCCGGACCACGACGTGTTCCTGAGGGTGGCTGTGGCCGATGGGCTGAGCGGTCTCGCGGTGATGGCGGTGATGGCCGCGGCAGCGCCTCGGGACCGCCGCTGGGCCGTGCTCTGGGGCACGGCCGGCGCCGCGTTCCCCGACCTGGACAAGCCGGGGACGCTGTTCTTCGGGCGCTCGCCGTTCCCGGTGGCGGTCGACGCGTTCCACGCGCGCATCCAGCGCGAGTCGACCCGTCGCATGCCGCAGGAGTTCGTCGTCGGCGCGGTGCTCGCCGCCGCGGCGATCGCCCTGCTGCGTCGCTGAGCCGCCCCGCACGCACTCCACTCACCGAGCGCGGCGGCGGGCCGACCCAGAACCGCAGTCGCTCGAGGAAGAGCGGTACCGGGGGTCGGCGACCCACACCCCGCCACGTGCGACGGGCGCCGCGTCAGCAGCTGGCGAGCTCGGTGACCAGGGCGTCGACGACGGGCACCAGGTCGCCGCCCGCTGCGGCGGCCACCACGCGCTGGCGCTGGTAGCTGGCCCCCCGCACCGGGATCTGCGCCACGGCGGCCAGCTCGTCGGCGCACTCCAGGCGCGCCGCCACCGGCTGCAGCCGGGTCAGCAGGTCGTCGAGGTCGTCGGTGACCAGCCGCTCCCGCCCGCGCGCGTCGAGGATCACCTCGGCGTCGAGCCCGTACCGGGCGGCGCGCCACTTGTTCTCCTGCACGTGCCACGGCGGCATCGTGGGCAGCTGCTCACCGGCCTCGAGGCGCTCGTCCAGGTCCACCACCAGGCAGTGCACCAGCGCCACCAGCGCCGCCAGCTCCCCGGGCGTCGACACCCCGTCGCACACCCGCACCTCCAGGGTGCCCAGCAGCGGGGACGGGCGCACGTCCCACCGGATCTCGTCGAAGCCGTCGATGACGCCGGTGACGAGCTGGTCGTCGACGTAGCCCTCCAGCTCCGCCCACGTCTGGAACTGGAACGGCAGCCCCGCGGTCGGCAGCTGCTGGAACAGCAGCGCGCGGTTGCTGGCGTACCCGGTGTCGGTGCCGCCCCAGAACGGCGACGACGCGGAGAGGGCCTGCAGGTGCGGGCAGTAGCGCAGCAGGGCGTTGAGGATCGGCAGCACCTTGTGCACCGAGGTGATGCCGACGTGCACGTGCACCCCCCAGATGAGCATCTGCCGCCCCCACCACTGCGTGCGCTCGATGAGCTCGGCGTACCGCGGCGACTCCGTCAGCTGGGCGCTGGACCACTGGCCGAACGGGTGCGTGCCCGAGCCGATGAGGTCGATGCCGAAGGGGTCGGCGGCGCGACGCAGCGCCACGACGCCCGCGGCGACCTCCGCGACGGCCTCACCGGCGACCCGGTGCACCCCGCTGACCACCTCGACGGTGTTGCGCAGCAGCTCGTCGGCGACGCGCACCGGTGGCGCGGAGGCGTCCGCGCGCAGCGCCGCGATGACCTCGCCGGCGGCGTTGACCAGGTCACGGCTCTCGCGGTCGACGAGGGCCAGCTCCCACTCCACGCCCAGGGACGGCCCCGCGGAGGCGGTGAACGGCACGGTCATGGCGCCATCCCACCACCGGGGTGCCGCACGCGGGGACCGCTGGGGTCACTGCGGGCCGGGTGCCGCCGGTCGAGCGCGGCTCACAGGAACCCGGCGAGCCGTCCGACGAGCAGCGCGATGCCCCCGAGACCGATGACGGCGATGATCCCGATGGGGATCGCGGCGTTGGCCGCCCGGCTGGGGCCCTTCACGTCGGGGGTGGCGAGCACGGCGGTGCCGCTCTCGGCCGGCGGGGTGTCACCCGGCTGGAAGGAGCCGCCGGCCTCCAGGCCCGGGGTGTCGCCGGGGTCGGGGTCGGTCGACTGCGGGCCGGAGTGCGCCGGTGGCACCGCGCGGCCGAGCGGGTCTGCGGCGTCCTGGTCCGGTGGCAGCGCCCCGCCGGGCTGGGACGCCGCGCCCGGCGCCGGCGCCGCGGGGTCGGCCGGGGCGCCCGGTCGCCGGAACGGGTCGAGCGGGTTGCCGGTGCTCTCGGGCTCCTGGCTGCGCGGGTCGGTGCTCACGCTCGCCAGCGTCGCACCCGCGGACGCGGGGCGCGCAGGGTGCGACGACGCTCGGGGGTCAGCCGCACGCCTGCGAGGTGTCCACCGCCGCACCCGGGGGCGTCCCCGGCGGCGCGGAGGGGGTCGGCGTGGTGCCCGGCGTCGTGGTGGTGCTGGGCGTCGGGGTGGTGCTGGGGGCCGGCGTCGTCGTCCCGCTCGGCGACGGTGTCGGGCGCAGCAGGGCCTGCTGCACCAGCGCGCGGATCTGCACGGTGTTGGAGGTGGTGGTGTCGATGACCTCGTTCGTGAAGGCCAGGGAGCGCAGCTGACCGGCCTGCACGCGCCGCCCCAGCTCCACGAACGCCGGCAGCTGCTGGCGCCCGATGTCGGTCTCGATGTTGCGCTCCGCCGAGGCGGCGACGGCGGGGAACGCCCGGGCCAGGGCCGCGGCGTCGTACTGCTCGACCGCGGCCGCGAGGGTGCACCGCTGGCGGCGCATGCGGTCGTAGTCGTCGGACAGGTGCCGCGACCGGGCGTACCACAGGGCGTCGTACCCGCTCAGCAGCTGGTCGGGGCCGGCGGTCAGGTACCCGGTGACCGGGTACTCACCCACCACGCGCCCGTTCCCGTTGAGCCTCTTGCCGCCGCCGATGGGGATGTCGCGCTCGACGTCCAGGCGCAGCCCGCCCATCGCGTCGACGATCTCCTCGAACCCGGCGAGGTTGACCACCACGTCGTAGTCGATGACCACGCCGAGGGTCTGCCCGACCACCTCGCGGGTCGCGGCGAGGCCGGGGGAGTCGCTGCCGGGGTACCACTCAGGGTGTGCCTCGCCCTCCTTCCACACCGCGTTGAGGATGCACGGGTCGCTCTCGGGGTCGTCGGCGTCGGTGGCGCACGTGAACCCCTGGGGGAAGGCGCGCGCCCCCGGCGAGCCGGGCGCGAAGGGCGCGAAGCGGAGGTTCCGCGGCAGGTTGAACAGCACCGCGTCGCCGGTGCGGGTGTCGATGCTCGCCACGAAGATGGTGTCCGGCCGGATGCCGGTGCGGTCAGCGCCGGCGTCGGAACCCAGCATCAGCACCTCGATGCGCGGGGTGCCCGCCCACGGGTCGGCCGCGGCGACGTCGGGACCCGAGAGCCCCGTGCGGTCACCGACGTCGTCGAAGATGCTGCTCAGCGCCGAGCTGCCCGTGACCGCGTAGCGCGCGGCCGTGGCCGCGGGCAGGCACACGATGCCCATCAGCGCCGCCACCAGCACCACCGCGGTGCCCCGCTGCACACCGGTGAGGGGGTTGCGGCGCAGCGCGAGGTGGCTGGCGATGATCACCAGGCACCACGCCAGCGCGGCGACGACGATGCCGAGCGCGACCCCGAGCAGCACGCGCGGGTCGGTGCCGTAGCGCGCCGCGAGGGGCACGGCCCGGCCGGTGAGCACCAGGGCCGTGACGGCTGTGGCGGCGGCGACCACGACGGCGAGCACCGACCAGCCGAGCGCGCGCCGTCCGGCGGCGACCAGGCCCGCGCCGGGCAGCGCCGCCCCGAGGATGGTGAGTGCCACCAGGCGCCCGAAGCCGTCTCCCACGGCGTTGGCGTGCCGGCCGCGCACAGCAGCGACGTGGCTCTCGGCCGCGTGGGCCTCCCGGCGGGAGACGGCGGGGCGGGGCTCGTCGGGGCGTGCGTGGCGGCGCCGGGGGTACGTCGGGTCGGCGACCACCGGCGTCCTCCTCGTGTGCGTGCTCCAGCGTCATGGACATTGCACCACCTGCCGCGCGACCGCGGCGGTCGGTACGCGCCAGGGCACGGCGCCGCGGGCGGACCGCTACTGTGGCGCTGCCGGCACGGCACCTTCCAGCGGTCGCCGGTGGTGCGAGGAGGCGTCGCCTAGTGGCCTATGGCGCCCGCCTGCTAAGCGGGTTTGGGGTGATACCCCATCGCGGGTTCAAATCCCGCCGCCTCCGCACGGCGCGGGGCCCGGTCGCTCCTGGCGGCCGGGCCCTCGGCCCTGCTGACGAGGCCGTCGTCACTGGTAGGAGACGAACACCGGCTCCGGGTCGACGTCCACGGTCTCCTGCGGCGTGAACGTCGGGTCGTCCTCGTCGTAGAAGTTCTTCCACCCCCAGCTGATCCCGACCGGCGGTGTCGCGCTCAGCGCGCCGTAGCTGTCGAGCTTCACGCTCCGCGGCCCGTTGCCGTCGGCGTGCAGCACGACCGCGAGCTCGTCGTGGCTGGTGTCGAGGCGCTCGCGCCCGTCGATCATCGACAGCCTGAACTGGTGCAGCAGGAACACCTTCTGCGGCAGCTGGCGCTCGCGCGTGAACTCCGCGAGCCAGGCGCCCACGGCGTTCACCTCGTCGATGCCCACCGACCCGATCTGGCGCAGGTGCACCTGGTCGGGCCGCAGGCGCCACTCCGGGTCCAGCGCCAGCCCCACGTGGGGTCGGGCGAGCAGCTCCTCGTAGAGCTTGGCCTGGGTGAGGAAGTCGGTGCGCCCGGACTGGAGGTCGAGCACCACGTACATGCCGGCCTCCTCCGCGGCGTCCACCCAGGGGAGCAGCTGCTCGACGGTCTCCTCGCTGGAGTAGTCCCCGTCCGCCCCCGCCGAGCTCGACGCGACCGTGGTGATCAGCTCCATGGTCGGCACGACCGCGCCGCCGTCGGTGCCGGTCAGGCCCTCGTACTCCGCGGCGACGCTGCGGGCCCGCTCCACGGCCGCCGCCAGCGGCTGCTCCCCGAGCGCCCCGAGTCCCGCGCTGGTGGGGGAGCCGTAGAGGGCCACCAGGCGCCGCCCGGGGTACACGCGCTGGCCGCCGCCGGGCAGCTGCACGCCGGTCACGGCCGCCGCGATGCGCGCCGCGAGCCGATCCTGGGGCCCGAAGGCGGTACCCAGGGCGACCACGCGCGGGTCGCCGTCCTCCCCGTCCTCCCCGAGGGCGGTGACCACCGCGGGGTCGGCGCGGACGTCGCCGTCGGGCACCGCGTGCACCACCGCGCCGGCGGCGCGCGCGGTGGCTGTGGCGGCCAGGTGCGCGGGGTCCCCGGTGGTCAGCACCGCGACGCCCGGCTGCGGCTCCGGGGCGGGCAGGTCCTGCAGCTCGGCGGGGTCGTCCTGCCCGACCTCGACGACGTCGGCCCCGCCGTCGAGGTCCTGTGCCCAGGTGGCGGCGTCCTGCCCGACGACGAGGACGCTCCGCGCGCCGAGCCGGTCGACCTCGGCGGGTGTGTCGGCGCCGGTGAGCAGCACGGGCACACCCGCCCCGGCGGCGAGGTCGCTGGCGCGGGTCTGCGCCGCGGTGTCGTCGGCGCCGGCGACCAGCACCGCGTCGGAGCGCTCGTACAGCGCGGTGCTCGCCGCGAGCGCGAGGGCGGCGGGGTCGTCGTCGCCGGCCAGCGTGCTCGCCTCGGCGGGGGCCCGGGTGACGACGGGGGCGTCGGCGTCCTCGCCCGCGTCGGGGGCCGCGTCGCCGCTGGAGGTGCACCCCGCCAGGAGCACCCCAGCGAGTGCGGTGCGCGCGATGACGGTGGCTGTCCGGGATGTGATGGCTGGTGCCCCTCGCGCTCGACGGCTGCGTGCTGCCCCGGTGCCGGCACCGCGGGCGGGGACCAGCATGGTCGCTCCCGCGCCCGGCGGCGCAGGCGGTGGGATCTGGGGCCGACCGCGGCGTCGGGTAGTGTGGCCGTGCTCCAGGCGCCCGTAGCTCAACGGATAGAGCATCTGACTACGGATCAGAAGGTTGCAGGTTCGAGTCCTGCCGGGCGCGCTCGTTCTGAGACAGCGACCAGATGGCCCCTGACCTGCGGAGACGCGGGTCAGGGGCTGTTCTGGTCCTCGGGCTCGCCAGTCCACTGGAGAGGCCGTTTCGGGCTGAGTGTCACAGCAGTGTCACATCGGATCGCCGACGGAGACCTCGCCATCGACGCCACGTCACCGAGCCCAGGTGTGCACGGCCACCACGGGAGGGGGAGCTCAGTGGCCGGTCGGCTCCTGTACTACTGCGCCGAACGGTGGTAGGAGAAGGACGTGTCGGCCTAGGGCGCCGACCTACAGGACGAAGGAGTGCCCCGGCCGATCCCCATCGCCGGTTAATGCACGCGGGGAGGTTGCTTGGGGAACATCCCTCAGGACCACTCGGCGTCTGCCCCGGTCGAGCGCGGACGCCGGTGGTACAGCAGGCAATTGATTGATCATCCACGCACGGTGAGGTATGAGTCATGGTAAAAGCGTTGAGCGCAGATACCCTCGACGACTTGATGAGGATGGCCATGGAAGCCGTTCTCGCAGTTGGCGTACCTGTGGACCCTACTAAAGGGCCCACGGTAGAGGTCTCTGGATTCGTGATGGAACTCACGAACCCACGAGCTCGACTCAGCCTCTCGTATTCCCGAGGCAAAGTTTTCAGCTCGCTCGGTGAGTTGTGCTGGTACTTGAGTGGCCGGAGCGATCTAAAATTCATTCAGTACTACATGAAGCGATATGACAAGTACGCAGAGCCTGATGGCTCCGTGCGAGGCGCCTACGGTCGGCGCCTCTTCGACTTTGACGGAACCAATCAAGTCGCGAGTATCATTGAACGACTGCAAAGCAATAGCGCCACACGCAAAGCCGTCATACAGATCTTCGATAAAAGCGATATTCAGGCCGAGTATCGGGATGTACCTTGCACCTGCTCCTTGCAGTTCTTGCTACGGGACAACCGCTTGCACCTCATCACGTACATGAGGTCCAACGATCTCTTCCGTGGATTTCCGCACGACATCTTTAGTTTCACCATGCTGCAGGAGTTGATCGCGCGTTCGATTGGCGCCGAACTAGGTACGTACACACACATAGTGGGGAGCTTGCACATATACGCAAACGACCTTCTGAAAATTAAGGACTACTTGCATGAGGGATGGCATGGTGCCGCGCCAGCGATGCCACCTATGCCGCTCGGGGACCCGTGGGGGAGCGTCAAGCACCTTCTGCAGTGGGAGCAAAGCATGCGCCTTCAGCAGTCGAGTGAGGATCTCGCATCGGACCCATACTGGGCCGATCTCGAGAGGATGCTAGCTGCCTTCCAGCAACGGCGTGACGCCGTGGAGCTGGAGAAACTTCGGGCTTCACTACAGCACGCTGTTTATGATTCCTTCATACGCGAGAAGATAGATGGATTAGTCAACCGCACAGGAGGGCCGGTCCGATGAGACCTGCAGACGCAGCAGAAGGTCGTCGACTCACCCTCGCCCTACAGGCGATGGTCGAGCGGCGCGGGTCCCTTCTTGGGCTCATGGAGGATGCCGCCGTTACATCGCTGGTCGAGCAGATCATCGAAAGTCAGAGGAGAAACCGGTATGTCGCCTATCTAGTTAACCGCCCGGATCTGGCTGTAGGAAGTTTGGATCCCCATAGTGGGATCTTTGACCCCGTTCGAGCCGCAATTATTCACCGCCGTAACGGAAACCTAGACGAAGCATTCTGGATGATCTTCCTGTATGCCCATTTTGGGAAGAATCGTCGCTCAGGATATGGGTACGCGGCAGATATCTATGGCGCTCTTGGGCAAGTCCCTACTTGGACCTGGCAGGCAATCGTCGAGGATGTCTCGGGATTTAGAGCGTGGTTAGCGCAAGCTGCTGAAGCGATCCGAGCCCGTCATCGGCCTGGTGGGTTCGGCAATCATCGCAAGTATGAGAGCCTGGACGCTTGGTCCCCCGTCGGCACGGGGGCTGTAGTGGAGTCCTACGTCGACTGGGTCGGCGACGATGGCCACGTCAAGAGAATAGAGGCCATCACTGGCTTCCCGGACGGACAGGGCGGGTTCGACTTATTATTCGACGCCATGGCGGAAGTTCGCAGATTTGGTCGCACTGCACGATTTGACTGGCTGATGATGGCGTACAAGGTTGGACTGCTTGCCTCCGTCCCTACTCATGCCTATTTACGGGGAGCGACCGGGCCCCGCAGAGGCGTTTCCTTCTTGGCGACCGGTGCGGCTGACAAGACATTGCCAATCCGTGAGCTCGAGGGGGTAGTTGCTGCCCTGGAGAAGCAATTGTTTGTTGGCTATGACGTGCTCGAGGATGCAATTTGCAATTGGCAAAAGAGCCCGCTTGAATTCAAGCCTTTTCGAGGCTAGTTCCCACCCATTTGTAGCGGCGCTTGAGTCGGTTGAGGTACCCAAAATCTAGGTCACCGGTCACCTGGAACTGCCCAACAAGTAGGCCAGGCGCTATGCGCAGATCGCGCGCTAGCCGGCGGACATGGTCATGAGACAACCGTGTACCGCTCGATTTTTCTCTGATGGAGGTCGGCAGGATAAATTCCTCTGCCCAACTGTTCGCCTCATCCTCGTCAATCTCGTCGGGACTAAGACCTCCTTCTGGATCAAGATCCTCAACGTAGGTTTTAGTGCTGCCGTGAAGTAAGATGTGTGCGATCTCATGGAAAAACGTGAACCACAAGTGATCGTCGGTCAAGTAACGAGCACTTAAGCAGATCAAAGGATGTCCTGACTCCGTGTAGTGGCGGGCGCCACTAATTGGACACCCCATGGGAGCTTTGACTAGAGCGACCGCGATGCCCACATCGGCGCACAATCCAGTGAGGCGCGGTACAAAGTATGCAGGATCACTTAGCCATGTGAGTGCGCGGGCCGACGCGGCCATGGCACGCACATCTCCTATGCGAAAGTCGGATAGATGAATGGTGCGGGCTTGGATTTGCGCTTGCCGAAGCCATGCTGCGACGGCAACGTCATTGTCAGCAAATTTGTGGCTCCGCCGGTACTGCGTATTGGCTAATATTGACCCGTACTGACTCCTCCACTCCCTTACATCTTCAACGTCAAAAAAGGAGATGAGGCGGTCGATCCGCTCGAGCCAACTATTTGAGGGTTCTACCCACCCCAACGTGGTAGTCAGCTCGTTAGGCGCCTGCTGGGCCCAAGAGTCCGCCTCAACCCTCAAGGAGTCTTCGGTGTATTGGTGAAATCGATTCAGCCAGAAGGTCTGGCTGGCGCCGAGCGACTGGGAAAGTCGTAGAGCAAGGTCGTCATTCATCTGCACAGTACTGGCGAGAATGGCGTCAGCCGTGCTTGGCGTCACCTTTAGGATGTCTGCTAGATCATCTGGTGTCGAACCGCGCTGATTCAATAAGACAACGATGGTCCTGCCCGGAGGGGAGGCCCATCGCGGTAGCCACTCGGTCGTCTCAGTCATCGCTCGTCCACTCCAACTTCAGAATCTTGATGCGCCATATCTGTTTGCCCGAAACGTTACCGCTTGTTGGCCAAACGCGCCGGTCGTGGTTTGGGGCCGCAATAATGCGGAGATTGACGCTAACTGAGATGGCAAAGTTTACGACATCGGTGGCCAGCTCACCTGTCCCCCCAAGCGGTAGATCCGCCATGGATTCTGCCGCGCGAAGATCTGCCAGACGATCAATGAGCAGCTCGGCCATGTCATCTCCCAACTCCTTCCTAGCCACCGCAGGGTCCTCGCACAAGAGCCGAAGGCTCAGCGTGTCGAAGCTCAGTCTCACAGCCCTGCAGCGCCCCTCCCGATGGGCCAAGTTCTCGTCGAACCCTAGCCGTCGCCCCCGACCACGGGTAGGGGCAGGGGTACAGCCTCACCGAGCCAGGGCGGGTCGCCCGGCTGCCCGGCTTCCACGCCAACAGGATGCGAGGGCGGTGTGGTCGTTTGCGCCATCTGCGTCGACGACGAGGAACTGTCCATTGTTGCCAGGATGCAGCTTGCATAGTGGTGATGCTGCAACAGGCGACTTGGAGTCGCGCCTCGCTCCCTGTGCCTGGCGGCTCGCCGCGGAGGCTGTTCCAGTCAAGTATCACAGTCCGCCGGTCAGCGCGTCGGCGTGTGCTCGCAGGTCGGCCAGGTAGTGGTGGGTGTACGTGCGTCGCATGACGCTCTCGTCGTGGCCGTGCCAGGCCGCGACGAGGTGGTCGGGCCAGCCGAGCGAGCGCTTGAGCGAGACGCTGGTGTGGCGCAGGTCGTGCAGGCGCACAAGAGGGCAGCCCGCATGCAGGGCGAGCTTCCGGAAGGCGTCGGAGAAGGCCTCCGGCCGCAGGGGCGCCCCGGCCTCGTCCACGATGACGTACCCGGTGGGGTCGTAGGCGGGTCCCAGCGCTGTCCGCTCCTGAATCGACTGCGCCCGCAGAGCGTCCAGTGCGTCGACGACGTCCACCGGTAGCGGCAGGATGCGCGTCCCGCGCGCTGTCTTGGTGCCGCTGACGACGACGTCCCCGCCGACCGCCACCCGGGCGCGGGTGATGCTGATGGTGCGCTGCTCGAGGTCGATGTCCTCCCAGCGCAGCCCGAGCACCTCGCCGCGCCGCAGGCCGTGGAAGGCCAGCAGCCAGCCGGCGTGCAGCCGGTCGGTCGCCGCGACGGCGAGGAAGGCGCGGGCCTGGTCCGCGTTCCACGCCGCCCCGGGTGCTGAGGCGCCACATGGCCGCTCGACGTGCTCGACGACGTTGCGAGAGACCAGGCCGTCGCGCACGGCGCTCTGCAGGGCCGCCTCGAGCGTCTGCAGGGCGTAGCGGACCGACCGCGCGCTCAGCGGGCGCCCCGGTGCGCCGACCTTGCGCAGGGAGCCGTCGAGCAGCCCGTCGCGCACGGACTCCACCTGCGCCCGCGTGAGGGCGCCGACCTCGACGGCGCCGAGCTGCTCGTGGAAGGGCCGCAGCACGTTGCCGTAGGACAGGCGGGTCGAGGGCCGGATGTTGAGGCGCCCGGCGAGCCACCCGTCGAGGTGCTCGCTGAGGCTGACGCGGTGGCGGTCGAGGTAGGTGCCGCGCTCGGCACTGACCCTGGTCTCGGCGACCCAGGTCTTCGCCTGCCGCAGCGTGCGGAAGGAGGCCCGGCGCTGACGCCGCCGGCCGGTGGCCGGGTCCAGGCCGACGTCGAGGCGCACCCAGTACCGGGTGGTGCCGTCGTCGAGGGTCTTGCGGACGATCGGGTCACGGCTGGTCATGGCGCTCCGCTCCTCACGCGCACGAGGCCGGTGCTGGCGTGCTCGCTGAGCGGGTCAGGATGCGGTCTCGCCGGTCAGCCGATCGACGCAGCGGTGCAGGGCTGTGGATGGCCGCCGTGGTCCACCGAGACCGACTCGAGGTCGCCGCACTTGATGAGCAGGTAGACGCGGTGCGCCCGATGCCGAGCAGCTCGGCGACGTCCTCGACCCGCAGCAGCAGCTCGTCCATGTCCAGTCCCTCCGACGGTGGTCGGAGTCAGCGCACCGGCAGAGCCTTGCCCAGAGTCTTGCCACGACCCTTGCCCCGGGAAGTTGCCCGACCAGGCAAAGGCTCTGTCACTGCGACGCGGCGACCCGGTCCTCGAGCGCCTCGCGGGCGAGCTGGGAGATGGTCTTGCCCTCACGGGCAGCCACCTCGGCGGCTCGCTGCCGGACGTCCGGGGTGACGCGGAAGGCGATCTGCGGGGAGGCGGCGGGCTGGCCGGACAGCGAGGGGCGCCCAGAGGATCGGCGGACCTGGTCGACGATGCCGGCGGCGAGCTCCTCGGTCAGGCGGGTCCCGTCCGCGAGGCGGACGTCGTCGCGGGCGAGGTCGACGTCGGGCCCGATGGGGGTGTCGGTGGTAATCGTGGGGGGCGTCAGGTCAGGCATCTGTGCTTCCTCCTCGGAGAGCGGTGGGCATGACGTGGATGACGAGCAGGAAGTCACCGTCAGCCCCGGCTACCTCCACAGCGACGACCTCCAGCTCTCGGCCGCGCTCGTCGGGGCCGATGTAGCGCCAGCCGGGGTTCCCCTGGTCGGTGGTCGTGCCGGTCGCGGTGGTGGTCGCCATGACGTGGCGCGTGGAGGTCCGGCCGATGCGGTGCTTGCGCGCCGCCTGGGTGAACCGGATCTCCACCACGCCATACTGTCAGACAGTACCTCGGTGAGGCCAGGGACGGTCTCGACGGCTCCGGCTGCGTCGTGCCCGCCGACCCTTGCCTGGCTGGTGAGGGAGAGCGGAGCAAGATATGCGTCTGCTCAGCAGACGACGCCGCCGCGACCGCCTGCGGGCGGCCACGACGGCGCTCGAAGCGCCAGCGGGCGCCATCGAGGACCCACGTGCAGGACAGCGGTCGATCACCGCCAGGAGCAGCGAGGGCGCCGACGAGCAGCCGCACCACCGGACGACCGTGTCGGCGTGGACATCCGCCGGAACGGAGGTCGAGGACCACCGGATCAGCCGCCAGATCACCGCCACGAGGCTCCGCCGCCGGGTGCAGCCGCCACCGCGTCCGCCACAGGTGGTGCTCGGGGCGCACGGGGTCCAGCTCGGGCAAGACTCTCGGCAAGGGTGCTCGGTCGATCTCGCTGGCGGTGTCGAGGTGGGTGTCGCTCGCAGAGATCCCGGCGCACCTGAGGACGTGGTCGTGCGCACCGCTCGTGCAACTGCTGTGAGCGGGTCCGGGGGTGTCCTGGTGGGCCGCTGCGGTGCGCCCCGCGCGGGTGCCGCTGTGGGCGACGGCCCTGATCGCCCTCGGTTCCGGTGTCCTCGGCGGCGCCCTGGCACTGGTCGGAACCCTGGTCACCTCCAGGGTCACCCGCCGTACGTCGGGACCCACCAGCGTGAACGCTCCGGTGCCGCCCGGGACCTGTTCAGGCACGCCCTGGAGCTCGAGCGCAGCGAGCACCCGCTCAGCCGGAAGCAGGGCCTGGCCGTGTTCGGCGCGCTCGCCCGGATGAGTGACCTCACCCCCGAGGAGGCCGCCCTGGTCAAGGCTCAGGTGATGCGCTCGCACCTGCACGCCACACTGGAGCAGGCACGTCGGATCCAGGCGCGCACCGGCCAACCACCGGCCTTCAGGCTCGAGGGATCAGCCTCCCAGGGTGAGGTCCCGGGCGGCGGCGCGGGTCGAACGGGTCAGGTAGGCGGAACGAGCGGTCCAGGCAGCACGGGCAGTGAGGCAGCAGGCACCGAAGGAGAGGTCCCGCAGTGAGCGAGTCGATCACCGTCACCCGTGAGCAGGTCGCCGCTGCCCGCCTCGAGGTCGACGTCGACCGGGCCGCCGGCCTGGCGCCGGACCCCCTGGTGCTCCTGATGTCCCAGACTGCACCCAGCCCCACCCACTCGGTCCTCTCCAGCGCCTGAGGGGCGCGGGCGCTGGACCGACGTCCCGCCCGCGCTCACGACGGTCGGGAGTGGCACAGGAGTGTCACGGACGGTCGTGGACGACGGCGGCCCGCCCGGGACAACCTCCAGGTCGAAAGGCCTCTTGAGCTGGACCGATGCCCTTGCCGGGAGTCTCCTCCGCACCGCCCCGGACGTCTCCGTGGCGCCTACGGATCAGAAGGTCGCAGGTTCGAGTCCTGCCGGGCGCGCTCGTTCTGAGACAGCGACAGAGGAGCCCCCGACCTGCGGAGACGCGGTCGGGGGCCGTTCTGGTCGTGGGGCATGGCCCACCAGCCGACGTGCCGGCGCTGACGGGTCAGCTGGCGGGCCGGTCAGCTGGTGGGCGCGGGCGCGGGCGCCTGCGCCGGCACCGACGGGGCGGGGCGCGCCGCGCGGAGCTCGTCCAGCCGGACCAGCGCCACCCCGCCGAGCACGAGGGCGCCGCCCGCGACCTGGACGGGCCCGGGCACCTGGCCGAGCAGCAGCCAGGCGAAGGCCACCGCGAACAGCACCTCGGTGAGGCCCACGAACGAGGCCAGCCGGGCGCCGAGCAGCCGCGCTGCCCGGACGCCGGTGACGTAGGCGACGACCGCGGCGACCAGCGACAGGGCCAGCACCGGCACCAGCCAGCTCACCCGCGCGCCGAGCAGCACCACGTCGGTGAGGGGGGCGCTCATGCCGAGCAGGCCGGTCGCCGCCGCGGCCAGCAGCGCCAGGGTCCCGACGCCGAGGCCGCCCCAGACGAGCACCAGGGGCGGCAGCGGGTCGTCGGCGCCGGCGCCCAGCACGAAGTAGACCGCGAGCCCCGCGGCCGCGCCGAGCCCCCACAGCACTCCGACCGGGTCGAGCTGCTGGCGGCCGGACAGGTCCAGCACGAGCGCCAGCCCGACCACGGCCACCAGCGAGCCGGCGACCGTCAGGCGTCGCGGCCGCTGGCCGCGTCGCAGCCAGAGCCAGACGACCACGAGCAGGGCGGCGGAGTACTCCAGCAGCAGCGCGACGCCCACCGACAGGTGGGCGACGGCGTTGAAGTAGCACAGCTGGGTGCCCGCCACCGCGACCAGCCCGTAGACCAGCACCGGCCGGGCGCCGCGGCGCAGCGCCGCACCGCGGCCCCGCAGCTGCAGCAGGGCGGGCGCGGTGAGGACGAGGGCGGCGATGGCCACGCGGGCCGTCACGGCGGCGCCGGGCGTCCACCCGGCGTCGAGCAGTGATGCCGCGAACGCGCCGGACGTGCCGAAGGTGGCGGCGGAGACCAGCGCCACGCCGAGGCCGGCGGTGCGGGGTGCGGGCACGCGGGCCTCCAGGGTCAGGGGTCATCAGCAGTAGGATCCTTACAGCACTCGCCACCGTAGGGGCGGGCGTGAAAGGAGTCAAGATGGTCTTCGCCCATGACACGGACGTGGCGCTGGCGGCTGCGGCAGCACTGGTCAACACCGAGCAGCCGGACGGCGACGCCATCGCCGACCTCGCCGGGCTCGACGCCTTCGTGCAGGAGTGGGGCTGGACGGGGTCGCGCCGGCACGACGACGCGGAGGTCGCGCAGGTGCGGGCCCTGCGCGCGCGGCTGCGCCGGCTGTGGCACCTCGACGAGGCCGCCGCCGTGCTGGTGGTCAACGAGGTGCTGCGGCAGGCGCGCGCGCTGCCGCAGCTGGTGGAGCACGACGAGGAGGGGTACCACCTGCACGCGACCTCGCCGGAGGCCCCGCTGGCCGACCGGATGGCGGTCGAGGCGGCCATGGCCGTCGCCGACGTGGTGCGCCACCGCGAGCTCGAGCGGATGCGGGTGTGCGCGGCGGACGGCTGCGGCGACGTCCTGGTCGACCTGTCGAAGAACCGGTCCCGCCGCTTCTGCGGCACCTCGTGCGCCAACCGGACGCACGTGGCCGCGTTCCGGGCGCGCCGGGCCACCCGCGCCGACTGAGCGGGTGAGGGCGGCGGCGTCAGGGCCCGGGAGCGCTCAGCCCGACGAGGCCGTGGCGGCCCTCAGGTCGGCCAGCGCCGCCAGCGCGTGGGGCGCGAGCCCGTCATCGGCGCCGCGCTCGGCCTCGGACCACTCGGCGTAGCCGCGCTTGAACGCCAGGACCCCCCAGCTCGCCGGGGAGGTGGGCGACCGCCTCGGGCACACCCCGGCCGAGCAGCGCGGTCGTCATGGCGGCGGCCATGCCGACGCTCTTGAGGGCGTCGCGCTCCTGCAGCGACCGCCCCTCCATCACCGTCTCCGGGACCCCCTGGGTGGCCGGCCGCGCCTCCACCGAGTCCGACCCCGTGCCGACCGACGGACCGGTCGGCCCCCGCGGCCGCGCGGTGACGGCGATGCTCGAGCTGGTCTCGCGCGGGGTGCGCACCGCAGCCGTGCGGATGCCGCGGACGGTCCACGACCGGGGCGAGGGCGGCTTCGCCGGCCCGCTGACCGACGCCGCGCGACGGACCGGGGTGTCCGGCTACCCCGGTGACGGCTCCCAGCGCTGGCCGGCCGTGCACGCCCTGGATGCCGCGGTCCTGTTCCGGCTGGTCCTGGAGCAGGCACCGGCCGGGACGGCGTGGCACGCCGTCGCGGACGAGGGCGACGAGGTGGCGGACATCGCCGCGGTCATCGGCCGGCGCCTGGGGCTGCCGGTCCGGTCCGTGCCCGAGGAGACCCACGGCCCCTTCGGTGCGATCTTCGCGATGGACCAGCCGGCGTCCAGCACCCGCACCCGCGAGGCGCTCGGCTGGGCCCCGACGCACCCGAGCCTCCTGCAGGACCTGGAGGTCGTCCAGCGCTGAGATCTGGGGAGCGCGACCGCGCAGCGGCCGACGACGACGTCCGCCACGGCCTCGAGCGGGTGCTCGACGGCACCACCGCGGTGGCCTGGCGCGCCACCGCAGGCCGCTCCAGGTGGTCGCAGGTCCGGGTCCTGCCGGCAGGTGCACCCGCGTCGCGACGGGGTAGGCAGGGACCGTGCCGGACCACGAGGACGACCAGCCCGACCCCGAGGTGCTGCCCAGCACCCTGCAGCGCTCGGACGAGAAGGCGCAGCGCACCTTCGCCAAGACCCACGACTCGGCGATGGGCACCTACGACGACGAGCAGCGCGCCGCCCGCACCGCCTGGGCCGCGGTGAAGCACACCCACGAGAAGGTCGGCGACCACTGGCAGCCGAAGGACGGCGGTCGCACGGGCCCCTCCGACGACCGCGCCGCCGGCGGGCTCGACACCGACGCGCCCACCCGGGGCGGCGTCGACGCCAGGGCCACCAAGGCGCACCTGGTGGACCTGGCCCGCGAGCTGGGCGTCACGGGCCGGTCCCGGATGACCAAGGCCGAGCTCGTCGACGCGCTGCAGAAGGCCAACGACCGCGCGACCGCCCGCGCCCGCCGCTGACCAGCGCCGCGATCCGCCCTGGACGAGTTGACGGCGGTGTGGTGCAAGTGTGTAATCGTGTAATGGACGAGATCACGGCGTGGCTGGTCGGGCGCCTGCCCGAGGAGTGGTTCGACGGGGCGCCCGAGGTGGGCGTCGACCGGGAGGAGATCCTCGTCGTGGGTCGGCTGCCCGAGCCCGCGACCGACGCCGAGGAGCCGGCGCGGCGGGCCGCGGAGGCCGGCCGGGTCAAGCGCTTCCGGGAGGAGACCCGCGGGCAGCGGATGCAGATCGCGGACGAGGCGCAGGAGCGCTTCGGGCGCACCCTGTCCTGGGGGGCCGCCTGCGGTCACACCCGGCAGGTGTTCACGAGCGCGTCGGTGCCGGTGATGACCCGGCTGCGCCAGCCCGAGCGCCAGGTCCTCGACACCCTGGTGAGCGCCGGCGTCGCGCGCTCGCGCTCCGACGCCCTGGCGTGGTCGGTGCGCCTGGTGGGCCAGAACCAGGAGGAGTGGATCACGCAGCTCCGCAGCGCGCTGGTCGCGGTGGACGCCGCGCGCGCGGCGGGCCCGGCAGCCTGAGCCACAGGCACCTCCCAGCCGCACCACAGCCGGTGCCGATCCCGGGGGTCGATCGTGGTCGCCGACCCGAGAGGCGGCCCGTGCGCACCAGTCCCACCCCGACCCGGCGACCCGGCGAGCCCGTGCGCGGGGACCGCCTGCTCGTCGTCCTCGGTGGCCTGCCGGGCAGCGGCAAGACGACCCTGCTGCGGCGCCTGCTCGCCGAGCGCCTGCCGGGTGTGAGGGGTGTGGACGCCGAGCAGGTCACCGAGGAACTGCGTCGCGCCAGGGTCCGCGTGCCGTACCACCTGCTGCGCCCGCTGGTGCACTCCTGCCACCGGGTGCGGGTCCTGGCCGCCGTCATCAGCGCCGCGCCCGTCGTCGTCCTCACCGACCCCTGGACCAGCGCCACGTGGCGGTCGGTGGTGCTGCGCGCCGCCCGCTGTGGTGGTCGGACGGTGTCGGTGGTGCTCCTCGACGCCACCCCCGAGCAGGCCCACCACGGGCGGGCGGTGCGCGGCCGCACCCTCCCGGCGCGGATGGTGCGCCGCCACACCGCCCGGTGGGACGCGGTGCTCGCGGACGCCGCGCGCGAGGTCGGGCGAGTCGCCGAAGCCGAGCGCACCCTCGTGGTGGACCGTGACGGGGCCCGCACGCTCACCGTCGCGGACGTCCTCGGCGCGTCCTGAGGGGCCGTCGGAGCGGGCGCTCGGCTCAGGGGCCCGCGTCGACGATCGGCAGCGGGCGCAGAGCATCGCTGGCGACCACCGTGCTCGGGACGTCGGCGCCGATGACGCCGAGTCCCGCCAGCACCGCGGCCGCCACCGCCCCGACCGCTCGGCGCAGCCACCGGGCCCTCGTCGTCCTGCTCATCCCGACGCTCCTCGTCCACTCCCGCGACGACCGGTCGTCGTTCGCGTGCACCCAGTGGACCGCCGCCTCCGAGGACCGCACTGGGAAGCACCTGGGCGGTGGCTGTGAGCGGTCGTCCTCAACGGCGGGGTCGCAGCAGCGCGGCGAGGGTCTCGGCGTCGCCCATCCCGGCGCAGCTGACGACCACGCGGGTGAACTCCGCATCGCGCAGGTCCAGCACCAGGGCCGGGCCGACGTTGGGCCACAGCGCCAGGAAGTCACGGCCACCGCCCCACCGCCAGGTGCCCACCGCGAGCACCCCCGCCACGTAGGCCCCGGGCCACCGCCACCCGCGGGTGGCGACCATCGGCTGGGCGGTGGCGTTGGCGAGCACGATGCTCCCGGCGTCGACGACGACGTCCCCTCGCCGCAGCGCCATCAGGCGCTCCAGGCGGCGCAGGTGGATGACGACGCGGCCGCCGTCGAGCAGGACCTGCGCCACGGGTGCCATGGTGCGCCGCCCCCGGGTGGGGTGCGAGCTGGGTGCGCCACCTCCTCGTCCGCCGGGGTCTGCCGGCGCCCCGGCGGCTCAGCGGCGGCGCAGGGCCGGATCGGTCAGCGACGGCGGGGCGTACCCGGCGTCGGCGGCGGCGAGGGTGGTGCCGGGCGGCACGATCTCGTCGATCCGGTCGAGCACGTCGGCGGTGAGCACGACGTCGGTGGCACCGAGCTGGGACTCCAGCTGCTCCATCGTCCGCGGGCCGATGATCGGCGACGTCACCGCCGGGTGGTTCATCACGAAGGCGATCGCCAGGTGGATCAGCGACAGCCCGGCCTCCTCGGCGAGCTGGGCGAACGCCTCCGCGGCGTCCAGCTTGCGCTGGTTCGCCTGGTCGCCCAGGTCGTAGCGCGCGGGCAGGCGCTGCGCGCGGCTGGACGCCGGAGCGGCCTGACCCGCGCGGTAGCGCCCGGTCAGCCAGCCCCCGGCCAGCGGGCTCCACGGGATCACGCCCATGCCGTGCTGCTGCGCCACGGGCAGCAGGTCGCGCTCGATGCCCCGCGCGAGCATCGAGTACGGCGGCTGCTCGGTGACGTAGCGGCCCAGGCCCCGCTCCTCCGCGATCCACTGGCCCTCGACGACCTCGTGCGCCGGGAAGGTCGAGGACCCGAAGTACAGGACCTTGCCCGCGCGCTGCAGGTCGGTCAGCGCCCCGAGGGTCTCCTCGGTGCTGACGGTGGGGTCGGGGCGGTGGATCTGGTACAGGTCGATCCGGTCGGTGCCGAGGCGCCGCAGGCTCGCCTCCACCGCGCGCACCAGCCACCGGCGGGAGTTGCCCTGGCTGGTGGGGTCATCGCCCATCTGCCCGTGCGCCTTGGTGGCGAGCACGACGCCGTCGCGCCGCCCGCCGGCGAGGGCCTTCCCCACGATCTCCTCGCTCTCGCCGGCGGAGTACACGTCGGCGGTGTCGACGAAGGTGATCCCGGCGTCCAGGGCCCGGTGGATGATCCTGGCCGAGTCGTCGTGGTCGGGGTTGCCCCACGCCCCGAACATCATCGCCCCGAGGCACAGGGGGCTGACCTTGACGCCGGTGCGACCGAGGGTGCGGAGCTCCACGGCTCCACGCTGGCCCTGCGCCGCCGCGGGCGCACCTCGGGACGCACCGGCCCCGCCGGCACGGCCGCTCGACGGCGCTGTGAGCCCGCTGGCGCAGGATGGGGCCGTGAGCTTCGACGTCGCCGCGCTGCGCGCGCAGGTGCCCGCCCTCGCCGCGGGCACCGCGCACTTCGACGGCCCCGGCGGCACCCAGACCCCCACCCCCGTGATCGAGGCGATCACCGCAGCGCTGACCCGGCCGCTGAGCAACCGCGGGCGCACCAGCCCCGGGGGGCGCAACGCCGACGACATCGTCCTCGCCGCCCGCGAGGCGGTGGCCGACCTGCTCGCCGCCGACCCCCGCTCCGTGGTCTTCGGTCGCAGCGCCACGCAGCTGACCTACGACCTGGCCAGGGCCGCCGCCCGCACCTGGTCACCCGGCGACGAGGTGGTCGTGACCCGCCTGGACCACGACGCCAACGTGCGCCCCTGGGTGCAGGCCGCCGCCGCGGTCGGCGCGGTCGTGCGCTGGGCCGACTTCGACCCCACCACCGGTGAGCTCACCGACGAGCACGTGCGCGAGGTCCTCTCCCCGCGCACGGCGGCCGTCGCGGTCACCGCGGCCTCGAACCTCATCGGCACCCGCCCACCGGTGGCCGCCATCGCCGCCGCCGCCCGCGCGGTCGGCGCCGTGGTGCACGTGGACGCCGTGCACGCCGCGGCGCACACCAGCACCGACCTGGCGGCGCTGGGCGCCGACACCCTGGTGTGCTCGCCGTACAAGTTCCTCGGACCCCACCTGGGGGTGCTCGCCGGGCGGGTGGAGGCGCTGGAGGCCCTGGCACCGGACAAGCTGCTGCCCTCCACCGACGCCGTGCCGGAGCGCTTCGAGCTGGGCACCCTGCCCTACGAGCTCCTCGCCGGCACCACGGCCGCCATCGACGTCCTCGCCGGCCTGGCCCCGGACGCCACGGGGTCGCGCCGCGAGCGCCTCGTGGCCTCCTACAGCGCCCTGGAGGCGCACGAGGACGCGCTGCTCGCCCAGCTGGAGGCCGGGCTCGCCGCCCTGCCGGAGGTCACCGTCCGCTCGCGGGCGAGCCGCCGCACCCCCACGCTGCTGCTCACCCTGGCGGGCCGGTCGACGGTCGAGGCCGCGGCCTTCCTGGCCGAGCGCGGTGTGGTGGCGCCCAGCGGCTCCTTCTACGCCGTCGAGGCCTCCCGCCACCTCGGGCTGGGTGACGCCGGGGGCCTGCGGGTGGGCCTCGCGCCCTACACCGACGCGCGGGACGTCGACCGGCTGCTGAGCGGGCTCGAGGCCTTCCTCGGCGGGTGGGGCTGACCCGCTGAGCGCTGCCCGTGGCTGCCTCTGGACTGGCCCTCGCGCGTTGCCGTCACCCTCCGCTACGGTCCCGGTACCCGGCTGATGGCGCCACGGGTGCGCCGGCGCCGGCGTCCCGAGGAGAGCCGTGCGAGTCTTCCGAGCGGTCGTGCCCGTGCTGCGCCTGGGTGTGTGGGCGGTGATCGCCGTCGCGCTGTGCGTCATCGCCTTCGGGCGGGGGACCGGCGCCGGTGAGGGCACCGAGGCCCTGACGCCCACGGGCAGCATCGTGGAGTCCACGGTGCCCGCGACCCTGGGGAACGTGGCCAGCACCGTCGAGCTCGTGGGCACCGTCGCCCCCGACCCCGCGACCACGGTGAGGGCCACGACGGCGGGTCGGGTCGGGCGGGTGCGCGTGGAGGTCGGCGAGGCGGTCGACGCCGAGACCGCCCTGGTGGACGTCGTGGTGACCCTGGAGCCGCTGGTGGCGCCGGTGGTGACCGCCCCCGACGGCACCACCACGCAGGCGCCGACGAAGGAGCGGACCAAGACCGTCGCCGTCCTCGCCGGGCGCGCCGGCACGGTCGCCAGCCTCGCGGTGCTGAAGGACCAGGACGTCGTGGTCGGCACCGACGTCGCCGCGATCTCCCCGGGCACCCTGTCGGTGACCGCGCCGCTGACCCAGGCCCAGCAGTTCCGGCTGCTCACCCCCCCGGCGAGCGCCACCGCGCAGGCCAAGGGCGGCCCGGCGCCCTTCTCGTGCACCGGCGTCAGCACCGGGACCACCGGTGCTGACGACGGCGACGGCGAGGGCGCCGCTGCCGCCGCGCCCGGCATCGACCCGATGACCGGCATGCCGCTCGCCGCGCCCACCGCGCAGGTCAGGTGCGCGGTGCCCGCGGGCACCACCGTCTTCGCCGGGATGAGCGTGGACCTCACCCTCGACGTGGGCTCCGCGGACGGCGTCGTGACGGTCCCCGTCACCGCCGTGCAGGGCACCGTCGCCGAGGGCCTGGTGTGGGTGGTGGGCCCCGACGGGGCGCCGGTCGAGCGCCCGGTGCGCCTCGGCCTGACCGACGGGGCGGTGGTGGCCGTCACCGAGGGCCTCGCCGACGGCGAGCAGGTCCTGGAGTTCACCCCCGTCCCCTCCGACGACGAGGTGCCGCCACCGCTCGAGGAGGGGGTGTACCTGGGATGAGCCTGCTGCACCTCGACGGCGTCGGGCGCCGCGTGACCCTGCCCGACGGGTCGCCGCTGGAGATCCTCACCGGCGTGGACCTCGCGGTGGAGGAGGGTGAGCACGTCGCCGTCGTGGGCCGCTCGGGGTCGGGCAAGTCGACCCTGCTGAACATCCTTGGCCTGCTCGACACCCCCACGTCGGGGGTCTACGGCGTGGACGGCACCGACGCCGGTGCCCTGCCGGCGCGGCGGCGCGGGCGGATGCGCGGGGCCACCTTCGGGTTCGTCTTCCAGCAGTTCAACCTCCTCCCCCGGCGCAGCGCCACCGAGAACGTCGCCACCCCCCTGCTGTACGCGGGCGGCCGGGAGTTCTGGGGCCGCGACCGCCTGGCCCGCGCAGCGCTGGAGCGGGTGGGCCTGGGCCACCGCGCCGACGCCCTGCCCGAGCGGCTCTCCGGGGGCGAGCAGCAGCGGGTGGCCATCGCCCGGGCGCTGGTGCGCTCACCGCGGGTGCTGCTGGCGGACGAGCCCACCGGCTCCCTCGACGTCGACACCGGGGCCGCGGTGATGGGCCTGCTGGAGGAGGTGACCACCGCCGCGGGCTCCACGCTGGTGACCATCACGCACGACCTGTCCGTGGCCGCCCGGGCCCAGCGCCAGTTCCGCCTCGACCACGGGCGGCTGCTGCCGCTCTCGCCGGCTGACCTCGCCGTCGTCACCGCGCACCGCGCAGACCCCTCCGCCGCGCCCACCGCCCCCGCCGCGCCGTCGGTGGCGGCGTGAGGCTGCTCACCGGCGTCGTGGGGGTCGGCGTCGAGGCGTGGGGCGAGGTGCGCGTGCACCGCTCCCGCGTCGTGCTCTCCCTGGTCGGGGTCTTCCTCGCGGTCTTCGCGATGACCGGGGTGACCGCCGCGGGCGACATGGGGCGCCAGGCGATCCTGGAGGCGAACGAGCGCGCCCTGGGGCGATCCACGACCCTGACGGTCAGCGCGTACGCCGCCGAGGGCACCGTGGACCCCGAGCAGGTCGACACCGCGTACGCCGCCGTGGTCGACCGCTTCGGGGTCTCCCACGCCACCAGCGTGGTCCAGGCCGGCGTCGAGATGCCGGTGCCGCAGGGCGTCATGTACGCGTACGTCGTCCTCGCGGAGCCGGTCTACGGGGTGATCCACCGCATCACCCCCGACAGCGGGCGGTGGCTGCTGCCCTCCGACGCCGACCGGCTCTCCCCGGCGGTGGTGGTCAACCAGGCCTTCCTCGAGCAGTCCGGGAGGGCGGGTGCGCAGCCGCCGTTCGCCCTGGAGCTGCCGGGCGACTCGGGGGTGACCGCCACCGTGGTCGGCGTCGTCACCCGCGACGAGTACAACCCGCTCCTGGCGATGCTGCCCTCCGCGCGGCAGTGGCTGCCCGAGAACGCCATCGCCGGGGCCACGCCGACCCTGGAGCTGTGGGTGCCCACGCAGCGCAGCGAGGCGCTGACCGCGGCGATCCCCTCGGTGCTGGCCAGCCATGGCCTGCAGGGCGACGCCTACCCCAGCAGCGACCCGGGCCTGGCGAAGATCATCACCGGGGTGCAGTGGGGGGTGCGGGGCCTGTCCCTGTTCGCCCTCGGTCTGGGAGCGCTGGGGGTGCTGAACGTCGGGATCGTCACCGTGCGCCAGCGGGTGCGCGAGATCGGGGTGCGCCGCGCGCTGGGCGCCTCCTCGGGGAGGGTCTTCGCGGCCGTGATGCTCGAGAGCGTGGTCGCGACCGCCCTGGCCGGGGCGCTGGGGGTGGCCGCCGCGGTGGCCGTGGTGGTCAACCTGCCGCTCGAGCTGGTGCTCGACGACCTGGGGGTCTCCGAGGTGCCGCCGTTCCCGGTGGCGGCGGCCGTCGAGGCGTTCGTGGCCGCCACGCTCGTCGGTGCGCTCGTCGGGCTGGTGCCCGCGACGATGGCGGTGCGCGCCCGGGTGATCGACGCCATCCGGTACTGACCTCCGCACCGTCGGCAGCGGTGCTGCGGTTCGCCACCCGTTGTCGGAGGTCTCCGCTTGGATGACGCCGTGATCACCGACGCCGACCTCGCCGACACCTACGCGAGGGCCGTCGCGGCGGCGGGGCTTGCCGCAGTGGACGTCGAGCCCGAGGCCCAGCTAACCGTCCCGGTCGCCGTGCTCCTGGAGGCCCTCGCCGCCGACCACGGAGTGGGGGCGCTGCACCTGCTGCGCGAGGCGCAGATGCCGGGGGTGCGCCCAGACTTCGCGGCGCTGCTGGGCGGCCGGGCCTGCGGGTGGGTGGAGCTCAAGGCTCCCGGACACACCCTGGACGGGAGGAAGTGGGTCGGGCGGGAGAAGAAGCAGTGGGCGCTGCTCGCCGAGCTCGACGCGCTGCTGGTGTGCAACGGCCAGGCCGCGGTGCTCTACCGCTCCGGGGAACGGATCGGAAGCGCTAACCTGCCCTACGACGGCGCTTCCGGCTGGGACGCCGAGCCGCTGGTCGACCTGCTGCGGCTACTGGCCACCACCCGTCCCGCAGTGATCGCCCGAGCGTCGCAGCTGGCGGTGAAGCTGGCGCCGCTGGCGCGGATGCTGCGCGACCGCGTCGCCGCGGGCCTCACCACCGAGACCCCGTCGGCCCCAGTCGTCAGTGCGAAGGGTGCGTGGTCGGCCCACATCCACGAGCACGTCACCGACGCGGGCTTCGCCGACGACCTCGCGCAGGTCGTCGCCTACAGCCTGGCTATCGCCGCTCTGCGCGGCGGCGCTGACGCGAACGGCGATCACGTCATCACCCTCGCTGAAGCGCGGGCGAGCCTGGCGAGCAGCAACGAGGTGCTGGCCGCAGCCCTGGGCCCGGCGCTGACCATCCCCGGCCTGGCGACGGCGCTCGCCGCGGAGGTCGGGGCGATCGAGCGCCTGGTGTCGGCGGTGGACCCGGTGAGGGTCGCGGCCAGCAAGGACCCCCGCGGGGAGCCGTGGCTGTGGTTCTACGAGGACTTCCTCGCCACCTACGACCCCGAGCGGCGCAAGCAGTCCGGCGTCTACTACACCCCCACCGACGTCGTGGCCCTGCAGGTGCGCCTGGTCGACCACGTGCTGCGCGAGGAGTTCGGCCGCAAGCTCGGCTACGGCGACAAGGACGTCGTCACCCTCGACCCCGCGACCGGCAGCGGCACCTACCCCCTCGCGGTGCTCGACCGCGCCGCCGAGGTGGCCCGTGCCGAGCGCGGCGCCGCGGGCCCCGCCCAGATCGCGCCCACGCTGGCGAAGAACCTCATCGCCTTCGAGGTGCTGCCCGGGCCCTACGCGGTCGCGCACCTGCGCATCGGGCAGCGCCTGGCCGAGCTCGCCGGGCAGCTCCTGCCACCGGGGCACGTTCGGGTCTACCTCACCGACACCCTCGACGACCCGAGCAGCGCCCCGGCGGTGCTGGGCCTGTGGGGCGACATGGCCGTCCTGGCCGCCGAACGGGAACGCGCCGCCCAGGTCAAGAGCACGCAACCGGTCACCGTCGTCCTCGGCAACCCGCCGTACAACCGGGGCAGCTCCACGAGCGGAGGGGGCTGGGTGGTCCGCCCGACCAGCGGGCGAGCGATCTTCGACGACATCACAGAGCCCCCTAAGCGCGCCGGCGTGATCTTCTCGGTGCATAGGAGCCTCTTCGACGACTACCTGTACTTTTGGCGATGGGCGATCCACAAGGCCTTCGAGCAGCGTCCCGACGGGCCAGCTGTGGTCAGCTTCATCACCGCTTCCACATGGCTGCACGGCCCAGGCTTCCTGGGCTTGCGCCAGCTCGTGCGCGAAGTTGCCGACGAGGTCTGGGTGGTCGACCTGGGCGGTGATGGGCGCGGCGCCAACGTCGACGAGAACGTCTTCGCCATCCGTTCACCGGTGGCCATCGTGACGCTGTACCGCCGCGGTGCCCGGCGTTCTTCCCCTGCGAAGGTCCACTACCGACGCATCGAGGGCAGGCGCGTCGAGAAGCTCACCGCGCTCGTCGGCGTCCAGCCCCCGGTGCTCGACCCGAGCGCGTGGCAGCAGCTGCCCGGCGCGGGTGGGGACCAGATAGTGCCGGTCAGTGGCGGCCTGGACTGGCAGGTGATGCCGGCCTTGGCCGACCTCTTCCCGTGGCAGCAGCCTGGGTGCATCTACGCCCGGATGTGGCCGATCGCCCCGACGCCGGAGCTGCTGCACGAGCGCTGGACGGCGCTGCTCGCGCGGACAGGGAGCAACGAGCGTGCCGAGGCGTACGTCACCCCGACGCACGGACGGTCGATCCACACGCACGTGGCAGGCCTGCCATCGCTCGCCGAGCTGCCCGCTGGCTCCTCGCCGCGGCCGGTGGTGCGCTACGGGTACCGGAGCTTCGACCGGCAGTGGACCTTCCAGGACCCTCGCCTGGCCGCGCTGGAACGCCCATCTCTGTGGGGTTCACTGTCAGACCGCCAGGTGTTTCTCACGTCGATGACCACCAATCCGCTGGGAAGTGGACCGGCGCTGGCGGTGGCCACCGCCGTGCCCGACTTCCACCACTTCCGCGGCTCCTTCGGCGGCAAGGACGTCATCCCGCTGTACCGCGACGCCGCCGCGCCGCGGCGCGTCGCTGCCTGCCGTGCCCGGCCTCGGGTGGGCCACCGCCGTCCAGGCCGTCCCGGCGACGACGAAGCAGCTCAATTACGACGCCGGCGCGGGCGAGCTGCACGTCGGTGCCGGCACGGTCACCGGCGTGCGCCCGCAGGTGTGGGACTACGCGGTCAGCGGCATGCCGGTGCTGCAGCGCTGGCTCGGCTCCCGCACCGCCAGGGGCATCGGCCGGTCCGCCAGCCGGCCGTCGCCGCTGGACCAGATCCGCCCGACGGCGTGGGCGGACGAGTGGAACGACGAGCTGCTCGACCTCATCCGTGTGCTCACGGCGACCGTCGATCTGGAGCCGGCGCAGTCGGCCCTGCTCGGCGAGGTGGTGGCCGGTCCGCTCATCAGCGCGGAGGAGCTGCCCGTGCCCACCGCGGTCGAACGCCAGGTGCCCGGGTCGTGAGGGACCTGCCCGCTGTGCTCACCGCGCTCTCCCTGCTGTTCGCCGTCCTGGCCGTCGCCTACGGCGTGGTCATGTGCGTGGGTATCGCTGTGGGGAACCGCTGGCACGTCGGGTCGGGCATGGCGCCCGTCGCCGACCGGCTGCCCCGGATGGACCAATGGGTCGTCCTGCCGCTCATCGGTTATGTGCTGGCCATCGTCTGCAACGTGGGGACGACCCTGCTCACCTCCCGGCAGCCCACCGGCGTCGGTGTCGGCTTCGGCGTCCTCGCCATCGGCGCCGGGATGCTCATGGCCGTCGGGAGCTGGTTCGCCGTCCGGCGCTTCCCCCGTGACCCGTGGGCCTACGTCGGCTCCTGGCGTGCTCTGCAGGCCGAGGTGCAGGGGCAGCAGGACTCCGCGACCGCCCCGGCGGCGGAGTGGCTGACGCGCCCGCGAGCGAAATGGCGGGAACTCGAGCAGGAACGGCCCGGCCCCCAGGAGCGACGCGTGGAGCGAGCGGTCGCGCAGCTGCCGGCACGGCTGTCCCCGGCGACCGTCCCCGCTCGTGGCCTCGGCGTCGTCAGAGGAGACGACGGGCTCCGCCGGCGCGTTCCGTGGCGGCAGGTCGCGGTGTGGAGTCAGCGCGAGCCGTGGTGGTGGATGATCGTGGTGCCGGCCGTCACCGGCACCGTGCTCGGTGTGTGGGCCGGTGTCAGTGCAGGCCTCCTCACCGTCCTGCTCGTGGCCGCTCTCGTGCTCGCCACCGTCGCCGCACGGGGCTCGCTGATCCTGAGCGCACGGCTGCACGGCGAGCATGAGGAGGTGCGCCGTGACGTCGACGACGCGCTCCGCTCGTGGGAGCGGCAGGCGCCTCCGCCGTCTGCTGGGGCGCCCACCCCGCTCCCGGACCCGGTCGGACGGGTCGATGTGGCCGTCCACTGGCAGGTGTCGGGCTGCACGTGCGCGCCGGCGTGGGCGCGCCTCCGGCTCGACGACCAGCATCGCGCCATCCTCTCGTCGGAGGTGCTCCACGCCGCTGGGCTCCCGCCTGGCGCGAATCTGCTCGCCCGGGCGGAAGGCCAGGGGCGCATCGTCCTGGAGTCCACCGAGACGGTGCTGGCACGTCTGCAGGATCTCGTCCTGGACGGTGGTGCCGCACCCGTGGACGCCCCGCCGGCAGCGCCGCGCACACCTCCGGCGGCGCCGCCGGTGTCGGCCCACCCGGTGGGGGTAGGTGGCGGGGGTGATCGCTGACCAGCCGTCCGGCGCCGGTGAGCGCACCGCGCCCCCGACCTACGTCGACGCCAACCGCCTGTGGGTCGACTCCCGGCTGCGCTACGCGTTCGGCAGGCGCCTGGAGGGCCGCGGGCTGGCCCGCCTCGGTGCTCGCGGTGAACGGTGCGTGGAGATCGGCACGGGGCGGCGCGGGCTCGGCGCCCGCTGCGCGGTGGACTTTCTGGGCGCCACCGAGGTCGTCGCCTACGACGTCCATCCTGCGTCGGTCGAGCGCACCGGGACGGCACTGGCGGACCTGGGCGACCGGGTGCGGGTGGAGGTCGGCGACGCCACCGCCCTGCCGGAGGCCGACGCCAGCGCCGACCTGGTGCTGTCGCTGCACGCGCTGCACCACATCGCGGACTGGCGGGCGGCGGTGGCCGAGGTCGCGCGGGTCCTGCGCCCCGGCGGTCGCTTCGCGTTCGCGGAGATGACCTCGCGGATCGTCGATGCGCGGTGGCTGCGGGCGGTCTCGCGCCATCCCGAGGACCGCTTCGACGTCGACCAGCTCCTCGCCGAGCTGCGCACCCACGGCCTGCGGGTGGCGTCGGACGACGTGGCCGTGCGCGCCGGCGGGCGGTGGGTGCTGGGGGTCGCGCACCGGTGACCGGCGCCACGCCCTGCTGCATCATCTCGGCATCACCCCTTCTGCCGATGGTCAGGTCGCTGTTGCACGAGGATCTCGTTGCCCTGGCGCACATGAGGAACGTCCTGCTCGAGCAGCTGGCCATCCCTGGACAGGCTCACTCGTCGGACCGCGGACGCCGAGGCCTGTGCGCGGGTACCTCCAAGATGGGGACCGCTCGCAGGAGGAAGCGGTCGAAGTGAGGCACGGTGAAGGCCGCATACGCGTGCTGGGGCGTGAAGAGCAGCCCCATGTTGATCAACTCGGCTCGCGTGGGGCCGAGGTTCGTCGAGGGGCGCCCCATGACGTCTGCGACATCAGAAGCCTTCTGCGGAGCAGGGCCGAGCTGAGCCATCGCCCGCAGGTATGCGCGCTGGAGGTCGGTCGCGCGGTCCAGGCGGACCCGGAAGAACGACGCGTCCAGCTTGGCTTCGTACGCCGGCTCGGCGGCGCGCACGTCGTCCAGGGTGATCTGCGGACCACGTGCGACGGTCCAGACGGCGTAGCCCAGCTCTTGGATGAAGTACGGATAGCCTCCCGTGATGGTCACCGCTCCGTCGAGGGCTGCTTCGGTGTACGTCACCCCCTCGTCCTGCGCCGGCCTGGCCAGAGCCTCCTTGGCGTCGTCCGAGGAGAGGTTGCCGATTCCGGGGAACTTGAACAGGCGCTCGGCGTAGGACTTCGCGTCTCCTGCTAGCTCTGCGATCTGGGGGAGTCCTGCGCCGACCATCGTGATGGGCAGCCTGCGCTGCACCATCTTGTGCAGCGCCTGGATGAGGGCCTCGAGCTGCTGCCTGTTCAGGAACTGGATCTCGTCGAAGAGGAGAACGACTCCCCGACCTCTCTCCTTGGCCGCCTCGCCCAAGGCCAAGAAGACGTCCGTGAGGTCCATGGCTAGGTTCGCATGGTCGGCGAACCCCTCAGCCGCTCCGACGTCCAGCCCGGCCGACCACGTTCCAGAGGTGTCGACGCTGACCGTAAAGGACTTCAGCACGGCAGCGGCGTGCGTGAACCGCTCGGTCCAGCGCGCCCTCGGCGACAGCTCCAGCAGTGCAGTGCGCAGACGGGTCGAGATGTCACGACGGAACTCGGTCTCGTCGTGCTTGCTGACCTCCAGTTCGACGACGACCCAGTCGTGCTCCAGGGCCGTGGTGCGGAACTGGCCCAGGAGCACCGTCTTGCCCACCCCGCGCAGCCCCGTGATGATCATCGACTGCTCCGTGCGCCCTCGCTCGATCCGGGCGAGCAGGAGGTCGAACCACTCCAGCTGATCGTCACGTCCGACGACCGCCTGCGGCTCCGCGCCAGCGTTCGGGGTGTAGGGGTTCGTGAGGGCTCGCACGTCTTGACCTTACAGTCCTTAGGCCGCTTTATCTGCTTCGAGTAAAGTGGACTAAGACTCCTAAGACGTGCGCCGCCGGTAAGCACCGCTCGCCGTGCACCGGGCCGGCTCCTTGCGACGCCGACGTCGGTCCTCAGCGCCGGCGGGACCACGCCGAGGATCGCGACGGCCCGGGTGAGCACGTCGAGCAGGCCCTGCAGGAGGGCGTGGGTGTGCCAAGGACACGCCGTGGTGCCAGGGGGCCTGGATGCTTCCGCCGGTGTCCTGAGCACCCGGTGACGCCCCGACGCCCCGTAGCGTCCTGCTCGTGACCGGCAGCGGCCTCGGCGTGCGCGACGGCGTCCCCGACGACGCGGAGACCCTCGCCCGCCTCCACCTGCGGTCGCGCGCCGCGGCGATGCCGTGGCTGGCGGTCCTCCACGACGAGGTGGAGACGCGCGGGTGGATGCGCGCGGTGCTCGCCGAGCAGCGCGTGCGCATCGTGGACGACGGGCGCACCGTCGCCTTCGCCGCCCTGGACCGGGAGTGGCTGGAGCAGCTCTACGTCGACCCCGACCACCAGGGCCGCGGTCTGGGCAGGACGCTGCTGGAGGACGCGAAGCGCCTCCGTCCGGACGGGCTGCGGCTGCACGTGTTCACCCGCAACACCCCGGCGCGCCGGTTCTACGAGGCGGCCGGCCTCGTCCTCGTGGCTCAGAGCGACGGGCACGACACCGAGGAGCGGGAACCGGATTGCACCTACGCGTGGATGCCGCGCCGCCGCGGGGCCTGAGCTCGACGTCGAGACGGGCGTCGCATCGGCCGCCACCTCGTGTCAGGTCCTCGCCGTCCAGAGGTACGGCCGGCATCGGACACCACGCGGCCGGCGCGTCGGGCACCACGACGAACCAGGCCCACGCCGTGCGGTAGTGCCGCGAGCACCTGGCACCGGAGCGCGACGGGACGGCTGGCGCGAGCTGGGCACCCCGTACCGGACCATTGCCCCATGACGGACACCGCCAGCACGGGCACCGGGGGCTCCGGTGAGCGCGCGTGGTGGCGCGAGGCGGTGGTCTACCAGGTGGTCCCGCGGGCGTTCGCCGACGGCGACGGCGACGGCACCGGTGACATCGCCGGGCTCCGCTCGCGCCTGGGCCACCTCGCCGACCTCGGCGTCGACGCGGTGTGGATCAACCCCTGGTACCCCTCGCCGATGGTCGACAGCGGGTACGACGTCGCCGACTACCGCGACGTCCACCCCGACCTCGGCACCCTGGAGGAGGCCGAGGCGCTCATCACCGACGCCCACGCCCTGGGCCTGCGGGTGCTGCTCGACATCGTGCCCAACCACACCTCCTCGGCGCACCCGTGGTTCCGCGCCGCCCTCGCCGGGGACGCCGCAGCCCGGGCCCGGTACCTCTTCCGCCCCGGGCGCGGGGACCACGGCGAGCTGCCCCCCAACGACTGGGAGAGCTGCTTCCGGGGCCCGGCGTGGACCCGCACCACGGGCCCGAACGGATCGCCCGGCGACTGGTACCTCCACCTCTTCGCCCCCGAGCAGCCCGACCTGGACTGGACCAGCGCGGAGGTGCGCGCGGAGTTCCTCGACGTCCTGCGCTTCTGGTTCGACCGCGGCGTCGACGGCTTCCGCATCGACGTCGCCCACGGCCTCGCCAAGGCCGCCGGGCTGCCCGACGGAGCGGGCGCGGACCGGCGCACGCAGGAGCACCCCGGGTGGGACCAGGACGAGGTGCACGAGGTGTACCGGGCGTGGCGGGCGCTCGCCGACACCTACGACCCGCCGCGGGTCTTCGTCGCCGAGGCGTGGGTGGCCCGCCCCGAGCGCCTGCCCCTGTACCTGCGCCCCGACGAGCTGCACGCCGCCTTCGAGTTCGACCCGCTGCACGCGCCCTGGCGCGCCGGCCCGTGGCGCCGCGTCATCGAGCGGGCCCTGGCCACGGCCGCGGTCACCGCTGCCCCCAGCGCGTGGGCGCTGACCAACCACGACGTCGTCCGCCAGGTCACCCGCTACGCCCGCACCCAGGCGGAGGAGAAGGGCTCCAACGAGTGGGAGCGCGCCCGGTGGCCGACCGAGGCCCCCGACCTGGACGCCGGCCGGTGGCGCGCCCGCGCCGCCGTGGTGATGACCCTGGCGCTGCCCGGGATGGCGTACCTGTACCTGGGGGAGGAGCTGGGCCTGGAGGAGGTCGAGGACATCCCGAGCGCGCGGCGCACCGACCCCATCCACTCCCGCTCCGGGGGCACCGACCCCGGGCGCGACGGGTCGCGGGTGCCGCTGCCGTGGTCCGGCAGCGCCCCGCCGTTCGGCTTCTCCCCGCCCGGTGCCGACCCCGACCCCGCTGCGGCGTGGAGCCTGCAGCCGACGGGCTGGGCGCGGTCGAGCGTGTCCGCGCAGAGCGGTGACCCCGACTCGACGCTGACCCTCTACCGCACCCTGCTCGCGCTGCGCCGCGAGCGGCTGGCGGGCGCAGCGCCTCTGGTGTGGCTCGAGGCCCCCGACGACGTGATCGCCTTCACCCGCGGCGGGGTGCAGTGCTGGGTCAACCTCGGCACCGCCGACGTCGCCCTGCCCGCGGGGACGACGGTGCTGGTCGCCTCACGGCCCGGCACCCCGCGAGCGCTGCCCGCCGACACCGCCGTGTGGCTCGCCGCCGCGGGTGAGGGTGGCGGGTAGGACCCGGGGTGGCACGATGGATCCGTTCCCCGCACCGCACCGCACCACGGAGGTCCCCATGAGCCGGCCCGTGTGGGAGCTCCGGTCAGAGCTCGGCACCGCCATGACCGGCGCTGGCACCGCCCTGGACGCCGCGGACCTGCTGTGCCGGGCGTGCGTGGACCTCCTCGCGGTCGATGGCGCGTCCATCTCGATGATCCACCAGGGCGCCACGCAGGGCACGTTCGGCTCCAGCGGGGATCTCAGCCGCCGCCTGGACGAGCTGCAGTTCACCCTCGGGGAGGGCCCGTGCCTGGACTCCGTGCTCGTCGGCGCCCCCGTGCTCGCCCCTGACCTGGCCGATCCCGCGGAGCTGCGCTGGCCGGCGTTCACCAGCGCGGTCAGGGAGTCGGGGATCACCGCGGTCTTCGCGCTCCCGGTCAGCATCACCTCCCACCACGTGGGGGCGCTGGACCTGTACCGCGCCAGCGCGGGGCCGCTGACCGAGGAGAGCATGGCCGGGGCGCTGCTGGCCGCGGAGCTCGCGGTGCTGCCCCTGCTGGACCTGATGACCGCGGACGTGGACTGGGACTCCGCCAGCCAGGGCGAGGACGGGTGGGAGCAGCTGGCCTCCCTGGAGCGGGTGGAGGTCTACCAGGCCACCGGGATGGTCATGGGTGCGTTGGGGGTGGGGTCCGCGGAGGCCCTGGTCTTGCTCCGCGCGCACGCCTTCTCGCTGGGTCTCACAGCCAGCGAGCTGGCCTGGCAGGTGGTGGAGCGGCGGGTGGAGGTGGACGCGACCGGCTGGCGGAGCACCAGCCCAGGGCCCGGCGCGTGAGCGGGCGCGAACGCGAGGTCACCCAGGCCTTCGTCTCCATCGCCACGACCCTCGCCAGGGGGTACGACGTCGTGGAGATGCTCGACGGCCTCACCGCGGAGTGCTCCCGGCTGCTGGACGTCGCCTCCGCCGGGCTGCTCCTCGCCGACCGCCGGGGCGTCCTGCACGTGCTGGCCGCCTCGTCCGAGCGAGCTCGCGAGCTCGAGGTGCACCAGCTGCAGCGCGACGACGGGCCGTGCCTGGACTGCTACCGCGATGGTGCGCCCGTCGCGGTCCCGGACCTGTCGGTGGAGCAGGAGCGGTGGCCGGCGTTCGTGCCGGCGGCGAGGGCCGCCGGCTACGAGAGCGTGCACGCCGTGCCCCTGCGCCTGCAGGACACCGTGCTCGGGGCGATGGGCCTGTTCGGCAGCGAGCCCGGGTCACTCAACGACGACGACCTCACGCTCGCCCAGGCCCTCGCCGACGTCGCGAGCGTCGCCCTGGTCCAGGACAGGACCGCGACGAGCGCCAGCGCCCTCAGCGCCCAGCTGCAGGGAGCGCTGACCAGCCGCGTGGTCCTGGAGCAGGCGAAGGGCGTGATCGCCCAGCGGGGCGGGATCGGGGTGGAGGAGGCCTTCGCCGTGCTGCGCGGGTACGCGCGCGAGGAGCACCAGCGCCTGACCGACGTCGCGCGCGCCGTGGTGGCGCGGACCCTGCCTGCGGAGCGGCTCCTCGACCGCGCCGGGGCGAGGGTCTCGGCGCGTCAGGCGCCTCCGCGCGACGGGTGAGCGGGACGGGCAGCTGAGCCCCGCGACCCTCGTGAGGTGCGCGCGCCGGATGCGCTCGCTCCCCTCGCGAGCGGTGGGCGGTCGGTAGGGTCCCGCTCGTGGCGGTGCCGGTGGTGCGCGAGGGCCGCGCGCACCCGCGGCCTGCCGACCGGCGCCTGTGGCTGCTGCTGGGTCCCGCGTTCGTGGCGGCGATCGCCTACGTCGACCCCGGCAACGTCGCCGCGAACCTCACCGCGGGCTCGCTGTACGGGTACGGCCTGCTGTGGGTGCTGGTGGTGGCCAACGTCATCGCGGTGCTCGTGCAGTACCTCTCCGCGAAGCTCGGCGTGGTCGCCGGGCGCACCCTGCCCGAGGTGCTCGGCGAGCGCCTGACCCGCTTCCCGCGCCTGGCGTACTGGGTGCAGGCCGAGGCGGTCGCCGCGGCGACCGACCTCGCGGAGGTCATCGGCGGCGCCGTCGCGCTCCACCTGCTGTTCGGGACACCGCTGCTGCTGGGCGGGGTGATCACCGGGGCGGTCTCGCTGCTGCTGCTGGCCCTGCAGACCCGCGACGGGCAGCGCCGCTTCGAAGCGGTGATCATCGCCTTCCTCGTGGTCATCGCCGTGGGCTTCGTCGCCGGGACGGTGGTCAGCCCCCCTGACGCGGGCGGGGTGCTGGGCGGGCTGGTGCCCCGGTTCGCCGACACCGACGCGGTGCTCCTGGCGGCCAGCATGCTCGGCGCGACGGTCATGCCGCACGCCATCTACCTGCACTCGGCGCTGGCCCGCGACCACCACGGGCACGTCGAGGCCGGCGCCGACCGCCGCGCGGTGCTGCGGGCGACGCGCATCGACGTCGTCACGGCCCTCGCGGTGGCCGGTGCCCTGAACATCTCGATGCTGCTGCTGGCGGCCTCGGCCCTGCAGGGCGTGCCCGGCACCGACACCCTGGAGGGCGCGCACGCCGCGGTCTCCAGCGCGCTGGGGCCGGCGATCGCGCTGCTCTTCGCCCTCGCGCTGCTCGCCTCGGGCCTGGCCTCGACGTCGGTGGGGGCGTACGCCGGGGCGGCGATCATGCAGGGGCTGCTGCGCGTGAGGGTGCCCCTGGTGGCGCGCCGGGTCGTCACCCTCGTCCCGGCGCTGATCGTGCTCGCCGTCGGCATCGACCCCACCGCGGCGCTGGTGTTCAGCCAGGTGGTGCTGAGCTTCGGCATCGCCTTCGCGCTCGTGCCGCTGCTGCGCCTGACGGGGGACGCGGCGCTGATGGGGGACGACGTCAACGGCGCACCGGTCCGGTGGGCGGCGCGGGTCGCCGTCGTGGTGGTGGTGGCGCTGAACGCGAGCCTGGTGGTGCTGACGGTCACCACCGGGTAGTTGCTTGTTCAACTGTCTCGGTTACGCTGGCTCCTCCCGAGCAGCAGGAGGAACCATGGCCGTCAAGGTCGCCGTCATCTACTACAGCGCCACCGGAGGCGTCCACAAGCTCGCCCGTGCCGTCGCGGAGGGCGCCGGGGGCGCCGGCGCCGAGGTGCGCCTGCTCAAGGTGCACGAGCTCGCCCCCGAGGCGGCCATCGCGTCCAACCAGGGGTGGGCCGCCCACCGCCTGGAGACCCAGGACGAGCCCGAGGCGCAGCTGAGCGACCTGCAGTGGGCCGACGTCGTCATCTTCGGCACGCCGACCCGCTTCGGGCTGCCGTCGGCGCAGCTGAAGCAGTTCATCGACGGCTGCGGCGGGCTGTGGGCCGGTGGCGAGCTGGCCGACAAGGTGTACTCCTCGTTCGTCTCCGCGGCCACCAACCACGGCGGGCAGGAGTCGACGATCCTGGCGCTGAACAACGTCTTCTACCACTGGGGCGGCTTCATCGTGCCCCCGGGCTACACCGACGCGATCCAGTTCGCGGCGGGCAATCCCTACGGCACCTCGCACATCTCCAACAACGGGGCCAACCCCCCCGGGGAGACCGAGCTCGCCGCCGCGGCGTACCAGGGCCGCCGGGCCGTCGAGGTGGCGACGCGCCTGAAGGGCGCGCCGACCTCCGCCGACACCCCCGAGCAGGGCGCCGCCGAGGCGGGCCTGGAGGGCGTCAGCTCCCAGCAGAACGCCTGAGCCGCCAGGCACCTGCACAGCCCGCCCGCACCGCGCCCACCACGGCGCGGCGCGGGCGGCCCTGCGGGTGCGGCGCCGGCGCCTGTGCCCGGTGCTGGTGCTCGTGGGGCGGGCCGGACGGGGTAGGTCGACCCTGTGATCCCGCCCAGCGGCAGCTACCACCTCGACCTGCACTCCCGCTTCGCCTACGCCACCGCGCGCACCCTCAGCGTGCCGGTGATCGAGGCCAGCGCCGCCGAGAAGGGCGTGGCGGTGATGGGCACGGGCGACGTCACCCACCCCGCCTGGCGCGCGGAGCTGGCCGCCGAGCTGGTGCCGGCCCCCGAGCAGGGCCTGCTCGTGCGCCGCGGCGCCCCGGCGCACGCGCCGCGCTTCCTCGCCAGCGCGGAGGTCGCCTGCAGCTACCGCCACGGCGGGCGCACCCGGCGCCTGCACGTGCTGGTCGCCCTGCCCTCCCTGGAGGCCGCGGACGCCCTCGCCGCCGCCCTGGAGCGGCGCGGGGCCGCGCTGAGCTCCGACGGGCGGCCGGCGCTGGCGATCAGCGCCCGGGACGTCGCCGAGATCGCCCTGGAGGCCGACCCCACCGCGCTGGTGGTCCCCGCGCACGCGTGGACGCCGTGGTTCGGGGTGCTCGGCTCGAAGGGCGGCTTCGACTCCCTCCAGGAGTGCTTCGCCGACCTCACCGGTCACGTCCTCGCCGTCGAGACGGGCCTGTCAGCCGACCCGGCGATGTGCTGGCGGGTCAGCGCCCTGGACGACGTGGCCCTGATCTCCTCCTCCGACGCCCACGGCCCGCGGCGCATCGCCCGCGAGACCACCGTGCTGAGCGGGGAGGTCTCCTACGCCGGCATCCGCGAGGCCCTGCGCACCGGCGCGCCGAGCCGGGCCGGTGAGCGGGCGTCCTCGCCCACCCAGCTGGTGGGCACGGTCGAGATGCCGCCGGCCGAGGGCAAGTACCACCACGACGGGCACCGGGCGCACGACGTGCGCATGAGCCCGGCGCAGCGGGCGGCGGCCGGTGGGCGCTGCCCGGTCTGCGGGCGCCCGGTCACCGTGGGGGTGCTCTCCCGGGTCGAGGAGCTCGCCGACCGCCCCGAGGGCACCCGGCCGCCCGGCGCACTCGAGTTCACCACGCTGGTGCCGCTGGACGAGGTGCTCGCCGACGCCCTCGGCGTCCGCCCCGCCGCCCGGCGCGTGGCCGCCGCGCGCGCCCAGCTGCTCGCCGCGTTCGGGAGCGAGCTGGACGTGCTCACCTCGGCGCCGGTCGAGGGCGTCGCCGCCCTGGTCGGTGCGCGGGCGGGGGAGGCGCTGCGGCGGGTGCGGGCCGGTGAGGTCGACGTCGAGCCCGGCTACGACGGCCGGTACGGCACCGTGCGGATCCTCGACCCCGCGGCGTGACCGTGCAGCCCGGCTGTGCTCCTGTGCCGTCGTGCCGCCCCGTCAGCGGACGGTCACCCCGTCGTCGCTGCTCACCGGGGCGCGCACCGCGTCGTGGGCGGAGAGGTCGAGCAGCTCCGGCTCGCGGCGCGAGGACCCCAGCAGCAGGTTCAGCACGATCGCGGTGATCGCCCCGGCGCTGATGCCGGAGTCGAGCACGGTCTGCGCGCCCGCCGGGAACTGCGCGTACAGCTCGCCCGAGACGGTCGGGAGCAGGCCCACGCCCACCGAGATGGCGATGACGAGGATGTTGCGGTTGTCGATGGTGACCTTCGACAGGGTGCGGATGCCGCTGGCGGCCACCATGCCGAACAGGGCGATGCCCGCGCCGCCGAGCACGGGCAGCGGCACGCCCTCGACGACGGCCCCGAGCTTGGGCAGCAGCCCGAGGATGATGAGCACCGCGCCGGCGAAGGTGGCGACGTACCGCGAGCGCACCCCGGTCAGGCTCACCAGGCCCACGTTCTGCGCGAAGGCGGTGTAGGGGAAGGTGTTGAAGACCCCGCCGAGCACGGTGGACAGGCCGTCGGCGCGCAGCCCGTCGGCGAGGCGGCCGGGCGGCACGGGCCGGTCGACGATCTCGCCGACCGCGATGATGTCGCCGGTGGTCTCGGTCATGATCACCAGGGCGACGATGCACATCGCGACGATCGCGCTGACCTCGAAGGTCGGGAACCCGAAGTGGAAGGGGGTGCTGATGCCGACCCAGGACTGCTCGGCGACGCCGCTGAAGTCGCTCCGGCCGAAGACCGCCCCCACGCCGGTGCCGACGAGCACCCCCACGAGGATCGACAGCCGCCCCAGCGCGGGCGGCGCGAAGCGCTCCAGCAGCAGGATCGTGACGAGCGTGAACGCCGCCAGGGCCAGGTTCCCCGGGGCCCCGAAGTCCTCCGACGCCGCGCCGCCCCCGGCCCAGCCCGCGGCCACGGGCATCAGCGACAGCCCGATGACGAGGATGACGGTGCCGGTGACCAGGGGTGGGAAGAAGCGCAGGAGTCGGGCGAACACCGGGGCCAGCACCATCATGAACAGCCCGCTGGCGATCACCGACCCGTAGATGGCGGTGATGCCGTACTGCGAGCCGATGGCGATCATCGGGGTGACCGCGGCGAAGGTGCAGCCCTGCATCAGCGGCAGCCGGCACCCGAAGCGCCAGAACCCGACCGACTGGATGATCGTGGCGATGCCGGCCAGCAGCAGGTCGGCGCTGATGAGGTACGGCAGGTCGCTGCTGTCGAGCTGGCCCTCCGCCACGAGCGCGCCGCCGACGATCAGCGGCACCGCGACCGCGCCGGCGTACATGGCCAGCACGTGCTGCAGCCCCAGCGGCGCCAGTCGCGCCAGGGGTGGCACCTCGTCGACGGGGTGCGCCCCTGCCGCGGTGGGCCGTCGTGTCGTCACGCTCGCCATGGGGGGAGTGTGGGCAGCGGATGTTACGCACCCGTCACGCCGTGTTGCATCTCCCTTGCGGCTCGCACGCGGACCCCGGCGGCCGGAGCACCTCTCGCGATGATCACGGGGTCGCGACCACTCCAGGCGGTCATCCGTGGTCCTGAGCTCGTGATCATCGCGGGCCGGGACGTCGCTGCGGCTGGCGCGCTCGACGCTGGGGCGCCGCTGGCCACAGCGGGATGAGGTGTCTGCCTGCGTGCCTGCCACCCTGGTGGTGTGCAGCGGGTGACGTGGCGAGCCCCGGACGAGCTGGTCGACCGGGCCAGGTCCGCCGCGGCCGAGGAGGGGCGGAGCCTGAACGCCCACCTCACCTTCGTCGTCGACGCCGAGACCGACCCGTCGACCGGCGGATCGGACCGGCAGAGGCTGCGGGACCGTCTCGCCAGGGCTGGGTCGCTCGATGAGTCCGGGGCTCCCCGGCCGGCTCCCGCCCCTGCCGCCGCCGCCGCGCGACGACGGGCGGCGCACGGCACGCTGCTCTCGGAGATCGTCGGTCGCGACCGCGGGTGGGCGTCTTCGCTGATTCGTCGGCGCTCGTCGAGCTGTACGCCGACGAGGACGGGTCCGCTGTCATCCGGGCGCTCACCGATGTGGTGGTGAGCCAGGTGTGCCGGGTCGAGGTCGTCGCGGCGCTGTGGCGGGAGATGCGGTCCGGGGAGTTGGAGGCCGGCGACGTCGCCGTGCTCGTCGCCCGGTTCGAGAGCGACTGCTTCGGCGCTCCAGACCAACCGGGACGGTTCCTGCGCACCTCCATCACGCCGGACGTGCTCGACCTCGCGGCGCGGCACGCGGCGGTCCACGGGCTGCGGGCCTACGACGCCGTGCAGCTGGCCTCCGCGACCGCGGTCGTGGCAGTGGAGCCGAGGCTCGCTCACTCCGCCTTCCACCGCAGCCTCCGGCTGGCCGCAGCCGCGGAGGGCTTCGCGCTCGTGCCCTGAGCGCTGCTGCGGGTCACGCGGCGCCGCGCACGACCAGCAGCGTTCGTCCGGCCACGGGGTCCCGGCTTGAGTCCCGCGGCCGCTCGTTGACTAAGCACCTGCCGCCGGGGTCTGCGCTCCTCGGCGGGGCGTCGACCGCTGGTGGCCGCCTCCGTCCCGTGGAGGTCCAGGTCTCCGATCACGGCGAGGGCCGCGGTGCAGACGCCGACCTCCACGCGGCACCTCCGGGCGGTGGTGGGTGGACGCCGCAGCGCCCCCGCCGTGGGTGGCGGGGCGCTGCGAGGGGTGGTCAGCGACTGCCGGTGGCAGCCGGGGTGCGGCCCGCGGACGTGCGCAGGTGCTCCTCGAGGCTCTCGAGGCTGTGGCCCCTGGTCTCCGGGGCGACCCTGAAGATGAAGAGGACCGACACGACGTTGATCACCGCGAACAGCGCGAAGGTGACCGTGGACCCGAGGGCGGACGCGGTCAGGGGGAACGCGAAGGAGATGGCGCCGTTGACCGTCCACAGGACGAACACCGACAGGCCCATCGCGAAGCCGCGGATCGCCAGCGGGAAGATCTCCGCCAGCATCAGCCAGATGCCGGTGCCGATGAAGCACTGGACGAAGGCGACGAAGAGCAGCATCGCCGCCAGGATCGTGTAGCTCCGGAAGTCCGACTGCGGCAGCAGGAAGACCACGGCCAGCAGCACCTGCGAGCCGACGACCCCGATGAAACCGGTGAGCAGCATCTTGCGGCGGCCGACGAAGCCCAGCAGCCAGATGCCGAGGATCGTCGTGATCACCGACGTGGCGCCGATGGCGATGGTGGAGACGAGCGCCGCGTCGTCACCCAGGCCGCTGTCGGCCAGGATCTCGGTGCCGTAGTAGTTGACCGTGTTGATGCCGGTGGCCTGCTGGACCGTGGCGAGGCCGGCGCCGATCCACAGCAGGCGCTTCATGTGCGGGTTCGCGCGCAGCACCTGCAGGATCGGGGTGCGGGCGGCCTTGCTGTCCTGGCGGGCCAGGTGCGCCACCTCGGCCAGCTCGGCCTCGGCCTCGGCCTCGCTGCGGCTGCGGTGCAGCACGGTGCGCGCCTCCTCGGTGCGGCCCCGCAGGGCCAGCCAGCGCGGGGACTCTGGCAGCACGAGCATGCCGACGATGAGGCCCACCGCGGGGATGGCGGCGACGCCGAGCATGATGCGCCACTCGCCCTGGCCGTCGGACAGCACGCCGATGAGCGCGTTGATGGCGAAGGCCAGCAGCTGACCGGTGACGATCATCAGCTCGTTGATGGTGACCATGCGGGCCCGGGCGTTCTTGGGGGCCATCTCCGCCAGGTACACGGGGCAGATGACGGCTGCGGCACCCACGCCGAGGCCGAGCAGGAAGCGGAAGAGGACCAGCAGGCCGAAGCCGGGGGAGAGCGCGCAACCCAGCGCGCCCACCAGGAAGATCACGCCGCAGAGGAGGAGGGCCATGCGCCGGCCCAGGCGGTCGGCCAGTCGACCGCCGATGAGAGCGCCGAGCGCCGCGCCCGGCAGGAGCAGGATGGTGACGACGGTGGCGGTCTGCAAGCCGGACAGGCCGAGGTCCTCCGGCATGGTGAGCAGCGCGCCCGAGATGACCCCGGTGTCGTAGCCGAAGAGCAGGCCGCCCAGGGTGGAGATGATCGTGAGCCGGACGAGGAACCGGCGGGCCTGCGGGGTCAGTGGTGCGGACTGGACGCTCGACGTGGCGCCCGTGGAGTGACTCGCCGACATCGGCGCTCCTTCGTGGTGGGGCGCAGCATCGCGCCGGGTGTCGACCGGTGGCCGTGGTGCTGACGACGGCGTCAGGTCCTGTGCCGAGGACGCTAGGGGCGCCTCTTTGTCCTGTCAACAGGTCACATCGACCCGTTGTGCGGCATGCTCCATGTCAGGACAATCCGACCACCCGATGAGGAGGGCCCACGTGCCACTGGTGAGGATCGACGTGCAGGAGGGCCGCTCGCCCCAGGAGCTCAGGCACCTGGCCGACGTGGTGCAGGAGGTGGTGCTCGAGGCGTTCGCCGCCCCACCCCGCGACCGGTACCAGATCATCACCGAGCACTCGGTCGGGCACGTGATCACCGAGGACACCGGCCTCGGCTACGAGCGCACCGACGGCGTCGTGGTGCTGGAGGTGGTGCAGCAGGGGCGCAGCGCGGAGCAGAAGCGGGCGCTGTACGCGGGGCTCGCCCGGCGGCTGGAGGCCGACTGCGGCGTGCGCCCGGAGGACCTGGTCGTGTCGGTGACCACCAACTCCCCCGAGGACTGGTCCTTCGGTCGAGGTCGCGCCCAGTTCCTCGACGGCGACCTGCCCTGAGACCCGCCCCGGGGCCGGCGCCCGGCGCTCAGCGCTCGACGAGCGTGGTCTCCACCTGGTAGCGGGACGCGCGGTAGACGTGCTGCCCGTGCTCGACGACGGAGCCGGAGTCGTCGTAGGCGGTCCGCTCCATGGTCACCAGCGCCGAGCGCGCCCGCTCGCCCAGCAGCCGGGCCTCCGTGGCGGTGGCCAGGCGCGCGCCCACGGTCTGGTGCGCCACCCGCAGGTGCACCCCGGCCTCGCGCAGGCACTGGTACAGCCCGTCGCGCTCCAGGCGCTCTCGCCCGGGGTCCAGCGCGGCCGGCAGGTGGTTGGTCAGCAGGGCCAGCGGCTCCCCGCCGGCGGAGCGCAGCCGGCGCAGGGTCAGCACCGGAGCGCCCTCGGGCAGGGCGAGCGCAGCCGTCACGTCCGCGGTGCCGGGCCCGACGCGGTGCTCCAGCACCTGCGTGGCCGAGCCCTGCCCGGTGCGCTGCAGGTCGTCGTGCAGGCTGGTCAGCGCCATCGGCCGGCTCACGTGGGGGCGCACCACCTGGGTGCCCACCCCGCGCCGCCGCACCAGCAGCCCGGCGTCCACCAGCTCCTGCAGGGCGCGACGCATGGTCGGGCGGGACAGCCCGAGCCGGTCGGCCAGCGCGATCTCGTTGTCGAGCCGGGTGCCGGGGCTCAGGGTGCCGTCGCCGATCGCGCCGCGCATGGTCTCCGCGAGCTGGTGGTACAGCGGCACCGGGCTCGAGCGGTCCAGGCCGCGGGCGAGCAGCCTCGACAGGTCCGGGGCGGGCGGCGAGCCGGTGCGGCCGCTCTCCGGGCTGGCGACGGTGCTGCTCACACGCCCAGCATGGCAGGCCCCGCGGCCCCTCGACCAGGTCCGGACGGGCCGTCACCACGTCCGGACGTGCGCACGTCCGGGCGCCTGACCCGTAGCACCGCGGTGTTCGCGTCCGCGGGCGCTCTTGACAGGACAACACCTGGTGCTGACATGCTGGGGTCTCAGGAACACGTCCAGGTCGACGAGTCCTCGCCCCCGCTCCGCCACAGCGCCGTGGTGCGGTCGAGCCGACCCGGTGCCTCCGGCGGGGTGCCCACCCGGTGGCCTCGTCCGCACCGCCGTCCCACCGCCACCGCTCCACCGCCGTCGACCAGCCCAGGAGAGACCATGACGCTGACCGCCCCGTCACCCGTGGAGACCGGCGCCGACCTGCCGCTGCGGATCGCGGCAGAGACCACGCCCACCGCGCTGTGGAACGACTCGGCGGACCCGCTGGAGCTCGCGCGGTCCATCTCCTTCGGTGCGGTGGGCGCGACGTGCAACCCCGTCATCGCCCTCGCGGCCATCAAGCGCGACCTGCAGCGCTGGGTGCCCCGCATCCGCCAGCTCGCCGAGCTGCACCCCACGGCGGGGGAGTCGGAGCTGGGGTGGCTGGTGGTCCAGGAGCTGTCCGTGGAGGCCGCCCGCCTCCTCGAGCCGATCTTCCACCAGGAGGGCGGGCGCAACGGGCGCCTGTCCATCCAGACCGACCCCCGCCTGCACCGCGACGCCGACGCCCTCGTCAAGCAGGCGGTGCGCTTCTCGGCGCTCGCCCCCAACATGATCGTGAAGATCCCCGCGACGAGGACGGGCATCACGGCGATCGAGGAGGCCACCTACCGGGGGGTGAGCATCAACGCGACCGTCTCCTTCACCGTCGCCCAGGCGATCGCCGTGGCCGAGGCGATCGAGCGCGGCTTCGCCCGCCGCGAGGCCGAGGGCCTGGAGGTGCACGAGTTCGGCTCCGTCTGCACGATCATGGGTGGCCGGCTCGACGACTGGCTGAAGGCGTCGGCGGCGAAGGACCGCGTCCTGATCGAGCCCGGGTACTTCGAGTGGGCCGGGGTCGCGGCGCTGAAGAAGGCCCACCACCTGTTCGTCGAGCGGGGCTACCGGGTGCGCATCCTGTCGGCGGCCTTCCGCAACCACCTCCAGTGGAGCGAGCTCGTCGGCGGCGACCTCGTGGTCTCCCCCCCCTTCGACTGGCAGGCGCGCATCAACGAGAACGCGATCCCGGTCGAGGACCGCATCGACGTGCCCGTCGAGCCCCGCATCATCGAGGCGCTGCGCGACCGCGTCCCGGAGTTCGCCAAGGCCTACGACGAGGACGGCCTGGCGGTGGAGGACTTCGAGCGCTTCGGCGCCACGGTCACCACCCTGCGCCAGTTCCTCCAGGCCGACGCGCAGCTGGACGAGGTCGTCCGCGACGTCCTGATCCCGCCCGCGTGACACTCGGCGCTCATGACCGCATGTCAGGACATGGATTGACACGGCGGTGAGCGCGGGGCAGAGTTCGTCCCGGGCGCGACCCGCGCCCGGGACCCACGACGAGGTGGAGGTGCGCGTGACGACAGCGCCCGAGCGCACGCCACCGCCGGAGGTGCTCGTCGCGGGCCGGTCCGGGGTCGACCTGTACCCCCTGCAGCTCGGGGTCGGGCTGGAGGACGTCGAGACCTTCGGCAAGTTCCTCGGCGGCAGCGCCGCGAACGTCGCCGTCGCCGCGGCACGGCTGGGCCGCCGCGCGGCCCTGGTCACCGGGGTGGGCGACGACCCCTTCGGCCGCTTCGTGCGCCGCGCCCTGCGCGAGCTCGGTGTCGACGACCGGTACGTGGTGGTCGACCCCGAGAACCTCACACCGGTCACCTTCTGCGAGGTCTTCCCCCCCGACGACTTCCCGCTGCACTTCTACCGGCGCCCCACTGCGCCCGACCTCCAGGTCCGCCCCGAGGACCTCGACGACGACGCCGTGCGGGGCGCCGACCTGTTCTGGCTGACGGTCACCGGCCTGTCGGAGGAGCCCAGCCGCGCGGCCCACCACGCGGCCCTGGCGGCCCGCGGCCGCCGCGCGCACACCGTGCTCGACCTGGACTACCGGCCGATGTTCTGGACCTCGGTCGCCGCCGCGCGCGAGCAGGTGCGGCGGGCCCTGGCCGGGGTCACCGTCGCGGTCGGGAACCGCGAGGAGTGCGAGGTCGCCGTGGGCGAGGTCGACCCCGACCGCGCCGCCGACGCGCTGCTGGACGCGGGGGTGGAGCTGGCGGTCGTCAAGCAGGGGCCGCGAGGGGTGCTGGGGGCCACCCGCGAGGAGCGGGTGACCGTGCCGCCCACCTCGGTCGAGGTGGTCAACGGGCTCGGCGCGGGTGACAGCTTCGGCGGCTCGCTGATCAACGGCCTGCTGGCCGGGTGGCCGCTGGCCAAGACGCTGTCCTACGCCAGCGCGGCCGGGGCGATCGTCGCCTCTCGCCTGGAGTGCTCCACCGCCATGCCGAGCCTCGCCGAGGTCGAGGCCTTCGCCGACGCGCCCACCCGCACCCAGAGGAAGGCGACGGCTCGTGCCTGAGACGCCCCTGTGCCGCACCTACGCCGAGGTCACCGAGCTGCGGGCCCGCCGCCCCCACGCCGTCGCGCAGGCGATGGCCGCGCGTCAGCGCCGCCCCTCCTTCGTCGGTGACGACGGCCGGTTGATGATCGTCGCCGCCGACCACCCGGCGCGCGGCGCCCTGGCCGCCAGGGGTCGCAGCGATGCGATGGCGAGCCGCACCGAGCTGCTCGACCGGTTGCGAGCGGCCCTCGCCCGTCCGGGCGTCGACGGTCTGCTGGCCACCGCCGACATCGCCGAGGACCTGCTCCTGCTCGGGGCGCTGGAGGACAAGGTCGTCATCGCCTCGATGAACCGGGGCGGCCTCGCGGGGGCCTGCTTCGAGCTCGACGACCGGATGACCGCCTACGACGTGCCCGGCATCGTCGAGGCCGGGTTCGACGGCGGCAAGATGCTGCTGCGCATCGCCCTCGACGACCCCGGCACCGCGCCGACGCTGGAGACGTGCGCGCAGGCGGTGACCGACCTGAACCGCCAGCGCCTCGTGGCGATGGTGGAGCCGTTCATGTCCAGCCGCCGAGACGGCAGGGTGGTCAACGACCTCGCGCCCGAGGCGGTGATCACGTCGGTCCACATCGCCCAGGGCCTCGGGTCGTCCTCGGCGTACACCTGGATGAAGCTGCCGGTCGTTGCGGAGATGGAGCGGGTCATGGAGGCCACGACGCTGCCGACCCTCATCCTCGGCGGCGACCCCGTGCGCGCCCCGGAGGAGACCTACGCCTCCTGGCGCAAGGCCCTGGACCTGCCCGCGGTGCGCGGTCTCGTGGTCGGCCGCGCCCTGCTCTTCCCCCCCGACGACGACGTCGCGGCGGCCGTCGACACCGCCGTCTCCCTGGTGCGGTGAGCCCCGTGACGAGCGACCTCCACCTGCCCGCGGGCTCCACCGCGCAGGGTCCCTTCGACGTCGTGGTGACCCCGGAGAGCGCCGGCTGGGGCTACAGCTCCCTGCGCGTGCTCGACCTGGCGCCCCGCCAGGTGGTCGACGTCGAGACCGCCGACGCCGAGGTCGTCGTGGTGCCGCTGCGCGGCGGCGCGACCGTGGCCACGGGCGGCGCCCGCTACGACCTGGCCGGGCGGGCCAGCCCCTTCGCCGGGCCCACCGACGTCCTGTACCTGCCGCAGGGCAGCGCCGCACGCCTCAGCAGCGAGCGCGGGGCCCGCGTGGCCCTGCCCGGAGCCCGCGTGCCCGCCGGGGCGACGCGGCTGCCGGTGCGGCACGTGCCGGCGTCCGACGTCGCGGTGGAGCTGCGCGGGGCGGGTTCCTGCAGCCGCCAGGTGCACGGACTCGCCCCCGCTGGGACCTTTCCGGCCCATGCCGTCATCGTGGTCGAGGTGCTCACCCCGGCGGGCAACTGGAGCTCCTACCCCCCGCACAAGCACGACGAGGCCAGTGCGCACGAGAGCGAGCTGGAGGAGGTCTACTACTACGAGATCGCCCCGGGTCCCGCAGACCAGGCGGGGGTCGGCCACCACCGCACGTACGGCACGGCGCAGCGCCCGATCGACGTCCTCGCCGAGGTGCGCAGCGGCGACACCGTGCTGGTGCCCCACGGGTGGCACGGCCCGTGCGCGGCCACCCCGGGGCACGACATGTACTACCTCAACGTCATGGCCGGGCCCTCCCCCGAGCGGGCCTGGAAGATCGTCGACGACCCCGACCTCGCGTGGGTGCGCGGGCAGTGGGCGCACCAGGACGTCGACCCGCGCCTGCCGCTCGGCGGCGCCACCAGCACCGAGGGAGCCCGATGACCACCGCGCCGATCGCCGCGCAGACCGTGCGCCTGACCGTCGCTCAGGCCACCGTGCGCTTCCTCGCCGCGCAGTTCGTCGAGCGTGACGGGCAGCGCACCCGCTTCTTCGCCGGGTGCCTGGGCATCTTCGGCCACGGCAACGTCGCGGGCCTCGGCCAGGCGCTGCTGCAGGCCGAGCTGGAGGACCCGACCCGGCTGCCGTACGTGCTCGGGCGCAACGAGCAGGCCATGGTGCACACCGCCGCCGCCTACGCCCGCGCCAAGGACCGCCTGGCGGCGTGGGCGGTGACGACCTCGGTGGGTCCTGGTGCGACCAACCTGCTCACCGGCGCCGCGCTCGCCACGATCAACCGCCTCCCGGTGCTGCTGCTGCCCGCCGACACCTTCGCCACCCGCGGGCCGGCCCCGGTGCTGCAGGAGCTGGAGCGCCCCGACTCCGGCGACGTCACCGTCAACGACGCCTTCCGCCCCCTCTCGCGGTACTTCGACCGGGTGTGGCGCCCCGAGCAGCTGCCCGCGGCCCTGCTGGGGGCGATGCGGGTGCTCACCGACCCCGCCGAGACCGGTGCGGTGACCGTGGCGATCCCCCAGGACGTGCAGGCCGAGGCCCACGACTTCCCGGTGGAGCTGTTCGCCGAGCGCACCTGGCACGTCGGGCGCACCCTGCCCCAGCCCGACGCCCTGGCCCGGGCGGTGGCGGTCATCCGCTCCGCGCGCCGCCCGCTGCTGGTCGCCGGCGGAGGGGTCATCTACTCGCAGGCCACGGAGGAGCTGCGCGCCCTCGTCGAGGCCACCGGCATCCCGGTCGGGCAGTCCCAGGCGGGCAAGGGCTCGCTGCCCTTCGACCACCCGCAGTCGGTGGGGGCGCTGGGCTCCACCGGCACCACCGCGGCGAACGCCCTCGCGGCCGCGGCCGACGTCGTCATCGGCGTCGGCACCCGCTACCAGGACTTCACCACCGCCTCGAACACCGCCTTCGCCGCGCCGGGCGTGCGGTTCGTCAACGTCAACGTCGCGGGCATGGACGCCGTGAAGCGCGGCGGGGTCGCCGTGGTCGCCGACGCCCGCGAGGCGCTGGTCGCCCTGGGGGCGGCGCTGCAGGGCTGGTCGGTGGAGGACGCCCACCGCGAGGAGACCGCGCGCCTGAACGCGGCGTGGCACGCCACCGTCGCCGGGGTGTACGCCCGCGACGAGGCCGCCGACCCCGCGACGATGGCCGCCAGGCCCACCCAGAACGAGGTGCTCGGCGCGGTCAACGAGCTGTCGGACCCCCGCGACGTCGTCGTGTGCGCCGCCGGGTCGATGCCCGGCGACCTGCACAAGCTCTGGCAGGTGCGAGAGCGCAAGGGCTACCACGTGGAGTACGGGTACTCCTGCATGGGCTACGAGGTCGCCGGCGGCATCGGGGTGGCGATGGCCGAGCCCGACCGCGACGTGTTCGTGATGGTCGGCGACGGCTCGTACCTGATGATGGCCACCGAGCTGGTCACCGCCGTCCAGGAGGGCGTGAAGGTGATCGTCGTCCTGGTGCAGAACCACGGGTACGCCTCGATCGGGGCGCTGTCCGAGGAGCTGGGCTCCCAGCGCTTCGGCACCCGGTACCGGGGGCGCACCGCCTCCGGGCGCATGGACGGGGACCTCCTGCCCGTCGACCTCGCCGCCAACGCCGAGTCCCTGGGCATCGCCGTGGTGCGGGTGACCACGCGCGGGGAGCTCGACACCGCGATCCTGGACGCCAGGAGGAGCCCCACCTCGACCGTGATCCACGTCGAGACCGACCCGTTCGTCGGCGCCCCCAGCAGCGAGAGCTGGTGGGACGTGCCTGTGCCGGAGACCTCGACGCTGGAGTCGACGCAGGCCGCCCGCGCCACCTACGAGCAGCACAAGGCCACCCAGCGGGCGCACCTCGCCCCGGCCGACTGACCGACCCGCCCCCTCGACCCACCCCCACCGACCCGACCAACCCCCGCACCGGGAGGACGCAGACCATGACCGAGCTGACCGTCGAGGAGCACCTCACCCCTCCGGCGCCGGACGCCGACGCCACCCTCGCGTCGGAGGAGGCGCGGGTGCCCGACGTCGTCCAGCACTGGATCGGCGGGGCGGCGACCAGCGGGGAGTCCACCCGCAGCGCCGACGTGTTCGACCCCGCCACCGGGCAGGTCGCCCGCACGGTGCTGCTGGCCGAGCCCTCCGACGTCGACGCCGCCGTGGCGAGCGCGGCGGCCGCGTTCCCCGCGTGGCGCGACACCTCGCTGGCCAAGCGCACCCAGGTGCTCTTCGCCTTCCGCGAGCTGCTCAACGCCCGCGCCCCGGAGCTCGCGGCGATCATCACCGCCGAGCACGGCAAGGTGCTCTCCGATGCCGCGGGTGAGGTCGCCCGCGGCCAGGAGGTCGTGGAGTTCGCCTGCGGCATCCCCCACCTCGTCAAGGGCGGTTTCACCGAGAACGCCTCGACGAACGTGGACGTGCACTCGGTGCGCCAGCCGCTGGGCGTCGTCGGGATCATCTCCCCGTTCAACTTCCCCGCCATGGTCCCCATGTGGTTCTTCCCCGTGGCGATCGCCGCGGGCAACACCGTGGTGCTCAAGCCGAGCGAGAAGGACCCCTCCGCGTCGGTGTGGGTCGCGCGGCTGTGGAAGGAGGCCGGGCTGCCCGACGGGGTGTTCAACGTCCTGCACGGCGACAAGGTCGCCGTCGACGGGCTGCTCACCCACCAGGACGTCGCCTCGATCTCCTTCGTCGGCTCCACCCCCATCGCCCGCTACGTGTACGAGACCGGCACGGCCGCCGGCAAGCGGGTGCAGGCCCTCGGCGGGGCGAAGAACCACATGCTCGTGCTGCCCGACGCCGACCTCGACCTGGCCGCCGACGCCGCGATCAACGCCGGCTTCGGCTCCGCGGGGGAGCGGTGCATGGCCGTCTCGGCGCTGGTGGCGGTCGGCTCCGTCGCCGACGAGCTGGTGAGCAAGATCGCCGAGCGCGCGACGGTGATCAGGACCGGCGACGGGCGGCGGTCCTGCGACATGGGCCCGCTGATCACCGGGGTGCACCGCGACAAGGTCGCCTCCTACATCGACGCCGGTGAGCGCGACGGCGCCACCGTCGTCGTCGACGGGCGCGGAGTCACCCCCGACGCCGACGGCGGCGCCGACAACCAGGGCTTCTTCCTCGGCCCCACCCTGCTCGACCGCGTGCCGACCACCTCCAGCGCGTACACCGACGAGATCTTCGGGCCGGTGCTGTCCGTCGTCCGCGTGGAGACCTACACCGAGGGCGTGGAGCTCATCAACGCCAACCCCTACGGCAACGGCGTGGCGATCTTCACCAACGACGGCGGGGCCGCCCGCCGGTTCCAGAACGAGGTGCAGGTCGGGATGATCGGCATCAACGTGCCGGTGCCGGTGCCGATGGCGTACTACTCCTTCGGCGGGTGGAAGAACTCCCTGTTCGGGGACTCCCACGCGCACGGGATCGAGGGGGTGCACTTCTTCACCCGCGGCAAGGTCGTGACGAGCCGCTGGCTGGACCCCTCGCACGCGGGTGTGGACCTCGGCTTCCCCACCAACGCCTGACCCGCCGACCACCCCGCTCAACGCGCTCGACGAGGAGACGCCCGTGACCCAGACCGCGCCGGCGCCGGCGGCCCGACCCGGCAGCTCGACCCCGACCTCCGCCGGCGACCTGCGCGTGGCGGTGGTCGGCGTCGGGATGATGGGCGCCGACCACGTGCGGCGCCTGGCGACGCGCACCGTCGGGGCCCGCCCGACGGTGGTGGCCGACGCCTTCCCCGAGACCGCGCAGCGCGTGGCCTCCACCTACGGAGGCCTGCGCGTGGTGGGCGACCCCCTCGCCGCGGTGGCCGACCCCGACGTCGACGCGGTCGTCATCGCCACCCCCGGGCACACGCACGAGGAGCTGGTGATGGCCTGCCTCGAGCGGGGCGTGCCGGTGCTGTGCGAGAAGCCGTTGACCACCGACGTCGAGAGCTCGCTGCGGCTGGTGGAGGCCGAGCGGGCCGCGGGCCGGCAGCTGGTGCAGGTGGGCTTCATGCGCCGCTTCGACCCCGAGTACCAGGAGCTGCGCCGGATCATCGCCGACCGGGAGCTCGGGGAGCCGCTGATGCTGCACTGCGCGCACCGCAACGCGGTGGTGCCGCCGCGGTTCAGCACCGAGATGGTGGTGCTCGACTCCCTCGTGCACGAGGTGGACATCGCGCGGTACCTGTTCGACGAGGAGATCACCGCCATCACCGTGCTGCACCCGACCTCGCGCACCAGCGCGCCGCAGGAGCTGCGGGACCCCACCTTCGCCCTGCTGGAGACCGCGGGCGGGCGCTTGGTGGACGTCGAGGTGTTCGTGGGCACCGGGGTCGGCTACGAGGTGCGCACCGAGCTGGTGGCCGAGCACGGCACCGTGATGACCGGGCTCGACCGGGGCCCCCTGGTCGCCACGGCGGCCGGCGGGCGCGGGCGCGCCCTGCCGCCGACGTTCAAGGAGAGGTTCGAGGAGGCCTACGACCGGGAGTTCCAGGCGTGGGCCGACGCCGCCCGGCGCGGCACCGTCGACGGGCCCGGCACCTGGGACGGCTACGCCGCGACCGCGGTGACCTCCGCCGGGGTGGACGCGGTGCGCAGCGGCAGGCGCACGGAGGTCAGGCTCGCCGAGCGCCAGTGACTGTCAGGTGCGCCTCCTGAGTTGTCAGGACATGCTATTGACACGTGCGTCGAGTGTGCATGAGGCTGGCGCAGCCACCCCCGCGCAGCACCTCACCGTCGAGACATGCAGCTGGAGCGTCCGATGACCACGACCGCACCACCGCCCCCCGCACCTGGAGCGCCCGGTGCGGCGCCCCCCGCTGCCCGCGACGACCGCGTGCGCCGCCGTCCGCTGCTCGCCACCCTGCTGTCACGGCCCGAGGTGGGCTCCGTCCTCGGCGCCGTGGTGATCTTCGTGCTCTTCCTGGCGATCGCGCCGACGTTCCGCACCCTGCCGGCCCAGGCCAACATCCTGTACGTCAGCTCGACCATCGGGATCATGGCGGTCGGCGTCGCCATGCTGATGATCGGCGGGGAGTTCGACCTCTCCGCCGGCGTCGCCGTCATCGGCAGCGGCCTGACAGCGTCCATCACCTCCTTCCAGCTGGGCCTGAACGTCTGGGTCGGCGTCGTCATCGCGCTGGTGGTCTCGCTGGCGATCGGTGCCTTCAACGGGTGGCTCCTCATGCGCACCGGGCTGCCGAGCTTCATCATCACCCTCGGAACCTTCTTCATCCTCCAGGGCCTCAACCTGGGCGTGACGCAGGCGGTCTCCGGGGGTGTCGCGACGCAGAACATCAACGACATGGCGGGCTTCGCCTCGGCCAGCGCCGTGTTCGCGTCCACCTTCCGCATCGGTGGTGTCAACATCGAGATCACGGTGCTGTACTGGCTGCTCCTCGTGGCCGTCTCGACGTTCGTGCTGCTGCGCACCCGCGTCGGCAACTGGGTCTTCGCCGTTGGCGGCCACGCGCCCTCGGCTCGCGCTGTCGGGGTGCCCGTGAAGGCCACGAAGATCGGCCTGTTCATGTTCGTCGGCTTCTGCGCGTGGCTGTACGGCATGCACCTGCTGTTCCGGTTCAACACCGTGCAGTCCGGGGCGGGCATCGGCCAGGAGTTCATCTACATCATCGCCGCCGTCGTCGGCGGGTGCCTCATGACCGGCGGCTACGGCTCGACGATCGGTGCCGCCATCGGCGCCTTCATCTTCGGCATGACCGTGCAGGGCATCGTCTACGCGAACCTCAACCCGGACTGGTTCCGCCTCTTCCTCGGCGTGATGCTCCTGCTGGCCACCATCGTGAACCTCGTCGTGAAGAACCAGGCGGACAAGAGGTGAGCACCGCGTCGAACGGAGCCGGCAGCGGCAGGGACGGCGGAGCCACGCGCATGGACGCGGGCGCGACCGTGGTGGAGCCGACCAGCCCGGCGAGCGAGATCGTCTCGCTGCACGACGTCGGCAAGAGCTACGGCAACGTGCACGCGCTGCGGGGGGTCTCCCTCGTCGTCCGCCAGGGGGAGGTCACCTGCGTCCTCGGCGACAACGGCGCCGGCAAGTCGACGCTGATCAAGATCCTGGCCGGCCTGCACGCGCACACCGAGGGCCGAGTGGTCATCAACGGCGAGGAGGTCACCTTCTCCTCCCCGCGCGAGGCCCTGGAGCGCGGTATCGCCACCGTCTACCAGGACCTGGCGCTGGTGCCGCTGATGAGCATCTGGCGCAACTTCTTCATGGGCGCCGAACTGCGGTCGGGGCCGCTGCGGCGCCTCGACGTGGCGAGGATGAAGCAGGTCGTGGGGGAGGAGCTGCTCAAGATGGGCATCGACATCCCCGACCTCGACCGCGCCGTCGGCGGCCTGTCGGGCGGGCAGCGCCAGTGCATCGCCATCGCGCGCGCCGTCTACTTCGGCGCCAAGGTGCTCATCCTCGACGAGCCCACCGCCGCGCTCGGCGTCAAGCAGTCCGGCGTGGTGCTCAAGTACGTCGCCCGGGCGCGGGACGCCGGCCTCGGGGTCGTGTTCATCACGCACAACCCCCACCACGCGTACCTCGTGGGCAACCACTTCGTCATCCTCAACCGCGGGAATGTCTCCCTCGACGGGTCGCGGGCGGAGATCCCGCTCGACCGGCTGACGAACGAGATGGCCGGCGGCGCCGAGCTCGAGGCCCTCGGGCACGAGCTCGGCACCACCGTGGACGAGCTGGAGTCCGGAGCGGCGCTCACGACAGCGCGCTGAGCCGCCGTGGGGTCCGTTACCGAACCGTTGCTTGCATTTATGTCAGGACATCAGCACCATGATTCCGAGGCGACGCTGCCTCGAGCACCAGCCCGGGCCGATGACGACCGACAGATGGGACGCACCATGACGTGGATCACGAGCCGACGCGGCAGGACCGGCGCTGGCCTGGCCGCCCTGGCGCTGACCGCCGGCCTCGCCGGCTGCAGCAGCACCGGTGGCGCGCAGGAGGAGACGAGCAGTGAGGGTGGCGGTGGCGGTGGCGGCCTCGACACGGGCATCACCGTGGCGATGGTGACCCACGCCCCCGCGGGCGACACCTTCTTCGACATCATCCGCGCGGGTGTCGACGACGCCGCCGCGGCCAACGGCGTGGAGGTGCAGTACACCGGCGATGGCGACGTCACCCAGCAGGCGAGCCTGATCCAGAACGCCATCGACCAGGAGGTCGACGCCCTGGCGGTCAGCGTGCCGGACGCCGACGCCCTGGGGGCCTCCATCCAGACCGCGGTGGAGGCCGGCATCCCGGTCGTGATGTTCAACGCCGGCTACAACGACTGGCAGGACCTCGGGGCCATCGCCTACTACGGCCAGGACGAGGCCCTGGCCGGCCAGGCCATGGGTGAGCGCCTCGCGACCGACGGCGCGACGAAGGTGCTGTGCGTCATCCAGGCTCAGGGCCAGTCCCAGCTGGAGGCCCGGTGCGACGGGGTGACCGCGGGGTTCGGCTCGGAGGTGGAGCGACTGTACGTCGACGGCACCGACCTGGCCTCCACCACGGCGACCATCGGGTCCAAGCTTCAGCAGGACACGGCGGTCAGCCACGTCGTGACGCTGGGGGCGCCCATCGCCCTGGCGGCGGTGCAGTCGAAGGAGGACGCCGGCAGCGAGGCGACGCTGGTCACCTACGACACCAGCGCGGACCTCGTGGACGCCATCGCGGACGGCTCGGTGGACTTCGCCGTCGACCAGCAGCCCTACGCGCAGGGCTACATGGCGATCGAGCAGCTGGCCATGTACGCGCGCACCGGTGTGGTCCTCGGTGGCGGGGAGCCGGTGCTGACGGGGCCGGCGTTCGTCGACGAGTCCAACGTCGAGTCCGTCGTCGAGTACGCGAAGGCCGGCACCCGCTGACGAGCGGTCCCGCAGCACCGCGGGGGTGGCCCTCACGGGCCACCCCTGTGTGTCTTGACATTCGTACACGAGCATGCCGGCGCGGTCCCTGCACCCGGGGCGGCGCTGCACTGGACGACGAGGAGGCAGGGCCATGAGCGGTCCAGGGCTGGGCGTCGCCGTCATCGGCGCCGGCATGGCGGGGCGGGCGCACGCCCAGGGCTACCGCACGGCGAGCGCCCTGTTCGACCTCGACCTCCCCCCGGTGCGGCTCGTGGCGATCGCCGACGCCCACGAGCCGTTCGCCCGCGATGCGGCAGCCCGCTACGGCTACCAGCGCGCCGAGACGTCCTGGCAGGCCGTGGCGGAGGCGGACGACATCGACGTCGTGAGCGTCGTGGTCGCCAACTCCCTGCACCGCGAGGTCGTCGAGGGGCTGCTGGCCGCCGGCAAGCACGTGCTGTGCGAGAAGCCGCTCGCCCCCAGCGCGGCCGACGCCCGGGCGATGGTCGAGGCGGCCGAGCGCGCGGGCACCCAGAGCGCGGTCGGCTTCACGTTCCGCCGCTCCCCGGCCATCGCGGCGGTGCAGCGCCACCTCGCCTCGGGCGCGCTGGGGGAGGTGCGCCACTACAACGGGCACTACTGGTGCGACTACGGCGTCGACCCCCGGGCCCCGATCAGCTGGCGCTACCAGGGCGGGCCCGGCTCCGGGGCGCTCGCCGACATCGGCAGCCACCTCATCGACATCGGCGAGTTCCTGACCGGGCCGGTGCAGAGCGTCTCCGGCGCGGTCTTCTCGACCTTCACGGCCGCGCGCCCGAAGTCGCTCGGCGTCATCGCCGGGCACGCGCGCGGCGCGGTCAGCGACGAGCTCGCACCGGTCGACAACGAGGACCTCGCCACGTTCACCGCGCACTTCGCCGGTGGCGCCGTCGGCACGTACTCCGTCTCCCGGGTCACGCCGGGCCTGCCCAACGGGCTCGGGTTCGAGGTCACGGCCGAGCTCGGCGCCATGGCCTTCGACCTCAACCGCCCGGCGGAGTTCACCGTGTACGACGGCGCCGCGCCCGCCGGGCTCGGCGGCTACCGCCAGGTGCTCGTCGGCCCCGAGCACCCCTACGTCGCCCGAGGCCTGGCGATGGACTTCCCCTCCGTCGGCCACGGCCAGAACGAGTTCTTCGCCTACCAGGCGCGGTGCTGGCTCGCCCAGGTCGCCGGGACCGCGTCGACGCCCGCCCTGCCGGCCCTGCCGACCCTCGCCCACGGACTGCACAACCTGGAGGTCATCGATGCCGTCACCCGTTCCGCCGCCGCTGGTGGCGCGCAGATGAAGGTCGCCTGATGGTGCAGCTCGGGGTCTACACCGCCGTCCTGCACGACCGGCCCCTGCCCGAGGCGCTCGACGTCATCGCCTCGCTGGGGCTGGCGGGCGCCGAGGTCAACGTCGGCGGCTTCCTGCCGCCGGTCCACATCCCGGTCGACGACGTCATCGCCAGCCGGAGCGCCAGTGACGACTACCTGGGCGTCTTCGCCGAGAAGGGGGTGGCACTCGCCGGGCTCAACTGCAACGGCAACCCGCTGCACCCGAACCCCGTGATCGGGGAGAAGCACGCGGAGGACCTGCGCCGCGGCATCCGCGCCGCCGGGGCGCTGGGCCAGACGCGCGTGGTGACGATGTCGGGTCTGCCCGGCGGCGAGCCCGGCGCGCGCGTGCCGAACTGGGTCGTCAACCCCTGGGGCTCCGGGGCGCTCGACGTCCTCGACCACCAGTGGGACATCGCGGTCCGCTTCTGGCGGGAGATCGACCACCTCGCCGCCGACCACGGCGTCAAGGTCGCCATCGAGCTGCACCCGCAGAACGTCGTCTTCAACGCGCCGACCCTCCAGCGCCTGGTGGAGCGCACCGGGGCCACGAACGTCGGCTGCGAGCTGGACGCCAGCCACCTGTTCTGGCAGCAGATGGACCCGGTCGCCGTCGTGGAGCACCTCGGCGAGCTGGTCTTCCACGCCGCGGCCAAGGACGTGCGGGTCAACCCCGAGCACGCCCGCCTCCACGGGGTCCTCGACGAGCGGTTCCGCCGCCTGCGCCCTGACGAGGACCGGGTCAACATCGGCGGCGACGAGTGGGTCAACGAGTGGCCGGCCGACGCCGCGTGGGACTTCGTCGCCGTCGGCCGCGGGCACGACGCCGAGTACTGGTCGCGGTTCCTGCAGGCGCTGCACGCGGTGGACCCCGACATGGCCGTCAACATCGAGCACGAGGACACCTCGCTCGGGCGCATCGAGGGTCTGCAGGTGGCCGCGGGCACCCTCCTCCAGGCACGAGAGCTGGCTGGGCTGTGAGCGAGCAGCCCTCACCGGACCGCTCGCTGCGGGTCGGCACCGCGCCCGACTCCTGGGGGGTGTGGTTCCCCGACGACGACACGCAGGTGCCGTGGCCGCGATTCCTCGACGAGGCCGCCGAGGCCGGTTACCACTGGATCGAGCTCGGGCCCTACGGCTACCTGCCCACCGACCCCGAGCAGCTGCGCGACGAGCTGGGGCGCCGCGACCTGGAGCTGTCCGGCGGCACGGTGTTCACCGGGTTCCACAAGGGTGCGGGTCAGTGGGAGCGGGCCTGGGAGCAGGCGCTGGACGTCGCGCGGCTGACCACCGCGCTCGGCGCTCGCCACCTCGTCGTCATCCCCGACCTGTGGCGCTCCGACGCCACCGAGGCCGTGCTGGAGCCGCGCACGCTCGAGCAGGAGCAGTGGCAGCGCCTCGCGGCCGGCCACGACCGGCTCGGGAAGGCCCTCCTGGAGAAGTTCGGCGTCCACCAGCAGTTCCACTCCCACGCCGACAGTCACATCGGTACCCACGCCGAGGTGGAGCGCTTCCTGGAGGCCACCGACCCGCAGTTCACGAACCTGTGCCTGGACACCGGCCACTTCGTCTACTACCTCGGGGACAACCTGAAGATCATCCGCGACCACCCGGACCGGATCGGCTACCTGCACCTCAAGCAGGTCGATCCGTCGCTGCGGGCCGCGACGCTGAAGAACGACGTGCCGTTCGCGACCGCCGTCCGACAGGGCGTGATGGTCGAGCCCCCGCTGGGAGAGCCCGACCTGGCCCCGATCATCGAGGTCGTCGCCGACCTCGACCCGGAGGTCTTCGCCATCGTCGAGCAGGACATGTACCCCGTGGCGAGCCTCGGGGCGCCACTGCCCATCGCCACGCGCACGCGCCAGCACATCCTCGCCTCGACCGACCGCGCTCGAACGGTCTGAGACCCGGTGACCCGATGAAGATCGCCCTCGACCCCACGCCGTTCCACGCCACGCACGAGCTGCTCGAGCTCCCCGCGCTGGTCGCCGAGCTCGGGTACGGGCACATCCAGCTCACCCCGCACCGCGACCTGGTGCCGTTCTTCCGCCACCCCCGCGCGGACGACGCGCTGGTGCGCGCGCTGCGCCGGGCGTGCGAGGCCGCCGGGGTGGGCATCGCCTCCGTGCTGCCGGTGCAGCGGTGGTCGGGGCCCGACGAGGCCCTGCGCCAGGCGGCGGTGCGCAACTGGAAGCGCATCATCCAGATCACCGTGGACCTGGGCTGCTCGGTGATCGGCACGGAGTTCAACGGGCGCCCGGAGGCCCCCGAGGAGTCCGAGGCGGCGTTCCTGCGATCGATGGAGGAGCTGCTGCCGATCATCGAGCGCGAGGGCATCGACCTGCGCATCGACCCCCACCCCGACGACTTCGTGGAGTCCGGGCTCGAGGCGGTGCGCCTGATCACGGGGCTGAACAGCCCCCACGTGGGGTTCGTGTACGTCGCCTCGCACACCTTCCACATGATCGACCCGCCCGAGGCGATCTTCGCCGCCGCGGGTGACCTGCTGCGCCTGGTGCACGTCTCCGACACCTTCGACCACCGGCGCAGCCACGGGCTGCGGTACATCACCAACCCCCCGGGCAACCCGGTGCGGGTGCACAGCCACCTCAAGATCGGGGACGGGGACGTCGACTTCGACGAGTTCTTCTCCGGCCTCGCGGGCCTGGGGTTCCTCGACCGCGACGACACCGTCATGTGCTCCTCGGTCTTCGCCGAGGACGAGGACGCGATGGCGGTCTCCCGCTACCAGCTGGCGACCATGACCGAGCGGGTCGCGAGGGTGCAGCGGCCCTCGTGAGCGGCGGGCTGCACCTGGGCCTGGTCGGCGCCGGGCGGATCGGGGCGATGCACGCGCGCACCCTCGCCACCCTCGACGGCGTCGACCGGCTGACGATCACCGACGCCCTGCCGGGCGCCGCCGCACGGGTCGCGGAAGAGCTGGGCGCCGCCTCGGCGTCGTCCGCCGGGGCGCTGCTCGCCGCGGGCGTCGACGGCCTGGTGGTCGCGGCCCCCACCCCGGCCCACCCGGCGCTGATCATCGCCGCGGTCGACGCCGGCGTCCCGGTGTTCTGCGAGAAGCCGGTGGCGCCCGACGTGCCCTCGTCGCTGCCGGTGCTCGCCCGCGTCGCGGCCCGCGGTGGGGTGGTGCAGGTGGGCCACCAGCGCCGCTGCGACCCCGGCTACCTCGAGGCCCGACGGGCCGTGCGCAGCGGCGAGCTGGGGTGGCTGCACGGCCTGCGCGCGGTCACCTGCGACGCCGCCCCGCCGCCGGTGGGCTTCCTCGCCACCTCCGGGGGCCTGTTCCGTGACGTCAGCGTGCACGACTTCGACGTCCTGCGGTGGGTCACCGGACGCGAGGTCGTGGAGGTGTGGGCCCGGGGGAGCAACAACGGCGACCCCGCCATCGGCGCGGTCGGTGACGTCGACACCGCGGTGGCCGTGTGCGTCCTGGACGACGGCACCCTGGCCACCGTCGCCGCCTCCCGGTACAACGGGGCCGGCCACGACGTGCGGCTGGAGGTGCAGGGCTCCGCGGGCACCCTGGTGGTGGGTCTCGACGAGCACACCGCGGTGCGGTCGGCAGAGCCCGGCGTCGCCTTCCCCGGCGGGACGCCGCACACGACGTTCGCGCAGCGGTTCGCGCAGGCCTACCGCGACGAGCTCGCCGCCTTCGTCGGCCTCCTGATCGGCGAGCGCAGCAACCCGTGCCCGCCTCAGGAGGCGGTCGCCGCTTCGCTGGTGGCCGACGCGGCGGCTGAGTCCCTGGTCCGCGGCGTCTCGGTACGGGTGCCCACCCTCGAGGCCGCCCTCGAAGCCGTGGGGGCACGAGCTCCCGTGGAGGGGACGTCGTGACACCGGTGCGCTTCGGCCTGCGGGGCCGGTGTTGCCCCCGCTGGATCGAGGGCCGCGACGCCACGTTCGTCGCCGACAGCGACGACGGGCAGATCGGACCGCGGAGCACCGCGCTGCTGTGCCTCGGCCGCACCGTCGTCGGTGTCCCTCCGCGGGGACGGGCATGAGCACCTGCCTGCTCGGATCATGCGCCCCGCCGACGGTGGTGCGAGCCGCCTTCCTGAGCGGTCAGCGCCTCGTCCAGCCGCGCAGCGCCCAGATCCGACGCGTGATCGATGGCGTGTGGGCACACAGGTCCATGCACTGTGCATCACCAGTGAGTTGCTGTGAGGCAGTGACCTCGCTGTTGCAGATCCGGAACGTGCCCGATGACGCCCGACGAGTGCTCAAGGCACGAGCAGCCGCCCGCGGCGAGTCCCTGAACAGCTACCTGCTCGCGGTGCTCGGCCGTGAAGTGGCTCAGCCCACGGTCGCCGAGGTCCTGCTCCGCGCGGCTCGCCGCGCGGAGCACGCCACGACGTCGGCGATGGAGGTCCTCCAGCAGGCGCGTGCCGAGCGTGGGGAGCAGCTGCAGCGATCGCCTGTCACCGGCGGATGATCGTCGTGGACAGCAGCGCTGTCGTCGACGCCCTGACGGCGCTGCCCGGCACTGACGCCCTGCGCGCCGACCTCGCTGCTGGAGACCTGCACGCTCCAGACCTCATCGACTACGAGGTGCTGTCCGCAGTGCGAGGGCTGACGCTGGGAGGGCACCTGAGTGCGAGCCGCGCTCAGGACGTCCTGAGCGACTTCGCGGACCTGCGCGTCGAACGCTGGTCCTTCGAGGACGCCCTACGACGACGCGCCTTCCAGTTGCGGCACGACACCTCCGCCTGCGACGCCGCGTACGTCGCCCTGGCCGAGGCGTTGGACTGCCCGCTGCTGACCCGCGACGGTGCCCTGGCGCGATCCAGCGGCCACCACGCGCGGATCCGAGTCGAGTAGTCGACCTGTCGGAGCAGCGCCCGCCGCCCACCACGGTCCAGCGGGACCGAGCGCGTCCCGGCCCAGCGGACGGCGGTGTGGCGCCGTTCCTCCTGCGCGGTCAGCGCCTCAGACGGCCACGCGTCGTCCTAGCCCTCCTCCAGGGCCCGCCACGCCAGCTCGGCCCGCGATCGAGGCGCCAGGCCGTCGATCGGGGCGTCGCGGTCGAGGTCGGTGGGGGCGCAGCCCCGGGGGTAGCCGACCTTCGCCACCGTGCCCACGGGCCTGACGGGGTGCGCACCTCGGACGCCGCTGACGCCGCTGCTGGAGGAACGCCTCCAGCGCCTCGACGACCAGGGCGTGGTCCTGCGCCTGCGGCAGCCCGGAGACGGTGACCGTGCCGACCACCCCGGTGCCCGCGACGCGCAGGGGGAACGAGCCGCCGTGCGCGGCGTACCGGGCGGGGTCCGGCCCGTCGCCGACGCCCGGGCTCGCGCCGCGGGCGGCGAGGCGGCGACCCACGAGGTAGGAGGAGGCGTTGAAGCGCACCACGACGGCGGCCTTGCGCTCGACCCAGGCGTCGTTGTCCGGTGTGGTGCCGGGCAGAGCGGCGTGGAAGAGCTGGTGGGTGTGGCGGCGCACGTCCACCGTGATGGCCAGGCCCCGGTCGCGGCCGAGCTGCACCAGCAGTCCGCCCAGCGCCCACGCGTCGTCGTGGTCGACGCCCGGCAGCAGCAGGCGCCGCTCGAGCTCCTCGAGCTCCTCGATCAGCGCGGCCAGGTGTGCCGGGTCTTGGCTCACGGGTCCTCCTCGTCGGTGCGCCGTGCTCACCGGCGTGGCCGCCGTCCTGCCGCGCCCGACACGCGGGGGCCTTCGACGGGCTCCTGACCTCGCGGTTCCCGACATCCGGACGGCGTTCCCACGTGGAGGCACGGGAGGTCGACACCTCCGGGGCGGGTCAGGGCGCGGGCTGGAAGGTGGTGGCGACGACGTCGAAGAGCGCCCGGGACTGCTCCCAGGCCGCCTCCGGTGCAGACCAGTACAGGGCGTAGGCCTGCGTGTCGTCGATCAGCAGGTTGCGGTCGAGCACGTGCGTGCCGCGGCCGTGGGTGAACTCCCAGTCGGCGGCCGCGCGGGCGTAGGGCACCTCCACCGTGGTCATGGCGATGCGCCGGTAGCCGTCCAGCCGGCCCGCCACGGTGGGCTCCTGGGCCTGCCAGTCCGCCAGCGGGTCGCCCTTCGGCTCGTCGGTCTGGTCGATGCGCAGCTGCGCCGACGAGGAAGGGTCGCTGAAGCGCACCTGGGCCCCCTGCCGCGTGGCGGTCCAGCCCTCGGGGACGCCGACGCGGAAACCCGTCTCGTCCACGTGCTCCACGAGCCCGGCGGGCAGGGCGGTGCCGGCACCCAGCGCGGCGGCGGTGGACGACGCGCTCGAGGTACCCGTCTCATCGCCACCGGTGCCGGGGGTGGATGCGGGCGGCGGTGCCGGCTGGGGCGGCGGTGCCGGCTCGGTCGGGGGTGCGGGCGCCGCCGCGCTCGTCGGGTCGACCGGTGGCGAGCCGGCCCGTGGCGCCTCGCCACCGGCGCTGGGCCCCCGCCCCGCCGTGGCGGATGCCCCGGGGGTGCCGGAGCCCTGCAGCGCCGCCAGCCCCCCGATCACCAGGGCCAGCACCGCCACGGCGGCCACCGCCAGCAGGACGGCGCGCCGTCGACCCCGCCCGCGCACCTCCCGTGCGCCGGCGGGCCGAAGAGCCGCGCTGGTCGGTGCGCTGCTCGAACCGGTCCGTTGCGGTGCCGGGGCGGGCGTCGGCTGCGGGGCGGGGGCGGACGCGGACGTCGGCGGTGGCGCGGTGACGGGGACCACCGACGTGGTGCGGGGCGCCGCGACAGGGCTGTCACGGGCCTGTTCGAGCAGCGGCCTGACCTGCCCGGCGGACAGTCGCTCGGCGGGGTCCTTGACGAGCAGGCCCTCGATGGCCGGCCGCAGCGGACCGGCGTGCGGCGCCGGCGGGACGTCGTCCGCGACCAGGGACATCAGCACCGAGAGCGCGTCGCCCCCGCCGAACGGGGGCGCCCCCTCGACCGCGGTGAACAGGGTGGCGCCCAGGCCCCACAGGTCCGACGCCTCGACCGCCGAGCCGCCACGGGCGCGCTCCGGCGCGAGGTAGGCGGGGGAGCCGAGCACGAGGCCGGTGCGAGTGATGGACGCGTCGCCGAGCGACCGGGCGATGCCGAAGTCGGCGAGCACGGTGCGCCCGTCGGCCGCCCGCATGACGTTGGCCGGCTTGACGTCGCGGTGCAGCACCCCCGCCGCGTGGGCGGCCTCGAGCGCTGCCAGGAGGCCGAGCCCGACCTCGGCGGCCCGGCGCGGAGGCATCGGACCCTCCTCGCGCAGCACGTCGGCGAGGCTGCGCGGTGGCAGGCGCTCCAGCACCAACCACGTGCTCTCACCGTCGTCGAGGACGTCGAAGACGGTCATGACCGCCGGTGACGCCACGCGCGCCGCCGCGCGGGCCTCGCGCCGTGTGCGCTCCACGAGCTCCTCGCGCTCGTCCGCGGTCAGCCCGGGCGGCGGGGCGACCTCCTTGAGGGCCACCCGACGCCCGAGGAGCTCGTCGGTGCCGGCCCACACCGTGCCCATGCCGCCAGCGCCGAGGCGCTCGGCGATCCGGTACCGGCGGCCGATGAGCCGCTCCTGCGGGTCTGCGCGCACGCGGCGATGCAAGCACCGGCGCCGCGGTCCCGCGACCCGCACCGCACGGCGCGGCGCCGCGGCGACCTGCCGCATCGTGGATAGCGTCGCCGCATGACGGTGGAGGTCGACACGATCGGCAAGGCGACGCGGCTGCTGGGGCTCCTCGGGGACAGCGGTGAGGGCGCCACCCTCTCGTTGCTCTCGCGCGCCAGTGGCTACCCGCTCTCCTCGACCCACCGGCTGCTGGCCTCGCTGCGACGCGACGGCTTCGTCGTCCTCGACGAGACCACCAAGCGCTACGGCCTGGGCCTTCGCCTGTTCCAGCTCGGTGCCGCGGTGGCCGCAGAGCGCGGGTTCAGCGGGGTGGCCCTGCCCGTGGTGCGCGAGCTGGCACAGGTGACCGGGGAGGCGGGGCTGATGGCGGTGCTCGACGGGCGCCACCAGGTGTGCGTGCACCACGTGCCGGGGCTGCACTCGGTGGCGGTGAGCTCGCGCACCGGTGGCCGCGACCCCCTGCACGCCACGGCGACGGGCAAGGTGCTCGTCGCGCTCGCGGCGCCGCGGGTGCGCGAGCGGCTGATCGACTCGGTGGAGCTGGAGCCGATCACCCCCCGCACCATCACCGCGCGGGCGCGGTTCCGCGAGGAGGTGGCGGCGGTGGGCGCGCAGGGCTTCGCCGTCGCGGACGAGGAGCACGAGCTGGGCGTCCGCTCGGTCGCGGTGCCGGTGCCCGGGCCCACGGGGCACGCCGTGGCAGCCCTGGCGGTCTCCTGCCCGGCCTACCGGACGACGGTCGCCGGCGCCGTGCGCCTGGTGCCGGTGCTGCGCGCCGCCGCCGAGCACCTGGCGGTCCTGCTGCCGCAGCGGTGATGCGGTCTGCGCGGCAACCCCGTGAGGTGCGGAGCCGGAGCCGGAGCCGGAGCCGGCCGAGCACGCAGAACTCCCGCACCGGCACGCGCCGGGGCTCCCGCGGCCTCTTCTGCCTCTTCGGCGCGCACCGGCGCGAGGTCCTCGAACGACGGGGATGCCGCTGTCGGTCGCGCACCGACTCCACGCGGGGCGGCGCGTCGCCGGCCGTGTGGCGCTCGACGGAGCGTGCCGCCGCCAGGTGGCCAGCCGTGGTGGCCGCTGGCACCAGGACGACCACCCACCGCACCCCGACGTCGCGGAGCTGACCACCCGGCGGGAGCCGAGCCGCGCCAGACCGACACCGACGGAGGAGGGCAGGGCAGCACGATGCCGGCCACCAGGAAGCCCACCCCGAAACGGCGCCCCCTCGGTGACGAGCCTGGCGGTGGTGCGCGCCGCGACCACCAGCGCTCCCCCTCACCCGTCGATCGCGGGATCCTCGCGAGCGTTGCTGACGGGAGCGATGTGAGGTCCACGGCGTCGAGCACCCCGCTCAGCTCGACAGGGCCATCCGCACGAACACCCGCCACGCCGGCGTGACGGGCACCGCACCGCTCAGCCCGGCGCGGCTGCCGAGGGCCCCCACCGCCCCGAGCACCTCGATGGTGCCCTCGGCCGCGCGCCGCAGCACCCGCGCATCGACCTCACCGCCGTCGCTGCCCGACCACCCCGACGAGCGCAGGGCCCGCACGAGCAGGGGCGCCACCGCACCGGACGGGTCGTGGCCCGCCGCGACGACCAGGAGCACCAGCGTCTCGGCGTCCCGCTCGTGCGCCGCGCGCCCCAGCGGCAGCCGCTCGGCGAGGTGGGTGAGCAGCCCTGCGGCGTCCGGGCGCAGCGCCCGCCCCCGCGGGGTGAGCACCAGCCGTCCCTTGACCTTGCGCACCAGCCCGAGCTGCTGCGCGCCCTCACGGAAGGCCAGCACCGGCGCGGTGAGACTCTCGCGGTCGCCCGCGCCGATCCACTCCCGGTGCGGGTCGACCACGCCCAGCAGCTCGGTGACCACCGCGGGCGGCAGGTACCCCGCCGCGCTGAGCCCGATGCCGTCGGCGCCGACCAGGTCGAGCAGGCGGGTGTGGGGGAGCGCCAGGGCCGCGGTGACCTCGGCGTCCCGTGGCGTCGCCTCGGCCAGGTGCGCGTCAGCCACGAGCATCGACAGCTCCCGCCGGCCGGGCCCGACCGCTCGGCGCAGGAGCTCCGCCACCCGCGGCGCGGGCTCCTCGACGTCGGGGGTGGGGGTCGCGGCGGCGCGCACCGCGGCGTCGGCCTCCGCGACGTCGAAGTGGTCCGGCCGGAGGTCCTCCGCCCACGCCAGGCGCTCCTGCACGTCCGGGACGTCGCTCGCGTCCGGGTCGGCCAGGGCGTCGAGCAGGTCGGTGTAGCCCCCCGGGCCGCCGCAGTCCTCCGGTGGGCAGGCGCGCCGGCCAGCGGTGCAGGCGGCCCCTGGTGCGTCGTCCGCCCGTGGCAGCACCGTCTCGACCCGGATGACGTGCTCCCACCCGTCGCCGAAGTCGTAGGCGTGGTGGAGCTGGTCACCGACGTCGACGAGCACCTCGTCGAGGCGGGCGTCGGCATCCGGGGTGCCGTCATCGCCCTCCTCGACGTCGAGAGCTGTGGGGAACTCCTCGACGTCGCGGTCGAAGACCCGCCCGCCGAGGGCGAAGCGGTGCAGGCGGCTGTCGCTCCAGCCCATCGCCGCCTGCAGCACCTCGTGCATCGCCGGCAGAGGCAGGTCGGAGGCCAGCTCCAGGCGCCGCCACAACGGTGGCCGGACGTGGGTGAGGTCCACGCGCACCCGCAGCGTCACCGCTTCCTCGCGACGGGGTCGCAGCCGGGACGGCGGCCGCTGCTGCGGCCCGGGGGGGACGCCGATCCGCTCGACGATCTCGGCGGTCAGCGCTCGCAGCTCCGCTGGGTCGAGCCCGCCGACCAGGGCTCTCAGGTCGGGCGGGGGTCGCCGGTGGTGCCGGCGGGGGGAGACGGCACCCGGTCAGCCTGGCGGAGCGCCGCGAACTCCACCACGTCGGAGCGGCTCCACCGGGGCGCGCGTCGTGCCGCCGTCGCCCGACTGTCGGACCACGATGTCACGATGGCACACGTGTTCGATCCGAATCGTCCGCCACCCTCCTCCCCGGCACGGGCGGCGCACTGCGCTCGTGATGTGCCCGTGTCCGCCCACGACATCGCCGCAGAACTGCGCCGGCGGCTGCCCGGGGTAGGGACGAAGGAGCTTCACAGGCTCCTCTACTCCTGCCAGGGCCACCGCCTCAGTGCGTCAGGCGCCCCTCTGTTCACCGAGACGATCTCGCCGTGGGACATGGGCCCCGTGGTGGGTCAGCTGTGGCGTGCCGAGAAGGACGGTGAACGGCTGACGGCCGGCGTCGAGCTGGACGAGGCGCACCTGAACACCATCGGCTACGTCGTCAGCCGGTACGGGGCGCTCAGCGGCTACGACCTCGAGATCCTCACGCACGGCGAGCCACCGTGGCGCGAGGCCGACATCCGCCGGGAACCCGGGGGGAGCGCCGAGATCGAGCAGAGGTGGATGGAGGAGTACTGCGCTGGATCAGCCCGACCTGGTGAGGAGGCGCAGGTGCCGCTCGACCCGGTGGTGGTGGCGGCATGGCTCTCCGGTGCTGCTGACCGGCGTGGCGCACCGGCGGGGGTCGATGACCCAGCGGCCATCCGAGCACGGCTCGCCGCGGATGCGTGAGGACAGCTCCGGCTGGACGACGCGGGGCTTCCTCGACTGCCTTGACCGGTGGGACTCGGTCGAGGCGCCGTCGGATGACCTCCGCCGAGAGGTGACGGAGTAGATCTTCACGAGAGGCGATGATCCGTACCGGGGCGCCCGGCGCGAAGCGGGCTTCCCCGACCTCTGGTTCACCGTCGTCGGACGGATCGATGACGGCTCGGGCGCCGTGGTCGTGTGCTCGTACTGGATCGAGGAGATCACCCACACCGTGCGGTGCGACAGCTTCGCCACGCTCAGCACGCCCGTGTGACGTCCACCGCGACGACTGGTCGCTGCGGTCCTGCCCCTGCACGACGACCTGCCGCCGTCGACCACCTCGACGGCTGAGGTCGCGTTCCCTCGCTCCCGTGTCGAGGGGCAGCGAGCCGGGTGGCCGGCTCAGCAGGGTGACATGGGTCGGGTGCTGGCAGCCCGTGTACGACGCCGTCCCCCCGTGGATGCAGTGCCCGCATCGTGGAAGGCGAACGGTGCACATCGGGCAGCCGCGCGGCCGTCGACAGCCCGGGCGGTACCGTGGTGCTGCCAGCTCTGGTCGAGCCCTGGGTGGCTTCGCCTCGGTACGCGGCACCGGTCCCGCGGTCACGCCACCCGTGACGCCGCCCGGTCACCGACCACCATGATGCGGACCGCGCACGGCAGGAACAGCGCCATCATCCCGAGGACCACCGCGACGTTGCTCCCCTGTGACCACCCGAGGGCGAGCGCGACCGAGCACGCGGCGGACACGGCGACGCCGCAGAGCCCCGACCGCCACACGACGGGCTGGATCCGTCGGTGCGCTGCCAGCCACGCGTCCTGCGAGCTCAGCGTCGCGGGTGTCCGCAGGCCCGGGCTGCGGTGACGGTCGACGTCGGGAGCGACCGCGTGCACCGCCGTCCAGCACAGCAGCGAGCCGATTGCACACAGCGCCAGGTCGGCGAACAGCGCATCGGACACCCGACCATCCCAGCACCGCGCACCAGCGAGACACGAGCCCTCACCTCGCTGACCAGTGAGCCCCTGCGGTGGCGGCGGATCTCCCGACCGACCTGGAGGCAGCGATGGCGCACACCAGCTCGCGGCGCGCGGACCCCGGAGGCGCGCCCGCCTCGGCGGCGGACGCCTTCCCCGCGCGCCACCACCCCCGCCCGCAGGTGCGCGACCTGCCCGACTCCCCGGCGCGGTACCGCAGGTACGTCGGGCCCGGCATCATCGCCGCCGGCGTGGGCCTGAGCTCCGGTGAGTTCATCCTCTACCCCTACATCGCCTCGCAGGTCGGCCTCGTCTTCGTGTGGGCAGCGGTCGTGGGCCTGGTCACCCAGTTCTTCCTCAACCTCGAGGTCGAGCGCTACGCCCTCGCCACCGGGGAGACGGCGCTCACCGGCTTCAGCCGGTACTGGCGGCACTGGGGCCTGGTCTTCGCGCTCCTCACCTACTTCGCGAACCTGTGGCCGGGGTGGGCGATCAGCTCCGCGACCCTGCTCAGCTACATCTTCGGCGGCGAGCCGCGCATCATCGGCATCGCCCTGCTCCTGGTGATCGGCGCGATCCTCACCCTGGCACCGGTGGTCTACGTGGCCCTGGAGCGCGCGCAGATGCTGAAGATCGCCGCTGTGGCCCTGCTGTTCGTCATCGGCGGGATCTTCGCCGTCGGCGCCTCTGCGTGGTCAGACCTGCCCCAGGCGGTCACCCGCGCCACCGTCCCCGTGCCGGAGCTCACCTTCGCGCTGCTGCTCGGCGCGCTCGCCTTCGCCGGTGGCGGCGGTGGGCAGAACCTCGTGCAGGCGAACTGGATGCGCGACAAGGGCTTCGGCATGGGCGCCTTCGTGCCGCGGCTGGTCAGCCCCGTCACCGGGCAGCCCGAGGCGCAGCCGGGCACCAGCTACATCTTCGGGCAGGTGCTCGGCGAGCGCGTCGGGTCGTGGTTCACGTACTTCTTCTGGTTCTTCGGCGCCTTCTCGCTGTTCAGCGCCGCCCTCGGCATCGTGGACTACACCTCCCGGATGGCGGCCGACGTCATCAAGACCTCGTACGAGCGCGACGCGAACGAGTCGACGGTGTACGCGCGGCTGGTGTGGGGGCTGGTGGCGATCGGCATCGTCGTCCTCGCCGTCGGCTTCGACCAGCCGATCGTGCTGCTCGTGATCTCCGCGGTGGTCGGCGGGTTCATGATGGCGATCTACTCGGGGCTGCTGATCCTCGAGAACCGGCGGACCCTGCCCGCGCCCATCCGCATCCGCGGGTTCCGCCTCGGGGTGATGGTGTGGTCGTCGCTGCTCTTCGGGACCCTGTTCGTCATCACCCTGGTCGACCGCCTCAGCCAGCTCGGCAGCTGAGCGCTCACGCCGTCGCGGTCAGGGAGTAGCCGAGGGGGGCCGCTCGCGCCGCTCCGGCAGCGCCCGACCGCCGTCGACCTCGACCATCCCGGGCAGCGCCGGCCACGCCAGGGTTCGGTGCTCGCGCAGCGCCACCAGGCGCAGACCGGCGTCGAGCACCCGCGCCCCATCGGCGAGCGGGTGCGACCACTGGTGGGTGGTCGGGTGGGCGAAGGCGGCACCGCCGTCGGTGCAGGTCGCCGCTTCGTCGTCGCGGTGGGGTCCGGTGTCGAAGTGGTCGTGGCGCAGCACCAGCTCACCATCGGTGCGCCCGGCGTCCTGGGCGTGGAGCACCGGGTGGTCCTCGCGCAGGTGCAGCACCCCACCGGGCACGAGCAGGTCGGCGACGACGCGCGCCCAGCGGGGCGGGTCGGGCAGCCAGACCAGCGCACCCACGCCGGTGCAGACGACGTCGAAGCGCTCACCCAGGGCCTGCGCGGCGCCGTGGACGTCGGACCGCACGAAGGGCGCCGGCAGCCCGCACCGCCCGGCGATGCCGCGCACCGAGGCGCCGGGCAGGTGGGGGACCAGCTCGGGGCCGTCGAGCGCGACCACACCGGTGATCCGGATGTGGTCGGCGACGAAGCCGTTGATCCGGATGTGGTCGGCGACGAAGCCGTCGACGTCGTGCACCCGCGACGCCAGGTGCACCGGGGTGCGTTCATCCCGGTCGCGCCGGTCGGCCTCGAGCTGCCCCTCGGTCATCGCGACACCACCGCGCCCAGGGTGCCCGGGCGGCGCGTCAGCCGCCCAGCACCCGCACGTCGACCAGCTCCCAGGTGCGGGCGTACTGCTCCTCCACCGCACCGCACGTGAGCCGCTGGGGGCTCGCCACGTGCCCCAGCCGCACCTCGACGTCGACCCGCCCAGCACCCGTGCCCGCGGTGGTGCTCACGGTGTCGAAGGTGATGCGCCAGCGCTCACCGGCCGGGTCCAGGCGCTGACCGGACGCGGGCACGAGCCCGTCGGCGCGCTCGAGGCCGAGCGCCAGCCGGGCGTGCACGTCGGCGGCCTGCACGACCATCGCGTCGGTGCACCGCCCGCGCAGCAGCCGGGGCACCACCGCGCCGCGGGCGACGGCGGCGGTCAGCTCCTCGACGTCCGCGGCGTCGACCCGCCCGTAGGCGTGCCCGGTGGGCAGGGAGAGGACGTTGGCCGCGAACCGGCAGCCCCCCAGGTGCGAGCACTCCCAGGTGCCCTCCGGCTGCGCCTCGGCGAAGGCCCGCGCCAGGGGTCGCCCGCGCAGCGCGCAGCACCAGTCCTTGCGCCCGTGCGTGCACACCAGGAACACCGGGCCCTCGTGCACGACCCACCCGGCGTCGTCGGCGGCGGCCGCCGCAACGTCCTCCACCGCGCACCTGCGGGTCAGCACCTGCTCCCGGCCCCGGACGCACCGGGCGAGGAACAGGGTGCGGTCCGCCGGTGAGCGCCGCTCCGCGCCGGGACGCCGCACCAGCAGCAACCGTGACCGGTGGCCCTCAGCCACCCGGCGCAGCGCCGCTGTCGTGGTCTCCCCGAGGCGCGAGGCGGGCACCCCGCCCGGCCCCCACGGCCCGGGCTCCTCCACCGCGAGCCACCCGGTGGTGGGGCTCGCGGTGCCCAGGACGGGTTCGTCGTGGCCCTGGGACGTCGCCGCGCAGGAGTAGCGGCGCTCCGCGGGGCTGCCGGCGACTGCTGTCTCCGCGCTCGAGTGACCGCTCGGGCCGCTCAGGATCCGGGCCCCGCGGGCAGCAGCACCAGCTCGCGCACCAGGCGGCGCAGCAGCACCACGCTGTCATCGCTGTCGATGCCCGTCCCCGAGGCGGCGAGCTGCTCCGCGGACGTCGGCCCCGCCAGCGCCGCGTGCAGCGCCGGCTCGGTCCACCCGGGCAGGCTGACGCTCCGCCCGGCCACCGCGAGCACGACCCGATCGCCCTCCACGCCGACCGCGGTCAGCAGGCCGGCGCGCGGGCGCACGAGGTCGCCCGCGGTCAGGGTGCGCGCCGCGCGGTCCTGCGCCAGCGCCCCCACCGGCTCCACCGGCACGGCCTGGCGCCGCCGCCGGGCCACCGCGGCGCGCACGGCCTCGTCGTCCAGCCCCGCCACCCACGCGGTGGCCGCCGCGCGGAAGGCCGCGACGTCGTCGTCCCCGGCGCCGGGCAGCGGCAGGGCCAGGCGCAGCGCCACGTCGTCCTCACCCGCTCCGTCGACGAGGTCGTCGAGCACGTCGGCCCACGTGGTGCCCAGCAGCCCCACGGTCAGGTGGATGGAGCGGTCGTCGGTGGTCAGCGCGGAGTGCAGCCACCCCCGAGGCAGGTACAGGGCGTCACCGGGCTCGAGGACCACGTCGATCACCGGTGCCCGGCCACCGACCGGGTCGGGTCCCAGGGCCTTGGACGGCTGGGACCTCAGGGGCAGCTCGATCGCGGGTGGGTGCACCGTCCAGTGCTTGCGGCCGTCGACCTGCAGGACGAGCACGTCGTGGGTGTCGTGGTGGGGCTTGAAGCCCTGCGCGCCCGGCGGGGTGACGTAGACGTTGACCTGCGTCTGGTGGCCGATCTCGGCGGCGAGGTCGCGGGCGAAGTCGCCCAGCGGCGGCCACACCCGGTGCAGGGCCTGCAGGACGATGGTGGCGCCGCCGGCGTGGGCTGCGGCGATGCCGTCCGGGTCCGGCATGTCGCCGATGCGCTGGCCCCCGGCGTTCGCGGCGCGGGTGTACGCCGACCGGGGGAGGTTCACGCCGTCCTGCACCATCGTGAAGAAGGGCGTGCGCAGCCCGCGGGGGCCGAGGAGGTCGTCGACGTCGGCGGCGGAGAGCAGGTCGTCGAACCCGCCCGACGCATCGGGCGCGCGGTCGGCGGCGCGCACCAGCAGCGGGCGCTGGTTCCAGTGCTGGGCGGCGAAGCGCTCGCGGGTGATCGCGAAGCAGCGCTGCAGCGGCGAGGGAGCGGTGCGCGCGGCACCGGCCACCGCGAGGGCGGGGGCCGGTGCCGCGGCGGAGAGGTCGGTGGCCACGTCAGAGGCTGCGCGTGTCCGTCCCGGCCGGGTCGGAGCCCGCGGGGTCGACCTGGGTGGTGTCGCTGTCGCCGGAGTCGGCGTCGCCGCCACCGCCGGGGAGCTTGTCCTTGATCTTGTCGATCAGACCGCCGGAGTCGGCGTCGGAGGCGCTGGTGTCGACACCGGCCGGGTCGGCGCCCGAGGGGTCGACGCGGGTGGTGTCGCTGTCACCGGCGTCGGCGTCGCCACCGGCGGGGGTGCTGCTGACGTTCGTGGTGACGATGTCGTCGTCGTTGAGGGACACGGGACCTCCAGGGGAGTCGGGGTGGGCGCTGCCATCCTGGCCCCGCGGGCGATCACGCGCTATCCCGGGGTGCCGGGACGCCCGGCAGGAGTCACCCGAGGCAGGCTCGGTGCGGGCGCGACGCCCACGCCCGCACCGCGCAGACTGGTGCGGTGGGTGCGATGGGGACGCTGCGCGTGACCCGGCCGGCGGGGCGCCACCGCGACGCCCGCCGCCCGTACCGCGTGCTCGTCGACGGCGTCGAGCGCGGGTCCCTGCCCTCCGGGGAGCAGGTGGACGTGCCCCTGCCGGCCGGTCCGCACCGGGTGCGCGCAGCCATCGACTGGACAGGGAGCCCGGAGGTCGACGTCGACGTCGCACCCGGGCGGGTGGTGGCCCTGCAGGTCGAGCCCGCGGGGCCGCCGCTGCTGGCACTGGTGCAGGCGATCGGTCGGCACCGCTACCTGCGGCTGGGCCCCCCTCCCGGCTGAGGCCCCGGCTGGCGCGCTGCGCCCGGCCGAGGACCCGGCTACGACCCGGTGCCCGCGGCGCCGGGGCCCTCGGCGCCGGGGCCCTCGG
>CAXTAK010000003.1:48126-72776 GCA_964242735.1 uncultured Quadrisphaera sp. | reverse complement strand
CGGCGCCGGGGCCCTCGGCGCCGGGGCCCTCGGGGTCCAGGGAGACGGTCTCCCCGCGCGCCGGCACCCGCAGCAGGTGGCCGAGGCCCTCGCGCCCGGCCCGTTCCACGAAGTTCGACAGCGGTGAGCGGAACACCCCGTAGTCGTCGTGGTGCACCGGCACCGCCACCGACGGGCTGATCCGGCGCAGCAGGTCCACTCCCTGCACGTCGTCCATCGTCACGGTGTGCAGCAGCACCCGGGTGCCGCCGAGGTGCACCACCGCGGCGTCGACGTCGGGGTGGCGCTGGTGGACGGCGTCGAGGTGGGCCCCGGTGAGGGTGTCGCCGCTGACGTAGACCCGCCGGCGCACCACCCCGCCCACGGAGTGCTCGAGCAGGGAGCCCATCACCGGCGGCAGCAGGCGCCCCATCACCCCGCGCGCGTGGACGGCGGGCAGCGCCTCGATGCTCAGCCGCTCCGCGCCGGTGCTGCCGCGGGTCAGCTCGTGCCGCTCCCACGTGCGCAGCGCCCGCGCCCCGAAGCCGACCCTCTCGAGGCGCTGCGCGGCGTGCTCGGTGGTCACCACCGGCACGCCGCCGTGGTGCTGCCGCAGCCCGCGGCGCGCCACCCGGTCGAAGTGGTCGCCGTGCAGGTGGCTGAGCACCACCGCGTCCAGCGCCGGCAGGTCCGCGGGCTGCACCGCCGGCTCGGTGAGCCGGCGCGACCACAGCCCCCTGCCCAGGTACGCCCGCTGCCCGCGGTGCAGGAAGTTCGGGTCGGTGAGCAGGGTGAAGCCGCCGATGCGCAGGAGGGTGGTGGCCGTGCCGACGAAGGTCAGGGTGTCGGTCATGACGCAGCGCCGCCAGGGCCGCCACCGGTGACGTCGAGCACCGTCTTGATCCACCCCTCCTCCCGGCGGTCGAAGCGCTCGTAGGCCTCCAGGGCGCCGACGTCGAGGGGGCTCTCCTGCGTGAGCACCCGGGAGGGGTCGACCGCGCCGGTGGCCACGAGGTCGAGCAGGGCGGGGATGAAGCGCCGGTGCGGGGTGTTGCCCATCTTGATCACCAGGTTCTTGTTCATCGCCTCCCCGATCGGGAAGCTGCTCGCCGTGGGGGAGTAGACCCCGATGATCCCGACGGTGCCGGCCTTGGCGATGGACTGCACGTACCAGCGCGCGGCCTGCGAGGGCGCGTCCCCGGGCTGCCACAGCCCGTCCCGGGTGTTCGTCACGGGCGCGTTCTCCGCGACCTCGGCGGCGAAGGTCTCCGCCAGGTCCTCCGCGGCTGCCGCTGCCGGCCCGGTCTTCGGCCGCTGGGCGTCGACGCCGACCGCGTCGACCACCCGGTCGGGGCCCGCGCCGGCGGTGAGCTCGGCGAGGACCTCCACCGGGTCCTCGGTGTTGAAGTCCACCGCCTCCGCGCCCAGGCGGCGCGCGGCGTCCAGCCGCGAGCCGATGCCGTCGACGACGATGACCCGGCCGGCGCCCTGGCGGAACGCGGACAGCACCGCGAACAGCCCCACCGGGCCCGCGCCGTAGACGGCGACGACGTCGCCGTCGGAGACCTCCGCCAGCTCCGCCCCGAACCACCCGGTGGGGAAGATGTCCGAGACCATGATCGCCTGCTCGTCGGTCACCGCATCGGGGACCTTCACCAGACCGACGTTCGCGAAGGGCACCCTGGCGTACTCGGCCTGCAGGCCGTCGAAGCCGCCGGCCCCCTCCGGGCCGCCGAAGAAGGACGTGCCCGCGGCCTTCCCACCGGGGTTGGCGACGTCGCACTGGGAGTAGTACCCGGCCCGGCAGTACGAGCACGACCCGCACCCGATCGTCGAGGGGATCACCACGCGCTCGCCCGGGCGCAGGTTGCGCACGCCCGGGCCGACCTCGCGGACGATGCCGACGCCCTCGTGCCCCAGCACCGTGCCCGGGCGCACGCCCGCCGTGGTGCCGCGCACGAAGTGCAGGTCGGTGCCGCAGATCGCGCTGGTGGTGAGCTCCACGACCGCGTCGTGCGGGTGGGTGACGGTGGGGTCGGGCACCCGGTCGAGGCGGATGTCGCCGACGCCGTGCCACACGATGGCTCTCATGGGTGGGTGATACCCGCCGGCGGTGGCCGGAACCCCGCCGGGACCGACCCACCCGCCGGGACCGCTCGCCCGACCGACCGCCGCCGCCCGTGCCAGGGTGACCGCGTGAGCGCACCGCTGGGCCCCGTGGACGCCACCCGCGTGCCCCGCTACGCCGGCCCGGCGACCTTCGCGCGCCTGCCGCGAGTGGACGAGGTGGCCGCCTTCGACGTCGCGGTGCTGGGCGTGCCCTTCGACTCCGGGGTCTCCTACCGCCCCGGGGCGCGCTTCGGGCCCTCCCACGTGCGCGCCTCCTCGCGGCTCCTGCGCCCGTACAACCCCGCCCAGCAGGTGATGCCGTTCACCGCGCAGCAGGTCGTCGACGCCGGTGACCTGGCCGTCAACCCCTTCGACATCGCCGGCGCCGTCGCGCAGGTGCAGGCCGGCGCCGCGGACCTCACCTCCGGGGGGGCGCGGCTGGTGACCATCGGGGGTGACCACACCATCGCCCTGCCGCTGCTGCGGGTCGCCGCACAGCGTCACGGGCCCGTCGCGGTGGTCCACTTCGACGCCCACCTCGACACGTGGGACACCTACTTCGGGGAGCCGTACACCCACGGCACCCCGTTCCGCCGGGCCAGTGAGGAGGGCCTGCTCGACGTCGGGGCGTGCGCCCACGTCGGCATCCGCGGGCCCCTGTACTCCGACCGCGACCTCTACGAGGACCAGGTGCTGGGCTTCCAGGTCATCACCGCCGACGACACCGCCGACCTGGGGTGGCGCGGCGTCGCGCAGCGCCTCGCCGAGCGCGTCGGCGACCGGCCCGTGTACGTCTCCGTCGACATCGACGTGCTCGACCCCGCGCACGCCCCGGGCACCGGCACCCCCGAGGCGGGTGGCCTGACCAGCCGGGAGCTGCTGTCGGTGCTGCGCAGCACCGCGGCGCTGCGCGTGGTCGGCGCCGACGTCGTGGAGGTCGCGCCGGCGTACGACCACGCGGAGGTCACCGGCATCGCGGCCGCGCACGTGGCCTACGAGCTCATCTCGGTGATGGCCCCGCGACCACCGGCCTCCGGGCGTCGCTGAGTCACGGAGTGCGCCGCGGTGCTTCCGGAGGTCTGTGGGTCCGTGCCACAGTGAGATCACCCCGGGGGCTGCGCCCGTCGGGGCCCGACCCCGACGTCAGGAGCCGCCGTGGACACCTCCAGCACCTCCCCGTCGGACGAGGCGCTCCGCGCCGAGCTGCGGCGGGCGGCGGACGAGCGCATGGACTCCCCCGACCCGCTGGTGCGGGCTCGCGCCGGGCAGGTGTGCCTGGAGGCCATCGCGGAGCTGCGCCGGCGCGGGGTGGCCCTGTGGCACGACGGCGGTCGCGCCGCCACCGTGCCCGTGGGAAGCGCGGTGGTGCCCGCCCCTCGGGTGCCGGCGACCCGCCTGCGCCACCTGCCCGCCGCCGGCTAGGCGAGCCGGCACGCCGTCGGTCAGGTCAGGTACAGCTGACGGGCGGTGGGCAGCCGCTCGGCGACCTCGGTGGCGAACCAGGTGCGCAGCGCCGTCATGGTCTCCGCGGGGTAGACGTGCTTGACGTTGCCGTACTTGCCGCGCTTGGTGGCGCGCTGCGCGGGGTCCATCTCCAGCTGGGTGCGCGGGTACCACCCGAGGAGGACCTCGCGGCTCTTCGGGGTGAAGCGGTGCGTGATGACCTCGGTGGTGAGGTCCAGGTCGGGGACGCCGGCGGTCGCGGCGGCGACGTCGTCCAGCAGCTGCCCGTACCGCTCCTCCCAGCCCGGGTCGGGCACCACGGGGGCGATGGTCAGGCCCACGGGGTAGCCGGCGAGCGCCGTGCGCCGCAGCGCGCCGATGCGCTCGGCGACGCGCGCGGTGCCGCCCTCGAAGCGCTCCGCGCCGCCGGGGCCGGCGGAGTTCACCGAGAAGCGCACCCGGGTGCGCCCGCCGTGCGGCAGGTCGAGCAGCCCTGTGACGTCGTCGAACTTGGTGGTGAACCGCAGGCCCACCGGTCCCGGCCACGCACGGGTGCCGACGTGGCTGATGGTGGCGGCGAGGCTCCCGGTCAGGTGCTCGATGCCCAGGGGGTCGGTGTAGCAGGAGACCTCGAAGGTGGTGCCCTCGTGGCGCCGCCCCTCCGACGCGGAGGTGATCGACCCGCGCCCGACGTGGTCGTCCATCGCCCCGAGCACCTCGGGCAGGTCCGCGAACACCCGGGTCACCGGGGGGCCGGCGAGGGAGCCTGCGAGGTAGCAGTACTGGCAGTGCGCGGGGCAGCCGACGGCCAGGTCGAGCCGCCAGTCGGCGCTGGGGGGGATCGGCACGAGCGTGCGGGCGGACGGCGCGGAGGTCACCACCGCCAGCGTGGCCTTGGCCAGGGCGTACGTCGCGCGCTCGTCCTCGCCCTTCAGCGAGGGCAGGCGGTCACCGCGCAGCACCTCGATGTCGGAGACCCCGGCGGCCTCGCAGCGCTCGATGATCCCTCGCCCGTGGGGGCGCTCGGCGGCGGAGGCGGTGACCAGGACGCGGCGGGGGATCCAGCGGCGGGGGGCGCGGGCGGTGGGGGTGTCCATCCCTGGTCCCAACACCGTGCGGCGCCCGCGTGCTCCCGCGCGGGCTGTGCCGTGTGCCACCGGGGTGCTGCCCGTGCCCAGGGGCGCCAGGACCCGCTGGGTGAGCAGCTGGTCGCACTCAGCGCCGGCCCGCGCGGCGAGCAGGTCGCCGGCCGCCGCCGCGCCGACGGTGGAGGAGGCGGGGTCGCCGTCGCCGGGGGGTTCCGCGGCCTCCGCCACGGCGAGCACGTCGTCCGCGTCGTCGCGGTGGGGGTTCCCGCCGCTGAGGATCGCGGGCAGGGAGGTCAGCGGCGCCGGCAGCGGGAGCCCGGGCAGGCCGGAGGTGTGGGTCGCCAGGTCCTCCAGGGTCGCGCCCCCTCACCGAGCGGCTCGTCGGGGGCGGCCTCACCGCGGGCCACCTGCTCGGCGAGGAGCAGACCGGTCGGGCCCTTGGTGACGGAGCCGATCTCGAAGCGGGTCTGGTCGTCGACGCGCGGGCGGGCGCTGTCGCCGGAGGACCCGACGCCGGCGAGGCGCACCTCGCCGTCCGGTCATCGCACGCGGCGTCCCCGTGCTCATGTGCGGCGTCCCCGCGCCAGCTCGTCGGCACGGGGACGCCGTGTGCCGACCCCGTCGGCACGGGGACGCCGCGTGCGGCACGGGTCGCACCACCGCAGGCAACCGGCGTCGCCGCCGTCGCCCGCCCGCGCCCGGCCGCAGGGGCGGCGGGTCGTCGGGCACGCCACCGGGCACGACCCGGCAAGGATGCGGGCCTCCCGCGCGTGCGCACGCGAACCCGTGGGCGATCAGCGTCGGTGCGGGGCCCCGCCCGCCGCCACCTCCCGGTGCGCCCAGCCGTCACCCCCACCACCGCGCCCCACCACCGCGCCCCACCTGGTAAGCAGCTGCCGTGACCCAGAGACGCGTGGTGGCGGTCCCCGTCGGCCAGGTGTGGCGCGTCCTCGCCGACGGGTGGTCCTACCCCCTGTTCGTCGTCGGTGCGGCCCGCATGCGCGCCGTGGACGCCGGATGGCCCGCGGTGGGCACCCGCCTGCACCACTCCGCGGGGTCGTGGCCGCTGGTGATCGACGACACCACCACCGTGGAGGACGTCGAGGACGGGCGACTGCTGGTGCTGACCGCCCGGGGGTGGCCCGCGGGTCAGGCCCGCATCACGCTGCGCCTGGAACCGGTCGACGCGGGCACGACGGCGGTGACCCTGGAGGAGGACGCCACCGCCGGGCCCGCCCTGGCCGTGCCGGGACCGGTGCGCCGGCGTCTGATGGACCTGCGCAACGCCGAGACCCTCCACCGCCTCGACCTGCTCGCCGTCGGGCGCGCCGCCGAGAGCCGCCGCGCCGCCGGCGACGCACCCGACGGCCCCACGGGCCCACCGGATGGAGGCCCCGCCGGTGTGTCGGGGCCCGACCCCGGGTGACCATGGCCCCATGACCGACCCGACCGGCACCACGTCCACCGAGGCCACCACCGACGGCGACACCGACGCGCACCTCGCCCGGGCCGCCCACCGGCACAGCGGGCCCGTGGCCGCGCTGGCGGGCTGGTGGCTGCGCAACCGCACCGAGTACGAGGCGGGGGCGGAGGAGCGACCCCTGACCGGGTACGCGCTGCTCGCCTCGACCTACTCCGGGGCGGCGCTGCTGGCTGCTGCGGTGCTGGCCACGCGCCGGCGCGGCGCTGCCTTCCCCCCGCCCGGCGAGCTGGTGCTGCTGACGGTGGCGACCTTCATGCTCACCCACACCATCACGAAGGACTCCGTGACGTCCTTCGCGCGCTCGCCCTTCACCACCTACGAGGCGCCTGCAGGACCCGGGCAGGTCACCGAGAGCCCCCGCGAGGGATCGGTGCGGCACGCCGTCGGGGAACTGGTGACGTGCCCGTTCTGCTTCTCGCAGTGGGTGGGCACCGGGTTGGTCGCCAGCTACGCCGCCGCGCCGCGCGCCACGCGCTGGGTGGCGACGACGATGACCGTGGTCGCGGGCTCGAACGTCCTGCAGGCCTCCTACGCGATGCTGCAGGACGCCGCCGAGGGCTGAGCGCGAGTCGGACGCCGGCGAGCTCGGGGGGGCCTACGAGCCCGGGCTCTGCTGCGAGGGAGGGCGCAGCTCCCCCGCGCCGTCGACGACCAGCCCGGTCTCGTCGGGGTCGGTGGAGGTCACGCGCACCTCGTCGGGCACGGAGTTGACGCCCATGGCGGCGGCGATCTCCTCCTCGGTGACGGTGACGCCCTCGTTGGAGGCGGGCTCGGCGGGCTGGGTCACGGTGGTCCTCTCGGGTGGTGCGGCGTGGTGCGGGGTGCCGGGACGGCTGGCCGCGCTGGTGACGGAGGTGCGGGGGCCCTCAGGCGCGCGGGTCGCGGGCCTCCTCCGGCACGCGATCGGTGTCTCCGCCGGGGCGGATCCCCAGGTGCCGGTCGACGACGACGTGGCGGCCCTCGGTGATCTCCGCGGCGGTGTCGGTCACCCACTTGATCGGCTGCTCCGGCAGCCCCGAGGCGGCGATGCGCTGCGACAGCGCCTCGATCACCACGTCCAGGTGCTCACCGCTGAAGCGCTCGGTCACCTCGGCGACCATCGACTGGATGAACGCCTGCCGCTCCCTGGGGTCGGCGGGGGCCTCGATGACCTCGACGTCCTCGGGGTCGACGGGCACCCCCGAGCCGGAGCCCTGGACGTCGTCGGTGCCGGACGAGGCGGAGTCCCTGCCGAAGGCCATGGCGCATCCCTACCACCGCCGCTCCTGCACCGCAGTGCCGAGCTCGCCCGGACCCGGGACCGGTGCGCCGCTCACCGCAGGCAGACCCGGTGCCGATCCGGCGCCCACGCCGGTGCGGACGGTGAGCGCCCCTCGTGTTGCCGCTCGTGCGCGCTGGTGCTGGGCTGGCGCCTGTGACCGTCTCCTCATCCAGAGAGCGCACCACCGAGGACCTCCTGGAGCGTGCGAGCACTGCGACGTCGGAGGTCGAGCGGCACCGCCTCGTCGACGAGGTGGTGGTGCTGAACCTGCCGGTGGCGCGCGCGCTGGCGGCGAGGTTCCGCGACCGCGGCGAGCAGCTGGACGACCTCGTGCAGGTCGCGTGCCTGGCCCTGGTCAAGGCCGCCCAGCACTACGAGCCCGGCAGGGGCCGCGGCTTCCTGCCGTACGCCGTCCCGACGATCACCGGTGAGCTGCGCCGCCACTTCCGGGACCGCGGGTGGGGGGTGCGCCCCCCGCGCCGCCTGCAGGAGCTGCGCCTGTCCCTCGGGGCGGCCGCCCAGGAGCTGACCCAGCGCACTGGCCGCTCACCGACCGTCCCGGAGCTGTCCGTGCACCTCGGCGTCGACCAGGAGGAGGTCATCGAGGCCCTCGCCGCTGCCCAGGACTACCACCTCACGTCGCTCGACGCGCCGATGGACGGGGAGCAGGACGGCGTGCCGCTGGGCGCCACCCTCGGCGGGGAGGACGAGCGCTTCGAGAAGGTCGTCGACCTCGTCAGCGTGCGACCGCTCCTGGCCCTGCTGCCCGAGCGGGACCGGCACATCCTCATCCTGCGGTTCTTCCGCGGGTGGACGCAGAGCCAGATCGCCGCGGACATCGGGGTCACGCAGATGCAGGTCTCGCGGCTGCTCAGCCGCACGCTGGCGCGCCTGCGCACCCAGTTGGAGGACCAGGCGGCCTGACGTCGGCCGCAGCCCCACCCGTGCGGCTCAGACCACCCCGTACAGGCGGTCACCGGCGTCGCCGAGCCCGGGGACGATGTACCCGACCTCGTCCAGCCGTTCGTCGAGGGCCGCGGTGACCACCGTGACCGGCACCCGGTCGCCGAAGGCCCCCCGCAGGGAGGCCACGCCCTCGGGGGCGGCGAGCAGGCAGATGGCGGTGACGTCGTCCGCCCCCAGGTCCACCAGGTGGCGCACCGCCGCGGCGAGGGTGCCGCCGGTGGCGAGCATGGGGTCGAGCACGTAGCACTGCCGCCCCGACAGGTCGTCGGGCAGGCGGTTGGCGTACGTGGTGGCCTGCAGCGTGCGCTCGTCGCGCACCATCCCCAGGAAGCCGACGTCCGCGGTGGGCAGGAGACGCTGCATCCCCTCGAGCATCCCCAGTCCCGCCCGCAGGATCGGCACCACCAGGGGCCTCGGCGCCGACAGGCGCACCCCGGTCGCCGGTGCCACGGGGGTGGTGACCTCCACCGGCTCCACCCGCACCCCGCGCGTCGCCTCGTAGGCGAGGAGGGTCACGAGCTCCTCGGTGAGGCGGCGGAAGGTGGGGCTGTCCGTCGCGGCGTCGCGCAGCGCCGTGAGCTTGTGCGCCACGAGCGGGTGGTCGACGACGAGCAGCTCCACGCCGGCGACACTAGCGAGCACTCGAGCGGCACCCGTCCGGGTGGGGGCGTGTGCGGATGTCGTGGTCCTGCGCCGCGACCTGCGCCACGATGGGCCCATGGCCTACTTCACCGCGGTGCTGGCGGCGACCCCGTCGACCCCGACGGCGCCCGCGCCGCCGGACTGGCAGGTGGTCGACGTGGACCTCGACGACGTGGCGGACGTCGACGCGCTCGCCGACGCCCTCAGCGACGCCAGCGACAGCGTCGAGGAGGGCGCACTGGTGATCGCGGTGCTCGAGCGGGAGGACGAGTGGTTCGCCCTCGCCCGCCCCGGCGGGGACGGGGTGCGCCTGTTCGTCTCGGACCTGGAGGCGGCCGGCGCCAGCCGCTTCGCGGAGGTCTTCGACGACGTCCCGACCCCGGAGGGGGCTCGTGCGGCGAGGTCCGCCGACGACGTCGACGACACCGAGGTCGCTGACGCCACCGGGGAGGTCGGCGACGCCACCGGTGACGACGGGGACCCCAGCGGTGGCGACGGACGGGAGCAGGGCTCCGCGGACGACGCCGACGCCCGCACGGCGGTGATCGCCGGCCCCAGCTGGGCCGGGGACGCCGCGCTGCTGGCCGACGTGGGACTGGGGGCCGAGGAGCTCGTCGAGACCTCCGAGGGGAACGACCCCGCGACCGCCCTGGCCGCGCTCGGCGAGCGCGTCGGGTTCGTGGAGCTGCTCGAGGCCCTGCGCTGAGCCCCGCGCCCGGCTCGGGTCTCGACCGGGGCCCCCTGCCGGGCGGCGAGCACGAGGCGCTGGTGCGCCTGGCGCTGCGGGCCGCTCGGGCCGCGGTGCGCTCGGGCGCGGTGGACGACGTACCGGTCGGGGCGGTGGTGGTCGGGCCCGACGGCTCCCTGCTCGGCGTCGGCGCCAACGAGCGCGAGGCGCGCGGCGACCCCACCGCGCACGCCGAGGTGCTCGCCCTGCGCGCCGCGGCCGACGCCCTCGGCAGCTGGCGGCTCGCGGGCTGCACGCTGGCCGTGACCCTCGAGCCCTGCCCGATGTGCGCCGGGGCGCTCGTCCTCGCCCGGGTCGCCCGCGTGGTCTTCGGCGCGTGGGACCCCAAGGCCGGCGCCGCGGGCTCGGTGTGGGACCTGGTGCGCGACCGCCGGGTCAACCACCGGCCCGAGGTCGTCGGCGGGGTGCTGGAGGAGGAGTGCGCCGCGGTGCTCAGGGACTTCTTCGCCGCACGGCGCCGCTGAGGGCCGATCGGGTGCGGCGCCTCGCAGCCGCTGGCGCGGCGGCGTCAAGGCGCCCGAGGGTCCTGCCGATGGGGGGCCGTGGTACTCCGCCGGCCCTCGGGCGCGATCACCCGCCTGCACGCCGCCGCGGCGGCGGCGGTGCTGACGCTGCTGCTCCCGCTCGCCGTCATCGAGGTCGCCGTCCCGGTCGTGCAGGTGCTCGTGGGGCTGGTCGTCGCCGCGGTCGTGGTCGTCCGTGGCCGCTCCACCGGGTGGCTGCCGTGGGTGATCGCGCTCGTCCTCGCGCTGCTGGCCACCGAGGCCGCCGTGGAGGCGTTCGTCAGCGGGTCCGACGCCGACCGGGTGGTCGTGCTGGTCGTGCAGCTGATCGGCGCCGCCGTCCTCGCGCCCATCGTCTTCCGCCAGGACCGGCGCCAGGCCGACGCCCGGGGCGAGGCGCCCGCGTGGAACGACGTCGCGCTCGTCGCCGTCGGTGTCGGCATGGCCGTGATCGCCGTCGTCCGCGCCGCCTCGGTGCACGGCCTGACCGCGCTGTGCGCGGTGACCCTCGGCGGGGACGTCGTGTGCCTGGCCCTGGTGCTGTGGTTCTGGCTCTCGCGCGAGCGGCTCGCCCAGCCCGTGCGCCAGGCCCTCGCCGCCGCCGCGCTGTACACCGTGCACGACGTGACCGACGTCCTGGGCGCGCCGGTGACCGCCGCCGGGTACCTCGCCCAGGTCCTGGCGGTGGTGGTGGTCCTGCTCCTCTGGTGGGCGGGGTCGGACCCGCAGCTGCAGGCGGGCATCGACGCGGCGCGGGCGCGCAGGAGCTCCGCGCGCATGCACCTGGTGCTGCCCGCCGCGGGTACGCCCCTGGCCGTGTGGGTGAGCGGGTTGTTGTGGCCCGCCACCGCCCTGCCCGACTGGACGGTGCACGTGTCGGCCTTCGCCATCACCGGCCTCGCCCTGTCGCGGGCGCTGCGGATGCTGGTCGAGGTGGAGCGTGCCGCGGAGCTCGACGCCCTCACCGGGCTGCTCGGCCGCGGCGGGCTCATGCGCCGCTTCGACGCGGTCGTGGCGACCTGGCAGCACGGGTGGCTGTGCCTGATCGACCTCGACGACTTCAAGCTCGTCAACGACCAGCGCGGCCACGACGCGGGGGACGCGCTGCTGGTCGCCATCGGGGCCCGCCTGGTGGCCACCCTGTCGCGCGAGGCCACGCTCGCGCGCCTCGGCGGTGACGAGCTCGTCGCCGTGGTGCGCGGGGGCACGGCCGAGCAGGCCGCCACCAGCGTGCTGGGCGCCTTCGCCCACCCCTTCGCGCTCCGCGGAGAGGGCGAGGCCGTCCGCGTCTCGGCCAGCGTCGGGGTCACCCGGGTGGGCCCGACCACGTCCGTGGCGGCGGCCCTGGTGTGCGCCGACGTCGCGATGTACGTCGCCAAGCGCCGCGGCCGCGACCGCTGGGTGGCCTACGACCCCTCCCTGCGCGAGGAGGTCCTCGGCGTCGGGCAGGTGCAGCGCGAGCTGCGCCAGCTGCTGAACGTCGGAGGCGGGGTGCCCGGTGGGCCCGGTGTGCCCGGCGCCCGTGGGTCCGGGGTGCTCGGTCGGCCCGGCGTCGGTGGTGGCCCCGCGGACGTCGGGTCGCTCGTGCTCCACTACCAGCCCGTGCTCGACCTGGTCACCGGTGAGCCGATCGGCGTCGAGGCGCTCGTGCGCTGGCAGCACCCGCGGCGCGGCCTGGTGCCCCCCGACACCTTCCTGCCGCTGGCCGAGGCGGCCGGGCTGGGCGACGTCCTCGACCGCTGGGTGCTCCACCAGGCCCTGCACCAGCTCGTGAGCTGGGACCGGGAGGGGCTGGTGGGGCTGGCGCGCGTGGCCGTCAACCTCGGCGTCTCCAGCGTGCGATCGCCCTCCCTGGGGCCGGACGTCGAAGCGGCCCTGCGCGCTGCCGGGGTGACCCACGACCGGCTGCTGCTGGAGATCACCGAGCACGAGGAGCTGCAGGCCGACCGGAGCGCCGCCGAGTGCCTGCTGCGGCTGCGCGAGGCCGGGGTGACCATCGCCCTGGACGACTTCGGCGCGGGGTACGCCTCCATCGGCTACCTGCGGCGGTGGCCGGTCAACGTCATCAAGCTCGACCGCTCGCTGCTGCCGCGGGCCATCGAGGAGGGCGCCTTCGAGGCCGTCGACGACCCCGCCGAGCTCCTCGACGGCGTGGCTGCCCTGGCCGGGGCCCTCGGCCACGCGCTGGTCGCCGAGGGCATCGAGACCGCGGACGACGAGCGGGCGGTCCGCGCGGTGGGCGTGCGCTACGGGCAGGGGTGGCTGTACTCGCGGCCGCTGCCCGCGGCGGAGCTGGCCACCTGGTGGCGCGGGCGCACGCGGCCGAGACCCCCGCTGCCCGTCCCCGCGCTGTCCGACCTGCAGGACGCTGGCGCCGCCGCGCCCGTGGCGACCGAGCCGGTCGCCGGGGGGCTGCGGTGAACCCGCTGCTCGGCACGCGCCTGCTGCTCGGGTGGCTGGTGATGGGTGCAGCGGCGACCGCGCTGGCCGTGGTCAGGCCCGCGTGGGGCGGCGAGGTGGTGGCGGCGACCCAGCTCGGTGGGGCGCTGCTCGCCGCCGTGGTGCTCGCTCGCCGCGGGCAGCTGGGCACCCGGCTCGGCGCGGGGGTGGTGTCCGTGCTCGCCCTCGCCGGCACCTCCAGCACCCTGCTGGTGGCCGTGGGCCCGGGCAACGCGGTCAGCCTCGGCTTCATCGTCGCCTCCCAGCTGGTCGGGCTGGCGCTGATCACCCCCGTGGTGGCCCAGCACCAGCGCTCGGGGCCCCGCGAGTCCCGACCGATGGTGCTCGCCGAGGTCGCCACCGTCGCGGTGGGCCTGGCGGTCGCGGTCGCGCAGAGCACGCTCGCCGCCCTCCGGGTCGGTGCGGGGGCGCCGGCCGCCACCGCCGCGGCGTGGGACGTCGTCGCCCTCGGGGTCATCGGCTGGCTCTGGCTGACCCGTCGCGGCACCCGCCCGGCGGCGGTGCTCGTGCTCGCCGGGTGCGCCCTCCTGGTCTCCTGGAACTACACAGCCGCGGTGCGCGGCGTGGAGCTCGGCTCGCCCGCTGATCCGATGCAGCTGCTGGCCGTGCTCGGCGGGGTCCTGCTCACGGCAGCGGGCCTGCACCCGGGGGTGACCGAGGTCGGTCGCGCGGAGCGGGTGCCGGTGATGCGCTCCGGTGCCGTCCGCCTGGTCGTGGCGCTGCCGCTCAGCCTGGCGCCGGTGCTGGCGTGGGTCGTGGGGCTGGCGGTGCCCCACGCCGCGCTGCCCGCGCCCGTGCTGATCGGGGCGGGTGCGGCGCTGACGCTGCTGGGCCTCGTGCGCGCGCTGGGGCTCGTCGCCGACGCGGAGCGCCGGGCCGACACCGACGTGCTCACCGGGGGTCTCGGGCGGCGCGGTGGGCTGCGCCGCCTCGACGCGCTGCACGCCGAGGGCCGCCCCACCTGGGTGGGTCTGCTCGACATCGACGACTTCACCGAGGTCAACCGCCACCACGGGCAGGACGTCGGTGACGCGCTGCTGCGCGCGGTGCTCGACCGCCTCGTGCAGCGCATGCCGCGCGGATCGGTCGTCGCCCGGCTCGGCGGCGACGAGGTGCTGCTGCTCGTGCCGGACCTGCAGGGCACCACCGGTGACACGGTGGCCGCCGCGGCCGCCGCCGCCGTCGACACCCCGCTCGTGGTGCGCGGGAGCGCGCTGGCCCTCACGGTCAGCGTCGGAGTCGCCGACCTGCTCGGCCCCGGCACCTCCCGTGAGGCGCTCGCCTGCGCCGACCTCGCGATGCGCGCGGCGAAGGCCCGCGGCGGCGGCGCGGGGCTGCGGTACACCGCGGAGCTGCGCGAGGAGGTGCTCGGCCCGCTGCTGCTGCAGCGCGAGCTGCGCACCCTGCTCGGCGACGGCGGCGGAGCTGGGACCGGCGGGTCTGGCGCTGGGGCCGACGGCGCCGGGCTGTGCCCTGAGGGGCTCGACGTCGGGGAGCGCGCCGGCAGCGCGGACGGCGCGGGGCGCCTCGTCGTCCACTACCAGCCGGTGGTGGACCTGGTCACGGGGCTCGCCGACGGTGCCGAGGCCCTCGTGCGCTGGGAGCACCCGGAGCGCGGACTGGTGCCCCCGGGGGACTTCCTGCCGCTCGTCGAGGCCGCGGGCCTGGGCGCCGCCCTCGACCGCGTGGTGCTGCACCAGGCCCTGCACCAGCTCGCCGCGTGGGACGCGCTGGGCGTCGACGTGGCCCGGATGGGCGTGAACCTCGGGCGCGACAGCATGCGCGGGCCCGGGCTGTGCGCCTCGGTGCTCGCTGCGTGCGCGGAAGCGGGGGTCGGCCCCGAGCGCCTGGCGCTGGAGATCACCGAGCACGACGAGCTCGAGTCCGACGCCGCGGTCGTCGCCGACCTGCTCGCGCTGCGTGAAGCCGGGGCGTTCGTGGCCCTCGACGACTTCGGCGCCGGGCACGCCTCGGTGGGGTACCTGCGCCGGTGGCCCGCGAACATCGTCAAGCTCGACCGGTCGCTGCTGCCGTCGGTGGCGCCGGCGCAGCCGCACCCGGCGATGCTCGACCCCCTCGACCTGGTGTTGGCCGTGGGCTCGTTCGTCACCGCGCTGGGGCGCAGGCTGCTCGTGGAGGGCATCGAGGACGAGGCGGACCTCGACGTCGCCCGCCGGGCCGGGGCGCACTTCGCGCAGGGGTACCACCTGGCGCGTCCTATGACGTCGGAGGCGCTGGTCGCCTGGTGGCGGGCGCGCCACCGCGGGGTCGTCGCGACGTCACCAGCTGCCGCGTCGGTGGACGCGGCGCGATAGGCTCCACAGCGGTGGCGTGTCCGAGCGGCCTAAGGATCACGCCTCGAAAGCGTGTGAGGGGGAGACTCCTCCGTGGGTTCAAATCCCACCGCCACCGCCACACCCCCTCCGGCGTCGCCGCACCAGCGCGCCGTGTGATCGACCTCGCAGACCCCTGAGGGGTCGATCGGTCGCAGGACACGACGGACCCGGGGGAGCGCGCACGCCGTGCCCGGTGTCGTGCCGGGCAGCGGGGCACCGCGGCCCGGATCCGCGCCGGTGGTCGGACCACCTGTGGACGACGGAGACCCCGTCCGGATCGGCGCACCTGAGCCCCATCGCCGAGACGATGTCGATCCCGTGGCGTGCGCGCCACGGACGGTCGCCCAGTGGTGGGCGGTCAGGGGAGCGGCGCCGGCGCCGCGACCCGAGGACTCACGGCCCCCGGGTCGCCGTGCCCGTGGTCAGGACGGTGGCCACCGCGTCGAGGGCGCCGGGCACGAGGGCGTAGTACGCCCAGACCCCGCGCTTGTCGCGGGTGAGCAGGCCGGCGTCGACGAGGACCTTCAGGTGGTGGGAGACGGTCGGTTGGGACAGCCCGACGGGGGCGGTCAGGTCGCACACGCACGCCTCCCCGCCCTCGTGGGCGGCCACCAGGGAGAGCAGCCGCAGCCGGGTGGGCTCGGCGACGGCCTTGAGCACGTGCGCGACGGCCTCCGCCTGCCCGGCGTCCAGCGGCTCCCGGGTGAGTGGGCTGCAGCACGCGAGCGCGTCCAGCGCGGGCCGAGCCTGGGGCAGCGTCGCGGGCGGTGCTGTCATCCGGGGAGTGTGCCCCATGACATTGACACCTGTCGATCCCTGGGTCATCGTCCTCCCATCGACGCACACCGATCAGCATCGACACGGGGGGCCGCGATGAGCGAGGAGCTGCGCGAGCAGGTCAGGGACAGGTACGCGGCAGCGGCCCCCTCCGCGGGGAGCGGGTGCTGCGAGCCCGGGGGAGCCATCGCGGAGCAGGACGTCTTCGGCGCCTCCCTGTACAGCGCCACCGACCAGGGCGAGCTGCCGACAGCGGCGGTGCTGGCCTCCCTGAGGTGCGGAAACCCGACCGCGGTCGCCGACCTGCGCCCCGGCGAGCGGGTCCTGGACCTCGGCTCGGGCGGGGGGATCGACGTCCTGCTCTCCGCCCGACGGGTCGGGCCGACGGGGTCCGCCTACGGGGTGGACATGACCGTGGAGGTGCTGGCACTCGCCCGCGCCAACGCCGCCCAGGCCGGGGCGAGCAACGTGGAGTTCCTCCACGGGAGCATCGAGGCCGTGCCCCTGCCGGACGCCGCGGTCGATGTGGTGATCAACCGCGTGGTCAGCCTGTCCACCGACGAGCCGGCGGTCCTGGCGGAGATGTCCGGGGTGCTCACCTCGGGCGGGCGGGTCGGGGTCTCCGACGTCGTCGCCGAGGACCACCTCACCCCCGACGAGCGCGTGGAGCGGGGCAGCTGCGTCGGGTGCATCGCCGGCGCCCTCTCCGCCGCCGAGCACCTCACCGGCCTGGCTGACGCCGGGTCCACCGGCGCCACGGTCGACGTCACCCACGAGGTCGCCCCCAGCCTGCACGGCGCGATCATCAGAGCCACCAAGCCGGGACCGGCGTGACGCCGGTGCCGCTGGGCCGCCGGCTGCTGGCCGAGGCGGTGGGCACCGGGCTGCTCGTCACGGTGGTCGTCGGGTCGGGGATCGCCGCGCAGACCCTGTCACCGGGCGACGTCGGGCTGCAGCTGCTGGAGAACGGCCTCGCCACCGCCTTCGGGCTGACCGTGCTGATCCTCGCCCTGGGGCCCGTGTCCGGGGCGCACTTCAACCCCGTGGTCTCACTCGCGGACTGGTGGGTCGGACGCCGCGCCGGCACGGGGCTGGCGGGCCGTGACGTCGCCGCGTACAGCGCCGCTCAGGGCCTCGGCGCGATCGCCGGTGCGGTCCTGGCGAACCTGATGTTCGAGGTGCCCACCGCGCTGGCCACCACCGGGCGCGGTGGTGGTGGGGTGCTGCTCGCCGAGGTCGTCGCCACCGCCGGGCTGGTCGCCCTGGTCCTCGCCCTGGCCCGCACCGGTCGCGGGGCGGTCGCTGCACCCGCGGTGGGCGCCTACATCGGCGCCGCGTACTGGTTCACCTCCTCCACCTCCTTCGCCAACCCCGCCGTCACCCTGGGCAGGGTCTTCACCGACACCTTCGCCGGCATCTCCCCTGGTTCGGTGCCCGGCTTCGTCCTCGCCCAGGTGGTGGGCGGCGCCGTCGGGGTGGTCCTCGTCCTCGCCCTGTACCCCGACGACCCCGACGCCGCTGCCGACGACGTCCTCCTGCCCTCCGCCGTCGATGCCCCCTCCAGCGACCCCGCGACCTCCGGGAGCCCACGATGACCCAGCACACCCACGACGTCCGGTCCGAGCCGCCCGCCGTGCTGTTCGTCTGCGTCAAGAATGGCGGCAAGTCCCAGATGGCCGCCGGTCTGATGCGCCGGGTCGCTGGTGGCGCCGTCACCGTCGTCTCCGCCGGCACCGCACCGGGGACGACGATCAACGCCCTGTCCGCCGAGGTGCTCCAGGAGGTGGGCGTCGACATCACCGACCAGCACCCCCGGGCGGTCACCGACGAGCTCCTGCGGGCAGCAGACCTCGTCGTCGTGCTCGGCCTCGAAGCGCAGGTGGAGCCGGTCGCCGGCACCCGCGTCGTCGTCTGGGAGACCGACGAGCCCTCCGAACGCGGCATCGACGGGATCGACCGCATGCGCCTGGTCCGCGACGACATCGCCACCCGCACCCGCGACCTCGCGTCCCAGCTGACGTCGGATCCAGACCGACCGTCGAGGTAGCGCCGTCCGCTCCGGACGCGGACTCCTCGAGTCCACGTCGCACCGCCGGAGGTCGACTGCCCCCTCGGAGGTCCCGGCGGTGCGCTCGCGCGAACGCGGCCGGCGGGTCGACCACGACGCCGTCCTCCGGTGGTCGCGTCGTGTCTGGCCCCTGCGGCCGAGGGCGCGGTGGCTCTCAGGCGCGCCGTGGGACCAGGCGTTCGAGCTGGGTGACGTGCCGGGGGGTCAGCTCCTCGAGGGAGTGGGCGCCCAGCAGCTTCATGGTGCGCACGACCTGCTCGGAGAGGATCTCGATGGTCCGGTCGACGCCCTCGCGCCCGCCCGCCATGAGGCCGTACAGGTAGGCGCGGCCGATGAGGGTGAACGTCGCGCCGAGCGCGATGCAGGCGACGACGTCGGCGCCGTTCATGATGCCGGTGTCGACGATGACGTCGACGTCGTCGCCGACCTCGCGGACGACGTCCGGCAGCAGGTGGAAGGGCACCGGGGCCCGGTCGAGCTGGCGGCCGCCGTGGTTCGACAGCACGATCGCATCCACGCCGAGGTCGGCGAACTTCTTCGCGTCGGACAGGCTCTGGACACCCTTGATGGCGATCTTCCCGGGCCACATCCCGCGGACGACCTCGAGGTCCTCGAAGCTGATGGTGGGGTCCATGGCGAGGTCGAGCAGGTCACCGACGGTCCCACCGGTGGCGGACAGGGAGGCGAACTCCAGCTTGGGCGTGGTGAGGAAGTCGAACCACCACCAGGGGCGGGAGGCCGCGTCGAGCACCGTGCCCACCTTCAGCTGAGGGGGGATGGAGAACCCGTTCCGCTTGTCGCGCAGCCGCGCCCCGGCCACCGGGGTGTCGACGGTGAAGAACAGGGCCTCGTAGCCGGCCTGCGCAGCGCGCTCGACGAGGCCGTAGGAGATCTCCCGCTGGCGCATGACGTACAGCTGGAACCAGTTGCGTCCGTCGGGGTTCGCCGCCTTCACGTCCTCGATGGAGGTGGTGCCCAGGGTGGAGAGGGTGAAGGGGATGCCGGCAGCGGCGGCGGCGCCGGCTCCCGCGGTCTCACCCTCCGTCTGCATCAGGCGGGTGAAGCCGGTCGGCGCGATGCCGAAGGGCAGGGAGGAGGGAGCGCCGAAGACGGTGGCGGTGGTGTCGACGTGCGCGACGTCGCGCAGCACCTCGGGGTGGAACTCGACGTCTTCGAAGGCCTGACGCGCCCGGGTGATGGAGATCTCGGCCTCAGCGGACCCGTCGGTGTAGTCGAAGGCCGCCCTGGGGGTCCGCCGCTTGGCGATCCTGCGCAGGTCCCCGATGGTCAGGGCCGAGGCGAGGCGACGCTTCTTGCCGTCCAGCTCCGGCCTCTTGAGCTGCAGGTGCTCGAGGACCTCGACGGGCTTGGGGACCTGGCGCTGCACCATGGCGGATCAGCCTCTCGTCGTCGCAGTGGTGCGCAGCCTCTCGTACCCGCGGGGGACCGCGGCAGCCGACCCCCAGCCGCGCCGACGGGCCCCACCAGCCCGGAGACGCCGGGCGCGCCGTCCACGACATCCTCCCCGGCCCCGTCGCGGTCGCCGTGCAGGCCGATGACGCCGGCGCGGGTGGGAGTTCCCGTCGTCCGCTCAGCCGGCGAGCTCGAGCACCCGCGCGTGCAGCAGCGGGCGCTGCTGCAGCGCCGCACGCAGCGCCCGGTGCAGGCCGTCCTCGAGGTACAGCTCACCGCGCCACGACACGACGTGGGCGAACAGGTCGCCGTAGAAGGTGGAGTCCTCGTCGAGGAGCAGGGCCAGGTCGAGCGTGCGCTTGGTGGTCACCAGCGACTCCAGGCGCACCTGGCGCGGCGGCACCTGCGCCCACTGGCGCGGTGTGGTGAGCCCGTGGTCGGGGTAGGGACGCCCGTCACCGACCCGGGCGAAGATCACCCGACGATCCTAGGCGCGGCCCCCGACCGCGACCTGCGGGCGGGGACCACGTCGGGGCGTGCACCCTGCGGAGGATGCGGGATTTGAACCCGCGAGGGCGTTAACCCAACCCGCGTTCCAGGCGAGCGCCATAGGCCACTAGGCGAATCCTCCGCCGGTGATGCTAGCCGAGCCCTGGGGGGCAGCGGCTACAGTTGCCGCTGACCCCTCGTGCGGCGTCATCCTGCTGGACTCCCCCAGGGCCGGAAGGCAGCAAGGGCAGGTGGGCTCTGGCGGGTGTGCGAGGGGTCCTCCCCTGTTCGGGCAGGCGGCCGCGGGTCCTCTGCGGAAGGGTCCTCCGCGTCGTCCACGTCCCCCGCGCGCAGCCGTCCGCCGTCGGGGCCCGCGTCTACGCTGCCGGTCGTGGCCACCGCCCTGTACCGCCGCTACCGGCCGGAGACCTTCGCCGAGGTCATCGGGCAGGAGCACGTCACCGACCCGCTGCGCGTCGCGCTGCGCGCCGGTCGGGTGGGCCACGCGTACCTGTTCTCGGGTCCGCGCGGGTGCGGCAAGACCACGTCCGCGCGCATCCTCGCCCGGTGCCTGAACTGCGCGCAGGGTCCCACCGACACCCCGTGCGGTGTGTGCGACAGCTGCACCGAGCTCGCCCGCGGCGGCTCGGGCAGCCTCGACGTCGTCGAGATCGACGCCGCGAGCCACGGCGGGGTGGACGACGCCCGCGAGCTGCGCGACCGCGCCACCTTCGCCACCGCTCGCGACCGCTACAAGGTCTTCATCATCGACGAGGCGCACATGGTCTCCCCGCAGGGCTTCAACGCCCTGCTGAAGATCGTGGAGGAGCCGCCGCCGCACGTGAAGTTCGTCTTCGCCACCACCGAGCCCGACAAGGTGCTGGGCACCATCCGCTCGCGCACGCACCACTACCCCTTCCACCTCGTGGCCCCCGCGCGCCTGCAGTCGTACCTGGCCGAGCTGTGCGCGACCGAGGGCGTGGACGTCGGTCCCGGCGTCCTGCCGCTGGTGGTGCGCGCCGGCGCGGGCTCGGTGCGCGACTCGCTGTCGGTGCTCGACCAGCTCGCGGCGGGCAGTGACGACGCGGGCATCGACCACACCCGGGCCATCGCCCTGCTGGGGTACACCCCCGCCACCCTGCTCGACGACGTGATCGCCGCGCTGGCGGTCGGTGACGGGGCCACGGTCTTCCGTGTCGTGGACCGGGTGGTGCAGTCGGGGCAGGACCCGCGGCGCTTCGTCGACGACCTGCTGCAGCGCCTGCGCGACCTGATCATCGTCGACGCGCTGGGGGAGCGGGCGCACGAGGTCTTCCCCGACACCCCGGCCGACCAGCTCGACCGGATGGAGCAGCAGGCCGCCGCGTACGGGTCGGCGCCCCTGTCGCGCGCGGCGGACCTGGCGAACGCGGCGTCCGCGGAGATGACCGGGGCCACCTCACCGCGCCTGCACCTGGAGCTGCTGGGCGCGCGGATGCTGCTGCCGGCGGCGGACGACGCCGAGCGCGGCCTCGGGGCGCGCCTGGACCGGCTCGAGCGCCGGCTCGCGGTGCCGGCGGGGGTGACGCCGGCCGAGCCGCACGCGCGGCCGGGGCCGGTCGCGCCGCCCGCGCCCGCGGTGCCTGCGCCCGTGGTGGGGGTGTCTCCGGCGGTGCCGGTGGTGCTCGCCCCCGAGGTGCCCACGGAGGCTGCGCCGGTGCGCGAGGTGCTCGCGACGGTCGTGGAGGTGCCGGTCGTGCCCGCGCCGGTCGCGGAGGCGCCGGTGCTGCCCGCACCCGAGCGCACGGCCCATCCCCCGACCGCGCAGGCCGCACAGGACGGTCCGCCGCACGCCGGTGCACCGCTCAGCACCGGCTCGCGGATCGAGCCGGGCACGCCCGACAGCGGCGACACCGCTGAGAGCACCGAGGCAGTGCGGCGCATGTGGCCCGACGTGCTGGACCACCTCGCCGGCGTGCGGCGCCGCACGTGGACGCGGGTCAGCCACGACGCGCAGGTCCTCCAGGTCGACGGCCGCCGCCTGGTGCTGCAGTTCCACAAGCCGGGCCCCATGGCCGCCTTCACGCAGGGCCAGCACGCCGACTTCGTGCGCGAGTCGCTGGTCGCCGTCCTCGGGCTCGACCGGGAGGTGGTGGCCGTGGCCGCGGGCGCCCCGCAGCCCCCGGTGGGCACCGTGGGCACGCCGGGCCCCGAGCGGGATCCGGTCACCCCCTCGCGCGACCCGGGCGCCAGTCGGTCCGCAGCGCGCGGGGAGGGCGGTGCGGGCGCTCCCGGCAGCGCCGAGGGGCCGACGGTCGCGCGCCCCGCACCGGGCGCCGCCGCTCGTCGTCCGGCAGGCACGGAGCTACGCCCGCCGATCTCACCGACGCCCGGCTGGGAGGGTCCCCCGCCGAGCGACGACGACGCCCCGCCCGAGGACGAGCCGCCCCCGGAGGAGGAGCGGCGGCGCTCCCGTCACGACGACATGCTCGCCGCCGCGCAGCTGGGAGGGACGGCGTCCCGGTCGGGCAGCGCCGCCGCTGCCGTGGCCGACGACGAGCCGCGGCGCGACGACGACGACGTCGAGGACTCCGCCCTCGTCGGTGCCGCGCTGGTCGAGCAGGTGCTGGGGGGGCGGCTGATCAGCGACGACGGGCGTGGCTGAGGGCTGACGGCGCCTGCCGCGGTGGTGCCTCCGGCGCTGCCCGTCCCGCTCCGGCTCGTCGGCGGGCTCCGGCTCGTCGGCGGGCGCGGGCCCTTCGGTGGGCGTGCGACAGCGCTGCCCACCGTAGGCTCGCCCCGGTGTACGAGGGAGCGGTCCAGGACCTGATCGACGAGCTGGGCAGACTCCCGGGTGTCGGCCCGAAGAGCGCCCAGCGCCTGGCGTTCCACCTGCTCGCCGCCGACGCCGACGACGTGGCGCGCCTGGTCTCGGCCCTGACCGAGGTCAAGCGCCGCGTGCGCTTCTGCGAGGTCTGCGGCAACGTCGCGCAGGAGCCGCAGTGCCGGATCTGCCGCGACCCGCGCCGCGACACCACGGTGATCTGCGTGGTGGAGGAGCCCAAGGACGTCGTCGCCATCGAGCGCACCCGGGAGTTCCGGGGGCGCTACCACGTGCTCGGTGGCGCGATCAGCCCCATCGAGGGCGTGGGACCCGACGACCTGCGGGTCCGGGAGCTGATGACGCGCCTCGCGTCCGCGGAGGTGACCGAGGTGATCCTGGCGACGGACCCCAACCTCGAGGGCGAGGCCACCGCCACCTACCTGGCCAGGCTGCTGCGCCCGCTCGGTCTGCGGGTCACGCGCCTGGCGTCCGGCCTGCCGGTCGGCGGAGACCTGGAGTACGCCGACGAGGTGACGCTGGGCCGTGCCTTCGAGGGGCGGCGGTTGCTGGACGTCTGACGCCCTCGGCGCCGTGGGGCCGCCGCGTGCGATGACCACCGGATGCGCCGCGGATGCCCGCCGTCTCGCAGGTGCTCGCCACCCGGACGCAGCTGGGTCGTCCTGGCCGACGTCGCCGCACCCCCGTCGCACGGTGCCGCTCCGGGCGGGGGAGGAGCTCGCCCCGCTCCGGTGGTGGCTGCCCCGCCTCAGCCGCCGGGTGGGAGTGCCGTGCCAGGCACCTGACCCGATGCTTCCGTCTGGCACGGCTGCCGAGCCCGACCGGCTGCACCTGGTGCGCTGCACCGGGGCTCAGCGTCTGGCCGCGGCCAGGACCGCCGTCACCTGGGGGCAGAACTGCTCCGGGTCGCGCTGCACGTCGCCCGGCGCCACCGCGAGCACCGTCATGCCGGCGACGACCAGCCGGCAGTGACGGGCCTGGGTCCGCTCGTACGAGGCTGGGTCGAGGTGCCACTCCATCGAGTCGATCTCGAGCACCACCTCCTCCTCGTCCCACAGGCCGTCCACGACGCCGACCAGATCGCCGTCGCCGTCGCGCACCTCGGCGTTCCACCGGGGCATCGGCACGCCGTGGCGGGCGAAGACGGCCCTGACCTTCGCCTCGGACCCCGAGCGGACGCCCGCCTGCACCTCTCGCAGCGCCATCCGCAGGAAGGCGGTCCGCTGTCTCGCCGCGATCCTCACCTCGGCCGCCAGCTCCGCGGTCGTGCAGAGCCGCCGCTGCACGGCACGGGCGACGAGGCTCCTCACGTGGTCGAGGGCGTCGAGGCGCCGCGACGCATCGACGACGGCGCGCGCGGCAGCGACCCGCGGCAAGCCGCGCCGCTCACTCACCCGCCCGAGGTGCTCGGCGCGGACGACCAGGGCGAAGCCGTGCGACTGGCGGTGGCACCGGTGCGGCACCACCACGTGGACACGCTGGTCGACGGGCACGCCGTGCAGGGGCAACCCCAGCTCGTCGAGGGCGTCGAGACCGGTCAGGGCTGCTCCGGTGCCGGCGTACTTCACGGCGGCGAGGCGCCGCTCGTGGGTGGTGGGGGTGCCCCAGTGGCCGGCGACCACGCCGGGGAGCAGCCGCTGCCACGGTCCGTCGGGTCTGCACCGGTGGGTGGTGGTCGACGTCGGCACGCCGAGGGCTCGCAGCTCGGCGTGGGTGGCCACCGAGGCGCCGGGGCGGAGCAGCAGGGCGACGGCGGCCGGGTCTGCGTGCGGGGTTCGATCCACACACCGACCGTGGTGGGTGGAGCCGGCCCGGCCGACCCGCAGAGCCCCCACCTGTGGACGAGGAGGCCGTCCACAGGTCGACGGGTCCCCCGTCGTGCGGTGGCGTGCCGTGGCCGCACGTCGGGTCGGGACCGTGCGGTGCGGTTCCACGCGGACCACTGCGTCGTTCCACCTCTGACCCGCACGCGGCGTCCCTGTGCCCGCCCGGTTGGCACGGGGACGCCGCGTGCGGTGCGGGCCTGGTGTGGTTGGCACGGCGGCGCCGCGTGGTGAGCTGGTT
>CAXTAK010000003.1:20333-48026 GCA_964242735.1 uncultured Quadrisphaera sp. | reverse complement strand
CGTGCGGTGCGGGCCTGGTGTGGTTGGCACGGCGGCGCCGCGTGGTGAGCTGGTTGGCACGGGGACGCCGCGTGCGGTGCCGCTCCGGCCCGCGCCGACGCCCCTCGCGACGCGCCGCCCCGACCCCCGCCCCGCGATGCGCCGCCCCGACCCCCGCCCCGACCCCCGCCCCGCCGTGCCTGCTGCGGCGCGCGGCGGACCCCGCCGTCGATCCCGTTACGCTCCCCGCCGTGGGCCTCGTCGTGCAGAAGTACGGCGGCTCCTCGGTGGCCGACGCCGACGGCGTCAAGCGGGTCGCCCGCCGCATCATCGAGACCAAGCGCCGCGGCGACGACGTCGTGGTCGTCGTCTCGGCGATGGGCGACACCACCGACGACCTGCTCGCCCTCGCCCAGCAGGTCAGCCCCCGGCCCCCCGCCCGCGAGCTCGACATGCTCCTCACCTCCGGGGAGCGCATCTCCATGGCCCTGCTGGCCATGGCCATCGCCAGCCTCGGCCACGAGGCGCGCTCCTTCACCGGCAGCCAGGCGGGGGTGATCACCGACTCCGCCCACGGGCGCGCGCGCATCATCGACGTCACCCCCGGTCGCATCTCCGACGCCGTGGCATCGGGCCAGATCGCCATCGTCGCCGGCTTCCAGGGTGTGTCGGTGGACACCAAGGACATCACCACCCTCGGCCGCGGCGGCTCCGACACCACGGCGGTGGCCCTCGCGGCTGCGCTGGGCGCCGACGTGTGCGAGATCTACACCGACGTCGACGGGGTCTACACCGCCGACCCCCGCATCGTGCCCACCGCCCGCCTCCTGGAGACTGTCACCTACGAGGAGATGATGGAGCTCGCCGCCTGCGGGGCGAAGGTGCTCGTGCTGCGGTGCGTGGAGTACGGGCGCCGCTCCGGCGTGCCCATCCGGGTGCGCTCGTCCTTCACCTCCCTGCCCGGGACGCTCGTGACCGGGTCCATCGACGACAGGAGGGACGACGTGGAGCAGGCGATCATCACCGGCGTCGCGCACGACCGCAGCGAGGCCAAGCTGACCGTGGTCGGCGTGCCCGACCGCCCCGGCACGGCGGCGGCGATCTTCGAGGCGGTGGCGGCCGCGGGCGTGAACGTCGACATGATCGTGCAGAACGTCTCCGCCGCATCGACCGGGCGCACCGACGTCTCGTTCACCCTGCCCAAGACCGACGGGCAGACGGCCGTCACGGCGATCACCGGTGTGCAGGGTGACGTCGGCTTCACCTCGATCGTCTACGACGACCAGATCGGCAAGGCCAGCCTCGTCGGCGCGGGCATGCGCAGCCACCCCGGGGTGTCGGCCACCTTCTTCAAGGCCCTGTCCCGGGCCGGGGTGAACATCGAGATGATCTCCACGTCGGAGATCCGGATCTCGGTGGTCACCGCGGCGGGCGACCTCGACACCGCGGTGCGCGCCGTCCACACCGCCTTCGGGCTCGACGCGCCCCCGGAGGAGGTGGCGGTCGTCCACGGCGGGACGGGCAGGTGACCTCGGCGAACCCCGTACCGACCTCCCCGTGCTCGCCGTCGTCGGCGCCACCCGCGAGGTGGGCACCGCGCCGCTCCTCGTGGTCACCACGCTCGCCAGGGTGTGGAGGGAAGGGCACCCGGTCGCCTCACGGCGCCCACCGCGGTCGAGGTCGTCGAGCTGCTCGTCGGGGAGCTGCGGGTCGTACTCTGGTGCGGTGTCCCCCGAGGCCGTCGTCGCAGACACCGCGGTGCGCCGGCGCGGGTTGACCCGGGAGCAGTACGAGGTCCTCGTGGGCTCCGGCGTCATGGATGACGTGCCGGTGGAGCTGCTCGAGGGGGTGCTGGTCGACGTGGTGCCCCAGGGCGAGCCCCAGGTCCGCACCGTCCGCCGGCTCTACCGCTGGTTGGTCCCGCGGGTGGAGCAGCCGTGGTGGGTGTCGGTGCAGATGCCGCTGGCGGCCACCGACGACTCCGAGCCCGAGCCCGACGTGTCGATCGTCCAAGAGCCGGCTTCGGGGCACCCGCGGACCGCCGCGCTCGTGGTCGAGGTGGCCCGCAGCAGCCACCGCGTGGACCTCGTGCACAAGCCGCGGGTCTACGCGGCGGCTGATGTCGAGCAGTACTGGGTCGTGGACCTGCTCACCCGGGAGGTGGTGGTGCACACCGGCCCCTCGCGCGACGGCTACGCCGACGTGCAGCGGCTGCCGTGGACGACGGAGCTGTCGGTGCTGGGCGTGCCGGTCGACCTGGCCTCGCTGCTCGCCGACCTCTGAGCGACCCCTCCGTGCCGCCGGCCCGCGCTGTCGGTGGTGCCTGGCGCTGCGGCACTCGGCGCCGAGGACGCGGCCTCAGCCGTGGGTCGGCACTCCGCGACCTCCGACCGCGACCTGGAGCGCAGAGGCAGCGCGGCGACGCGCCACCGCTCGGCCGCGAGCACGAGACGCTGCGGGCCTCGCGCGTCCACGGCTCCAGGCACGTCCTGGTGACCATCTTCGACCCGGGCGCCGACCTCGCGGTGATCGTCCTGGTGGGCCAGCACGACGCCCGCTCGCCCGAGAGCGTCGACGACCCGCTCCACCAGCTGGTAGGCCACGAGGCGGGGCCCGGCACGCCGCACCGAGCCGCCGTGCTGCGATGAGGAGGCCGAACAGCCACCGCTGACGGACCAGGACCGCGCCGAGGTTGTCCCAGCGGGTGCGGCGGTCGACGGGCTGATCAGCCGGCCCACGGGTCGGATCTGGAGCCGGGTCCTCACAGGGCTGGCTCCTGCGGTCCCAACGGTCGGGGTGACAGGATTTGAACCTGCGGCCTCTTCGTCCCGAACGAAGCGCGCTACCAAGCTGCGCCACACCCCGGTGCTGCCTGCCGGGCAACCCTAGCAGCGCCGCGCCTCCGCGCCGCGCGCGCTCAGGGCCGCGCGACCAGGGTGAGCAGCGTGGCCTCCGGCGGGCAGGCGAAGCGCAGGCGCACCGAGGGTGCGGTGCCGAGCCCGGCGGAGACGTGCAGCGCGCTCACCCCGCCCCGAGCCCGCCACGGGTGCAGGCCCCTGGCCAGGGCGCGCGGCAGGTCGCAGTTCGTCACCAGCGCGCCGGCGCGCGGCGCGCGGAGCTGACCCCCGTGGGTGTGCCCGGCGAGCAGCAGGTCGAGCCCGTCGCCCGCCATGGCGTCCAGCACCCGCCGGTACGGCGCGTGGGTGACCCCCAGGGAGAGGTCGGCGTCAGGGCTGCGCGGGCGCGACAGCCGGTGGTAGCGGTCCCGCCGCAGGTGCGGGTCGTCGACCCCGACGAGCTCGACGTCGCGCCCGTCCACGCGCAGGCGCGCCCGGGCGTTGGTCAGGTCGGCCCACCCGGCAGCGGTCAGGGCGGCGACGAGGTCCGGCCACGGCAGGTCCCCGCGCTGGGCGTCAGCCCGACGGGACCTGCGGGCGCCAGCCCTGGGGGAGCGGCGGGTGTCAGCCCGCGACGGCCCGAGCAGGTACCGCGCGGGGTTGACCGCCCGCGGCCCGTGGTAGTCGTTCGAGCCGAGCACGAAGGCCCCGGGGCGGGCCAGCAGCGGCGCCAGCGCGGCGAGCACCGCGGGCACCGCGGCGGCGTGCGCGAGGTTGTCGCCGGTGTCGACGACCAGGTGGGGGTCGGTCTCGTCGAGGGAGCGCACCCACGCCTGGAGGCGCGAGTCGCCGGGCGTCATGTGCAGGTCGGACAGGTGCAGCAGGCGCAGCGGCCGGGCGCCGGGGGCCAGCACCGGAGCGGTGACCTCCCGCAGCCGGTACGAGCGCGCCTCGAGCGCGGCGTAGCCGGTGACGGCGGCACCGAGCGCCAGCGCACCGCCCACCGCGCGGGAGAGCACGGGGACGACGGCTGGGCGGGTGCGGTGGGGCGTCACGGAGCCATCGTGCCGCCGGCGACGCGCGATGATGCGCAGGTGCCCACCACGTTGAAGCAGCGCCTGCGCGACGACCTCGGAACAGCGATGCGGGCGCAGGACGAGCTGCGCCGCTCCACCCTGCGCATGGCGCTGACCGCGGTGACCACCGCTGAGGTCGCCGGGAAGGTCGCCCGCGAGCTGAGCGACGAGGAGGTCGTGGCCGTGCTGCGCTCCGAGGCCAAGAAGCGGCGCGAGGCCGCGGAGGCCTTCGCGGCCGCAGACCGGCCCGACAGCCCCTCCCGCGCCGAGCGGGAGCGCGCGGAGGAGGCCGTGCTGGTCGGCTACCTGCCCGCACAGCTCGACGACGCGGCCCTGGCTGTGCTCGTGGCGCGGGAGGTGGCCGCGGCCGCCGCGGCGGGCAGGACCGGGGCGGCGGCGATGGGTGCGGTCATGGGGGCGCTGCGACCGGAGGTGGGCCAGCTCGCGGACGGTGGTCGGGTCGCCGCCGAGGTGAGGCGGCAGCTCGGGCGATGACCCCAGCCGCGACCTCGCGCGAGCCTCAACCGCTGGGCGCGGGCACCGGTGCCGCGGGCGGTCCCGGGGGCACGGCCCCGGGCACCGGCGCCGTGTCGGGCACGCGCCCGGCGGCCGAGCGCGACGACTGCCCGTCCGGTGACGGCGGGGGCCCCCCGATGACCGAAGCGGGGGGGTCCGTGAACCCCGTGGCGGGGGTGCCGGCCAGCGCCCGGTCCATGTACTCCTGCCACGCGGGCGCGGCGACGCTGGAGCCGTACAGCCTCGGGTAGCGCTGCCCGGCGATGGTCACCCCGTCCAGGCTCCTGCTGCCGGTGGGGTACCCGATCCACACCGACGTCGCCAGCTCGGGGGTGTACCCGGTGAACCAGGTGGCGTAGCTGCTGTTCGTCGTCCCGGTCTTGCCCGCCGCGACCCGGTCGCGCAGCCCCTTGCCCCGCGCGGTGCCCCGCACCAGGGTCTCCTTCAGGGCGTAGGTGATCCCGTTGGCGACGTCGGGGCTGATCGCCTGCGTGCACGTGCCGGGCGTCGTCGCCAGCGGCGCCCCCGCCGCGTCGGCGACGGAGACCAGCGACACGGGCGTGCAGTGGGTGCCCTGGGCGGCGAAGGCCGCGTAGGCGCTCGCCACGGTCAGCGGGGCGACCTCCCGGGCCCCGAGCCCCATGGACGGCTCGGCGGTGATCGGCTCGCCGGTCGAGGCGAGGTGGAAGCCCAGGGCGGTGGCGGTGTCGCGGATGTCGCACAGCTGGAGCTGGTTGGTCATCTGCACGTAGGCGGTGTTGACGGAGTTGTAGCTCGCGTCGAGCACCGACATCGCCGAGCTGCCGAGGCCGTCGCCGGCGTTGACGGGGCTGTAGGGCTTGCTGACGTACCCGGGGGCGCCGGGCGGCAGGCAGCCGCCGTACTGCCAGCTGGCGTTGGCGAAGGTCTTCTGGTTGGCGTCGACGGTCTGGTTCAGCGTGCCGCCCTTCGCCAGCCACGTCGCGAGGACCAGCGGCTTGGCGTTGGAGCCGGGCTGCCAGCCGTCACCGCCGCCGTCGGCGCGGTCGACGTTGTAGTTGATCGCCGTCGCGGTGTCGGGTGCGTCGGGGCTGGTGGAGTACACCCGGTCCTGCGCCATCGCCAGGATCTTCCCGCTGCCCGGCTCGACCGAGACCATGGACGCCGCGACGCCGCTGCCGTCGTTGGGCACGCGGGCGTTGACGACCTCCACCGCGGCCTGCTGCTTCGCGGGGTCCAGCGTGGTGGTGATGGTCAGCCCACCCCGGTACAGCCGGGCCCTGCGCTCCTCGAGGTCGGCCCCGAAGGAGGGATCGCGCAGCAGCTGCTTGACGGCGTACTCGCAGAAGAAGCCCGAGTCGCCCGCCATGGCGCAGCCGTTGGGCGTGGGCTGGACGTCGAGCTGCGCGTCCAGGGGCGTGGCCACGGCGGCGTCGTGGTCGGCCTGGTCGATCTTGCCCTGGGCGAGCATGCGGCCCAGCACCACGTCGCGCCGCGCGGTGGAGTCCTCGGGGTTGACCACCGGGTTGTGCGCGTAGGGCTTCTGGACGATCCCGGCGAGGAGGGCGGCGTCGGCGACGGTCAGGTCAGCGGCGCTCCTGTTGAAGTAGTGCCGGCTCGCGGTCTCCACGCCGTACTGCCCGTCGCCGAAGTCGGCGATGTTGAGGTACCGCTCGAGGATCTGGTCCTTGGTGAGCTGCTTCTCGGCGGCGATGGCCAGCTTCACCTCGCGCAGCTTCCGGGCGTAGCCCGCGGTGCCCTGGCTCTCCGTGGCGCTCAGCGCCGCGTTCTGGCGCTCGGCCACGGTGGCGGAAACGGGCAGCTGCGAGACGGCGCTCTCGATGAGCACGTTCTTCACCCACTGCTGGGTCAGGGTGGAGGCGCCCTGGGTGCTGCCGCCGCGGACGGCGTTGACCACCAGGGCGCGGCTCATGCCTTGCGGGTCGACCCCCCCGTGGTCGTAGAAGCGGGCGTCCTCGATGGCGACGATGGCGTCCTTGACCGGCTGGGCCATCGCGTCCAGCCCCACCACCACGCGGTTCTGGTAGTAGAACGCTGCCATCACGGAGCCGTCGGCGTAGAGCATGCGCGACTGCTGGCTCACCGGCTGGTCGGTGAGGTCGGCGGGCACCTCGTTGAACAGCTCCACCGTGCCCTGCGTGGCGGTGCCGGCGGCGGCGACGCCGGGCACCAGCACCCCCGCGGCCAGGGCGCCGACGCCGACGCCCGTGGCGAGCAGGCCGGCGAGCAGCGACGACGCCCGACCGGTGCTCGAGCCGCGCCTGCGCTGGGGGGTCCTGGAGGACATGGGCCGATCGTACGTGGCGCGCGAAACACTCCACGTAGTGCCATGCTGACCCTGAGTAACTAGTCACTGACTCTCCGAAGATGACCCGTCCGAGCCATGGGCCTGCGGACGACCCCGCCGTGATCCTCGTGCTGTCGCACTCACCTCGCGAACTGCTGACTGCTGCCTCACGACCGCACGCGGCACGACCGCACCCGACCGACCGCACTCGGCGCCGTCCTGCGGCGCGACGACAGCGCTCCCCCTCCGCTGCCCCCTCTCGAAAGGCCCCCGGATGCTCAAGCTCGAGACGACCACCTGGTCCGCCCACGCGAAGTGCCAGGAGGTGGACCCCGACGAGCTCTTCGTGCAGGGCGCCGAGCAGAACCGCGCCAAGGTGATCTGCACGGCGTGCCCGGTGCGCACCGAGTGCCTCGCCGACGCGCTGGACAACCAGGTGGAGTTCGGTGTCTGGGGCGGGATGACCGAGCGGGAGAGGCGCGCGATCCTCAAGCGCCGCCCGTCCGTGCGCTCGTGGCGCCGCCTGCTCGAGACCGCCCGCGACGAGCACGAGCGGTCCCTGGGGGCTCAGGAGGACGAGGCCGCGAGCGCCTGAGGCGGTGGGCCCCTGGACCGGCGTGCCCACCTCAGCGCCGGGCCAGGTCCGCCCCCACCGCTCGGAGCGTCGCGACGTCGTGGACGTCGCCGGGCCGCGCCGGCGCGAGCGCCACCGCCACGGCGGGCCGCTGCTCGAGCAGCGCCGCCACCCGTGCCCGCTCGCTCGCCGAGGTGCGCGCCACCTGGGCGTGCAGGCGCAGGAGTGCGGCCACCTCGCCCTCGCCCGCCGCGTCCGCCGCGTCGGCGGCCCGGTCGGCGTCGGCGGCGTCCAGCCCGGCCAGCGCCGGCGGCACCACCGTGGCGCGCCCGACGACCAGGGCGGCGGTGGGCAGGGAGTCCCGGGCCAGCCGGTCGAGCAGGAAGCGGGACTCGGCCAGGGCGTCGGGCTCGGCGGCGGTGACCAGCACGAAGGCGCTGCCGGGCGCCGCCAGGGCCGCGCTGGTGACCCTGGCCCGCTCCTGGAACCCCCCGAAGACCACGTCGAGGCCCTGCACGAGGGCCTGGACGTCGCGCAGCAGCCGGGCGCCGAGCACCCGGTCCATCACCGCCGCGAGACCACCGGTCAGGCGACCGGCCACCGCGCCGGGCAGCCCGCCGAGCCCCTGCCGGGGGGACGCCGGGCGCCGCAGGAAGGTGACCAGGCGCCCGTCGAGGAAGCGGCCGAGCCGGGCCGGGGCGTCGATGAAGTCCAGCGCCGAGCGGCTCGGCGGGGTGTCGACGACGACGAGGTCCCACCCACCCGCCGCGCCCCCCGCGGCCTCGCCCGCCCGGTGCAGCTGGCCGAGGCGCTCCATGGCCATGTACTCCTGCGTGCCCGAGAAGGAGCCCGCCACCGAGGTGTAGACGGGGTTGGCGCGCAGCTCAGCGGCCTGCCGCGGGGGCAGTGCGGCATCGACCATGGCGTCGAGGGTGGCGCGCGCGTCGAGCACCGCAGCGCGCAGGGAGCCCCCGGCGGTGGTGTCGACCCCGGGCACCTCACGCGGCTCGGTGGCGTCGTCGGCGTCCAGGCCGAGGGCCTGCGCGAGGCGCCGGGAGGGGTCGACGGTCAGCACCACCACGTGCCGGCCCCGCTCGGCCGCGCGCACCGCCAGCGCGGCGGCGGTGGTGGTCTTGCCGACCCCGCCGGAGCCGCAGCACAGCAGCGTGCGCGTCGCGGCGTCGTCCAGCAGGGCGTCGAGGTCCCAGCCCGGCACGGGGCTCATGCCGGCTCGCGCGCGCGGACGAGACCGGCGACGAGCTGGTCCGCGAGGGCGTACAGCCGCCCCAGGTCGACCCCGCCGTGCACCTGGGGCAGTTCGAGCACCGGCAGGCCCAGCCGCCCCACCACCGCGCGGCGCGCCGCCTGCTCGCCCGCGGTCTGCGCCCTTGCCGCGCCCTGCTCGAGCAGGGCCCCTGCGAGAGCGCCGTCGACCCCCACCGCCGCCAGGACCGCGGCGACCCGGGCCGGGTCGGGCGGCGGTCCACCCGGTGCGGGCAGCACCCGGTTGGCCACCACCACCCCCAGCGGCAGTCCGGCGCCTCGCAGCTCCGCGACCGCCTCGGCGCTCTCGCGCACCGGGAGGTCCTCGAGCAGGGTCACCAGGTGCACCGCCGTCGCCGGGGAGCGCAGCAGCGCCGCCACCGACGCGGCCTGGTCGGCGATGGGCCCGCCCCCGGCGAGGACGGCCAGCTCGTCGCCGATGCCGAGGAACTTGCCGATCCGCCCGGTGGGTGGGGCGTCGAGCACCACCGCGTCGTAGGCCCAGCCCTGCTCGTCGCGGTCGTCTCCGGTGCGGCGGCGGGCCGCCTCGTAGACCATCCCGACGAGCAGGATGTCGCGCAGGCCCGGGGCGACGGCGGTGATGAAGTCCACCGCCCCCACCTTCTCCAGCGCCGTCCCGGCCCGACCGAGCTTGTAGAAGGTCTCCAGGTACAGCAGCAGGGCGCTGCGGGGTTCGACCGCCAGCGCCACCACCGAGCCCCCGCCGACCCCCTCCGCGACCTCGGTCTCGCGGGGCGGCAGCTCCTCGACCTCGAGGAGTCGCGCCACGCCCTGCCGGCCCTCGACCTCGCACAGCAGCACCCGGGCGCCCTGCTCGGCCAGGCCCAGCGCCAGGGCGGTGGCGACGGTGGTCTTGCCCGTGCCGCCCTTGCCGGTCACCACGTGCAGCCGCACCCCGGCGAGCGCGCCCGTCGTCCCCGCTGCTGCACCGTCCCCGCCGCCGGTGCCCGTGGTGGACCGGCGCTGATGCGGTGCGCGGCGGGTGGGCTCCTCGGGCACGGCCCGACCCTATGCGCGCGCCAGCACCCCCGCCGCTGCCGGAGCCGGGGCGCCCCCACCGCCGCCGCTAGGGTCGGGCGATGACCCAGTGGGAGTACCTGACGGCGCCCCTGATCGTCCACAGCACCAAGGCGATCCTCGACAACTTCGGCGAGGAGGGCTGGGAGCTGGTCCAGGTCGTCCCCGGTCCCGGGGGCAACGGACTGGTCGCCTACCTCAAGCGCCCCCGGGCGTGAGCGGGTCGCCGGGCGCACCCGCCCGGCGCCTGGCCGAGCTGGGCCTCGAGCTCCCGCCCGCTCCGGCGCCGGTGGCCGCTTACGTGCCCGCCGTCACGGCGGGGTCGCTCGTCTTCACCTCCGGGCAGCTGCCCCTCGTCGGGGGCGCGCTGGCGGTCACGGGGGTGGTCGGCGGCGCCGGCGGCGCCGGGCAGGTGCCCCCCGAGCTCGCTCGCGACCTCGCACGCGCTGCGGCGCTCAACGCCCTCGCGGTGCTGGCCGCTGAGCTGGGCGGGGGCGCGGAGGCCCTCGAGCGGGTCGCCCGGGTGGTCAAGCTCGTCGGCTACGTCGCCAGCGCCCCCGGGTTCACCGGTCAGCCCGCGGTCGTCGACGGGGCGAGCGCGCTGCTGGTCGACGTGCTCGGGGACGCCGGTCGCCACGCCCGCAGCGCCGTCGGGGTCGCTGCCCTGCCGCTGGGCTCCCCGGTGGAGATCGACCTCGTCGTGGCGGTGCGCTGACCGGTCGGCCCGTGCGGGTGGTTCTGGTCGTCCCCTGCTGTCCGTGTGGGCGAGGATCACCCCCGTGGATGAGCGCATCGTGCGGCAGGCGCCGCTGTTCGTCGGTCTGGACGAGGACGCCGCGTCTGCGCTGCTGGGGATGATCACCGAGCTGTCCCTGGCGCGGGGTGAGCTGCTCTTCCGCGAAGGAGATCTCGACCACCGGCTCTTCGTCATCGACACGGGCAAGGTCAAGCTCGGGCGCGGGGCCAGCGACGGGCGCGAGAACCTCCTCGCCGTCCTGGGCCCGGGGGAGATGTTCGGTGAGCTGTCCTGGTTCGACCCGGGCCCGCGCACCTCCTCGGCGACGGCCGTCTCGCCCACCACCCTGGCGATGCTCGACCACGACGACCTGCGCCTGTGGATGGCCGACCGCCCCCACGTCGCCGCACACCTGCTGCAGGCCCTCGCCCGTCGGCTGAGGCGCACGAACTCGGTGATCGCCGACCTCGTCTTCACCGACGTCTCCGGCCGGGTCGCCAAGACCCTGCTCGACCTGGCCCAGCGCTTCGGGCGCCCGTCGGAGCGGGGCCTGCGCGTGCCGCACGACCTCACGCAGGAGGAGCTGGCGCAGCTGGTGGGTGCCTCGCGGGAGACGGTGAACAAGGCGCTCGCCGACTTCGCCGCCCGCGGGTGGCTGCGCCTGGAGGCGCGTGCCGTGGTGCTGCTCGACATCGACCGCCTGCGACGCCGCTCGCAGTGACCCGGACCGCGGTGACCCCGCCCGTAGGGTGACGCCGTGACAGCGTCGGGCGCGCCGGGGCTGGCGCTGGTGCGCCGTGCCCGCCGCATGCACCGGGCGCTGGCGCTGCGCTACCCCGAGGCGCGCTGCGAGCTCGACTTCGACACCCCGTTCCAGCTCCTGGTCGCCACGGTGCTCTCCGCCCAGACCACCGACGTCCGCGTCAACTCCGTCACCCCCGCGCTGTTCCGCCTCGCCCCCACCCCCGCAGAGCTGGCCCGGCTCGACCGCGCCCAGCTCGAGCAGCTCCTCCGCCCGGTCGGGTTCTACCGGGCGAAGGCCGCCGCGGTGCAGGGCCTGTCGGTGCAGCTGCTCGAGCGGCACCGCGGTGAGGTGCCCCGCCGCCTGGAGGCCCTGGTGACCCTTCCCGGGGTGGGTCGCAAGACCGCCAACGTCGTGCGCGGCGACGCCTTCGGGCTGCCGGGGATCACCGTGGACACCCACGTCGGCCGCCTCTCGCGCCGCTTCGGGTGGACCACCCACGAGGACCCCGTCAGGGTCGAGGAGGACCTGGCCGCCATCTTCCCGCGGCGCGACTGGACGCCGCTGAGCCACCGGGTGATCTTCCACGGGCGGCGCACCTGCTCCGCCCGGCGCCCGGCGTGCGGGGCGTGCCCCCTGGCGCGCGACTGCCCCAGCTACGGCGTCGGCGAGGTGGACCCCGCCACTGCCGCCGCGTTGGTCAAGGGTCCCGTCCCGTGACCGGCGGGGGCGTCCTGCCGCCCCCGGTGGAGCGGCTGCTCGCCGCCCTGCCGGGCCTGCGCGCGGAGGAGGTCTTCGGCGCGCCGGTCCTCGCGAGGGCCCTGCGCCGCGCAGGGCCCCCGCGGCCGGCCGCGGTCCTCGTCCTCCTCTCCCCTGGCACCGGGGGTGGGGTCGCCGGGGTCTCGGGCGGGAGCGGGGGCAGCGGTGTGGACGTCGTCCTCGTCGAGCGCGCGGCGGGGCCCGGGGCCCACGCCGGCCAGGTCGCCCTGCCCGGCGGGGGAGTGGACGCCACCGACGCCTCGGCGGCCGCGGCGGCGCTGCGCGAGGCCGACGAGGAGACGGGGCTGGACGACGGCGCCGTCGTCGTCCTCGGTGAGCTGCCCGAGCTGGCGGTGCCCGTCTCGGGGTACCTCGTCGTCCCGGTGCTGGCCTGGCAGCCGGTCCCCACCCCGCTGGCTCCCGGCGACCCGCGGGAGATCGCCGCGGTGCACCGGGTACCGCTGGTGGTCCTGGCCGACCCCGAGCACCGGGTGCGCGTCGGCGCGCCGCTCACCAGCGGTGCCCCGTCGCGCGCCCCCGCTGCTCCCCGGTGGACCGGCCCGGGCTTCGTGGTCGGCGACCTGCTCGTCTGGGGCTTCACCGCGCTGGTCCTCGACGCGGTGCTGCGCCTGGCGGGGATGGAGCGGCCGTGGCAGCGCGACCGCGTGGTCGACCTGCCACGGCGCTTCGCCGGCGCGAGCGGGCCGGGGTGAGCGTCCTCGACGTCGTCCTCCTCGTGGTGCTGCTCGGCTACGCCGTCTCGGGGTTCCGCCAGGGACTGGTGGTGGGGGCGCTGTCGGTGGTCTCCTTCCTGCTCGGGGCCGCCGCCGGGATGTCCCTGCTGCCCGACCTGGTCAGCTCCTGGGCGCCGGGGTGGCGGCGCACCGCGGCGGTGGTCGCGGGGGTGCTGGCGATGGCGTGGCTGGCGCAGGTGCTCGGGGGCCTGCTCGGGCGTCGCCTGCGCGACGTGGTGAGCTGGCGCAGCGCCCGCCTGCTCGACTCGCTGCTCGGTGCGCTCGCCGCGGTGGTCGTGGTGGGCCTGGTGCTGTGGTTCGTCGCCGGTGCGGTGCGCGGGGGCCCGCTGCCCGCGCTCTCCCGCGCGGTCGCCAGCTCCGAGGTGGTCCGGGTGGTCGACCAGGTGGTGCCCCCCCAGGCGTCGGGGCTGTTCGCCTCCTTCCGGCGGGTGGTGCTCGCCCAGGACTTCCCCCGCGTGTTCTCCGGGGTCGCCGCGGAACCGATCGCCCCGGTGCCACCGCCGGACGCAGCCGTCGTCGGACCCGCCGCGGGAGCCGCCGCGGGGGGTGTCGTGAAGGTGACCGGCGCAGCGCCGGCCTGCGACCGCGGCCGCGAGGGCACCGGCTTCGTGATCGCCCCGCAGCGGGTGGTCACCAACGCGCACGTCGTGGCCGGCGTGGACGCCCCTCGGGTGCAGGTCACCGGCGAGGGGGAGCTGCTGCCCGGCACGGTCGTGGTCTTCGATGCAGCTCGCGACCTCGCCGTCCTCGCGGTGCCCGGCCTGGCGGCGGCGCCGCTGGGCCTGGGGCGCGAGCTCGGGACCTCCGCGGACGCCGTGGTCGCCGGTTTCCCCCTCGACGGGCCGTACACCGCCGTGCCGGCCCGGGTGCGCGAGGTCCTCACCGCCCGCGGGCAGGACATCTACGCCCAGGGCGAGGTCGTCCGCGAGGTGTACTCCCTCGCCACCACCGTCGAGCCGGGCAACTCCGGCGGCCCGCTGCTCGACGGCGCGGGCAGCGTGGTCGGGGTGGTCTTCGCGCGCTCCCTCGACGACCCGGGCACCGGGTACGCCCTGACCCTCGACGAGGCGGCGCCGGTGCTGCAGGCGGCGGAGGCGGCGTCGCAGCCGGTAGGCACCGGGGGGTGCACCACCAGCTGAGCCCGCCCGGCACCGGTGGGGTCAGTCCAGGTCAGCGCAGGTCAGCGAGCCAGTCGATGAGCACGTCGGTGACGGCGCCCGGCTGCTCCTCCGTGGGGTAGTGGCCCGCGCCGTCGACGACCGCCCACCGGTAGGGCCCGCGGGTGAGCGCGCCGGAGCGGCGGGCCGCAGCAGCGGGCAGCAGCGCGTCGTCCGCGCCGTGCACCTGCAGCACCGGGACGCCGACGGGGGCCGCGACCGCCGCCCGGAAGGCCCGACCGTCGCCGCGCAGGCGCGAGCGGCCCACCCACCGGAAGTACTCCAGGGCGCAGTGGGCGGTGAAGGGCACGCGCATCACCGCGTGGTGTCGCGCCACCTGCTCGGGGCCCACCCACGCGTCGGGGCCGCCGGCACGCAGGGCCCGCTCGACCAGGGACCCCTCGCGCAGGGCCCGCTCGGGCAGCACCGGCACCTGCAGCGCGGCCAGCAGCGCGCGGGCGGGCGCCGGGGCCCGCGTGCCCAGGGCCACCAGGGGGTGCGCCATGCCCACCGCGGCGACCGCCCGGGTCACCGCGGGCTGCAGGGCGGGCATCGACCACGCGAGCCAGCCGCCCCACCCCGTGCCGGCGACCACGGCGTCACCGGCGCCCAGGGAGCGGACCACCGCGGCGACGTCCGCGGTGAGCATGGGGGTGTCGTACCCGCGGGGGGGCTTGTCGGAGGCGCCGTAGCCCCGCAGGTCCATCGCCCCGGCCCGGTAGCCCGCACCGGCCAGGGCGATGAGCTGCGGGGCCCAGGTCTGCCAGCACTGGGGGAAGCCGTGCAGCAGCAGCACCAGCGGCGGGGGCGAGGGTGGGGCGAGCGGCTCGGTCAGGGCCACGTGGAACCGGCCGCCGTTGGCGGCGACGAAGCGGTGCTGCCAGGGGCCGGGGGTCAGCAGCTCCGCGGCGTCCAGCGGCGCCCCGGGTGGCTCAGCGATGACCCTTGACGGCCTCGATGGTCTGCTTGGTCGTCGCGATCGTGCGCTCGGGCGGGCCGACCTTCTTGATGCGGTTGAGCCCGAGCAGGGCGAGGATCCCGGCGAGCCCGAGCAGCACCACGGCCACGATGCCGAAGCCGGCCCACGCGGGCAGGAGCAGCGCGATCAGCAGCGCGATCGTGACGAGCAGGAACAGTCCGCCGACGGCGGCGAAGAAGGCCGCTCCGGCGAACAGGCCCGCGCCCAGGACCCCTGCCTTGACCTCGCCCTTGAGCTCGGCCTTGGCCAGGGCCACCTCGCTGCGCAGCAGCGCCGACAGGTCGTGGCTCGCGTCGGCGACGAGCTGTCCGATGGTGCGGTCCGAGCTCACGTGCTCCTCCAGTGCTGGTGGGGTGCTGGTGGGGTGCTGGTGGGGTGCTGGTGGGGTGCTGGTGGTGTGCTGGTGGTGACTGCCGCTGTGCCGGGCGGCTGCTCCAGGGAGCCTAGGGCTGCTGACCTGCGGGCGCCTTCGCGGCTCGTCGCGCGGCGTCGGCCTCACCCGTCCGCGGCGGGGACCGCTGGTGCGCCCAGGGACGACGACAGCTCCTCGCAGGTGCGGAGCAGGGCAGCGCTGACGTCGGACGTGCGCGCTCTCGGGCGAGCTCCGGGAGCAGCGACGTTCAGGGCCGCCACGACGTGGCCGAAGAGGTCGCGCACCGGCGCTGAGACGCTCAGCAACCCGGTGCCAGCGCTGCCGCCGTCCTGCGCGAGCCCATCATCGCGCGCCCGGTGCACCGCGCTGGTGAAGTCGTGCGGGGCGCCCGGGTCCGCGGGGTGAGGTGGGTGGCGCGCGCACCACTCCGCCAGCGCGTCGTCGTCGTGGTCGCTGAGCAGCACGCGCCCGGAGGTGCTCTGGCGCGCGGGCACGGAGGTGCCCTGCCAGCCGAGGCCGCTGAACGCCTGGCCCGGCATCGCGCTGAGCAGGGTCAGCACGTCACCACCGCGCAGCACGCACAGGTGGGTGGTCTCGTCCAGGGCGAGGGTCAGGTGGCGCAGGCGCGGCAGCGCGGCCGCGGCGAGGTGGGCCTCGGCGGTGCGAGCGGCCAGGGCGTACAGGCGGTGCCCGAGCCGGTGGCGCCCGTCGTCGGCCGACCGCTCGACCAGGCCGGCGTCGGTGAGGGTGGCCAGCACCCGGGAGACCTGCGCCTTGTCACGACCGGTCAGCTCCGCCAGGCGCGTGACCGTCAGACCGGAGTGCGCCGCGAGCGCCTCGAGGATGTCGATGTCGCGCCGCAGGCCCGAGGTGTGGGTGCGTGGCGCGGTCGGCTTCACGGCCCTCCAGGACCAGACGGGATGCTCGTGTTGACGCTGGCGCAACACTCGTTGACGATATGGCGACAGCGTGACACTCCGCCACCTCACCAACGACCCACCCCGCGGGGTGACGCACGCCAGGAGGAGACCACCGTGGACGGACCCTCGCTGGACGGCCTCGGCACCTTCCTCGCGAGGCGCTGGGACGACGTCGCGCTCATGGCGCTCGAGCACGTCGAGGTGGTGCTGCTCTCGCTGGTGATCGCGCTGGTCATCGGCGTCGGCACCGGGCTGCTGGTGTGGGACCGCCCCGCTCCGCGCTCCCTGGCGATCGCCGTGGCCGGGGTGCTGCTGACCATCCCCTCCCTGGCGCTGCTGGGCCTGCTCATCCCGGTGCTGGGGCTGGGGTGGGTGCCGACCGTCGTCGCGCTGGTCATGTACTCGCTGCTGCCCATCGTGCGCAACACCGTCGTGGGGCTGCGCGAAGTGCCCCCCCCGATCCTGGAGGCCGCCCGGGGCACGGGCATGTCGCGACGACGGGTCCTGTTGCGCGTGCAGCTGCCCATGGCCTGGCCGGTGATCCTCACCGGCGCGCGCGTCGCCGCGCAGCTGGTGGTGGGCGTCGCCGCCATCGCCGCGTACGTCGCCGGCCCCGGTCTCGGCCAGATGATCTTCGCCGGGCTCTCCGGGCTCGGCTCGCGCAACTCCCTGAACCAGGCGTTCACCGGCACCGTCGCGGTGGTCCTCGTCGCCCTGCTCCTCGACCTGCTGTTCACCGCGGTGCGCCGCACGACCACCTCGGAGGGCCTCCGTGCCTGACCCCGTGACGACTGCTCCCCGCACCACCGGCGGCAGCGCCGACAGGGGCCCCGCCGCCGGGGAGGAGATCGTGCTCGACGCCGTCACCAAGACCTACCCCGGCGCGTCCGCGCCCGCCGTGGAGGCCGTCTCGATGGTCTTCCCCGCCGGCGCCCTGGTGGCCCTGGTGGGTCCCTCGGGGTGCGGCAAGACCACGACCATGAAGATGATCAACCGGATCATCGAGCCCACCGCAGGCTCGATCACCATCGGGGGCCGGGAGGTCACCGGGATGGACCCCGACCGGCTGCGCCGCGACATCGGCTACGTCATCCAGCAGATCGGCCTGTTCCCGCACATGACCGTCGCCGCCAACATCGGCGTGGTCCCCTCGCTGCTGGGGTGGGACAAGCGGCGCACGGCCGCGAGGGTCGAGGAGCTGCTCGACCTCGTCGGGCTGGACGCCGGCCAGGGGGCCCGCTTCCCGCGCCAGCTCTCCGGCGGCCAGCAGCAGCGCGCCGGGGTGGCCCGCGCCCTGGCCGGCGACCCGCCGGTGATGCTCATGGACGAGCCCTTCGGCGCCACCGACCCCATCACCCGGGCCCGCCTGCAGGAGGAGTTCCTCCAGCTCCAGCACCGCCTCCGCAAGACGATCATCTTCGTCACCCACGACTTCGACGAGGCCGTGCGCCTCGGAGACCGCATCGCCGTCCTCGGTGAGCGCTCGCGCATCGTGCAGTACGACACCCCCGACGCCATCCTCGCCGACCCCGCCGACGAGTACGTCGCCTCCTTCATCGGGCAGGGCGCCGCGCTGCGCCGCCTCGGGCTCCTCGCCGTGGCCGACGCCCCGCTGCGCCCGGCCCGCCCGGGGGACGAGCGCCTGCCGCAGGTGCTCGCCGCCGACACCCTGCGCCACGCCCTCGACCGCTGCGTCGCCGGCGCGGCGCCCGGGGTGCTCGTGCGCGAGGACGCCGCTGGCGTCGCCGGCCCGGGCGCGGTCGTGGGGGTCCTGGAGCTGGCCAGCATCGTCGAGGCGCTCGGTCGCAGCGCCCGCGGCGGCCCCCGGACCGCCGGCGTGCGCGGGTGAGCGCGCCGGGCGCTCTCGCTCCGAGCGGTCTGGCGCCGGGCCCGCCCGCCGTCCTCCTGCCCTCGCGCCGAGGCGGGCCCGTCCTCGGGCGGGTCGCGACGCCGCTGCTGGTGGCGGCCGTCCTGGTGACCCTGTTCCTGTTCGTGCGGGCGCGGGGGCTGGACTCCATCGAGGCGCGGACGCTGAACGCCGACTACCTCCTCGCCCGCACCGGCGAGCACCTGCTGCTCTCGGTCACGGCGTCCGCGCTCATCGTCGTCATCGCCATCCCGCTGGGCGTGCTGCTCTCGCGGGTGCGCTCGCGGGCGGTGAGCACGGTCGTGCTCGGGTTGGCGAACGTCGGGCAGGCCGCCCCGGTCATCGGGGTGCTGGTGATGCTGACCATCGTCTTCGGCACCGGTTTCCGGGTGGCCCTGGTCGGCATCGTCGCGTACGCCGTGCTGCCCGTGCTGCGCAACACCCTGGTCGGCATCGAGGGCATCGACCCGGCGCTGACCGAGGCGGCCCGCGGCATCGGGATGACCCGCAACCAGGTGCTGCTGCGCATCGAGCTGCCGCTGGCGGTGCCCGTCGTCCTCGCCGGGCTGCGCACCGCCCTGGTCTTCGCGGTGGGCGTGGCCACCATCGCGACGTTCGTCAACGCCGGTGGCCTCGGCGACATCATCGTCAACGGCATCAAGCTGCAGCGCTGGCCGGTCCTGGTGACCGGCAGCGTGCTGACGGCATCCATCGCCCTCCTCGTCGACTGGCTCGCCAGCCTGCTCGAGGACCGTCTGCGCCCGCAGGGCGCATGAGAGGACACCCGATGTCCCGCACTCGCACCCGCACCCGCACCCTCACCGCCGCCGGGGCCCTGGCGGTGACCGCCCTGCTCGCCTCCTGCGGGGGCAGCGACGCCGCCGGGGGCGGCGCCGGGGGCGAGCTCGAAGGCCTCACCGGCACGATCGGCTCCAAGGACTTCTCCGAGCAGTACATCCTGGCGCACATCACCTCGCAGCTGCTCAACAGCCGCGGCGCCGACCTCGAGACGAACACCCAGCTGGTCGGCTCGGCCAACGTGCGCACCGCCTTCGAGAGCGGCGAGATCGACGGGTACTGGGAGTACACCGGCACCGCCTGGATCACCTACTTCCAGCAGACGCAGCCCATCACCGACGCCGAGGAGATGTTCGCCGCGGTCAAGGAGGAGGACGCCGCCAACGGGATCGCCTGGCTCGACCCGGCGCCGCTCAACAACACGTACGCCCTGGCCCTGCGCGCCGACAGGGCCGAGGAGCTCGGGGTCACCGCGCTCAGCGACATCGCCGCGCTGCCCGAGGCCGAGCGCACCTTCTGCCTGGAGAGCGAGTTCTCCACCCGTGACGACGGGTGGCCGGGGCTGAAGACCGCCTACGGGCTCGACGTGCCCGACTCGGCGGTGAGCATGCTCGACACCGGGGTCGTCTACACCGAGACGGCCGGCGGCGAGAGCTGCACCTTCGGGGAGGTCTTCGCCACCGACGGGCGCATCCCCAACCTCGACCTGGTGGTGCTCGAGGACGACGAGGCGTTCTTCCCCGTCTACCAGGGCGCCCTGACCGTGAAGCAGGAGTGGCTGGACGAGTACCCGGCGATCGCTGAGATCGTCGGCGAGGTGTCGCCGCTGCTGACCACCGAGGTGATGCAGGAGCTCAACGCCCTCGCGGACGTCGACGGCGAGGCCCCCGAGGACATCGCCGAGGAGTGGCTGAGCGAGAACGACCTCGTCTGAGGGGCGCCGCGCGGAGGGTCGGTCGAGCGGCGTTCGGTGAGGTCCTGGAACAGCGGGTGCCCGGCGGCGCGGACGGCGTCGCGCACCGCGCGCGCGTCGGGCACCTCGACCTGCAGGTCGACCCCGCGACCCCGCGGGCCCTCCAGGGGGCCGGTGCGCCAGGCGCCGGGGTGGTCGCCGTCGAGCACGAGCTGCGCGCCGCCGAGCGAGAGGTGCGCGAAGGACTCGCGCGTGCAGCGGACCGTGAAATCCAGGACCTCGACGGAGAAGGCGCGGCTGCGCTCGACGTCCTCGACGAGCAGCTCGGGGACCACGGGGTTCCCGTCGTCCACCGCCGCAGTGTGCCTGCCCGTCTGGCGACGTGCAGTGCTCGATCCGCGGATCCCGATGGAGCTGCTCGTGCTCTTCCCACGACATCTGCTGACCACCGGTCGGCTGAGCCTCGATCGACACCGGCCACCGCCTCGTCCGTCGGCGGTACCGGGCTCAGTCCTCCGGCGGCGCCGCGTGCATCCCCGCGGTGATCCGACCCATCACGGAGGAGTCCGCGAGGGTCGTGACGTCGCCGACCGCGCGGTCCTCCGCGACGTCGCGCAGCAGCCTTCGCATGATCTTCCCGGACCGGGTCTTGGGCAGCTCCTCGACCACGAGCACCGAGCGCGGCCTGGCGATGGGGCTGATCTGCTCGGCCACGTGCTGGCGCAGCGCCTGCGGCAGCGCCGCCGGGTCGAGCCCGCCCGCCGCCTCGAGGTCGTGCGCCCCGGACCGGAGGATGACGAAGGCGACGATGCCCTGCCCGCTGGTCTCGTCGGCAGCGCCCACGACGGCGGCCTCCGCGACGGCGGGGTGGCTGACCAGCGCTGACTCCACCTCGCTCGTGGAGATCCGGTGGCCCGACACGTTCATCACGTCATCCACCCGCCCCAGCAGCCAGATGTCGCCGTCGGCGTCGCGCCGGGCGCCGTCCCCGGCGAAGTACTGCCCCGGGAAGCGCGACCAGTACGTCTCGCGGTAGCGCTCCTCGTCACCCCAGATGCCGCGGAGCATCCCCGGCCACGGCTCGGTGAGCACCAGGTACCCGGCCGTGTCCACCCCTGCGGGCAGCACCCGCCCCTCGTCGTCGACGACCTCGGCGCTGATGCCGGGCAGGGGCCTCTGCGCCGACCCCGGCTTCAGCGTCGTCAGGCCCGGCAGCGGGGTGATCATCATCCCGCCGGTCTCGGTCTGCCACCAGGTGTCGACGATCGGTGTCGCATCGCCGCCGATGACCCGCCGGTACCACCGCCACGCCTCCGGGTTGATGGGCTCCCCGACGCTGCCGAGGATCCGCAGCGAGCTGAGGTCGTGCCGAGCGGGAAGCTCCTCGCCCCACTTCATGAAGGTGCGCACCGTGGTGGGGGCGGTGTAGAGGATGGTCACCCCGTACTGCTCGACGACCTCCCACCACCGCTCCTCGGTGGGGGTGTTCAGCGCGCCCTCGTAGACCACCGACGTGGCCCCGTTGAGCAGGGGGCCGTAGACGATGTAGGTGTGCCCGGTGACCCAGCCGACGTCGGCGCCGCACCAGTACACGTCGCTCTCGGGGCGCAGGTCGAAGACGGTGCGGTGGGTGTACGCGGCCTGGGTCAGGTACCCGCCGGTGGTGTGCAGGATGCCCTTGGGCTTCCCCGTGGTCCCCGAGGTGTAGAGGATGAACAGCGGGTGCTCGCTGTCGAAGGCGCGGGCGGTGTGCACGGCCGGCGCGGCGTCCAGCGCCTCGTGCCACCACACGTCGCGGCCCTCCGTCATCGCCGTCTCACCACCGGTGCGCCGGACGACGAGCACGTGCTCCACCGTGGGGGAGCCGGCCGCGAGCGCGGCGTCGACCGCGGGCTTGAGCGTCGTCGGCTCCCCGCGGCGGTAGCCCCCGTCGGCGGTGATGACCAGGGTGGCCCCGGCGTCCTCGATCCTCGCGCGCAGCGCCTCGGCGGAGAAGCCGGAGAAGACCACCGAGTGCGGTGCGCCGACCCGTGCGCACGCCAGCATCGCCACGATCGCCTCGGAGACCATGGGCAGGTAGATGGCCACGCGGTCCCCGGCGCCGACGCCGAGCGCCTCCAGCGCCCCCGCGGCGCGCTGCACCTGCTCGTGCAGCTGGGCGTAGGTGATGGTCCGGGTGTCGCCGGGCTCACCGACCCAGTGGATGGCCACCCGATCGCCCAGGCCGGCCGCCACGTGGCGGTCGACGGCGTTGACGCAGGCGTTGAGCTCCCCGCCGACGTACCACTTCGCGAACGGGGCGCTCGACCAGTCGAGGACCTGGTCGAAGTCGGTCTCCCAGGTGAGCGCCTCACGGGCCCGCTCGCCCCAGAAGGCGAGGCGGTCGGCGGCGGCGCGCCGCCCCAGCTCACGAGCCGCGCCGGCGCTGGCGGCCAGCTCGGGCGGGGGCGGGAAGGTCTCCGTGGCGGTGCTGGACACGCGGGCTCCTCCGTGGGGCTGGGTCGGTCGGTGGCGGCGGTGACGGGCGAGCGGCTCAGTGCTGGGTGGCCTTCTCCGAGCCGGCACCGGTCAGCGAGCGCACCTCCATCTCGTTGGCCCTGGCCTCGTGGTCGGCCTCCGGCTTGCCGGTCAGGGTGCCGATGATGCCCAGCAGGAAGGCCAGCGGGATCGAGACGATGCCCGGGTTGTCGAGGGGGAAGAGGTGGAAGTCGATGCCCGGGTTCTTGATCATCGACAGGCTCGTCCCGTCGGGGGCGACCTTCCCGCTGACCACGGGGGAGAAGATGATCAGGGTGATGCAGCTGACCAGCCCCCCGTAGGTGCTCCACAGGGCGCCGCGCGTGTTGAAGCGCCGCCAGAACAGGGAGTACACGATCGTCGGGAGGTTCGCGCTCGCGGCGACCGCGAAGGCCAGCGCCACGAGGAAGGCGATGTTCTGCCCGATGGCGAAGATGCCACCGAGTATCGCGACGGCCCCGATGACCAGCACGGTGCGGCGGGCGATGACGACCTCGGCGTTGGCCGAGACCTCTCCGCGCTTGATGACGCTGGCGTAGATGTCGTGGGCGAAGGACGTCGCCGCGGTGATCGCCAGCCCGGCGACGACGGCGAGGATCGTCGCGAAGGCGACCGCGGCGATGAACCCGAGCAGCAGGGTGCCGCCCAGCTCGTAGGCCAGCAGGAGCGCGGCGCTGTTGACCCCGCCGGGCGCCGCCAGGATGGCCTCCGGGCCCACGCGGGCACCGGCGGCGAAGCCGAGCACGAGGGTGAACAGGTAGAAGATGCCGATGAGCCAGATGGCCCAGACCACGCTGCGCCGGGCCTCCTTGGCGTCGGGCACCGTGTAGAAGCGGGTGAGCACGTGCGGGAGGCCCGCGGTGCCCAGGACCAGCGCGAGCGCCAGCGACAGGAAGTTGATCTTCGAGGTGGTGGTGGCGCCGTACGCGCGACCGGGCTCGAGGATGCTCTGCGCGTTCTCCACGCCGGCGGCGGCGGCGGTGGCGACCGCGTCGCCCAGCAGCGCCGAGAGGTTGAACCCGTACAGGGCCAGCGCCCAGATCGTCATCACCGCGGCGCCGCTGATGAGCAGCACGGCCTTGACGATCTGCACCCAGGTGGTGCCCTTCATGCCCCCGACGAGCACGTAGAAGATCATCAGCAGGCCCACCACGACGACGACGGCGCGCTGGGCCCCGACGCCGTCGATGCCCAGCAGCAGGGCCACCAGGCCGCCCGCGCCGGCCATCTGCGCGAGGAGGTAGAAGAAGCACACCGCGAGGGTGGAGATGGCCGCGGCCATGCGCACCGGGCGCTGGCGCAACCGGAAGCTGAGGACGTCGGCCATGGTGAAGCGCCCGGTGTTGCGCAGCGACTCGGCCACGAGCAGCAGCGCCACCAGCCAGGCCACGAGGAAGCCGATGGAGTACAGGAACCCGTCGTAGCCGTTGATGGCGATGGCACCGGCGATGCCGAGGAAGGAGGCTGCGGAGAGGTAGTCGCCGGCGATGGCCGTGCCGTTCTGGGGGCCGGTGAAGTTGCGGCCGGCCGCGTAGTAGTCCGCGGCGGTCCTGTTGCTGCGCGAGGCGCGCAGCACGATCACCAGCGTGACCGCCACGAAGGCGGCGAAGATGGTGATGTTGACCGCGGGGGTGCCCACGGTCGCCGGGGCCGCGGTGAGGGTCACCGCTGAACCCCGCCCTCGATGCCCTCGCGCAGCGAGGTGGCGACCGGGTCGAGCGTGCGGTCGGCCCAGCTGCGGTAGCCCATGGTGATCGCGAACGTGGTCACGAACTGGCCCAGGCCCATCAGCAGCCCCACGTTGATGTTGCCGATCACGCGGGTGGCCATGAAGTCCGGCGCGAACGCGGCCAGCAGCACGTAGATGGCGTACCAGAGCAGGAACGCCCCGGTGGCGGGGAAGATCGTGCGCCGGAAGGTGCGGCGCAGCCCCTGGAACTCGGGGCTGTCGAAGGTGCTGGTGAAGCTGTCGGGTGGCCCGCTGGTGCGGTGCGATCCGGCGATCGACATGCGTCCTCCTCGTCGTGGGGCGCGGCATCGTCGCCGTCCTCGTCGGCGGTCAGCGTAGGGGTCTGAGGGTGTGAGCGGTCACACCCGGGGGGTGTCGCCGGGGGGAGCCGGTGGGGCTCTCGCGCGGCCGCTCCGTCCACAGGCGGGGACCGCTCGGGTGCGCGTCCACAGGCCCGGGGCGCTGGCCCCCGGCGGATGCGCACCGGATGCAGGCTCGCCGGCGTGGGACAGGGGAGCGCGCTGCTGGTGACCGGGCGCGAGGTGCTGGTCGAGGAGGTGTCGGACCTGGCGAGCGCGGCCGGCGTGGCCGTCGGGGTCGTGGCGGACGTCGCGGCCGCGGGCCGGGCGTGGGCCGCCGCGGACCTCGTGCTGGTCGGGGACGACGCGGCGGTCGCCGGCGTCCCCTCGCGCCGTGACGGCGTGGTGCTGCTGGCGCCCGCGGACGCCGGCGGTGGTGAGGAGCTGTGGCGCGCGGCGGTGGGCGTGGGCGCCGCCGGGGTGCTGCTGCTGCCCCGCGACCGCCAGGCCGTGCTGCACCAGCTGGCCCTGGTCGCCGAGCTCGACGGCAGCGGGTCCGGGCGGGTCGTCGCCGTCCTGGGGGCCCGCGGCGGGGTGGGCGCCTCGTCGCTGGCAGCGGCGCTGGCACTGCGGGCCAGCGGTCTGGGTCGGGCGCTGCTCGTGGACGGCGACCCCCTCGGTGGCGGGCTCGACCTGCTCGTCGGGCTGGAGCGGTCCGGGGGCTTCCGGTGGCCGGAGTTGGCCGGTGCCCGGGGCACGGTGCGGTCGTCGCTGCTGCGCGAGGGGCTGCCGCGCGCCGGCGCGCTGGCCGTCCTGTCCTACGACCGGGCAGCGCCGATCGAGCCGCTGCCGGCGGCGGCGGTCACCACCGTGCTCTCCGCTGCCCGGCGCGGCCACGACGCCGTGGTGCTGGACCTGCCGCGACGCGACGACGCGGCCACCCTGGCGGCGCTCGCCGCCGCCGAGGTGCTGCTGCTCGTGGTGCCCCCCGAGGTGCGCGCGGTGGCCGCGGCGGCGCGGGTGCTGGACCTCGCCACCACCGCCGTGGCCGACGTGCGGCTGGTGCTGGCCCGCACCGGTGGGCCCCGGGGCGCGGAGCTGCCCGCCGCCGCGGTGGTCGACGCCCTCGGGGTGCCCCTGGCCGCGGAGCTGGGCCGCGAGGTGGGCCTCGCCGCGGCGGTGGACCGGGGTGAGCCGCCGGGCAGCCGGTACCGCGGGGCCCTGGCGCGGTGCTGCGAGCAGCTCGACCCCGTGATGGCGCCGGCCACCCCGGTGGCGCTGTGACACCCGTGCGGCCACAGGCGCTGGACCCCGCGGTCGTCCAGGGCGTGCGCACCGCCCTGCTCAGGACGGCCCCGCTCGACGGCGGCGGGGCGGGGCCGCGCCTGACCGCGGCGGTCGCCGCCCAGCAGGTCCTGGGCAGCGCCGGTGTGCTGGGCGTCGCGCGGGCGGTGGCGGCGCAGATCGTCGGCGCCGGGCCGCTGCAGCCCCTGCTGGACGAGCCCGGCACCACCGACGTGCTGGTCAACGGCCCCGGGGCGGTGTGGGTGGACCGCGGGGACGGGCTGCGGCGGGTGCCGCGCGGCGAGGTCGACGTCGGAGGTGAGGGGGAGCTGCGCGCCCTGGCGGTGCGGCTGGCCGCCGCAGCGGGACGGCGCCTGGACGACGCGAGCCCGTGCGTCGACGCGCACCTGCCCGACGGGGTGCGCCTGCACGCCGTGCTGCCCCCGCTGTCCCCGGTGGGCACCCTCCTGTCGCTGCGGGTGCCGCGGCGCACCGCCTTCACCCTCGAGGAGCTGGTGGCGGTCGGGACCGTGCCCGCACGGTGGGCGCCGGTGCTGGTCGCGGTGCTCGAGCAGCGGCTGTCCTTCGTCGTCACCGGCGGCACGGGCAGCGGCAAGACCACTGTGCTGTCCACGCTGCTCGGCCTCGCTGACCCGGCCGAGCGGCTGCTGCTGGTCGAGGACGGGGGGGAGCTGGCACCGGAGCACCCGCACGTGGTGCGCCTGCAGACCCGGCACGGCAACGTCGAGGGTGCGGGCCGCGTCGACCTCGCCGACCTGGTGCGCGAGGGGCTGCGCATGCGCCCGGACCGCATCGTGGTGGGGGAGGTGCGCGGCGCGGAGGTGCGCGACCTGCTCGCCGCCCTCAACACCGGGCACGAGGGGGGTTGCGGCACCGTCCACGCCAACACCGCCGCCGACGTCCCCGCCCGCCTCGAGGCGCTGGGGGCGCTGGCGGGGCTCGGTCGAGAGGCGCTGGCGGCGCAGGCGGCGAGCGCGCTGCAGGTGGTGCTGCACCTGAGGCGCTCGCGCGGTGGGCGCACCCTGGAAGAGGTGGCGGTGCTGGGCCGCGACCGCGACGGCGCCCTGGTGGTCGCCACGGCCCTGAGGCGCGGTCGTGATGTCGGATCCGGTGGTGTCGGACCCGGTGGTGGGGGTCCCGGTGAGCTGGGTCCCGGGTGGGCGGCGCTCGCCGAGCGGTTGGGGGTGCCGGCCCCGTGACCGCCGCCGCACCGCTCCCCTTCCTCCCGGGGAGCGACCTGCTGGTGCCCGCGGCGCTCTGCGCGGCGGTGTTCGCGGTGGCGCTGCTCGCCACCGGGCGCCCCTCGCTGCGCCCACGGTCCCGCAGGGGTCGCGGCGCGTCCCGGGTCGGGCTGCTGGCGGCGGCGCGGCGGTCGGCCGACAGGGGCACCGGGTCTGCCGAGGTGGCCTTGGTCGCCGGTGTGGCGGCCGAGCTGGCGACGCTGCTGCGTGCCGGGGTCGGGGCGGCACCGGCCTGGCAGCACGCGGCGGGCTCCGGACGGTGGGGTCCTGGTGCCACCGGGGAGGCCGCTGGCGATGGTGGTGGACGGGCCGCCCGCGGGTCGGCCCGGGCGCGGTCCTCCTCCGTCGAGGACGCCGTGCGCGCCGCTGCCGCGGCCGCGGGCCGGGGGGAGGACGTCGCGGCGGTGCTGCGCCGGCGCGTCGACGCGCTGTCGCCGACGCGCCGGGCACGGGCGGCCGCCGAGCCGCTGCTCGCGCTCGCCGCCGCGTGGCAGGTCGCCGAGCGCGCCGGCGCGCCACCCGCCGAGGTGCTGGAGCGCCTCGGTGCAGCGCTGCTCGCCGACCGCCAGCACGCCCTCGCCCGGCAGGGCGCGCTGGCGGGGCCCCGGGCGAGCGCCCTGGTCCTCGCCGTGCTGCCGCTCGCGGGCCTCGGGCTGGGCGTGCTGGTCGGCGTCGACCCTGTGGCGGTGCTCCTCGGCACGGCCGCCGGGCGGATCAGCGCCCTGGTCGGGGTGACCTGCGCGGTCTGCGGGTGGGGGTGGACGCGTCTGCTCGTGCGGGCCGCCGAGCGGGTCGGATGAGCACCCGTCGCTCGAGCGCGGGACGGGTGGGCGCGGGACGGCTGGGCGCGGGACGGGTCAGCGGGGGAGGCGGCCGGTGACGGGCGGTGCGGTGCCGTGGGCGTCCGGCGCGCTCGTGGCCCTGGCGCTCCTCGTCGCCACCTGGCGCCCGCGGTCGCCCGCGGTGGCGGTCACCGGCGGCCGCCGCGGCGCCGGCACCCGCCGGCACGGAGCTGCTCGCCCTCGCCGGCACG
>CAXTAK010000003.1:0-20233 GCA_964242735.1 uncultured Quadrisphaera sp. | reverse complement strand
CGCCGGCACGGAGCTGCTCGCCCTCGCCGGCACGCGGGTGCGCGTCGGCGCCCCGGTGCCCGTCCGGCAGCCGCGGTGCCCCGCGCGGACCCGCCGCTGGCGATGGACCTGCTGGCCGCCGCGCTGCTCTCCGGCGCCGCCGTGCCCACGGCGCTGGCGGTGGTCGCCGAGGCGTTGGCCGGTGAGGACGGGGAGCGCCTCGGTGAGGTCGCCGAGCTGCTGGGGATGGGCACGACACCCCACCAGGCGTGGGCGGGTGCCGGAGCGCGCTGGTCAGTGCTGGCGCGCTGCCTGGAGCTGGCCGCCGCCTCCGGTGCTCCCACGGCCGCGCTGCTGCGCCAGGCGGCGCAGCGCGAGCGCGCCGACCGGGCGCAGCGCCGCGCCGCTGCCGCCCAGCGGTTGGGCGTGTGGGTGCTGCTGCCCATGGGCACGTGCGCCCTGCCCGCCTTCGCCGCCCTGGGCGTGGTGCCGCTGGTGCTCTCCCTCGCCAGCTCCCTCGCCGGGGCGTGAAGCGCGCCGACGACCCCCGCGCCGCTGCTTCGGCGCCCGCTGCTCCCGTGCCGCTGCCCCGGTGCGCCCCCGCCGCTGCACCCCGTGCCCGCTGTCCACAGGGGTGCACCCGTCCACAGAGGGCCGCCACCCGCGCTCGGTGCGGTGGCCACGGCCACAGGCTCGTCCCGGGCGCACACGGCGCCCGCAGATCGGAGGACCCATGGACCCCCACGACCCCCACACCCACCACAGCTCGACCGAGGTCCACCGCCCGCAGCAGAGCGCGGAGGACCCCTCTCGGGCGGTCCTCCGCGGTGACGACGGGATGGCCACCGCCGAGTACGCCATCGCCACCCTCGCCGCGTGCGGGTTCGCGGCGCTGCTCGTCACCGTCCTCGGCAGCGACCAGGTGCGGGGCTTGCTGCTCGCCATCGTCCAGCGTGCGCTCACCCTCGGGTGAGCGCGGTGCCCGCACCGACTCGGGCACCGTGACCGCGGAGCTGGCCATCGGCATGGTCGGTGTGGTGCTGGCCCTGGCCGCGGTGCTCTCGGTGGCCACCGCCGCCCAGGCCCGCGTGGCCGTGGAGGGTGCGGCCGCAGCGGGTGCCCGTGCCGCGGCCCGCGGGGAGCCGACCTCCGTGGTGGTGGCCATCGCCCGGGCCCGGGCCGGTCCCGGCAGCGAGGTGAGCACCACGGGGGGCGGGACAGCGCTCGTGTCGGTGGCCGTCGCGCGCCCGGTGCGGTTGACGCTGCCCGGCGCCCCGGTGGTCACGGTCACCGGCCGTGCCAGCGCTGCGGTGGAGCAGCCGCCGTGAGCGGGCCCCGGCGAGCGCGCTCGAGGCCCCGCGGGGACGCCGGGGCGGGTTCCGTGCTGGTGGCGGGGCTGGTGGCGGTGGGCCTGGTCCTCGCTTCCGGCACGGCGGTGGTCGCCCAAGCGGCGGTCGGTGCCGCGCGCGCCGGCGCCGCGGCCGACCTCGCAGCGCTCGCGGCGGCGGACGTCGCGCTGGGCCGGAGCACCGCCGAGGACCCGTGCGCCGCAGCGGTGCGCGTCGCCGCAGCGGGCAGCGCGCGGGTCACGCGGTGCGAGGTGGGGAGCGGTCAGGTCCTCGTGGGAGTCGAGCTGCCGCTGCCCGGGGTGGCGAAGGCGCTGGGGCCGGCACGGGCGCTCGCCCGCGCCGGCGCCGGTGGCGCTGGGTCCGGTGGTGCAGGAGCTCTCGGAGCGCCGGCCGACCCGTGGACCCCGGACCCGTGAGCCGCCCTGGCCGCTGGTGCGAGCCGAGGCGGCCGCGACCACGGGGCGCTGGTCAGGGCGTGGAGCGCCGCGCCGATCGCCTCCCGTGCCCTGCGGGCACCGGTGGCGCGCTGACATCGTCCCGATCCTCGCTGTGCTGCGCGGTCGAGCCCCTCCGCTGCGCTGCGGCCCGCTCCCTCCCGCGCTCGCGGGCGATCGGCACCGGCCCGGTGACCCGCTCCAGCTCCGCACCCGAGTTCAGCGCCGGCCCGGTCACGGGCCCCGGCCACGGCCCCGACCCGGTCCTGCGCCCGGACGACGACCTGGACACGGGCACGGCCACCGGCACCGGCTCGGTCACCGCCGTGACCGACGCGGACCCCCCCGTGGTCACCGGCCCCGCCTCCGCCGCTGTGCGCCGCGGGTTGACACGGCGTTCGTGCCGGCGCTCCCGACGGCGCTGGCCGCTCCTGCGGCTGCCCCGCAGCAGCAGGCCCACCGCGGCGTCGGCGGTCAGCATGACCGCGGCGCCCAGCAGGAAGATGCCCAGCGCGGTGGGAGCCCAGGCGTACCCCGTCGCGCCCCACACCAGGTCGACCGTCTGGGTGCTGCCGGTCACCGCCACGAGGAGCACGACGGCGGCCACGAGCAGCAGCAGCAGCACGGCCAGCACGATCACGGCGCCTCCTCGACCAGCACGCCGTGGGCTTCGACGTGGTCACTGACGGTAGTGGAGGTCGCTTCCGGGAAGGGCCTCGTGACTCCCGCGGGGTGCGGCTGGAGGTCGCGCTAGGGGGCGGCGGGCGCCTGAGCGTCGGTTCTCGGGACGTCGGACCGGGGAGCGTCGGGCTGCGGCACGGGATCCCCGGGGGCCTCGGCGAGGGTGGCGGTCAGCAGGGCCAGAGCCCCCGCCTTGTCCAGGGGCGAGTTGCCGCTGCCGCACTTCGGCGACTGCACGCACGACGGGCAGCCCGTGGAGCACTCGCAGCTGGCGATCAGCGCCGCGGTGGCGGCCAGCCACGTCGCGGCCGCCGCGAAGCCCCGGTCGGCGAAGCCGGCGCCCCCGGCGGCGGCGTCGTGCACGAAGACCGTCGGCAGCCCGGTGTCGGGGTGCAGGGCGGTGGAGACCCCCCCGATGTCCCACCGGTCGCACGTCGCCACCAGCGGCAGGAGCCCGATCGCCGCGTGCTCGGCGGCGTGCGCCGCGCCGGGCACGTCGGCGGGCGCCACGCCGTGGGCCGCCAGCACGTCCCTCGGCAGCGTCCACCACACCGCGCTGGTGCGCAGGGTCCGCTCGGGCAGGTCCAGGGCCTCCTCGCCCACGACCGCCCCCGTGCTCGCCCGGCGCCGCAGGAACGAGGTCACCCGGCTGGTGACCTCCACCGTCCCCGAGCTCACCCTCACCGGCCCCCACTGGCGCGCGTCCCGCTCGGCCAGCACCACGACGTCGGCGACCGAGCGCACCGAGGTGGTGTGGTCGACGTCCTCGCGGCGCAGCAGCGCCACCCGCGCCTCCTCGTCGAGCTCCTCCACCACGTGCCCCGCACCCTGGTGCAGGTACACCGCCCCGGGGTGGGCGACGGCGTGCGCCGAGGCGGCGTCGACCGTGCCCAGGACCCGCCCCGTCGACGACTCCACCAGGCGGATCGGCTCACCGCCGGTGCCGCGCAGGTCCGCGAGGTCGCTCGCCCGGGTCCGCGACGTCCAGAACCACCCGGCGGGGCGGCGCCGCAGCAGGCCCCCGGCGACCAGGTGGCGCAGCACCGGTTCCGCCGAGGGGCCGAACAGCGGCAGGTCCGCCTCGGTGAGCGGCACCTCGGCGGCCGCGGCGCACAGGTGCGGCCCCAGGACGTGCGGGTTCCCCGGGTCGAGCACCGTCTTCTCCAGCGGCGGGCCGAACAGCGCCTGCGGGTGGTGCACGAGGTAGGTGTCGAGCGGGTCGTCGTCGGCGACGAGCACCGCGAGCGCGTCGGTGCCCCCGCGCCCGGCCCGACCGGCCTGCTGGAACAGCGAGGCCCGGGTCCCGGGCCAGCCCGCGACCAGCACGGCGTCCAGGCCCGAGACGTCCACTCCGAGCTCCAGGGCGTTGGTCGAGGCGACCCCGAGCAGGTCCCCGCGGCGCAGCGCCGCCTCCAGGGCGCGGCGCTCCTCCGGCAGGTACCCCGAGCGGTACGCCGCGACCCGGTCGCTCAGCTCCGGGGCGACCTCCGCCAGCGCCTCGCGGGCCCGGGCCGCGACGGCCTCGGCGCCGCGCCGCGAGCGCACGAAGGCCAGCGTGGCCACGCCGGCGGTGACCAGGTCGGTGAGCAGCTCCGCGGTCTCGACCACCACCGAGCGCCGGACCGGGGCCCGGGACGAGCCGGCGACCCCGGCGACCCCGGCGGTCCCGGCAGCGTCGGTGAGCAGCGGCGGCTCCCACAGCCAGAAGCGCGTGGTGCCCCGCGGCGAGGCGTCGTCGGTGACCGCGCGCACCACCGCGCCGGTGAGCAGCGCCGCTGTGGCCGCGGGGTCGGCCGCTGTGGCCGACGCGAGCACCAGCACCGGGGCCGACCCGTAGCGCGCCGCCACCCGCCGCAGCCGCCGCACGACCGCCGCCACGTGGGAGCCGAACAGGCCCCGGTAGTGGTGGCACTCGTCGATGACGATGTAGCGCAGCCGCCGCAGGAAGCGGCCCCAGCGCGCGTGCTGGGGCAGCAGGGAGCGGTGCAGCATGTCGGGGTTGGTCAGCACGTACCCCGCGTGCTCGCGCACCCACCGCCGCTGGTCGGTCGGGGTGTCCCCGTCGTAGGTCGCCGCCCTGACCCCGGGCACCGCCAGCGCCTCGACCGAGGCCAGCTGGTCCGCGGCCAGGGCCTTGGTGGGCGCGAGGTACAGGGCGGTGCCGCCGTCGGCGACCTCGGTCAGCGCGGGCAGCTGGTAGGCCAGCGACTTGCCCGACGCGGTGCCCGTGGAGACCACCACGTGCCCACCCGCGCGGGCGTGCTCAGCGGCCTCGACCTGGTGCAGCCACGGCGCCGCCACCCCGGCGGCGGCCAGGTTCTCCACCAGCGCGGGGTGGGTCCACGCCGGCCACGCTCCCGTGCGTCCGGCCCGCGGGAGCACGAGGTGCTCGTGCAGGACGCGCTCCCTGCGCCCGGGAGCGTCCAGGAGGCGCGCCAGCGCCGTCTCCAGCTCCACCATCGCCACCATCGTCGCACCACAGTCCGGGTGGGATGCCGCCAGCGGTGGTTTGATGGCGGCCGGTCCGTCAGGGCCGCCAGCGAGCACCGAGGAGACCGCGTGGACCTGTCCGTCACCAGCCGCGAGCAGGACGGCCGCACCGTCGTGGAGGTGGGCGGCGAGATCGACGTCTACACCGCCCCCGTGCTGCGCGAGCGGTTGAACGACCTGGTCGGCGAGGGCAAGCACCACCTGGTCGTCGACATGGAGCAGGTGGAGTTCCTCGACTCCACCGGGTTGGGCGTGCTCGTCGGAGGCCTGAAGCGCGTGCGCTCCCACGACGGATCGCTGCACCTGGTCTGCACCCAGGAGAAGATCCTCAAGGTCTTCCGGATCACCGGTCTCACCAAGGTCTTCCCCATCCACACCTCGGTCGCCGACGCCGTCTCGGCCTCCACCGGCGCCGACGCGTCCTGAGCACCGCGCACGCGGCCGGGCGGGTCCGATGACCGCTCACCCCTGCGAGGCCCCCGGCGCGCCGCCCGCGGCCCCCGCGGAGGTGAGCCTGCGCTTCACCGCGCTGCCCGAGCACGTGCGCACCGCCCGTCTCGTCGCCACCGCCGTGGCCCGCCGCCTCGGCCTCGTCGACGAGCAGCTGGACGCCGTGCGCCTGGCGGTGGGCGAGGCGTGCGCGCGGGCCGTGCGGCGCGCGGAGTCCGCGACCGGTCCCGGGGCAGGCGTCCCCGTGTCCCTGAGCCTGCGCCACCACCACGGAGCTGGCGCCGCGACCGTGCTGGAGGCCGTGGTGGTCGACGGCGCCGGCGCCGACGGCACCGACGACGTCGGGGGCGAGGACGTCGCCGTGCTGCTGATGCAGGGCCTCGCCGACGAGGTGGTGGTCTCGCCCGGCCCCGGTGGGCCCGGCGGCACCACCCGCCTGGTGTGGTCCGGGCTGCCCCTGCTGGGCTGAGGCACCACGGTCGGTGACCCCGAGTGGTCCCGGTGGCAGCCCGCGCGTGCGTAGACTCCGGCCGGTCGAGCAGCCTGACCGGCCAGCATCGCGACGACGCGAGCTCCTCCTCCGGAGCCGCCCGAGCCGTTGAGGAGCCCCATGCCCGCTGCGCGCGCCGCAGTCCTGCAGGCCGCCACCCCGCCTGTCGAGCCACCGCTGCTCGAGGTCGTGGGCAACGACCTGGCGCTGGTGGTCGGGGTCGGCGTGGTGGGCCTGGTGGCCCTCGCCATGGCCTTCGTCTTCCGCCGGCAGGTGCTCGCCGCCGGTGAGGGCACGGAGTCGATGCGCGAGATCGCGCTCGCGGTCCAGGAGGGCGCCAGCGCCTACCTGCGGCGGCAGTTCCGCACCCTGGCGGTCTTCGTCGTCATCGCCTTCGCCGTCCTGTTCCTGCTGCCCGGCGACACCGACGTGAAGATCGGCCGGGCGATCTTCTTCGTGGTCGGCGCGTTCTTCTCCGCCACCATCGGCTACCTGGGCATGTCCCTGGCCGTGCGGGCCAACGTGCGCGTCGCCGCGGCGGCCCGCGAGCCGGGCGGGCGCGAGGCGGGCGTGCGCCTGGCGATCCGCACCGGCGGCATGGTGGGCATGTTCACCGTCGGTCTCGGTCTGCTGGGCGCCGCGGCGGTCGTGCTGATCTACCAGGCCGACGCCCCCCGCGTCCTCGAGGGCTTCGGCTTCGGGGCGGCGCTGCTGGCCATGTTCATGCGCGTCGGCGGCGGCATCTTCACCAAGGCGGCGGACGTCGGCGCCGACCTGGTGGGCAAGGTCGAGAAGGGCATCCCCGAGGACGACCCCCGCAACGCCGCGACCATCGCCGACAACGTCGGCGACAACGTGGGTGACTGCGCCGGCATGGCCGCCGACCTCTTCGAGTCCTACGCGGTGACCCTGGTCGCCGCCCTGATCCTCGGCAGCGCCGCGTTCGGCGTCGAGGGCCTGGTCCTGCCGCTGCTGGTGCCGGCCGTGGGAGCGCTGACCGCGATCCTCGGGGTGTTCCTCATCAGGGCCCGCGAGGGCGAGAGCGGTCTGAGCGCCATCAACCGCGGGTTCCTCGTCTCCGCCGTCGTCGCGGCGCTGGGCAGCACGCTGGCCGTCTTCCTGTACCTGCCCGCCACCTTCGACGCGCTCAGCGCCCCCTCGGCGGACATCCAGACGATGCTGACCGCCCCGGACCTGCTGATCTCCAACCCCCGCGTGATGGTCACCGGCGCGATCCTCGTCGGCATCCTCCTCGCCGTCCTGGTCCTCTACCTCACCGGGCACTACACCGACACCGAGCGCGCCCCCACGAGGGGCGTGGCCCGCAACTCCCGCACCGGAGCGGCGACCGTGGTGCTCGCCGGCATCAGCGTCGGCTTCGAGTCCGCGGTGTACACGGTGCTGGTGCTGGCCGCGGGGCTGCTCGCGGCGTTCCTGCTCGCCAACAGCGTCGTGTCCCTGGCCCTGTTCCTCGTGGCGATGGCCGGCACCGGGCTGCTCACCACCGTCGGGGTGATCGTCGCGATGGACACCTTCGGGCCGGTCAGCGACAACGCCCAGGGCATCGCCGAGATGTCCGGTGACGTCGACGAGGACGGGGCCGCGATCCTCACCGAGCTCGACGCCGTGGGCAACACCACCAAGGCCATCACCAAGGGCATCGCCATCGGCACCGCGGTGCTTGCCGCGGTGGCCCTGTTCGGCGCGTACACCAACGAGGCGACCGCGGCGCTGGCCCCGATCGTGCAGACCCTCACCGAGCAGCCGAGCTCCTACAGCGTGGCCTCGCTCGGGCGCTACGAGGTGACCACCCCGCTGGTCCTCGTGGGTGTGCTCATCGGCGCCGCGGTGGTGTTCCTGTTCTCCGGGCTGGCGGTGAACGCGGTGACCCGCGCCGCCGGCGCCATCGTGTTCGAGGTGCGCCGCCAGTTCCGCGAGCACCCCGGGATCATGGACCGCACCGAGAAGCCCGAGTACGGGCGCGTGGTCGACATCTGCACCCGCGACTCGCTGCGCGAGCTGGCCACGCCGGGGCTCCTGGCGGTGCTCGCGCCGGTGGCGGTCGGCTTCGGGCTCGGGGTCACCGCCCTGGCGGGCTTCCTCGCCGGCGCGATCGGGGCGGGCGCGCTGATGGCGGTGTTCCTGGCCAACTCCGGCGGCTCGTGGGACAACGCGAAGAAGATCGTCGAGGACGGGCACTACGGCGGCAAGGGCTCGGAGGCGCACGCTGCCACGGTCATCGGTGACACGGTCGGCGACCCGTTCAAGGACACCGCCGGCCCGGCGATCAACCCGCTGCTCAAGGTGATGAACCTCGTCGCGATCCTGATCGTGCCGGCGATCGTCGGCCTCTCGATCGGGGAGGGCGCGAACACCGTGCTGCGCCTGGCGATCGCGGGTCTGGCGCTGCTGGTCATCGTGGTGGCGGTCGTGGCCTCGAAGCTGCGCACCTCCTCCCTCGACGAGGACGACGAGGAGCGCGGCGATGTCACCGACCTCGACGACGGTGACGGGACCGGGGCGCCGGCTCTGCGCCCGGGAGCCGGTGACGGCGGGGTGGCGCAGCCGAGCATGGTCGGCGGGTCGACGGGCGCCGGTGCGGGACCGGCGCGGGCGGGCGCCGTCCGCATGGGCGCGACGCCGTCGAGCGGCGCGTCCGTCGACTCCCCGGCGCCGCCCCGTGATGGCGGGGGCTCCACCCGCGCCTGACGCCCGCCCTCCGCACTCCCGGCGCGCAGTTGTGGCGGCAACTGCTCTCGAGGAGCCGTCCAGACCGCAGTTGTGGCGGCAACTGCTCTCGAGGAGCCGTCCAGACCGCAGTTGTGGCGGCAACTGCTCCGCTCGCGGGGGGGGGGCTCAGCCCGGCCAGCACCCCCGTGCAGGCAGGCGCCGCCTAGGCGCATGGCGGCTAGCGTCGCGCCGGTGCCCGCCCCGCCCCCCCACGACCCGCGCCTGATCGACGCGCTGCGCACGGACCTCGAGGCGGCGGCGTGGACCGTCGACGCGGTCACGGACCTGCTCGGCCCCGTGCCCGCTCGTGCGCTGGCCCGCGAGCAGCTGGCCCCCGCCCGCCGGGCGCTGCGCGGGCGCGGGCGCGGGCCGGAGCCCACCGCCACCCTGACCCGCCTGTTCCTGCTCACCGAGCACGTGCCCCGCCGCGACCTCGACGTCGCCCTGCCCACCCTGCGCGCGGACGGCGCCACCGCCCTGCGCCTCGTCGAGGCCGCGGGCTCCGGCGAGGACGACGCCGTGCGCGCCGCGCTCGACCTGCGCCCCACCGCCCTCGGCGAGGGCCACGCCGGGTGGCTCGCCTCCGACCTCGGCGAGCGGGCCGTGGGCGGCCCCCTGCCCACCGACCACGTCCTGGGCCTCGGCGGCGCCTCCGCCACCCTCGCGCGGCTGACCGTCCCCGCCCCCCGCGGCCGCGTCCTCGACGTCGGCACCGGCAGCGGCGTCCAGGCCCTGCTCGCCGCGCGCACCGCGTCCTCCGTCACCGCCACCGACACATCCGCCCGCGCCCTGGCCTTCGCCGCCTTCAACGCGGCGCTGGCCGGCGCCACCCTCGACCTGCGCCGCGGCAGCCTCCTCGACCCGGTCGCGGGAGAGCTGTTCGACCTCGTCGTCTCCAACCCGCCGTTCGTCGTCACCCCCCGCACCGCCCGCGTGCCGGGGTGGTCCTACCGCGACGGCGGCCTGGTCGGCGACGAGGTGGTGCGCACCCTGGTCACCGGCGTCGGCGACGTCCTCGCCCCCGGCGGCAGCGCGCAGCTGCTCGGGAACTGGGAGCACCGCTCGGGCCAGCCGTGGCACGAGCGCGTGCAGGGCTGGCTGGCGGCCTCCGGCGTGGACGGCTGGGTCGTGCAGCGCGAGGTGCAGGACCCGGCGCAGTACGCCGAGACGTGGGTCCGCGACGGCGGCCAGCTGCCCGGCCCCGCATCCGACGCCCTGATCGAGGCCTGGCTGGAGGACTTCGCCCGACGCGGGGTGGAGGCGGTGGGCTCCGGGTACGTCGTCCTGCACCGGCCCGCGGCGGCCGCCGCGCCGCGCTGGCACCGCGTGGAGGAGGTCACCGGCGCTCTCCGCGACCCCCTCGGCCCCCACGTGGCCGCGGTGCTCACCGCTCGGGAGGTGATGCGCGGCCTCGACGACGACGCGCTCTCGGCGCTGCGCCCGGTCGTGGCCGGTGACGTCACCGAGGAGCGCCACCTGGTGCCGGGTGAGGCCGGACCACGCGTGATCCTCCTGCGCCAGGGCGGCGGCCTCGCCCGCGCGGTGCCCGCCACCCCGGCGCTGGCCGGCCTCGTCGGCGCCTGCGACGGGGAGCTGACCCTCGCCCAGCTGGTGCCCGCGGTGGCCGCCCTGCTCGGCGCCGACGCCGCCGCGCTGCGCGCCGAGCTGCTCCCCGCGGTGCGCGAGCTGGTCGCCGACGGGTACCTGCTGCTCCCGAGCGCCGCCCCGAGCTGACCCCGCCCGCACACGACGAGGGGTTACCGTCTGAGCGTCCCCCAGCACCATGAGAGGCGCCACCGTGGCCCGCAGCACCTCGTCCTCGACGGCACCCGCAGGGTCTCGTGCGCTCCGGCGCCTGGTGATCGTCGAGTCCCCCGCCAAGGCCCGCACCATCGCCGGCTACCTCGGCGCCGGTTACGAGGTGGAGGCCAGCGTCGGTCACATCCGCGACCTCCCTCAGCCCTCGGAGCTGCCCGCGGAGATGAAGAAGGGGCCGTTCGGGAAGTTCGCGGTCGACGTCGACAACGGCTTCGAGCCCTACTACGTCGTCGACGCCGACAAGCGGAAGAAGGTGACCGAGCTCAAGCGCGCCCTGAAGGACGCGGACGAGCTGTACCTCGCCACCGACGAGGACCGCGAGGGCGAGGCCATCGCCTGGCACCTGCTGCAGACCCTGCAGCCCACGGTGCCCGTGCGCCGCATGGTCTTCCACGAGATCACCCCCGAGGCCATCACCCGCGCCCTCGACGACACCCGCGACATCGACGCGCACCTCGTCGACGCCCAGGAGACCCGCCGCATCCTCGACCGCCTCTACGGGTACGAGGTCTCCCCGGTGCTGTGGCGCAAGGTCCGCGCCGGCCTGTCCGCGGGGCGGGTGCAGTCGGTGGCCACCCGCCTGGTCGTCGAGCGCGAGCGGGAGCGGATGGCCTTCCGCGCCGCCTCGTACTGGGACGTCGCGGCGCAGCTGCTGCCGGTCGACCCCGCCCCGGGACAGGGCGAGGAGTTCACGACCCGCCTGGTCGCCCTCGACGGCGAGCGCGTGGCCACCGGACGTGACTTCGACGACCGCGGGGTGCTCCAGGCCCGCTCCGGTGGGATGCCGACGGCCCTCGACGAGGCGCTCGCCTCCGGGGTCGCCGCCGCCCTGGACGCCGCGCCGGCGGGGGCGCTGTCCGTGCGCAGCGTGGAGACCAAGCCCTACACCCGGCGTCCCGCGGCGCCGTTCACCACCTCCACGCTCCAGCAGGAGGCCTCGCGGAAGCTCCGCTTCTCCGCGAAGCAGACGATGCGCGTGGCCCAGACCCTGTACGAGAACGGGTTCATCACGTACATGCGCACCGACTCCGTCGCGCTGAGCGAGCAGGCGGTGCGCGCCGCGCGCACCCAGGCCGCGGAGCTGTACGGGCCGGCGTTCGTGCCCGACCGGCCCCGCACGTACGCCGCGAAGTCGAAGGCGCAGGAGGCCCACGAGGCGGTGCGCCCCTCAGGCGACGTCTTCCGGACCCCCGCGCAGGTCTCGGGCAGCGTGCGCGGTGACGAGTACCGCCTGTACGAGTTGATCTGGCAGCGCACCGTGGCCTCCCAGATGGGCGACGCCCGCGGGTCCACCGCCAGCGTGCGCATCGGCGGCGCCATCGAGGTCACTGCTGTCGCCTCCGACAGCGCCGACGGCGTCGCGGCCCAGCGGCGCGACGTCGAGCTGGCCGCTTCGGGCACGGTGATCACCTTCCGCGGGTTCATGGCCGCCTACGAGGAGGGGCGCGACGAGGAGCGGCACGGCGACGGCGCCGAGGGGGCGCAGCGGCGCCTGCCGGAGCTGACCCGGGACCAGCGGGTGAGCGTGACCTCCGCGTCCGCCGACGGGCACCAGACCTCCCCGCCGCCGCGCTACACCGAGGCGTCCCTGGTCAAGGCCCTGGAGGAGCGGGGGATCGGGCGGCCCTCGACGTACGCGTCGACGATCGCGACGATCACCGACCGCGGGTACGTGTGGCGGCGCGGCACCTCGCTGGTGCCGACGTGGCTGGCCTTCGCCGTCACCCGCCTGCTCGAGGAGCACTTCTCCTCCCTGGTGGACTACGCGTTCACGGCCTCGATGGAGGACGACCTCGACCGCATCGCGGGCGGCTCCGAGCAGCGGGCCGCGTGGCTGGGTCGCTTCTACTTCGGCGGCGGCGACGCTTCGCTGCCCGGTGGCCCGCCGAGCGGGCCCGACGGCGGCGCGCGGGGGGCGGGGCTCAGCGGGGGCTTGAAGCCCCTGGTCGACGACCTCGGTGACATCGACGCGCGCGACATCAACACCGTCGACATCGGTGAGGGCATCAGCCTGCGCGTCGGGCGCTACGGGCCCTACCTCGAGGCCGCCGGCGAGGACGGCGGCGCCCCCCAGCGCGCATCGGTGCCCGACGACGTCGCGCCCGACGAGCTCACCGTCGGAAAGGCCCGCGAGCTGTTCGCCACCCAGGGCGACGGCGACCGCGAGCTGGGCACCGACCCGGGCACCGGGCTGCCCGTGGTGGCCCGCTCCGGCCGGTACGGGCCGTACGTCACCGAGGTGCTGGGCGACGACGCGCCGAAGTCGGCGAAGCCCAGGACGGCGTCGCTGTTCGCCTCGATGCAGCTGGCCACCCTCACCCTCCCCGACGCCCTGCGCCTGCTCACCCTGCCGCGCACCGTCGGCGCCGACCCCGCCACCGGTGAGGAGATCACCGCGCAGAACGGCCGCTACGGGCCCTACCTCAAGCGGGGCACCGACTCGCGCACCCTGGGGTCGGAGGAGCAGCTCTTCGACATCACCCTGGAGGAGGCGCTCGGCGTGTACGCGCAGCCCAAGCGCGGGCGCGGGTCGGCGGCGGCGGCCGCGCCGCTGCGGGAGCTGGGCGCCGACCCGGCCACCGGCGCGCCCGTGGTCGTCAAGGACGGGCGCTTCGGGGCGTACGTCACCGACGGCGCGGTCAACGCGACGCTGCGCAAGGAGGATGCGGTCGAGACGATCACCCTCGAGCGCGCCGGGGAGCTGCTCGCCGAGAAGCGGGCCCGCGACGCCGCCGGGGGTACGGGCAAGCCGGCGAAGAAGCCTGCGGCCAAGAAGCCTGCCGCCAAGAAGCCGGCGGCGAAGAAGGCCTCCGCGACGTAGGCGGCCGGCGGGGCTGGTGGCACGCGCACCGCCACCGGCTGACCGGGGCGGGCCGGGCCGGGCTGGGCCGGTCGGGGAGCTGCGCGCCCCTCCCGCGCTCGACTGCCCGAGGATGTCGCCGGTGACCCATCCTCGAGCGGCGCGGTGACGAACCAGCTGCCGGACGACGAGCGTCGCGATCTCGCGCCGCTCGCCGCTGTGGGTGGTGACGAGGAGGGGCGGGGAGGCGTGGTGCGCTCGCGCCCGGTTCGAGCACCCGACCCCCTGGCCTCCGCCATGGCCAGGGTGGCCGGCGGTGATCGCGGGGCCTTCGCCGAGGTCTACGACGCTCTCGCCCCGAAGGTGCTCGGTCTGGTGCGCGGGGTGCTGCGCAACCACGCCATGGCCGAGGAGGTGGCTCAGGACGTGATGCTCGAGGTGTGGCGCCAGGCCGCGCGGTTCGACCCGTCGCTGGCCAGCACGTCCACGTGGGTGATGACCATCGCCCACCGCCGCGCCGTCGACCGGGTCAGGTCGGTGCGGGCCGCGGAGGGCCGCGAGGACCGCGTGAGTGCCGGCGACGCGCGGCGCCCCTTCGACGACGTCTCCGAGACCGTCCTGCAGCACGACGAGGAGCGGCGCGTGCGCCGCGCCCTGGAGGGACTGACCGACCTGCAGCGCGAGACCGTGCGCCTGGCCTACTGGGGTGGGATGACGTCCGCGGAGATCTCCCGGCGCCTCGACGTGCCGGTGCCGACGGTGAAGACCCGCCTGCGCGACGGGCTGATCCGCCTGCGCACCCACCTGGTGGCGACCTCGTGAGCACCCTCGGCCCTGGCGGGGCGAGCGACGGCGGTCGTCGGCACGCCGGGGACGCCGGGAGCGCGGGTGACCTCGACGCCCTGCTGGCCGCCTACGCCGTCGGGGCCCTGGAGGAGCCGGACCGCACCGAGGTGGAGGCGCTGCTGGCCCGCTCCCCGGCCGCCGCGGCTCGCGCGGCGGACCTGCAGGACGCCGCGGCGGCCTGGGGCGGGGTGCACCCGGTGGAGGCACCTCCGGCCCTGCGCGCGCGGGTGATGGCCGCCCTGGACGACGTCGAGCAGCTCCCGCCCCTGCCCGCGCACGCCTCCGCGCCGGTCGCGGAGCCGGTCTCGGAGCCGCCCGCCGGACCGGTCGCAGGCCCCGTGCCCGGGGCGTCGGTGGTATCCCTGGCAGGCCGACGCCGCGGGGTCCGGCCGCTGGCGCTCGTGGCCGCGGCCGCCGCGGTGCTGCTCGCCGGTGGCACCGGTTGGCAGCTGCTGCGCGACGAGCCGGCGCGACAGGTCGCGAGCGGGCCGGAGCAGGTCACCGGCGCGCCCGACGCGGTGACGCTGCAGCCCGCCGGGGCGGCCGGGGCGTGGACCGGCGCGCGGCTGGTGCACTCCCCGTCGCAGGGGCGCGCCGTCCTGACCGCCGAGGACCCCCTGCGCGAGGCCGGTGATCAGGTCTACGTGCTGTGGACCATCGACGAGTACGGTGGGGTGCGCCCGGCGGACAGCTTCTCCGGAGGCAGCGGGCCGGTCGCGCAGGCCGCAGTCGACGGGGCCGTCACCCTGGCCGTCACCCTCGAGCCGCGCGCCGGCGGCGCTGCCCCCACCACCGACGTGCTCGCCCGCTACCAGCTCACCTGAGCGGCGCGGCGCTGGACGGGGGAGGTGTCCGCCCTCGCGGCTACCCTGGCGCCATGAGCGGCTCCGGCAGCGGCCCCGCCGGTCCCGGCACCGGCGGCAGCCCCGCGGGCCCCGTCGTGCAGGACCACGACCTGCGCGCCGTCCTGGCGATCCGCCCGTTCCGCTCCCTGTGGCTGTGCCTGGGGCTCTCCAGCTTCGGCGACTGGCTCGGGCTGCTGGCCACCACGGCGATGGCGCTGTCCCTCGGCGGCTCGATGGGCGGGGGCGACAACTACGCGGCGGCAAACTTCGCCGTCTCCGGGGTGCTGCTCCTGCGCCTGGCGCCCGCCGTCGTGCTGGGCCCCCTCGCCGGCGCGGTCGCCGACCGGTGGGACCGCCGCACCACCATGGTGGTCGGCGATCTGCTGCGCGGCGCGCTGTTCGTCTCCATCCCCCTGGTGGGCACCCTGTGGTGGCTCTTCGCCGCCACCCTGGCCATCGAGGTCGTCGCCCTGTTCTGGGCCCCCGCGAAGGACGCCTCGGTGCCCAACCTCGTCCCGCGCGAGCGCCTCGAGGCGGCCAACCAGCTCGGCCTGGCCGTCACCTACGGCACCGCCCCCCTCGCCGCGCTCGTCTTCAGCGGCCTGGCCCTGATCTCCGGCGGTGTCGAGGTCCTCGTCGACGAGGTGGGGGGCCGCAACGACCTGGCCCTGTACCTCAACGCCGCGACGTACTTCGTCGCCGCGGGCACCATCGCCCGCCTGCGCATCCCCGGTGGCGCTGGCAGCGGCCGAGGCACCGGAGAGGTGCCCGGGGTGCTGCGCCAGGTCCTCGACGGCTGGCGGTTCGTGGTCACCACGCGCACCGTCCGCGGCCTGGTGGTCGGGATGCTCGGCGCGTTCGGCGCCGGCGGCTTCGTCATCGGGGTGGCGCCGAGCTTCGCGCGCGACCTCAGCGCCGGTGAGGCCGCCTACGGGGTGCTGTTCGCCGCGGTCTTCACCGGCCTGGCCCTGGGCATGTGGACGGGCCCCTGGCTCCTGTCGGCCCTGGCGCGGTGGCGGTTGTTCTCCCTGTCCCTCGTCGCGGCCGGCGTCGCGCTGCTGGCCCTGGCCCTGATCCCCAACATCGCCATCGTCGTCGGGCTCGCCGTCGTGGTCGGCGCGTGCGGGGGGGTCGCGTGGGTCACCGGGTACACGATGCTGGGCCTGGAGGTCGCCGACGAGGTGCGCGGGCGCACCTTCGCCTTCGTGCAGTCCGCGGCCCGAGTGGTCCTGGTCGCCGTGATGGCCCTCGCCCCGGCGCTCGCGGCGCTGTTCGGGCGCCACCGCTTCGACATCACCCGTGCCGCCGGCGTGGACTACAACGGCGCCGCGCTGACCCTGGCGGTCGGCGCGCTGCTCGCCATCGCCATCGGTGTGCTCGCCCACCGCCAGCTCCACGACGGCACTCCCCGCCCGCTGCTGCGCGACGTCCTCCCGTCCGCGGCGCGCCGCTCCGCGACCCGGCCCGCCGACCGCGCGCACGCGGGGCTGTTCATCGCCGTCGAGGGGGGCGACGGGGCGGGCAAGAGCACCCAGGTGGCGATGCTGCGCGAGTGGCTCGCCGCCCAGGGCCACGACGTGCTGACCACCCGGGAGCCCGGTGGCACCGGGCTGGGGCGCCGCGTCCGCGAGGTCGTGCTGCACGGGGAGGCGGTGACCCCGCGCGCCGAGGCGCTGCTGTACGCCGCCGACCGCGCCCAGCACGTCGAGCAGGTCGTGCTCCCGGCCCTGCGGCGCGGGCAGGTCGTCGTCACCGACCGCTACGTCGACTCCTCCCTGGCCTACCAGGGAGCGGGCCGGGCCCTGGACGCCGAGGAGCTCACCGACATCTCCTCCTTCGCCACGCGCGGCCTCGTGCCCGATGTGACGGTGCTGCTCGACGTCGACCCCGCTGCCGCCAGGGAGCGCACACCCCGGCTGCGGGCCGCCCCTGACCGCCTCGAGCGGGAGCCGGCCGCGTTCCACGCCGCGGTGCGCCAGCGCTTCCTCGACCTCGCCGCAGCCGACCGGCGGCGCTACCTCGTGCTCGACGCCGACGCGGGCGCCGAGGAGGTCGCCGCGAGGGTGCGCGAGCACCTGGCGCCGCGGCTGCCGGCGGCGCACGTCGCCTCGGTGCGGTACGCGCCGGGCAGCCCGTGAGTCCTGCGGGCCGGGTCGGCGCAGCGGGCGCCCGCGGTGGCGGTGCTGGCCGGGGCGCCGGTGCGGTGTGGGACGAGCTGGTCGGCCAAGGAGATGCGGTCGCCGTGCTCGCCGCTGCCGCGGCGTCCGCGCGCACCGCCGCGGGCACCGGCATGACCCACGCCTGGCTGTTCACCGGCCCGCCCGGCTCCGGGCGCTCGGTGGCCGCGCGGGCCTTCGCCGCCGCCCTGGTGTGCACCGACTCGAGTGTGCCCGGCTGCGGCCGCTGCCACGCCTGCACCACGGCCCGCAGCGGCACCCACGCCGACGTCGAGCTGGTCGCCACCGAAGGCGTCATCATCTCGAAGGAGAGGGCGCGCGACCTGGTGCGCTCAGCGGCAGCGCGACCATCCACCGGGCCGTGGCGGGTCCTGGTCGTCGAGGACGCCGACCGGATCGAGGAGCGGTCGGCCGGCGTGCTGCTCAAGTCCATCGAGGAGCCGCCCGAGCGCACCGTGTGGCTGCTGTGCGCCCCGGGTGCGGGTGACCTGCCGACCACCGTGGTCTCCCGGTGCCGCCAGGTGCGGCTGCGCGTGCCCCCGCCCGCGGACGTCGCGGACCTCCTCGTGCGCCGCGACGGCGTGGATCCGGCGATGGCCGCGTACGCCGCGCGCGCCGCGCAGAGCCACATCGGCCTGGCCCGGCGCCTGGCCCGCGACGAGGGGGCCCGGAACCGCCGGAGGGAGGTCCTGCGCCTGGCCCTGGAGGTGCGCGGGGTGGGTGACGCCGTCGTGCGCGCGGGGGAGCTGGTCGACATCGCGACGGAGGAGGCGGCCGCGTCCACCACCGAGCGCGACGCCGCCGAGCGCGCCGACCTGCTCCGCTCCCTCGGCGCGGCAGCCGCCGGGGCCCTGCCCCCGGCGCTGCGCAGCCAGGTCACCGCCCTGGAGCGCGACCAGAAGCGGCGCGCCACCCGCAGCAAGCGCGACGTCCTGGACCGGGCGCTGCTCGACCTCGCCTCCCTGTACCGCGACGTGCTGGTCACCCAGCTCGGCGCGGAGGTGGAGCTGGTCAACGCCGAGGTGCGCTCCGACATCGCGGTCCTGGCCGCCGCCGGCACGGCCGAGGCCACCCTGCGACGCCTCGACGCCATCGGGCAGGCCCGCGAGCGGATCGACGCGAACGTCAACCCCCTGCTCGCCGTGGAGGCGATGGCCCTGGCCCTGCGGCCGTGAGGCGCGCCCCCGCGCTGGCTGCTGGGGTGCTGGTGGCTGGGGCGGTGGCCGTCGCCGGGTGCTCAGCCAGCCCCGAGCAGCCCGAGGGCGGGACGCCGACGACCCTGCCGCCGCTGAGCGCACCGCAGGACGCCAGCGCCCCCGCCGCGGCGCCCCTGAGCTGGGCGGCGTGCGGCGCCGACGGCCTGGAGTGCTCGACGCTGACCGTGCCCGTGGACTGGGCCGCCCCCGACGGCCCGACCGTCGACCTCGCGCTGGCTCGCGTCCGCGCCACCGGCGGGGCCGCCGACGGGGATGGTGACGGGCCCGGGGTCCTGGTCGTCGACCCCGGGGGCCCCGGCGCCTCGGGGGTGGACTGGTTGCGCACCCGCGGCACCGCCATCGTCACCGACGACGTCGCGGAGCGCCTCGACGTGGTCGCGTTCGACCCCCGGGGGGCCGGGGCCTCCGACCCGGTGGTGTGCCTGGACGACGCGCAGATGGACGCCCACCTCGCCGGTGAGGACGGCGACGGCGACGGGGCGACCCTGATGGCCCGCGGGTGCGCCGAGCGGGGCGGCCCGCTGCTGGCGCACATGGACGTCGCGAGCGTCGCCCGCGACCTCGAGGCCCTGCGTGCGGCGCTGCGCCAGGAGCAGCTGCACTACCTCGGCAAGTCCTGGGGCACCCTGCTCGGCGCCACCTACGCCGATCTGCATCCCGAGCGGGTCGGGCGCATGGTGCTCGACGGCGCGCTCGACCCGGCCAGGGACAGCGACGAGGTGCTGCTGGGCCAGGCCGGGGGCCTGGAGGCGTCCCTGGGCGCGTACCTCGCCGACTGCGCAGACCGCCGCTCGTGCCCGCTGGACCCCGATCCCGCCGCCGGTGGTGCGCAGGTCGCCGCCGTCCTCACCGCTGCTGACCGCTCACCCCTGCCCACGGGCACCGAGCGGGAGCTGACCGGGCCCCTCGCGCTGACCGGCGTCATCGCCCCGCTGTACGACGACGACACCTGGCCGCTGCTGGACGACGCGCTCGCCGCCGCCCGGGGCGGTGACGGCGCGGCGCTGCTCGACCTCGCCGACTCCTACGCCGGACGCCGACCCGACGGCACGTACACCAGCAACCTGCTGCAGGCGTTCACCGCCTACACCTGCCTGGACTCCCCGAGCGACCCCACCACCGGGCCTGACGCCACGCCCGAGGCGCTGGCCGCAGCGGCGCCGGTCCTGGGACCGTTCCTGACCTCCGACGTCCAGGCGTGCGAGGGGTGGCCGGTGCCGCCGGTGCGCGACCCGGCGGCGCTGCGCGCGCGGGGGGCCGCGCCGATCCTCGTGGTGGGTACCACCGGTGATCCGGCCACCCCGTACGCGTGGGCCGGCGCGCTCGCGGACGAACTCGACACGGGGCGCCTGCTGACCTGGGAGGGTGAGGGGCACACCGCGTACCGGCAGGGCTCCGCGTGCGTGGATGCCGCCGTCGACGCGTACCTGCTGGACGGGGTGCTGCCGGGGGAGGGGGCGACGTGCCGCACCAGCTGAGCGCGTGGGCGCTGTCGGCCGGCGTGGCGGCGGGGCTGATCGCCGTGTCGCTGTGGCGCTCCACGCCGACCGCACCGGGCCAGTGGGCTGTGGTGGTGGGGATCTGGGCGGCGGCCACCCTGGTGCTGCACCTGCTGCTGCACAACCGGTGGATGCGCGACCTCGACGAGCGCTCGCGCGCGGGCCTGGCACGGCGCCGCGCCGCACGGACCGCCGCGGCGCCGCCGCGCCGCGGGGCCGGGCACGCCACCCGGCGCGCGGTGGTGCGTCGGCCTTCGGCAGCCGCGGGGCGGGGTGGGCGCTACGATCGTCGCGGTCGTCCGCCTCGCAGTCAGCACCGCTGAGATCATCGGCAGCGCGGGGTGAGCACGCCGCCTTAGCTCAGTCGGCTAGAGCGACGCACTCGTAATGCGTAGGTCAAGGGTTCGACTCCCTTAGGCGGCTCCACT
>CAXTAK010000002.1:376148-378457 GCA_964242735.1 uncultured Quadrisphaera sp. | reverse complement strand
CCCTCGCCGCCTGAGCGAGGACTAGAGGTCCGTCGGCCCGGGAGTGCTCCCGGCCCGGGTACCGGCGTCAGCTAGGGAGCCACTGCTGCCACGGGTCGTCATCGCCCGTGGTGGGACACCCAGGTGACTGAGCCCGGCAGCGACGCGCCTGTGCGATCGCTGGGGCCGAGAAACACCGCAGCAGGCTGCACTCGGAGAAGCCCTGGTGGTACGACGACGGACGCGGGTTCGATTCCCGCCACCTCCACGGACCTGTGAGCACCACGCACGCGAGGCGGTACCCCGACCGGGGTGCCGCCTCGCGTGCGTCAGCGGGCGCGTCGGCCCGGGGGCCAGACGCACCCGCTCGCGCGCCGGGCCGACCGTCCGGGGGCCGCCTAGGCTCCCGGCATGGCTGCCCGACGTGATCTCCTCCACGTCCCGCGCCGGATCGTCGGCCGGCTGCGCGACCAGGTCCGGCGCCCGGGTCTCGAGGGCGTGGACGACCTGGTGGGTGATCTCTTCGGCGGGCGCCCCGGGCCGACCCGTTCGCTCCCGGAGCTGCAGGCGGAGCTCGACGGGCTGGTCGGGCTCCAGACGGTGAAGGAGCAGGTGCAGGCGCTGGTCGCCTTCCTCCAGGTCCAGGCGCTCCGCAAGGCGCACGGCCTGCCCGAGGTCGCGACGTCGCAGCACCTGGTGTTCCTGGGGAACCCGGGCACGGGCAAGACCACGGTGGCGCGACTGCTGGCCGAGATGTACCGGTCGGTGGGTCTGCTCCAGAAGGGTCACCTGGTCGAGGTCGACCGTGCCGGCCTGGTCGGGCAGTACGTCGGTGCGACAGCGGTCAAGACCGACCGGGTGATCCGGCGCGCCCTCGACGGCGTCCTGTTCATCGACGAGGCCTACTCGCTGACACCGGAGGGCGACGGCCGCCCCGACTTCGGCCCCGAGGCGGTCGAGGTGCTGCTCAAGCGGATGGAGGACCACCGCCATCGCCTGGTGGTGATCGTGGCCGGCTACCCGCGGCTGATGGAGGCGTTCCTCCTCTCCAACCCGGGCCTGCGCTCCCGGTTCGCGCGCGAGATCAGCTTCCCCGACTACTCGACCGACGAGCTCCAGGAGATCTTCGCCAACATCGCGGCACAGCACGAGTACGCGCTGGAGCCCGGCGCCGAGGAGACGCTCCGTCGCGTCCTCGGCGGCGTCCGCCCCGGCGAGGCCTCCGGGAACGCGCGCTTCGCCCGCACGCTGTTCGAGCAGGCGCTCAACCGCCAGGCGCTGCGGCTGACCCGTGACGGGCACGGGAGCCTCGACGCCCTCGACCGCGTCGACGTGTCCACGCTCGCGGCCGACGACATCGCCGAGGGCGCCCACGCGAAGGGCGGTGACGCGGTGCCGGAGCCACCGCGGTGGCGACGCTGGCTGGGCTGACGGTGGAGGCGCCGTCGCTCACGCCCCCCGCACGACGTCCGCGTGCGAGCGCAACCGGCGCCACCCCTGCGCGCCGGCGCCACCTCCCTGACTCGTCCCGGTCGCGCCGGTGGGGACGACGTACCGGTCCACCGCCGGCAGCGGCCCGAGGTCGAGCCCGGTGAGGGCGACGACGTCGGAGACGGGCACCTGGAACGTGCGGTACGGCCCCAGCGGCGGCGCCTGGTCCACCGCGGGGTCCCCGGCGGTGACCCCGGAGGTCGTGGCGTCGTCGATCAGCGGGCTCTGGTCGAGCACGTACGCGGTCGACGCCAGCTCCCCGCCGGTGGTGAAGGCGGCCACCTTCCAGAACCGCAGGGGGATCTGCACGCCCCGGTACGTCGGGTCCCCCGGGTCCAGGACGGGGCCGGTGAGGACGACGAGGCGCCGCTGGTAGGTGGCGGCGCTGGTGAGCAGGTACTGCTCCAGGCCCAGCCACAGCTCCTCGTCCTGGTTGAACGCCGCGGCCTGGGGGGCGGCGTTGGTGTAGCTGAAGGTGTCGTAGTTGGCCTGCTGGGCGACCGCGTCCGCGCCCCACACCGGGTCGCGCCGGCGCACCAGGTGACCCCGGTCGACGTCGTTGTCGTCGTACAGCTCCGGACCGACCTGGGCCTCCGGTGGCACCCGCGGGTCCAGGTGCCAGTCGTCGCCCCGCTCGAGGTCGCGGAGCGCGGCTCCGTCGACGTTCACGGCGGTGGCCGCGGCCAGGCGACGGTCCGGGCGCAGGACCACGGTGAAGTGCGTGTACGCCAGGTCCACGGTCTCGGTGCCCGCCAGCGTCGGCAGCGGCACCTCGACGCCGAGGAAGCCGGTGTCGTAGCCGAGGGCCGTGCCGCCGGTGCCGCCGGTGCCCTCTGTGC
>CAXTAK010000002.1:243758-376048 GCA_964242735.1 uncultured Quadrisphaera sp. | reverse complement strand
GTGCCGCCGGTGCCCTCTGTGCTGCCGGTGCCGTCGGGGAGCTCGCTCGTGGTCACCTCGGGCCAGTGCCCCGTCGGGCAGGATCGACACGTGCACCGCGTCGCCCGCCCGTTCGCCGTGGCGGCGGGCGCCTACGGGGTGGTCGCCACGCTGCTGCTGCTCACGGTGCTGGTGGTGCGCGACCGCACGGTCGCCACCTACGCCGCGGGACTGGTCTCCTTCTGGTGGCTGCTGCCCGCCCCCGCGCTCGCCGCGCTGGCCCTGCTCCTGCGGCGCTGGCGCACCTGCGCGGCGCTCGCCGTCCCGGCCCTGGTGTGGCTGGCCGTGCACGGGCCCCCGTTGCCCCGCCCGGACGCCGGGCCGCCCGAGCTGCGGGTGGTGACCTACAACATGGAGCCGTACCTCGTCGTCGACCACGTGGGCGCGCTCGTCGGCGAGAGCGACCCCGACGTGCTGCTGCTGCAGGAGGTGCGCCCCGAGGTGCGCGACGACCTCGCCCAGCAGCTGCCCAGCCACCCCCACCAGTGGTTCGCCCCCGTCATCGACGCGGCGACGGCGGGGGGCGGGACGGCGGTGCTCTCCCGCCACCCCATCACCGCGGTCGAGCAGGTCACCGGCCTGCCGGAGGGGTCCCGCCCGACTGCCGTGGTGACCCTGGACGTCGACGGGCGGGCCCTGCGCGTGGTGTCGATGCACCTGGCCTCCCCGTGCATCAGCTGCACGGCCGAGGAGGCGCGGTCCAACCCTGCCGGTGGTACCGGCGACGCCGCCCGGGTCAGGGTCGCGGAAGCGCGCCGACTGGCCGAGGTGGTGCGCTCCCTCACCCCGTACGTGCCGGTGGTGGTCGCCGGTGACATGAACTCCGCCGAGCTCAACCAGCCGGTGCAGGTGCTGCTGCGCGCGGGTCTGACCGACGCCCACCGCGAGGTCGGCGCCGGCCCCGGGCTCACGCGTGCGCCGGCCCCCGGGCTGGCCAGGATCGACGTGGTGCTCACCCGGGGGCTGCGCGCGGTGGCCACCGCCGAGGGGGACGCCGGGCGCAGCGCGCACTCCCCGGTGGTGGCCGACCTCGCCTGGGCCGCCCCGGCGGGGACCCGGGGGTGAGCCGCCCCGCGCGGTGCCGGACAGTGGTCCCGTGACCGGGGGGACCGGGCCGTCGCGGCTCAAGCAGCTGTTCGCCGCGGTCGTGGGGTCAGCGGTGACGCTGGTGGGGGTGGCGCTGCTCGTGCTGCCCGGCCCGGGGTTCCTGCTCGTGGCTGCCGGTCTGGGCATCCTCGCGACGCAGTTCGTCTGGGCGCGGGGTCCGCTGCGCTACGCCCGGCGGAAGGCCGAGCAGGGTGTGGACGAGATCGTGCGCAGCCCGTGGCGCACGGCCTTCGCCGTGGTGTGCGGGCTGGTGCCCGCGGCCGTCGGGGTCGCCCACCTGAGCGAGGTGCGGGTACCCGTGGTCGACCCCTACCTCAACGGCCTCATCGCGTGGTCGGTCATCGCCAGCGGCCTCTTCCTCGTCGGGCTCGTCGTCTACGCCCGCGCTCGCGGGGGGATCAGCGACGTCGCCGACGCGCGCCGCGCCCTGCGGGAGCGGGGCGGTGCGCCGGCGACGGGCCTGTCGGGCTCGGTCCTGCAGGAGCCGGTGGACCGCTAGCCGGACCGGCGACGGCTGAAGTCGCGCTTGGCGCTGCCCGGGGCCGGGCCGTGCGCCCCCGGGCCGCCCTGCGCGGTGTCGTCGGGGTGGGCGACGCCCCGCTTGCGGTCCAGCGCCTCACGCATCCTGCGCCGGTTCTCCGCCGCCACGTCGGTGGCGTCCGCTGCGGCGGTGACGCCTCCAGCGCCCTCGCCACGGGGTTCCGAGCCGTGGGGTCCCGAGCCGTCGGCTGCGGCGCTGTCAGGCTGGACGTCGGGCAGATCGGTCATGGCGCTCCCTGCGAGGTGGACGTGCTGTGGCCCTGTGGACACTGCCGGTGCCGGCTCACACGCTGCGCTCCGCCCCCGTGGCCGGTGCCGGCTGCGACTCCTGGGCGCGCACGGCGCGGCGTCCGAGCACCAGGTGCCCCACCAGCGGCACCACCAGCGCGACGAGCACCCCGAGGTTGGCGTACGCCCACGCCCCCCCGCGCCCACCGAGGCCCACCGGGCCCAGCAGGTACCCCTGCCAGCCCAGCCACCCGGCGTACCCGTTGGTCACCAACCCCCAACCGAGGACCGTCCCGACGACCAGGAGCCCCACGCTCACCGGGTTGACCGCCCCGTAGCGACCCCGGGCGTCGAACAGCTCGGTGTCGACGTAGTCGCGGCGGCGCAGCGCCAGGTCGGCGACGGCGATGCCGCACCACGCCGCGATGGGTACCCCGAGGGTGATGAGGAAGCCCTGGAAGGGCAGGAAGAAGGTCTCCGCGACGAACACGACGTACACCGTGCCCGCCACCATCAGCGCCCCGTCGATCGCGGCGGCGACCCACCGCGGCGCCGGCAGCCCCGCGCTGAGCAGGGCCAGACCCGAGGAGTAGATGTCCAGGACGGCGCCGCCGACGAGGGAGAGGACGACGACCACGACGAACGGCACGAGGAACCACGTCGGCAGGACCCCGGCGAGCGCCCCGACGGGGTCGGCGCCCACCGCCTCGCCGAGCCCGGCGGAGGAGCCCACCAGCAGCAGCCCGAAGAGCACGAGCACCACCGGCGCGAGCGCGCCGCCCAGCGTCGTCCACCCCACGACCGCTGCGCTGGAGCTCGACCGGGGCAGGTAGCGGGAGTAGTCGCCGGCCGCGTTCACCCACCCCAGCCCGAAGCCCGTCAGCGCGAACACCAGGGCGCCGAGCACCGCCTGCCCCGAGCCGGGCGGCACCGCGGCGACGGCGGCCAGGTCGATCGAGGGTGCGGCGAGGACGACGTAGACCACCGTGAGCGCGGCGGTGACCACCGTGATGACCTTCTGCAGGCGCATGATCGCGTCGAAGCCGAGGATGCCGGCGCCGATGACGAGGGCCGCGACCACGACCAGGGCCACCACCGAGGTGCCCGTGCCCCCGCCGACCCCGAGCCGGTCGAGGACCGTGGCGGTCGCGAGGGTGGCCAGGGAGACCAGGACCGTCTCCCACCCCACGGTCAGCACCCACGACAGCGCGGCGGGCAACCGGCCACCGGTGACGCCGAAGGCCGCGCGGCTGACCACCATCGTCGGCGCCGACGCGCGCTTGCCGCCCACCGCGACGATGCCGCACAGGAGGAAGCTGATCACCGTGCCGAGGGTCGCGGCCAGCGCGGCCTGCCCCGAGGAGATGCCGAACGCCAGCACGAAGGCGCCGTAGGCGACGCCCAGCACGGAGGCGTTCGCGGCGAACCAGGGCCAGAACAGGGAGCTGGGGCGACCCCGGCGCTCACCCTCGGCGACGACGTTGATGCCGTTCAGCTCCACGCCCGCGCGAGCCGCGCCGGAGCCGGGCGCCGTGGACCCCGCCCGCGTCGGCCCGGTCACGGCGCTCATGAGCTCACGGTAGCCCGCGGGCCCACCGAACCGGGGGGCGCTCGGCGGAGGCGGCCCTCACACCAGGCGCACGCCCGTCGCGGCCATCTCCTCGCGGGCACGGACGTCGTCGTCGCTGGACAGCGCGATGAACCGGGTCGCCGCCAGGGGCACCGTGACGGCGAAGCCGGCGCGCACCCCGTCCACGGCGGTGGCCCTCACGCAGTAGTCCCCGGCGAGGCCGACGACCACGACCGAGCGCACCCCCGCGTCCTCCAGGAGGGGCCCGAGGGCGGTCGCGCCGGCCTCCCCGCTGACGAGGTCCACCTCGGAGAAGCCGGAGTAGCCGTCCTCGGAGCCGGTGCCCTTGTGGATGCGCTGGACCTCCCCGGAGGGACCAGCCACCAGCCGCAGCCCGTCGACCAGGTCCGCCCCCGGCGTCCCCGCCACGCAGTGCACGGGCCACAGCCCGCCGTCGACCTCGAAGTGGGGGGTGTGCTCCGGGTGCCAGTCCTGGGTGTAGACCACCACCGCGCCCGCGGAGGCCGCGGCCTCCACCTCGGCGTTGACGACGTCGACCACCTCCGCTCCGCCCGGCACGAGCAGGCTGGCGCCGGGGAGGATGAAGTCGTTCTGCATGTCGACGACGACCAGCGCGGTGCTCGCGGTGTACTGCTGGGTCATCCACGGACTGTAGCGATCGGGTGCGATCGGACGCGCGGAAGCGCTGGCGCGTGCCGCGGCCGGCTTCGTCCGGATACGGTCCCGTCGTGGCACCGCAGCGACGCACCGCTCGTGCGGGTGGCGTCATCCCACCGGGTCATCTGGTCCCCGCGGGCCGCGTGGTCCCCTCGGGCGGGGGCGACGGGCGCCGGTGACAGCGCTCGACAGCGGGGTCGGCGACGTGGAGCCCACGGCCGCGGGGGAGCTCACGCGCTCCCTCGGCGCGCAGGACGTGCTGCTCTTCCGCCGCCTGCGCCGCGGGGAGTGGTTGCACGTCGGCGGGACCGGGCGGCGCGCCGGGTGGGCCGGGCTCGTCGTGGAGGACGAGCTGCGCGAGCCCCTGCTGATGCAGGCCGTCGCCTCCGGGGCGAGCGTGCGGGTCCTGTCGGCCTCGCCGACCCGCGTGGTGGGCCCCTTCCTCGCCGGCACCGCCGCCCTGCTGGCCCTGTCCACCGAGGGAGCGCCCGTCGTCGCCGTGTGGGGTCACCCCGGGCGCAGCGAGCGGCTGCTGGCGGCCACCGACGCGGAGCTGGCCGGCGCGTCCCTGGTGCTGCTGGACCGCTCCCGGGCGCTGGGGCCGGCGACCCCCACGCAGCTCCTCTCCGAGGAGCTCGACGTCCTGCACGCGGTGCAGGAGGTCACCGCGGCGCTCGACCAGCCGCTGGCCCAGACCCTGGAGCGGGTCGCCGCCGTCGCCGCCTCCGCCGTGGGCGCCCAGGTGGCCGCCGCGTGGGTCGACCGGGGGCGCAGCGCCGTGGTGACCTCCGGGTGGTCCTCCGACGCGGAGCCGGAGGAGGTCGTCGACGCCGCCGCGTCGGCCGTCCCGCCGCCGGGGGAGGCGGCGGTGGTCTGCCAGGACGCGACCACCGCCCCCCTGCCCGCACCGCTGTCCCCGGCGCAGGGCATCACCTCCTACCTTCTGGTGCCCCTGGACGTCGGCGGTGCCGGTGGCAGCGGGGTGCTCGTCGCGCGCGCCGACGCCGTCGGGGGCACGCCGGCGCCCTTCGACGACCTCGCCCAGCGGCTCATGACCCAGGTGGCGCGCGCCGCGGGCGCCCTCGTCTCAGTAGCGCTGGCGCGCACCCAGGTGGAGGAGCAGCTGACCGCGACCCGGCTGCGCCTCGGGCAGGACGCGCTCACCGAGGCCGGCAGCCGCCACCGGTGGGACGAGGAGGTCGAGCGCGCGCAGGCCCTCGTCGACGCCGGTGTGCCGGTCGCCGTGGCCCTGCTCGACCTCGACGGGCTGAAGCGGGTCAACGACACCCACGGGCACCAGGCCGGAGACACCCTGCTGCAGACCTGCGCGCGGGCCCTGCGGAAGGTCCTGCGCGGGGGCAGCGACGTCGTCGCCCGGGTCGGGGGCGACGAGTTCGCCGTCCTGGTCCCGCGCGCCACGGACACCGGGGCCCTCACCGCCCGCCTGCGCTCGGTCGACGGCACCACCACCCCCGCCGGGCTGACCGTGCACGTCTCAGTGGGCGTGGCGCAGTGCCCGCCAGGGGGCCGGGTCACCGAGGCGCTCGCCGCAGCGGACGCGGCGATGTACGTCGACAAGCGGCGGCGCCGCGAGGCCGGGCGGTGACGGGCCACGCCGGGACCGGCCCCGCCGGGGTCCCGGCGCTGTCGCTGCGGGGGCTGTCCAAGCGCTTCGGCGACACCGTGGCGGTGGAGGCCCTCGACCTCGACGTGCCCGCGGGGTCCTTCTTCGGCCTCGTGGGCCCCAACGGCGCGGGCAAGACCACCACCCTGTCGATGGCGACGGGCCTGGTGCGCCCCGACGCCGGGACCGCCGCTGTCCTCGGGCACCACCTGTGGGCCGCCGGGTCGCAGGCCGCCGCCCCCGGCGCGCCGCCCAGCGCGACGGCGGGCAGGGCGCTCCTGGGGGTGCTGCCCGACGGGCTGCGCCTGTTCGACCGGCTCACCGGCTCGGAGCTGGTGCGCTACGCCGGTCTGCTGCGCGGGCTGCCCCGCGAGCTCGCCCGCGCCCGCGCCGCCGAGCTGATGACCGCCCTGGACCTCGCCGGTGCGGGGGACAAGCTCGTCGTGGACTACTCCGCCGGCATGACCAAGAAGGTGGCCCTCGCCAGCGCGCTGGTCCACGGACCGCGGGTGCTGGTGCTCGACGAGCCGTTCGAGGCCGTGGACCCCGTCTCCGCCGCCGCCATCACGCACATCCTGCGCGGCTTCGTCGACAGCGGGGGGACGGTGGTGCTCTCCAGCCACGTCATGGACCTGGTGCAGCGGCTCTGCGACGCGGTGGCGGTGGTCGCCGGAGGTCGGGTGCTGGCGGTCGGCCCGGTGGACCAGGTGCGCGCCGGAGCCACGCTGGAGGAGCGCTTCATCGCCCTCGTCGGCGCCGACGCGCCCACCCCCGATGACGCCTCCCTCGCGTGGCTTCGTCGGTGAGCGGCCCGACGGGGCCGGCCGCGGGGGCTGGGACACCGGGGACCCGCGCCGCGGGGATCGCGCCGCCGTCGGTGACCACGACGCTGGTGACCCTGAAGCTGCACCTGCTGCGCAACGGCCTGCGCCGCAGCCGCTGGCAGGTGGTGACCCTGGTCATCGCCGTCCTGTACGGGCTCGGGGTGGCGGTGCTGGTCGTCGGCGGGCTGGTCGGCCTGCGCGGCGCCGAGGTCGGCACCGCCGCGATGATCGTCGTGCCCCTCGGCTCGGCGCTGGTCCTGGGGTGGGCCGTGGTCCCGCTCGTGGCGTTCGGCGCCGACGCCACGCTGGACCCCGCCCGCCTCGCGCCGTTCGCCGTGCCCGCGCGCCGCCTCGTGCCCGGGCTGCTGCTCGCGGGCCTGGTCGGCGTCCCCGGCGTCGTGACCGCCGTCGCGGGCGCCGCGACCGTGGTGACCTGGTCGCGCGGCCCCGGCACCGCGCTGGTCGCCGCGGTGGGCGCGGCGCTCGCCGTGCTCACCTGCGTGGCCCTGTCGCGCCTGACCACCACCGGTCTCGCGGCGGTGCTGGGCGGGCGGCGGTCCAGGGAGCTGATCGGCACGGTGGTGCTCCTGGTGGTGGCGGTGGGGGGACCGGTGCTCGCGATCGGGTCCAGCGCACTGAGCGAGCCGGGGGGTGTCGATGCCGCCCTCGCGCAGCGGGTGGCCTCCTGGGCGGGGTGGACGCCGCTGGGCTGGGCGTGGTCGGCGCCGGCCGAGGTCGCCGCCGGGTCCCCGGGCGCGGGGGCGGTGAAGCTGGCGCTGGCCGCGGCGCTGCTGGTCGCGGTGCTCACCGGGTGGGCCGCGGCCCTGAGCAGGGCGCTGCAGGCCGGCGGCGCCACGTCGGGCGCCGCGCGGGCGGGCGGTCGGCGGGGGGCGCGGGCGAGGCGGGAGCCGGCCCTGCTCGCGGCCCTGGAGACCACCACCACCGGGGTGGTCGCGGCCCGGTGCCTGCGGTACTGGCGACGCGACGCGCGCTACCTCGCCGCCCTCGGGAGCCTGCTCGTCGTCCCGCTCCTCGTCCTGCTCCTCCCGGTGGTCCTGCCCGTGGACCCCTCCCTGGCCCAGCTGGCGCTGGGACCCGCGCTCGCCTTCGTCGTCGGGTGGACCAGCCACGACGACGTCGCCTACGACGGCACCGCGGTGTGGCTCCACCTCAGCGCCGGCGTGCCCGGGCGCGCCGACCGCTGGGGCCGCTCGATCGCGGTCCTGGTGTGGGGGGTGCCACTGGTCGCGGTGGCGACCGCGCTGGGCGCCGGCCTCGCGGGGCGGTACGACCTGCTGCCCGCCCTCCTGGGGCTGAGCGTCGCGGTGGTCGGCGCCGGGCAGGGGGTCAGCGCCGTCTCCAGCGCGCTCGCGCCGTACCGGGTGCCGGAGCCGGGCGCCAACCCGTTCGCCACCCCACCGGGCAGCGCGGTGGCCACCGTGGTCGCGCAGCTGGCCACCAGCGCGCTGATCACCGTCCTCGCCTCGCCCGCCCTGGCCGTGCTCGTCGCGGCCGCGCTGGTCGCCCGGCCCGAGCTGGTGGCCGCGCTGTCGTGGGCCGGCCTCGTGGTCGGCTGCGCCACCGGGGTGGGGGCGCTGTGGGCCGGGGTGGTCGGCGGTGGGCGGGTCTTCGACCGGCGTGGGCCCGAGCTGCTCGCGGCCCTCGCGCGCTAGCGCCCCGACGGGCTCGCGCGCTAGCGCCCCGACGTCTGGTGCTGGCGGCTCCGGCGCCCGGTACGACGGCGCCCTGACGACCGTTGCGCGGCCCGGTGCCGTCGCGACGCCTCGTGCGGCAGCATGGCCGGATGACCTCGCCGGCGCTGTCCCACTCGATCACGGTGCGCCTCGAGCTGCCGGCACGCCCTCGCGCCGTCAGCGAGCTCACCGCCGCCATCGAAGCCGGCGGCGGCACCGTCACCGCGCTCGACGTCACCGCCTCCGGCCACGACCGGGTCCGCGTCGACGTCACGTGCGCCGTGGCCGACACCGCCCACGCCGAGCAGCTCGTCGACGCCCTGCGCGCCCTGCCGGGGGTGAGCATCGGGCGGGTCAGCGACCGCACCTTCCTGGTGCACCTCGGCGGCAAGCTGCGCATCGAGTCCAAGCTGCCCATCCGCAACCGCGACGACCTCTCACTGGTCTACACCCCCGGGGTGGCCCGCATCTGCCAGGCGATCGCGGCGGACCCCGAGGACGCCCGGCGCCTGACGATCAAGCGCAACACCGTCGCGGTGGTCACCGACGGCTCCGCGGTCCTGGGCCTGGGCAACCTGGGACCGCTGGCCGCGCTCCCCGTCATGGAGGGGAAGTGCGCCCTGTTCAAGCGCTTCGCCGACATCGACGCGTTCCCGATCTGCCTCGACACCCAGGACACCGAGGAGATCATCGCCGCCGTGACCGCCATCGCCCCCGTCTTCGCGGGCATCAACCTCGAGGACATCTCCGCGCCGCGCTGCTTCGAGATCGAGGCGCGCCTGCGCGAGGCCCTCGACATCCCCGTCTTCCACGACGACCAGCACGGCACCGCCATCGTGGTGGTCGCGGCCCTGACCAACGCCCTGAAGGTCGTCGGCAAGACCCTGCCCGACGTCAGGATCACCATGGCGGGGGCGGGCGCGGCGGGCACCGCGGTGCTCAAGCTGCTGCTCGCCGCCGGGGCCGGCACGGGCACCGGCGAGGTGGTCGTCGCCGACGCGGAGGGGGTGCTCCACGCCGGGCGGGCCGGGCTGCACGCCTCCCTGGCCTGGACCGTCGCCCACACCAACCCCCGGGGCGCCAGCGGCACCGTGAAGCAGGCCGTGGTGGGCGCGGACGTCTTCATCGGCGTGTCGGCGCCGAACATCCTCGACGGCTCCGACATCGCCGCCATGGCGCAGGACGCGATCGTCTTCGCCCTGGCGAACCCCACCCCCGAGGTCGACCCCTCCGCTGCCGCCGAGCACGCCGCCGTCGTGGCCACCGGGCGCAGCGACGTCGCGAACCAGATCAACAACGTCCTCGTCTTCCCCGGCGTCTTCCGGGGGCTGCTGGACGCGCGGTCCACCGACATCACCGAGCCGACGATGCTGGCCGCCGCGCTGGCGCTGGCGGCGGTCGTCGACGACGACCAGCTCAACCCCGCGTACATCATCCCCAGCGTGTTCAACCCCGACGTCGCCAGCGTGGTGGCCACGGCCGTCGCCGAGGCCGCCGGTCGGGGCCGTGACGCGGCAGCGGTCGCCGCGCTGGACGCGGAGGACGCCGAGCTGCTCGCCGCCGCCAGCGCCGCGGCGTCCCTGGCGTGAGGCACCGGCGCTCGGCCGGTGGTGCCGGACGGGTGGCGCCGCGCGCCGTGCTGGCCGCGGCGGTGGCCGTGCACCTGGTCGTGCTGTACGCGCCCTCCACGCCGTCGGTCGGCGCCCCCGCGCTGACCGACGAGGTCGTGCACGTGGCGGTCTTCGCCGGTGTGGCATGGGCGGCGCGGTGGGCCGGCCTGCCCCTGCTGCCCGTGGTGATCGCCCTGCTCGCCCACGCCGTGCTCAGCGAGGCGGTGCAGCACGCGCTGCTCGCCGGACGCACCGGGGACCCCTCCGACGTGCTCGCCGACGCCGCCGGGGTGGTAGCGGGTGCTGTGGTGCCCGTCCGGCGTCCGGCGGGGACCGTGGCGGCGTGAGCGCCGGACCGCCGCGCTACGTCCCGTCGATGGCGGGGAACCTGCTGGTGGCGAGCCCGTCCCTGGTCGACCCGAGCTTCCGGCGCGCCGTGGTGCTGCTGCTGGACCACACCAGCTCAGGGGGCGCCGTGGGCCTGGTGCTCAATCGCCCCACCGAGGTCGACGTCGGCTCGGTGCTGCCACCCTGGCAGGGCTTCGTCACCGCGCCGGGTCAGTTGTTCCGTGGCGGGCCGGTGGGCCTCGACGAGGTGCTGGGCCTGGTCAGCGTGCCGGGCACCGCCGACGACCCCCGCACCGGCGCGGAGCCCCTGGGCTTCCAGCGCCTCGTCGGCTCCGTCGGCGTCGTCGACCTCGACGCGCCGCCCGAGGTCGTCGCCCCGGGCGCTGCCGGGTTGCGCATCTTCGCCGGGCACGCCGGGTGGAGCCCGGGGCAGCTGGAGGACGAGCTCGACGCCGGCGCCTGGTACGTCGTGGACGGCGAGCCGGCGGACGCCTTCGGCGGGGCGCCGCACGGGCTGTGGGCGGAGGTGCTGCGCCGCCAGCGCGGCGCGCTGTCGATGGTCGCGACCTTCCCCGACGACCCGTCGATGAACTGAGGGCGCGGCGGCGGCGTGGCGCGCGCCGGGGACCGATCTGCTTCGACAGGCGCCGCAGGACCGCGAGACGACTGTCGCGGCGGCCGCGGGTCGCTGCGGTGATCAGGCGGCTGCGACACCCTCATCGCGGTCGCCGGGTGGCCCTGTGCCCAGGGCGAGCTGCCCACCCAGCGCTCGCGCTCGGCGCATCGCGCGCCGAGCGGGTCGGAGCAGCCAGTGCTGTTCGGGGTCGACCCAGCGCGGTGCGCGCACCTGCGGAACACCGGCGACCACGCGGACGGCCCAGGTGCCGAGGTCGAGCACGGTGTGGTGCGGACCGCACGCCAGGACCATCTCCCCGACGTCCGTCAGGCCGCCGGCGGCCCGGGCGATCACGTGATGGCCCTCCAGCCGCGCCGAGGGAGCATCGCAGCCGGGGACGACGCACCCACCGCCACGGGCGAGCAGCGCCCGACGCTGGGCGTCGGTGGTGCAGCGGACCGAGCGGCCCAGGCGCAGCACCGCCCCCGAGGGGGCCATCAGCACCGCCTGCAGCGCGGCGTCGGCCTGCAGGCGGCGGAGCACCACTGCGCTGATCGGCCCGGTCTGCTCGCACACCGCCGGACCGGCGCCGGGCATGCCGAGGAGGTGGTCGGTGGTGGCGTGCACGATGATCCGCGGCGGCTCGCCGCCGCGGGTGCCCGCTGCAGCGACGCCCTGGCGGGCGAGGACACCGATGGCGTCGGCAGCGCGCTGGCCGGGGGTGCGGTCGTCGATGACGCGCACGCTGGACTGCCCCTCGGCGACCTGTCCACCAGCGACCTGTCCACCAGCGACCTGTCCACCAGCGACCTGGGCCTGCACCGCAGCGGTCGGCGCCGCGTGGTGGTCGATGGCGGCCTTCAGCCGCGCGCTCGCCACCGGGTCGAGCTGCCCGCGGACCAGGACCATCCCGGTGCCGTCCGCGCGCACGCTGAGGTGGCGTCGAGCGAAGGCGTCGGGGTCGAAGCCGCGGTCGGACCGCGAGGGGTCCACCCGGTCGAGCACCGCCCCGGCGAGGTGCTCGCACTCCTTCGGGCGGAGAGCCCTGGACTGCTCCGCGAGGAACGCGTCGATGGCCCCGGCGTGCTGGGTCCTCACCTGGGGGGGGCAGGTGGTCCAGCGCGCGCACTGCCACGTCGACGTGCGCTGCGCTCACCTCACCCGCAGTCAGCGCCGCGCCCGTGGCCGACAGCTCCCCGGTGTCAGGATCGGTCGCCCTCGCGGCCTCCACGTCGGCGCGAGCCCACCCGCAGCCGCCACGACAGCAGCGCCGCCACCGAGCTCGCCCCCAGCTCTCCGACCTCCGCGTCGGTGAGGGAGCGGACCAGGGCCAGGTGTGCGGCGTCCGCGCTGCGGCGGACGGCTGCCAGCTGCTCCACCGCCCTCGCCCTCTCCGCTGGGGACAGCGCCCACCCACGGGCGACGGCGCAGCTCACCAGCTCGCTGACGCCGGACTGCAGTCCGTCGAGCAGACCGAGCAGCTCAGGCTGCCCGTTCGGGGCGATCACAAGTTCGAACACGCGTTCCACGATGCTGGCGAGGACCGACAGCTGACCCGCTCGGGACCGCCCTGTGGACGGCGACCGTGACCCTCGTCGAGGTGGACGCGGCGAGTGCCGCGAGCACCCTGCGCGGCGTCGGCGCCGCCGGCGCGACCTCGCCAGCAGGCGCCCGCCGGTGCGCACGGCCCGCCGTCCTACCATCAACGGGTGAGCACGCCCCTGTCCGACCCCGACGCCGCCCCGGCGACCGCGCCGTCGTCCGATCCGGGCAGCACCGACCTCCTCGAGCGCGAGCTCGTCGAGCAGCCCGTCGAGCCCGGTGACCACGAGCGGTTCGCGCACTACGTGCGCAAGGAGAAGATCCTGGAGTCCGCGCTCAGCGGCGAGCCCGTGCACGCCCTGTGCGGCAAGGTCTGGGTCCCCGGCCGCGACCCGCAGCGCTTCCCCGTGTGCCCGACGTGCAAGGAGATCTACGAGGGTCTGAACCCCGGCCCGAAGGAGTGAGTGCCGGCCCTCCGCTGGCCGCCCTCGCCCGCACGGCCACCGCGCCCGGCGCCCGCACCGCGCTCGCCGGCGTCCTGACCCTGGTCTCCGTCATCGCCTTCGAGGCGATGGCCATCAGCACCGCCATGCCGGTGGTCGCCGCCGACCTCGGCGGCCTGCGCCGGTACGGGCTCGCCTTCTCGCTGTTCCTGACCACCTCCCTGTTCGGCATGGTGGCCGCGGGCGGCTGGAACGACGCCCGCGGCCCCCGCCAGCCCACGGTGGTCGGGCTCGTCCTGTTCGCGGCGGGCTCCGTGGTCTGCGGGCTCGCCCCCACCTTCGGGGTGCTGCTGCTCGGAAGGGTCGTCGCCGGGGTCGGCGGCGGACTGCTGGTCGTGACCATGTACGTCGTCATCGGCCTGGTGTGGGCCGAGTCCGCGCGCCCGCGCGTCTTCGCGTGGCTCAGCGCCGCGTGGGTGGTGCCCTCCCTCGTCGGCCCGGCGCTGGCGGGGTGGCTCGCCGAGGACGTGGACTGGCGGCTGGTCTTCCTCCTCGTGGCGCCGCTGGTGCTGGTGGCGGTGGCGCTGCTGGCGGCCCCGCTGCGCGCCCTGCCCCCCCGGGGCTCCGCAGACGGCACGGACCGCGACCCCGGACATGGCCGCCTGCCCGTCGGGGCAGCGCTGGCCGCCGGGGCGGTCCTGGTGCAGTGGGGGCTGACTTCGCTCGTGCCGCCGTCGCCGGCGCCGCTGCTCGCCCTGGTCGCCGGGCTCGCGCTGGTGGCGCTGTCGCTGCCGCGGCTGCTGCCCGCGGGCACCCTGCGCGCGGCGCGCGGGCTGCCCAGCGTGATCGGCGCGCGCGGCCTGTACGCGGCCAGCTTCATGGGCGCGGAGGCCTACCTGCCCCTCGTGCTCGTCACCCAGGCCGGCGTCGGCGTGCGCGACGCCGGCCTGACCCTGACCGGTGGTGCGCTCGGTTGGGCGGTGGGCTCGTACGTGCAGGGCCGACCGGGCATGACGGTGCCGCGCCACAGGGTCATGGCCGGTGCCGGGGTGCTGGTCGGCGGGGCGGTCGCCGCCCTGGCCCTGCCCGCGCTGTCGCTGGCGCCCGCGTGGAGCGCGTCGCTGGCGTGGGCGCTGGGGGGAGCCGGCATGGGCCTGGGCATCGCCAGCACCGGGGTGCTGCTGCTCGCGATGTCACCGGAGGCCGCCCGCGGTCGCAACTCGTCGGCTCTGCAGCTCTCCGACGCGCTCGGTGCGGTGCTGGGCATCGCCCTCGGCGGCGCGGTGCTCGCGGCGGGCACCGGCGCCCAGGGGCCGGACGGCGGGTCGGGGCCCACCTTCGCCCTCATCTTCGGCGGCCTCGCGCTCGCGGGGCTCGCCGCCGGTGTCGTCGGCGCCCGCACCCGGCCCCGCGCCGCGGTGGTCCAGCGGCGCGACGTCGAGGGGGCCGACGCCCTGCGGCGCGATCCCCTGCGACCCGACGCCCAGCGGCCCGACCGGGCCGACGTCGAGCACCCGCAGGAGCCAGCGCGCGCGACCCACCTCGCCTAGCCTGACCCGGCCATGCCCGCCGCCCCCCCACGCCTGACGACGCCCCACCCGACTCCGTCGCCCGCACCGCAGCCGGCTCGCCCGCTGCGCGCCTGGCAGGCCGCCGCCCTGGCGCAGTACGAGGCCGCCGGCTCCCACGGCCCTGTGGACTTCCTGGTCACCGCCACCCCCGGTGCCGGCAAGACCGCCTTCGCCCTCACGCTCGCCACACGGCTGCTGACCGCCCGGCGCATCGACCGCGTCGTCGTCGTCGCCCCCACCGACCACCTGCGCACCCAGTGGGCCGAGGCCGCTGGCGGCGCGGGCCTGGTGCTCGACCCGAACCTGACCAACGCCGTCGGCCCGGTGCGTGCCGGCACGCACGGGTACGTCACCACCTACGCCCAGGTGGCCGGCAAGCCGATGCTCCACGCCGCGCGGGCCACCGCCAAGCGCACCCTCGTCGTCCTCGACGAGGTGCACCACGCCGGCGACGGCCTGTCCTGGGGCGAGGCCGTGGAGGAGGCCTTCGACCGCGCAGCGCGCCGCCTCGCCCTGACGGGCACCCCGTTCCGCACCAAGCCGGGCGAGCGCATCCCCTTCGTGCGCTACGTCGACGGCGGGGACGGCGAGCTGGTCAGCACCGCCGACCACACGTACGGCTACCGCGAGGCGCTGCGCGACGAGGTGGTGCGCCCCGTGGTCTTCGCCGCGTACACGGGCACCGCGCGCTGGCGGAACAGCGCGGGCGACGTCGTCGCGGCGTCGCTGTCGGAGCCCGGCACCAGGAGCATCGAGGCCACGGCGTGGCGCACCGTGCTCGACCCGAAGGGGCAGTGGGTGCCGCACGTCATCGCCGCCGTGGACGAGCGGATCACCCACCTGCGGGCGCACGGGGTGCCGGACGCCGCGGGGCTGGTCCTCGCCAGCGACATCGACGACGCGAAGGCCTACGCGAAGATCGTGGCGCGGGTCACGGGGGAGGCCCCGGAGCTGATCCTCTCCGACGACAGGGGCGCCTCGCAGCGCATCGAGGCGTTCACCACGTCGAAGCAGCGCATCGCGGTGTGCGTGCGCATGGTCTCGGAGGGGGTCGACATCCCTCGCGCCGCCGTCCTGGCGTGGATGACGAGCTACCGCACGCCGCTGTTCTTCGCCCAGGCCGTCGGGCGCGTCGTCCGCGCCCGTGGCCCGCACGAGATGGCCACGGTCTTCCTGCCGGCGGTGCGCCCCCTGCTGGCCCTGGCGGCGGCGATGGAGGAGGAGCGCCACCACGTGCTGCCCCCGCCCGCCCAGGCCAGCGAGGACCTCGACCCGCTGCCCCCGCGCGAGCCGCGCACCGGCACCGGCGACTTCGAGGCCCTGGACGCCGACGCGCAGTTCGCGCACGTGCTGCACGCCGGGCGTGCGGTGCTCGCGGGCGATCCGGCAGCCGGTGGTGGGGCGGCGGAGCAGGAGGACTTCCTCGGGCTGCCGGGGCTGCTGACGCCGGAGCAGACCGCGGCGCTGCTGTCCTCGCGCGACGACGACATCCGCCGACGCACCGCCCGCGCGGAGCCGGCTGGGGTGGCTGTGCCGCACCCCGACGCGCCGACCACCAGCGAGGCCTCGTGGCGTGCGGCCGCGGACCTGCGGCGGGAGGTCAACCGGCTCGTGGCCCAGGTGGCCTCGCGCACCGGTGAGCCGCACGCCCGGGTGCACGTGGCGCTGCGCCGGGCGGTGCCCGGCCCGGCGTCGGCGTCCGCCTCGCAGGACCTGCTGGTGCGCCGCCGCGCGCACCTGCTCGCCCAGCTCTGACCCCTCGTCACCGGTCGAGGACCCTGCCCACGGCCACCGACGCGATCTGGTGGTGAGTCCGAGATCACCGGGGCCGGAGGCTGCGCACCGCGAGCCTCGGAGGGACGTCCTGATGGGAGTCCTCCTGCAACGAGGTGCCCGCCAGACCGGTCCCGCGCTGCAGGGCAGACGTGCCTCGACCCGGAGTGCGGTGCCCCTGCGCGTTCGCCAGCTGGCTGCCCTCCCAGCCGCGGGAAGTTCCTCACGCGCGGGGCTTGCCCGTCACCCTGCTCGGGCCTCCTCGTCGAAGGCTGCTCCTCGGAGCGCTCCCACGGTCCGGCGCCGATCACCGCGGTCGCCTCAGCGTTGATCAACTCCTGGTACAGGGTCTGGGTGGCGGTGCGCACCCGGTCGCTGACGTCAGCAGCCTCCAGGGCTTCGAGCACCTCGAGCACCTCGAGCAGGGCAGACTGGTCCAAGGCCATCGTGCGGTGTCCTTCCGTGAGTTCCCCAGGCAGGTCTCACTGACCATCGCACGATGGCCGCCCCCGTGATCAACACGAGCAGCGACGCGAACCACACCACCCCACGAGACGCAACCGCCCACCCGATCGACCCTGGTGACGGCGTACGTGATCCGCACACCCGCGGCCCTCCTCGCCGTAGCGTCGATCAGCACTGCAACTGCGCTCACGGGTCCCACCCAGCAGGCTGCGCAAGCCTCGGCAGCAGCGCGCGAGCGCGCCGGGGGTGCCGCACACATCCTGTTGAACGGCAGCCCGGGAGAGGCAGGCACGGCCGAGCTGCTCTTCGTCGATGCGGCGAGGTGGTTCGAACGCGCCGATCTCGACGAGCGGATCGTGCTGTCACACGACTCGTCCGCGTCGTACTGGGACATCGCCTCACAGGAGGGGACGCCCGTGGAAGCCGCCCCAGACGTCCTGACCGTGAACCCCACCTACCTGTCAGAGCAGGTCGTGCTGTCTGAGAACGGCCTGCGCCTCACCCCAGAGGCCCTGCCGTCGGGACGGCCGACGGTGCTGGTCCCGGCTGGCCGGGCACAACGAGCAGACGCCGTTGTCGCCCAGGCCGTCGAGGACCTGGAGCTCGCCCGGAACAGGGAAGACGCGGGACCCCTTCCCGCCCCGGAGCGAGCCACCATCGCTGGGGGCCAGGAGCTGCTCACCCACGGCGCCGCCGCGGGCTCTTCCAGAGCAGTCGTGCGCGATGCCTTCCTCGTGGTCGTCCCTCCCCAACTGGGGACGTGGGGTCCGGAGCACATCGACATGGCCGAGAGCATCGTGCTGCGCGAACCGGGTCCACCTGCGGATGTCCGAGCCGACCCACGCCTCGCCACCGCTGTCCTCGCGACCGCCGTGCCGGTCATCGTCGTAGCAGCGGCTGTCGCGGTGTGCGCCCGGGCGTGGGCCACTCGGCGCTTCGTCCGCGGATGGTCGCGCGTCACAGCCAACCCGGTGCTCCTGGCCAGCGAGGCGGCCGTCCTCGCTGTCGTCCTCCTGCTCGGCGCGCGACCGTGGCCAGACGAACAGGTGGCGACCCCACCGGACCCCTCCATCCCCCCGCCACCACCACTGGGCGCCATCGTCGAACCCGACGTCCAGCTCGCCGTCACCGTCGTCGTCGTGCTCCTCAGCGCCGTGGTGGCGGCCATCGTCCTCCGCTCACGCGAGCGGAACATCATCGCCGACCGCGCCATCGACAGGATGTGATGTCCCATGAGCTCCGTCGCCCGACCCGTCCAGCACCCCTCTCCCCGACCTGCCGACCGCGAGGTGCCCGACCACGAGCGCGGCGGCCTCGTCGTCACTGGCGCCGCCAAGGCCTTCGGACCCCGAACCCTGTGGCGCGAGCTGTCCTTCCACGTGCCCTGCGGGAGGATCATGGCGCTGACCGGCGCGAGCGGGAGTGGCGAGTCGACCCTCCTCGACTGCACGGGACTGTTGGACGACGTGGACGCCGGCTCCATCGTCCTCGACGGCGAGGTCCTGTCGGGTTCCTCTCGACGCCGACGTCGCCACCGGCGGTCTGAGCGTCCGCACGAGGGGGAGGCGCGTCAGCTACGACGACGCCCTGGGCCGGGCGGGTCTGGACGGACGCGGCGGCGATCCCGTCCTCCACCTCAGCGGAGGACAGCAGCAGCGCGTTGCGATGGCGCGCCCCCTGCTCCGACGCCCCCGGCTCGCCCTCGCAGATGAACCGACCGGAGCGCTGGATGCCGTGGATGCGGAAGCCGTCCTGGGATCCCTGCGTGCTCTGACGGACGACGGGTGCGCCGTCATCCTGGCCACCCACAGCCGCGAGGTGGCGGACTCCTGCGACCTGGGTGTGCACCTGGGTGAGATCGCTCAGCAGGGAGGCGGGCATGGTGGCTCCATGCCGACGGTGACCGCGACCACCGACCTCGACACCGATGTCGGCACCGCCCTGCGCGTCAACCTCGACCTCGACGTGCAGGTGGTCGCGTTCCGGCGCCACGCGGTGCACCCGGTGCCGGGCCCGGGGCTGCGCACCGGTGGCCGGATCGGCGACGGGGAGCGGGTGCGCTGGTCGGCCCGGCTCCTCGGCGTGGTCCCGGTGCGGCACACCAGCGAGGTCACCGTGCTCGAGGACGGCCACGACCGCGCCCGCTTCGTCGACGTGATGGTCTCCGGCGCCTTCGCCTCCTACCGCCACCGGCACACCTTCACGCACCTGGCGACAGGTGCGACCCGGCAGCTGGACGAGATGTCCTGGACCAGCCCGCTGGGGGTGCTCGGTCGCCTCGCCGACGCGGTGGTCCTGCGCCGGGTGATGGCCGCCCTGCTGCGCGCGCGCAACGCCGAGGTGCTCCGGCGCGTCACCTCGACATCGACCTGAGGCGGCGCTGCAGGGCTGACCCCCTTCGCGCCGTCCCGCCCCCCGACGGCCGCCTCGACGGCCGCTCCCGGCGGCCGCTGCCGGCGGGGGCCGGCGACGCCGCCCGCACCTGAGAGCATGGGACGGGCCCCCGGGCCCCACCGGTCCGAGGGGGCCCACCGGTCCGAGGGGGCCTGACCGGCTCGAGAGCGGGAGAGCGGCAGTGGCAGCGGTTCGGGTGGCCCTCCTGGGCTGCGGGGTGGTCGGCACCGAGGTGGTCCTGGCCCTCGCCGCCGGCTCCGCGTCGCTGGCCGAGCTGGAGCAGCGCGTCGGAGCCCCCGTGGAGGTGGTGGGCATCGCCGTGCGCGACATCGCCGCGCCCCGCCACCCAGGGGTGGACCCCGCCCTGCTCACCGGTGACGCCGCCACCCTGGTGGCCCGTGCCGACGTGGTGGTGGAGCTGATCGGCGGCCTGGAGCCGGCCCGCACCCTGCTGCTGGCGGCGCTGGCCGGTGGCGCCGGGGTGGTCACGGCCAACAAGGCGCTGCTGGCCCGCGACGCCCTGGAGCTGCACGCCGCCGCCGCGGCCGGGGGCTCGGTGATCGGGTACGAGGCCGCCGTCGCGGGCGCGGTGCCCATCATCGGTCCGCTGCGCGACGCCCTCGCCGGTGACCGCGTGCTGCGCGTGCTGGGCATCGTCAACGGCACCACCAACTACGTGCTGGACGAGATGGACACCTCCGGCGCCGAGCTGGCCGTCGCGCTGGCGCGGGCGCAGGAGCTGGGCTACGCCGAGGCCGACCCCACCGCCGACGTCGAGGGGCACGACGCCGCCGCGAAGGCCGCCCTGCTCGCCAGCCTCGCCTTCCACACCCCCGTGCCGCTGGAGGCGGTGCACCGGGAGGGCATCGCGGGCACCACGGCGCAGGACGTCGCCACCGCCGCCGACGCGGGGATGGTGCTCAAGCTCCTGGCCATCTGCGAGCGCAGCGGCGGCGACGGCGGCGAGGACGGCATCCACGTGCGCGTCCACCCCACCCTCGTGCCCCGCAGCCACCCGCTCGCCGGCGTCCACGGCGCCTACAACGCCGTCTTCGTGCAGGCCGAGGCCGCCGGGGAGCTGATGTTCTACGGCCGCGGCGCCGGTGGCCGTCCCACGTCCAGCGCCGTGCTCGGCGACCTCGTCGCCGCTGCCCGCCGCGTCGTGCACGGCACCCGGGGTCAGGTGCCCCGCCCTGTGGCCCCGGGCGCCGGTGACCGCGTCGTACCGGTGCTGCCGATCGGCTCGGCCACCACCCGCTGCCAGGTGCGCCTGGACGTCGAGGACCGCCCCGGTGTGCTCGCCGCCGTGGCCGGCGTCTTCGCCGAGCGCGGCGTCTCGATCGAGACCGTGCGCCAGTCCGCCCGCGTCGGCGACAGCGGGATGCACCACGACGCCGGCAGCGGCGCCGCATCCTTGACCGTGACCACCCACACCGCTCGCGACGCCGACCTGTCGGCGTGCGTGGAGCAGCTCCGGGGGCTCGACGTCGTGGCGTCGGTCGCCTCCGTGCTGCGCGTCGAAGGGAGCTGACATGAGCCACCAGTGGCGCGGCGTCATCGAGGAGTACCGAGAGCGCCTGCCCGTGCGGCCCACGACCCGGGCGATCACCCTCGGCGAGGGGGGGACGCCGCTCGTGCCGGCCCCCCACCTGTCGGAGCTGACCGGGTGCGAGGTGCTCGTCAAGGTCGAGGGGTGCAACCCCACCGCCTCCTTCAAGGACCGCGGGATGACCATGGCCATCACGATCGCGGCCGAGAACGGCGCCCGGGCGGTGATCTGCGCGTCCACCGGGAACACCTCCGCCGCGGCCGCCGCGTACGCCGCGCGGGCCGGCATGGCGTGCGGGGTCCTGGTGCCGGAGGGGAAGATCGCGCTCGGCAAGCTCAGCCAGGCCATCGCCCACGGCGCGACGCTGCTGCAGGTCGACGGCAACTTCGACGACTGCCTGGGCGTGGCGCGCAAGATCTCCGACGCGTACCCCGTCGAGCTGGTGAACTCGGTGAACCCCGCCCGCATCGAGGGGCAGAAGACGGCCGCGTTCGAGGTGGTCGACGCCCTCGGCGACGCCCCCGACGTCCACTGCCTGCCCGTCGGCAACGCCGGGAACATCACCGCCTACTGGCGCGGCTACACCGAGTACGCCCACGGCGGCCCCGCCACGCGCCGCCCCCGCATGTGGGGGTTCCAGGCGGCGGGGGCCGCCCCGATCGTCGCCGGTCACCCCGTCGACGCCCCCGACACCATCGCCACCGCGATCCGCATCGGCAACCCCGCGTCCTGGCAGCAGGCGCTCGCCGCGCGCGACGAGTCCGGCGGGTCGATCACCGCGGTCACCGACGAGGAGATCCTCGCCGCGCACCGCCTCCTGTCCAGCCGCGACGGGATCTTCGTCGAGCCCGCGTCCGCCGCGGGGGTCGCGGGCCTGCTCGCCCAGCACGCCGCCGGGGCGCTGGACCCCGGGCAGCGCGTGGTCATCACGGTGACCGGGCACGGGCTGAAGGACCCGCAGTGGGCGCTGCAGGACGCCGCGGGGGAGCAGGTGCTGCCCGTGCGCGTCGGGGTGGACGCCGTGTCCGCGGCGACCGCGCTGGGGCTGGGGTGAGCACGGCTCCCGTGCGGTTGGCCGCTGCTGTGCCCGCGAGCACCAGCCGGTGAGGACGGGCGCGGCGCGCGTGCTGCCCGGCCGGGTCGTGCGCGTGGTCGTGCCCGGGTCGAGCGCCAACCTGGGGCCCGGGTACGACGCGGTGGGCCTCGCGCTGGCGCTGACCGACGCCGTGGACGTCGAGGCCCTCGCCCCCGGGGGGCCGGCCGCGGTGGAGGTCACCGGTGAGGGGTCGGCGAGCGTGGTGCAGGGCCCCTCGTGCGAGCGGCACCTCGTCGTGGCCTCGTTGCGCGCCGCCCTGCACGCGTGGGGGGTGCCGGGGGAGCACCAGCCAGGGCTGGTGCTGCGCTGCCGCAACGGGGTGCCGCACGGGCGGGGCGTGGGGTCCTCGGCCGCTGCGGTCGTCGCCGGGGTGGCGGCCGCGGCGGCGCTGCTGGAGGTGCCGGTGGGCCTCGCAGCGCAGGTCGACGTCGCCTCGGCGCTGGAGGGGCACCCCGACAACGCCGCCGCGTCACTGCTGGGGGGCGTCACGCTCGGGTGGCACGACGCTCCCGTCACGGGGCCTCCGCCTGCGGCGTCGACCGCCGCCGGGCTACCCGCCGCAGCGACCGCGGGTGGGCGGTTCCGGGCCGTGCGGGTGGAACCGCACGCGGAGCTCGACGCGCTGCTGTGCCTGCCGGACGCCGAGCTGTCCACGGCCCGCGCCCGCGCCATGCTGCCGCTGCAGGTGCGCCACGCCGACGCCGCGCACACCGCCGGGCGGGCGGCGCTGCTCGTCGAGGCGATGACGCGGCGGCCCGACCTGCTGCTGGAGGCCACCGAGGACCGCCTGCACCAGCAGCACCGCGCAGCGGCGATGCCCGCCGCGTGGTCGCTGCTGGGCGCGCTGCGCGCGGCCGGTCACGCCGCGGTCGTCTCAGGGGCGGGGCCGTCGCTGCTCGTCCTCACCGGTGGCGGGGTGGAGCGGGCGGCGGCGGAGGTGGCGGACGTCGCGGGCAGCGCGTGGCGCGTGCTGCGCCCGGGCATCGCCCGCAGCGGTGCGCGCACCGAGGTCGTGGCCGGCGCTGCCGGCCCCGACAGCACCGACAGCACCGACAGCACCGACAGCCCCCGTGGTGGTGACGGACCGAGCCGCGCTGAGCCGCGCTGAGCCGTCACCCATTCGGCGGTGCGGTGGCCCCAAGACCCTCCCGCGCTGGTGCGGGGTGTTATGGTCATCACGCCCTCAGAGGCACAGCAGCCCGGAGTGCTCCGCCGCAGGCGTCCAGCCCCGACTGCAGGACCACTCCTCACCCAGGGTTCCACCACCGTCACCCCACCGTCATGAGCACCTGCTCCGGGTCGACGACACACATCACCGGCTCAGTGCCGGATCTCCGCGATCGCGCTACAGCGGGTCGCTGACGAGGGGAAGGACCTTCGTGACAGACACCACCGACTACGCGGACCCGGCGATCAGCGGCAGCGCTGACTCCGCGGGGTCCGTCGGGGCGACGCGCCGTCCAGCGCTGTCGACCCTCCGCCTGCCGCAGCTGCAGGCCCTCGCCACCGAGCTCGGCGTCAGCGGTACCGGGGCGATGCGCAAGAGCGAGCTGCTCGAGGTGATCCGCTCCAACCAGGGTGCCGGCGCCAGCCGTCGCGCCACCAGCGCGCGCACGGCCCCTGCGCAGCGCAGCGCGCCGGAGCAGCGGAGCACCCCGCCCAGCACCCCCTCCGCCACGGGTTCCACCGCGGCGAGCAACGGCACCGCCGCCTCCGCCGCGACGGGCACCCCCACCGCCGAGGCCCCCGCCCCCGCCGCGTCGAGGACCACGGAGCGGCCCACGACGGACCGTCCCACCACGGACCGTCCCACGACCGAGCGCACCGGGACGACGGGCCGCACGGCGGGCGCTCGCGGCGAGGACGTCGCCGCGGCGTCCGACGAGCGCACCACCACCCCCGATGACGAGATCCGCCAGGTGCGCGCGGAGCTCGACCGGGCGCTGGCCGAGCGCGGCGGCCTCCCCCGCCAGGACCGCGGTCCCCGCCAGGGCGCCCGCGAGGCGGCGAGCCGCGATGCGGGCGCCCGTCGTGACGGGCGCCCGGCGCGCGACGGGGCGATCGACGTCGCCGCGGCGGCGGTCGAGGGCCGCGAGGGCGCCCCTCAGCGCCTCGCGCGCGCCGACTCCGGGCCGGGCGCCGCCACCGGCGCTCCGACGACCTCGTCGCCGGGGAGCGCGGGCAGTGCTGGCGATGCCGGCTTCGACGACGAGGACGGCGGGCGCCGCGGTCGTCGCGGCCGCTACCGCGACCGCGAGCGCACCAAGCGCCGTCCCACGCGTCCCGGCGAGGCCGCGATGGGCGACGAGCCCGCCGAGGTGGGTGACGACGACGTGCTGCTGCCCGTCGCAGGCATCCTCGACGTCCTCGACAGCTACGCCTTCATCCGCACGTCGGGGTACCTGACCGGGCCCAACGACGTCTACGTCAGCCTCGGTCAGGTCCGCAAGGCGGGTCTGCGCCCCGGGGACGCCGTGACCGGCGCCGTCCGCCAGCAGCGCGAGGGGGAGGCGCAGGTCGCGCGCCAGAAGTTCAACGCCCTCGTCCGCCTCGACACCGTCAACGGTGCGACGCCGGACGAGGCGCGCAAGCGCCCCGACTTCAGCAAGCTGACGCCCCTGTACCCCCAGGAGCGCCTGCGCCTGGAGACCGAGCCCAGCATCCTGAGCACCCGGATCGTCGACCTCATCGCCCCCATCGGCAAGGGTCAGCGCGGGCTCATCGTCTCTCCGCCGAAGGCGGGCAAGACGCTGATGATGCAGGCCATCGCCAACGCGATCAGCATCAACAACCCCGAGGTCCACCTCATGGTCGTGCTCGTCGACGAGCGGCCCGAGGAGGTCACCGACATGCAGCGGTCGGTGAAGGGCGAGGTCATCGCCTCCACCTTCGACCGGCCCGCCAGCGACCACACCGCCGTCGCCGAGCTCGCCATCGAGCGGGCGAAGCGCCTGGTGGAGCTGGGCCACGACGTCGTCGTGCTGCTCGACTCCATCACCCGCCTCGGGCGCGCCTACAACCTCGCCGCGCCGGCGAGCGGTCGCATCCTCTCCGGTGGTGTCGACGCCGCGGCGCTGTACCCGCCGAAGCGCTTCTTCGGCGCGGCGCGCAACATCGAGCACGGCGGGAGCCTCACCATCCTGGCTTCGGCGCTGGTCGAGACCGGCTCCAAGATGGACGAGGTCATCTTCGAGGAGTTCAAGGGCACCGGGAACATGGAGCTGCGGCTCGACCGGCGCCTCGCCGACAAGCGGGTCTTCCCCGCCGTCGACGTGAACCCCTCGGGTACGCGCCGCGAGGAGATCCTCCTCGGCCGCGAGGAGCTCGCGGTGATGTGGAAGCTGCGCCGGGTGCTCACCGCCCTCGACTCCCAGCAGTCCCTCGAGCTGCTGCTGGGCAAGCTCCGCGAGACCAAGACCAACGTGGAGTTCCTCATGCAGGTGCAGCAGACCGCGCCCGCGCTGCCCGGCCAGGGTTAGCAGCGCCCCGGCGCCGAGCCCCGCTGGGGCACAGGCGCTGCGGCAGGGATCATCGGAACACGGCGGTCCCCGCCGCTGTTCTGCTGACTGCGACACTGGTCGCCGACTCCGGTTCACGCGCCGGCAGCAGCCCGCTGCGACGCGACCCGGCGGTCATCGAAGGAGGAGCACCACGATGAAGAACGGCATCCACCCCGAGTACCACGTCACCACGGTGACCTGCACGTGCGGCGCGGAGTTCGCCACCCGCAGCACCGCCGCTGGCGGATCGATGCGGGCCGACGTGTGCAGCGCCTGCCACCCCTTCTACACGGGCAAGCAGAAGATCCTCGACACCGGTGGCCGCGTGGCGCGCTTCAACCAGCGCTACGGCCGCACTCCCTCGTCCTGAACCCCGTCGCTGGGGATCCCACCGGCCCGTCACCCCGCGGTGACGGGCCGGTGGCGTCCCTGCTGTCCGAGCACGCCGACCTCGAGCGCCAGCTCGCCGACCCCGAGGTGCACGGCGACGCCCGACGGGCGCGGGCGCTGGGACGGCGCTACGCCGAGCTGAGCCGGGTGGCCTCCGCCCACGGCGCGTGGCGCGACGCCGTCGACGACCTCGCTGCCGGTCGGGAGCTGGTCGCGGAGGACGAGGCGTTCTCCGACGAGATCGCCGCCCTGGAGCAGAGCGCCGACGACGCCGCCGAGCACCTGCGGCGCCTCCTCGTGCCGCGCGACCCCGACGACGACCGGGACGTCATCCTCGAGGTGAAGGCAGGTGAGGGCGGCGAGGAGTCCGCGCTGTTCGCCGGTGACCTGCTGCGGATGTACCTGCGCTACGCGGAGTCGCTGGGGTGGCGCACCGAGGTGCTCTCGGCCACCGACTCCGACCTCGGCGGGTACAAGGACGTCGCCGTGGCGGTCAAGGCCCGCGCCTCGACCAGCGCCGATGACGGCTCGGGCGGCCCGTGGGCCCGCCTGAAGTACGAGGGGGGCGTCCACCGGGTGCAGCGGGTGCCGGTGACGGAGTCCGCGGGGCGCATCCACACGTCGGCGGTGGGGGTGCTGGTGCTCACCGAGCCTGAGGACACCGCGGACGTCGCCCTCAGCCCCGGCGACCTGCGCGTCGACGTCTTCCGCTCCTCCGGGCCGGGCGGGCAGTCGGTGAACACCACCGACTCCGCGGTGCGCATCACGCACCTGCCCACCGGCACCGTCGTGAGCTGCCAGAACGAGAAGAGCCAGCTGCAGAACCGCGAGCAGGCGATGCGGATCCTGCGGGCGCGCCTGCACGCCGCCGCGCAGGAGGCCGCCGACGCGAGCGCGTCCGCCGCCCGCCGCAGCCAGGTGCGCAGCGTCGACCGCTCCGAACGGATCCGCACCTACAACTACGCCGAGAACCGGATCAGCGACCACCGCACCGGCTTCAAGGGCTACAACCTCGACCACGTCCTCGACGGGGAGCTGGGCCCGGTCGTGCAGTCCTGCATCGACGCGGACGACGCGGCGCGCCTCGCCGCGGCCGGCGGGTGAGCGGTGCGGCGGGCGGGCTCCGCTCCGGGATCGTGAGCGGTGCAGCGGGCTGGGTCCACCCCGCGGGCGACCGGCGACGAACGGCCCCCCTCTCCGGCGCGCCGGGGGAGGCCCGGCGTCCCCGGTCGGCGCTCGCCGGGCGGTCTGCCACTCCCCAGGGGGCTGACCGTCCCCGGTCGGTGTGCTCGTGACGGCGCTCGCCGCCGCGCTGCGCGAGGCCACGGACGTGCTCGCCGCCGCGGGCGTGCCCAGCCCCCGCGCCGACGCCGAGGTCCTGGCGGGGCACCTGCTGGGGCTGCGGCGCGGCGAGGTGGTCGCCGCCGCGCTGCGCGGGGACGCCGCCCCGGCGGGCCTGCCCGAGCTGGTGGGGAGGCGCGCGCAGCGGGTGCCCCTGCAGCACCTCACCGGCCGGGCCGGTTTCCGCGGCCTGGAGCTGGAGGTCGGGCCCGGGGTCTTCGTCCCCCGCCCGGAGACCGAGGTCACCGCGGGCCTGGCGATCACCGCTGCCCTGGCGGTCGCCGCCGCGGGGCGCGCTCCCGTCGTCGTCGACCTGTGCACCGGGGCGGGGGCGATCGCCCTGGCGGTGGCGATCGAGGTGCCGACCGCCGTCGTCCACGCCGTGGAGCTCAGCCCCGCGGCCCACGCCTACGCGCAGCGGAACCTCGCCGGGTCCGGTGTCGCGCTGCACCTCGACGACGCCGCGACCGCGCTGCCGCACCTGGACGGCGCCGTGGACGTCGCGGTGGGCAACCCCCCGTACGTGCCGCCGGGCGCCGTCCCGCGCGAGGTGGAGGTGCGCGAGCACGACCCGCCCGAGGCGCTGTACGGCGGGGGGCCCGACGGGTTGGACACCCCGCGCGCGGTCGTGGCGACCGCGGCGCGCCTGCTGCACCCGGGGGGTGCGGTGGTCCTGGAGCACGCCGAGGTGCAGCAGGATCAGCTGCTGGCCCTGCTGTCGGGACCGGCGTGGCAGACGGCGGAGGGTCATCGGGACCTGGCCGGGCGCCCGCGCTGCGTGACCGCCCGCCGCGCCTGAGCGCCGGTGCCCCGGTGCCCCGGTGCCCCGGTGCCCCGGTGGGAGGATGGCGCGGTGAGCACGCGGTACGGGGTGAGCGACCCGGAGCAGCGCGCCTCCGGGCTGCGCCACGCCGCCGACGCCCTCGCCCGCGGCGAGCTGGTGGTGCTGCCCACCGACACCGTGTACGGCGTGGCCGCCGACGCGTTCTCCCCCGAGGCGGTCACCGCCCTGCTGGCCGCGAAGGGGCGCGGGCGGGCGATGCCGCCGCCGGTGCTGGTCGCCGACCTGCGCACCCTCGACGGGCTGGCGCGCGACGTGCCGCCTCGCGCGCGCGAGCTCGCGGAGGCCTGCTGGCCCGGTGCCCTGACCCTGGTGGTCCTGGCCCAGCCGTCGCTGCGCTGGGACCTCGGTGAGACCCGCGGCACCGTCGCGGTCCGCGTGCCCGACCACCCCCTGACCCGTGAGCTCCTGGCGCGCACCGGCCCGCTCGCCGTCACCAGCGCCAACCGCACCGGTCAGCCCGCCGCCACGGACGCGGCCGGTGCGCAGGAGCAGCTCGGCGCCGCCGTGGCGGTCTACCTCGACGACGGGGTCGTGACCGGGGCCGACGCGCGTGGTGCCGACGCGGGTGGGACCGGGCCGCAGCAGGCCCGGCCGTCGACGATCGTGGACGCCACGAGCGACGTGCTCCGCGTGGTGCGCGCCGGGGCGCTGAGCCTCGCCCGCCTGCGAGAGGTGGTGCCCTCGGTGCTCGACGAGCACGGCCGGGGGGCCGAGCAGCACGGCCGGAGGGCCGTCGAGCAGTCCGACGAGGCCCCCGCCACGACGCCCACCACGGGCGCCCCGGCATGAGGGCCTACCTCTTCCTCGTGCTCGTCGCAGCGGGGACGACGTACCTCAGCACCCCGGTGGTGCGGCGCATCGCCCAGCGCTCGGCCGCCATGACCCCGGTGCGCGACCGCGACGTCCACAGCGTGCCCACCCCGCGCCTGGGCGGGGCGGCCATGTTCGCCGGGGTCGCGGTCGCCCTGCTCCTCGCCAGCCGCATGCCGTTCCTGTCGGGCGTGTTCGCCTCCTCGGGTCCGTGGGCCGTGCTCGCCGCCGCGGCCGTCGTGTGCCTGCTGGGCATCGCCGACGACCTGTGGGACCTCGACGCCCTCACCAAGCTCGCCGGGCAGGTGCTCGCCGCCGGACTGATGGCCTGGCAGGGCGTGCAGCTGGTGGCCCTGCCGATCGGGGGCATCACCGTGGGCTCCAGCCGGCTGTTCCTGCTGCTGACCGTCCTCGCGGTGGTCGTCACCATCAACGCGGTGAACTTCATCGACGGGCTCGACGGCCTCGCCGCCGGCGTCATCGGCATCGGCGGGGCGGCGTGGTTCGTCTACACCTACCGGCTCACCCGTGACACCTCGCCGGAGGACTACTCCAACCTCGCCTCGCTGATCGCCGCGGTGCTGGTGGGCGTGTGCCTGGGGTTCCTGCCGCACAACGCCCACCCAGCCCGCATCTTCATGGGCGACTCCGGCGCCATGCTCATCGGGTTGATGCTCGCCGCCTCGGCGGTGGCCGTGACGGGACAGGTCGACCCGACGGTGGTCTCCCGCGCCCAGCTCGTGCCCGCCTTCCTGCCCGTCCTGCTGCCCCTGGTGGTGCTGCTGCTCCCGCTGCTGGACCTGCTGCTCGCCGTCGTGCGGCGCCTGGCCGCGGGGCAGTCGCCGTTCACCGCCGACCGCCGGCACCTCCACCACCGCATGCTGGACCTCGGGCACAGCCACGGCCGCGCCGTGTGGGTGCTGTGGTCGTGGACGGCGGTGCTCGCCTTCGGCGCCGTCTCGCTGGTCTTCCTCGACCTCGCCGTGGGACTGTCGGTGTGGGCCGCGGCGCTGGTCCTCACGGCGCTGGCCACGGTCGGCCCGCGACGCCGTGCGAGCCGGCCCACGGCGACACCGACCGCTGACCCCGCAGCCGCCGACCCGGCGACCGCTGAGCTCCGCGCACCCACGCGCTGAGGCCAGCTGATGAACGGAGACCAGATGGACGCCGCCACGACCGCTCGCCCCCGCACCGGGGAGCCCCACGACCCCTACCGCGCCATGCTCCGCGGTGGCGCGCTGCCGGCGCTGGGTGCGGGCGTCGTGGCGCTGGTGGTCTTCGTGGTGCTCGACGGCGCCCTCGGCGGCGCCGGGAGCGCCCTCGCCCTGGCCGTCGTGGTCCTCACCTTCGGCTCGAGCATGCTGGTCCTGTCCCGCACGGCGCACCTCGACCCCCGTGTGGTCTTCATGATCGCGATGGTCGGCTACACGACCAAGGTGGGGCTGCTCGGACTGTTCCTGCTGCTGTTCCGGAACGCCGCGTGGCTCTCGCCCCTGGCCTTCGCGGTCACCGCGATCGTGGCCTCCCTGGCGTGGACGATCGGGGAGGTCGTCGCCTTCACCAGGGTCCGCACGCTGATCTACGACCCGGCCGCGGGGCAGGAGCGGCAGCGGTGACCGGCTACACGCCCGAGGACGACGACGCGCCCTCCCTGCACGCCCAGCTGGTGGGCGGCGCGCACCTGCGCCAGGGGTGGGACGCCCTCGCCACCATGCTCTCGGCGATGCTCCTCTTCGGCGTCCCCTCGTGGTGGCTGGGGGAGGCGCTGGAACAGCGCTGGGTGATCGGCGTGGGCCTGGTGGCGGGGATGACCGCTGCTCTGGCACTGGCCTGGTTCCGCTACGGTGTGCCCGCCAGCGAGGGTGGCCGGTAGCGCTGCGCTGCACATCGGTCACCTCGCTGGGGCCAGTGACCTGACGGACGACGGAGAAGAGGCTGTGCGGTGGTGACGGCTGTCCTGGCGTCAGAGGGTTTCGTCCCGCCGAGTGCCGAGGACTTCTGGCAGCCCCTCGTCGGGGACGGTGCCTTCGCGCTGACCCGCACGATGTTCGTGATGGTGCTGAGCACCGTCGTGATCGGCGTCCTCATGGTGGTCGCCACCCGGCGGTTGGCGGTCGTGCCGTCCCGGGGGCAGTGGGCGATGGAGGGCGTGTACGGCCTCGTGCGCAACACCGTGGCGCGCGACATCATCGGCGGGGCGCACTTCCGGCCGTACATGCCGCTGCTGCTGTCACTGTTCACGATCATCCTGCTGAACAACCTCGCCGGGATCATCCCGGTCATCCAGTTCCCGACGATGAGCCGGATCGGCTTCCCGCTGGCGCTGGCGCTGGGGGTGTACGTCGTGTACGTCGGCGCCACGCTGCGGCGCAAGGGGCTCGGCGGGTTCTTCCGCAGCCTCGTGCCGTCGGGCCTCCCCCTGCCCGCCGTCCCGGTCGTCTTCCTGCTGGAGCTGCTGACCTTCCTGGTCACCCGGCCGGTCACCCTCACGCTGCGGCTCTTCGGCAACATGTTCGCCGGGCACATCCTGCTGCTGCTCTTCGCGCTCGGCGGGGAGTACCTGCTGCTCGAGGGCGAGGGCCTGCTCAAGCTCGTCTCCATCCCGGCGTTCCTGATGTTCTTCATCTTCACGGCGTTCGAGATCCTCATCTCCTTCCTGCAGGCGTACGTCTTCATCCTGCTCGCCTCCGTGTACATCGCCGAGGTCTACGCGGAAGACCACTGACGCCGCAGTGAGCGTCACCCACCAGACTGCTCCACCGGCCCGCACCACCCGGATGCGCGGCACCACCGAGACGAACGGACGACTTCAATGACTGGCTCCCTCGCCATCGTGGGCTACGGCCTCTCCGCCATCGGCCCGGGTGTGGGCATCGGCCTGATCTTCGCGGCCTACGTCAGCGGCGTGGCACGCCAGCCCGAGGCGCGGGGCGTCCTCCAGACGATCGCCATCCTCGGCTTCGTGCTCTGCGAGCAGCTGGCGATCTTCGGCATCGCGCTCGCCTTCGTCTTCGGCTGACAGTGCGTACCACCGATCGACGACTGCAGGGGAGGAGCAGGGGATGAGCGGGCTCAGCGCAGCAGCGGTCCTGACCACCGAGGACGCCGGTGGCGAGGACACCGGCACCGGCGAGGAGGCCGGCATCTTCTCGGGGATCGAGTACCCGATCATCCCGCACCTCGGGGAGCTGATCGTCGGCATCATCTGCTTCGCGATCATCCTCTTCCTCGCACACCGGTACGCCGTCCCGCGCCTCGAGGCGATGCTCGCCGCGCGGCGCGCCCAGATCGAGGGTGGCATCGAGCGGGCGCAGCAGGCGCAGGCCGAGGCGGACGCCGCGCTCGCGGAGTACCGCAGCCAGCTCGCCAGCGCCCGCAGCGAGGCCAGCGAGCTCCGCGAGGAGGCCCGCGCCGAGGGGGCGGCGATCCTCGCCGAGATGCGCGCCCAGGCGCAGGCCGAGGCGGCGCGCATCACCGAGGCCGCCCAGCGCCAGGTGGCCGCCGAGCGCCAGCAGGCGGTCACCTCCCTGCGCGCCGAGGTCGGCGGCCTGGCTGCCGAGCTCGCCTCGCGGATCGTCGGGGAGTCCCTCACCGACTCCGCGCGCCAGTCGCGCGTCATCGATCGCTTCCTCGACGAGATCGAGCAGGCCGACACCGGTGACGACCGCACCCCCGCGACCGTCGGTGCGGCCGCCGCCGGTGCCGCAGGCGGGGGTGCCGGGAACGGTGGCGCCGCCGGGGGCGACCGCGCGCCAGCTGAGGACGTCGGCCCCGTGCAGCACGCGGTGGACGTCGCCAAGCGGCTCCTCAGCGGGCTCACCCACTCCGAGCCCGAGCCCGCCCCGGGTGCGAGCAGCGGTCGGGGCGGCGGCTCGGTGCGGGGCACCGGAGCCGACCCGGGCAGCGCTGCGCGGTGACCCACCGCACCGGCACCGATCCCCGGCACCCCGCCGGCGGTCCGCTCGCGCGTCGAGGCGCGCCGAGGAGGAGGTGGTACCCGTGAGGGGACTGTCGCGGACGTCGCTGGCGGAAGCGGGGGAGGCCCTCGAGCCGCTCCTGACCGCCGGGACGGACGGCGGGGGGGCCGGCACCGGGCAGGCCCTGGGCACGGAGCTGTTCGCCGTGGTGACCCTGCTCGACGCGAACTCCGCGCTGCGCCGGGCGCTCACCGACCCCTCCCGTGACGCCAACGCCAAGGCCGCGCTGGTGACCCGCCTCCTGGGTGACCAGCTCGGCGGGTTGGCCGTGGACGTCGTCACCGGACTGGTCCGCTCCCGCTGGTCCACCGACCGCGACCTCGCCGACGCCCTCGAGGCCCTCGGCACCCGGGCGCTGCTGGCCTCCGCACAGCAGCAGGGCGCGCTGGACCGCGTCGAGGACGAGGTGTTCCGCTTCTCGCGGATCGTCGCCGGCAACCGCGAGCTCGCGGCGGCCTTCGGGGACCGCAGTGCCGGGACGGGCACCCGGGGTGACCTCGTCGACCGCCTCCTGGGCGACAAGGCGCACCCGATCACCCTCGCCCTGGTGCGCCAGGCGGTCACCGCCCCGCGGGGGCGGCCGCTGGAAGTGACCCTGGCGCAGGTGCTCGACGAGGCCGCCGACCGCCGCAAGCGCCTCGTGGCCGTCGTCACCGCCGCGGTGCCTCTCAGCGCTGCGCAGTCCGAACGGCTCGCAGCGTCGCTGGAGCGGCTCTACGGCCGTCAGGTGCTCGTCGAGGTCGACGTCGACCCCGAGGTCGTCGGGGGCCTGCGGGTGGCGATCGGCGACGAGGTCCTCGACGCCACCGTGCTCACCCGCCTCGCCGACGCTCGGCGCCGCCTGGCCGGGTGAACCGCGCCGCCGACCCGACCCGCCCCGCGTCACACGCCGCCAGCGGCGCAGCGGATGATGGATCAACCGCCAGACCGAGTGAGAGAGCAGAGGCACACCGATGGCCGAGCTGACGATCCGCCCCGACGAGATCCGCGACGCGCTCGAGGACTTCGTCTCCTCCTACACCCCCGACGCCGCCGCCCGCGAGGAGGTCGGCGTCGTCGTGGAGGCCGGCGACGGCATCGCCCGCGTCGAGGGCCTCCCGTCGGTGATGGCCAACGAGCTGCTGCGCTTCGAGGACGGCACCGTCGGCCTCGCGCAGAACCTCGAGGACCGCGAGATCGGCGTCGTCGTGCTGGGGGAGTTCCGCGGCATCGACGCCGGCCAGCCCGTGCACCGCACCGGGGAGATCCTCTCCGTGCCCGTCGGCGACGCCTTCCTCGGCCGGGTCGTGGACCCCCTCGGTGAGCCCATCGACGGCCGTGGGGAGATCGCCGCCGAGAGCCGCCGCGCCCTGGAGCTCCAGGCACCGTCCGTGATGATGCGCAAGTCCGTGCACGAGCCGCTGCAGACCGGCATCAAGGCCATCGACGCCATGACCCCGATCGGGCGCGGCCAGCGCCAGCTGATCATCGGCGACCGCCAGACCGGCAAGACGGCCGTCGCCGTCGACACGATCATCAACCAGCGCGGCAACTGGGAGTCCGGTGACCCCGCCCGCCAGGTGCGCTGCATCTACGTGGCGATCGGGCAGAAGGGGTCGACCATCGCCGCGGTGCGCGGAGCGCTGGAGGACGCCGGGGCGATGGACTACACGACCATCGTCGCGGCCCCCGCCTCCGACCCGGCGGGCTTCAAGTACCTCGCCCCCTACACCGGCTCGGCGATCGGCCAGCACTGGATGTACGCGGGCAAGCACGTGCTCATCGTCTTCGACGACCTCTCCAAGCAGGCCGAGGCCTACCGCGCGGTGTCCCTCCTGCTGCGCCGCCCGCCGGGCCGCGAGGCGTACCCCGGTGACGTGTTCTACCTGCACTCCCGGCTGCTGGAGCGGTGCGCGAAGCTCTCCGACGAGCTCGGCGCGGGGTCGATGACGGGCCTGCCCATCATCGAGACGAAGTCCAACGACGTGTCGGCGTACATCCCGACGAACGTCATCTCCATCACCGACGGGCAGATCTTCCTCGAGTCCGACCTGTTCAACGCCAACCAGCGCCCGGCGGTCAACGTCGGCGTCTCGGTCTCCCGCGTCGGCGGCGACGCGCAGATCAAGGCGATGAAGAAGGTCTCGGGAACCCTGAAGATCGACCTCGCGCAGTTCCGCTCCCTGCAGGCGTTCGCCATGTTCGCCTCCGACCTCGACGCCGCCTCGCGCCAGCAGCTGGACCGCGGGCAGCGCCTGCTGGAGCTGCTCAAGCAGCCGCAGTACTCCCCGTACCCGGTGGAGGAGCAGGTCGTCTCCATCTGGGCGGGCACCAAGGGCAGGTTCGACAAGGTCGCGGTCGAGGACGTGCGGCGCTTCGAGACCGAGTTCCTCGAGCACCTGCGCCGCCGCGACGTCGTCCTGCCCGCCATCCGCGAGACCGGTCAGCTCTCCGACGACACCGTCGACGCCCTCGAGCGCGAGATCGCGGACTTCGCGAACAGCTTCCGCGCGGGCCCGGAGGGCGCCGCTCACGACGACGCCGAGGCGGCTGGCGAGGGTGACGAGGCGCAGGAGCAGATCGTCCGGCAGCGCCGCTGATGGCCGGTCAGCTGAGGGAGTACCGCGGGCGCATCAAGTCGACGCAGTCGATGCAGAAGATCTTCCGCGCGATGGAGCTCATCGCCACCTCGCGCATCACGAAGGCGCGCGCGGCGGTCACCGCCTCCAACCCCTACGCGCGGGCCCTGACGCGCGCGGTCTCCGCCGTCGCCGGTGCCACCGACTCCGAGCACCCGCTGATCACCGACCGCGGCACCCCCAAGCGCGCCGCGGTGCTCGTGGTCACCAGCGACCGCGGCATGGCGGGGGGGTACTCGGCCAACACCCTGAAGGAGGCCGAGCGGCTCGTGGCCCGGCTGCGCGAGCAGGGCACCGAGCCGGTGATCTTCGCCGCCGGTCGCAAGGCCGTGGGCTTCTACAAGTTCCGGCGCCGCGAGGTGGCTCGGGAGTGGACGGGGGAGTCGGAGTCCCCCACGTACGAGGTGGCCGCCAGCATCGGGCAGACCCTCGTCGAGGCGTTCCTCGACGGGGTCGACCCCGACGGCAGCGACGCCGACGCCCAGCGCGACCGACGTCAGGAGGAGGCGCCGGAGCAGGTCGGTGACCGCTACCGCGGGCCAGGGGTCGACGAGATCCACATCGTCTACACCCGCTTCGTCAGCATGGTCACCCAGGAGCCCACGGCCCTGCGGCTGATCCCCCTGGAGGTCGTCGAGGGGGAGGAAGCCCCTGACGGGGCATCCGGTGGGGGCGGCCGCGAGGAGCTGGGGCCCCTGTACGAGTTCGAGCCCGACGTCGAGCAGGTCCTCGACGCGCTGCTGCCGCGCTACGTCAACGCCCGCATCTACAACTGCCTGCTGCAGGCCGCGGCGAGCGAGCACGCCGCGCGCCAGCGGGCGATGAACGCGGCGGGCGACAACGCCGACGACCTGATCCGCCAGTTCACCCGCCTGGCGAACCAGGCCCGTCAGAGCGAGATCACCCAGGAGATCAGCGAGATCGTCAGCGGCGCCGACGCGCTGACCGCCACCAACCGCTAGGAGCAGCAGATGTCCACCGCAACCGCCCCCGCCGACAGCAGCGCCAGCAGCGCTCCTGAGCACCACGATGACCTCGCCCAGGGCCGCATCACCCGGGTCACCGGACCCGTCGTCGACATCGAGTTCCCCGCCGGGTCCCTGCCCGACATCTACAACGCCCTGAAGATCACGTACACGCTGCTCGGGGCGGAGACGATCCTCACCCTCGAGGTCGCGCAGCACATCGGCGACAACGTCATCCGCGCCATCGCGCTGAAGCCCACCGACGGGCTCGTGCGCGGCATGGCGGTGACGAACACCGGGGGCCCCATCACCGTGCCGGTGGGCAACGCGACCCTCGGGAAGGTGTTCAACGCCATCGGCGAGCCGCTGAACCTCGGCGAGGGCGAGAAGCTGGAGATCACCGAGCGCTGGGGCATCCACCGCAAGGCACCGGCCTTCGACCAGCTGGAGTCCAAGACCCAGCTGTTCGAGACGGGCATCAAGGTCATCGACCTGCTCACCCCGTACGTGCAGGGCGGGAAGATCGGCCTGTTCGGCGGCGCCGGGGTGGGCAAGACGGTCCTGATCCAGGAGATGATCCAGCGGGTCGCCCAGAACCACGGCGGCGTCTCGGTCTTCGCCGGGGTCGGTGAGCGCACCCGCGAGGGCAACGACCTCATCGGGGAGATGGAGGAGGCCGGGGTCTTCGACAAGACCGCCCTGGTCTTCGGCCAGATGGACGAGCCGCCGGGCACCCGGCTGCGGGTGGCGCTGTCGGCGCTGACGATGGCGGAGTACTTCCGCGACGTCCAGGGCCAGGACGTGCTGCTGTTCATCGACAACATCTTCCGCTTCACCCAGGCCGGTTCCGAGGTCTCCACCCTGCTGGGGCGCATGCCCTCGGCGGTGGGCTACCAGCCGAACCTCGCCGACGAGATGGGCGTGCTGCAGGAGCGCATCACCTCCACGCGCGGGCACTCGATCACCTCCCTGCAGGCGATCTACGTGCCGGCCGACGACTACACCGACCCGGCGCCGGCGACCACGTTCGCCCACCTCGACGCCACCACCGAGCTCTCCCGCGAGATCGCCTCCCGGGGCCTGTACCCCGCGGTGGACCCGCTGAGCTCCACCTCGCGCATCCTCGACGCCCGCTACCTCGGGCAGGCGCACTACGACACCGCTCGGCGCGTGAAGGGGATCCTGCAGCGCAACAAGGAGCTGCAGGACATCATCGCCATCCTCGGGGTCGACGAGCTGTCCGAGGAGGACAAGATCCTCGTCAACCGCGCGCGGCGCATCCAGCAGTTCCTCAGCCAGAACACCTACATGGCGGAGAAGTTCACGGGTGTCGCGGGCTCGACGGTGCCGCTGAAGGACACGGTGGAGTCGTTCTCGAAGATCGCCGACGGCGACTACGACCACGTGGCCGAGCAGGCGTTCTTCAACGTGGGCTCCATCGACGACGTCGAGGCGAAGTGGGCCTCGATCCAGAAGGAGACCGGGTCGTGACCCTGCACGTGCAGGTGGTCTCCGCAGAGCGCGAGGTGTGGTCGGGCGACGCCGGGGTGGTGGTCGTGCGCACCACCGAGGGCGAGATCGGCGTCCTCACCGGTCACCAGCCCACCCTGGCCGTGCTCGTGCCCGGTGAGGTGCGCGTGGGCACCGGTGGCATCGGCTCCGGCGGCGACGCGCTGACCGCGACGATCGACGGGGGCTTCCTGTCCGTGGCGGACGACACGGTGCTCGTGGTCGCCGAGCGCGTGACCACCGGCGACCAGCCGGCGCGCGCGGGGTCATGAGGCGCAGCACGAGGGCTCAGCCGGTGATCCGCAGCACGTCCTGAGCGCGCTCGACATCGCGGGGGAAGACCAGCACCCGGGGTCCGTCGGTGGTCGGGGCCAGCGTCGCGCGGATCCCGGCGCCGTCCAGGCGGGCGCGGTTGACCTCGGCCTCGACGAAGGTGGGTGGCGCGCTGACCACCACGAGCATCCCGTAGTCGTCGGAGGCCCCGGCCCGCGCGCGCGGCGCGACCACCGAGCGGCCGCGGGCGAAGGCCCAGCGGAGCGCGACGGCGAGCACCCCCACCATGGCCAGCGCGAGCAGCGGCGCCGCCAGGTAGGTGAAGGCCGCACCGGGCATGCCCACACCGGTCACCACTGCGCCAACACCCACGTGTCCATCGTCGTCCCCGCAGGCCACCGCCACCACTCCCGTGCCTCGCCGGGGCGCAGCGGCTCAGAACAGGCGCGTGCCCGGGTCGTCGATGCCGCGCAGGGCGTCGTAGTCCAGGAGCACGCAGCTGATCCCGCGGTCCGTGGCCAGGGTGCGCGCCTGCGGGCGGATCTCCTGGGCGGCCAGCACCCCGCCCACCGGGCTCAGCAGGGGGTCGCGGTTGAGCAGCTCGAGGTAGCGGGTGAGCTGCTCGACGCCGTCGATGTCACCGCGGCGCTTGATCTCCACGGCGACCGTCCCACCGCCGGGGGCTCGGGCGAGGATGTCGACGGGGCCGATGGCGGTGGGGTACTCCCGGCGCACCAGCAGGTGACCGGCACCGAGCAGGGCCTCGACGTGCTCGGCCATGAGTGCCTGCAGGTGGGCCTCCACCCCGTCCTTGAGCAGCCCCGGGTCCACGCCCAGCTCGTGGGTGGTGTCCGCGAGGACCTCCTCGAGGGTGATGTGCAGCGTCTCGCCGGCCCGGTTCGTCACCGTCCACCGCGCGCCGTCCCCCACCTGCTCCTCGACGAGGCGGCACGGCGGTGACATCCAGTTCAACGGCTTGTACGACCCGCCGTCGGCGTGCACCAGCACGCTGCCGTCGGCCTTGACGAGCAGCAGCCGGGTCGCCAGGGGCAGGTGGGCGCTGAGGCGCCCGGCGTAGTCCACCGAGCAGCGGGCGATGACGAGGCGCACGGGTGGTCACGGTAGGGCAGCGGCGCGTCGGCGCCTCGTGGGTGCCACCACACTGGGTCGGTGCCCCGAGCGAACCGACGCCGACCCCGGGGCGGTCCACCCGGGCCGCCCGCGGAGTTCGACGCCAGCCGCGCCCTGGGCGGTCACCGCCGTGAGCAGGCCGGCGGCCAGGCCTGGAACGTGCGCGAGGTGCCCGCCGGTGCGGCGGGGAAGACGTACCGCTGCCCGGGGTGCGACCAGGTGCTGCCCTCGGAGGTGGCGCACGTGGTGGCGTGGCCGGCGGAGCACCTGTTCGGTGAGCCCGGGGCGGTCGGCGACCGCCGCCACTGGCACCGCTCGTGCTGGGCGGCCCGCGACCGCCGGCGCCCGCGGTGAGCCGGGTGGCCGCGGTGAGCGGGGCGGAGCGGTGAGCACCGAGCCGCCGCAGGAGGTCAGGGCCGCGACGGTGCTCCCGGCACGCCGGCAGGACGTCGAGCTCCGCACCGCCGACGGGTTGACCCTGGTGGGGGAGCTGGCGCTGCCGCTGGACCGCCCACCGGTCGCGACGCTGATCACCCTGCACCCGCTGCCCACCGAGGGCGGGTCCATGGACAGCCACGTGTTCCGCAAGGCCTCCTACCGCTTGCCGGCGCTCGCGGGCATCGCGGTGCTGCGCTTCAACACCCGCGGGACCTCCAGCGGGCGCGGCACCAGCGGTGGCGCCTTCGACGCCGGGGACGCCGAGCGCTTCGACGTCGCGGCCGCGGTGGAGTTCGCGGAGTTCGCCGACCTTCCGCACCGGTGGCTGCTCGGATGGTCCTTCGGCACCGACCTGGCGCTGGTCCACGGCCTCGACCCGGGCGTGGTCGGCGCGGTGCTCCTCTCCCCGCCGCTGCGCTGGTCCGGGCCCGAGCACCTCGCGGCGTGGGCGACCTCCGGCAAGCCGGTGCGCGCCCTGGTGCCGCAGTTCGACGACTTCCTGCGTCCCGAGGAGGCGCGCCGGCGCTTCGCGGCCATCCCGCAGGCGGAGGTGGTGGCCGTGGACGGCGCACGGCACCTGTGGGTGGGGGAGGCGCAGGTGCGCCGCGTGCTCGACGAGGTCGCCGAGACCGTCGCCCCGGGCAGCGCGCCGCTGGCGCGCACGGCCTGAACCGGTCTGCACGATCCCCGCTCGTCCTACAGTGGCGCGGTGCTCATCGCCTTCTCCGTCGCACCCAGCGGTCCACCTGCTGCCAGCGTGCCCACTGCCGCGGGCGCCGCGGCCCCCGCGCCCGTCGTCAGCGCCGGCTCGGTCGCCGGCGCCGTGGCCGACGCGGTGCAGATCGTCCGCGACAGCGGCCTGCCGCACCGCACCGACGCGATGTTCACCACCATCGAGGGCGGCTGGGAGGAGTGCCTGGACGTGGTGCGGCGCTGCTGCGAGGCGGTCGGCCACCACGGCGAGCGGGTCTCCCTCGTGCTCAAGGCCGACATCCGCACCGCGCCGGGGCGCACCTCCGGTGAGCTGACCGGCAAGCTCGACCGCCTCGAGGCCGCCCTGGAGAGGGTCGAGGGCGAACCCGGACGCGGTCAGTGACATCCGCGTCGAGCCGCTGGCGCCTGCGCCCGGAGGCGCCCGCCGGCGCCCGGCGGTCGGCGGTGCGCCTCGGCGTCGCGCTGGTGCTCCTCGGGGCGGTGTGCGCGGCACTGGCCATCACCGCCGCGACGGTGTGGAGGGTTCCCACGACCGCCACCTCCACGGCTCGCCTCGGTGGCCCCGGGGCGGCCGTGACCGCCCCGGGGGTGCTCGCCGCCCGAAGCGGTGCGGTGACCATCACCGCCACCGGTGAGGGTCTGATCACGGCGGGCATCGGCAGCACCGGTGACGTCACCGCGTGGCTGGACGCCGACCCGCCCGTGTCCGCGGCCCGCCTCACCGGCTTCGACGGCGAGGACGTCGTCGTCCAGCCGCCCGAGCCCACGACGCCGGCGGTGCCCTCGTCGGCCAGGAGCGCGCCGAGCGCCGCAGGCTCCGACCTGCTGGTCACCCGGGTCAGCGGTGAGGGGTCGGTGCGGCTGACCCACCAGCCGTCCGCCGGGGACCTGCTGCTGGTCACCAGTGACACGGCCGCCCTCGACGAGGTGACGCTCACGTGGTCGGTCCTGGTCGACCATCCCGCTGCGCTGCCCGTGGGGGTGCTCGCCGGGGTGCTGGTCGCGACGGGGCTCGCGCTCCTCGCCGTGGTGCGACGCGGTGCGGGCGGGCCCCGCCTGCCCCGCGCCCCGCGGGCCCGGCCCGCACCCGTGGCGCGGGTCCCGGCAGCTGCGGACCACGGCGCCACGGCTCGGGTCACCACGGCTCGGGGCGCCACGACTCGGCCCACCGGCGTCGAGGAGTCCGTCCCGAGGCCCTCGCTCGCCGTGGCGCTCGCCGTGGTGATCCCGGCGGCGGTGGCCGGGTGCGGGGCGCCGCCCCAGGTGCTCGCCCCGCCGTCGCCCGCACCCGCTCCAGCGGGACCGGCCGTCACCGCCGAGCAGCTCGCGCGGATCGTCGACGGCCCCGAGGGCGTCGCGGTCACCGTCGCCGCCGCGGACGTCGCGCTCGACGCCGAGGCGCTGACCGCCCGAGTCGACGGCGCGGCGCTGGCGGTCCGGCGGGCGGACTACACCATCGCGGCGGCCGGTGCCCCAGCACCCGGGAGCGCCCCCGCCCCCGCAGGCGCCCCCGAGGCCGGCGCGGCACCGCACGAGCTGCGTGCCGTCGGGGGGGAGCGGCTGCTCGAGGCGGTGCCCGCGGCCGGGCCCTGGCCCCGCTTCGTGCTGACGGTCAGCGGCGGGGGCGAGCGGCCCCGGGACGGCGACGCCGCCGGCGTCCTGCCCGCTGCCCCCGCCGCGGTCCCGGTCCTGGAGGTCCTCACCCAGGTCGACCCGCGCGCGCCGTACAAGCTCGTCGCCAGTACCGGGCTGCTGCCGGGGGCGACCTTCCCGCCGCTGACGCAGTCCGCCGGAGCGGTCGAGCCGCTCCCCCCCGACGGCGGTGACCTGAGACTGCCCCCCGCACTGGCCCTCACCCAGCTCGCCGACCTGCTCACTGGCGGCGGCGGCGACGTCGCCGGGGTCTTCGCCGCGTCGCCCTTCACCACCGGTGTGCTCGCCGAGCGGGACGCCGAGACCGCGGCCGGTGCGCCGTACCTGACGCGCACCTCCACCCACACCCCGCGCGAGGGGGCGGTGTGGGCGGTGCGCACCGAGGACGGCGGCGCGGTGGTGGTGGGGGTGCTCGACGCGGTGCGCACCTTCGACGCAGGCACCTCCGGGGCGGACCTGAGCCTGCCGGTGGACGTCGCGGCGCTGGCCGGCACCGACACGGCCACGGCGGGCTCCATCACCACGGCCGAGACCGTGGTGCTGACCGTGCCGCCCGCGGGCAGCGACGAGCAGGTCACCGTGGTGGGGGCCCAGCGCGCCTTCACCACCGTCACGCTCGACTGAGGCGTGCGCGAGGATGGTGGCATGAGCCAGCCCACGCCCCCCGGGCCCCAGCTGAACCTGAGGGGAGCCGTCGACCTGTCGGGGCTCACCCGCCGTGCCCAGGGCGGCGCGCGCAGGCCGGCGACCGCACCCGCCCGGGCCGGCGCCGCTGCCGGTGGTGGCGCCGGCGCTGCGGGGGCCGCCACCGCCGCACCCCGCTCGGGGGCGCCCGCGCCCGCCGCGACCGCCGAGACCGCAGCGCCCACCGCGCCCGCGGCGTTCGTCGTCGACGTCACCGACGAGACCTTCGCCGAGGTCGTGCAGCTCTCGGCCACCGTGCCGGTGGTGGTGGACCTGTGGGCCACGTGGTGCGAGCCGTGCAAGCAGCTCTCCCCCGTCCTGGAGCGCCTCGCCGCCGAGGGCGGGGGCCGGTGGCTGCTCGCCAAGGTCGACGTGGACGCCAACCCGCAGATCTCGCAGGCCTTCGGTGTGCAGTCGATCCCCAGCGTCGTCGCCGTCGTCAAGGGCCAGCCCGTGCCGCTGTTCCAGGGCGCGTACCCCGAGGCGCAGGTGCGCCAGGTGATCGACGGCCTGCTGGTCATGGCGGAGGAGAACGGGGTCAGCGGGCGCCTCGCGGGCGGTGACAGCGCCGACGGGGCCGCCGCGGCCGCGGAGCCGGCCGCCCCCGCCGTCCCGCCGCTGCACCAGGAGGCGCTGGACGCCATCGCGCGCGGCGACGTGCCCGCGGCCGAGGACGCCTACCGGCGGGCGCTGGCCGCGAACCCCACCGACGCCGCGGCCCGCACCGGCCTCGCCCAGGTGGCCCTGCTGGTGCGCCTGCGCGACATCGACCTGCCCCTGGCGCGGGCCGCCGCGGCGGCGGACCCCGACGACGTGGCGGCGGCCCTGCAGGTCGCGGACGCGGACGTCGCGGGCGGGTTCCTGCAGGACGCCTTCAGCCGCCTCGTCGAGCTGGTCGCCCGCACCTCCGGTGACGACCGCGACCAGCTGCGACAGCGCCTGCTCGAGCTCTTCGACGTGGTGGGCGCTGACGTCCCGGCGGTCACGGCCGGGCGCCGAGCCCTGTCCGCAGCGCTGTTCTAGGAGGGGACCCGGCTCAGCCCTGCGCGCGCACCAGCCACAGCGCCCCCAGCGGAGGCACGCGCAGCACCGCCGATGCCGGTCGGCCGTGGTGGCCGGCGTCCGTGGCCTCCACCACACCGGTGTTGACCACCCCCGACCCGCCGTAGGCCGTGTCGTCGGTGTTGAGCACCTCCCGCCAGCCACCAGCGGCGGGGAGGGGGAGGCGGAAGTCCTCGTGGGGCACGCCGGCGAAGTTGACGACCGCCACGACCTCGCGGCCGTCCCGGGAGCGGCGCACGAACGAGAAGGTGCTGCGCTGGCGGTCCTGGGAGTCCAACCACGTGAACCCCGCCGGGTCGTCGTCCTGCTCCCACAGCGCGGGGTGCTCGCGGTAGAGGCGGTTCAGGTCGCCCACGCACGCCATGAGCCCGGCGTGCAGCGGCTCCCGGGACTGCGCCCAGTCGAGGCTGCCGGACTCCGCCCACTCCGCGTCCTGGCCGAACTCCTGGCCCATGAAGAGCAGCTGCTTGCCCGGGTGGGCCCACATGTAGGCGTAGAAGGCACGCAGAGTCGCCACTTGCTGCCACCGGTCACCGGGCACCTTGCGCAGCATCGAGCCCTTGCCGTGCACCACCTCGTCGTGGCTGATGGGCAGGAGGAAGTGCTCGCTGAACGCGTAGACCAGGGAGAAGGTCACCTCGTCGTGGTGGTGGGAGCGGTTGACGGGGTCCTCACCGAGGTAGCGCAGCGAGTCGTGCATCCACCCCATATTCCACTTCAGGCCGAACCCCAGGCCGCCGGCGTCGGTGGGACGGGTGACACCCGGCCACGACGTGGACTCCTCGGCGATCATCATCGACCCGGGCACCCGTCGGTACGCGGTGGCGTTGACCTCCTGGAGGAAGTCGACGGCCTCGAGGTGCTCGCGGCCCCCGTGCCGGTTGGGGACCCACTGCCCGTCCTCGCGGGAGTAGTCCAGGTACAGCATCGAGGCGACAGCGTCGACGCGCAGGCCGTCGACGTGGAACTCCATCAGCCAGTACAGGGCGTTGGCGACGAGGAAGTTGCGCACCTCGCGCCGCCCGAAGTCGAAGACGGACGTGCCCCAGTCGGGGTGCTCGCCCTTGCGCGGGTCGGGGTACTCGTACAGCGGCTGCCCGTCGAAGCGGGCCAGGGCCCACTCGTCCTGCGCGAAGTGCGCCGGCACCCAGTCGAGGATCACCCCGATGCCCGCCTGGTGCATCCGGTCGACGAAGTACCGGAAGTCGTCGGGGGTGCCCCAGCGCGACGTCGGCGCGTAGAAGCCGGTGACCTGGTAGCCCCACGACCCGCCGTAGGGGTGCTCGGCGACGGGCAGCAGCTCCACGTGGGTGAACCCCGTGCGGAGCACGTGCTCGACGATCTGCTCCGCGGCCCCGCGGTAGCCCAGCCCCTGCTGCCACGACCCGACGTGCACCTCGTACACGCTCATGGGCCCGGCGTGGGGGTCGCGGTCCGCACGGGCGCCCATCCACGCGGCGTCGCCCCAGGTGTGCTCGGACTCCGTCACCACCGACGCCGTCAGCGGCGGCACCTCGGTGGCCCGGGCCATGGGGTCGGCGCGCTCCACCCAGTGCCCCTCGGCGGTCAGCAGGGCGAACTTGTAGCGCGCTCCCTTGCCCACCGAGGGCAGGAAGAGCTCCCACACCCCCGAGGAGCCCAGGGAGCGCAGCATCGTGGCGCGCCCGTCCCAGCCGTTGAAGTCGCCCAGCACCCGGACCGCCCGGGCCTGCGGGGCCCACACCGCGAAGGAGGTGCCGACGACTTCCCCCATCGGGCCCGAGTAGCGGCGCACGTGCGCGCCGAGCACCCCCCACAGCTCCTCGTGGCGGCCCTCGGAGATCAGGTGGAGGTCGAACTCGCTGACCGTGGGCAGGTAGCGGTACGGGTCGTCGACCACGACGGTCCAGCTGCCCGAGGGGACCGGTCCGTCGTCCGTTGCGGCGCCGGGCACCCCCCCGGGCGGCCCGTCGCCACCGTCCGCAGCGGCGTGGGTGATCGCCAGGCGGTAGTCGGGGACCTCCTCGCCCGGCAGCACCCCGACCCACACGCCGTCCTGCTCGTGAGCGAGCTCGCGGCGCCCGCCGCCGTGGGTGATCGCCACGACGCTGCGCGCGAAGGGCGCCAGAGCGCGGACGGTGACCACCGGGCGCACGGCCGGAGCGGGCTGATGGGAAGCCGCCGCGGGCCCGTCCACGAGCCCAGCCACCCCGACGAGGTCGAGGTGGGCGCCGAGCACCGCGTGGGGGACGGCGTGCTCGCCGGAACCGATGCGGTGCAGGTCGCTGGGGTCGACCCGGCGCGGCGCTGGTGAAGTCGTCATGCACCAACCCTGGCAGACGCGGGGGGCTGGGGAGGGCGACGGGCGCCCACCTCCCGGCGCCCGGAGGTCACGGGTGGGCGCCGTGGTGGTCCGGTGCCCCCTGACCGGCCGGGGTCGCCGCGACAGCAGGGGTGGCCAACGCGGCGACCGCGACCGCCGCGACTGCGAGGGCGAGGACCGGTGCGCCGCGCCCGGGGTCTTCGCCGGCCCCCGCCCGCGTCCGTGACCACCGCGCCAGCAGCGGCGCGGCGCCGCTGAGGACGGCCGCGGGCACCGCGGTCCACAGGGCCACCGAGCTCCCCGCCGCTCCAGCAGCCAGCCAGCCCGCGGCGCCGGCCGAACCGATGGCGGCCGCCGCGACGGCCGCGGGCGCGGTGCGCGCTGCCAGGGTCGCGAGGCCCCAGCCCAGCTGCCAGGACGCCAGGGCGACGACGGCCAGTCCCGCCACCAGCTGCTCGGGCCCGGCGGTCCCCCGCAGCACCGGCGGCGCCCAGGCGGTCGCCACCACCGCAGCACCGACGGAGGCCAGCGCCGCGGAGCAGCGGGCCAGGTCGGCCCAGGGGAGCGCGGGCCCGGCCCGGGTGGACCCGGGCCGGGCTGCGTCCGTGGTCAGGCCCGCGCCAGCGCGGTGCGGCGGGCGTCCTTGTCAGTGCCCAGCGCCACCGCCAGCAGCAGCAGGGCGGTGCCGAGGTGCAGCACGTTGTCCCACCCGTTCAGGGCGAGGACGTTCGCGGCGTTCGTCGCGTTGGCGATGAACAGACCCACCAGGCCCAGCAGCAGGTACGTGGCCCCGATCGCCAGGTTCGCCGCGCGCGCCGACGCGGTGCGCCGCGAGGACACCAGCAGCACGGCACCCACGAGCAGGTGCACGATGTTGTGCAACGGGTTGACGCCGAAGAGGATCAACGGGTCGCCGTCGGGGTCGGCGAAGCCGACGTCACCGGTGACCAGGAAGCCGGCGAGCCCGATGAGCAGGTAGACCACGCCGAGCACCAGGGCGACCCGGCGGTTCACGCCGCGGTCACCGCGGTCGGCGAGCCCGTCGTGGGAGGACGAGGATGCAGCAGTCGACACGGGAGGACTCCTCAGAAGCGGTGGGTGACCCCGAGTGGGGCCAGTCCACGGTGCCCGAGAGCGCTGGTGTTCGCACGGCAGGCACGCCGCATCACCCGATCGGCAGCAGTCGTCGTACCGCCGAGAGGGGTACTTCCAGCCACGAGGGCCGGTTGCGCGCCTCGTAGACCACCTCGTACAGGGCCTTGTCGAGCTCCAGGGCGTCCAGCAGGGCGCGCTGCGCCCGCGGGTCCCGCCCGGTCGCTGCGGCGTAGCCCTCGCAGAACGCCGCCCGTGCCGCTTCGTCCCACGCGCGGGTCGCCGCGGCGTCGGCGCCATCGCGCGCCGCGGTGGACGCCGCGTAGTCGAAGGAGCGCAGCATGCCGGCGACGTCGCGCAGCGCCAGGTCGGGCCGGGTCCGCTCGGCGAGCGGGCGCAGCGGCTCGCCCTCGAAGTCCAGCAGCACCCACCCCCGCCCGGGGGCGTGCAGCACCTGCCCCAGGTGCAGGTCACCGTGCACCTGCTGCAGCACGGGCGCACCGGTGAGCAGCGCGGGCGCCTCGTCGAGCAGCGCCCACAGGGGGCCGGCGAGCCCGGCCAGCACAGGAGCGGCGTCCAGGGCCCACGCCGCCCGCTCGCGCAGGGACGCCGTCAGGCGCGCGCCGTCCTGCGGCGTCGCCGCGCGGGTCGGTAGGGCGCCCGTCAACGCGAGGTGCACCTCACCGGTCGCCGCGCCGAGCGCGCGGGCCTCCTGCGCGAAGCTCCTCCCCTCCCGCACGGCGTCCAGCGCCTCGCGCCAGGCGTCCTGCGACCCGGGCAGGAACTCCGCGGCGACCGCCAGGTGCCCCCGCACGGGCATGGAGTCCGCCTCACCACCCCCGCCCGGCGCCGGTGACCACGTCCCGTCGACCCAGCCCACCGGCGCGGGGATGCGCGAGCACCCGGCGCGAGCCAGCGCGGCGGCCACCACGACGTCGGGGTTGTCCCCGGGCTCCAGGGCGCGGAACACCTTGACGATCACCGGGGGACCGTCGGCGGGGGTGACGATGATGCTGGTGTTGGACTGCTCGCCGCTCAGGACCCGCGACGGCGCACGCGGGTCCGGGGCGGTGGCGCCGGCGGCGAGGTGCCCGCGGGCCGACGTCGCGGCGCGCCTGCCGCGGCTGGTCCCGCCGCCCAGCAGGGCCAGCAGGGCCGCCACGTAGGCCGGGTCGCGCGGGCCGTCGATGACCAGCCAGGGCGTCCCGTCCGGCCCCGGCAGCTCACCGACCGTCCCGGGCGGGTCCTCGGTGACTGCTCGGCCGGCCGGTGCCCGCCGGTGCACCAGGGGCACCTGCACGAGCTGCTCCCGCTGCCCCTCCCGCCTGATGCCCTCGATCGCCAGCAGGTGCACCAGGACGACCGCGTCCGGCGTCCCCGACAGTGCCGCGGCCCCGCGGTGCACCAGCCGCGCCGGCGTGCCCTTCGCCGGGAACCAGCGCTGCCGCGGCACCCACTCCTGCAGCAGCCGCAGGAGCGCGGGAACGTCGACCAGCTCGTTCACGACACCGGCTGGATCGTCAGCCAGAAGAACGTGCGCGAGCCCAGCGTCAGCGTCAGCGTCCCGTCACCGCCCACGGCGGGGAAGCTCCCGCCGCCGAAGACGTCCTGCGTGTGCGCCCCCGCATGGTCGGGCAGGGTGATCGTCACCGACTGCGGGGTGGGGGAGAGGTTGCTGACGCTCAGCACCGTCTCGGGGCGCTCGCCGGCCCCGCCGGGTGTGGTGGCGTCCAGAACCCGCAGGAAGGACAGGACCGCGTCGTTGTCGTTGGTCATCGGCGCGTACGAGCCCAGGCCGAAGACCGGGTGGGCGCGGCGCACCCCGAGCATCGAGCGCAGCCAGTGCAGCAGCGAGGAGCCCTGCGCGAGCTGCGCCTCGACGTTCACGGCCGAGTAGTGGTGGGCCAGGGACTGCACCGCGGGCAGGAACAGCTTGCCGGGGTCGGCGTGGGAGAACCCGGCGTTGCGGTCCGGCGTCCACTGCATGGGGGTGCGCACCGCGTCGCGGTCGGGCAGCCAGATGTTGTCGCCCATGCCGATCTCGTCGCCGTAGTACAGGCACGGGCTGCCCGGCAGGGACAGCAGCAGCGCGTGGATCAGCTCGATCTCCTCGCGGGAGCCGTCGAGCAGCGGCGCGAGCCGTCGGCGGATCCCGATGTTCGCGCGCATCCGCGGGTCGGGGGCGTACCAGCCGTACATGGCGGCGCGCTCCTCGGTGGTGACCATCTCCAGCGTCAGCTCGTCGTGGTTGCGCAGGAACGTGCCCCACTGCCCCGAGGGGGGGATGGCGGGTGTGTCGGCGAGGATGTCGAGGATCGACGTCGCCCTGCCCTCGCGCAGCGCGTAGTACAGCCGGGGCATCACGGGGAAGTGGAAGCACATGTGGCACTCCGGCTCCTCCTCGGTGCCGAAGTAGTCCACGACGTCCTGCGGCCACTGGTTGGCCTCGGCGAGCAGCACCCGCCCCGGGTACTCGAAGTCCACGACCGAGCGCACCGTGCGCAGGAACTGGTGGGTGCGCGGCAGGTTCTCGCAGTTGGTGCCCTCCGCCTCGTAGAGGTAGGGGATGGCGTCGAGGCGGAAGCCGTCGATGCCGAGATCGAGCCAGAACCGGAGGACGTCGAGCATGGCGGTGACGACGTCGGGGTTCTCGAAGTTCAGGTCCGGCTGGTGGCCGAAGAACCGGTGCCAGTAGTACTGGCGGCGCACCGGGTCGAACGTCCAGTTGGAGGTCTCGGTGTCGACGAAGATGATGCGCGCGTCGGGGTACCTGTCGGCGGTGTCGGACCAGACGTAGAAGTCCCCGTAGGGGCCCTGCGGGTCCGAGCGGGACGCCTGGAACCAGGGGTGCTGGTCGGAGGTGTGGTTCAGCACGAGGTCGGTGACCACGCGGAGGCCCCGGGCGTGCGCCGCCCTGACGAGCTCGGTGAAGTCGGGGAGCGTGCCGAACTCGGGCAGCACCTGCAGGTAGTCGGAGATGTCGTACCCGCCGTCGCGCAGCGGGGAGGCGTAGAACGGCGGCAGCCACAGGCAGTCCACGCCGAGCCACTGCAGGTAGTCCAGGCGCCCGATGAGCCCGGTGAAGTCCCCGGCGCCGGATCCGTTGGAGTCGGCGAAGGCGCGCACCAGCACCTCGTAGAAGACCGCGCGCTTGTACCAGCTCGGGTCGTGGCGCAGCCCGGGGCCGGGGGTCAGTCCGAGGGCGGACATGCCGGAGCCGGACGCGGGAGGGAAGACGGACACGGGGCGTGCCTCTCGGGAGCGGGGCGGGCGGTGGGGCGGGAGACGGGCTCGGCGGTCCTGCGGGTGGGTCGCTCAGGGCAGGGGTGTCACGTGCACCACGTGCGCCGACCGACCCGGGCCCAGCTGCACCCAGGGCCGCGGGCCCCAGGTGTAGGCGTGCCCGTCGAGCAGGTCGCGGGCGGCGAAGGTCGCACCCGGCGCCAGGCCCAGCGCGGCGGTGTCGAGGTGGATCGTGGTGGCGCGGGTCTCGTGCGGCTCGAGGTTGACCGCGACGAGGACGACGTCCTCCACGCCGGTGGGGGAGTGCTCGGCGGGCACGCGCCGGGAGTACACCAGCACCGCGTCGTCGTCGCTGGCGTGGAAGGTCAGCCCCCGCAGCCGCTGCAGCGCCGGGTGCGCGCGGCGCGCGGCGTTCAGCGCGGTCAGCAGCGGTGCCAGGGAGGTGCCCCGGGCAAGAGCGCCGGCGAAGTCGCGGGGGCGGTACTGGTACTTCTCGTTGTCGAGCTGCTCCTCCGCGCCGGGGCGCGCGGCGTCCTCGACGAGCTCGTAGCCGCTGTAGATCCCGTAGGTGGGCACCGCGGTCGCTGCGATGACCGCCCGCACGGCGAACGCCGCGGGCCCGCCGTGCTGCAGGTACGGGGTGAGGATGTCGTGCGTGGTCGGCCAGAAGCTCGGCCGCAGGTAGTCGGCGGTGCCGTCCACGCGCTCGTCGGCGGTCGCGTCGGCCCGCAGCGCGAGGCTGTCGGCGCTGCCGCGGGTGAGCTCGGTGAGGTACTCGCGCAGCTGCGCCGCGGTGTTGCGCCACGTGAAGTACGTGTAGGACTGGGCGAACCCCACCCGCGCGAGCGCCCGCATCATCGCCGGCTTCGTGAACGCCTCGGAGAGGAAGAGCACGTCGGGGTCGACGGCGCGCACGGCCGCGATGAGCCACTCCCAGAACTGCACCGGCTTGGTGTGCGGGTTGTCGACGCGGACCAGGGTGACGCCGTGGGCCACCCACAGCAGCACCACGCGGAGCACCTCGGCGGACAGGCCGTCGGGGTCGGTGTCGAAGTCGACCGGGTAGATGTCCTGGTACTTCTTCGGCGGGTTCTCCGCGTAGGCGATCGACCCGTCGGCGCGGGTGGCGAACCACTCCGGGTGCTCGCGCACCCACGGGTGGTCGGGGGAGCAGTTCAGGGCCAGGTCCATCGCCACCTCCAGGCCCAGGCCCCTCGCGCGGGCGACGAAGGCGTCGAAGTCGGCGAAGGTGCCCAGGTCGGGGTGGATGGCGTCGTGCCCGCCGTCCGCGGAGCCGATGGCGTAGGGCGAGCCCGGGTCGCCGGGACCGGCGACCAGGGTGTTGTTCGGGCCCTTGCGGTGCGTGGTGCCGATCGGGTGGATCGGCAGGAGGTACGCCACGTCGAAGCCCATGGCGGCGATGTCGTCGAGCCGTCGTGCGGCGGTGGCCAGGGTGCCGGAGGTCCACGTGCCGGTCGCCTCGTCGTAGCTCGCGCCCTCGCTGCGCGGCGCGAAGGAGTACCAGGCACCGACCAGGGCGCGCTCGCGCTCCACGCGCAGCGGCAGCGGCGCGCTGGGGGTGACCAGGTCGCGGAGCGGTCGGCGCGCCAGCGCCGCCACCACGGCCTCCGAGGTGCCCGCGGCCAGGCGGGCCCCCGGGGGTCGGCCGGCGTCGCGCAGCCCGACCGCGGCGTCGCGCAGGTGGTCGGTGTCGGCGGCCTCCCGGTTCGGGTCGTCGGCGGCGCGCTCGAGCAGGCGGGCGCCGTCCTCGAGCACGAGGTCGACGTCGATGCCGGCGGGCACCTTGATGGTCGCCGCGTGCTCCCAGGTGCCGTACGGGTCCGACCACCCCTCGACCCGGAAGGTCCAGTCGCCGGGTGCGTCCGGCACCAGGTGCGCCTCGTGGCGGTCGGTGCCGGGCACGAGCAGGCGCATCGGCGCGCTGGAGTGGTCGCTGCCCTCGGGGCGCACGAGCACGGCGGTGGCCGCGACGGCGTCGTGGCCCTCGCGGAAGACCGTCGCGCGCACCGGCACCGCCTCCCCGACCACGGCCTTGGCCGCGGACCCCGCCACGCTCGGCGCGACGTCGACGACGGGGATGCGCCCGGTGCGCGGCGCGAGCGCCGCAGGCGCGCTCCGCATCCCCCGCCCGCGGGGGGCCTTCGGTGCGGTCGCCGTCGCGCGGGGGGCCCTGGGGGTCGCCGCCCGCGGTGTCGTGGCGCGGGACCGCCGGGCCGGGGCCTTCCCCGGCGCGCCGGGGGTGTCCCCGCCCGCCCCGGCGCCGGTGATCTCGCGGGGGTTCGGTGCTCCCTGCCCGGGTGCCTCGCTCACGGTGTGGAACCTACCGAGGACCACCGTCGGTGCGTGCGCGGGACGTGACATCCGGCGCGCCCCCTGCCCTACGGTCGACCCCGTGAGAGCCATCCGCCGCTTCACCGTCCGCACCGTGCTGCCCGCCGCCCTGGCTCCCCTCGGCGAGCTGGCGGTGAACCTCCGCTGGTCGTGGCACCCGCCGACCAGGGCGCTGTTCGCCGGGCTGGACCCGTCCCTGTGGGACGAGGTCGGCCACGACCCCACGGCGCTGCTGGGCGCCCTCGGCCCGGAGCGCCTGGACGCCGCCGCCGCCGACGCCTCCTTCGTCGCCGACGTCGAGGCGGCGAGCGCCGACCTGCACGAGTACCTCACCGGCCCCCGCTGGTACCAGTCGCTGCCCGCCGGCGCCCCGGCGTCCATCGCCTACTTCTCCCCCGAGTTCGGCATCACCTCGGTGCTCCCGCAGTACTCCGGCGGCCTCGGGATCCTCGCCGGTGACCACCTGAAGGCCGCCTCGGACCTGGGGGTGCCGATCGTCGGCGTGGGGCTGCTGTACAAGACCGGCTACTTCAAGCAGGCCTTCACCGCCGACGGCTGGCAGACCGAGACGTACCCGGTGCAGGACCCCGACGGCCTGCCGCTGACCCTGCTGCGCGAGGCCGACGGCACCGCGGCCTCGGTGTCGGTGCAGCTGCCCGGGGGGCGCACCCTCGACGCTCACGTGTGGAAGGCGGACGTCGGGCGCGTGCCGCTGCTGCTGCTGGACTCCGACGTCCCCACCAACGACGAGGCCGAGGCCGGCATCACCGACCGCCTGTACGGCGGCGGCGGGGAGCACCGGCTGCAGCAGGAGATGCTGCTGGGCGTCGGCGGGGTGAGGGCGCTGCGCCTGTGGTCGCGCCTGTCCGGGGCGAGCGAGCCGGCGGTCTACCACACCAACGAGGGGCACGCGGGCTTCCTGGGCCTGGAGCGCATCCGCGAGCTGATGGGCAACGGGCTCAGCGTCGGCGAGGCGGTCGAGGCGGTGCGCTCGGCGACGGTCTTCACCACCCACACCCCCGTGCCCGCCGGCATCGACCGCTTCGGCCGCGACCAGGTGCAGCGCTACCTCGGCGACTCCGGGGCGCTCGCCGGGGTGCCGATGGACGCCGTCCTCGCCCTCGGCGCCGAGGACTACCCCGGGGGGGAGTCGTCGGTGTTCAACATGGCGGTGATGGGCTTCCGCCTCTCCCAGCGCGCCAACGGGGTCTCCGCGCTCCACGGGGAGGTCAGCCGGGGCATGTTCGCCGGGCTGTGGCCCGGCTTCGACGCCGCCGAGACGCCGATCGGCTCGATCACCAACGGCGTCCACGCCCCGACGTGGGTCGCCGACGAGATCACCCAGCTGCTGGCCGCCTCCGGTGGTGGCGACGACGTGTCCGACCAGGCCGGCGCGGCGGGCGACCTGCCGGGCGCAGCCCTGTGGTCGGTGCGCCGCCAGCTGCGCGCGCGCCTCGTCGACGACGCGCGCCGCCGGGTGCGCGCGTCGTGGGGTCGGCGCGGCGCGACGTCCGCGGAGCTGGGCTGGGTCGATGAGGTGCTCGATCCCGACGTGCTGACCATCGGCTTCGCCCGGCGTGTGCCGACGTACAAGCGCCTGACGCTGATGCTGCGCGACCCCGACCGGCTGCGGGCCCTGCTGCTGCACCCGACGCGGCCGGTGCAGCTGGTCATCGCCGGGAAGTCCCACCCCGCCGACGACTCGGGCAAGAAGCTGCTGCAGCAGGTGGTGCAGTTCGCCGACCGGCACGACGTGCGCCACCGCATCGTGGTCCTCCCGGACTACGACATCGGCATGGCGCAGCTGCTCTACCCCGGGTGCGACGTGTGGCTCAACAACCCGCTGCGCCCGCTGGAGGCGTGCGGCACCTCGGGGATGAAGGCGGCGCTGAACGGGTGCCTGAACCTCTCCATCCTCGACGGGTGGTGGGACGAGTGGTTCGACGGCGAGAACGGGTGGGCGATCCCCACCGCCGACGGGGTGGACGACGAGTCGCGCCGCGACGACCTCGAGGCCGCCGCGCTGTACGACCTCATCGAGAACCAGGTGGCGCCGCGCTTCTACGACCGCGACCAGGCGGGGCTGCCGGGGCGGTGGTTGGAGATGCTCAAGCACACCCTCGGCACCCTGGCGCCGAAGGTGCAGGCCACGCGCATGGTCTCGGACTACGTGCGGCAGCTGTACGTGCCGGCGGCGGTCTCGGCGGCGGGCATGGCGGGGTCCTCCTACGCCGGGGCGCGCGAGCTGTCCTCGTGGAAGCACCGGGTGCGGCAGGGCTGGGGCTCGGTGCGCGTGGACCACGTGGAGTCGCGCGGGGTCGGGGTGGCACCCCAGGTCGGGGAGGTGCTGACCGTCTCGGCGTACGTCTCCCTCGGTGGCCTGCAGCCCGCCGACGTCGACGTGCAGGTGGTGCACGGGCACGTGCTGGAGACCGACGAGCTGACGCAGACGGTCTCGGCGCCGCTGGCCCTCGCCGAGACCTACGAGGACGGGCGGTACCAGTTCTCCGGGGACGTGGTGCTGCGGCGCACCGGGGCGTTCGGTTACACGGTGCGGGTGCTGCCGCGGCACGCGGGGCAGGCGTCGGTGGCGGAGACGGCCCTGGTGACCAGCGCGGCGTGAGGGTGCCGGTCTGCCACCGGTCCGCTGACCCGCGCCTCCCCGTCCACGGGCCGGCGCGGGTCAGCGCTCGACGTCGAAGACCCGCACCGACAGCGCGCTGAGCAGCACCGTCGACCCCGGGCCCAGCAGCCCCTGCGATCCCGACACCGGCCGGTCGTCCGCGCTGTCCCACAGCGGCGCGTACGCCCTGCCCCACGGCGCCGGCGGGAGGGTCACCCGCCCGTCGTCGAGGCCACCGTGCACCACCACGAGCACCGCTCCCGCCGATCCTGACGGCGCGCCGTGCAGGAACACCTGCACCGTGCGCGCCGCCGGGTCGTCCCACCGCTGCGGGACCATGGGCGCGCCGTCGACGTCGAACCACGCCAGGTCGGTGGTGCCGTCCTCGTGCACCGCCGCCCCGGTGGCGTGGCGCACGGCTCTCAGCGCCGCGCGCTCCCGGCGCAGGCGGGTCAGGGCCCGGGTGGTCGCGAGCAGGTCCTCCTGCCACGGGGCGAGGTCCCAGCTCACCCAGCTGGTCGGGTCGTCCAGGCAGTACGGGTTGTTGTTGCCGCCCTGGGTGCGACCCATCTCGTCGCCCGCGGTGATCATGGGCACCCCGGCGGAGAGCAGCAGCGTCGCCAGCAGGTTCCTCACCGAGCGCTGGCGCAGCGCGTGGCGCAGCGCGGCGTCGGGGTCGTCGGGACCGGTGCCGCGCTGGTCGTCCCACCCCTCGCCGCCGTGGTTCCAGCTGCGGTTGTCGTCGGTCCCGTCGCGTCCGTCCTCGCCGTTGCCCTGGTTCACCTTGTGCTCGAAGGCGGTGAGGTCGGCGGCGGTGAAGCCGTCGTGCGCGGTGACGAAGCTGACCGACGCCAGGGGTCCGCGGTCACCGCGGGCGAAGAGGTCCGCGGAGCCGGAGAACCGGGTCGCCAGCTCGCGGAGCCCGTGGCCGGGCGACTGCCCCAGGGACAGCCGCCGGGCGTCGGCGAGCCAGAACTCCCGCGCGCCGTCGCGGAAGCGGTCGTTCCACTCGGCGAACGGCGCGGGGAAGGCCCCGGTGCGCCACCCGTCCTGACCGAGGTCCCACGGCTCGGCGATCAGCTTGACGTCGGCCAGCACCGGGTCGCTCGCGGCGGCCACGAGGAACGCGTGCTCGGGCGTGTACTGCCCGGAGCCGCTGCGGGCCAGGGTGGGGGCGAGGTCGAAGCGGAACCCGTCGACGCCGTAGGCGCTCACCCAGTGCCGCAGGGAGTCGAGCACCAGCTGCACGACCCGCGGGTGGCCGGCGTCGAGGCTGTTGCCGCAGCCTGTGGTGTCCACGTCCCACCCGCGCGGGTCCAGGCGGTAGTAGGAGGCGGCGTCCAGCCCACGCAGGCTCAGCGTCGGCCCGTCGGCGCCGCCCTCGCAGGAGTGGTTGTAGACGACGTCGAGGACGACCTCCAGGCCCGCTGCGTGCAAGGCGGCGACGGCGTCGCGCAGCTCGGCGACCACCGCGCCCGGCCCCGCGGCGCGGGCGGCGGCGGTGGCGTAGCGCGGCTCGGGAGCGAACCAGGAGAGGGTGCTGTACCCCCAGTAGTTGCCCGCGTCCCGGCGCGCCAGCGCGGCCTCGGCGGCGATCGCGTGCACCGGCAGCAGCTCCAGCGCGGTCACCCCCAGCGCCAGGAGGTGCTGCACGACCACCGGGTGCGCCAGGCCCGCGTAGGTGCCGCGCAGCTCCGGGGGCACACCCGGGTGGGTGGCGGTCAGGCCGCGCACGTGCGCCTCGTACAGCACCGTCTCCGCCCAGGGCGTGCGGGGCCGGGCGTCGCCGTCGACCGGCGGGGTCGCGACCACCACCCCGTGCGGGACGTGCGCCGCGCTGTCCAGCCCCGAGGGGCGGTGGGGCCCGGGCAGCGGGCGCCAGGTCGTGGGGTCCACGGCGTGGGCGAAGACCTCGGGGCCCCACGAGAGGTCACCGGCGACGCCCCGGGCGTAGGGGTCGAGCAGCAGGGACGCGGGGTCGTGACGGTGCCCGCGGGCGGGCTCCCACGGGCCGACGACCCGCAGCCCGTACCGCTGCCCGGCGCGCACGCCTTCCAGGGAGCCCGACCACACCCCGTGCCGGGCGCGCTGCAGGGGCACCCGCCGCTCGGTCCACGCTCCGTCGTCGGCGGGGTCCAGCAGCGCCACCTCGACCCCGTCGGCGTGCGCGGCGAAGACCGCGGCGCGCGCCCGGCCGGGTGCGGAGGCGTCCAGGTGGACCCCCAGCGGGGTGGTCGGCAGCTCCGGCACGCCGGCAGTGTGCCCCACCCCGACCCCCCGCCCCGGCCCGCGCGCGGCGGCGCCCGCCGGCTCCCCGGCGGCCCGCGACCAGCCCGTGCCGCGCCGCCGCGCCCACCTAGACTGCCCCGGTGACGGCCTACCTCGACCACGCGGCGACGACGCCGGTGCGCCCGGAGGCTGCTGCGGCGATGGCCCAGGAGCTCACCCGGGTGGGCAACCCGAGCTCCCTGCACACCTCCGGCCGCCTCGCGCGGCGCGTGGTGGAGGAGGCCCGCGAGCGCCTCGCCGTGGCGCTGGAGGCCCGCCCCGGTGAGGTGGTGCTGACCGCGGGGGGCACCGAGGCGGACAACCTCGCCGTGAAGGGCCTGTACTGGGCGCGCCGCGAGGCCGACCCCCGCCGCCGCAAGGTCCTCGTCAGCGGCGTCGAGCACCACGCCGTGCTCGACCCCGCGCAGTGGCTGGCGACCTCGCAGGGCGCGGAGCTCGTCGTCGTGGGCGTCGACTCCCGCGGGCGCCTCGACGTCGACGCGCTCGAGGCCGAGCTGGCGGCGGAGCCGGATGCGGTGGCCCTGGTGTCGGTGATGTGGGCGAACAACGAGGTCGGCACGGTGCAGCCGGTCGAGCAGGTCGTCGCCGCCGCTGCCCGCCACGGGGTGCCGGTGCACTGCGACGCGGTGCAGGCCGTCGGCGCCCTGCCGGTGGCCTTCGAGGGGTCGGGGCTGGCGGCGATGACCGTCTCCGGGCACAAGGTCGGGGGCCCCGTGGGGTCCGGAGCCCTCCTGGTGCGCGCCGGCGCTCGAGGCACGGGCCTCGTGCCGCTCCTGCACGGCGGCGGGCAGGAGGGCGGGGTGCGCTCGGGCAGCGTGGACGTCGCGGCGGCCCGCGCCCTCGGCGTCGCGGTCGAGCTGGCGGTGGCCGAGCAGGGCGGGCACGCCGCGCGGCTGCGCGCCCTGCGGTCGGCGCTGGAGCACGCGGTGCTGGCCGTCGTGCCCGACGCCGTGGTCCACCGGGGCGCCACCGAGGCCGAGCGCCTGCCCGGTGTGCTGCACGTCGTCGTCCCCGGGTGCGAGGGCGACTCCCTGCTGTACCTGCTCGACGCGGCGGGCGTCGAGTGCTCCACGGGCTCGGCGTGCACCGCCGGGGTCTCCCAGCCCAGTCACGTGCTGCGGGCGATGGGCGTCGGCGACGACCTCGCGCGCGGCGCCCTGCGCTTCAGCCTGGGCCGGACCTCGACCACCGCCGACGTCACCGCGGTCGCCGCGGCGCTGGGCCCGGTGGTCGAGCGGGCCCGCACCGCGGGTCTGGCTGTCGCGTGAGGGTCGCGCCGTGAGGGTCCTGGTCGCGCTGAGCGGGGGCGTCGACTCCTCCGTCGCCGCCGCTCGCCTGGTCGACGCCGGGCACGACGTCACCGGGGTGCACCTGGCGCTGTCCGCCGGGCCACGCGCAGCGGGTGGCTCCGGCACCTCGGGCGGCTCCGGTGGTCGCGGTCGGGGGTGCTGCACCGCGGAGGACTCCCGCGACGCTTCCCGCACCGCCGACGTCCTCGGCGTGCCCTTCTACGTGTGGGACTTCTCCGCCCGCTTCACCGCCACCGTGGTCGACGCCTTCGTCGCGGACTACGCCGCGGGTCGCACCCCGAACCCGTGCGTGACGTGCAACCAGGAGGTGAAGTTCGCGGCACTGCTCGACCGCGCGCTGGCCCTGGGCTTCGACGCGGTCGCCACCGGTCACTACGCCCGCCTCGAGGCCACCGCGGGCGGTGGCGTCGCGCTGCACCGGGCCGCGGACGCCGCGAAGGACCAGTCGTACGTGCTCGCCGTGCTGCCCCCGCACCGCCTGGCGCGGGCCCTGTTCCCCCTGGGGGATGCCACCAAGGCCGGCGTGCGCGCCGAGGCCGCCGCCCGCGGCCTGACCGTGGCGGCCAAGCCGGACAGCACCGACATCTGCTTCGTGCCCGACGGGGACACGCGCACGTGGCTGGGTCAGCGCATCGAGCGGCGGCCCGGCGTCGTGCTGGACACCTCCGGCACGGCCGTCGGCTCGCACGACGGTGCCGCCGGGTTCACCGTGGGCCAGCGCCGCGGACTGCACCTGGGGGCACCCGCGGCCGACGGGCGGCCCCGGTACGTCGTCGCCACCGACACCGCGGCGGGCACCGTGACCGTCGGGGGGGCGCAGGAGCTGCTCGTCGACGTCGTGGCCGGTGGCCCGCCGACCTGGTGCGGCCCGGCGCGGCACCCAGGGGACCGGGTGGGCGTCCAGCTGCGCGCCCACGGCGCCGAGCTGCCCGCCGTCGTCGTCGACGGTCCCGGTCTGCGCGTGCGCCTCGACCAGCCGTCCGCCGCCGTGGCCCCCGGGCAGCTGATGGCCCTGTACGACGGCACGCGGGTGGTGGGCTCGTCCACCGTCGAGGCGGCGTGGCGCGCGGGCTCCTCGCGGGCGCCCAAGGCGGCGGTGCCCGCCAGGCGTCCAGCGCCGGCGGCGGGGACCGCCCGGTGACCGCCGCCGCCGAGCCGCCCGTCGCGGTGGCGCCCGCAGGGTCTGACGAGCTGTTCCCGGGGCGCCCGCTGGCCAGCGGGCGGGGCCCGTGGCCGGGCACCGACCCCCTTGAGGCGGTGCGCACGGTCTTCGGTGAACTGGGTCGAGACGGTGGGTTGCCGTTCCTGCCGCAGCTCGCCTCGCGCGGTCCCGGCGCCGATGCCGTGGGCCGCACGGCGGGTCTGCTGCTCGACCTGCCCGTGGACCTCCAGCCCGTCGGGTGGCGCCTGGTGGACCACCCCGGCCGCGACGCCAGCCGCGCGGACGGCTACCGGTCCGCGGACCTCGACGCGCTCGCCGAGGGCGCCGACGGGTGGACCGGCCCGCTGGCGATCGGCGCCGTCGGCCCGTGGTCGCTGGCGGCGGCGCTGTGGCTGCCCCGGGGTGAGCGAGCCGTGGTCGACGAGGGTGCCTCCCGCGACCTCGTGGCCTCCCTGGCGGAGGGGCTGGCGCAGCACGTGGTCCACGTGCGCCGCCTGCTGCCCGGCGCCGACGTCGTCCTGGTCCTCGACGAGCCCGACCTGCCGTCCGTGCTGGGCGGGCGCGTGCCCCGGGCCAGCGGGTGGGGCAGGCTGCCGCCGGTCGAGCTGCCGGTGGCCCGCGACGCCCTGGCCGCGGTGCTGACCGCCGCGGCCGGTGCGGGTGCGCGCACCGCCGTCCGCTGCCCCGCGCCGCTGCCGGGGGAGGGGCCCGGTCCCACCCCGGTGGCGCTGCTGCGGTCCCTGGTCGAGGCGGGCGCTCAGGGCATCGGGGTGGACTGGGTCGCGGCCACCGCGGTCGGCGCGCCGGCGTGGGAGGCGGTCGCGGAGACCGCGGAGTCCGGCGTCGCGCTGTGGCTGGGGGTGGCGCCGGGACCGGCCTCGGAGGTGGTCACCGCCCTGAGCACGCCGTGGCGCCGGCTCGGGTTGGACGTCGGCCTGCTCTCGCGCGCGGTCCTCGAGCCCACCGCCGGCGTGGCCGCCCTTCCGCCGTCGGCGGCCCGCGCCGTGCTGGGCCAGCTGCGCGAGGGCGCCGACGCCCTCGCGCAGGCTGCCGCCGGGGGGTGAGCGCGCGGTCCCAGGCGCGCCGCTGACAGCTCAGGCGCGGGGCGTCAGCAGCTCCGCGAGGTCGACGGGGATCGCGGCCGGTGTCACGGGCACCGGCGGCGTCGTCGTCCACGGCAGGTGGCGCACGTCGGCGCAGCCGCGCGGCCCCGGCCCGCGGTGGACGACCACCTCGCGCGCGGGCGCGTCCACCACCCGGTCCTGGTCCACCCCGGCCGAGAGGCGCACGAGGGCTCGTGCACGAGGTCGGCGCGGTGGCTGCTCACGGCCACCTCGATGACGTCCTCGTGCTCCTGCCCCGGCGGCACCACCTCGACCAGCGCCCCCTCCAGCAGCTCGACCCGCTCACCCTCCAGCGCGCCGAGCTCGACCAGCGCGTCGCGCGGCGCGCGGCTGAGCCCGTGCTGGCGCAGCGCGGGGTCGGCGAGCACGGCCTCCTGGGTCACGACGTCGAGCGCAGAGCTGGCCACCGACGCCGTCTGCGGCCGATCGCGGGGCCGTGGAGGAGGTCGTGCCCGCCCGTCCCCCGCTGAGCCGGCCGGATGACGGAAGCGGGACGGCTGTCGGTCATCGTCGCCACACTGGCCCGGTGAGCACCGCAGCAGAGCCAGCGCCGGCCCAGCGGCCCGAGCCGGCCCCGCATCCCGCGCCGCAGGACCCCGCGCCGGCCGACGCCGACGTCCGCCGCGCGTGGGCCGAGCTCGCCGAGCAGGTGCGCGGCCACCGGTTCGCGTACTACGTGCGCGACGCCCCCACCGTCGCCGACGGGGAGTTCGACGCGCTGCTGCGCCGCCTGCAGGCCCTGGAGGACGCCCACCCCGACCTGAGGACGCCGGACAGCCCCACCCAGGTCGTCGGCGCCACCTTCTCCACCGAGTTCACCGCCGTCGACCACCTGGAGCGGATGCTCAGCCTCGACAACGTCTTCGACGCCGAGGAGCTCACCGCCTGGGAGGCGCGGGTGGTGGCGGGCCTCGCGCTGGAGCCCGACGAGGCCGCCCAGGTCGCCTGGCTGTGCGAGCTGAAGATCGACGGGCTCGCGGTGAACCTGCGCTACGAGCGCGGGCGCCTGGTGCTGGCCTCGACCCGCGGTGACGGGCGCACCGGGGAGGACGTGACCCTCAACGTGCGCACCATCGCCGGGGTGCCCGAGGTGCTGACCGGGGAGGGGCACCCGGAGCTGTTCGAGGCGCGCGGTGAGGTGTTCCTGCCGGTCGCCGGCTTCGAGGCGCTCAACGCCTCCCTCGTGGCGGCGGGCCGGGCGCCGTTCGCCAACCCGCGCAACTCCGCCGCGGGGTCGCTGCGCCAGAAGGACCCGCGGGTGACCGCCATCCGTCCGCTGCGCATGATCGTGCACGGCCTCGGGGTGCGTGGCGGCCTCGCGCCGGCGTCGCAGAGCGAGACGTACGAGCTGCTGGCCTCCTGGGGGTTGCCCGTCTCGCGCCACTACCGGGTGTTCACCGGCGACGGTGCGCCGGAGGCGGTGCGGGAGTACGTGGAGCACCACGGGGCGCACCGCCACGACACCGCCGAGGTGGGGCACGAGATCGACGGTGTGGTCATCAAGGTCGACCAGGTCGCCTTCCAGCGCCGCCTGGGCGCGACGTCGAGGGCGCCGCGGTGGGCGGTGGCGGTCAAGTACCCGCCGCAGGAGGTGACCACGAAGCTCCACGACATCCGCGTGAACGTCGGACGCACCGGGCGCGTGACGCCCTTCGCCTTCCTCGAGCCGGTGCTGGTCTCCGGGTCGACGGTGCAGCTCTCCACCCTGCACAACGCCAGCGAGGTCGAGCGCAAGGGTGTCCTCATCGGCGACACCGTGGTGGTGCGCAAGGCCGGTGACGTGATCCCGGAGGTCGTCGGGCCGGTGGTCGACCTGCGCGACGGCACCGAGCGGGCCTTCGTCATGCCCACCCACTGCCCGGAGTGCGCCACGGCGCTGCGGCACATGCGCGAGGGCGACGTGGACCTGCGATGCCCCAACGCCCGCACCTGCCCCGCGCAGCTGCGCGAGCGCGTCTTCCACGTCGCGGGTCGGGGGGCCTTCGACGTCGAGGCGCTGGGGTACGAGGCGGCGACCGCCCTGACCCGCGCGCCCCAGGCCGGTGGGAGCGCCGTGCTGGTCGACGAGGGCGGCCTGTTCGACCTCACGGCGGAGCAGCTGCTCACCGTGCCGCTGTTCACCCGCGCCGACAAGGCCAAGGAGGCGCCGGAGGGCGCGGTGGTGCTCAACGCCAACGGGGTGCGGCTGCTGGCGAACCTGGAGGCGGCGAAGGACCAGCCGCTGTGGCGGTTGCTCGTGGCGCTGTCGGTGCGGCACGTCGGCCCGACGGCGGCGCGGGCCCTGGCCACGGAGTTCCGCTCGCTGCGGCGCATCGAGGCCGCCCCCACCGAGGCGCTCGCGGCGGCCGGCGGGGTGGGCCCGACCATCGCCGAGGCGGTGCGCGAGTGGTTCGACGTCGACTGGCACGCGGCGATCGTCGACCGCTGGGAGGCGGCGGGGGTGCGCATGGAGGACCCCGAGGACGCTGCCGCGCCGCGCACCCTGGAGGGGTTGAGCATCGTGGTGACCGGCAGCTTCGCCGGGTACACCCGTGACCAGACGAAGGAGGCGATCCTCGCGCGGGGCGGGCGGGCCTCGGGGTCGGTGTCGAAGAAGACCGCGTTCGTCGTCGTCGGCGCCGACCCGGGCTCGAAAGCGGGCAAGGCGGAGCAGCTGGGCGTGCGCACCCTCGACGAGGCGGGGTTCACCGCTCTCCTCGCCGGAGGGCCGGATGCCGTGGCTCTCGAGGCGGACGACGAGATCGAGGGCGACGCAGACGGCGAGCGCTCGGAAGATGCGGACCCGGAGGTGTGAGGGGCGGGTCGCGTGCGGGACTGCTTGTGGATCATCGCCCTAGGATGGACGGCAGGAACCCCGCAGATGAACGGAAGGTGGACGACATGACGTCGGACAAGAGCAGTGCCACGCGCGCCGAGCTGGAGCGCAGCGCCAGGGCGCACCACGAGGCGGCCGAGGCCCGCGACGCGCTCGCCGGCCGGCGCGACGCCGCCGTGACCGCGCTCGACGAGGCGAAGGGGGCCCGGCGCGAGGCTCGGGCCCAGCTGGCGCTCGCCGAGCGCGCTCTGGACGCAGCGAAGGACACGCTCGCCTCGCTCACCGCGCAGGTCAAGCTCGCGACGTCGCTGACCACGAAGGTCGGCAAGGAGGCGGAGAAGGCCGAGCAGCAGCACAACGAGCAGCTGCGCAAGGAGGCGAAGCGGGCCGACAAGGACGCCACGGCCAGCGCCGGGCGCGAGGCGGGGCGGGCGAAGGGCGGCACCGAGCGCGCCCGCCGCGAGACGGTCAGCGCGGCCGAGACCCGGACCCGGGAGGCTGGGGCGGGCGTGGCCGACGAGACCGGATCCGCGGACGACGCGGCGCAGGCCGGCCCCACGCCGCGGAAGGCGCGGCGAGCCCCCCGCAAGGCGGCGGCCGAGGACGTCGTCGCTGGCGGTGCCCAGGCCCCGGCGGACGCTGCGGAGGTCCCGGCGGAGGCCCCGGAGGCCCCGGCGGACGCCCCGGAGGCCGCGCCGGCCGTGCGGCGGACGACCCGGGCGACGGCTACGGGCACGGCCACCCGCCGCCCGCGGGCGGCGGCGGGCACGGCGACCCGGTCGACCCGCACCCGGCGCACGGCGGCCGCGAGCGAGGGCGGCGCCCGGTCCGGGACAGCAGAGGACGGCAGGGCGGCGGAGGGTTCGCAGGCCAGCGCCGAGGCCGGCGGCAGGTCCACCACCGCGAGCGACAGCGGCAGCAGCGCAGCGAACACCGCATCCGGCGGCAGCGACACCCCGGACGGCGGCACCAGCGCCGCCACACCCGCGGGCGAGCAGCGGGAGCAGGAGCCGGCGGGCGCTGCGTCCTGAGCTGAGCACCGCCGGTCCACGGCACCCGGGCACCCGAGCGGCGCGGAGGGCCCACGACCGGTCCTCCGCGCTGCCTCACGCTGTCGAGCCACCCGCCCCGGCGTCCGTGGACCCCGAGGGCCACCTGCACCCGGCCCACCACCTCCACCGCCTGGAGGATGCTGGGCACCTGCACGCACGGGCCGTCTCGGCGCGTCTCCCTGGCGCCGAGGTGCACCGGGTGGTCCTCGCCCCGGTCGGCGCGGACCTCGGGCGGCTGCTCACGAGCAGTTCCGGGGCGGTCGTCCCGCACGTCGCCTGCGAGCTGCGCTGGCGACGCTCGGCGCCCTGCTGGCGCGCCCGAGCGAGCCGCCGGCCCGGGTGGGGGCCCAGCGCCTCCGGGGTGCTGCTCGGCCGGGGGAGGCGCCGGTCACCGTTGGGCAGTGGGCGAGGATGGGACTGCCCACCGCGGTGCAGGTGCTGCTGCCTGGGGCAGCGGACCCGCTGCGCCTGGACCGCCGGGAGATCCCGTGATCGAGCGCTGAGAGGGAGAGCCGCTGTGCCGCCACCCCGGCGGGGCCCGCACGCCCCACCCGCACCGGGCGGCGCGGCGTCCGGCCCCCCCACGACCCCGGTCACCCTGCGGGAGGGCGCACGGCTGCTCACCCCGTACCTGCGGCGGCACCGGGCTGCCATCGGTGCGGCCATCGCCCTGTCTCTGCTCGGCGCGGTCGCCGCGGTGGCGCAGCCGTTGCTGGTGCGCAGCGTCATCACCGCCGTCCAGGACTCCTCGCCCCTGCTGCCGGCGGTCGCCCTGGTCGTCGCCGTGACGCTGGCCGGCACCCTGGTGCGCGGCGTCCAGCAGTACCTGCTGGAGCGGGCCGGGGAGGGCGTGGTCCGCGACGTGCGGAGCGCCCTCGTCGACCGCCTCGCCCGCATCACCGTCACCGAGCGCGACCGGCGCGTCTCGGGCGACCTCCTCTCCCGGGTCGGCAGCGACACCACCGCCCTGGCGGGGGTGGTGACCTCAGGGCTGTTCGGGGTGGTCAGCGTGGTGCTCACCGCTGTGGGCGCGCTGGTCGTCATGGCCTGGATCGACCCGGTGATGCTCGCGGTCACCGTGCTCGCCGTCGGCGTCGGCCTCGGGACGGGCGTGGCCGTCTCCGGGCGGCTGCGCGCGCTGGAGCTGACCACCCAGGAGCGGGTGGGGGCGATGAGCTCCTCGGTGGGGCGGATGCTCTCGGCGCTGCGCACCATCCGCGCCGCCGGCGCCACCGACCGGGAGCTGGCCACCGTGGTCGCCGCGGCGGACCAGGCGCAGGCGGCGTCGGTGGCCGCGGCCAAGGTGCGCGCGGTGCTGGGGCCGGTGATCGGCCTCGCGGTCCAGGCCGCCTTCATCGCCGTCCTCGGCGTCGGCGGCTACCGCGTGGCCAGCGGTGCGACGGGCGTGGCCGACCTCGTGGCCTTCGTGCTGCTGCTCTTCACCCTGGTCTTCCCCCTCGGGCAGCTCCTGGGGGTGTGGGCGCAGCTGCAGCGGGGCCTGGCCGCGCTCACCCGCATCGACGAGGTGCTGGCGCTGGCGGTCGAGGACGACGGACCACCGGCCCCGGCCCCGCCGCCGGGGGTCCCCGGTGCCGCCTCGGCGTCCTCCACCCGACGCGCGGTACCCCCGGTGCCGGGGCGAGCTGGCGTGCCGCTCCTCGCCTTCGACGGTGTCGCCTTCGCGTACGCCGACGGCACGCCCGCCCTGCGCGAGGTCACCTTCGCCGTCCCGCGGGGCACCCGGACGGCGGTCGTGGGGCCGAGCGGGGCGGGCAAGTCCACCCTGCTGTCCCTGGTGGAGCGCTTCCACGACGTCAGCGCCGGTGCGGTGCGCCTGGACGGGATCGACGTGCGCGACCTGCCCCGCGCCGGGCTGCGCGCCCGACTGGGGTACGTGGAGCAGGACGCCCCCGTGCTCGACGGCACGCTGCGCAGCAACCTGCTGCTCGCTGCGCCGTCCGCCACCGACGCCGACCTGCGCGTGGCGCTGGGCGACGTGGCGCTGGACGAGCTGGCCGAGCGCGGCGCCGGCCTCGACGCCCAGGTGGGGGAGGGCGGGGTGCTGCTGTCGGGGGGGCAGCGCCAGCGCCTGGCCATCGCCCGCTCGCTGCTGGCGCGACCGGAGCTGCTGCTGCTCGACGAGCCGACCGCCAGCCTCGACGCCCGCAACGAGGCCCTGCTGCGCGACGCCCTGGCTGCAGCCGCAGCGCAGCGCACCCTCGTCGTCGTCGCGCACCGCCTCTCCACGGTGGTCGACTCCGACCAGATCGTCGTCCTCGACGAGGGCCGGGTCACCGCGAGCGGCACCCACGGGCAGCTGCTGACCACCTCACCGCTGTACCGGGAGCTCGCGGCGAGCCAGCTGCTGGTGTGACGGTGGCCGCCCGGGGGCTCGACACCCCACGACGACCACGGGGTCCGTCCCCCTGGTCCGCACCGGCGGTGGTCCCCGTCCCGTGATCACCGGGGCGGGGACGGCGACGCGGGTCCTGGCAGGCGGGTCCGCCGCACTCCCACGAACACGGACGGCGCTCGCGCGGCCCTCCTACACTGCACCCCCGTGACCACCCTGACCTCCGAGCAGGTCGCGCACCTCGCCCGGCTCGCCCGCATCGACATGACCGGTGACGAGCTCGGACGGATGGCCGGCCAGCTCGGCGTCATCGTCGAGGCCGTCGCCGCGGTCACGGGGGTCATCGAGCGGGCGGAGGCGGCCGGCGGGCCCGTCCCGGCCACCAGCCACCCGCTGCCGCTGCGCAACGTCACCCGGCCCGACGTCCCCGCCCCGAGCCTGGACGCCGCCGCGGCGCTCGCCGGCGCCCCGGCGTCCGAGGGAGGCCGGTTCCTCGTGCCGCGCATCCTGGACGAGGACTGATCCCGGTGCCCGAGCCCACCGGTGACGACGTCACCCGCTGGACCGCCGCGCAGATGGCCGCCGCGCTCGCCGACGGCACCACCTCGGCCGTCGAGCTGACCCGCGCGCACCTCGACCGGATCGCCGCCGTCGACGGTGACGGCACCGGCGGGAGCAGCACCGGCGTGCACGCCTTCCTCCACGTCGACTCCGGCGGCGCGCTGGCCGCTGCGGCGCGGGTGGACGCCGCCCGCGCGGTGGGGGAGGAGCTGCACGCCCTCGCCGGGGTGCCGGTCGCGGTCAAGGACATCATGGTCACCGCGGGCCTGCCGACCACCGCGGGCTCGCGGATGCTCACCGGCTGGGTGCCGCCGTACGACGCCACCGTGGTGGTCAGGCTCCGCGAGGCCGGCCTGGTCACCCTCGGCAAGACGAACATGGACGAGTTCGCCATGGGCTCCTCCACCGAGCACTCCGCCTTCGGCCCCACCCGCAACCCCTGGGACCTCGACCGCATCCCCGGCGGCTCCGGTGGGGGCAGCGCCGCCGCGCTCGCCGCGTTCGAGGCGCCGCTGGCCACCGGCACCGACACCGGCGGCTCCATCCGCCAGCCCGCCGCCGTCACCGGCACCGTCGGCGTCAAGCCCACCTACGGAGGGGTCTCGCGCTACGGGCTGATCGCGCTCGCCTCGAGCCTGGACCAGGGGGGGCCGTGCGCGCGCACCGTGCTCGACACCGCGCTGCTGCACGAGGTGATGGGCGGGCACGACCCGCTGGACTCCACCTCCCTCGACGCCCCCGTGCCACCGGTGGTGGCCGCCGCCCGTGAGGGCGCCCGCGGCGACCTCACCGGGGTGCGGGTCGGGATCGTGCGCGAGCTGGACGGGGAGGGCTACCAGGGCGGCGTCCGCGCCCGCTTCACCGAGGCCCTCGCCCACCTGGAGGCGGCCGGCGCCGAGGTCGTGGAGGTCAGCTGCCCGAACGTCGAGCACGCGCTCGCCGCGTACTACCTGATCCTGCCGTCCGAGGCGAGCAGCAACCTCGCCCGCTTCGACGGCATGCGCTACGGGCTGCGCGTGGCGCCCGAGGGCGCCACCGCCGAGCAGGTCATGGCCGCCACCCGCGCGGCCGGCTTCGGCGAGGAGGTCAAGCGCCGGATCATCCTGGGCACCTACGCCCTGTCCTCGGGGTACTACGACGCGTACTACGGCAGTGCGCAGAAGGTGCGCACCCTCGTGCAGCGCGACTTCGCCGCGGCCTTCGACCGGTCCACCCCCGAGGCGGGCGGGGTCGACGTGCTCGTCACCCCCACCTGCCCGACCACCGCGTTCCGCCTCGGCGAGAAGCTGGAGGACCCTCTGGCCATGTACCTCAACGACGTCGCCACCATCCCCGCGAACCTCGCCGGCATCCCCGGGATGTCGCTGCCCGTGGGCGTGGCGCAGGAGGACGGCCTGCCGGTGGGCCTGCAGGTCCTCGCCCCGGCGATGGCCGACGACCGGCTCTACCGGGTCGGGGCGGCGCTGGAGGCGCGGTTGCACGCGGTGTGGGGCGGGTCGGTGCTCGACCGGGCGCCCGAGCTGACCGGGGCGCGGGCGTGAGCGCCCGCGCCGACGCCCTGGGCTACGACGACGCGGTCGCCCGCTTCGACCCCGTCATCGGCCTCGAGGTGCACGTGGAGCTGTCCACCGCCACGAAGATGTTCTCCAGCTCCTCCACCGCCTTCGGCGCCGAGCCCAACACCCAGGTCGACCCCGTCAGCCTCGGTCTGCCCGGGGCCCTGCCGGTGCTCAACGCGAAGGCCGTGGAGTCCGCCGTCCGCATCGGCCTGGCGCTGAACTGCACCATCGCCGCCCAGTGCCGCTTCGCGCGCAAGAACTACTTCTACCCCGACATGCCGAAGAACTTCCAGACCAGCCAGTACGACGAGCCGATCGCGTTCGAGGGCTGGCTGGACGTCGACGTGCCGGCCTCGGAGGTCGGGCTCGGCCCGGCGTTCACCTACCGGGTGGCGATCGAGCGCGCCCACATGGAGGAGGACACCGGCAAGTCCCTGCACGTCGGCGGGGCCACCGGGCGCATCCACGGCGCCGAGCACTCCCTCGTGGACTACAACCGCGCCGGCATCCCCCTGATCGAGATCGTCACCGAGCCGCTGACCGGCACCGGCGCCCGCGCCGGGGAGGTGGCCCGCGCGTACGTGGCGACCCTGCGCGAGCTGCTGCGCGGCCTCGATGTCTCGGACGTGAAGATGGAGGAGGGCTCGATGCGCTGCGACGTCAACCTCTCCCTGCGCGCGAGCCCCGAGGCCCCGCTGGGCACCCGCACCGAGACCAAGAACGTGAACTCCCTGCGCTCGGTGGAGCGGGCGGTGCGCTACGAGGCGGGCCGGCAGGCCGCGGTGCTCGCCGGAGGTGGGCGCGTGGTGCAGGAGACCCGGCACTGGCACGAGGACACCGGGCTGACCACCGCGGGGCGCGTGAAGTCCGACGCGGAGGACTACCGGTACTTCCCCGAGCCCGACCTGGTGCCCGTGGCCCCGGACCCCGCGTGGGTGGAGGGCCTGCGCGCCGCCCTGCCCGAGCCGCCCGCCCAGCGCCGCCGCAGGCTCCAGGACGCGTGGGGCCTCAGCGACCTCGACGTGCGCGACGTCGTCAACGCCGGGGCGCTGGACCTCGTGGAGGCCACGGTCGCCGCCGGCGCTGCGGCACCAGCGGCGCGCAAGTGGTGGACCGGTGAGCTCGCCCGCCACGCCGCCACCCGCGGCACCGCCCTGGAGGACCTGGGCGTCACCCCCGGGCACGTCGCCGAGCTGCAGTCCATGGTCGAGGCCGGGTCGCTGAACGACAAGCTCGCCCGCCAGGTGCTCGAGGGCGTCGTGGCGGGGGAGGGGAGCCCGTCTCAGGTCGCGGAGGCCCGTGGGCTCGCGGCGATCAGCGACGACGGGCCGCTGATCGCCGCTGTCGACGAGGCCCTGGAGGGGAACCCGGACGTCGCGGCGAGGATCCGCTCCGGCAAGGTCGCCGCCGCCGGTGCCATCGTGGGTGCGGTGATGAAGGCGACCCGCGGGCAGGCCGACGCCGCCCGGGTGCGCGAGCTGGTGCTGGAGCGAGCCGCCGAGTGACAGCGCACATCGGCCGTATGCACTTTCAGTCCTCATCTCATGACAGGGCGTGACACTCTCGGGTGTCCCGGTCCTACCCCGTCGAAGGAACCCGCCCGTGCCCCGTCGTGATGCCTTCGCCCCCCTGTTGAACAGCCCGGTCGCCGCTCGCGTCCGCGTCCAGGCCGCGGTCGGCAACGCGCCCATGGCCGTCCCCGTCGCCGGAGCGACCTCACCGCTGACGCTCTACGCCGACGGGCAGGAGCGGGTCAACCTCGGGTCGAACAACTACCTCGGTCTCACCACCGACCCGCGGGTGGTCGCGGGCGCCCGCGACGCGCTGGACCGGTACGGCACGGGATCGTGCGGCTCGCGCGTCCTGAACGGCACCACCGCGCTGCACCTGGAGCTGGAGGAGGAGCTGGCCGACTTCTACGACGTCGAGGCCGCGGTGGTCGTGCCGAGCGGTTTCACCGCGAACCTGGCCCTGGTGGCGTCGGTGGGCGGGCCGGGTGACGCGCTGGTGATCGACGCCCACGCCCACGCCTCCCTGCGGGCCGGCGCGGAGGCCTCCCGCGCCGCGGTGGTGCGGTGGCGGCACAACGACGTGTCCTCGCTGCGTGAACGGCTCGCGATGTTGGACCCCCGCGCGGGGGCCGTCGTGGTGGTCGACGGGGTGTACTCCATGCACGGTGAGGTGGCCCCGCTGCACGAAGTGCTCGCCGCCTGCCGCGAGGCGGGTGCGCGCCTCGTCGTCGACGAGGCGCACGGCCTCGGGGTGTTCGGAGAGCGCGGGCGCGGCGCGGCCGAGGCGGCCGGGGTGCTCGCAGCGGTGGACGCCGTGACGATCACGATGAGCAAGTCCCTGGGCTCGTGCGGGGGTGCGGTGCTCACGTCCGCGGCCGCCGCCGAGGGCCTGCGCTCCGCGGCCGTGTCCTACGTGTTCGCCGCCTCGAACGTGCCGGCGTCGGTGGGCGCCTCGCTCGCCGCCCTGCGGGTGCTGCGGGCGGAGCCGGAGCGCACCGCGCGGCTGCTCGAGCTGGGGATGTCACTGCGCCGGAAGCTCTGGCAGGCTGGCGTGGACGCCGTGCCCGGGGACGGTCCGATCGTGGCGATCCCCGTGGGCGGAGACGAGGAGACGGGGGTCGTGTGGCGGAGGGTCTACGAGGCGGGGGTCTACGTCAACGCCGCTGCTTTTCCCGCGGTGCCCCGCGGTGAGGGCATGCTGCGGCTGTCGGTGATGGCGACCCACACCGCGGCTCAGCTCGACCGCGGGGTGTCCGTGATCGCCGCGGCCCTCAGGGCTCAGCGCGCCGCCGGGCCGCTGGCGCGCCTGCCCGCTCCGAGGGTGGTGGAGCCTGTCGGCAGCTGAGCCGTGGGCTGGCGGCGACCTCGGACGCCGCCTCCACGGCGCGCTGGCGACCGACGCCGCAGCAGCCCCCTCCCGGCGCACCCTCGCGGCCACCGCTGCGATCGCTGCCGCGGCGTGCACCGCCACGGTGGTGCTGGGGATGATCGGCGACCACCGGGCCTTCGGCCTCGGGGCCGTGCTGTCCGCTGCGCTCGCCGTGACCGGTGGCGTCGTCCTGTTCCGCGCGGCGGCACGGCGCAGCGCGGTGAGCCTGCCCCTGGGGGTCATGGGAGCCACGGCGGTCCTGTGGGGGACCGGGCAGGCACTGGTCGGCGTCACGGCGCTGCAGACACCGCTGGGCGTGCAGGTCCAGACGGTGGGTGACGCCGTCAGCCTCGCCGCGGCGCCTCTGGCGCTGGCGGGCCTGCTGAGCCTGCCGCAGCCCGTCGGGTCCACCGGTCGCCGGGGCCGCGTGATGCTGGACGCCCTGCTGATCGCCTCGGCCGGTGCCGCCGTCCTGTGGCACTCGGTGTTCAGGTCCGCCGTCCACGGCCCGTCGCACTCGGGCATCGCGGTCGTGGTGCTGCTGGCCGAGCTCTCGATCGTCGCGCTCGCCCTGCTGCTGGCCGTCGCCAGCCTCGACCGGGGCCTGCTGGTCGGCTCCGTCGGCATGGCCGCCTTCGTGGGCGGCGACCTGCTGTTCACCCACGCACTGGTCTCGGCCGGTGGGACCTGGCCGTGGCAGGCCGCCGCGGCGGCGTGCCTCGGGTGGCCGCTGATCTGCACCGGCCTGCTGCTCCTCGGCGGCGGCGAGCGGGGCCCGCAGCGGCTGCGGCGGCTGGGTCCCGACGTGCGGAGCGGGCTGGTGACGGCGCTCATGGTCGTCGGCCTCGCCGCCGCGCTCGTGCTGCTGAGGAGGGCCGACGGCGAGGGCCTGGACACGGTCAGCGCCGTCCTGCTGGTGCTCATCCTCTCCCTGCTCGGCGGCCGGGGGCTGGTCCACCAGCGGCAGCGGGGTGTCCTGGTGCGCACCCTGCTGCTGCAGGCCCGCCAGGACTTCCTCACCGGCGTCGGCAACCGTCGCGCCCTGACCGAGCACCTGCTCGAGCTGGCCGCGGCGCCAGTGCCGACCAGCGTCGTCGTCGTCGACCTCGACGGGTTCAAGGAGGTCAACGACCGGCTCGGGCACGCGGTCGGTGACGCCCTGCTGGTCGAGGTGGCCGCAGCGATGGCCGATGCCATGCCGAGCGGTTGGCAGGTCTTCCGCCCCGGAGGCGACGAGTTCGCCCTCGCCGGTGAGGGCGAGGAGGGCGCGGCGGCCGACCACGCCCGCGCCGCCCTGGAGGGTGTGCGCCGCGCCGGCGCGGCGGTGCACGGGGTCGGCAGGGTCCCGCTGTCGGCCAGTGCCGGCGTCGCGCAGCTGCGCCAGGGCGGTGGTGACCCCCTGGCGGCCCTGTCGGAGGCGAGCACCGCGATGCAGGCGGCCAAGCACGCCGGTCGCGACCAGGTGGTGGTGCACAGCGGTGAGCTCGCCGCCCGAGCGCGACACCGCGCCGTGCTGGTGCGGCGCTTGCGCGACGCGCTGAGCCGCGAGGACCTCACCGTCTCCCTGCAGCCGATCGTGCGCATGCAGACGGGGCGGGTCACCGGCTTCGAGGTGCTCTCGCGGTGGGACGACGAGCAGCTGGGCGCCGTGCCGCCCGACGACTTCGTCCCCGTCGCGGAGGAGACGGGGCTGGTCCTGCAGCTCGGGGCGCTGGTGCTCCACCGCGGTCTGGCGGCCCTGTCGTCGCTCGGTGGGGTCGAGCAGCGGCTCCGCCTGTCGGTGAACGCCTCACCGCTGGAGCTGCGCTCGACCAGCTACGTCCAGGGTGTGCAGTCGGCCCTGCGCCTGGCCGGGGTGCCTGCGGAGCTGCTCACCGTGGAGGTCACCGAGGCGGTGTTCGTCACCCGCGACGACCCGGCGGTGGCGACGCTGCAGGCGCTGGCCGATCTCGGTGTGCGGGTGGCGGTCGACGACTTCGGCACCGGCTACTCGTCGCTGTCCTACCTCGGTCGTCTGCCGGTCCACGCGGTGAAGATCGACCGGTCGCTGGTCGCGGGCCTCGGCGAGCCGCGGACCCGCCGCATCGTGGAGGCGCTGATCGCGATGTGCCGTGCCCTGGAGATGGACGTGATCGCCGAAGGCGTCGAGGAGCAGGCCCAGGCCGTCGTGCTGGGTGACCTCGGCGTCGAGCACGGGCAGGGGTGGCTGTGGTCGCGCGCACGACCCTGCGAGGAGCTCCGCGCGGCCGTCAGCGGCTGACGCGCCCGACCACCCCGGTGTTCGACGCCCCGCAGCGCCCCCACCCCGCACGCCGCGGCGTCGATCCCGCGGTCGTACCCGGCCAGCGCGGCGCTGCCGGTGGTCGTGGAGGCGCCCGCGACCAGCAGCACGCGAGCGCCACGGGCACCACCGCGAGAGCGACCACCGAGCAGCCCGAGGCCCGTGCGGCGTCAGCGCGGACCGCCGCCCCCAGAGCCGGCTGCGGGGTCGGGGTGACCAGCGCCGCCACGGTCGGCTCCGCCGCGGACGACCGCGCCGGGCACGCGGCCACCAGCTCGTGGGCCGACAGCGGGCGGTCCTCCAGCTGGCGCAGGAGCTCGACCGGGGCGACCTCGGCGGGGTCCACGGCCAGCGTCGGGGCGCGCGGCTAGCGTCGCCCCGTGGCGCCGCGCACCGATCTCGTCCTCGAGGGCGGCGGTGTGCGCGGCTTCGCGCTGGTCGGCGCCGTGGACGTCCTCGCCGAGGCCGACTACGACGTCGTGCGCGTCGCCGGCACGTCCGCGGGGGCGGTCGTCGCGGCGCTGGTCGCGGGGCTGACCCGCGCTGGGGAGCCGCTGACGCGCCTCGCGGAGGTCGCGGCCACCCTGGACCCCGCCCGGGTGCGCGAGCGGGGTCGCCTGGGCCGGGCGCTGGGCCCCCTGGGGGTGCTGGCCGACGCCGCGTCGCTCCTCGCCGACGGTGGTGTCGCCGACGGCCGCTACCTGCGGGACTGGCTCACCGGCGTGCTCGGCGACCTGGGCGTGGTCACCTTCGCCGACCTGCGCCTGGAGGGCGCCGACGCCCAGGGGGTGCCGCCGCAGCGCCGGTGGGCCCTGCTGGTCACCGCGACCGACGTCTCGCGGCGCCGCGCCGTGCGCCTCCCCGAGGACTACCCCCGCTACGGCCTCGACCCCGACGCCCAACGGGTCGTCGACGCCGTCGCCGCCTCGGCGGCCCTGCCCCTGGTGATCGACCCCGTCCGCCTGCGCCTGCCCACGGGAGAGACGGTGACCCTGCTCGACGGCGGCCTGCTGTCGAACTACCCGATCACCGTCTTCGACCGCCGCGACGGCGGTCGCCCCCGGTGGCCGACCATCGGCGTCCGCCTGGTCGGCTCCGACGACGCCGAGCGCACCCGCACCGTGCGCGGGGCCCTGTCCGTGGCCGCGGCCACGCTCGCGACGCTGCTGGAGGCCCCCGACGCCTCGCTCGTGGAGGACCCCTGCGTGCTGGACCGCACCATCTCCGTGCCCACCGGCGACATCGGCGTCGCCGACTTCGACCTCACCGACCGCGACCGGGCGGACCTGCGGGCCTCCGGGCGCGCCGCCGCCGTGGCGTTCCTGCGCCGCTGGGACTGGGAGGCGCACGTGCGCACCTGCCGGGCAGCGGCTGCGGTGCTTCCTCGGGCAGCACCGGCGGTGCCCGTCGTGCCCGTCGTGCCCGACAGCTGAGGGGGTGGGTGCGCCAGGGTGGTCACCGGTGGTCCCCGACGAGCCGATGCCCCGACGTGGAAGACGCGCCGGGAGCCCCGGGAGGCTCGATGGTGCTGCTGTGCCCTCCGGGCGTCACGGCCTCCCGCACCGGGGGCGACGAGTTCGTCCTCCTCGGCCCGCTGGACGTCCACGACACGGCCGCGCTGGCCGCGCTCCTCCACCACCCTCCGCGGCGCAGCCGGCCGTGACCGCGTCGCGCTGCGCACCGGCGACGTCGCGGCGGGGGTCCGGCGGGCGGCGGGGGTGCGACGGGCGCTGCTGGTCGCGCTCGAGCGGCGGGAGCTGGTCGTGCACCTCCGGCCGGTCGTCGGCCTGGCCACCGGGGAGCCTCCACGGGTCCGAGGCGCTCCCGCGCTGGCACGACGAGGAGCTCGGCGACCTCGTCCGGTGGAGCTCGGGCCCGTGGCCGAGGAGTCGGGCGTGGTCGTGGACCTCGGGCGGTCGGCGCTGCGCCAGGGCCTGCGGGCGCCGGTGACCCGAGGGGGGTGCGCGAGCGGCTCACCCCGGCGGTGGACGCCTCCCTGGTGGAACTGCGCTCGGAGGGCTTCGTGGCCGACGCGCGGGCCGCTGGAGCAGCACGGCGTCCCGGGACCTGCTGGTGGTGGAGGTCACCGAGGCCGTCCTGGTCACCCGCGGCGAGCCCGCCGTGGAGGCCCTGATCACTCCGGGGGAGCTGGGGGTGACCACCGCCGTCGACGACGTCGGCACCGGCTCCTCCTCGCCGGCCCACCCGACCCGGATGCCCGTGCACCTGCCGGAGCTCGACGGGTCGCCGACCACCGCACCGGCGGGTGGTGCCGGCCGGGTGATCGTCGAGGCGGTGGTGAGGACGACCGAGGCGCTGGGCATCGACGTGGTCGCCGAGGGCGTGCAGGAGGAGGCGCTGGTCGAGCACGCCCGGCTCGGCGGGCGCGCCGACTCCCACCTGTGATCGCGGCAGAGCGACTCCCGGCCCGGTGCTCGTCCGGGCCGCGCCGGACGAGGGGACCTGCGATGCCCGCACCCACCCCCTGCCTGTGGTTCGACGGCCAGGCGCTCACGCTCCTGGACGCGGGGCCGCACCCCTTCACCGAGACCGTCTCGTCGCTGGTCGACTGCGCCGACCAGGACGAGGTCGACCACTGCTGGGACGCACTCACCGCCGACGGCGGGCAGGAGAGCCGGTGCGGGGGCTCAAGAACAACTCCGGGCTCTCCTGGCAGGTCGTGTCGACCGAGGTGCCGGCCCTGATGAGCGACCCCGACCCCGGACGGGCGCAGCACGCCACCCGGGCCGTGATGACCACGAGGAAGATCGACTTCGCGGCCACGAGGGCCGCCGCCGACGCGGGGCGACGGCGGCGGGCTGAGGCACCCCCCGCTGCGCGACCCCGTGGAGCCCGCCACGATGGGCCGGTGAGCGACGTCGCCATCGTGACCCTGCCCGATGCCGGCGTGCTCGACGCCCTCGCCCCCGACGTCCCAAACGGGCTCGAGCTGCGCTCTTGGGACGTCACCGCCCCGCCGCGCGACGTGCTCGGCGACGACGCCGCGCGGGTGCGCGCGGTGGTGATGCCCTACTCCCCCCGGCCCACCGGTCTGCGCTGGCTGGCCGACCTGCCCGCTCTGGAGCTGGTGCAGGTGCTCACCGCCGGCGTCGACGGCGTGGTCGGCGAGCTGCCGGACGGCGTGCCGCTCGCCAACGGCGCCGGGGTGCACGACGCCTCCACGGCGGAGATGGCGGTCGCGCTGGCCCTGGCGAGCCTGCGGGGCCTGGACGACGCGGTCCGCGAGCAGGACAGGGCGCGGTGGCGGCCGTCCGCGCGCCCGGGCCTGGCCGACCGCCGCGTGCTGCTGCTCGGCGTGGGCGGCGTCGGCGGGGCGATCGCGAGCCGCCTGCTGTCCTTCGAGGTCGACCTGGTGAGGGTGGCCAGCCGGGCCCGCATGGACGCCCTCGGCCTGGTGCACAGCCTCGACGAGCTGCCGTCGCTGCTGCCGCGCGCCGAGGTCGTGGTGCTCGCGCTGCCGCTCACCGACGCCACGCGGGGCGTGGTCGACGCCGGCTTCCTCGCGGCGATGCCCGAGCACGCGCTCCTGGTCAACGTCGGGCGCGGCAAGCTCGTCGACACCGGCGCGCTGGTCGCCGAGCTGCGCCGGGGCCGGCTCCGCGCGGCGCTCGACGTCGTCGACCCCGAGCCCCTGCCGCCCGAGCACCCGCTGTGGGGCCTGCCGGGAGTGATCATCACCCCGCACGACGGGGGCAGCGCCGCGAGCATGCACCCGCGCACCCTGGTGCTGCTGCGCACGCAGATGCGCCGTCTCGCCGCCGGTCAGCAGCCGATGAACCTCGTCGACCCGGCCTGATGACTGGCTCGTGACGATCGGCTCCTGACGACTGGCTCCCGGCCGCTGGTCCCCCACCGCTGCAGCAGGACCGCCAGGTCGACGGGGACGGGAACCTCGAGCGGCACCGCCAGCGAGGTCGTCCACGGCACGCGGCGGACGAGCGCGCAGCCGCAGGGGCCGGGCTCGGTGCGCACGACGACCCCGTGCGCCGGACGTCGATGACCCAGTGCTCGCCCACCGCGACCGCCGCGCACACCGGTGCCTTCGCCAGCAGGTCGGTCCGCAGGCCCCGCACCGCCACCGCGACCGCCAGTGCCGCGGTCCGCGGGTGCGCCCCCACGGTGCGCAGCGCGACGGCGAGGTCGGGCTCGGGCTCGGACCGGTCGGTGGCTGCGAGCGGCGACTGCACCCGCAGGCCCCACGGGTCGGGGAGGCGCGGCAGCAGCCACCGGGCCCGCTCCGTCACCACGTCGGTGTGCTCCTCGCCCCGCAGGACCACCTCGACCACCACCCCGCCCAGCAGCTCCACGTGCTCGCCCTCGAGCAGGAGGTGCCGACGAGGGCGTCGTCCTGCTCGCGCGTCATGCCGCACCACGCGACGACCGCGTCGGCGGGCATCCCCTGGGCCACCGGCCCGGCGCAGGTGCGGACGACGCCGGAGCAGCCCTCCGTAGACTCGCCGCCATGACGCTCGCGCCCGGCAGGCCCGCAGGTCCCGCGTCGCACGCGCCGCCCCCGACGGGCGCCGCGCACGACCTGAAGCCCCGCAGCCGCGACGTCACCGACGGCCTCGAGGCCGCCGCCTCCCGCGGCATGCTCCGCGCGGTGGGCATGGGCGACGGCGACTGGGTCAAGCCGCAGATCGGCGTGGCGAGCAGCTGGAACGAGATCACCCCGTGCAACCTCTCCCTCGACCGGCTCGCGAAGGCCGTCAAGGAGGGGGTCCGCGCCGGTGAGGGCTTCCCGCTGGAGTTCGGCACGATCTCCGTCTCCGACGGCATCTCCATGGGCCACGAGGGCATGCACTTCTCCCTCGTGAGCCGCGAGGTCATCGCCGACTCCGTCGAGACCGTGATGCAGGCCGAGCGCCTCGACGGCTCCGTGCTCCTCGCCGGGTGCGACAAGTCCCTGCCCGGGATGCTCATGGCCGCGGCCCGCCTCGATCTCGCCAGCGTGTTCCTCTACGCCGGCTCCACCCTCCCCGGCACCGCCACCATGAGCGACGGCTCGCAGCGCGAGGTGACCATCATCGACGCCTTCGAGGCGGTGGGGGCGTGCGCCCGGGGCTTGATGTCGCGCGCCGACGTCGACGCCATCGAGCGGGCCATCTGCCCCGGCGAGGGCGCGTGCGGGGGCATGTACACCGCGAACACCATGGCGTCGGCCGCCGAGGCGCTCGGGATGTCCCTGCCCGGCTCCGCGGCACCGCCGGCGGTCGACCGCCGGCGCGACGCCTTCGCCGCGGCGTCCGGGCGAGCGGTGGTGGAGCTCATCGCGAAGGGCATCACCGCCCGCGACATCATGACGAAGGAGGCGTTCGAGAACGCCATCGCCCTGGTCATGGCCCTCGGCGGCTCCACCAACGCGGTGCTGCACCTGCTGGCCATCGCCCACGAGGCCGAGGTCGACCTGACCCTCGCCGACTTCGACCGGGTCGGCTCGACGGTGCCGCACCTGGCCGACGTCAAGCCGTTCGGGCGCCACGTGATGACCGACGTCGACCGCATCGGCGGCATCCCCGTGGTGATGCGCGCCCTGCTGGACGCCGGGCTGCTGCACGGCGACGCCCTCACCGTCACCGGGCGCACCCTGGCCGAGAACCTCGCCGACATCGCGCCCCCCGACGTCGACGGCACCGTGGTGAGGGCGATGAGCGCCCCGATCCACCGCACCGGGGGGCTGACGATCCTGTCCGGCTCCCTGGCACCCGGCGGCGCGGTGGTCAAGAGCGCGGGCTTCGAGTCGGAGGTCTTCGAGGGCACCGCGCGGGTCTTCGACGGCGAGCGCGCCGCGATGGACGCCCTCGAGGACGGCACCATCGCCGCCGGCGACGTCGTCGTCATCCGCTACGAGGGACCCAAGGGCGGCCCGGGGATGCGCGAGATGCTCGCCATCACCGGGGCGATCAAGGGCGCGGGCCTCGGCAAGGACGTGCTGCTGCTCACCGACGGGCGCTTCTCGGGGGGCACCACCGGGCTGTGCGTCGGGCACGTCGCGCCGGAGGCGGTGGATGCCGGACCCGTCGCGTTCGTGCGCGACGGGGACCGCATCCGCCTCGACGTCGGGACCAAGCGCCTCGACCTGCTCGTGGACGAGCAGGAGCTGGCTGCCCGCGCGGTCGGCTTCACCCCGCCGGCGCCGCGGTACACCCGGGGGGTGCTGGCCAAGTACGTCAAGCTCGTCGGCTCGGCGTCCGGGGGAGCGGTGCTGGACTGAGCGGTGTCGGACTGAGCGGTGCTGCCGGGGATCGTCGAGGTCTCGACCGCCCGGGGCTCAGCCGGGGCCGGGCACGCCGATGTTCACCATCCAGGCGGTGCCGAACCGGTCGGTGAGCATCCCGAAGCCGCCGCCCCAGGGGGCCGCGGTCAGCGGCTGGGTGATGGTGCCGCCCGCGGCGAGGTCCTCGAACCACCCGCGCAGGCGCGGTTCGTCCTCGGCGCCGCCCGAGAGGGCCACGGCCACGCCCGACTGGCCCGTAAGCCCGGTGCGCTGCGGGGCGTCGGAGCCCATGAAGGTCAGGCCGCCCCCGGCGTCCAGGTGCCCGTGCATCACCAGGTCCGCCTCGGCGGGGTCCTCGGCCGTGCCGGAGTCGGCGAAGGTGGCGAGGTCGAGCTGGCCGCCGAAGACCGAGCGGTAGGACTCCATGGCCTCGCGAGCGGTCCCGCCGAGGTCGAGGTGAGGATCCAGAGCGATGGGCGCGAGGTGCCTCCTGGGTGGTGGGGGACCGGTCACGCCGATGCCCCCGCAGGAGGGGTCGGGAGTCCGCGGTCCGCGCCCACGGGCCACCCGGTCAGACGCCGCGCTCGACGGGCAGCTCCCCGCGGGCCACCGCCTCGACCAGCGCCGCGTGGTCGCGCTCGGTCTGATCGGCGTAGGCCCGCGCGAAGTGCCGCAGCGCCTCGTCCACGGCGTCCGAGCGCCCGAGGTACCCGGCGATCATCGACGCCCCCGAGGTGCGCGCGTGCCCCTTGGCCAGCAGGCGCCCGCAGATGCCCGCGTAGTCCGCCAGCGCCCCGGCGTCGATGCCGTCCAGGGCCACGGTGCCCTTCATGTTCCGGAACTGGCGCACGTAGTACTGGCGCTCCCCGACGCTCGTCCAGCCCAGCAGCGGGTCGCTGACGGTCTGCAGGGCCTGCTGGTACTCCACCACCCGCTGCCCCTGGTGGGCGTGCCACGCGGAGTCCCCGTGCACGAAGGGCGCCACCACCGAGCGCCGGGCCTGCTTGAGCTGCAGCAGCACCACGTCGTCGGGCTGGCTGCCCTCCAGCAGCGCCACGTACGCCCGCAGCCCCACGCTGCCCACCCCCACGGCCTTGTGCGCGACGTCGACCAGGGTGTACCCGCCGAGGACCCGGGCCCAGTGCGGGGCGAGGGTGGCGAGGTAGGCGTCGAGCGCGGCGGGCAGCAGGTCCGCGTCGTCGGGCTCCGGCGCGGTGACCAGCGGGGGGTCCAGGGTGATGCGCCGGTCGCCCCCGACACCCTCGGTGAGCCGGGGCAGGGCGCGGTCGCTGGTGCGCTTGGCCGCCCGCTTCGCGGAGCGGGCCAGCTCCTTGCGCAGCGAGTCGTCCGAGGCGGTGGAGTCCAGGGCCTCCACGTCGAGCTCCTGGAAGGAGCGCTCGAACAGGGGCTGGTCGGCGAGGTCGCGCACGTGCTCGCGGTACGCCGCGACGGCGGAGGCGACCGCCCGCCCGCAGTGGTCCTCGCTGAACCCGTTGTGGCGCCCGGCGACCCACGTGCTCGCCGTGAGGCGCCGCAGGTCCCACTCCCAGGCACCGGGGTGCGCCTCGTCGAAGTCGTTGAGGTCGAGCACCAGCGAGCGGGAGGGTGAGCCGTAGAAGCCGACGTTGCCGAGGTGGGCGTCCCCGGAGATGACGGGGGTGATGCCGGTGGCGGGCAGGGAGGCGAAGTCCTCGGCCATGACCGCCGCCGCGCCGCGCAGGAACCCGTAGGGCGAGGCGACCATCCGCCCGGTGCGGACCGGCACCAGGTGGTCCAGCCGGCCCTGGTGGGCGTCCTGCACCTGCTCGAGCACACCGCGGCGGTCCGGCGCAGGTGACCACCGCGCCAGCGCGGAGCGCGGCACCTGCTCGCGCAGCGCCCGCCCCAGGGCGTAGCGCTCCGCGCGGGGGGTGGGCCGCGAGCGCAGGGAGCCGTACGCGGCGCCGTCGGCCTGGGGGAGGACGACGTGCCCGGACGTCGAGGGCTGGGACGTCGGGGGTCGGGACGTCGGGGGTCGGGACCGGGACGTCGGAGGACCGCTCACGGGGCACGACCCTGCCACGGGCGACCGGTCCACCGGCGCCCCCTGCCGCGGGCGCACGCCGCACGGGCGCACGGGACGGCGACGCCGCGCCGTCCCCGCCCAGGAGTAGGATGATGTGGTGACCGCTCGCCGAGTACCCCTCGTGCTGCGCGTCGCCTGAGGTCCCGTTCCCGGTGACCCGTCGGCGCGACCCTCCGTGACCCCGCCACCGCGGGTCGGGGGGTCCTCGCACGTTCGGCCCCTGCGCGATCAGCGCGACATCCCCTGCCGGAGGACCACGATGAGCACGCAGACCCCCACCAAGCCATCGGCCGAGCACCCGGTGACCGCGCCGGCGTCAGCGGCGCCGCTGGCCCCCGCGGGCGGCGCGGGCACGGCCTCGACCACCTCGGTGGCGCCCACGCCGATGACCGGTGCGGCGTCCCTGGTGCGCTCCCTGGAGATGATGGGCGTCGAGGTCGTCTTCGGGATGCCTGGCGGGGCGATCCTGCCCACCTACGACCCGCTGCTCGACAGCCCCACCGTCCGCCACGTCCTGGTGCGCCACGAGCAGGGCGCGGGCCACGCCGCCCAGGGCTACGCCGCGGCCACCGGCCGGGTCGGCGTCTGCATCGCCACCTCGGGCCCGGGTGCGACGAACCTGGTGACCGCGATCGCCGACGCGCACATGGACTCCATCCCGCTGGTGGCGATCACCGGTCAGGTCAGCAGCGCCGCGATCGGCACCGACGCCTTCCAGGAGGCCGACATCGTCGGCATCACGCTGCCGATCACCAAGCACAACTACCTCGTCACCGACGCCGCCGACATCCCCCGGGTGGTCGCCGAGGCCTTCCACATCGCCTCCACCGGGCGCCCGGGGCCAGTGCTGGTCGACGTCACGAAGGACGCGCAGCAGGCGCAGACCACGTTCTCCTGGCCCCCGGCGGTCGACCTGCCCGGGTACCGCCCGGTGACCAGGCCGCACAGCCGGCAGGTCCGCGAGGCGGCCCGGATGATCGCCGGGGCGCAGCGACCGGTGCTCTACGTCGGCGGCGGGGTGATCAAGGCCGGGGCCAGCCCCGAGCTGCTGGAGCTCACCGACCTCTCCGGCGCGCCGGCGGTGACCACCCTGATGGCCCGGGGCGTGCTGCCCGACAGCCACCCCCAGAACCTGGGGATGCCCGGCATGCACGGCACGGTCGCCGCGGTCACCGCGCTGCAGCAGTCCGACCTCGTCGTCGCCCTCGGCGCCCGCTTCGACGACCGGGTCACGGGCCTGCTGTCGTCCTTCGCGCCCCACGCCCAGGTCGTGCACGCCGACATCGACCCCGCCGAGATCAGCAAGAACCGGCACGCGGACGTGCCGATCGTCGGTGACGCGAAGGAGATCATCGCCGAGCTGGTGCCGGCGCTGGCCGCCGAGCACGCCGCGGGGCGCCGGGCTGACCTGAGCACCTGGTGGCGCCAGCTCGACGAGCTGCGCGAGACCTACCCCCTGGGCTACGACGAGCCCGAGGACGGGTCCCTGTCGCCCCAGCGGGTCATCCAGCGGCTGGGGGAGATCTCCGGTCCCGAGACCGTCTTCACCTCCGGGGTCGGGCAGCACCAGATGTGGGCGGCGCAGTTCATCCGCTACGAGCACCCCGGCACGTGGCTGAACTCCGGCGGGCTCGGCACGATGGGCTACGCGGTGCCCGCGGCGATGGGCGCGAAGGTCGGGCGCCCCGACGCCGTGGTGTGGGCCATCGACGGCGACGGGTGCTTCCAGATGACCAACCAGGAGCTCGCGACCTGCGCGCTCAACGGCATCCCGATCAAGGTCGCGGTCATCAACAACAGCAGCCTCGGCATGGTGCGCCAGTGGCAGACCCTGTTCTACGACGGGCGCTACTCCAACACCGACCTGCACACCGGGTCGGCGGTCGCGATGGGCCAGCGCATCCCCGACTTCGTCAAGCTCGCCGACGCGTACGGGTGCGCCGGGCTGCGCTGCGAGCGCCCGGAGGACCTCGACGCCACCATCGAGGCCGCGATGGCCGTCACCGACCGCCCCGTCGTCGTCGACTTCGTCGTCCACCGCGACGCGATGGTGTGGCCGATGGTCACCGCCGGGCTCAGCAACGACGCGATCCAGTACGCCCGGGGCATCACCCCGGTGTGGGACCGCGACGAGTCCACCAGCCCGGAGTCCGTCTCCGGCCTGGGCGACAGCGAGACGAAGGGATGAGTCGGCACACCCTGTCGGTGCTGGTGGAGGACCGCCCCGCCGTCCTCACCCGGGTCGCGGCCCTGTTCGCCCGGCGCGGGTTCAACATCCACTCCCTCGCGGTCGGGCCCACCGAGACCCGCGACACCTCGCGCATCACGGTCGTGGTCGACGTCGAGGCGAACCCCCTGGAGCAGGTGACCAAGCAGCTGAACAAGCTGGTCAACGTGCTGAAGGTCGTCGAGCTCGACCCGGAGGCCTCCGTGCAGCGGGAGGTGCTGCTGGTGAAGGTGCGCGCCGACGCCGCGGCGCGCCCCCAGGTCGCGGCCGTCACCGAGCTGTTCCGCGGCCGCGTCGTCGACGTCGCGGTGGACGCGCTCGTCGTGGAGGCGATCGGCCGCCCCGAGAAGAACGAGGCGCTGCTGCGGGCCCTGGAGCCGTTCGGGGTGCGCGAGATCGTGCAGTCCGGCGTCGTGGGCATCGGCCGCGGCGCCCGCTCGATGGCCGACCGCCCGCGCGCCACCGCCTGAGACCCGCCCCAGCGCGCCCAGCACCCCAGCCCACCACCCCAGCGCCACACGAGGAGACACCATGGCCGCCGAGCTGTACTACGACGCCGACGCCGACCTGAGCGTCGTCCAGGGCCGCCCCGTCGCCGTGATCGGTTACGGCAGCCAGGGCCACGCCCACGCGCTGAGCCTGCGCGACTCCGGCGTGGACGTGCGCGTCGGCCTCGCCGAGGGCTCCGCCAGCCGCGCGAAGGCGGAGGCGCAGGGCCTGCGCGTGGTCGGCGTCGCCGAGGCCGCGCAGGAGGCGGAGGTGGTCATGCTGCTGGTGCCCGACCACGTGGCCCGCCACGTCTACGCGGAGTCGATCGAGCCGCACCTGAGCGACGGGAAGGCCCTGCTCTTCGGGCACGGGTTCAACATCCGCTTCGGCTACATCACCCCGCCCGCGGGGGTGGACGTCGCGATGGTCGCCCCCAAGGGCCCCGGTCACCTGGTGCGCCGGGAGTACGTCGCGGGGCGCGGGGTTCCGGTCATCGTCGCCGTCGAGCAGGACGCCACCGGTGGCGCGTGGCCGCTCGCGCTGTCCTACGCGAAGGCCATCGGGGGTCTGCGCGCCGCGGGCATCCGCACCACCTTCACCGAGGAGACCGAGACCGACCTCTTCGGTGAGCAGGCCGTGCTGTGCGGAGGGGTCTCCCGGCTCGTGCAGGCCGGTTTCGAGACCCTCACCGAGGCCGGGTACCAGCCCGAGGTCGCGTACTTCGAGACCCTGCACGAGCTGAAGCTCATCGTGGACCTGATGTACGAGGGGGGTCTGGCCAAGCAGCGGTGGAGCGTCTCGGACACCGCGGAGTACGGCGACTACGTCTCCGGGCCCCGGGTCGTGGACGACTCGGTGAAGGCGCGGATGAAGGACGTCCTCGGCGACATCACCAGCGGCGCCTTCGCGGAGCGGTTCATCGCCGACCAGGACGCCGGGGGCCCGGAGTTCACCGCGCTGCGCCGCGAGCAGGAGGGGCACCCCATCGAGGCCACCGGGCGCGAGCTGCGCCAGCTGTTCAGCTGGGTGCGCGACGACGCCGGGGCCGATGGCGACGCGGGCTACGTCGAGGGGTCCGCGGCGCGCTGAGGCGCACCGCCGGCACCGGGCCCGTCGCGGGCGGGTCGACGCGAGCGGGCCGGGACGAGCGGGCCGGGAGGAGGGGGCGTGGAGGAGCCGACCGACGTCGCGGCGTACTGGCAGCGGGTGCGCCCGCTGGTGCAGCGCGACCCCTTCGCTCGCATCGGGGTGGTCGTGGGCCAGAGCGCCGCGGGGGCGCTCGCGCCCGCCGCCTTCGCCTTCGGGGCCACCCGCGAGCAGGCCGACGAGCTGCTCGCCCTGGTGCTCGACGGCACGAAGACCGCCACCAGCTCCGCGCTCGTCGAGCACCGCCGGGAGGGCGAGCCGCTGCCCGCGGTGGGCGACCTGGAGATCGTCCTGGACGGTGGCGGGGTGCCGCGGGCGGTGATCCGCACCACCGCGGTGGAGGTCACCGTCTTCGCCCGGGTCACCGCCGAGCACGCCGCCGCGGAGGGCGAGGGCGCCGCCACCCTCGCCTCGTGGCGCCAGGCGCACGCCGCGTTCTGGGGCCTGCGGGTCGACCGGGCCGACGACTGGCCGGTGGTGCTGCAGCGCTTCGTGCTGGTGCATCCCCGTCGGGGCCGCCGCTCACCGTGACCGCCGCCTGCTGTGACGCCGCCTACCGTGACCCGGTGCCACCACGACCCGCCGGTGTCAGTGACGCCGCAGCCCCACCACCTGCGACCCAGCCCGACCACCCGCTGGGGGAGCTGTGGCGCCGCCACCGCCGCCACCGCCCGCGCCTGGTCCTCGCGGTGGTGCTGAGCGCCCTGAACACCGCGGCCGACGTCGCCCCCGAGCTGCTCATCGCCGCCGCCATCGACGTGGTGGTGCGCGGGGAGAGCTCCCTGGTCGGCACCCTGCTGGGGGGCGCGGACCGCTTCCAGCAGCTGGTCGCCATCGCGGTCGTGAACGCGCTGGTGTGGGTGGTGGAGTCGGTCACCGACTACGGCGCGGCGCTGGCGTGGCGGGGCCTGGCGCAGAGCGTCGAGCACGAGCTGAGGGTCGACGCCTACACCGTCGCGCAGGGCCTGGACGTCGGATGGCACGAGCGCCGGGCCAGCGGCGGCACGCTCTCGGTGCTCACCGAGGACGTCAACGCCCTCGAGCGCTTCCTCGACGTCGGCGCCTCGACGCTCCTGCGCACCGGGCTGACCGTGCTCCTCGTCGGGGCGGTCTTCGCGGTCTCCTCGTGGCAGCTGGCGCTGCTGGCCTTCGCGCCCGTGCCGGTCATCGTCGCGGGCTCGATCGCCTTCCAGCGCCGCCTGCAGCCCCGGTACGCGGCGGTGCGCGAGGCGGCGGGCGAGGTCTCGGCGACCACCGCGACGAACCTCGGGGGGCTGAGCACGATCAAGGCCTTCACCGCCGAGCGCGCCGAGGTCGCCCGCGTCGCCGCCGCGTCCGCCGCGTACCGGAGCGCGAACCTCGCGGCGATCGCCACCTCGGCGGCGTTCGTGCCCCTGATCCGCATGGCGATCCTCGCCGGGTTCACCTCGACCCTGCTGCTCGGCGGGTACCTGGCGCTGGAGGGCGACCTGGCCGTGGGGTTGTACACGGCGCTGGTCTTCTCCACCCAGCGGCTGCTGTGGCCCCTGACCCGGCTCGGGGAGACCCTCGACCTCTACCAGCGGGCGATGGCCTCCACCCGGCGGATCCTGCGCCTGCTGGCCGAGCGGCCGGCGCAGGTCGAGGGCGCCGCCGACCTGACCGGCGTCGCGCGCGGCCGCCTGGAGCTGCGCGGCGTCCGCTTCGGCTACGACGACGGGCCCGACGTGCTGCGCGGCCTCGACCTGGTCGTGCCGGCCGGAGAGACCCACGCCGTGGTCGGGACCACGGGTGCGGGCAAGTCGAGCGTGCTGCGCCTGGTGCTGCGCTTCGGCGACCCGCGCGAGGGGCGGGTGCTGCTCGACGGCGTGGACGTGCGCGACCTGTCGTGGGACGCGCTGCGCGGGGTGATCGGCTACGTCAGCCAGGACGTGCACCTCTTCCACGGCACCGTGCGCGAGAACGTCGCCTACGGGCGGGGCGCGGGTGAGGGTGTGGGCGACGCCGAGGTGGAGCGGGCCGCGCACCTCGCCGAGGCGCACGACTTCATCGCCGCCCTGCCCCGCGGCTACGACACCGTCGTCGGCGAGCGCGGGCAGCTGCTCTCGGGCGGGCAGCGCCAGCGCATCGCCCTGGCGCGGGCGATCCTGCGCGACCCGGCGCTGCTGGTGCTCGACGAGGCGACGTCCGCGGTCGACAACGAGACCGAGGCGGCCATCCAGCGCAGCCTCGCCACGGTCACGGCGAGGCGCACCGCGCTGGTGGTCGCCCACCGGCTCTCCACGGTGCGCGACGCCGACCGCATCCACGTGCTCGCCGGCGGCGCGGTGGCCGAGGCCGGCACCCACGACGAGCTGGTCGCCGCCGGCGGGGCGTACGCGGCGCTGTGGGCGGTCCAGACCGGGCAGGCGGTGCACCCCCCCGTGCGGGCGGGCGTGGCGTGAGCGTCCCCACCAAGGACTGCGCGGTGTGCGGGCGCACCATCACCTGGCGCAAGAAGTGGGAGCGCAGCTGGGACGAGGTCCGCTACTGCTCCGACGCCTGCCGCCGGCGGGCGCGTTCCGGCAGCGGCCGCGAGGTCGACGCCGCGCTGGACGCCGCCCTGGTGGCCCTGCTCGACGTCCGTGCGGCATCGGCGTCGGTGTGCCCGAGCGAGGTCGCCCGCGCCGCCGCCGCCGAGCGGGGCCTGGACGGTGAGGCGTGGCGCGAGCTGGTGGAGCCCGCCCGCGCCGCGGCCCGGCGCCTGGTGGCCGCCGGTGGCGCGCAGATCACCCAGGGCGGGCGCGTGGTCGACCCCAGCACGGCGAAGGGGCCGATCCGGGTGCGCCGCCCGCGGTGACGCGGCCTCCTCGGCACGGCACCGCGCCCGCGCCGTCAGGTCGACCTGTCCGACCCGCACCGTGCTCCTCTACGGCGAGGGTCGGACAGGTCGCGCGCTACTCCGCCAGCGCCGCCGCCGGCGGGGTGCGGACGGCGCGCCGGGCGGGGAGCACCGAGGCGAGCAGGCCCGCGGCCAGCGCCACCGCGGCCACCAGGGCCAGCCGTTCAGCGGGGAACGCCAGCCGCTCGTCCAGCTCCACACCTAAGACGGTGGTGGTGCCCGCCCAGCCGTAGGCGGTGCCCAGCACCAGGCCCACGACCACGCCGACCGCGGCGATGAGCAGTCCCTCGATGGCCAGGGACGCCCGCAGCTGCCCCCGGGTCAGGCCCATCGCCCGCAGCAGCGCCGACTCCCGGGTGCGCTCGACCACCGACAGCGACAGCGTGTTGCTCACCCCGATGAGGGCGATGACCACCGCGACGCCGAGCAGCGCCAGCACCACCCCGAGCACCACGTCGATGGTGCCGGCGATGTCGGCGCGCTGCACCGCAGCGCCCGTCACCGCGGCGGCGGCGCCGTCGCCGACCGCGGTGGCCACGGCGTCCTCCACGGCGGTCAGGGCGGCGAGATCGTCGGCCCGGTCCGGGACGTCGATCCACAGGCCCACCGCCGGCGCCGCCGGGTCGAGCCGGGTCAGGTCGGCCGGAGTGACCACGACGGCCTCGACCGGCAGGTGGGTCATCACCGCGGTCAGCTCCACCGCTCCCGCCGGGCCGGTCAGCACCAGGGAGTCGCCGTCCTGCACGAGGCCCCGGTGGACCCGCGGCACGAGCACGGTGCCGTCCTCCAGACCTGACAGCAGACTGGGCTCGCGCAGGACCGAGTCCACGTCGGCGGGGTCGAGGCCGAGCACCGACCAGCTGCTGCCCGGTGCAGCACCCGCCTCGGCCAGCGTGCCGGGCAGCGCCACCGCCTCCTCCACGGTGCCGTCCTCGACCAGGCCCGCGACGGCCGTCACCACCCGCGGATCCAGCGCCGCCGAGGTGTCCGTCAGCTCCAGTGCGGCGGTGCTGGGGGCGACGAGCACGTCCACGGGGAACTCCGCGTCGAGCTCGGCGTCGAACGTCCGCTGCACCGAGGCGGCGCCCACGGTCATCGTCGTCACCAGGGTCACCCCGATGACCAGCGCCGAGGCGGTCACCGCGGTGCGGTGCGGGTTGCGCGCGGCGTTCGACCCGGCGAGGCGGGCGGGCACCCCGCCGACGCGCCCGGCCATCCACCCCAGCGCCCGAACCACCGGCGGCAGCAGCACCGGGGCGCCGACGAGCACCCCGACGAAGGACACCGCCCCACCCAGCACGCCGAGGCCGAGCGGCACGCCCCCGACGTCGTCGCTCACCGCCAGGACGACCCCGCCGGCCAGCAGCGCGCCGCCGCCGAGCACGAGCAGCGCCGTCGCCGCGACGCGCCCCCACGACGCGCGCTGCCCGAGCGCCGGCACGACCGCCGGGCGCAGCGCCGCCACGGGCAGCACCCGGGTGGCCGCGCGGGCCGGGGCGAGCGCCGCCGCCACCGCGGTGGCCGTGCCGACCAGCAGCGGCACGACCACGGCGGGCCACGTCAGCGGCACGGTGGGCGGGGTGGTGAAGCCGAGGTCGACGCGGCTCACCACCGTGGCGGCGGCCTGCGCCAGCCCGGCGCCCAGCGCCACCCCGGCGGCGGAGGAGATCAGCCCCAGGGCGCCGGCCTCCAGCAGCACCGTGTCGCGCACCTGGCGCCGCGTGGCCCCGACGCACCGCAGCAGCGCCAGCTCGCGCCGGCGCTGGGCCACGAGCACCGCCAGGGTGTTGGTGACCACCACACCGGCGACGACCACCGCGAGGGCGGCGAAGGCGAGCAGCACCGCGGTCAGCAGCCCGGTGGTGCCGGCGAAGTCGTCCACGCTGGCCGCCGTCTGCTCCTCGGCGGTCCTCACCACGGCGTCGGAGCTCCCCACCTGGCGAGCGACGGCGTCCCGAAGCCCCCCCGGGTCGGTGCCGGGGGCGCCCACGACGAGCACGGCACCGAGCCCCTGGGGGCCCTGAGCCTCGTCGAAGGTCGACCAGGTGGCCGCGTCGGCGGGGTCGGCCAGCAGCTCGGGGCTCGCGCCGGTGAGGTCGGTGCGCCGGGCGAGCAGGCCGACGACCTCCGGCGCCGCGGCCCGGGTCGAGGACTCCGCCGCCTCGGCCGCCGCCGGGTCGGCGGCGTACGTCGACCAGCGCACGGTCACCGCGTCGCCCACACCGAGGTCGAGGCGCTCGGCGAGGGCCTCGTCGAGCGCCACCTCGCCCGGCGCGTCGGGCAGGCGCCCGCGCGCCACCTCGACCGGGTCGCGCAGGGCCCGCGCCCGCGGCGTCGAGGCGACCTGGACGAGATCGGTGCGCCCCGCGGTCTGCACGTCGACGTAGGTGGTGCGCCGGCCCTCGGCGGCCGCCGTGCCGTCCGCGCGCCCGGCCCGCTCGACCAGTCCCTCGTCGATCGGGCCGGCGCTGACGACCACGTCGGCCCCCGCGTAGCTGGCCGACACGGCCGCCGTCACCGTGCTGCGCAGCAGGCCCCCCACCGCCAGCGTCGCGGCGACGAAGGCCGTGCCGACGAGCACGGCCACCCCCGCCGCCACCAGCCGACCGGCGTGGGCGCGCGCCTGGGTCAGGGCCAGCCCCAGCACGTCAGACTCCCGCCGGCGCCGCGTCGAGCGCGGCCAGCGCCGCGAGCACGCGCTCCGGCGTCGGGTCGAGCAGCTCACCGGCCAAGCGCCCGTCGGCGAGCAGCACCACGCGGTCGGCGTAGGAGGCGGCCACCGGGTCGTGGGTAACCATGACGACGGTCTGCCCCAGCTCGCGCACGCTGCGGCGCAGCAGGTCGAGCACCTGCGCCCCGGAGCGGGAGTCGAGGTTGCCGGTCGGCTCGTCGGCGAAGACGACGTCGGGCCGGGTCACCAGCGCCCGAGCGATGGCGACGCGCTGCTGCTGCCCGCCGGAGAGCTCGCCGGGCCGGTGGTCGAGGCGCTGCCCGAGCCCGAGCACGTGCACGAGCTGGTCGAACCACGCCTGGTCCACGCGGGTCCCGGCGAGCTCCGTGGGCAGCAGCAGGTTCTGCCGCGCGGTGAGCATCGGCAGCAGGTTGAAGGACTGGAAGACGAAGCCCACGCGCTCGCGGCGCAACAGGGTCAGCGCGTCGTCGCCCAGGCCCCGCAGGGCGGTACCGCCCAGCCACACCTGGCCGTCGGTGACGACGTCCAGGCCCGCCAGGCAGTGCATCAGGGTCGACTTGCCCGAGCCCGACGGGCCCATGATCGCGGTGAGGGCGCGCGCGGCGAAGGCGACGTCGACGCCGTCCAGCGCGCGCACGGCGGTCTCGCCGCGCCCGTAGACCTCGGTGAGGGCGACGGCGCGCACAGCGGTCGGGGAGTGGTCCATGCCGGTGACGCCAGGTGCCGGGTCACCTGCGCCGCGTCGTCGTCGAGGACGACCTCGAGGACCGCGGACCGGTCGCCGGGTCATCCTGCAGGAGGAGGAGCGGGCCCTCAGGGCCGGTCAGGGCCGGTCAGGGCGCACCAGCCCCACGCGGTGCGCGAGCACCACCGCCTGCACCCGGTCGCGGCAGCCCAGCTTGGCGAGCACCCGGCCCACGTGGGTCTTCACCGTGGTCTCCGAGAGCACGAAGTGCGCGGCGATCTCCGCGTTCGAGCTGCCCGTCGCCATCTGCTCGAGCACCTCGCGCTCGCGCGTGGTGAGGACGTCGAGCACCGCGGCGGGGGGCGCCCCAGCGGGGTGGCGCGCCGCCTCGGCCTCGCGCAGCATCGGCGCCACGTGGGCGAGGAGGCGCCGGGTCGTCGACGGGGCGATCACCGCGTCGCCGCGGTGCACGGTGCGGATCGCCCCCAGCAGCGCCTCCGGCGGGGAATCCTTGAGCAGGAAGCCGCTGGCCCCGGCGTGCACCGCGTCGAGCACGTGCTCATCGAGGTCGAAGGTCGTCAGGACCACGACCCTCGGGCCCCCGCCGTCCGGGCGCACGAGCGAGCGGGTGGCGGCGATGCCGTCCATGCGCGGCATGCGCACGTCCATGAGCACCACGTCGGCGCCGCGCATCGCCGCCGAGGCCAGCGCCTGCTCGCCGTCGCCCGCCTGGGCGACCACGCGCAGGTCGGGCTGGGAGTCGACGACCATGGCCAGGCCGGCGCGCACCAGCTCCTGGTCGTCGACGAGGCCGACGGTGATGGGTGCGGTGGTGGGTCGGGTGCCCTCGCTCACCGTCGCTCCTCGGGGTGGGGCAGCTGGACGTCGACGGCGAACCCGCCGCCGATGCGGGGGGCGGCGGTGGTGAGCCCGCCGTAGAGCAGCACGCGCTCGCGCATGCCCAGCAGGCCGCGGCCGCGGTCCTCGTCGCGGTCACCGGTGGGGGCGAGCAGGGCGCTGGTGGACGCCGCCCCGCGCCCGTCGTCGCGCACCGAGACCTCCAGGCACCGCTGCTGCCAGCGCAGCACCACCTCAGCGCGCGCCCCGGGCCCGGCGTGCTTGAGCGCGTTCGTCAGCGACTCCTGCACCGCCCGGTAGACCACCAGGTCGAGCCCCGGCGGCAGGGGGCGCGCCCGGCCCTGCACCATGTGCTCGACCGGGAGGCCCGAGGCGCGCACCGAGGCGATCAGCGACGGCAGGTCGGCGGCCCCGGGTTGCGGGGCGGTGCCCGCGCCGTCCTCGGTGCCCAGCACGCCGAGCAGGCGCCGCATGTCGGCCAGCGCCGCGCGCCCGGTGTCGCCGACCGTGGCCAGTGCCCGCGTCGCGACGCCCGGGTCGGCGGCCGCGGCGTAGCGGCCGCCGTCGGACTGGGCGATGACCACCGACAGGGAGTGCGCGACGACGTCGTGCATCTCGCGGGCGATGCGCGAGCGCTCCTCGGCGGCGGCGAGGCGGCTCGCGGCGTCGCGCTCCAGCTCGAGGTGGCGGGTGCGCTCGTGCAGGGCCTGCTCCTGGGCCGTGCGGGCGCGGCGGACGTCGCCCAGCGCCCAGCTGGCCATCACCAGGCTGCCGCCCAGCGCCACGGCGACCACCGCGCCCTCGAGGTCGTCGCCGGCCCAGAGGGCGCTCGCCGCGACGGTGCCCGGGAGGGCGAGCAGCAGGCCGGTGCGCGAGGCCCACCGGGGCGCGTGCGCGCTCAGCGCGTACACGGCGGCGAGCACGGCGGCGTCGGCGGGCACGGGGTCGACGCCGAGCAGCAGCTGGGCGTGCGCGGCAGCGGCGACCAGGGCGCCGGCGAGGACGGGCCGGGTGCGGCGCACGGCCAGCGGGCCCAGCAGGGCCGGGCTGAGCAGAGCTCCGACGCCATCGCCAGAGAGGGCGTGCGCGAGCGCCAGGAACAGGGCGGCCCCGCCCGCCAGCGCACCGTCGACCGCCAGCGGGTGCTCGCGCAGCCACTGGTACGCGCGGTCGCGGCGCCCCACGGGCGAAGGGTAGGTCGCCGGGGTGCCGCCTGGTCGGTGCTGTCGCGCTCGTCCTGCCGGGGTCGGGGGCGCTGCGTCAGCATCAGGACCCCGCAGGATGCTGCCTCAGCCCCACGGATCGGCCGACAGGAGTCACGGGCGCAGCACCCTGCGGCCGCGGAGCCGACCACGGACCCGCGCGGGTCGGCGCCGCGGCCCCTCCTCGTCAGGCGGTCGACGGACCCGCCTGCGCCACCACCTCGAACTCCAGCAGGCTCGCGCCGGTCGCCACCGGGCGCTGCCCCCCACCGCCGCCGTGGGCCTCCCGGGCCCCGCCGGAGGCCCACGCGGCGTACGCCTCCTCGTCGCGCCACCGCGTGTAGACGAAGTACCGACCCTCCCCGGCCACAGGACGGAGCAGCTCGAACCCGAGGAAGCCCTCGGAGCCCTCCACGGTGCCCATCCGCGCGGCGAACCGCGCCTCCAGCTCTGGGCCGGCGCCTTCGGGCACGTCGATGGCGTTGATCTTCACCACGGTCACGGGACCCAGCGTGCCAGTGGGTGGCGGCCCTGGACGCGACCCCAGTGGTCGACGGCGCCCACCGGGCGCGCGGGAGGATGCCCCGGAGGCCGCCTCGACCGGCGGGGAGGAGGTCGGCGTGCTCGCGGCGCGACGCGGTCCCGACCGGGCGCGGGAGAGCGCCGGGCGGTCGCCCCGGCAGGTCGCGCTCCTGGTCCTGGTCAGCGCAGCCGCCCCGGTCGCGTGCCGGGCCGCCGCCGCGGTGCTCGGGGTGCGCGGCCCCGCCTTCGCCTGGGTGACCAGCTGGACGCTCATGGGCTGGGTGGCGGTCGCGGTCCGCACTGCACGACCACCGCTGCGCTCGCCGTGGTTCGCCGTCGGTGAGCGCGAGGCGCGCGCGCACCGCCGCCTGGGAGTGCGGGCCTACGGGCGCGCGCTGCGGGCGATCAGCTGGGAGGCCGTGCTGGCCGCCCAGCGCCCCTTCGACGGCACCCGCGCCTCCCTGGTGGCCGCCGAGCACGCCACCCGCGAGGCCGAGCTGGCCCACCTGGTCGGCGGCGGTGCCAGCGCCGCGGTGGTGGCGGGCACCGCGGCCGCCGGTGCCTGGCGCACCGCGGGGTGGTGGGCGACCACCGCGCTGCTGCTCCACGCCTACCCGGTGCTCTCCCAGCGCCTGGTGCGCCGGCGGCTGCAGCGGGTCCTCGACCTGCTGAGCCCTCGGGCGGAGTCCCGCTGAGCGTCCGCTCGGCGTCCGGGGGCAGGTCGCGCGGAGCGCGGTGGACGACGGCCGCAGCGTCCACCCGGTGGGCGACCACTACCGTCACCGCCGTGCCCGAGACCGCGCCCCACACCGCGCCCGACACCCTGCGGATCGCCGTCATCGCCGGTGACGGCATCGGCCCCGAGGTCGTCACCGAGGGCCTGAAGGTGCTGGACGCCGCGGTCGCGTCGTCCGGCACCCGGGTCGCGACCACGGCGTACGACCTCGGCGCCGCCCGCTGGCACGCCACCGGCGAGACCCTGCCCGACAGCGTCCTGGAGGAGCTGCGCGGCCACGACGCGATCCTGCTCGGCGCGGTCGGCGACCCCACGGTGCCCAGCGGCGTCCTGGAGCGCGGCCTGCTGCTGCGCTTGAGGTTCGAGCTCGACCACTACGTGAACCTCAGACCAGGGCGGCTTCCTCCCGGGACGTCCTCCCCGCTGGCAGACCCCGGCGACATCGACCTGCTCGTCGTCCGCGAGGGCACCGAGGGCCCCTACACCGGCAACGGCGGCGCGCTGCGCGTGGGCACCCCCCACGAGATCGCCACCGAGGTCAGCGTCAACACCGCCTTCGGCGTGCAGCGCGTCGTCCGCGACGCCTTCATCCGCGCCGCCGCCCGCCCCCGCCACCACCTGACCCTGGTGCACAAGCACAACGTCCTCACCCACGCCGGCCACCTGTGGCGCCGCACCGTCGAGGCCGTCGGCGCGGACTTCCCCGCCGTGACCACCGACTACCTCCACGTCGACGCGGCCACGATCTTCCTGGTCACCGACCCCGCCCGCTTCGACGTGATCGTCACCGACAACCTCTTCGGCGACATCGTCACCGACCTCGTCGCCGCCGTCTGCGGGGGCATCGGGCTGGCCGCATCGGGCAACATCAACCCCGACCGCACCGCGCCGTCCATGTTCGAGCCGGTCCACGGCTCCGCGCCCGACATCGCCGGGCAGGGCGTCGCGGACCCCACCGCCACGGTCGCCTCCGTGGCGATGCTGCTCGCGCACCTGGGCATGGACGCCGCGAGCGCCGCCGTGGACGCCGCGATCGCCGCTGACCTCGCGGAGCGGGGCGCGCAGCGGCGGCGCACCGCGGACGTCGGCGACGCCCTCGCGGCCCGGCTGTAGCGACGGCTCCGCGGCCCGGCTGCCGGGCGTCTCGGCGGCCCGGTCGCGGGGCGCCCCGGCAGCCGCGTGGTGAGGCCCCGCGGACCGGCGGTCCGCTACCGTTCGGCCATGTCCGCCACCGTCACCGCCACCACCAGCGCGCCGAGCGCGCTGGTGTTCGAGCACCGGGCGAACCCCGCGCCCCTGGGGCCGGAGCAGCGGGCGCAGGTGCTCGGCTCGCCGGGGTTCGGGCGGCACTTCAGCGACCACATGGCCCGGGTGACGTGGACGGTCGGCAGCGGTTGGCACGACGCCCGCGTCGAGCCCTACGGGCCCCTGCTGCTCGACCCCTCCGCCGCGGTCCTGCACTACGGGCAGGAGATCTTCGAGGGGCTGAAGGCCTACCGCTGGAACGACGGGAGCGTCTGGACCTTCCGCCCCGAGGCCAACGCCGCCCGCTTCGCCCGCTCCGCCACGCGGATGGCGCTGCCGGTGCTCCCCGAGCGGATCTTCCTCGACTCCCTGCACGCCCTGCTCGACGCCGACGAGGGCTGGGTGCCGGCGGGCGGGGAGAAGAGCCTGTACCTGCGACCGCTGATGTTCGCCTCCGAGGCCTTCCTCGGCATCCGCCCCGCCCAGGTCGTGGACTACCTAGTCATCGCCAGCCCTGTGGGCGCCTACTTCGGTGACGAGGTGCGCCCCGTCGACATCTGGCTGTCACGGCACCACAGCCGGGCCGGCGGCCTCGGGGGCACGGGCGACGCCAAGACCGGCGGCAACTACGCCGCGTCCCTGCTGCCCCAGGCCGAGGCCGCCGAGCACGGGTGCTCGCAGGTGATCTACCTCGACGCGCAGGAGCGCCGCTGGGTGGAGGAGCTCGGCGGCATGAACGTGTTCTACGTCCACGCCGACGGCACCCTGGTCACCCCCGCGCTGAACGGCAGCATCCTCGAGGGCATCACCCGCTCCTCGGTGCTGGCCCTGGCCCCCGAGCTGGGCCTGACCCCCGTCGAGCGCCCGGTGGACGTCGCCGAGTGGACCTCCGGGGTGGCCAGCGGCGAGATCACCGAGGTCTTCGCCTGCGGCACCGCCGCGACGATCGTGCCGATCGGCACCCTCGTCGACGGCGCCGACCGCCACCGCACCCCCGGGCCGACCACCGGGCCCGACAGCGTCGCGATGCGCCTGCGGACCGCCCTGCTCGACGTGCAGCACGGGCGCGCGCAGGACCGGCACGGGTGGATGCACAGGCTCTGCTGATGGCGGGGCACACGGCGGGGCACCCCGCGGGCATCGACGTCTACGACACCACCCTGCGCGACGGCGCCCAGCAGGAGGGCCTGTCGCTGTCGGTCGCCGACAAGCTGCACATCGCCGCGCTCCTCGCCGAGCTGGGCGTGGGCTACGTCGAGGGCGGGTGGCCGGGGGCGAACCCCAAGGACACCGAGTTCTTCGCCCGTGCCCGCGCCGAGCTCGACCTCGGGGCCAGCCAGCTCGTCGCCTTCGGCGCCACGCGCCGGGCGGGGACCACTGCGGCCGACGACCCCCAGGTCCAGGCCCTCCTCGACGCCGCCACCCCCGTGGTCACCCTCGTCGCGAAGAGCCACCGACGCCACGTCGAGCTGGCGCTGCGGACGACCCCGGAGGAGAACCTCGCGATGGTCGCCGACACCGTCGGTCACCTCGTGGCCGCCGGTCGTCGGGTGTTCCTCGACGCCGAGCACTTCTTCGACGGGTGGTACCTCGATGCCGGGTACGCCGTCGAGGTCCTGCACGCCGCAGCTGCCGCGGGCGCCGAGGTGGTGGCGCTGTGCGACACGAACGGCGGGATGCTGCCCCACCGGGCCAGCGAGGTGACGGCCGCGGTGGTCGCTGACCCGTCGCTCTCCGGCGTGCGGATCGGCGCCCACATGCACAACGACACCGGTTGCGCGGTGGCGAACAGCCTCGCCGCGGTGCAGGCGGGGGCGACGCACGTGCAGGGCTGCGTCAACGGGTACGGCGAGCGCACCGGCAACGCCGACCTGATCACCGTGGTCGCCGACCTGGTGCTCAAGATGGGTGTGCCGGTGCTGCCCCGCGAGCGGCTCCGCGAGGCCACCCGCATCGCGCACCAGGTCAGCGAGGTCACCAACGTCGCCTCCTACGGCCGCTCGCCCTACGTCGGGGCCAGCGCCTTCGCGCACAAGGCCGGCCTGCACGCCTCGGCCATCCGCGTGGACCCGGACCTGTACCAGCACACCGATCCTGCCGGGGTCGGGAACGACATGCGGATGCTCGTCTCGGAGATGGCCGGGCGCGCCAGCGTCGAGCTGAAGGGCCGCGAGCTGGGCTTCGACCTCGCCGGGGACGGCGAGGCCGTGGCCCGGGTCGTCGCCCGGGTGAAGGACCTCGAGCGGCGCGGCTGGACCTTCGAGGCCGCCGACGCCTCCTTCGCGCTGCTGCTGCACGAGCTCGTCGGCGGCGGGCGCCCGTCGTACTTCGCGGTCGAGAGCTGGCGGGCGATCGTCGAGCACCCCGCGGGGGGCAGCCCCTTCTCGGAGGCCACCGTGAAGCTCTTCGCCGGGGACGCACGGGTGGTGTGCACCGGGGAGGGCAACGGGCCGGTCAACGCCCTGGACGCCGCGCTGCGCCAGGCGCTCCTCCCCGCGTACCCCGAGCTCGAGGACCTGGAGCTGACCGACTTCAGGGTGCGCATCCTGGACGCCGGGCACGGCACCGACGCCACCACGCGGGTGCTCATCGACACCACCGACGGGCAGCGCACGTGGACCACGGTGGGTGTGGCACCGAACCTCGTGGAGGCGTCGTGGCAGGCGCTGACCGACGGGATCACCTACGGGCTGGTGCTCGCCGGGGTGGGCCAGCGCTGAGGCGCCGTGCCCACCCCGGCGGAGCTCAGGACGTCGAGGAGTCCGTCGGCACGTCGCCGGGCGGCGGCGGGGGCACCACCTTCCCGCCGGTGCCCTCCACCTGGTTCTTGATCGACTGCAGCGTGGCGTCGAAGGCCTCGCCGAGGGGGTCGCGGTCCCCGGACTGCGCCTGGATCTGGTCGTCCTGGTCGGGCTCGCCGAAGTCGAGCTGCACGCTGACCCTGGACCCGTCCCCCTCGGGGGTGACGGTGAGGCGACCGCTGTAGGTGCGCTCGGTCTGGGCACCCCAGGCGAGGGTGAGGGCGGCGGTGTCGGCGTCGAACCAGCCGTCGTTCTCGAAGTGGTGGCCCTTGATCTCACCGACGACGTGCACCCCGCGGGCGTCCTTCAGCGCGGGGTCCGTCTCGGTGCCCTCCGACAGGGGGCGCTCCGAGGCCCCGGTGATCGGCGGCAGGTACTCCGGCAGGTGGGAGACGTCGCTGACGTAGGCGAACACCTCCTCCGGAGTGGCGGAGATGGTCGTGGACTGCTCGTAGGTGCCCGCCATCGGGTCTCCTCGCTCGCGAGGCCGCCGCGCCCGGTGCGCACCCGGCCCTCGTGGGAGCACTACCCGCGGGGTGGTGCGCTCACGCCGCCGTGGCAGGGTCCTGCCGCTCCTGTGCGGCCGGACTGGCCGCCCGCTCACCGGATGGAGCGGCCGCGGGGGGCTGGCGGGCCAGCCACAGGGCCCCCCCGCCTCCGGCCAGGGCCAGTGCGGCGAGCAGCAGCAGGCACGCGGGCACGCCGATGACGTCTCCGAGACCACCGACCGTCGCCGAGCCGACCGCACCCCCGAGCAGGAACACCAGGGTCGCCGCTCCGATGGCGACGCCGCGCTGCGGCACCGGGACGGCGCTGCCGACGGAGCCGACCAGCGCCGGCTGGCCCAGCCCGAAGGCGACGGAGACCACGGCGACGCCCGCGGCGAGCAGCACGGGAGAGCTGGTGGCCGCGCCGGCGGCGGAGATCGCGAGGGCGGTCGCCGCCAGGGCGCAGCCGGTGGCCAGGGTGCGCGGCGGCCCGACCCGTCCCAGCAGCGGCCCCACGACCCGGGCCGCGGTGATGCTGGCCAGCACGCTGGGCAGCAGCAGCAGCCCGGTGGCCAGCGGCGTCCACCCCTGCGCGGCGAGCACCGCGGGCACCGCGACGAGCGAGGAGAACCACGCGGCGGGCACAGCGGCGCCGGCCAGCGCGGAGACCACGACGACGGGTGAGGTGACGACCACGCGCGGCAGGAACCCCTCGGGTCGGCGCCGCACGTGCCGGGCGGTCAGCGGGACGCCGACGGCGAGCAGCGCGCCCCCGACCGCCGCGACGACCGGCCCGGCGGAGAACGACTGCAGCAGGAGCACCAGGCCGGTGGCGCTGGCGGTGACCAGAGCGGCGCCGGGCAGGTCGAGCGCCGCGCCGCTGCCCCGAGTGGGGGTGATGCGCCACAGCGCGGGCAGCACCAGCAGGCCCAGGGCGGGCAGGGCGAGCGCGAGGCGCCACGAGCCCGCGGCCTCGAGCGCGCCACCGGCGAGCGGGCCGAGCGCGCCGAGCACCCCGGCCCCCCCGGCGACGCGGCCGAGGGCGGCGGCGCGCACCGCGCCCTGGTAGCGGGCGGTGATCAGCGCGGTGGCGAGCACGGTGGTGGCCCCGGCGCCAGCGCCCTGCAGGAGCCGGCCGGCCATGAGCACCCCGAAGGTCGGCGCCAGGGCCGCGAGCACCGCACCGGCGGACATCAGCGCCAGGCCCACCGCCAGGGGGGTACGCATGCCGACGAGGTCGGCGAGGCGCCCGTACACCGGGGTCGCCGCGGCGAGCACGAGCACGTAGCCGGAGAGCACCCACGCCGTCGTCGCCGGCGCCAGCTCCAGCTCCGCACCGAGGGCGGGCACGGCGACGGCGGCCGCGGAGGATCCCGACCCTGTCAGCCCGAACAGCACGCCGAGCAGCAGCGAGACCCGCACGGCGTCGCCGGGTCCCGCGCCGGGGGCGCCGATCGGCGGCGCACCGTCCGGGGCCGCAGGCCCGTCGACCTGCTCCGCCGAGCCGTCCGGGTCAGCCCGCACCCGGGGCGCCCTCGGCGAGGGTGCGCTCGGCGAGGTCGCGCAACGGCCCGGTGAGCGAGCGGTCGGGCAGCACCGCCCGCTGGTCGCCCAGCTCGATCGTCCACACGAAGGCGTCGCGCACCCGTCCCGGGGGGGCCACGGGCAGCAGCGGCACCGCCCGCGTGGCGAGCGCCAGCCAGTCGCCGGCGTCCTCCCGCCCCTCGGTGTCGACCTCGGCGCGGCGCACCAGGCCCGCGAAGCCGCCGCTGCGGCTGACCGTGATGCGCATCCGTGCTCCTGTCATCGCTCCGCCGGCGGGGCCGTGTCCCGCTCGGACGGGGTGAGCCTCAGTCGGATGCCTCGAGGTCCCCGTCCGACGCATCCGGGTCGCCGTCTGGTGACTGCGCCGCGGGCACGGCGTCACCGATCTCCGCCGGCAGCGCCACACCCACCTCGTCCCACCCCGACCGTACCGCCGCGACCTCCTCCGAGGCCCGTCCGAACCGGCGGGCGGCCACGGCCACCGTCACGCCCGCGAAGGCCGTGAAGTCCGCGTCGGCGCTCAGGGAGGGGTCGGTCAGCGCGTCGTACCAGACCTGGCCCGCGCGCTCCCACGCGTGGCCGCCGAGCGCGGTCGCGGCCAGGTGGAAGGCCCGGTTGGGGATGCCGGAGTTGATGTGCACCCCTCCGTCGTCCTCCTCGGTGACGACGAGGTCGTCGTAGTGGGCGGGCTGGGGGTCGCGGCCGATCACCGGGTCGTCGTAGGCGGTGCCGGGAGCGGCCATGGAGCGCAGCGCCACGCCCCGCACGCTCGGGAGGAACAGGCCCGCGCCGATCAGCCAGGTCGCCTCGTCGGCGCTCTGGCCCGCGGCGTACTGCTCCACGAGCGTCCCCAAGACGTCGGCGACGGACTCGTTGAGCGCCCCGGACTGGCCGTGGTAGGCCAGGTCGGCGGTGTACTGGACGACGCCGTGCGCCAGCTCGTGGCCGATGACGGTCACCGAGGCGGTGAAGCGGGTGAAGACCTCCCCGTCCCCGTCACCGAAGACCATGCGCTCGCCGTCCCAGAACGCGTTGTCGTAGTCCCGCCCGTAGTGCACCGTCGCCGGCAGCGGGCGACCGGCGCCGTCGACGGAGTCTCGCCCGTAGGCGTCCAGCAGCAGGGCGCAGGTGGCCCCGAGCCCGTCGTAGGCCTCGTCCACCGCAGCGTCACCCGTGGCCGGTGCGCCCTCGGTGCGGACGACGCGGCCGGGCAGGTCCGTGCTCCCGCCCGCGTCGCTGACCGTGCGCTGCGGGCCGGGCTCGACCGCCGCGGCCGGGCGCCGTCCCCGAGCCGAGCGCTCGCCGCGCAACCGCGCGTCGGTGCGTCGGGCCGGTTCGACGAGGGCGCCGCGCAGGCCGGCCTCGGCCATCGCGTCGAGCAGGTAGGGCGGGACGATCGAGCAGCGCGTCAGCATCCCCAGACGGTGCCACCCAGCACTGACAGTGATGACTGCTCCGCTCGAGGCGGGCGCGGTGGGCGCCCTCGCCGCGGATCCGTCCGCTGGGGGCGCCCCTACGCTCGGCGGATGCGCATCGCCAGGTTCACCACGGGTGAGGACCCCCGCTTCGGCCTCGTCGAGGGCGAGGCGGGTCAGGAGGTCCTCCACGTCGTCGTGGGGGATCCGCTCTACGCCCCCCTCCAGGCCACGGGCGAGCAGCTGCCGCTGGCCGACGCGCGCCTGCTGGCCCCCGTCATCCCGCGCAGCAAGGTGGTCGGCATCGGCCGCAACTACGCCGCGCACGCCCGCGAGGGCGGCAACGAGGTGCCGGCCGAGCCGCTGGTGTTCCTGACCCCGAACACCGCGGTGATCGGCCCCGGCGACCCGATCGTGCTGCCCGCCGGCTCCAACGAGGTGCACTACGAGGGCGAGCTGGCCGTCGTCATCGGCCGGGTCTGCAAGGACGTGCCGCGCCAGCGGGTGCCCGAGGTGGTCCTCGGGTACACGGTCGCCAACGACGTCACCGCCCGCGACTGGCAGCGCGGCGACGGGCAGTGGGCCCGGGCCAAGGGCTTCGACACCTCGTGCCCCCTGGGTCCCTACATCGTCCCGGACCTCGACGTCGGGGACCTGCGCCTGACCACCCGGCTCGACGGGGTGGTCGTCCAGGACGGGCGCACCTCGGACATGGTCTTCGACGTCGCCGAGCTGGTCTCCCACGTCAGCACCGCCTTCACCCTGCTGCCCGGTGACGTGATCCTCACCGGAACGCCCGCCGGTGTCGGGCCCCTGGTGGCCGGGCAGCGCGTCGAGGTCGAGATCGAGGGCATCGGCACCCTGAGCAACCCCGTGGTGGCGCGATGACCGGTCCCGGCACCGGGCCGGTCACCGGCAGCGCCGTCCGGGTCAGGTTCTGCCCCAGCCCGACCGGCGTCCCGCACGTGGGTCTGATCAGGACGGCGCTGTTCAACTGGGCCCACGCCCGCCACCACGGCGGGACGCTGGTGTTCCGCATCGAGGACACCGACGCGGCCCGCGACTCCGAGGAGAGCTACCACCAGCTCCTCGAGGCGATGCGGTGGCTCGGCCTGGACTGGGACGAGGGCGTGGAGGTCGGCGGCCCCCACGGCCCCTACCGGCAGTCCCAGCGCGGCGCCGTCTACGCCGACGTCCTCGCCCGCCTGCGCGCGGCGGGCCACGCGTACGAGTCCTTCTCCACCCCCGAGGAGGTCGAGGCCCGCCACCGGGCCGCCGGCCGTGACCCCAAGCTCGGCTACGACGGCGCCGACCGCGACCTCGACGACGCCGCCCGCTCGGCGCTGAGCGCGCAGGGGCGGGAGCCGGTGCTGCGCCTGCGGATGCCCGACCGGGACATCGTCGTCGACGACCTCGTGCGCGGCACCATCACCTTCCCCGCCGGGGCGACGCCGGACCCGGTGCTCGCCCGGGCCACCGGCGCCCCCCTGTACACCCTGGTCAACCCCGTCGACGACGCGCTCATGCGCATCACCCACGTGCTGCGCGGCGAGGACCTGCTGTCCTCCACCCCGCGCCAGGTGGCCCTGTACGAGTCGCTGATCGCCATCGGCGTCACCGACGCCGTGCCGGTGTTCGGGCACCTGCCCTTCGTGCTCGGCGAGGGCACGCGGAAGCTGTCCAAGCGCGACCCCGAGAGCGACCTGTTCCGCCACCGCGAGCGGGGCTTCGTGCCCGAGGGGCTGCTGAACTACCTGTCCCTGCTCGGGTGGTCCATCGCCCCCGACCGCGACGTCTTCAGCCCCGCCGAGCTGGTCGCGGCCTTCGACGTCTCGGCGGTGAACGCCGCACCGGCGCGCTTCGACCTGGCCAAGGCCGAGGCCGTCAACGGCGCGCACATCCGGCTCCTGGCGCCGGAGGACTTCCGCGACCGCCTCGTGCCGCACCTGCGCGCGGCGGGCCTGGTGGGCGAGCACCTGAGCGAGGGGCAGCTGGACGTGCTGAGCGCCGCCGCCCCCCTGGTGCAGGAGCGCATCGCCCTGCTCGGGGAGGCGCCGCCGATGCTGGCGTTCCTCTTCACCGGCGACGACGACCTGGTGGTCGAGGACGACGCGCGCGGCGCCCTGCGCCCTGAGGCGACCGATGTGCTGGACGCCGCGACGTCCGCGCTGGCCGGCGTGCAGGCGTGGGAGGCCTCGGCCATCGAGTCCGCGCTGCGCGAGGCGCTGGTGGAGGGCCTGGGCATCAAGCCCAAGTCCGCCTTCGGACCGGTGCGCACCGCCGTGACCGGACGCCGGGTCTCGCCCCCGCTGTTCGAGTCCCTCGAGATCCTGGGCCGGTCCAGCGCGCTGGCGCGACTGTCAGCGCTGCGTGCGAGCCTGAGCGGGTGAGTTCGTCCCACCCCCACCCCGTGCCGCAACCGCCACCAGGAGCGGGGCGCCAGCAGCTGGTGGGGTGGCCGCCCGCAGCGGTGTCGCCGCCGCAGGGGCTGCCGCGCCCGCACACCCAGCTCCTGCGCGGCGCGCAGCACCGGTGGTGGCGCCCTCTGGTGTCCCTGGCGGTGGTGCTGGGGGGTGTGCTGGTCGCGACGCTCCTGGTGGCCGCGGCCTTCGTCGTGGGCGTCGTCCTCGATCCGGCGATCAGCGGCGCCGACCTGGCCACGGACGCCGGTGAGGCGCTGCTCGTGGCGACGTGGTGGACGTTCCTGGTGCAGAACCTCTTCCTGGCCGTCGGCATCCCCCTCGCGGGGCTCGCGGTGTGGGCCGGCCACCAGTGGCGCCCGCGCTTCGTCTCCTCGGTCGTCGGCGGGGTGCGGTGGCGGTGGCTGCTGAACGCCGCGGTGGTGTCCCTGGTGCTCACGAGCGTCTTCACCGGCGTGTACTTCGTGCTGGAGCCCGCGCCGTACGCCCCCGAGCGGCAGGCGGTGGCCCTGCTCGTGGTGGTGCTGCTGACCACGCCGCTGCAGGCGGCGGGGGAGGAGTACTTCTTCCGGGGGTGGCTGAGCCAGGCGGTCGGCTCGTGGTTCGCCCGGCCGGTGGTCGGGGCTCTGGTCGCGGGTGCGGTGTCGGCGACGCTGTTCGCGGTGGCCCACGGCTCGCAGGGCCCGTGGCTGTTCGCCGACCGCTTCGGGTTCGGGGTCGTCGCCTCGATCCTGGTGTGGCGCACCGGCGGGCTCGAGGCGGCCGTCGCGGTGCACGCGCTGAACAACATGGTGATCTTCGTGCCGACGGTGCTCACCGGGGGGCTCGCCGACGCGCTGCTGGTCACCGACGCGACGTTCGCGCAGTTCGCCCTCGACATGGTGGCCCTGTCGCTGCTCGTCGTCGTGCTCGACCGGTTGGCCCGGCGGCGGCGCCTGCAGCGGACGCAGACGGCGCTGCTGCCGCCACGGCCGGGCGACGGGCGGGTCCTGCCGAGGGGGGCGCCGGGTCCGGTACAGTCGTCACCGGTGGGGCGCTGAGCTCAGCTCAGTCCCGCCTCGTAGCAGTGGGGTATGGTGTAATTGGCAGCACGCCTGATTCTGGTTCAGCTAGTCTAGGTTCGAGTCCTGGTACCCCAGCGGCCCCGTTGTGTAGTGGCCTAGCACGCCGCCCTCTCAAGGCGGTAGCGCGGGTTCGAATCCCGTCGGGGCTACTCCTGCGTCACGCAGCGCGTAGCGATCAGCGCCCGGTGCACCTCTGTGGTGCGCCGGGCGCTCGTGCGTCCGGCCGCTGCCGTCCGTCCCCACCCCTCGCGCACTCGTCGTGGCGAGCGCGCCCCGTGGGACGCCGTCGTGGTGGCGAGCGCGGCCCGAGCGGTCACGGGAGGGCGTCGAGAGCGGCGCTGGCGTCCTGCTGCGCCAGTCGGCGCAGCGCGAGGATCACCGGCTCGTACATCGCCGTCCCCAGGACGACGTACCTGACCGCCTCCTCCGCGGACGTCGTCGGCACCCCGGCCACCTCGTGCGACGCCACCAGCTGCATCGCCTGCCCGTAGGCGGCGAGGCGCTCCGCCGTCACGGGGATCCCGACCGCCCGCGCGGCGTCCAGCGCCACGGCGAGCTGGCGGAGCGACGACGAGACCGGGTGCACCCGCCACCCGAGCTCGTCGACCACCGCGAGCGCCTCGGTGACGTCCACGTCGTCCGGCGCGTGCGGCGGCAGGGCGTCGTGCGCGACACCGAGCACGTCGTGCCGGCTCGCCGGCGGGTCATCGACCGCGGCGAGGACAGCGCGCACCGATGCCAGCGACACGCCCACCCCCACGAGCGCGCGCACCAGGCGCAGGCGCTGCTCGTGGCTCTCGTCGTAGAGCGCCTGCGTGGGAGCGGTGCTGCGCCCGGGCGGCAGCAGCCCCTCGCGCAGGTAGAACTTGATCGTCGCCACCGGCACACCGGTGCGGCGCGACAGCTCGCCGATCCTCACCGCACCTCCACGCTCGTCGCTCCCACGGGTTGACATGGAGAGTACGGCTCGCCAGTATCGGCGAGCAGCACTATCCATGTGAGGACCGGAGGCGCATCGTGTCAGCAGTGCAGCGGGGTCGCTGGACCCACGACCACGACGGCGGGCTCGTCGTCTTCCTCATCGGCATGCGCGTCAACCAGCCGTGGCGCCTCGACCGGTGGCTGCCGGTGCTCGCGGCGATGCCGCGGATGCTGCGCGAGCTGCACGCCGACCCGGCCCGGGGCTTCCTCGACGAGCAGCTGGTGATGGGCGCGGGCGGGCCCACCGTCATCCAGTACTGGCGCGCCGTCGAGGACCTCCACGCCTACGCCGCCGACACCGCCTCCCAGCACCGCCCGGCGTGGTCGGCGTTCAACCGTCGCGCCCGCGGCAACGCCTCCGTGGGCATCTGGCACGAGACCTACGTCGTGCCCGCCGGCGGTCACGAGAGCGTCTACGTCGACACGCCGCTCATGGGCCTGGCGGCGGCCACCGGGCCGGCGCCGGTGACTGCCCGCCGCAGCACCGCCCGTCAGCGCCTCGAGGGGTCGTGACCGCCCACGACGCGCTCATCACGGTGCACGCCGCCGCCGGGACGCTCGCGCTCGGCGCCGGGGCGCTCGCCCTGCCCCGCGGTCGCGGCTACAGCGCCTACCGGTGGTCGCTGCTCACCACGCAGGTCGCCCTCGTCCTCGCCGTCGCCGTCACCTGGGCCGGCACACCCGCGGCGGGGCGTGCGGCGTTCACCGCCCTGGCGGTGCTGGGCGCGGTGGTGTGCGCCCGCGGCTGGCTCGCCGGCCACCACCGGCCGGCGGACGGTGCGGCGCCGTCCCCCCGGTGGGTGCACCACGTCGGCTTCACCCTCGTCGGCCTCGCCGACGGCTTCACCGTCGTGGCGGTGCTCCGCGCCGGCGCCCCGGTGTGGGCCGTCGTCACCACCGGCGTGGTGGTCGCCGTCGCCGGGCACGTGGCCGTCGGTCAGGCCGAGCGTCGCCTGGTGCGCCCGCCCGCCCGCACCGGTGGAGGCATCAGCCCCGGGGGGCGTGGGGCTGCGAGGAGTGGGGCACCGAGGAGTGGGGCACCGGGGCGTGGGCGCCGCCTGCCGTCACCGCTGGCCGCTGCCGGTGCGCGACGCCGCTGAGGTCGACGGCGCCACCGCGTCCACGCTGCCGCCCCCCTCGACCTGCGGGTCGCCGTGGAGGCCGCCGGTCATCGCGTACTCCTCCTCGGGGGAGAGCACGAGCCGGTGGCGGCCGAAGACCGCGAAGCCCGCGACGGCCACGGCGAAGACCACGACGATCGCCAGGATCGCCGGCCGGTACGCGGGGTTGAGCATGACGCCGACGAAGACCACGGCCGCGAGGACCCCGGCGACCACCGCGCCGGGCACGCCCACCGGGCTGCGGTACGGGCGGTGGGCGCGCGGGAACCTCCGGCGCAGCAGCACGAACGAGACCATCTGCAGCACGTAGGCGATGACCGCGCCCCACACCGCGATGTTGAGGACGATCGCCCCGGCGCCGCCGGCCGCCCCGCCGCCGGCCTGGATCACGAGCAGGGCGACGAACCCGACCGCGGCCCCGGCCAGCAGCGCCGCCCACGGCGTCTTGCGCGTCCCGGTCAGCGACAGGGCCTTGGGGTAGTACCCAGCGCGCGAGAGGGAGTAGATGTTGCGCCCGTAGGCGTACATGATCCCCTGGAGCGAGGCGAGCAGCCCGAGCAGCGCGAACGCCGAGAGGACCGCCGCGACGTCGCTGTCCGGCAGGATCGCCCGGAACCCGTCCAGCAGCGGCTCGGCCGAGGTCCCCAGCGCGGCGGCGCCCGTGACCGCCGAGTTGAGCACGACCACCAGGCCACCGGTGACCACGAGCGTGGCGAGGCCCCACAGCCCCGCGCGGGGGATGTCGGCGGAGGGGGTGCGCGCCTCCTCGGCCGCCAGCGGGAGCTCCTCGATGCCGAGGAACAGCCACATGGCGAAGGGCATCGCGAGCACCACCGGCGCCAGTCCGTGCGGCAGGAAGGTGCTGGCGCCCGGGTCGGGCGCCACGTCGAACAGCTTGCCCAGGTCGAACGCGGACGACGTCACAGCCATCACCGCGAAGACGAGCAGGACGGCGATGGACGCCAGCGCGACGACGAGCGCGAACCGGAAGGAGATCGAGGCCCCCGCGATGTTCAGCGCCAGGAACGCCGCGTAGAGCAGCACCCACCACACCCACGCGGGCAGGGACAGCCCGAAGAGGGTGTCGGTGATGCTGTCGGCGTAGGAGGCGGAGAAGAAGACGATGACCGCCGTGGTGGCGACGTACTCGATGGTCTCCGCCACCCCCGTCACGAAGCCGCCCCACGGCCCCATCGCCGCGCGGGCGAAGGAGTACGCGCCCCCGGTGTGCGGCATCGCCGCCGACATCTCCCCGATGCTGCACAGCATCGCGCCGTACATCCCGGTGACGAGCAGGCACGCGATGAGGAACCCGCCCCACCCGGCGGAGTCGATGCCGAAGTTCCACCCCGAGAAGTCCCCGGAGATCACCGCCGCGACGCCGATGCCCCACAGCCCCCAGAACCCGGCCGAGCGCACCAGTGCGCGCTTCTCGAAGTACCCCTCGCCGGCGGTGGCGTAGGTGACGCCCGAGGCGCCCCGGGTGCTCTGCTGGCTCATGCGGTCCTCCTGGGATCTCGTCCGGAGCCGGGGGTGTGAGCGGAGGCTAGGGCCGCTGCGGGGCGGCGGGTAGCCCCAGCCGCGAGATCCGGGGCGCGTCCGCTCCGCGCCGTGGTCGGTCCTGCGCCGGGTGCGCTTGGATGGGTCACCCCCGGCGCCGCTGCAGCGAGGAGCCCCCATGACCACCACCCCGGTGACGCCGCCCGCCGGCGCCCCCCACGACGCGCGCGGCCGGGGCATGCTCACCCTCGAGCAGCTGCGGGTGCTCGCGGCGTCCGGGGAGGTCGACACCGTCGTCGTCGCCTTCCCCGACCTGCAGGGCCGCCTGGTCGGCAAGCGGGTCTCAGCGCGCCTGTTCCTCGAGGAGGTCGCCGCCCACGGCGCGGAGTGCTGCGACTACCTGCTCGCCGTCGACGTCGAGATGAACACCGTCGCCGGGTACGCGACGTCGTCGTGGGAGACCGGCTACGGCGACATGGTCATGCGCCCGGACGCCGCGACGCTGCGGCGCGTCCCGTGGCTGCCCGGGACCGCGCTGGTGATCGCCGACCTCACCCGCACGGACGGCGCCCCTGTGCGCGTCGCACCCCGGCAGGTGCTGGCCCGGCAGGTGGCGCGCCTGGCCGAGCGCGGCCTGGTGGCACTCGCCGGCACCGAGCTGGAGTTCATGGTCTTCGACGACACCTACGCCGGCGCCTGGGCGTCGCGTTACCACGGGCTGCGCCCGGCGAGCACCTACAACATCGACTACGCCGTCCTGGGCAGCACCCGCATGGAGCCGCTGCTGCGCGCCATCCGCCTCGGCATGGAGGGCGCGGGGATGTACGTCGAGGGCTCCAAGGGCGAGTGCAACCTGGGTCAGCAGGAGATCGCGTTCCGCTACGACGACGCGCGGGTCACCGCCGACCACCACGTCATCTACAAGAACGGGGCGAAGGAGATCGCCGACGCCCACGGCCGGTCGCTGACCTTCATGGCCAAGTACGACGAGCGGGAGGGCAACTCCTGCCACATCCACCTGAGCCTGCGCAGCACCGCAGGAGACGCGGTGCTCGCCGACCCCGGCAGGCCGCGCGGCTTCTCGCCGGTGATGGAGCACTTCATCGCCGGTCAGCTGGCCACCCTGCGGGAGCTGACCCTGCTGCTCGCGCCGAACATCAACTCCTACAAGCGCTACGCCGAGGGCAGCTTCGCGCCGACGGCCGTGGCCTGGGGGATGGACAACCGCACCTGCGCGCTGCGCGTGGTCGGCCGCGGCCACGGCCTGCGGGTGGAGAACCGGGTGCCCGGCGGTGACGTCAACGCCCACCTCGCCCTGGCGGCGCTGATCGCCGGTGGGCTGCACGGCATCGAGCACGAGCTGGAGCTGCCGCCGGTCACCGAGGGCAACGCCTACCGCAGCGGCGCCGAGCGGGTGCCGACCACGCTGCGCGAGGCGGCGGAGCTGTTCGAGGGCTCCGCCGTGGCGCGCGAGGCCTTCGGCGACGACGTCGTCGAGCACCACCTCAACACCGCCCGCGTCGAGATCACCGCGTTCGACTCCGCGGTCACCGACTGGGAGCGCGTGCGTGGCTTCGAGCGCTTCTGAGCCGCCCCTGGTCGGGGTCACCAGCTACCTCGAACCGACCATCGCCGGGGCGTGGGACCGCCGCGCCGCGCTGCTGCCCGAGGTGTACCTGCACGCCGTCACCGACGCCGGGGGGGCCGCCGTGGTGCTGCCCCCGCAGCCGGTGGACGACGCCCTCGCGCGCCGGGTGCTCGCCGGGCTCGACGCGCTGGTGCTCTCCGGCGGCGCGGACGTCGACCCCGCCCGCTACGGGCACGAGGCGCACCCGCGCACCGACGTCCCCCGCGCGGACCGCGACGCGTGGGAGCTCGCGCTGGTGCGCGCGGCCCTCGAGGTCGGGACGCCGCTGCTCGCGGTGTGCCGGGGGCTGCAGGTCCTCGACGTGGCGCTGCGCGGCACCCTGCACCAGCACCTGCCCGAGGTGGTCGGCCACGACCGGCACGCGCCGTCGCCGGGGGTGTTCGGGACCACGGTGGTGCACCTCGTCGAGGGGTCGCTGGTGGCCCGGGTGCTGCAGCCCCCGATGGGGCAGGGGCGAGCGCCGATCACCGTGCACTGCCACCACCACCAGGCGCTCGACGCCCTCGGGGAAGGGCTGGTGGTCTCCGCGCGGGCGGACGACGGCACGGTCGAGGCGGTGGAGCTGCCACCGAGCGACCGCGCGCCGTTCGTGGTCGGCGTGCAGTGGCACACCGAGGAGGACCGGCACGACCGGCGGCTGTTCGCCGCGCTGGTCGACGCCGCCCGCCGCAGGGGTGCGGCGGCGCGGCCGCAGCGCGAGAGGGTGTCCCCATGAGCGCGTGCACGCTGGTCGACCCCTCCACGGAGGCGGTGATCGGCACCGTCGAGCACACCGGCGTCGAGGGGGTGGACGACGCGGTCGCGCGCGCAGTCGTCGCGCAGCGGGCGTGGGCGGCGCTGGCACCCGCCGCCCGTGCTGCGGGGCTCCGGGACTTCGCCGCCGCGGTCGACGCCGACGTCGAGCACCTCGCCGCCCTGGAGGTCACCAACTCCGGGCACCTGCTGGCCTCGGCGCGGTGGGAGGCGGGCCACGTCCGCGACGTCCTGACCTACCAGGCGGCGACCCCCGAGCGGCTGTTCGGCCGGCAGATCCCCGTCGAGGGCGGGCTCGACGTCACCTTCGCCGAGCCGCTCGGGGTGGTGGGGGCCATCGTGCCGTGGAACTTCCCCATGCCGATCGCCGCGTGGGCCTTCGGGCCCGCCCTGGCCGCCGGGTGCGCCGTCCTGCTCAAGCCCGCCGAGCTCACCCCGCTGACCGCCCTGCGCCTCGGTGAGCTCGCCCTGGCCGCCGGGCTGCCCGACGGCCTGCTGCAGGTGCTGCCCGGGGAGGGCTCGGTCGTCGGGCAGCGCTTCGTCACCCACCCCGACGTGCGCAAGGTCGTCTTCACCGGCTCCACCGCGGTCGGGAAGCGGGTGATGGCCGGCTGCGCCGAGCAGGTCAAGCGGGTCACCCTCGAGCTCGGCGGCAAGAGCGCGAACATCGTCTTCGCCGACGCCGACCTCGAGCGGGCCGCCGCCGCCGCGCCGGCGGGGGCGTTCGACAACGCCGGGCAGGACTGCTGCGCCCGCTCGCGGATCCTCGTGCAGCGCAGCGCCCACGACCGCTTCCTGGAGCTTCTCGGACCGGCGGTGCGCGCCGTGCGGGTCGGGCACCCCGGCGACCCGGGGACCGACATGGGGCCGCTGATCTCCGCCGCGCACCGCGAGCGGGTCGCCTCGTACGTGCCGGACGGCGCACCCGTCGTCGTGCGCGGCGACGTCCCGGACGGCCCGGGGTTCTGGTTCCCCCCGACGGTGCTGGCACCGGAGTCCCCGCGCGAGCGGGTGGTGACCGAGGAGGTGTTCGGCCCCGTGGTCGTCGTCCTGCCCTTCGAGGACGAGGCGGACGCCATCGCGCTGGCCAACGACTCGGCGTACGGGTTGTCGGGCTCGATCTGGACCCGTGACGTCGGGCGGGCCCTGCGGGTGGCGCGCGCGGTGGAGGCGGGGAACCTGTCGGTCAACTCCCACTCCTCGGTGCGCTACTCGACGCCGTTCGGCGGGGTCAAGCAGTCGGGCCTGGGCCGGGAGCTCGGGCCGGACGCCGCCGAGGCGTTCACCGAGACCAAGAACGTGTTCGTCTCGAGCAGCTGAGCACCTCCACCAGCCCAGCACCTCGACCAGAAGGAGCAGCGTGTGGACCTCACCCAGCGCCTCGCCGGCCGGGTCGCCGTCGTCACCGGCGGCGCCAGCGGCATCGGCCTGGCCACCGTGCGGCGCCTGGCCGCCGAGGGGGCGCGCGTGGTCGTCGGCGACACCGACGCCGCCCGCGGGCCCGAGGTGGCGGAGTCGGTCGACGGGCTCTTCGTCGCCACCGACGTCACCGACGCGGAGCAGGTCGCCGCCCTGTTCGACGCCGCGGCGTCGACCTTCGGCGCCGTCGACGTGGCGTTCAACAACGCCGGCATCTCACCGCCGGAGGACGACTCCATCCTCACCACCGGCATCGAGGCGTGGCGGCGGGTGCAGGAGGTGAACCTGACGTCGGTGTACCTGTGCAGCCAGGCCGCGCTGCGGCACATGGTGGCCCAGCAGCGCGGGTCGATCATCAACACGGCCTCGTTCGTCGCGGTGATGGGCTCGGCGACGTCGCAGATCTCCTACACGGCGTCCAAGGGCGGGGTCCTCGCGCTGAGCAGGGAGCTCGGGGTGGAGTTCGCCCGCCAGGGCATCAGGGTCAACGCGCTGTGCCCGGGACCGGTCAACACCCCGCTGCTGCAGGAGCTGTTCGCCGCCGACCCCGATCGCGCCGCGCGGCGCCTGGTGCACGTGCCGGTGGGGCGGTTCGCCGAGCCGGAGGAGATCGCCGCCGCGGTGGCCTTCCTGGCCAGCGACGACGCCTCCTTCGTCACCGCTTCGACGTTCCTCGTCGACGGTGGCATCAGTTCGGCGTACACCACGCCGCTGTAGGGCGTGGGCGCCTGGCTGCACGGCCCCGCCGTCTCGGGCAGCGAGGATGCGGGACGCATCGCGCTCGGCAGCTGGGGCTGACACGGCGTGAGCGGAAGGAGGCGGCACACCCGCTCCGCGCGACCCTCCGCCCGGCGGAGCTTCCACGGCTCCCGCTGTGGACGGTGGTCGTCATCCACAGGTCCCGGTCCGAAGGCTCCGCCATGCGGAGGGTCGCAGCAGGAGGATCAGCCGTCCCCTCGCCCTCACAGTCCGCGACGACGTCCCACGCGGCGGGGGCCGGCTGCCCCTCGGCGGATGCCTGACCACCGCGGAGAGGCGCGGACCGCGAGGGTCACGACAGGGTGAGTGCGGTGGTCAGCGCCCGCGCGGCGTCCACCACCGCGTCCGAGTGCTCCCGCCCCGGAGAGCGGCCGAGCCGCTGGAGCGGCCCGGAGACCGACACCGCCGCGACCACTGCGCCGTCCGGTGAGCGCACCGGCGCCGAGACCGAGACCACGCCCTCCTCGCGCTCGCCGACGCTCTGCGCCCAGCCGCGCCGTCGCACGCCGGCCAGCGCCGCGACGTCGAACGTCGCCCCCGCTGCGCCGGCCTCGATGTCCTCGGCGGACGACCACGCCAGCAGCACCTGCGCCGCCGACCCGGCGCGCATCGTCAGCACCGCCCCCACCGGCACCGAGTCGCGCAGCCCGTGCCCCGGGCGGTCCGCCGCCGCGACGCACACCCGCTCGCCCGCCCTCGACCCAGTCACCCCCGATCCACCCGCGCGCCGGTACAGCTGCGCGCTCTCGCCGCTGGCGTCGCGCAGCCGCGCGAGCACCGGCCCAGCGGCGGCCAGCAGCCGGTCACCGCCGGTGGCCGCAGCGAGCTCGCCGACCCGTGCGCCCAAGGCGAAGCGGCCCCGCGCGTCCCGCGTGATCAGCCGGTGGTGCTCCAGCGCCACGGCCAGGCGGTGCGCGGTAGGCCGGGGCAGGGACGTCGCGGCCACCAGCTCCGCCAGGGAGGCGGGACCGCGCTCCAGCGCGCCGAGCACCCGCACGGCTTTGTCCAGCACGCCGACTCCGCTACCCTCGTCCACTGAGCGATACTGACGTCTCACATGCTGGTCACGCAAGGGAGTGCACACATGGGCCGCACGCTGGCGGAGAAGGTCTGGGACGAGCACGTCGTCCGTCGCGGTGCGGCTGGGGAGCCCGACCTCCTCTACATCGACCTCCACCTGGTGCACGAGGTCACCAGCCCGCAGGCCTTCGAGGGGCTGCGCCTGGGCGGCCGGCCGGTGCGCCGCCCGGACCTGACGATCGCCACCGAGGACCACAACGTGCCCACCACGGACGTCGACCGCCCGATCGCGGACCTCACCTCCCGCACCCAGGTGCACACGCTGCGCCGCAACTGCGAGGAGTTCGGCATCCGCCTGCACTCCCTCGGTGACGCCGAGCAGGGCATCGTCCACGTCATGGGCCCCCAGCTCGGCCTCACCCAGCCGGGCCTGACGGTGGTGTGCGGGGATTCCCACACCTCCACCCACGGAGCGTTCGGGGCGCTGGCGTTCGGCATCGGCACCTCCGAGGTCGAGCACGTGCTCGCCACCCAGACGCTGCCGCTCGCGCCGTTCAGGACGATGGCGATCACCGTGGTCGGCGACCTGCCGGAGGGCACGACGTCCAAGGACGTGATCCTCGCCGTCATCGCGAAGATCGGCACCGGCGGCGGGCAGGGCTACGTGCTGGAGTACCGCGGCCCGGCCGTCGAGGCGATGTCGATGGAGGCGCGGATGACGATCTGCAACATGTCGATCGAGGCCGGTGCCCGCGCCGGGATGATCGCCCCCGACGCCACCACGTTCGAGTACCTGCGCGGGCGCCCGCACGCCCCCCAGGGCCAGGACTGGGACGACGCGGTCGCCTGGTGGAGCACGCTGCGCACCGACGACGACGCCGTCTTCGACGCCGAGGTGGTCCTGGACGCCGGCGACCTGGAGCCGTTCGTCACCTGGGGCACCAACCCCGGCCAGGGGCTGCCGCTGTCGGGCTCGGTGCCCGACCCGGCGCTGATCGCCGACGCCGGGCAGCGGGTCAGCGCCGAGCGGGCGCTGGAGTACATGGCGCTCACCCCCGGCACCCCGCTGCGCGACATCGCGGTGGACACGGTGTTCATCGGCTCGTGCACCAACGGGCGCATCGAGGACCTGCGCAGCGTCGCCGCGGTCGTCGACGGGCGGCGGAAGGCGGACGGCGTGCGCGTGCTCGTCGTCCCCGGGTCGGCGCGGGTGCGCCTGCAGGCCGAGGCCGAGGGGCTCGACGCGGTGTTCCTCGCCTTCGGCGCGGAGTGGCGCGGCGCGGGGTGCTCGATGTGCCTGGGCATGAACCCCGACCAGCTCGCCCCGGGGGAGCGGGCGGCGTCGACGTCGAACCGCAACTTCGAGGGCCGGCAGGGCAAGGGCGGGCGCACCCACCTGGTCTCCCCGCTGGTCGCCGCGGCGACCGCGATCCGCGGCACGCTGTCCAGCGTCGCCGACCTCGACGCGCCCGCGCTCGTCTGACCCGCCGCTGGAGACCGAGGAGACCGCCGTGGAACCGTTCCTGCGCCACACCGGGGTCGGCGTGCCGCTGCGCCGCGGCAACGTCGACACCGACCAGATCATCCCCGCCGTGTACCTCAAGCGGGTCGCGCGCACCGGCTTCGAGGACGGGCTGTTCGCCGCGTGGCGGGGCGACCCGGGGTTCATCCTGAACCAGCCGGCGTACACCGCCGGGTCGGTGCTGGTCGCCGGCCCCGACTTCGGCACCGGCTCCTCGCGCGAGCACGCGGTGTGGGCGCTGAAGGACTACGGCTTCCGCGTGGTGCTCTCGGCGAGGTTCGCCGACATCTTCCGCGGCAACGCCGGCAAGCAGGGGCTCGTGGCCGGGCAGCTCGCGACCGAGGACGTCGAGCAGCTCTGGAAGCTGATCGAGGCGACCCCCGGGGTGGAGGTCACCGTCGACCTCGAGGCGCGCACCGTGGTGTGCGGGTCGTTCACCGCGCCGTTCGCGGTCGACGACTACACCCGCTGGCGCCTCATGGAGGGCCTGGACGACATCGACCTGACCCTGCGCTCGGAGGCGGCGATCGACGCCTTCGAGGCGGCGCGGCCGGGGTACCTGCCGGCGACGCTGCCCGTGCGGGGGTGAGCGTGCAGGACCTGGCGGTCCAGTCGCTGTAGTGAGCGGTTTGAGCTGTGCCCCAAGAGAATTCAATGATGTCTCGCTTGCGGCTCAAGGAGCCGAGAACTACGGCCACGTCACTACATCGACGCCGATCCGCTCATCGCTAATGCCGTTTATGCGCACAGACGAGTACCTACCTTCACTGGTGTAGACGCAGAACCACTTGCGCGCTTGCACCTCAGTGTTGCTGGCGTAGTCAGAGCTGTAGTTCTGAGCATTCTTGCAGGACGCGTAGTTGGCCTCTGCGTCTCCTAGAACGGCCAACTTCGCCCCGTTGGCGATCCGCATCTCGCCCGATTTAAGAAAAGATATCTCTACAGGCTGATTGTACGAGGAGAAGTCAGTGCGTTCAGCATCAAGATCTATGCCTCGTCCGCCAGCTGTGAGGGTGGCACTGCCGGTCTGTCGCACGGACGGTTCGTCAGTGGTTGGTCCCGCCGAAGTCCCTTCCACTGACTCCAGTTTCATCACAAGGGAGTCTCGTTCCTGTGTGAGGCTCTCGATCCCCATTCGTTGTTGCGCCATCGTCGAAGCCTGATCCGTGATGGTCTGCTTCTGTGCTTCAACAGTGCCGTTTCGATCAGCGATAGTCACCGCCCGCTGATCTGCGAGGGTGAGGGCATCCGCGAGAGATCTCTGAGCATCGTTCTTGTCAGACAGCTGAGAGATACCGAAGAAGGCTGCCACTGCCAGCAAGGTGGTCGATAGTCCAGCGACGACCTCGACGCGCAGGTGCAGGATTTCCCAGAACGTCTTCTTGACAGAATCAGGATCTCTGCTCCTCACGGAGCCGGAGGTAATTGACGTTCCGTCTCCACTATGAACAGCATCAGCCATCTGATCCCTCCGCTGGGCTGTGAGCCACCTGTCACCGTCGCGGTGATCGTAGCCGTCTGTAACCTCGTGTCCATCGGTGTCCGAACCAGCTCTTGCAACGTTCATAGCGGAGGCGGAGACCCGGATGAGCGAGCACCTCGACGAGCCGGCGGTGGACTACGTGCGCTTGCACGCGCTCGCCCACTGCTGACGGGACCCACCTGGACCCCTCGCGGGCGACCGGGGACGCGGCGCCTCCCGGTGCGGCCTGCGGAGGGGGGCTGCGCGTCCCCGGTCGCACCGGCCTGCGACGCGATGATCAGTAGTGGTAGCGAGCCTGGGCGACGGTGATCTGCTCGTCCGCGACGACGTAGACGAGCCGGTGCTCACCGGTGATCCGCCGCGACCACACGTTCGAGCCCAGCGCCTTCAGGGGCTCGGGCTTCCCGATGCCCACGAAGGGTTCGCGGCGTGCGGCTTTGATCAGTTCGTTGATGCGCCGCAGCGTCCGACGGTCGTCCGCCAGCCAGGAGGTGTAGTCCTCCCACCCGTCGTCGGTGAAGGCGAGGGTCCTCACTGGTCCGTGGTGTCGGGGTCGATCAGCTCCCGCTGTGTGGTTCGCCCGGCGTGGGCGTCGTCCAAGCTCCGGAGCAGGCGCTCGCGGTTGACCGGCGACCGCAGCAGGTGCAGCGTCTCCAGGAGCGTGTCGTACTCCTCCGCGGCGATCAGGTACGCGCTGCCCCGCCGCGAGGTGATCTCCACCGGGGTCCGGTCGGCGTTGACTTGCTCCAACAGGGGGAACAGGTTCCTGCGCGCCTCCGTGGCGGTGATAGCCATGTGCACCTCCGTGCGTCATTCGGTTCCATAAACGTACCAGGTCCAGTACAGCCGTGAGAGTGGTGTCAGACCAGCAGGAGAGCCATCGGCAGGCCCTACCCTGCCCGGGTGACCAGCGGTGACGGCCTGACGCCCGAGCAGCGCGCGCGGGTGCTCATCGACGAGCAGCTGCGCGCCGCGGGTTGGCACGTGTGCGACGTTGCGCAGCTCGACCTCGTGCACCACCCGCACACCGCGGTGCGCGAGGTGCGGATGAAGCGCGGCCATGGCCAGGTCGACTACCTGCTCTACGTCGACCGGCGCATCGTCGGGGTGATCGAGGCCAAGCCGGAGGGCACACCGCTGTCCGGGGTGGGGTGGCAGTCGGCGATGTACGCCGACGGCCTGTCCACCGCGCAGCGGCTCCAGGCGGTCACCGTCGGGGGCCGCCTGCCCTTCGTCGTCGAGGCCAGCGGTTCCGAGACCCACCTGACCAACGGCTACGACCCCTCTCCGCGGGCCCGGCGGGTCTTCGCCGTCCCCCAGCCGCAGACCCTGTCGCGCATCGTGCGCGAGGCCGCGGCGTCGCCGTCCGCTCCGACGTGGCGCGCCAAGGTCGCGCAGCTGCCGCCCCTGGACGTCGCGGGGCTGCGTCCCGCGCAGGTGGTCGCCATCGCCGGGGTGGAGCGCAGCCTCGCCGAGCAGCGCACCGACCGCAGCCTCGTGCAGATGGCCACCGGTGCGGGCAAGACCTTCACGGCGGTGACGCAGACCTACCGCCTGCTCAAGCACGGCGGCTTCACGCGGGTGCTGTTCCTCGTCGACCGCAACAACCTCGGCGACCAGACGCTGCGGGAGTTCCGCGACTTCACCACCCCCGACGACGGGCGCAAGCTCACCGACCTCTACAACGTCGACAAGCTCACCGGCGCCGGGATGGTCGGCTCGTCCAAGGTCGTCATCTCCACCATCCAGCGGGTGCACGCGGTGCTCACCGGGCGCCAGGTGCCGGACGCCGACGACCCGGGGCTGGACGCCGCGGTGCCGGCGGCCCCGGTGCAGGTCTCCTACAGCGCCGACCTGCCGCCGGAGGCGTTCGACCTGGTCATCGTCGACGAGTGCCACCGCTCGATCTACGGGGTGTGGCGCGGGGTGCTGGAGTACTTCGACGCGCACGTCGTCGGGTTGACCGCCACCCCGACGAAGCAGACGTTCGGCTTCTTCCGCCAGAACCTCGTCAGCGAGTACACCTACGCGCAGTCGGTGGCCGACCGGGTCAACGTCGACTTCGACGTCTACCGCATCTCCACCGCGATCACCGAGCGGGGCAGCACGGTCGACGCCGGCACCGTGGTGCCCGTGCGCGACCGGCGCACCCGCCGCCAGCGCTACGAGTCCCTCGACGAGGACCTGCAGTACACCGCCGGGCAGCTGGACCGGGTGGTGACCTCGACGTCGCAGCTGCGCCTGGTGCTCGAAACTTTTCGCGACCGGCTGTTCACCGAGATCTTCCCCGGGCGCTCCGTCGTGCCCAAGACCCTGGTCTTCGCCAAGGACGACGCCCACGCCGAGGAGATTGTGACTCTCATGCGCCAGGTGTTCGGCCGCGGCAACGACTTCGCCGCGAAGATCACCTACAGCGCGAAGGACCCGCGGGCGCTGCTGCAGGACTTCCGCAACTCGCCCACGCTGCGCGTGGCCGTCACCGTCGACATGATCGCCACCGGCACCGACGTCAAGCCGCTGGAGTGCGTGTTCTTCCTGCGCGACGTGCGCTCGGCGACGTACTTTGAGCAGATGAAGGGCCGGGGCTCGCGCACCGTCTCCGACGCGGACTTCCAGGCCGTAACCCCCGACTCGCGCACCAAGGACCGCTTCGTCATCGTCGACGCCGTCGGGGTCACCGAGCACGACCACGTGGACGCCGCACCGTTGAACCGCGACCGCTCGGCCAGCCTCAAGCAGCTCCTCGACCGCGCGGCGGCGCTGGCCATGAGCGAGGACGACGTCGCGACACTCGCCGCGCGCCTGACCCGCCTGGACCTGCAGCTGACCGAGGCCGAGCGCGGTGAGCTGGCGGCGCTGGCGGGCATGGCGCTGACCGACGTCGTCCGAGGGCTGGTCGAGGCGGTCGACCCGGACGTGCAGGCGGCGACCGGCGTCTCGGCGGAGCACCCGGAGGTGCTACGGGACCTGCTCGTCGATGCGGTGAAGCCGCTGGCCGGCAGCCCGGAGCTGCGCCGGCGGATCCTCGACATCCGCGCCACCCACGACCAGTACATCGACGACGTCAGCGTCGACGAGCTGCTCCACGCCGGCGGGCAGGTGGACCCCGACCGGGCCCGGGAGGTCGTCACGTCGTGGACCGCGTATCTGCAGGAGCACCGCGACGAGATCACCGCGATCCAGGTGCTGTACTCCGGCACTGGCGGCAGTGCCCGGGTGGGCTTCGCCGAGCTGCGGGAGCTGGCGGAGCAGATCCGCCGCCCGCCGCGCAACTGGACCGCCGACCTGATCTGGAGCGCGTACGAGGCGCTGACGATCGAGCACACCGGCGTCCGCCACTCTGACCGGCACACCGTCACCGACCTGGTGAGCCTGGTGCGCTACACCCTCGGGCAGCAGCACGAGCTGGTGCCCTACGCGAGCCTGGTCGGGGAGCGGTACGCCGGGTGGCTCGCGCAGCAGGAGCAGGCGGGCACGCGCTTCACCGAGCGCCAGCGCTGGTGGCTCGACCGCATCGCCGAGGTCGTCGCCCGCTCCGCGGGTATCACCGCCGACGATCTGGACACCGCGCCGTTCACCGAGCGCGGCGGGGTGGACGGCGCGCTGGCGGACCTGGGCGACAAGGCGGGGGAGTACGTGAAGGCGCTGGACGAGGAGCTGACGGCGTGAGAGATCTTCCTGGCGGATGGCATCTCGCTCACTTGGGCGACCTCGTGGACGTCCTCGACAGCCGGCGCGTTCCAGTCAGCGCTAAGGAGCGGGCCGCACGACTCGGCGCAGTGCCTTACTACGGCGCGACTGGCCGAGTGGACAGCATCGATTCAGCTCTATTCGACGAAGAGCTCGTGCTCCTCGGCGAGGACGGCGTCCAGTTCTTCGACCCGGACAAGCCGAAGGCCTACGTCATTTTAGGGCCATCGTGGGTTAACAATCATGCGCATGTCCTGAGGGCTAGACCGGCCCTGATCGAACTGCGGTACTTAGTTCACGTATTGAACGCAGTTAATTATCGAGGCTATGCGAACGGCACGACACGCTTGAAGCTAACTCAGGCCGCCATGCGTCTCCTGCCCATCCCGCTGCCTATGTTGGAGGAACAGCGCCGCATCGTTGACGTCCTCGAGGACCATCTCTCCCGCGTCGCTGCCGGCGACGCCTATCTCGACGCTGCGCGGCGCCGCACCACCCGTCTCACGGCGGTAGCACTTGAGGCACTGCTGGAGCGTGAGTCCTGGTCGTACGTCCGCCTCGGTGACTTGCTCGCTCGCGTGGAGGCCGGGAAGTCGTTCGGCTCTCGCGGTGTGCCGGCGGCCGAAGGCGAGTGGGGCATTATCCGTGTCAGCGCGATGACCAGCGGGAGATTCCGGCCCGAGGAGAACAAGGCCGTAGATGCCAGCCAGGCCGATCCTCGCTACGAGGTGAAGGCCGGCGACATCCTCCTGAGCCGCGCCAACACCACGGCCTACGTAGGCGCCTCGGTGAGGGTCGGTGATGGGGTGCGACCTCGGCTGCTGCTCAGCGACAAGAGCCTTCGCCTGGTACCGCGTGCCGAGATGGACGCTGGTTGGCTCCAGCGAGTGCTCGCCGCACCAGGGGCCCGCAGCCAGATGTCCGCCAGAGCCACGGGCACCAAGGACTCGATGCGCAACATCGCCCAAGGGGCGCTGATGGACGTGACCGTGCCGTGGGTCGAGCTCGACGTGCAGCGGCGGTTGAGCTCGGAGGCGGATGCGCTGGAGGCCGGCACCGACCGGCTCGCGGGCGTGATCGACGTGGCGCGCGCACGAGCTGTTCAACTGCGACACGCACTTCTGCAGGCAGCCTTCATCGGTCGGCTCACCGGCGGCTCGTCCGACCACGAACTGCTCGGCGAGCTCGGCGAGGGCGACGGCACCTGACCTGATCGCCCCGAGCCGAGGCGCCAGCGTGGGTGGCCGGTGCCAGACTGCCGAGCGGATGGGGGTGGGGCTGTGGATGCGTACGACTTCTCGATGGAGCTGTCAGGGGGTACCAACCCTCCCGGCGAGATCTCGCTGGCTGAGCTGTCGACCCTGGCGGGGGCCCTGCAGCAGCTGGCGCTGCGCGTGGGGCGCTTCGTCGCCGACAGGGAGGGGCCCGGCCGCACCAGTGACGCCGTCGAGCGCGCCACGCGCATGCGCCTGACGGGCATCACCAAGGGCAGCACCACGCTCGCCGTCGCCCACGGCGAGCACGACGTGCTGGCAGTGGAGGCACCGCTGGAGGTGGAGGCCGCCTCCCGCTTCTGGGAGGTGATCGAGGGGATCCCCACCGGTCAGCGTCCCGCGTGGGTGACTCCTCTGATCGCCCAGGCCGCCACCGCGTTGATCAGCGCCACGGACCAGGTGGCGTCGAGCGTGCGCATCCAACGCCGTGACCAGCCGCTCGTGACCTGGGCCAGCAGTGCCGTGGACCGTGCCGCATGGGTTGCCGCAGGTCCCGTCCCGCCGCCGGAGGAGACCGTGGTGTCCGGGCGGCTCGAGATGGTCGACCTGAAGTCCGGCCGGTTCCGCCTGCGGGACGACGTCGGTAACGCCATCGAGCTGGACCACGTGGCCGAGACCCCGGACCCCTCGCGCCTGGTCGGTGACCGCGTGGTGGCAACGGGCCCGGCAACCCGGGATGCTTCAGGGCGCCTCCACCTCGGCGAGGGCACACGGGTGTCGGCGGCTCCCGTACCAGCGCAGTGGTCGTCCGAGCACCGGGTCGACTGGGATGCCGCTCTGACGTCGGCTGTGCAGGTCACCGGTGGCGTCGATGGAGTCACAGGTGAAGACGTCGAGGAGCTGCTGTCCGAGCTCCGCCGGTGACGCTTCTGGGTGGTGGTCGTCTCGTCCTGCTGGACACGGACGTGTGGAGCCACCTGAACTTGCCCGGCAGGAAGCCTGACCCACGGGTTGCTCAGTGGCGTCTGGCGCTCACCGGCGCCATCACTGCAATTCCTGCTCAGGTGCGGGCAGAGGTGCTCGGGGGTGCGCTCGCGAAGGGCTGGTCCGAGCCTCGTTTCACCAGGACCCGGCAGCTGCTCGACGGCACGCCGGTGCTTTACCCCGATGAGCGGGTCGTGCAGGCGATGGCACAGCTCTTCGCGGACTGCCGGCGAGCAGGGCACGCGCTCCACCAGAAGGAGCACACGGCTGATCGCTGGGTCGCCGCGACGGCCATCGCTGCTGGAGCCTCGCTCCTGTCAGCGGACGGCATCTACCAGGGAGCACCTGGCTTGGCGCTCCATCCGGTACCAGCTGACTGAGCGGTCCCGACCCCGCGCGCACCTCGGCCGCTCATCTCCGGCGAGCGCGCTCCGCGGCGATCTCCGCCTGCCGCCAGCGCAGGTGCTCGCGGTCCCGCTCCTCGATGCGCCGTGACCCCTCGGGCTCGGCGAACAGGTCGCCGTCGGCGTACTCCTCGACCTTCCAGTCCTCGGGGAGGTCGGGGAAGCTGCGGTACTCGTCGTGGATCGACGTCATGGGCTGCTCCCGCCGCCCTCGGAGCCATGCAGCGACTGGCCCCATGCCGACAGCATGGTGCCCACCGCCGGTGGCCGCCCCAGCGACCTTCCGCCGCCGTCGTCCGCAGGCGGCAGGATGGCGTGGTGACTGATGCCCGCCGCCTCGTCGACAAGCTCTGGTCCTACTGCAACGTGCTGCGCGACGACGGCGTCGGGACGATCGAGTACACCGAGCAGCTGACGTACCTGCTGTTCCTCAAGATGGCGCACGAGCGCGCCACCCGCAGCCTGCGCCCGCAGCAGCTCGTGCCGCCGCACTGCTCCTGGCAGCTGCTGCTCGACGCCGACGGCGACGACCTGGAGGCGACCTACCGGCACATGCTGGTCGACCTGGCGCGCGAGCCCGGCGTGCTCGGGGTGATCTTCCGCAAGGCGCAGAACCGCATCCAGGACCCAGCGAAGCTCAAGCGCCTCATCGTCGACCTCATCGACAAGGAGAACTGGTCGGCGTCCGGCACCGACATCAAGGGCGACGCGTACGAGCAGCTGCTGGCCCGGGGCGCCGAAGATGTGAAGTCCGGCGCCGGGCAGTACTTCACCCCGCGCCCGCTGATCCAGGCGATGGTCGACTGCGTGCAGGTGCACCCCGGGGACACCGTCATCGACCCCGCGTGCGGTACGGGCGGCTTCCTGTTGGCGGCGCACGCCGCGGCGTCCGAGCACGCCGAGTCCCTCGACCCCGACCAGCGCGAGCACCTCAGCGAGCGGCTGATCAGCGGTGTCGAGCTCGTCGACGGCACCGCCCGGCTCGCGGCGATGAACCTCGTGCTGCACGGCATCGGGCGCCCCGAGGGGGCTTCTCTGATCACCGTGGGAGACGCGCTGACCGCCGCCGGGCAGAGGCGCTACTCCGTGGTGCTGGCCAACCCGCCGTTCGGCCGCAAGTCCAGCGTGACCATGGTGGGCGCCGACGGGCGCGAGTCGCGCGACGACCTGGAGATCGTGCGCGACGACTTCTGGGTCACCACGGCGAACAAGCAGCTGAACTTCGTGCAGCACATCAAGACGATCCTCGACATCAACGGGCGCGCGGCCGTCGTCCTGCCCGACAACGTGCTGTTCGAGGGCGGCGCGGGGGAGGCGATCCGCCGGCGGCTGCTGCGCGAGTTCGACGTCCACACCCTGCTGCGCCTGCCCACGGGCATCTTCTACGCCGGCGGGGTCAAGGCCAACGTGGTCTTCTTCGATAAGCGCCCCGCCGCCGAGCGGCCGTGGACGTCGAGGCTGTGGGTGTACGACTTCCGCACCAACCAGCACTTCACCCTCAAGCAGAACCAGCTGCGGCGCGAGCACCTGCAGGACTTCGTCGACTGCTACCTGCCCGGCAAGGCTCGTGAGGAGCGGGTGGAGACCGAGCGGTTCAAGGCCTTCACCTACGACGAGCTCGTCGCCCGCGACAAGGCGAACCTCGACATCACCTGGCTGCGCGACTCCTCGCTGGAGGACCTCGACGCCCTGCCGGCGCCGGAGGTCATCGCCCGGGAGATCGTCGAGGACCTCACGACGGCGCTGGTGGAGTTCGAGGCCGTCGCCGCGGCGCTGGAGGCCTCCGCGGCGGGCGCCGTCGAGAAGAGCTCGCGGTGACGCGCGCGTGGCTCATCAGGGCTGGCAAGTTCGGTGAACGCGAGCAGTGGGCGTTGAGCAAGGGGGTGAGCGGCGGTGGGTTCCACGAAGTGCCCGACCTGGCACCGGCAACCACGCGGCTGGCCCTGGGAAGTGTCGTCGGTGCGGCCTTCGCGGGTGGGAAGGCGGGGAGGATCAGCAACTTCACCGGGCAGCTGTGGGCGCTGCGCGACCGGATGGCGGTCGGTGATCACGTCGTCATGCCGCTGAAGTCGACGCCCCACCTCGCCATCGGCCGCATCACCGGCGGCTACGCCTACCTCGACGACCCCGACCCGGACCTGCGGCACGTGAGGCCGGTCGACTGGCTGAGCACTGACGTCCCTCGCACGAGCGTCAAGCAGGACCTCCTGCACTCCCTCGGGGCGTTCCTGACCATCTGCGAGGTGCAGCGCCACGACGCGGCGAAGCGGATCGCGGTGCTGGCGACCGGTGCGCCGGACCCGGGGTCCTCTGCTGCGGCCGTGGTCACGGCCCCAGGGGTGAGCGCCGCGGGTGACATGGAGCTGAGCGACGAGACGACGTCCGCGGTCGACATCGAGCAGTACGCGCTCGACCGGCTCTCGGCGCACCTCATCGAGACCTTCGCGGGCCACCGGATGCAGGACCTGGTCGCAGCCGTCCTCGAGGCGGAGGGCTTCACGTGCACGGTGCCTCCGCCCGGCCCAGACGGCGGTGTCGACGTGCTGGCGGGTACCGGACCGCTCGGCCTGGACGAGCCGCGCCTCGTCGTCCAGGTCAAGAGCGAGGCCGGGGCCGTCGGCTCTCCGGTCGTCCAGCAGCTCATGGGCGCGATGAACTCCCACCAGACGTCGCAGGGGCTGCTCGTTGCCTGGGGCGGTATCACGAAGCAGGCGCGGCAGCTGCTGGCCAACCAGTACTTCCGGGTGCGGGTGTGGTCGTCGGCCGAGCTGCTGGAGGCGCTGTTCCGCACCTACGAGCGGCTCCCGGAAGACATCCGGACCGAAGTGCCCCTGAAGCGCGTGTGGTCGCTCGTCGAAGACGTCGGCTAGCAGGGAGAGGTTCCCCGTCATCCGCTCGGTGCGCTGTGGCGGACCGAGCGATCGCCGCGTCGGGGTCTGCGGCCGTGGTCGCCAGCATCGACACCGCGTCCACCAGCACGACGGCGCGCGACAACCACCGCTTCCTGCTGCGCCGGCACCCGACGATGACCGGCACCAGCAGTGCCGCCACCAGCCGGAGGCGGACCATCGCGACCCCTACCTGCCATCGCGTCAGCCCGTACTCCTCGTTGCAGGACCTGCTGGAGCGCCAGCGGGTCCTGCAACAACTGGAACAACCCGCCCGCGCCCGCGGCTGGAGGCGACATGAGCACACCGACCCCCTCCTCCCTCGGCAGCGCCCTCGGCAGCGACACGGCCACCGGCACCGGCACCGTCGCGCTGGGCGCCTCCGGCCTCGGCGTCTTCCCGCTGTGCCTCGGCGGCAACGTCTTCGGGTGGACCGCCGACGAGCAGGCCTCCCGCGAGGTGCTCGACGCCTTCCGCGAGGCGGGCGGGAACCTCGTGGACACCGCCGACGTCTACTCCGCCTGGGTGCCCGGCCACAGCGGCGGGGAGAGCGAGGCCGTCATCGGGCGGTGGCTGGCCGACAGCGGGGCGCGCGGCGGGTTCCACGTCGCCACCAAGACCGGGATGCTCCCCGGGGCCGACCTCTCCCGCGCCTCGGTGCACGCCGCGATCGACGCGTCCCTGGAGCGCCTCGGCCTGGACTCCGTCGACCTGTACTACGCCCACCGCGACGAGGAGTCCCGGCCCGTGGCGGAGGTCGTGGACACCTTCGCGGCGCTCGTCGCCGACGGGCGGGCTCGGGCGTGGGCGGTGAGCAACTGGTCGGCGGAGCGCATCGACGCCGCGGTCGCCGCCGCCCGCGAGGCCGGGATCGCCGCGCCGGTGGCGGTGCAGAACGAGGGCAGCGCGATAGTCCCCACCGACCCCGCGGTCGCCGCCGCCGCCGACCGCGCCGGGATGCTGCAGCTGCCGTACTCCACCCTCGCCTCCGGGTTCCTCACCGGCGCGTACACCCGCGACGGGGCCGCCCCGGACAGCCCCAGGGCCGACGGCGTGCGCGAGCGGATGAGCGAGAGCGCTTGGGCGGTGCTGGACGCGGTGACCGCCGTGGCCGGCGACCGCGGGGTCGCGGTCGCCCCGGTGGCGCTGGCGTGGCTGCGCTCGGCCGGGACCGTGCCGATCGCCTCGGCCCGCTCCACCCGACAGCTGACCGACCTGCTGGCCGCCACGACCATCGAGCTGTCGGCCGACGAGGTCGACGCGATCACCCGCGCCGGCGCCGCCTCGTCCTGACCGCGGCAGACCCCGGCTCACCGCCCGGCGACGCCCGCCACCAGCTCCGCGACGTGCGCCGCCCGCTCCTCGCGCGTGCTGGGCCGGCCAGGCGCGCCGGGCGGCGCTGCCACGGGCGGGGCCCGTCGGCGCGGCGGTACTCCACCCCCACCGCGTCGAGCCGCGCCAGGCGGTGCTCCAGGCGGGCGCTGAGGTCGGCGGAGTCCGGCTCCCCGGTGATCGGGACCACGTGCCCGAGGCCTCGCGGGACCACCGGTGGTGCCACGGCCGCGCGGCGCCGGTCCAGCCGCTGCTCGCAGCTCCGGGGTGCACACTTGCCCTCCCGCCGTGCTGCTTCCCCCTGGCCGAGGAGCCCCATGACCACCATCCACATCACCGGCGGGTCACCGCTGCGCGGCAGCGTCCACGTGCGCGGCGCGAAGAACTTCGTCTCCAAGGCGATGGTCGCCGCCCTGCTCGGGGAGACGACCTCGACCCTGCGCGACGTCCCGGGCATCAGCGACGTCGCGATCGTGCGCGGCCTGCTCGAGCTGCACGGGGTGCGCGTCACCGAGACCGGGCCCGGCCAGCTGAGCATGGACCCCGCGGACGTCGAGCTGGCCCGCGTCGCCGACATCGACGCCCACGCCGGCAGCTCCCGGATCCCCATCCTGTTCTGCGGCCCGCTGGTGCACCGCCTGGGCACAGCGTTCATCCCCGACCTCGGCGGGTGCCGCATCGGCGACCGGCCGATCAACTACCACCTCGACGTCCTGCGCCAGTTCGGCGCCGTCGTCGAGAAGCTGCCCGGCGGCATCTCTCTGACCGCCCCCCGTCGCCTGCGCGGCACCAAGCTGTCGCTGCCCTACCCCAGCGTGGGCACCACCGAGCAGGTGCTGCTGACCGCGGTGCGCGCCGAGGGCGTCACCGAGCTGCGCAACGCCGCGGTGGAGCCCGAGATCCTCGACCTCATCGCCGTGCTGCAGAAGATGGGCGCGATCATCAGCGTCGACACCGACCGGGTGATCCGCATCGAGGGGGTGGAGTCCCTCACCGGGTACGACCACCGCGCGGTGCCCGACCGCATCGAGGCCGCCTCGTGGGCCAGCGCGGCCCTGGCCACCGGGGGCGACGTGTACGTGCGCGGCGCCCGCCAGGCCGACATGATGACGTTCCTCAACACGTACCGGAAGATCGGCGGCGCCTTCGACATCGACGACGAGGGCATCCGCTTCTTCCACCCCGGTGCCCCGCTGCGCTCCATCGCCCTGGAGACCGACGTCCACCCCGGGTTCATGACCGACTGGCAGCAGCCGCTGGTGGTCGCCCTGACCCAGGCGCAGGGCCTGTCGATCGTCCACGAGACGGTGTACGAGAACCGGCTGGGCTTCACCGACGCGCTGCGCCGCATGGGCGCGACGATCCAGACCTACCGGGAGTGCCTGGGCTCGACCCCGTGCCGCTTCGGAGCCATGGACTTCCGGCACTCCGCGGTGGTCTCCGGCCCGACGCCGCTGCGCGCCGCGGAGATCGAGGTGCCCGACCTGCGCGGGGGCTTCAGCCACCTCATCGCCGCGCTGGCCGCGGAGGGCACCTCCACCGTCCACGGCGTGGAGCTGATCGACCGGGGCTACGAGGACTTCTTCGCCAAGCTCGAGGGGCTCGGCGCCCGGGTCAGCCGCGAGGCTCGGGCGGTCGCCTGAGGCCCACCGGCTCGTCATCGGGCCGCTGGACGCCGGGTCGCTGGTCGTCGGGTCGGCGGAGGCCCAGCACCGCGGCCGTCCGAGGCCCGACGCCGAGGGCGACCGCGTCGCGCAGGTCGGCCGGGGTGTCGACGTCGCGGCGCAGGCGGGGCAGGTCCAGCGCCAGGCGCACCGCGCCGCCGCGCTCGTGCGCCAGCGCCGAGCCCGGCCCGAAGCGGGTCGGGGCCCAGGGGCCCCCGGGGCCGGTCAGCAGCACCGTCCCGGTGCCGTCCGCGTCGGGCACCAGCGCGCTGGTGTGGCGTCCCGCCCGCACCAGGGCGGCCCGCAGGTCGCCGTCGCGCAGGCAGGGCAGGTCCGCGAGCAGCACGGCGCGGTGCGCCACCACCGCCAGCGCCCCCGGCTCCGCCAGCGCCCCCAGCCCCGTGGCCACCGCGGCGTCCAACCCGCCGCCGGGGTCGGGCACGGCTCGCGCCCCGGCCCTCGCCGCAGCCGACCGCGCCAGCGGGTCACCGCTGACCACCACGACGTCGGCCACCAGCGGGCAGGCCAGCACGGCCCGGAGGCAGTCCAGCGCCATGGCCAGCGGCAGGTCGCCCAGGACCGGGTCGCCCAG
>CAXTAK010000002.1:188592-243658 GCA_964242735.1 uncultured Quadrisphaera sp. | reverse complement strand
GGTCGCCCAGGACCGGGTCGCCCAGCGCGGGGTCGGGCAGGGGGGGCTCGGCCAGGGCCGGGGACCGCAACCGGCTCTTCGCCTCCGCACCCCCCTTGTAGGGCAGCACGACCCCCCACCCGCCGGGTCGGCGCCGCGGGGCGGGCAGCGGGGGCACCACGGGATCGTGCCAGGCGGGGGGAGCACGCATCCCGCGCGGTCGCGGGGCTGCCGGTCGTGGGGCTGCCGGTCGGCATCCTGCCAGCCGGGACCGCCCCGGCCGTGATCCGCCTGCCGTGACCGCGCCTGCCGGTAACGTCCAGCTCGTGGTGGGTCGGGGTGTCCGTCTGCGCTTCCTCGTCCCGACCTTCCCGGTCCGGGCTGCGCTGCGCGTCCTGGGCCGCCGTGCGTGGACCGGCGCCGACCGCCTCCCCCGGACCGGGGGCTTCCTCGTCGCCGCCAACCACGTCTCGGCCATCGACCCCCTGACGCTCGGCGACTTCCTCATCGCCTCCGGCGTCGAGCCGGGCTTCCTCGCCAAGGCGTCCCTGTTCGACCTCCCGGTGGTGGGTCCGCTGATGACCCACCTCGGTCAGGTGCCGGTGCTGCGCGGCACCGCCGACGCGCGGCTCGCGCTGGCCGCTGGGGAGCAGAGGGTTCGCGACGGCGGGTGCGTGGTGATGTACCCCGACGCCACGCTCACCAAGGACCCCGAGCTGTGGCCGATGGTGGGCAAGACGGGCACCGCGCGCATCGCCCTGGCCACCGGCTGCCCGGTCGTGCCGGTCGTGCAGTGGGGCGCCCACCTGCTGCTGCCCCGCGGGGGCCGCCCGCAGCTGTGGCCCCGTCCCCGCCTGCGCCTGGTCGTCGGGGAGCCCGTCGACCTCGCCCGCTGGCAGGGCCGTGCCTTGGACGTCCAGGCCCTCACCGAGGCCACCGACGCCATCGTCGGCGCCGTCGTCGCACTGCTCGAGCAGCTGCGCGGCCAGCGCGCCCCCGGACGCTGGGACCCGCGCACCGGCGCCCGGGTCCCGGTGGTGCCGTGAGCCCGGTGCTGCCGTGAGCGACCAGCTCGCGCGGCACGGGCGCGTCGCCGTCCTGGGCGCGGGTAGCTGGGGGACGACGTTCGCGCAGGTCCTGGCCGACGCCGGCGCCCCCGAGGTGGTGCTCTGGGCCCGCCGCGAGGAGGCCGCGCGGGAGATCACCGTCGAGCGGCGGTCCGCGTACCTGCCGGGCGTGCGCCTGCACGCCTCGGTCACCGCCACCTCCGACGCGGCCGCGGCGCTGACCGGGGCCGCGGTGGTCGTCCTCGCGGTGCCCGTGCAGCAGCTGCGCTCGACCCTGCTCGCGCACGGGCACGCCGTCGCCCCGGGTGCCACCCTGGTGAGCCTGCTGAAGGGCCTGGAGGCCGGTACGCACCTGCGGGTCTCCCAGGTCGCCGCCGAGCTGCTGCCCGGCCGGCCGCTCGCCGTGGTCTCCGGCCCGAACCTCGCCCGCGAGATCGCCGAGCGCCGCCCGTGCGCGACGGTGGTGGCCGCGGACGACCCGGCGGTCGCGGAGGGTGTCGCCACCGCGTGCTCGACCGGGTACTTCCGCCCCTTCACCAGCGCCGACGTGCTCGGCGTGGAGATCTCCGGGGCGGTGAAGAACCTCCTCGCCGTGGCGGTGGGCCTCGCCGAGGGCCTGGGCCTGGGCGACAACGCCAAGGCCTCCGTCGTGGCGCGGGGGCTGCTGGAGACCTCCCGCCTGGTGGTGGCCCTGGGCGGTTCGGCGGCCACGGTCGCCGGGCTCGCCGGAGCCGGTGACGCCTTCGCCACCTGCTCCAGCCACCTCTCGCGCAACCACCGCCTCGGGTACGGCCTGGCGCAGGGCCGCAGCCTGAGCGAGGTCCTGGACCGCCTCGGCGGCACCGCCGAGGCGGTCGCGACCTCGACGTCGGTCTCGGAGCTCGCCGCCGGCCTGGGGGTGCCGATGGCCGTCGTGGAGCAGGTGACCGCGGTGCTGCACGGGGGCATGCACCCCCGCCTGGCCGCTGAGCACCTGCTCTCCCAGCCCGTGCGCCCCGAGGGGCTCTGAGTGGAGCGGAACGGCGTGGAGCGGAACGGCGCGGACCGGCGCGGGGTGGACGGTTGGCGCGCTTTCCGGGCCGTGCCCGCGGCGGCGGTGCTCCTCGACGCGGACCTGGTCGTCATCGACGCGACCGACGCCTACTTCACCGCCACCGGCACCGAGCGCGAGCCGCTGCACGAGCGAGCGGTCGCCCAGGCCGGCGCCGGCACCGGCGCCCGCGCCCGCGCCGGCACGGTCGTCGGCACCGTCCTCGGGGCCGTCGTCGAGGCGGCGCGGGACAGCCCGGTCGAGGCGTCAGCGCGGACCGTCCTGGCCACCGGCGCGCCGGACGCCCCACCCCTGGTCCGTGGTGACCGCGCCGTCGGCGGCCCCGCCGCGGACGGCGCGGGAGGCAGCGGCGAGCGGTGGTGGCGCCTGGTCACCCACCCCGTGCTCGGCGCGGACGGCGCGGTCGTGGCGGTGGTCGCCGCCGTCGAGGACGTCACCGCCACCGTCCTCGCGGACCGCGCCGCCACCGACCGGGAGCGGGTGGGCCAGCAGCTGCGGGCCAGGGCCCGCACCCTGGAGGTCGACCTGGACGCCCGCTCGCAGGAAGCGGCGAGCGCCACCGCCGCCCTGCAGGTCACCGCCCGGCGCCTGGCGGGGCTGGCCGACGTCGCGCTGGCCCTGGTCGCCGCGGAGACCGTCGCCGACCTCGTCGCGGTGGTCACCGACCGGGGCGTGTCGGTGCTGGAGTGCGACGGGGCCGCCGTGGCCGTCCACGCCCTCGACGACCCGGCGCTGCTCGAGCTGACCGTGAGCACCGGCTTCGGCGACTCCGTGCAGCACGACGGCGCCCGCGTCCCCCTCGACACCCGCCTGCCCGCGTGCTCGGCCGCCGCCACCGGCACCCGCCTGCTGCTGCCCGACGAGGCGGCGTCACGCGCGTGGTCGCCCCTGCTGGCCGCCGCCGCCACCGAGATCGGTGCACAGGCCTGGGCGAGCCTGCCGCTGAGGGTCGGCGCGCGGTCGGTGGGGTCGCTGACGATGGGGTGGCGCAGCCCTCGGGCCTTCCCCGCCGACGAGGTCGACCTCCTCGAGGCCTTCGCCACGCAGTGCGCCCAGGCCCTCGAGCGCATCCTCGTCCGCGACGCGGAGCGGGCGAGGGCCTCGTCCGTGCGCGGCATGTCCGAGGCCCTGCAGCGCTCCATGCTGACCGCGCCGCCCCAGCCGGACCACCTGCAGCTCGCGGTGCGCTACCAGCCGGCGGGGCAGGACGCGCAGGTCGGTGGGGACTGGTACGACGCGTACGTCACTCGCGACGGTGCCACCTCGCTGGTGATCGGGGACGTCACCGGTCACGACCGCGATGCCGCGGCGGCGATGGGGCAGTTGCGCAACCTCCTGCGCGGCATCGGGTACGCGAGCGGTGAGCCCCCGGCCCGGGTGCTCTCCGAGCTCGACCAGGCCCTGCGCGGCCTGGGCGTGGGAGTGCTGGCCACGTGCGTGGTGGCGCGGGTGGAGCAGGACCCCGCGATGAGCGCCCAGGGGCTGCGCCGGCTGCGCTGGTCCAACGCCGGTCACCTCCCACCCCTGCTCCTCGACCCGGACGGGAGCGCGGAGCTGCTGCGCACCGAGCCGGACCTGCTGCTCGGGCTCGTCCCCGCGACCGCGCGCCACGACCACGCCCGGGTGCTGGCGCCCGGCTCGACGCTGCTGCTGTACACCGACGGCCTCGTCGAGCGGCGCAGGGACTCCCTCGACGACGGCCTCGCCTGGCTGCTGCGGATCGCGCAGCGGTGCGCCGCGCTCCCGCTGGAGGACTTCTGCGACGCCCTGCTGGCGGCGATGCCCGAGGGCGTCGAGGACGACGTGGCGCTCCTGGCGGTGCGCGCCCACCCCGAGGAACGCCCCCGCCCGTCCGAGGCCGGTCCCCAGGTGCTGCCCGCCGACGCGGGCGCCGGCACCGGCGGGCGCCGGCACCGGCGGTCGCCGGTCGGGGACCGGCCAGGGACAGTAGAGCGGTGACCACCACCGCGGGGGACCTCGTCCCGCCCAGCGTGCCCAGCCCCCTGCCCGATCACGAACCGGGCACGGCCCTGGGCCGCTGGCTGCTGGCCCACCGCGTGCAGCCCCAGGGCCCGGCGAGCCAGGAGGGCCACGAGACGCAGGCGTGGTGGAAGGTGATGTGCCTGACCGGGGTCGACTACTTCTCCACCCTGTCGTACCTGCCCGGCATCGCGGCGCTCGCCGCGGGGGCCCTGTCACCCCTGGCCACCCTGCTCATCGTGGCCCTCACCCTCTTCGGGGTGCTGCCGATGTACCGGCGCGTGGCTCAGGAGAGCCCGCACGGCCAGGGGTCGGTGGCGATGCTGGAGCGCCTCCTGCCCTTCTGGCGGGGCAAGGTCTTCGTCCTGGTGCTGCTGGGGTTCGTGGCCACGTCGTGGATCATCACGATCACCCTGTCCTCGGCGGACGCGACCGTGCACCTGTTGGAGAACCCCTACCTGCCCGGCTTCCTGGAGGGTCGCGCGGTGGGGGTGACGGTGGTGCTGCTGCTGGTGCTCGGCGGGGTCTTCCTGCTGGGCTTCACCGAGGCCGTCGTCGTCGCGATCCCCCTGGTGATCGTCTTCCTGGTGCTCAACGCCGTCGTCGTGGCGGCGGGCGTCGCCGAGGTGGTGGCCGCGCCCGAGGCCCTGGCGGGGTGGGCCGACGCCCTGACCTCGCGCGGCGGCGGCCTCGGCGGCGTCCTCGGCCCGGCGCTGCTCGCCTTCCCGCTGCTGGTCCTGGGCCTGTCCGGCTTCGAGACCGGGGTGTCGATGATGCCGCTGGTCGCCGCGCGGGGGCGCTCGGCGGCCGAGCACCTCGCCGACCGGGTGCGCAACACCCGCAAGCTGCTGACCACCGCGGCGCTGATCATGAGCGCGTACCTGGTGGCGACCAGCTTCACCACCACCGTGCTGATCCCCGCGGAGGCCTTCCGGGAGGGCGGTGAGGCCAGCGGACGGGCCATGGCGTACCTGGCGCACGAGCTGCTCGGGGAGGGGTTCGGCACCGTCTACGACATCAGCAGCATCCTCATCCTGTGGTTCGCCGGGGCATCGGCGATGGCAGGGTTAGTCAACATCGTGCCGCGCTACCTCCCCGCGTACGGGATGGCGCCGCAGTGGGCGACCGCCGTGCGCCCGGTGGTGCTGGTGTACACCGCCGTCAGCATCCTCATCACCGTGGCCTTCCGGGCCGACGTCAACGCCCAGGCCGGGGCCTACGCCACCGGCATCCTGGCCATGATGGTCTCCGGTGCCCTGGCCGTGACCCTCTCGGCGGCGCGACACCGCCAGCGGCGCGCGGCGCCGGCCTTCGCCGTGCTGACCCTGGTCCTCGGGTACGCCCTGGTGGAGAACGTGATCGAGATGCCCGACGGCATCGCCATCTCCGCGATGTTCATCGCCGGGATCATCGCGGTGTCCCTGGTCTCGCGGGTCGCGCGCACCACCGAGCTGCGTGCCGAGCGCATCGACTTCGACGACGCGGCGCGCACCTTCGTCGCCGACTCCCTCGCCGTCGACGGTGCCCTGACCGTGATCGCGAACAAGCGCCAGGCCGGGGACGGTGCCGAGTACGCCCAGAAGGAGGACGCGCAGCGGGGCATGAACCCCGTGCCCGCCACCGCCGACGTCCTGTTCCTGGAGATCGACGTGGTCGACCCCTCCGCCTTCAGCGGGGTGCTCGAGGTGCGCGGGGTCGACGTCGAGGGCTACCGGGTGCTGCGGGTGCAGAGCCCCGCCGCACCCAACGCGATCGCTGCCGTGCTCCTGGCGCTGCGCGACGCCACCGGGGTGCGCCCGCACGCGCAGTTCGAGTGGTCCGAGGGGGGCCCCCTGGTGCAGGTGGTGCGGTACCTGCTGCTCGGGCAGGGCGACACCGCCCCCCTCGTCCGCGAGATCCTGCGCCGGTCCGAGCCGGACCCCGCCCGCCGGCCCGCCATCCACGTCGGCGGCTGAGCGGGCGCATCACCCCGCGGGGGGCAGCGCGCCGTCCAGAGCCTCCTCCAGGTCGGCCCACAGGTCCTCGACGTCCTCCACGCCCACCGACAGCCGCACCAGCGACTCCGGGACGGTGACGGGTTCCGCCGGCTGGCGCCGGCGCCGCTCCAGCAGGGACTCCACCCCGCCCAGGCTCGTCGCCGGCACCCACAGCGCGGTACCGGCCTGCACGCGGTCCGCCGCCGCCGCCCCACCGCGGACCTCGATGGAGACGATGGCCCCGAAGCCGTCCATCTGCGCCGCGGCGCGCGCGTGCCACGGGTCGTCGGGCAGTCCCGGGTAGCGCACCCGCTCCACGGCGGGGTGGGTGCTCAGGCGCCGGGCCAGCACCGCGGCGCTCGCCTGGGAGCGCTCCAGGCGCAGGGCCAGGGTGCGCATCCCCCGCAGCGCCAGCCACGCCTCGAAGGGCCCGGGGACGCCCCCGCGCAGGGTCCGCTGGCGCACCAGGGCCCGGCGCAGGGCGTCGTCGCGGGTGACCACCGCCCCGAGCAGGACGTCGGAGTGACCGGCGAGGTACTTGGTCACCGAGTGCACCACGACGTCGGCGCCGAGCTCCAGGGGGCGCTGCAGCAGGGGGGTGGCGAAGGTGTTGTCGACGACGCTGAGCATCCCGCGCTCGCGCGCGGCCGCGCACAGGACGGCCACCTCGGCGACGTCCAGCAGGGGGTTGGTGGGGGACTCCACCCACAGCAGCCCCCCGCCGGACGCACCCCCACCGGCACCGGCCGCCTCGTCGAGGACGGCGAGCACCGCGGGGGTGTCGGCGACCGGCACGGTGCGCACGGTGACCCGCCCGGTGCCCGCGAGCTCCCCGAGCAGGGCGAGGGTGTTGCTGTACGCCCCGTCGGGCACCACCACCACGGCCCCCGGGGCGGTCAGCTCCAGTGCCGCGGAGATCCCCGCCATCCCCGACGCGAAGGCGAGCGCGGACCCGCCCTCCAGCTGCCCCACCGCGTCCTCCAGTGCCTCCCAGGTGCGGTTGCCCGACCGGGCGTACCCGCGCGCCCCGGCCTCGGTCGAGGCCACGTAGGTCGAGGTCAGGGAGATCGGGGGGCTCACGTCCGCGTCGGGCTCGCGCAGGGGCCGGCCGGCGACGACGGCCCGGGTGCTGGCCGACCAGCGTGGCTGTGCTGCGCTCATGGGCGGTGAGCGTAGGCAGCGCTCAGGGGCGCTCCAGCAGCGCCGAGAGGTACTCCCCGTACCCCGACTTCGCCAGGGGTGCGGCGAGCGCGGCGAGCGCGGTGTCGTCGATGAAGCCCTCCCGCCAGGCCACCTCCTCCAGGCACCCGATCTTGAGGCCCTGGCGCTCCTCGACGACCTGCACGTACTGCCCCGCCTGCTGCAGGGAGGAGAAGGTGCCGGTGTCGAGCCACGCCGTCCCGCGGGCCATCACCGCGACCTGCAGGCGGCCCTCGGCGAGGTAGGCGCTGTTGACCGCCGTGATCTCCAGCTCCCCGCGGGCGCTGGGGGTGATGGAGGCGGCGATGTCCAGGACGTCGTTGTCGTAGAAGTAGAGGCCGACGACGGCGTAGTTGCTGCGGGGGCGCGCGGGCTTCTCCTCCAGGGAGACCGCGCGGCGCGCGGCGTCGAACTCCACGACGCCGTAGCGCTGCGGGTCGGCGACGTGGTAGGCGAAGATCGCGCCGCCGTCCACGTCGGAGAACCCCTCCAGCTGCGTCCCGAAACCGGGCCCGTAGAAGATGTTGTCCCCCAGCACCAGGGCCACCTTGTCGCCGCCGACGAAGTCGCGGCCGAGCAGGAACGCCTCCGCGAGGCCGTTCGGCGCCGGCTGCACCGCGTAGGAGAACGCGCACCCGTACTGCGACCCGTCGCCGAGCAGCCTCACGAACTGGTCCTGCTCGTGGGGGGTGGTGATGATGAGGATCTCGCGGATGCCGGCCAGCATCAGCGTCGACAGCGGGTAGTAGATCATCGGTTTGTCGTACACCGGCAGCAGCTGCTTGCTGACCCCCTGGGTGATCGGGTACAGGCGCGTGCCCGTCCCGCCCGCCAGCACGATGCCCTTCACGCGCCCTCCTCCAGGTGCTCGGCGAGCGCCGTGCGCCAGTCGCGCATCTCGATGCCCACCGCCGCCAGGGCGGCCAGCGACAGGGTGGAGTTCACCGGCCGGGGTGCGGGGGCGACGGCCGCGGTGGCGGCGTGCTCAGCGCTGGTCACCGGCACCACCGCGCACGCCGACCCGGCCAGGACCTGCGCGGCGAAGCCCGCCCAGCTGACCACGTCGCCGCTGCCGGTGGCGTGGTAGACCCCGCTCGGCGCGGATCGCTCGACTAGGCCCGCGATGGCGGCGGCGAGGTCGGTGGCGGAGGTGGGCCGGCCGTGCTGGTCGTCGACGACGCGCACCTCGTCGCGCTCGGCGGCGAGGCGGCGCATGGTGCGCACGAAGTTGGGTCCGTCCCCGAAGACCCACGAGGTGCGCACCACGTAGTGGCGCGGGGCCAGGCGCGCCGCGAGCTCGGAGGCGGCCTTGCCGGTCCCGTACGCCCCGAGCGGGTCCACCGGTGCGTCGACCCCGGCCTCGCCGGTGTGGTCCCCGCGCAGCACGTAGTCGCTGCTGACGTGGACGAGCGGGACGTCCAGGCGGCGGGCGTGGGCGGCGAGGTTCGCGACACCGGTGACGTTGACGTCCCACGCGGCCAGCAGGTCGTCGTCGCGCTCGGCGGCGTCCACCGCCGTCCACGCCGCGGCGTTGACGATCGCGGTCGTCCCGGACCAGTCGCGCGCCGCGAGCGCCGCGCGGTCGGTGATGTCCAGGTCCCCCCGGTCGAGGAGGACCGCGTCGGGCAGCAGGGCGCCCAGGGCCCGGCCGAGCTGGCCGTCGCCGCCGGTGACGAGGAAGGTCATGACCTGAAGGGTCGGACGTCGGCCAGGCGCGGGTGGGCGGCGTCCTTGGCGCTGACGGTCATCGCCTCGCGCGGCAGGGGCCAGTCGATCGCCAGGTCCTCGTCGAAGAGGTTCACCAGCACGTACTGCGCATCGGGCGACCAGTGCTCGTTGACCAGGTAGTTGTAGACGGTGTGCGGCTCGAGGGTGCAGAAGGAGTTCCCGCAGCCGCGGGGCACGTGCAGCGCCTGCCCCGGCCCCAGCTCGAAGGTCTCCACCCGCCCGTAGGTGGCACCCTCGCGCAGGTCCGCGATGGCGGTGAAGACCCGCCCGGCGGCGGGGGAGACGTACTTGTCCCACGGCTCGGCGTGCACCCCGCGGGTGACGCCGACCTCGGCGTTGTAGGAGACGTTGTTCTGCACCACCTCCAGGGCCGGCACGCCGGCGGCCTCGAGCTTCGCGCGCTGGTAGCTCTCCTTGAACCACCCGCGCTCGTCGCCGTGCACGTCGAGCTCGACGTGCAGCAGGCCCGGGATGACGGCCTCGGTGACCTTCACCGGCCCAGCTCGGCGTAGCGGGCCTCGGTGGCGGCCTTCAGGGGCCGCCACCAGTCCTCGTGCTCGCGGTACCACGCGGCGGTGGCCTCCAGGCCCTCGCGGAACGAGCGGTAGCGCGGGGCCCAGCCCAGCTCGCGGCGCACCTTGGTGGCGTCGATGGCGTAGCGCAGGTCGTGCCCCGGCCGGTCGGGCACCAGGTCGTAGGCGTCGCGGGGGTGCCCGAAGACCTCCAGCAGCGCCTCGACGACGTCGCGGTTGGACTGCTCACCGTCGGCGCCGATCATGTACGTCTCGCCCGGGCGCCCCCGCTCGACGACCGCCCACACGGCGGCGACGTGGTCCTCGACGTGGATCCAGTCGCGCACGTTCGCGCCGGTGCCGTACAGCTTCGGGCGCCCCCCGTCGATGAGGTTGGTGACCTGGCGGGGGATGAACTTCTCCACGTGCTGGTACGGGCCGTAGTTGTTGCTGCAGTTGGAGATCGTCGCCGCCACCCCGAAGCTGCGCGCCCACGCCCGCACGAGCATGTCGCTGCTCGCCTTCGTGGCGGAGTAGGGGCTCGAGGGGTCGTAGCGGGTGGACTCGGTGAAGCGCTGCGGGTCGTCGAGCTCCAGGTCGCCGAAGACCTCGTCGGTGCTGATGTGGTGCAGGCGCACGGCGTGGCGGCGCACCGCCTCCAGGAGCACGAAGGTGCCGATGACGTTGGTGGTCACGAACGGGCCGGGGTCGGTGAGGCTGTTGTCGTTGTGCGACTCGGCGGCGAAGTGCACGACCACGTCGACCCCGGTGACGAGCCGGTCGACCAGGGCCGCGTCTGCGACGTCGCCGTGCACCACCTCCACGTCGTCGCGGACGTCGGCGAGGCTGGTGAGGTGGCCGGCGTAGGTGAGCTTGTCGAGGACGACGAGGTCGACGTCGCGTCGTTCTCGGCGCACCCAGCGCACGAAGTTCGCGCCGATGAACCCGGCACCGCCGGTGACGAGCACCTTCACAGGGCCTCCTCGATCGTGATCCGCCCGGTCGAGCGCTGGCTCTCGATGAGCCGCCACTGACCGTAATGCCCCCCCTGTGCCGGCGCAGCCGAGTGGGCGCACCGGTGGTGGTCCGGGCGCTAGCGTCACTGCGTGTCTGATGTGCCCGACGTCCCCCCCACCCCTTCCGCCCGCCCGCGGGTGGCCGTCGTCTTCGGCGGGCGCTCGGGGGAGCACGCCATCAGCTGTGCCACGGCGGCGGGGGTGCTGGCAGCCCTGGACCGGGAGCGGTGGGACGTGGTGCCCATCGGCATCACCCGCACCGGGGCGTGGGTCCTGGCCGCCGACGACCCGTCCCGGTGGGCGATCACGGACGGCGCCCTGCCGGAGGTGGGCGCCGGCGAGGGTCCGGCGGTCCTCGTGCCGACCTCCACCGACGACCGCGACCTGCGGGTGCTCAGGCCGGGGGAGGTGCCCTCGGTGCTCGGCGCGGTCGACGTCGTCCTGCCCCTGCTGCACGGGCCCTACGGCGAGGACGGGTCCCTGCAGGGGTTGCTGGAGCTCGGTGACGTGCGCTACGCCGGGTCGGGGGTGGCGGCCTCGGCGGTGGGGATGGACAAGCACCTGATGAAGACCGTGCTCGCCGGCGCGGGGATCCCCGTGGTGCCGTGGGTGCTGGTGACCCCCCGCGCGTGGGAGCACCAGCGCGCGGTGGTGGCCGAGCGGGTCGCCGCGCTCGGGTGGCCGGTGTTCGTCAAGCCCTCCCGCGGGGGCTCGAGCCTGGGCATCACGCGGGTCACCGGTCCGGCGGACCTGGTGCAGGCGGTGGAGGCCGCCCGCGAGCACGACCCCCGCGTGGTCGTCGAGGCCGCGGTGGTCGGGGCCCGCGAGGTCGAGTGCGGGGTGCTGGCCGACCTCGGCGGCGGCGCCTCGGCGTCGGTGCCCGGCGAGGTGGTGGTGGGTGCTGGTCGTGACTTCTACGACTTCGACGCCAAGTACCTCGATGCCGGGGCCGCTGAGCTGATCTGCCCCGCGGAGCTGCCCGCCGGTGCGGCGCAGCGGGTGCGCGAGCTGGCGCTCGCCACGTTCGAGGCGCTGGGCTGCGAGGGGCTGGCGCGCGTCGACGTCTTCGTCACCGCCGACGGCGGCGTCGTCGTCAACGAGATCAACACGATGCCCGGCTTCACGCGCACCTCGATGTACCCGCGGATGTGGGCTGCCACCGGCGTGGACTACCCGGCGCTGCTCGACCGGCTGCTGGCCCTGGCGCTCGCCCGCCCGGTGGGCCTGCGCTGACCCCTCAGCTGCACTGCTGCGTCGCCGGCACGACCTCGGCGGCGGGGGCGACGGCGTTCAGCACCACCAGCGGCTGCGCGGGGTCCGCCGCGAGCTCCGCGGGCACCGCGACCTCGATGGAGGGGTCGCGGCCGTACGCGGTGAAGGTCGTGGCGTCGCTGCCGGTGGTCCTGATCCAGTCCACGACCGCGCCGTCGGTCTCCACGCCCAGGCAGTCCGCGGAGGGGCCAGGCGACGCGACCCCGCAGCGCAGCACCACCGCGGGATCGCCCCAGGCGAGGGCGGACTGCGCGGTGGTCTCGCGGCGGGCGCCCCCTGCCACCTCCTCGGGCGCCGCGGCCATCACCCGCGCGCACACCGGGTCGGCCGCGTCGGGGGCCGGCGCCACGCTCACGGCGCTGCTGCACGCCGTCAGCACCAGCCCGGTGCCCAGGCACGCGGTGAGGCACGCCGTGCCCACGAGCCGTGCGGCCGCCCTCACGGGGCCGTGACGGTGCAGGTGAGGGTGCGGGTGATGCCCGGCACCCCGGCGATGTCGGTGCTGATCAGGGCGCCCAGGTCGTCCATCGTCGCCACGCGCACGGTGACGACCACGTCGTAGGGGCCGGTGACGCCGTGGGCGACGACCACGCCCGGCAGGGTCGTGACCGCCTCGGCGACGGCGGCGGCGCGGCCGATCTCGGTCTGGGCGAGCACGTAGGCCTCGATCACCGCCGGTCCTCCTGCACCGCCGGTCCTCCCGGCCACCTCGTGCCGCGGTGTCGCGGACCCCGCAGACGGTAGCGTCCGCGGGTGCTCGGTGCGGCGGCGTCAGGGGACAGCGACCGCGCACCGCGCCCGCTCTCCTCGCTGGGGGAGGCCGGTGTCCTGGCGCGCATCCTGCCCCTGGCCCCCGTGGGGCCGGCGACGCTGCTGGGCCCCGGGGACGACGCCGCCGTGGTGGCCGCGCCCGACGGCCGCGTCGTGGCGACCGCGGACGTGCTGGTGCAGGGCAGGGACTTCCGCCTCGACTGGTCCACCGGTGAGGACGTCGGGTGGAAGGCCGCAGCGCAGAACCTCGCCGACGTGGCGGCGATGGGCGCGGTGCCCACCGGGCTGCTGGTCTCGGTCGCCGCCCCGCCGGAGCTCGACGTCGCGTGGCTGGAGGGCCTGGTCACCGGGATCGCGACCTGCTGCGCCGGCACCGGAGCCGGCCTGGTCGGGGGCGACCTGTCCTCCGGTGACGCCGTCGTGGTGGCGGTGACGGCGCTGGGCGACCTCGGCGGGCGGGCGCCGGTGCTGCGCAGCGGGGCGAGGCCGGGCGACGTGCTCGCCCACGCCGGGGTGCTCGGGCACTCCGCCGCCGGGCTCGACCTGCTGCTCGCCGGTCTGCGGGACGCCGTGCCCGCGGCGGTCGCGGCGCACCTGCGGCCTCGGCCACCGCTGGCGGCGGGGGTGGTGGCGGCGGTGGCGGGTGCGACGGCCATGCTCGACGTCAGCGACGGTCTGGTGCGCGACGTCGGGCGGATCGCTGCGGCGTCGGGCGTGCACGTGGACCTTCACGTGGAGGACTTCACCGATGACGTGGACGCGGTGCTGCACGCGGCGGGGACGGCCCTCGGCACCGCGACCGACTGGTTCGGTGACGCGCGCCAGCTGAGGTGGCAGGTGAGCGGCGGCGAGGACCACGGGATGCTGGCGACGTTCCCACCCGATGTCGAGCTGCCTGCGGGGTTCCGGCGCATCGGCAGCGTCCTGCCGGTGCGGGTGGGGTGGCCGGCGATCACCCACACCGGGGACGGCGATCCCGCCGACCTCGGTGGCGGCGGGTTCGACCACTTCGCCTGAGCGGCGGGTCCTGCCAGGCGGCTAGCGGGTGGCCTTGACGACCTTGCCGGCCTTCAGGCACGAGGTGCAGGCGTTGACCTTCATCGGCGTCACGCCGTTCTTGAGGGTGCGCACGCGCTGGATGTTCGGGTCCCACCGGCGGTTGGTCTTGCGGTGCGAGTGGGACACGTTGTGGCCGAAGCTCGGCTTCTTGCCGCAGACGTCGCAGGTGGCAGCCACAGGTGTCTCCAGGTCTCTCGGGGTGGTCGGGTCGTGCTCGGCGCCTGCTCGCGGGCGTGGGCGGCGCGGTGAGCGGCCAGGTTACCCGAGGTGCGGGGTGCTGGCGGCGACCACCGTCGGTGGCCGGTGGCAGGGTGCGCGTCATGTCCCCGCTGGACCGGCCCCTGAAGGGTGAGCTGGGTGCGCCCACCGCCGCCGCCCTGGAGAAGCACCTCGGGCTGGTGACCGTGGGCGACCTGCTGCGCCACTACCCGCGCAAGTACGTGACCCGCGCCGAGCTCACCCCCCTGTCGGGCCTCACCGAGGGGGAGGCGGTCACCGTGGTCGCCGAGGTGCGCACCATCCGCAAGCGCGTGCTGAAGGACGGCAAGCGGCACCTGGTGAGCGCCGTGGTCACCGACGGCGAGCACGAGCTGGACGTCGCGTTCTTCGCCGCCACGCGGTGGCAGGCCGAGTGGCGCGAGAAGCAGCTCGCCCCGGGCACCAGGGCGCTGTTCGTGGGGAAGGTGGGGGGCTACAACGGGCGCCCCCAGCTGGCCCAGCCCGAGGTCGAGGAGGTGCCCGAGGGCCTCACCGAGGAGCAGCTCCTCGCCCGCGCCAACGCGATCATCCCCGTGTACCCGGCGACCGAGAAGGTCACCAGCTTCACCCTGTCGAAGTCGGTGGCCACAGCGCTGGGCACCCTCGGCGCCGACGACGTGCCCGACCCGCTGCCCCTCTCGGTGCGCCAGCGCCTCGGGCTGGTCTCCCTCTCGCGCGCGCTGCACCTGCTGCACCAGCCGACCGCGGCCAGCGACCACGCGCAGGCCAAGCGGCGCCTGCGCTTCGAGGAGGCGTTCGTGCTGCAGGTCGAGCTCGCCCGCCGCCGCGCGGCCCTCGCGGACCTGCCGGCCACCGCGTACCCCCCGCGCTCCGGTGGCCTCGCGGAGGCCTTCGACGCCGCCCTGCCGTTCACCCTCACCCAGGGGCAGCGCGAGGTGGGCGAGCAGGTGCGCAAGGACCTGTCCAGCACCCACCCGATGAACCGACTGCTGCAGGGGGAGGTGGGCTCGGGGAAGACCCTCGTGGCGCTGCGCGCGATGCTGCAGGTCGTCGACGCCGGGGCGCAGGCCGCGCTGCTGTCGCCGACGGAGGTGCTCGCCGTGCAGCACCACCGGTCGCTGACCGCCGCGCTCGGCGACCTGGCGCGCGCCGGGCAGGTCGGGGCTCCGGGGCGCGCCACGCGGGTGACCCTGCTGACCGGGTCCCTGACCGCGGCGGCCCGACGGCGCGCGCTGCTGGACATCGCCAGCGGCGCGGCGGGCATCGTCGTCGGCACCCACGCCCTCATCCAGGACGCCGTGGACTTCGCCGACCTCGGGCTGGCGGTGATCGACGAGCAGCACCGGTTCGGCGTCGAGCAGCGCGACGCGCTCCGCGCGAAGTCGGGGCTGCCCCCGCACGTGCTGGTCATGACCGCCACGCCGATCCCGCGCACCGTGGCCATGACGGTCTTCGGAGACCTCGAGGTCTCCACGCTGCGCGAGCTGCCCGCCGGCCGCTCGCCCATCACCACGCACGTGGTGCACGAGTCGCGGTCGAACTGGCTCGACCGCGCGTGGTCGCGGCTGCGCCAGGAGGTGCTGGCGGGGCGGCAGGCCTTCGTCGTCGCCCCGCGCATCGGCGAGGACGCCGAGGGTGCTGCGGGTGACCCCGACGGCCCGGCGTGGGCGATGGTCGCCGTCCGCGGCTCGGACCTGGTGCCCACGCCACCGCTCGGCGAGGGTGAGCGGCGCCCGCCGCTGTCGGCGGTCGACCTGGTCGACGAGCTGCGCACCCACCCGGCGATGGCGGGACTGTCCGTGGAGCTGCTGCACGGACGGATGGCGGCCGACGCCAAGGACGCGGTGATGACCGCGTTCGCGGCGGGCCGGGTGCAGGTGCTGGTGGCGACGACCGTGGTCGAGGTCGGCGTCGACGTGCCCAACGCCACCGTCATGGTCGTCATGGACGCCGACCGCTTCGGCATCTCCCAGCTGCACCAGCTGCGGGGTCGCATCGGGCGCGGGGGGCACCCTGGCACGTGCCTGCTCGTCACGGGCGCCGAGCCCGGCCCGGCGCTGGCGCGGCTGGAGGCGGTGGCGGCGACCACGGACGGCTTCGCGCTCGCTCGCACCGACCTCGAGGCGCGGCAGGAGGGCGACGTGCTGGGGGCCTCGCAGTCGGGGTTCCGCTCCTCGCTGCGCCTGCTGCGCGTGACCCACGACGAGGCGCTGATCACCACCGCGCGCGCCGAGGCCGCCGCGGTGGTCGCCATCGACCCGTCCCTGGAGGTGCACCCGGTGCTGCGCGGCGAGCTCGCCGCGATGGACGCCGAGCGCCAGGCCTACCTCGGGCGCGGCTGAGGGTGGCGGAGCTCGCCCGGAGGGCGCTGAGCTGGCACGCTGGCGCCCCGCACGCTGGTGGAGACTCCCAGGAGGTGGGCATGACCCCCGACCCCGACGGTCCCGTCGTCGTCGCCGGAGCGCTGTTCGTCGACCCCGCGGACCGCGAGGAGTACCTGCGGGGGTGCGTCGGCGTCGTGGAGCAGGCCCGGGCGGCGCCGGGCTGCGTGGACTTCGCGCTGTCGGCCGATCTGGTCGAGGCCGACCGCATCAACGTCTTCGAGCACTGGCGCACCGACGCCGACCTGCGGGCCTTCCGCGGCGCCGGGCCCGACGCCGGTCAGGCGGCGCTCCTGCGCGAGGTGCGGGTCGACGAGCACCGCGTCGTCCAGCCGTCCTGAGGTCGGCGCCCCCTCAGGCCCGTGCTGCGGGGAGGCCCTCGGCGAGCAGGGTCCGTCAGCAGCCCGTCGTGCCAGCCGTCGCGCTCGCAGCGCCGCAGCTCCGGCACGTGAGCGGCGCCCACGGGCACCAGCACGGTGCGCTCGCCGGCCAGCGGGAGCTGCGTCGCGGGTCACCCACCAGGGCATCGACCCCCACGGCCCCGGCGTCGGGGGTATCCATGACCCGTGGAGCGCACCAGCGACGGCCGGTACGTCGTCATCGACGGCCGGCGGTGGCGGGCCACCGATCCCGAGATCCCCGACGAGGTGGCCTCGGTGCTGCGCCACGAGCTGATGGCCGCGCGCCGGGCCGTCGGCGCCGCGCTGCGCGCCGACGACGGAGACGCCGAGGAGGCCGCGCGGGCGCGGGTGCACCGGGCGAAGACGGCGCTCGGCGAGCGCGGCACCCCGTGGTGGGAGCAGAGCGCGGACGAGCGGCGCGCCCGCTGGGAGGAGGGGCAGGGGTGACCGTCCGGTGGCGGCCGGTCCCCGCGCCCGCCCCGAGGCGGCCCCGTGCCCGCCGGGCGGGTGCGCGCTACGTTGCACGGCAGTCTCGTGGGCGCCGTCCACGCCGCTGCCCCACCACCCGCTGCGCCACTGCCAGGAGGACGACCATGGACGACGCCCACGGCCCCACGCTCACCGACGTCGTGCTGGCCACCGAGGTCGGCGGCACCCCGCAGCTGCGGGCGGTGCTCGGCACACCCGCCGGAGCGGGCCCGTGGCCAGGAGTCGTGATGGTCCACGAGGCCTTCGGGGTGGACGCGGTCATGCGCCGGCAGGTGGTGCGGATGGCCTCGGCGGGCTACCTGACCCTCATGCCCGACCTGTTCACCGCCGGCGGCGCCCGCCGCTGCCTGGTGCCGACGATGCGCGCGGTCTCGGCGGGCCAGGGCCGGGCGTTCGTCGACGTGGAGGCGGCGCGCACCCGCCTCGCGGGGATGGCGGGGTGCACGGGGCGGATCGGCGTCCTGGGCTTCTGCATGGGCGGTGGTTTCGCCCTGATGACCGCCCCGCGCGGCTTCGACGCCGCCTCCGCCAACTACGCCCGCCTGCCGGGTGAGCCCGAGCAGGCCCTCGCCGGTGCGTGCCCGGTCGTCGCCAGCTACGGCGGGGACGACCCGGGGCTGAAGGGGACCGCCGCCCAGCTGGAGGGGGTGCTGACCCGGTTGGGCGTCGAGCACGACGTGCGCGAGTACCCCGGCGCCGGGCACAGCTTCCTCAACGACGCCGAGGTGGGACCCAGGCCGCTGCGCCCCCTGCTGCGCCGGGTGCTGCACGTCGGACCCGACCCGGTCGCCGCCGCAGACGCCTGGCGGCGCATCGACGCCTTCTTCGCTGACCACCTCGGTGCTCAGCGCGCGCCGGCGGCCTGACGCGGCGGACGAGGCGGGAGCGCGGACCCGCTCCCAGACGCACACGTGTGCGCACCGCCGTGTGCTCGTGCGCGTGCGGACGACGATGAGACTGCCCGATGGGCTGGTGGAGCAGGCGCGCGACCGCGCCACCACGTCAGGGCGGACGGTCACGAGCCTCGTGGGGTAGGCCCTGCGGCGGCTCCTGGACGAGGCCCCGAGACGGCGGTCCCGCGTCGGACGCTGCCCAGCTGCGGCACCCCCGGCCGTGGTCTCCTCGTGGACCTGGAGGACACGGACGCCGTGTGGGCGGCACTGGACGACCGGGAGCGGTCCTGCTCGACGTCAACGTGCTGGTGCACGCCTTTCGCGAGGAGGCGCGCAGGCACGCCGAGCACGCACGGTGGCTCAGTGCGCTCGTCGACGGCGACGACGAGTCGGCGCTGCACGACACGGTCCTGTCGGGCTTCGTCCGGGTGGTCACGAACCCGCGGATCATGGCGGACCCGGCGCCGCCCGACATCGCCGGGGACTTCGTCACCGAGCTCCGCACCGCTGTGCGCGCCCGCTGGGTCGCGCCGGGCCACAGCACGTGGGAGGTCTTCGGTCGTCTCGTCGACCAGGACGCGGGCATCGAGGGCGACCGCGTGCCCGACGCCCACCTCGCCGCGGTCGCCATCACCCACGGGCGCCGGCTCGCCACCGCTGATCGCGGCTCCGCCCGCTACCCCGGTCTGCGCTTCTTCGACCCCGCCGCCACCGGCTGGGCCGAGGGCGCCCACGCGCTGTACGAGCGCAGCGACCCCGACCCGGGGCGGCGCAACCACGGCCACGGGTGCAGCGCGACGACGTCGACCTGGCGGGCCCGCCGCTTGAAACCGGGCACGTACGCCCACGTCGCGGCGAGCGGGCGCCCGGCCAGCTCGACCGCGGGATCGCCCAGGCGCACCTCCGCGCCCAGCTCGGCGAGGGTCTCGGCGAGGAAGACCAGCCTCTTGCCCGACAGGCGCAACCGGGCGAGCAGCGGCTCGTCGAAGACGAAGACCGCCGGCAGGTCGGGGTGGGCGGCGAGCGCCGGGTCACCGTCCCCGAGGGACTCCGCCGTCAGCCACACCGCCTCGGGGGTGCCGATGACCTCGGCGGTCACCGGCCCGGCGTCGGTCGGGCCCCCGGCGAGCCCGGCGGGGGGCTCCACGCGCGGGCCGGACGCCGCGTCGGGCCAGTCCTGGATCGGGCACGCCCGGTTCAGCGGGCAGTCCCGGCACAGGCCGGGGGCCCGCTTCTCGACCTGCCAGCGGCTGAAGCCGTACACCTTCCCCGTGCCCGTGCCGACCGTCCACTGCCAGCCGAGCCAGTTCGCGGCCGGGGAGCCGTCGAGCAGGTGGCGGTACATCTCCGCCGCGCCCTCGCGCCAGTCGAGCCCCGCGCGCACCGTGTACTGCGAGCTCATCCACATGCGGGTCTGGTTCACCAGCCACCCCTCCTCGTGGAGCTCGGTGGTGGTGGCGTCCATGCACGCCATCTCCCGCGGCCACGGCTCCCCCTGCCACGGGCCCGTGTCGACGGGGTGGTCGAAGCGCAGCGGCACGGCGAGGTCCTTGCCGAGGCGGGCGTAGACGTGGCGGGCGTACTCCTGCCACAGCAGCTCGTCGCGGAACTTGGCCCGGTCCTTCGCCGGGGCGCCGGCGGCGGCGTCCCACACCGTCGGCAGCGGCAGGAGCCCGTGGCGGATGTACGGGGAGAGGCGGGTCGCCCCGCGGCGGTCCACCGGGTACACCTCGTTGCGCCGGGTGGCGTACCCCGTGAGCTCCAGGCCCGCCAGCGCGGCGTCCGCCGCGGACTGGCCGCCCCGGACCGACGAGGGCCGCACCCCGTCGGGCCCTTCGAGGGTGAGGTGGCCGAGGTGCTGACCGACCCACGCGGCCACGGCGGCGCGCTCGATCGGGACAGGAGGCAGCAGGGGCACCGGGCCAGCCTCTCCCGGACGGGCGGGTGGGGCACCCCGCCCCGCTGTCGGGCTGCTCACACGTCGCTGGTGCACCACGGGGTGCGCCGTCGACGGCGCGCGTCCCAGGTGCTGCCCAGGCCCACGGCCAGCAGCACGAAGAGGGCACGGCGCCGGCGACCGCGACGGCGAGCTCGGTGATCACGTCGGTGTCGCGACTGATCGGCTAGGACAGCAGGCGGACGATCGAGCCGTCGTCGATCTCCGCCCCGGTCCCGGCGACCAGCCCGAGCAGCGGCACGAGGGTGCCCGGGGCGAAGCCGCCGAGCAGGTCCACCGCCAGCGCCTCGTCCGCCCCCAGGGCCCGGCGCACGGCGCGCTCGAGATCGGGCAGCTGGTGCGGGCGGGCGTTGGCGAGCACGGAGTCCCGGCCCGAGACGGTGTCGTGCACGGCCTCGCGCTCGCTCAGCAGGCCGGTGCGCCGGTAGCCCTCCTCGTGGCGCCACACCGGCTCGCCGTCGAGGGTCACGGTGCCGGAGGAGGGCGCGAGGAAGCCGGCCACGAGGTGGATCAGCGTCGACTCGCCGCGCCGTCGGCCCGACCGGGCCCACGACGCCGGGTGCGACGCCCAGGTCGAGGTCGGCGACCGCGGTCACGGCGCCGTAGCGCTCGGTCAGCCCCCGAGGGCTGATCAGCGGCGTCTCCCCGACCGCGGTGGCGGTCATGATCGGCTCACGTCCGGACCCCAGCGGCGCAGCCGCGCCCGCCACGGGGTGCCAGCACCGCCGCCGCCCGAGGGTGGCCCCTCCGACCCCGGCGGGGATGATGCCCCGGTGACCCGGATCATCGCCGGCGCCGCCGGCGGGCGCTCCCTCGTCGTCCCCCGCGGCGGGGCGACCCGGCCGACCGCGGACAAGGTGCGCGAGGCCCTGTTCTCCCGGCTCGAGCACGGCGGGTGGCTGGAGGGCACCGCGGTGCTCGACCTGTACGCCGGCACCGGAGCCCTCGGGCTCGAGGCGGCGAGCCGCGGGGCGGCCGCGGTGCTGCTGGTGGAGAACAACCCCGCCGCCGCCGCCGCCTGCCAGCGCAACGCCGCCCTCCTGGCCTCGCTGGGGGTGAGCGGGATCGAGGTGCGCCCGTCAGCGGTGGGGGCGGTGCTCGCCGGGGTGCCCGCGGCCCGCTACGACCTGGCCCTGCTCGACCCCCCCTACGACCTGGCGGAGGCCACCCTGGCGACCGTGCTGGAGCGCCTCGTGCAGGACTGGTTGGTGGAGGACGCGATGGTCGTCGTCGAGCGGGGAGCCCGCGCGCCCGAGCCGCGCTGGCCCCGCCGCGCCGACGGCGGTCCAGCGCTGGTCCGCGAGGAGGAGCGGCGCTACGGCGACACGGTGCTGTGGCTGGCGCGGCCTCCGGCGGCCGAGCCCGGCGCAGCCGAGGACGTCGCCGGGTCGCGCGACACCGCGGACCACCGGGACACCTCGGGGACCGTCGGGGGCGCTGGCTAGGGTCGCGTCCGTGAGCCTCGCCGTCTGCCCCGGCTCCTTCGACCCGGTGACCCACGGGCACCTCGACGTCGTGGCCCGCGCGGCGGCTGTCTTCGGCGAGGTCGTCGTGGTGGTGGTGACCAACCCCGCCAAGGCCGGGACCTTCGCCCCCGCCGAGCGCGTCGCCCTGCTGCAGGAGGCGCTGCGCGAGCGCGGTGGGCTCGCGGGCGTGCGCGTGGAGGTCCTCGGTGGTGGTCTGCTCGCGGAGCACTGCGCGCGGCTGGGCGCCGCCGCGATCGTCAAGGGCGTGCGCGGTGCTGCCGACGTCGAGCACGAGGCGCCCATGGCGGCGATGAACCGCCACCTCACCGGCGTGGAGACCGTGCTGCTCACCGCCGACCCGCGCTGGGCGCACCTCTCCTCCTCCCTGGTCAAGGAGGTGGCCTCCCTCGGCGGAGACGTGCGGTCCCTGGTGCCCGACGCCGTCCTCGCCGCCCTGGGGCGCGCGGTCGGCGAGGGCGCCGCGCCGCCCACCGGGGCCGGCGCACCCCGCGAGGCCGCCCCACACGGCCCGACCGGGTAACCTGAGCCGGCCACCGCGCCGCGGCCGCTCCCTGAGCGCCGGCCCCGCACCGCTCCGGTGCCGCCCGCACCACCACGTGAGGACCCATGAAGGCACTCGACCCGCGATCGCCGCTGGTCGTCGACACCCGCGAGCTGGGACGGCGCCCCGGCGCGTCCCAGCGGCTCTCGCGCACCGTCCCCGCCCCGACCGACCTCGGCAGCGAGGTGGTCGGCGTCCCCGCCGGCGCACCGGTGCGCCTCGCGCTGCTGCTGGAGTCGGTGATGGAGGGGGTGCTGGTCTCCGGCACCGCCTCCGGAACCACCGCCGGGCAGTGCGTGCGCTGCCTCGACGACGTCGAGGCGGCCTTCGAAGCACCCCTGCAGGAGCTGTACGTCTACGCCGACCGTCCGATGCACGGCGTCGGGCCGGGCGCGGTCGACGACGACGAGCGCCGCACCGAGGGTGACCTGCTGGACCTCGAGCCGGCCCTGCGTGACGCGATCGTGCCGATCCTGCCGTTCCAGCCGGTGTGCCGCGAGGACTGCCCGGGTCTGCCCACCCGCTACGGGGCCGACGACGACGATGACCCCTCGGCCCTGCCCGACGACGTCGACCCCCGGTGGGCGGCCCTGGCCACCCTCGCCGGCGGCACCGACTCCCGCACCGACTCACGCACCGACCGCCGTGCCGGCCCGCGTCCCGGACCACGCCCCGGCCCCCCCACCAGCACCGCCCAGCGCACCGAGGAGAGCTGACCCATGGCAGTCCCGAAGAGGAAGATGTCCCGCTCCAACACCCGTCACCGCCGCTCGCAGTGGAAGGCCACCGCGACGACGCTGACGACCACCGTGGAGAACGGGCGCACGACGTACTCCCGCCCCCACATGGCGCACGTGGTGACCGGTTCCGACGGCACCGCGCTGTACCTGGAGTACAAGGGCCGCAAGGTCAAGGACCTCTGAGCCCGACCGCTCCGGCGTCCCCGCCGCGACGCCGTCCCGGCGGGGACGACGACCACCGGCGCACGGCGCTCGACGCCCTGAGGGATCACCTGGGCGTCGAGGTCGAGACCGAGCTGCTCGCCCTCGCCCTGGTGCACCGGTCGTGGGCGTATGAGAACGGCGGGGCGCCGACCAACGAGCGCCTGGAGTTCCTCGGCGACGCGGTGCTCGGGATCATCGTCACCGACGCCCTCTACCGGCGGCACCCCGACCTTCCGGAGGGGCAGCTGGCGAAGCTGCGCTCGGCCGTGGTCAACATGCGCGCCCTGGCCTCGGTGGGCACGGCCCTGGGCCTGGGGGCGTGCGTGCGCCTGGGCCGCGGGGAGGAGACCACCGGTGGGCGGGCGAAGGCGTCGATCCTCGCGGACACCACCGAGGCCGTCTTCGGGGCCGTGTACCTCTCGGCGGGCATGGACGCCGCGCGGACGCTGGTGCTGCGGCTGCTCGACCCCCTGCTGGAGTCCTCCGCGACCCTGGGCGCCGGTCTGGACTGGAAGACGAGCCTCCAGGAGCTCACCGCGGCCCGGGGGATGGGCGCCCTGGAGTACCGGGTCACCGCCACCGGCCCGGACCACGCGCGGGTCTTCACCGCCGACGCCGTCGTCGGCGGCGCTCGGGCGGGCACCGGCGGTGGGGGGAGCAAGAAGGAGGCCGAGCAGGCGGCCGCCGCAGACGCCCACCGCACCCTGTCGGCCGCTCCCGGCGCGTGAGGTCGGGTACCGGGCGTGCCTGAGCTGCCGGAGGTCGAGGTCGTGCGGCGGGGCTTGGCGCGCTGGGTGGTCGGGCACCGCGTCGCCGACGTCGAGGTGCTCCACCCCCGGCCCGTGCGCCGCCACCTCGCTGGTGCCACCGACCTCGCCGGCCGGCTCCGCGGGGCCACCGTCACCGACGTCGCCCGGCGCGGCAAGTACCTGTGGGCGGAGCTGGACACCGACGAGGCCCTCCTCGCCCACCTGGGGATGAGCGGTCAGCTCCTCCTGGTGCCCCCCGACGCCGAGGACGAGCGGCACCTGCGCCTGCGCGTGACCTTCGACCCGGGTGGCGCCGCCGATCCTGCCGGGTCCGACGAGCTCGGCGGGAGGGAGCTGCGCTTCGTCGACCAGCGCATGTTCGGCGGGCTGGCCGTCGTCGACCTCGACCCCACGCCCGACCTGCTGCCCGGGGGCACCGGTGGCGGCGGGAGCCCGTCGTCCGCGCGCCTGCCGCGGGGCGTGGCGCACATCGCGCGCGACCCCCTCGACCCCCACCTCGACGTCGAGGCCCTCGTGGCGCGGATCCGCTCCCGGCGGACGGGGGTCAAGCGGGCGCTGCTGGACCAGACGCTGGTCTCGGGCGTCGGCAACATCTACGCCGACGAGGCGCTGTGGCGCTCCCAGCTGCACGGTGAGCGGAGCACGTCGGCCCTGACCCGTCCGGCGGTGAGGCGGCTGCTGGACGACGTCCGCGCCGTGATGCGCGAGGCGCTGGCCGCGGGGGGCACGAGCTTCGACAGCCTCTACGTCGACGTCAACGGCGCCAGCGGTCGCCACGACCGGGGACTGGCCGTCTACGGCCAGCAGGGGCGGCCGTGCCCGCGGTGCGGCACCGCGGTGGTGCGCGAGGCGTTCATGAACCGCGGCTCGCACCGGTGCCCGCGCTGCCAGTCCCGGCCGCGCGCGAACCCTTCCGCGCCGTCTCGTTAGGTAGTACGTTCGAACGCGAGGCGGCTCGCACCCGGCGCAGCGCCACTGGACGAGGAGAGCACCGTGGACGAGAGGCAGCTGTTCGTGCTGGCCGACCGGGCGCTGGACGCCGTGGTGCAGGGGGTGCGCGACGACCAGTGGTCACAGCGCATGCCCGCTGACTTCCCGACCAGCGGCAGCAGCACCGAGGGGGCGCTGACGCTGCGCGAGGTGCTCGGGTACCACGCCCACGACGACGCCTGGGTGCCCGCGGTGCTCTCCGGCCAGCCGCTGGAGGGCGGAGACGGCCCACCGCTGGAGGAGGACCTGCTGGGCGAGGACCCACGGGGCAGCTTCTCGGCGCTGGTGGACTCCGCCTGCGCCGCGGTGGAGGGCCTCGACGACCTCGAGCGCACGGTGCACCTGTCCTACGGCGACGTCACCGCCCGGGAGTACCTGCAGCACATCAGCGTCTTCCGCGGCCTGCGCGCCCACGACGTCCCCGCGGCCCTCGGCGGTGACAGCGCCCTGCCCGAGCAGCTCGTGGTGGGCCTGTGGGAGCTGCTGAGCGCCGAGGCGGAGGGCTGGCGGGCGATGGGGGTCTTCGGGCCGGCCGTCCCGGTCGCCGACGACGCCCCGCTGCAGGACCGCCTCCTGGGGCTCAGCGGACGCACTCCCTGACCTGCTCCCGGGAACCCGGCTGGGGCTGCCGCGTCACAGGCGGATGACGCGCAGGCCCGGCACGGCGTCGAAGTCGCCGTCCTGCGTCGCCACGGCCACGTCGAGCGCCAGCGCTGTCGCGGTGATCCACGAGTCGTCGACCGGCGTGCGGCGTCCCGCCTCGCGCACGCTCGAGCGCAGGGCGGCCCGGGCGGTGTCGCCCGCGACGAGGACCCCGGCTCCCGGCTCGCCGGCCTCGACGCGTCGCAGGACCTCGCTGATGTCGTCGCGCAGCTCCTGCGCCGGGATGGTCGTCGTGCGCACCATGGAGCGGAGTCGCTGCACCACAGGTGGGCGGCGCCCGGCCACCGCGCGGACCGGCGTCCCCGCTCGAGAGCGACCGGCCGCGTGCCCGCTTCTGCGAGGATCGGCCCGTGGAGTACGTGGAGCTGATCATCGGTGTGGCGACGGTCCTCGGCATCGCCGCGGTCGCCGCGAGCGCCAGCCTCGTGCGCCGGGGTCGCCGTCCGCGCACCCGCACCCTCGCGCCGCCGGCGCGCTCGCGGGAGCACCTGCCGGGCGTCGGGGACGACGCGGAGACCCCCCGCGACAGCCGCACCCGCACCATCGAGGACGTCGGTGGCCCGGCCGGCGGTGGTGGCCTCGACCTGCTCGAACCCCCGCCGCAGCGCGAGCGCCCAGCGACCGCGGCGGGGCGGCTGGTGCGCCTGCGCGAGCGCCTGTCCCGCTCCGACAGCCCCCTCGGCCGGGGGCTGCTCAGCATCCTCACCCGCGACACCATCGACGAGGAGACGTGGGAGGAGGTCGAGGACTCCCTGCTCATGGCCGACCTCGGCGTCGGCCCGACCACCGAGATCGTCACCGCTCTGCGCCGGCGCATCGCCGTCCTGGGCACCCGCGACCCCGCCGCCGTGCGCACGGTGCTGCGCGAGCAGCTCGTGGAGGCCCTCGACCCCTCGATGGACCGGTCGCTGGGCACCAGCGCGCACGCCGGTGACGACGGCGGCGTGCGCCCCGCCGTGGTCCTCGTCGTCGGTGTCAACGGCACCGGTAAGACCACCACCGCGGGCAAGCTGGCGCGCCTGCTCGTCGCCGAGGACAAGGACGTGGTCCTCGCCGCCGCCGACACCTACCGCGCCGCGGCCGCCGACCAGCTCAGCACCTGGGGCGACAGGGTGGGGGTACCGACGATCCGCTCCGACCGCGACGGCGCGGACCCGGCGTCGGTGGCCTTCGAGGGGGTGCGCGCCGCCACCGAGCTGGAGGCCGACGTCCTCATCATCGACACCGCCGGGCGCCTGCAGACCAAGACCGGTCTGATGGACGAGCTCGGCAAGCTCAAGCGCGTGGTGGAGCGGGCGATGAACGCGGACGTCCCCGGTGGCGGCACCGGCGGCGGTGCCCGCGGCGTCGACGAGGTGCTGCTGGTCCTCGACGCCACCACGGGGCAGAACGGGCTGCGCCAGGCGCAGGTCTTCTCCGAGGTGGTCTCGGTGACCGGCATCGTGCTGACCAAGCTCGACGGCACCGCGAAGGGCGGCATCGTCGTCGCGGTGCAGCGCCAGCTCGGCGTGCCCGTCAAGCTCGTGGGACTCGGGGAGGGGCTCGACGACCTCGCGCCCTTCGATCCCGGTGCCTTCGTCGACGCCCTGCTGGGCTGACGCCGTGGGCCCTTCCGGGTGTTCGTCCTGCTCGACACGCACTGTTCACGGTGGGCGCGCCAGTGACACCCGGCGGTAACACCGGCGCCCCGCGAGCGCAACACCCCGCCGCGATGGTCAGCCCCGGCGGCGCCGACCGGCGCCGCCCGCCGGTCGCCCGCGAGCGCTGCCGGCGGCACGTCCGGGCCGCAGGGCCCCGACCTTCCGAGGAGCCCGCATGGACACCGGCGACACCGCCTGGGTCCTCGCCAGCACCGCCCTGGTGCTGCTGATGACCCCCGGAGTGGCGCTCTTCTACGGCGGCATGGTCCGCGCGAAGAGCGTCCTCAACATGATCATGATGAGCTTCGGCGCCGCCGCCCTCGTGGGCGTCCTGTGGGTGCTCTACGGCTACTCGGCGGCGTTCGGGAACGACGTGGGGGGCGGCCTGCTCGGCGACCCCTTCGAGTTCGCGGGCCTCGGCCAGCTCATGGGCACCGAGGGCCTGGAGGGCGGATTCGCCGCGACCGAGCTCGTCTTCACCGTGCCGTCCATGGCCTTCGTGGCCTTCCAGGCCACCTTCGCCATCCTCACCGTCGCCCTGATCTCCGGTGCCATCGCCGACCGGGCGAAGTTCTCCGCGTGGATGCTCTTCGCCGGTGTGTGGGCCACGATCGTCTACTTCCCCGTCGCCCACTGGGTGTTCGCCTTCGACGGGGCCGAGTCCGAGGTCGGCGGCTGGATCGCCAACACCCTCCTGGCCATCGACTTCGCCGGCGGCACCGCGGTGCACATCAACGCCGGCGCCGCCGCGCTGGCCCTCGTCCTGGTGCTGGGTCGGCGCAAGGGGTTCGGCCGCGAGCCGATGCGCCCGCACAACCTGCCCGTGGTGATGCTCGGCGCCGGCCTGCTGTGGTTCGGGTGGTTCGGCTTCAACGCCGGCTCGGCGCTCGCCGCGAACGGCCAGGCCGCCGAGGTGGCCGTCAACACCCTCGTCGCCACCTGCGCCGCGATCCTCGGCTGGCTGGTCATCGAGCGCTACCGCGACGGCCACGCCACCTCCCTCGGCGGCGCCTCGGGCGCCATCGCCGGGCTCGTGGCCATCACCCCGGCGTGCAGCGCCGTCACCCCGGTCGGTGCCCTGGTGCTCGGCGCCGTCGCCGGCGCGGCCTGCGCCTTCGCGGTGGGCCTGAAGTACCGCTTCGGCTACGACGACGCCCTCGACGTCGTCGGCGTCCACCTCGTCGGTGGGCTCATCGGCACCATCGCCGTCGGCTTCCTCGCCAGCGACAGCGCCACGGCGGGCGTCAACGGCCTCTTCTACGGCGGGGGCCTCGACCAGCTGGGCCGCCAGACCCTCGGCGCGCTCGTCGTCCTGGCCTACTCCCTCGTCGTCAGCTACATCCTCGCCCTGGTCATCGCCAGGACCATCGGCTTCCGGGTCGACGAGGAGGACGAGGTCGCCGGCATCGACCAGTCCGAGCACGCCGAGGCGGGCTACGACTTCGCCACCCTCGGCGCGGGCGGCGCGGGCTTCCGCCCCGCCGTCGGCACCACCGCCACGGGCGGGTCCACCTCCGACGCCCGCCACCACGAGGAGGTCCGGTCGTGAAGCTCGTCACCGCGGTCGTCAAGCCGCACAAGCTCGACGACGTCAAGGCCGCCCTGGAGGCCTTCGGGGTCCAGGGGATGACCGTGTCCGAGGCCTCCGGCTACGGTCGCCAGCGCGGCCACACGGAGGTCTACCGCGGCGCGGAGTACCAGGTCGACCTGGTGCCCAAGGTGCGCATCGACATCCTCGTCGACGACCTCGACGCCACCGCCGTGGTCGACGTGGTCGTCAAGGCCGCCGCCACCGGGCGCATCGGGGACGGCAAGGTGTGGACCACCACGGTCGACGACGTGGTGAGGGTCCGCACCGCCGAGCACGGCGCCGACGCGCTCTGAGGGCGACCGAGGGCGGGCGCGACCTGCGCCGCGAGCGCCTCGCCCTCGCCGTCCGCTCGGGACTGGACGACCCCGCGCGGGGCCCGGCGCGGCGCGAGCACCTCGCGGGGCTGCTCGACGACTGGCTGGGCGGTGTGTGGGCGGAGGCCACCGGCGGTGCGGACGCCGCGGACGGCGCTGCGCCGCCGGGGGCCCCCGCACCCCCCGGTGTGGCGCTGGCCGCCGTCGGCAGCCACGCGCGACGCACCGCCGGGCCCGCCAGCGACCTGGACCTGGTGCTGCTCCACGACGGGCGCACCCACCCCGACCCGTGGGTGGCGGACCTCGCGGACCGCCTGTGGTACCCGGTGTGGGACTCCGGGATGCGCCTGGACCACGCGGTGCGCTCCCTCGCGCAGTGCCGCGAGGTCGCCCGCGCCGACTCCTCGGCGGCGATCGGGATGCTCGACCTGCGCCCGGTCGCCGGCGACGCCTCCGTGGTGCTGCAGGCCCGCGAGGTGCTGCGCGCGGACTGGCGCCGCGACGCCCGCACCCGCCTGCCGCGGATGATGGACGAGGCCGCGGAGCGCTGGCGCGCCCGGGGCGACCTCGCGTACCTGCTCGAGGGCGACCTCAAGGAGTGCCGCGGGGGGTCGCGCGACGTCGTCCTGCTCGGTGCGCTGGTGGCCAGCTGGGTCGCCGACGTGCCCCACGGCCCCGTCGAGGCCGCCGCCTCGCACCTGCTCGACGTCCGCGACGCCCTGCAGGCGGTCACCGGTCGACCCGGTGACCGCCTCGTGCTGGAGGACCAGGACGCCGTCGCCGCCGCGCTGGGCGCAGCCGATGCCGACGTGCTGCTGGCCGGGGTCTCCGGGGCCGCCCGGGCCGTCACCCACGCCGTGGACCGCACGGCGCGGCGGGCGCGGGGCGCGCTGACCTCTCGGCGGGGGCTGCGGCGGCGGCGGCCCGTGCTGCGCCCGCTCGGCCCGGACCTCGTCGAGCACGAGGGGGAGCTGTGGCTCGGCGGGCACGCCGCACCGATGGGCGACGCGACGCTGTCCCTGCGCGCCGGCGCCACCGCCGCCCGCCACGGCATCCCCGTCTCCCCCGTGACCGCCGCGCACCTCGCCGAGCACGCCGCCGCGCCCGGTGCCGCCCTGCCGCCGGTGTGGCCCCAGCGGGCCCGCGACGCGCTGCTGGACCTGCTGGGCTCGGGGCCCGCGCAGGTGCCGGTGTGGGAGGCCTTCGACCAGGTGGGGCTGGTGACCACGTGGTTCCCGGAGTGGGCGGCGGTGCGGAACCGGCCGCAGCGCACCGTGGTGCACCGGTTCACCGTCGACCGCCACCTCGTGGAGACGGCGGTGGAGTGCGCGCCCCTGCTGTCCTCCGTGGGGCGCCCCGACGTCCTGCTGCTCGCCGCGCTGCTCCACGACATCGGCAAGGTCGAGGGCTCCCGCGACCACGCCGCGACCGGTGCCCCGCTCGCGGCGGTGATCGCGGCGCGGGTGGGGCTGGGCGACGACGACACCGCGCTGGTCGCCCGCCTGGTCCGCGAGCACCTGACGCTGGTCGACCTCGCCACCCGCCGCGACCCCGACGACCCCGGCACCGTCGCGGCGGTGGTGGCCGCGGTGGACGGTCGTGAGGAGGTGCTGGAGCTGCTGCGGGCCCTCACCGAGGCCGACGCGCGCGCCGCGGGGCCCGCCGCGTGGACGCCGTGGCGCGCGCGCCTCGTCGACGCCCTCACCGCGCGCGCCCGCACGGTGCTCCGCGGCGAGGCGGCGCCGGGCCCGCTGCCGCTGGACGCCGGTGAGGAGGCCGACGTGGCCGCGACGGCCGCCGACGGCCAGGCTCGGGTGCGCGTGGAGCGCGTCGACGGGCTGCACGCGGTCACCGTCGTGGCGCCCGACCGGCCCGGGCTCTTCGCCGACCTCGCCGGGCTGCTCGCCAGCCACCGGCTCAGCGTGCGCTCCGCGCTGGTGCGCACCACCGGCCCCGCCGGGGGCGCCCACCCACCGGCGGCGCGTGGCACGGCGGTGGACCGGTGGTGGGTCGACGCGCCGGCCGGGGTGCCCGAGGTGGGGGTGCTGCTCACCGGTCTGCGCCGCTTGCAGGCCGGGGACGCCGCGGTGCTCGACCCGATGCGCCGCCGCGACGCCTCGTGGCGCCCGGACCGCGCGGCCGCCGCGCAGCAGCGCACCTCACCGCCGCGGGTGCTGCTGCTGCCGGGGGCCTCGGTGGACGCCACCGTGGTGGAGGTGCGCGCCCTGGACCGCCCCGGGCTGCTGCACGCCCTGGGACGGGCCCTGGTCGAGCTGGGCATCGAGGTCGGATCCGCGCACGTGGCCACCTACGGCGGGCAGGCGGTGGACGTGCTGTACCTGCGCGGGCCCGACGCCGGCCCCCTCGAGCCCCCCCTCGCGGCCCGGGCGGTCATGGCGCTGGCCGGGGCGGCGGGCGTCGACGACGGGGCCGGGGGGCGCACCGGGCAGTACGCTCTGCGGTGATGTTCACCAGCCTCTCCGACCGGCTCACCGCCACCTTCAAGGGCCTGCGGACCCGTGGGCGGCTGTCCGAGGCCGACGTCGCCGCGACCGTGCGCGAGATCCGCACCGCCCTGCTCGAGGCCGACGTCGCGCTGCCGGTGGTGCGCGCCTTCACCGCGCAGGTGCGCGAGCGCGCCCTGTCGGCCGAGGTCTCGGAGTCCCTGAACCCCGCGCAGCAGGTCGTCAAGATCGTCAACGAGGAGCTGGTCGCGGTCCTCGGCGGCGCGACGCGGAGGCTCAGGTTCGCCAAGACCCCCCCGACGGTGATCATGCTCGCCGGCCTGCAGGGCGCGGGCAAGACCACCCTCGCGGGCAAGCTGGGCCGGTGGTTGCTCGAGCAGGGGCACACCCCGCTGCTGGTGGCGGCGGACCTGCAGCGCCCCAACGCCGTCACCCAGCTGCAGGTGGTGGGGGAGCGGGCCGGCGTCGCCGTGTACGCCCCCGAGCCCGGCAACGGCGTCGGGGACCCCGTCGACGTCGCGCGCCGCGCCATGGCCTTCGCCCGCGAGCGCCACCACGACGTCGTCGTCGTCGACACCGCCGGGCGCCTCGGCGTCGACGCCGAGATGATGGCCCAGGCCGCCGACATCCGGGAGGTCACCAGCCCCGACGAGGTGCTCTTCGTCGTCGACGCGATGATCGGCCAGGACGCCGTCGCCGTCGCCCGGGCCTTCGACGAGGGCGTGCAGCTGACCGGGGTGGTGCTGACCAAGCTCGACGGCGACGCCCGCGGCGGGGCGGCCCTGTCGGTGGCGTCGGTGACCGGGCGCCCGGTGCTGTTCGCCTCCACCGGTGAGGGCCTGGGCGACTTCGAGGTCTTCCACCCCGACCGGATGGCGTCGCGGATCCTCGACATGGGCGACGTGCTCAGCCTCATCGAGCAGGCCGAGCGCTCCTTCGACCACGACGAGGCCGCCGACCTCGCGGCCCGCTTCGAGGCGGGCGAGGACTTCACGCTCGAGGACTTCCTCGTGCAGATGCAGGGCCTGCGCAAGATGGGGTCGATGAAGAAGATGCTCGGGATGCTCCCGGGCATGGCGGGGATGCGCGAGCAGCTGGAGAGCTTCGACGAGCGCGAGATCGACCGCGTCGAGGCGATCGTGCGCTCGATGACCCCCCAGGAGCGGCGCACCCCCAAGATCCTCAACGGGTCGCGGCGGGCGCGCATCGCCCGGGGCTCCGGGCGCACCCCGGCCGACGTCAACACCCTGCTCGACCGCTTCGCCGACGCCCAGCGGATGATGCGCGCGATGCGCAGCGGCGGGAACGCGATGCCGAACATGCCGGGCGCCCCCGGGAGCACCGGCCCCGGCGGCGGCGGTGCCGGCATGGGCGGGGGCAAGAAGTCGCGCGGGCGCACCGCGCCGCCGCCGAAGGGGAAGAAGAGCCGGTCGGGCAACCCCGCCAAGCGGGCGCAGGAGGAGCGGGCCGCGGTCACCCGGGCCCTCACCGCGCCGCCGGCCAGCGGCTCGGCGTTCGGTTCCTCCTCCTCGCCGACGGGCTTCGACCCGGCCGCCGGCGCGGGCTCCGACCCCGAGCAGCCCGCCGACCTCGCGGCCCGGTTCGAGCAGTTCCGCCAGCGCTGAGCCACGTACCCGTGGCCCGCCGCCCGTGACCCAGCAGCCGGCGCCGTCCGGGGTGTTGCACGTGCGCGGGAGGGTGCTCGCCGCGCGTGACGCCGCGACCGGTGAGCTCGACGTCCGTGACGAGCTGTGGGTGGTCGGCGGCACCGTCACCTACCAGCGCCCCGCTGGGGAGCCGTCCGGCGCGCTCGACGGGTGGGTGCTGCCGGGTCTGGTCGACGCGCACTGCCACGTCGGTCTCGGCCCGGACGGGCCCGTGGACGCTGCGACGACCCGTGCCCAGGCCGAGACCGACCGCGACGCCGGCGCCCTGCTGCTGCGCGACGCCGGCTCCCCGGCGGACACCCGGTGGGTGGATGACGAGATCGACCTGCCCCGGGTGATCCGCGCCGGGCGGCACATCGCCCGCTCCCGCCGCTACCTGCGCGGCGTCGCCGACGAGGTCGAGCCCGACCAGCTGCCCGCCGCGGCCGCGGTGCAGGCGGCCGCCGGCGACGGGTGGGTGAAGCTGGTGGGGGACTGGATCGACCGCGACACCGGCGATCTCGCGCCGTGCTGGCCGCTGGCTGCGCTGCGCGAGGCGGTGGACGCCGCGCACGCCGCCGGGGCGCGGGTCGCCGTCCACGTCTTCGGCGAGGCGGCCCTGCCGGACCTGCTCGAGGCCGGCGTGGACTGCCTCGAGCACGGCACGGGGCTGGACGCCGGGACGCTGGCCGAGGTCGCCGCCCGGGGGGTGGCCGTCACGCCGACCCTGGTCAACACCGCGACCTTCCCCGAGATCGCGGCGCGCGGGCGGGAGAGGTTCCCGACCTACGCCGCGCACATGATCGCGCTGCACACCACCCGCGAGCGGGTGGTCGCCGACGCCGCCGACGCGGGGGTGCGCCTGCTCGTCGGCACCGACGCCGGCACCGCGCTGCCCCACGGGCTCGTCGCGGCCGAGGTCGCCGCGCTGGTCGGCTGCGGGCTCACCCCGCGGGCGGCGCTGGACGCCGCGACGTGGGGCGCCCGCGCCTACCTCGGGGCGCCGGCCCTGGAGGAGGGGGCGCCGGCCGATCTCGTGGTCTACGACGCCGACCCGCGCGAGGACGTCGGCGTGCTGGCGCACCCGCGGGCGGTGGTGCTACGGGGTGAGCCGGTGTGGTCGTGAGGTGACCCGCTTGCCATGACGGTGTCCGTGCAAGCAAGATGCAAGCATGCCTCACGTCCTCGTCCGTGACGTCCCTGACGACGTCCACGCCGCCCTGCAGCGCAGGGCTGCGCGCAGCCACCAGTCCCTGCAGCAGTTCCTGACCGTCGAGCTGCGCCACCTGGCCGAGCACCGCTCCATCAGCGAGGTGCTCGACGAGGTCGAGGCCCAGCACGGCGGGCGAGTCGGCCTGAGCACCGCCGTGGACGACCTGGCCGAGGAGCGGTCGGCGCGGTGAGCACGCAACCACCTCCGGCCCGACGGCCGCCGGTGCCCGGGTGATCGTCGTCGACGCCTCCGTCCTGGCCAACGCCCTCGCCGATGACTCGGCCGACGGAGACACTGCCCGCGGTGAGCTTCGCGCCGCCCGGGAGATCACCGCACCGGACCTGGTCGACGTCGAGACCGTCTCGGTCTGGCGCGAGCGCTGGCTGCGCGGCGAGCTCAGCGACGCGCGTCTCGAGGTCGCCGTCGCCCACCTGCAGCGACTGCGCTTCGAGCGCGTCTCGACGCGGCGCCTGGTGCGCCGTGCGATCGAGCTGCGCGCGAACGTCACCGCGTACGACGGCTGCTACGTGGCGCTCGCGGAGGTGCTCGGGTGCGAGCTGCTCACCGCGGACGGGAAGCTGGCCTCAGCGACCGGACCCCGGTGCCCGATCCGGGTCTTGGGGTGAGCCGTGGTGCGGCGGGCGCAGATCGACCTCACCGAGGGGCACGACGCGCGGATCACCGCTCGCGCCGTCGATGCCGGTGTGTCGAAGGCCCGGGAGATCCGAGGCATCCTCGACCAGGCCCTCGGCCTCGACGACGAGCTCGAGGATCGCCGCCGGACCGTCAGGTCCACCGGCGGGGTGCTGCGCGGAGCGGATGACTGGCCGCAGTGGCTGGCACGCGTGCGATCAGCGTCGGCGGACGAGCGGCTCCGCGACCCCGGTACCTGAGCCGGTTCGAGCCGACCACGCCCCGTGTCCCGCTACGGTGCGCCGGTGCGCCGCCTGCTGCTCCTCGTCGTCCCCCTCGCCCTGGCAGCCGCGGGCTGCGCACCCGCGGAGGAGCCCGCGGCGCCCGCGACGTCCGCCGGCAGCAGCGCCGCAGGTGACTGCACGCCCGAGGCCCTGCAGACCCTCACCCCCGGCACCCTGACCGTCGCGACGTCCGAGCCCGCGTACGAGCCGTGGGTGGTCGGCGACGACCCCGCGTCGGGGGAGGGCTTCGAGGCCGCCGTCGCGTACGCCCTCGCCGGGCAGCTCGGCTACACCGAGGGCGACGTGGAGTGGGTGCGCGCGGACTTCAACGCCGCCATCGCTCCTGGCCCGAAGACCTTCGACGTCGACGTGAACCAGTTCTCCATCACCCCCGAGCGCGCGGAGGCCGTCGACTTCTCCACCCCGTACTACCTGGTGCGGCAGTCCGTGGTGGCCACCGGCGACTCCCCGGCGGCGGGCGCGACGTCCCTCGCCGACCTGCAGGAAGTGCGGCTCGGCGCCCAGGTCGGCACCACGAGCCTGCAGACGATCACCGACACCATCGCCCCCACCACCGAGCCGTCGGTGTACACCACCAACGAGGACGCGGTGCTCGCCCTGACCAACGGGCAGGTCGACGCCCTGGTGGTCGACCTGCCCACCGCCTTCTACCTCGCCTCCGCGGAGCTCGACGACGGCACCGTGGTCGGCCAGCTGCCCCCCGCCGAGGGCGCCACCGACGGGGGCGACGGGGCGGAGGAGGCGTTCGGCATGGTCATGGAGCTGGACAGCCCCCTGACGGGGTGCGTCTCCACGGCGGTCGACGCGCTGCGCGAGGACGGCACCCTGGCGGAGCTGGAGCAGCAGTGGCTGGCCGAGGCCGGCGACGCCCCGGTCCTGCAGTAGCGCCCACCCCACCCGTGGGTCCCAGCGCGCTCGAGCTCGACCGGCGGCGCTACCGCGCCGGACGCGCTCGCCGGTCCACCGCCGTGGCGCTGCTGAGCACCCTCGCCTTCGCCGCGGTCGCGGTGGTGGCGATCACCGGCGCCCCGGGGTGGCCGCGCACCCGGGCGTCCTTCCTCGACCCCGGCACCGCCGCGCAGGCCCTGCCCCGGGTGCTCGACGGGCTGTGGCTGAACGTGCGGGTCCTCGCCGTCGCCGCCGTCCTGGTGGTGGTCCTCGGTCTGGCGGTGGCCCTGGCGCGCACCCTGCGCGGCGCGGTGTGGGCCCCGGTGCGCCTGCTCGCCGCCGCCTACACCGACGTCTTCCGCGGCCTGCCCCTGATCATCCTGCTGTACCTGGTGGGCTTCGGGGTGCCGGGCCTGCGCCTGCAGGGGGTGCCGACCTCACCGGTGGTGCTGGGCACCGCGGCGCTGGTGCTCACCTACGGGGCGTACGTGGCGGAGGTCTTCCGGGCGGGCATCGAGTCGGTCCACCCCAGCCAGCGCGCCGCCGCGCGGGCACTCGGCCTGAGCCACCGCCAGTCCGTGCGCCTGGTGGTGCTGCCGCAGGCCGTGCGCACCGTGACCCCGCCGCTGCTCAACGACTTCGTGGCGCTCCAGAAGGACGTGGGTCTCATCTCGGTGCTGGGGGTCGTCGACGCCGTCCGCGGAGCCCAGATCGAGACGGCCCTGAGCGCGAACTTCACCCCCTACGTGCTCGCGGGGCTGCTGTTCGTGCTGCTCGCCGTCCCCACCGCCCGCCTGGCGGACTGGGCCTCGCTGCGCGCAGTGCGCCGCCAGCAGTCCGGATCGCTGCTGTGAGCGAGCCGGTGAGGGGCGGAGCGGTGGTGAGCGGAGCGGTGGTGAGCGGAGCGGTGCAGCGGCCGGTGCTGGCGGTCCGCGGGCTGGTCAAGGCCTACGGGAGCGCCCCGGTGCTGACCGGGGTCGACCTCGACGTCGCCGAGCACCAGGTCGTCACCGTCATCGGCGCGTCGGGGTCGGGCAAGTCGACGCTGCTGCGCTGCGTGGACCTGCTGGAGACCGTCGACGACGGGCAGGTGTGGCTCGACGGGCAGGACGTCACCGACCCCCGCACCGACCCCGACGCGGTGCGCAGCCGCATCGGGGTGGTGTTCCAGGCGTACAACCTCTTCCCGCACCTGAGCGTGCTCGACAACGTCACCCTCGCCCCCCGGCACGTGCACGGGGTGCCGCGCGAGCGGGCCGAGCACGAGGCGGTGGTGCTGCTGGAGCGCATCGGCCTCGCGGGCCACGCGCGCTCCTACCCCGACCAGCTCTCCGGTGGGCAGCAGCAGCGGACGGCGATCGTGCGCGCGCTCGCCGGCTCGCCGCGGCTGCTGCTCCTCGACGAGATCACCAGCGCCCTGGACCCCGAGCTGGTCGGCGAGGTCCTCGAGCTCGTCCGCGAGGTCAAGGAGGGCGGCATGACGATCCTCATGGCCACCCACGAGATGGGTTTCGCCCGATCCGCGGCCGACGCGGTGGTCTTCCTCGACGGCGGGAGGGTCCTGGAGGCCGGTCCACCCGCGCAGGTCCTCGGGGACCCGCTGCACGAGCGCACCAGGCGGTTCCTGGCCCGCGTGGTCGACGCCGGGAGGCTGTGAGCCGTGTGCTGCCCGCGCCGCGGACGCTGTCGGCGTCCGGTAGCCTGACCCCTCGTACTCAGCGGGTGCGGGACCGACCGCTCGCCGCTGGTCCCGGGCACCGATCGGACGCCGCACACCCCACGCGCGACCGCGACCGGCCCACCTCTGACGAGCAGGAGCCCCCGCACGTGGCAGTCAAGATCCGCCTGAAGCGCCTCGGCAAGATGCGCGCCCCGTACTACCGCATCGTCGTCGCCGACGCGCGCACCAAGCGCGACGGCCGGGCGATCGAGGAGATCGGCAAGTACCACCCCACCGAAGAGCCCTCGTTCATCGAGATCGACCGGCCGCGGGCGCAGTACTGGCTCTCGGTGGGCGCGCAGCCCACCGAGCAGGTGATGGCTCTGCTGAAGATCACCGGTGATTGGCAGACGCACAAGGGCCAGCCCGGCGGTGAGGGCACCCTGCGCGTGAAGGAGCCCCGGACCCCGGTCGCCGCGCCCCCCACGGCGGGCGACGCCACCAGCGCACACCCCGCCGCGGCCGCTCAGCCGGCGCCGTCCCAGGCTCCGATCGCGCCGGAGCCGGCAGCGGCCGCTGCTCCCCCCGAGGCGGCCGCTCAGCCCACGACCGAGCCCCAGCCCGCCGAGGTCGCGAACGCCGAGCAGCCCGAGGGCGCCGACGAGCAGGCCGAGGCCGGCTCCGCGGGCAGCAACGACTGATCGCACCCGCGATGACCTCCGCCGTGCTCGCCGATGCCCTCGACCACCTGGTGCGCGGCATCGTCGACCACCCCGACGACGTCGTGGTGACCGCCACGACGCAGCGCAGCGGTGAGGTCCTGGAGGTCCGCCTCCACCCCGACGACGTCGGCCGGGTCATCGGCCGCGCTGGGCGCACGGCGAAGGCCCTGCGCACGGTGGTCAGCGCGCTGGCCGACGGGGGCGACGTGCGGGTCGACGTCGTCGACGTCGACCGGCCGCGCCGCTGAGCACGCCGCCCGGCGACCTCGTCGTCGTCGCCCGGATCGGCCGCCCCCAGGGGATCCGCGGTGAGGTCAGCGTCGAGGTCCGCACCGACGCCCCGGCCGCTCGCTTCGTGCCCGGTGCGGTCTTCACCACCGATCCCGCTGGCGCGGGCCCGCTGGAGCTCCTGGACTCCCGCGTGCAGGGTGCCGTGACGGTCCTGAGCTTCGCGGGGGTCCACGACCGGAACGCCGCCGAGTCGCTGCGCGGCGCGCTGCTGCTGGCGGAACCGGCCCTCCGCAGCGGTGGGGAGCCCGAGGACGGCTGGCCGCTCACCGACCTCGTCGGCCTGCGCGCGGAGCTGGTCGACGGGACGCCCGCTGGCGTCGTCGCGGGCCTGGAGCGCAGCCCTGCCCACGACCTGCTGGTGATCACCGAACCCTCGGGGGGGACGGCGCTGGTGCCCTTCGTCACCGCGCTCGTCCCGGTGGTCGACGTCGCCGGCGGTCGCGTCGTCCTCGACCCGCCCGGTGGGCTCCTGGAGACCGCGCCCCCCGTGGACGACCCCGCGCTCGCCGACCCCGCGCCGTGATGCGCGTCGACGTCGTCTCGATCTTCCCCGACTACTTCACCCCCCTGCAGCTGTCCCTGATCGGGCGCGCCCGGGCCACGGGGTTGCTCGACGTGCAGGTGCACGACCTGCGCGACCACACCACCGACCGGCACCGCACCGTCGACGACGCGCCGCTGGGTGGGGGGGCGGGCATGGTGATGCGCCCCGAGCCGTGGGCGGGAGCCCTGGACGCTGTGGTCGCCGCCGGGAACGCGGACGGGGCGGCGGCGGTGCCGCACCTGCTGGTGCCCAGCCCCGCCGGGGCCCCGCTGACGCAGGCGATGGCCGCGGGCCTCGCCCGCGAGCCGTGGCTGGCGTTCGCCTGCGGGCGCTACGAGGGCATCGACGAGCGGGTGCTGGACGCCGCGGCTCAGCGGATGCCCACCACACCCGTGAGCCTCGGGGACTACGTGCTGGGCGGTGGTGAGGTCGCGGTGCTCGCGATCGTCGAGGCCGTCGTCCGCCTCCTGCCGGGGGTGGTGGGCAACCCCGCGAGCCTGGTGGAGGAGTCCCACGCCGACGGGCTGCTGGAGCACCCCGTGTACACCCGCCCAGCCACCTGGGCGGGCCGTGAGGTGCCGCCGGTGCTGCTGACCGGTCACCACGCGCGCATCACCCGGTGGCGCCGCGACCAGTCCCTGGCGCGCACCGCAGCGCGCCGCCCCGACCTGCTGCGCGCCCTGGACCCTGCCGCCCTGGACGCGGCGGACACCACCGTCCTGGCCTCCCTGGGCTGGCAGGTGCGTGACGGGACCCTGGTGCGGGCGCTGCCGGTCGCCGCTGTGGCAGACTGACCCTGCGCGAGCCGGCCTGCACCGCCCCTGCCCCGGGGGGAGCGCGGAGCCCACGGCCACCACAGCCCGCCACCCATCCGACCGGCGGCACCACCGCCTCACCACGCGCGCGACCCGGGGCCCGCGCAGGAGTGGACGACCCATGCAGAAGCTCGACGACCTGGATGCGGCATCGCTGCGCTCCGACGTCCCGGTGTTCGGTCCCGGCGACAACGTGAAGGTCCACGTGAAGGTCGTGGAGGGCACCCGCTCGCGCGTGCAGGTCTTCCAGGGCGCGGTCATCCGCCGCTCCGGGGGCGGCGTGCGCGAGACCTTCACCGCTCGCAAGGTCAGCTTCGGCGTCGGTGTCGAGCGCACGTTCCCCGTGCACTCCCCGGCCATCGACCACATCGAGGTCGTCACCCGCGGTGACGTGCGCCGGGCGAAGCTGTACTACCTGCGCAACCTCCGCGGCAAGAAGGCGAAGATCAAGGAGAAGCGGGAAGCCCGCACGATCTGAGACCCGCGCCGCCGGTGCCGGTGGGCCGGAGCGACCACGCCCACCGGAGGAGGAACCAGGTGTCCGACGCCGAGCAGGTCAGCACCCGGCCCGAGCCCGACGCCCCGCGTCGCGGCGCCGCGGTGCTGGCCGCTCTGCGCGAGGGCGTGGTGGTGGTGGTCGCTGCCCTGGTGCTCTCCCTGCTGGTCAAGACCTTCCTCGCGCAGGCCTTCTACATCCCCTCCGAGTCGATGCAGCGCACCCTGGAGCCGGGGGACCGGGTCATGGTGAGCCTGCTGACCCCCGGGCCCTTCGACCTCGAGCGGGGCGACGTCGTGGTCTTCGCCGATCCCGGCGAGTGGCTGCCGGAGGCGGTGGAGCCGCAGCGCGGGGTGGTCGGGGGCGCGGTGGTGGGCCTGCTGCGCTTCGTGGGCATCCTCCCCAACGACGCCGACGGGCACCTGATCAAGCGGGTCGTCGGCCTGCCCGGTGACCGGGTGGTGTGCTGCGACGACCAGGGCCGGCTCAGCGTCAACGGGGAGGCGCTCGACGAGGCCTACCTCTACCCCGGTGACGTGCCCAGCGTGCCCACCTTCGACGTCGACGTGCCGAGCGACCACCTGTGGGTGATGGGCGATCACCGCAGCCAGTCCCAGGACTCCCGCTACCACCTCGGGCTGCCGGGCGGGGGCGCCGTGCCGGTCGAGGCGGTCGTGGGGCGCGCGGTGCTCACGGTCTGGCCCGTGCCCCGGTGGACGTGGCTGAGCGGGCACGGCGACGTCTACGCCGACGTCCCGGCCCAGCAGGACGCCGCAGCAGTGCTGCCGTGAGCCCCGGCGGTGCAGGGGGGCGCAGCGCCCCCCTCGCGCGCACCGCGTCGGGCGCACCGCCGTCGCTGCGCCACGAGCGGGCCCTGATGCGCGCGGGCCACCACCGCGTCGCGGGCGTCGACGAGGTGGGCCGGGGGGCGCTGGCCGGTCCGGTCACCGTCGGCGTGGTGGTGGTCACCGAGGCCACCGGCACGGCCCCGGCCGGGCTGCGGGACTCCAAGCTGCTGACGCCCGCCGCGCGCGATGAGCTCGCACCGCGCCTGCGCCGGTGGGCGGCGAGCTGGGGCGTCGGGCACGCCGAACCCGAGGAGATCGACGCCCTGGGCATCCTGCGCGCCCTGCGCCTGGCCGGTGCGCGGGCCCTGGCGGGCACCGGGGCGGCGCCCGACGCGGTGGTCCTGGACGGGGACTACGACTGGCTCGACCGCCCCGAGCCGCCGCCGTCCTGCGCGGACCTGCCCGGCGCCGTGGGCCCCCGGCCGGCCGTGGTCCTCGCGGTGCGCGCCGACGTGCGGTGCTCGGCGGTCGCCGCGGCCAGCGTGCTCGCCAAGACCACCCGCGACGCGATCATGGTGCAGCGCTCCCGTGCCGCCCCGCACTACGGCTGGGACAGCAACAAGGGCTACGCCGCCCCGCAGCACGTCACCGCGCTGCAGCGGGTGGGACCGTGCGCTGAGCACCGGCTCAGCTGGCAGCTGCCGGGCAGCGTCAGCAGCACCGGTGGTCGCCGCCCCTCCGCGGTCGCGGGCGTCGTCGACCCGTGGGAGCCAGCGCTGGTTGAGGGCATGATGGGACGCGATGAGCGCTGAGGACCTGGAGGACTACGAGACCGAGGCGGAGCTGGCCCTCTACCGCGAGTACCGCGACGTGGTCGGCCTGTTCGCCTACGTGGTCGAGACCGAGCGCCGGTTCTACCTCGCGAACACCGTCGACCTGCGGCCGCGCTCCTCCGACGGGGAGGTGTGGTTCGAGCTGACCCTGAGCGATGCGTGGGTGTGGGACGTGTACCGCTCCGCCCGCTTCGTGAAGTCGGTGCGGGTCGTCACCTTCAAGGACGTCAACGTCGAGGAGCTCGCCAAGGCCGACCTCGAGGTGCCCGGGCAGTAGCGCCCGTCCACAGGCTCCCACCGTCCACAGGCTCCCGCCGCGTGGTGCGCTGACGGCCACCGCCGCACCCAGGATCCACCGCGGAGGTGGTCGCCGTGGCCGATGTGGAGCGTGTGGGGTCCGAGGGGGCCGGGTCCGTGGGGCGCAGGTCCGTGACGGGCGTGCGAGGCGCGGTCGGTGCCTACGGCGAGCAGGTGGCCGTCGATCACCTGCTCGCCCTGGGGTGGGTGGTGCTCGACCGCAACTGGCGGTGCCGCGCCGGTGAGCTGGACGTCGTGGCCCGCGACGGCGGGTGCGTGGTGGCGGTGGAGGTCAAGACCCGGCGCTCCGACGCCTGCGGGCACCCGCTGGAGTCCCTGACGCCCGTCAAGGTGGCCCGGCTGCGCCGGTTGACGGCGCAGTGGCTCGCCGTCCACGACGAGCACGCCGGCGACGTGCGCCTGGACGCCGTGGCGGTGCTGCGACCGCGCTCGGGGCCCGCCGTGGTCCAGCACGTGCGCGGGGTCAGCTGGTGAGCCTGGGCCGCTCGCGCGCCGTGGCACTGGTCGGTCTGGCAGGGCACCTGGTGGAGGTCGAGGCCGACGTGGCCCGGGGCCTGCCGACCTTCGTGCTCGTCGGTCTGCCCGACACCTCCCTCGGTGAGGCGCGCGACCGGGTGCGTGCCGCGTTCGGCAACGCCGGGATCCCTCTGCCTGCGCAGCGCATCACCGTGAACCTGTCACCGGCCTCGCTGCCCAAGCGCGGTGCGAGCTTCGACCTCGCGGTCGCGGTGGCGCTGCTGGCCGCGACCGGCGCGGTGCCCGCCGCGTCGGCGGCGGCCGCCGTGCACCTGGGGGAGCTGGGCCTCGACGGGCGCGTGCGCGCCGTCCACGGGGTGCTGCCCGCGGTGCTCGCCGCGGCGCGCGCGGGGGTGGCCCGCGTGGTGGTGCCTGCCGAGAACGCCAGCGAGGCGGGCCTGGTGCCCGGGGTGGAGGTGGTCGGCGTCGCCGCGCTGCGCGACGTCGTGGCCGCCCACGGCGGCGACGTCGGGGGCCTGCGCGCGCCGCTCCCGCGACCCGGTGCTGCGACGGCACCCGCCGCCACCGTCCGCCGGGGGCTTCCAGGCGGTCCCACCGGTGACCTCGCCGAGGTCGTCGGGCAGTACCCGGCGCGCACCGCGCTGGAGGTCGCCGCCGCGGGGGGCCACCACCTGCTGCTCCTGGGCCCGCCCGGTGCGGGCAAGACCATGCTCGCGGCGCGCCTGCCCGCGCTGCTGCCTGACCTGGCGGTCGAGCACGCCCTGGAGGTGACCGCGGTGCACTCCGTCGCCGGCGCGTTCGACCCCCGCATCGGCCTGATGCGGCGCCCCCCGCTGGAGGACCCCCACCACACCGCCACCCCCGCCGCGGTGCTCGGTGGGGGCGCCGCAGTGCCCCGCCCGGGAGCCGCCTCGCGGGCACACCGCGGGGTGCTGCTGCTCGACGAGGCGCCGGAGTTCACCAGCGCCGTGCTCGAGGGGCTGCGCCAGCCGCTGGAGAGCGGTGAGCTGGTCATCGCCAGGGCCGCCGGCCAGGCCCGGTACCCCGCGCGGTTCCAGCTGGTGCTGACGGCCAACCCCTGCCCCTGCGGCATGGCCACCGGCAAGGGCCTGGCCTGCTCGTGCACGCCCACGGCCCGGCGCCGCTACCTCGGGCGCCTGTCCGGACCGCTGCTCGACCGGGTGGACCTGCGGGTGCGCGTGGCACCCGTCACCGCGCGCGACGCCGCCTCCACCGAGGTGCGCGAGAGCACCGCGGTCGTCGCCGCCCGGGTGGTGCGGGCCCGGTCAGCGGCCAGGCAGCGCCTGGCGGGCACGGGGGCCACCACGAACGCCGAGGTCGCCGGCTCGCTGCTGCGCGGGCGCTTCCGGTTGCCTGCGGCGGTCACCACCGAGCTGGACCGGTCGATGCGCCTGGGCACCCTGACGATGCGGGGCTTCGACCGCTCGCTGCGCCTGGCGTGGACCCTGGCGGACCTCGACGGGTCACCGCGCCCCACGGGCACGCACGTGCTGAAGGCCGTGACGTGGCGCGAGGACGGGCGGGAGGCCGCGTGAGCGCCGCCTCAGCGTCCGACCCCGCCGGCTCGGCCGTCGCGGAGGGGGAGCGCCGCGCGCGCGCCGCCTGGTCGCGCCTGGTCGAACCCGGGGACGCCGCCGGCCACGCCGTGCTCGACCGCCTCGGCGGCACCGGCGCCATGGCCCTCGTCGCGGGCACCGCACCGGCCGCGTCCGCGCTGGAACTGTCGGGGTCGCGGGAGGTGGCGGCGGTCGAGGCGGGTCTGGCGCGCTGGCGGGTGCGCCTGCCCGACCTCGACACCGACCGGGACCTGCGCGTGGTCACCGGCCTCGGCGGCCGGGTCGTGGTGCCCGGTGACGCCGAGTGGCCCGCGCCGCTGGACGACCTCGGCGCCGCCGCGCCCGCCTGCCTCTGGGTGATCGGCGCTGCCGACCTCGCGGGGGCCGCTCCCGGCTCGCTGGCCGTGGTGGGGGCGCGGGCGAGCACCGCCTACGGCGAGCGGGTGGCCGCCGACCTCGCCGCGGCGGTCGTCGGGCGCGGCGCCGCGGTGGTCTCCGGGGGCGCGTACGGCATCGACGGCGCGGCGCACCGGGCGGCGGTGGCGTGCGGGGGCACCACCGTCGCGGTCCTCGCCGGCGGTGTGGACCGGTTCTACCCCGCCGGGCACGAGCAGCTGCTGCGCTCGATCACCGCTGCCGGGGCGGTGGTCTCCGAGACCCCGCCGGGGTGCGCGCCGACCCGGTGGCGCTTCCTGGCGCGGAACCGGTTGATCGCCGCGTTCGCGACGGCGACGGTGGTCGTGGAGGCGGCCTGGCGCTCGGGGGCGCTGAGCACCGCGGCCCGGGCCGCCGACCTGTTCCGCCCTGTGGGGGCCGTGCCCGGTCCGGTGACGTCCATGGCCTCCGCGGGCTGCCACCGCCTGGTCCGGGAGGGCCGGGCGGTGCTGGTCACCGACGAGGCCGAGGCCCTCGAGCTGCTCGACCCCATCGGCGCGCGGACCGCTCCCGGGGCGGCGGAGCGGTCCGCGCCCGTCGCGGACCACGACGGGCTGGACCCCGAGGACCTGCGGGTGCTCGACGCCCTGCCCGTGCGCGCCGGGCGCCGGGTCGAGGTCCTGGCGCGTGCCGCGGGACTGACGCCCGGGCGGGTGCTGGCGGCCCTCGGGCTCCTGTCGTTGCGCGGCCTCGCCGAGACCACGAGCGCCGGGGCGTGGCGCCGCGCCGCGCCGCGTCGGTGAGGCGGGGCGGTACGACCGGTGGCCGTGGCACGGTGGGCGGGTGCCCGGTCCCGCTGCCCGCGCCCACGATGCCTCCGGGCACGACGGTCCCGCCCTGGGCGACGCCGAGGTCCTCGAGGCCTTCACCCGACACCTCGCCGTCGAGCGGGGTCGCTCGCCGCACACCGTGCGGGCCTACCGCGGCGACGTCGCGGGGCTGCTCGGGTGGGTGCGCGAGCACCACGGCCGCGGGGTGGACGGTCTGGACCTGCACGTCCTGCGCGGGTGGCTCGCGGCGCAGCACGACCAGCCCCCCGCGCGCGAGCAGCCCCGCCATCACGGAGCGCCCGCCAGCGCCGACCCCCGTGGCGGCCCTGGGGGCCCGGCCCGCTCGACCCTCGCGCGCCGCACCTCGAGCATCCGCACGTTCACCGCGTGGGCGGTGCGGACCGGGCGCCTCGCGCAGGACCCGGCGATGCGCCTGGTGACGCCCCGGCGGGGACGGACCCTGCCCACGGTCCTGCGGGCCGACCAGGCCTCCCGCCTGATGGACGTGGCCGCCGTCAGGGCAGACGACGACGACGCGGTGCACCTGCGCGACGCCGCCGCGGTGGAGCTGCTGTACGCCACCGGTGCCCGCGTCGGAGAGCTCGTGGGCCTGGACGTCGACGACGTCGACCTCGACCGGCGGACCCTGCGGGTGCTCGGCAAGGGCGACAAGGAGCGCGTGGTGCCCTTCGGCGTCCCCGCGGAGCGCGCGGTGAGGTCGTGGCTCGCGCGCGGGCGCCCGGCCCTGGTGACGGCGGCGTCGGGGCCCGCGCTGCTGCTCGGCGCCCGCGGCGCCCGGGTGGGGCAGCGGCAGGTCCGCGACGCCGTCCACGCCCTGCTGGGCGCGCTGGGGGAGGGGGTGGACGCGGCACCGCACGCGCTGCGGCACACCGCCGCCACACACCTGCTCGACGGGGGAGCTGACCTGAGGACCGTCCAGGAGGTGCTCGGCCACGCTAGCCTCGCATCGACCCAGATCTACACGCACGTGTCGGTCGAACGGCTCCGGCGCGGCTTCGAGCAGGCTCACCCACGGGCCTGAGCCGGGCCCCGCCAGCGCTGGAGGAGAGCTCCATGACCGATCGCCAGACCAGGACCGCCCCCCGCGCCAGCACCCCCGACGGCGGCACCCCCGACGCCAGCACCCCGCCGGAGGCGTCCACGACGGGCGCCCAGACCGTGCCCCCGGCCCCGCGGGCGGCGCCGGCACGACCGGTCCTCGACCACAGCACGGTGGTCGCTGACGCCTCCGACGCCGCGACCCAGGCCGCGGAGCAGGGCGCCCGCAACGCGGAGGCGCTGGCTCAGATGTGGCGCCGCTTCAAGGACACCGGCGACCGGGCCCTGCGAGAACGGTTGATCATGCACTACGCGCCGCTGGTGAAGTACGTCGCGGGGCGGGTCGGGGTCGGGCTGCCCTCCAACGTCGAGCAGGCCGACCTGGTCTCCTACGGGGTCTTCGGCCTCATAGACGCCATCGAGAAGTTCGACCTCGAGCGAGCCATCAAGTTCGAGACCTACGCCATCACCCGCATCCGCGGCGCCATCATCGACGAGCTGCGGTCGATGGACTGGATCCCGAGGTCGGTGCGCAGCAAGGCACGCGAGGTGGAGCGGGCCTACGCCGCCCTGGAGGGGGAGCTGCGCCGCACCCCCAGCGAGGCGGAGGTCGCCGAGCGGATGGGCATCAGGCTCGAGGACCTGAGGACGATCTTCAGCCAGGTCTCCTACGTCAACGTGATCGCCCTCGACGAGCTGCTCAGCGTCGGCGGGGAGAAGGGGGACGCACTCTCCCTCGGCGACACCCTGGAGGACCCCCGGGCCGAGGACCCGGTGCTGGCGTTCGAGGGGGAGGAGACGAAGTTCCTCCTCGCCCGGGCCATCGACCAGCTGCCCGAGCGGGAGAAGATCGTGGTGACGCTGTACTACTTCGAGTCCCTCACCCTGGCCGAGATCGGCAAGGTGCTGGGGGTGACGGAGTCGCGCATCTGTCAGATGCACACCAAGGCCGTGGTGCAGCTGAGGGCCAAGCTGGCTGAGGTCAGCTGATCGGGGACACCGACGGCGGCGCCCCCCCGTGCACCACCGGGGGGCGCCGGCTGATCCACGGCGCCTCGCTCTGCGCTCTGCGGCGCCCGCTCCACCACCGGTGTGACGTCCGCACCACGGACCACCCGGTGTCGAGGTGCGGGTGTCGCCATCCTGGTCGGGTGCCGCACCGGGTGGTGGCCTGGGCGCACCAGCGGGGCCGCACCACGACGACGTCCCGCCCGTCGGCGACGGGCCACGGCCCGCTCATGCCCGCCGGCCCGCCAGAGGCAGCAGCACCGGGGGCGCCGCGCGCGCCCCGCGGGCGAGGACGAGCAGGGGGTCGAGGTAGTGGTCGCGACCCACCCGCACCCCCCAGTGCAGGCAGCCCACCCCACCGCAGTGCTCCCCGCCGTCGGCCACGACGCCGACCGCTGACCCGCGGGCCACCCGTTCACCGACGGCCACCGAGGCCACCACCGGTTCCAGCGTCACTCGCACCGCACCGCCGGTGGCGATGCTCAGCACCGGGCGCCCCGCGACCGCACCGGCGAAGACCACGACGCCGTCCGCGGGCGCGAGCACGCCCGTCCCGGCCGGCGCTGCCAGGTCCACCCCGCGGTGCCCGGGTGACCAGCGGTGCTCCGGGGCGGCGAAGGCGCGCAGCACCGCGGGCGCCGACGCCAGCGGCCACTGCCAGCCCGTCTCGCGTGCCGCCGCTGCGGTGGCGGGTGAGGGCGCTGCCTCCGCCGGGAGCGGAGCGACCAGGAGCACGGCTGCGGCCAGTGCGGCCAGGGCTGCGGTCACCGCTCTGCACGGGAGGGAGCGCTGGGACGGGACCGAGGGGGGCAGGACGGTCGGCACGCGACGACCGTCGCAGCCCGCTGCCACGGTGATCCACCACCGCACCGGTCCCTGTGGACGCGGCGCGGCGGCCCCCGCACTGTGGAGGGGGCCGTCGCCCCGAGCGCCCCACCCGTGGCTGCGACACCGGCCGCGCCCGAGCGCGCGTAGACTGCGCCCCAGACCGGCTTCGGCCGGTACTTCGCGCGCCCGCACACCGCCGCCAGCCGGCGGGGCGCGCCACCTCGGTCCCTCGGTCCCCCCTGCGGTGGGGCCGCGGGGTGGGGTGCGTCGCGGGCGCCAGGGCGGCGGCCGGTGTGGCCGTCGCAGGCAACCGAGCGCGCCCGGCCCCGTGCTGCGGCGCCGAGAGGAGTGCGTCGGCATGGCCGTCGTCACCACCCGCCAGCTGCTCGACAGCGGCGTCCACTTCGGGCACCAGACCCGTCGCTGGAACCCCAAGATGAAGCGCTTCATCTTCACCGAGCGCAACGGCATCTACATCATCGACCTGCAGCAGAGCCTCGGTCACATCGACCGCGCCTACGACTTCGTCAAGCAGACCGTCGCCCACGGCGGATCGATCCTGTTCGTCGGCACCAAGAAGCAGGCCCAGGAGCCCCTCGCGCAGCAGGCCGGCCGCGTCGGCATGCCCTACGTGAACCAGCGGTGGCTGGGTGGGATGCTCACCAACTTCCAGACGGTGAGCAAGCGCATCGCCCGCATGAAGGAGCTCGAGCAGATCGACTTCGACGACGTCGCCGCCTCGGGGCGCACGAAGAAGGAGCTGCTGCTCATGCGCCGCGAGAAGGACAAGCTCGCGAAGACCCTGGGCGGCATCCGCGACATGACCAAGGTGCCCAGCGCCGTGTGGATCGTGGACACGAACAAGGAGCACCTCGCCGTCGACGAGGCCCGCAAGCTGGGCATCCCCGTGATCGCGATCCTCGACACGAACTGCGACCCCGACGTCGTGGACTACCGCATCCCCGGCAACGACGACGCGATCCGCTCCGTCACCCTGCTGACCCGCGTGGTCGCCGACGCGGTGGCCGCGGGCCTGCAGCAGCGCCACCAGGGCGGCGACGCGGCACCGGACGGCGCGCAGGAGCCGCTGGCCGCGTGGGAGGCGGAGCTGCTCGCCGGTGAGGTGCAGTCCGGCAGCGCCGACACCACGGCGTCGCACGAGCTGTCCACGCAGGCCGAGGGGCAGGCCGCCGAGCAGGTCCCGGCGGGCGCGAGCCCGGAGGCGGCGGTGGACATCGCCGAGGGCGACGCGGCGGACAGCGCCGAGACCGCCGGCACGCCGGACGAGACGCCGGCTCCCGTCGCCGCGGCGTCCCCCACCGCCTGAGCTGCTCGAACACCGACAGACCGGGAGGTCACCATGGCGAACTACACCACCGCCGACATCAAGGCCCTGCGCGAGCAGACCGGTGCCGGGATGCTCGACGTCAAGATGGCCCTCGACGAGGCGGACGGCGACCGCGCCAAGGCCGTCGAGGTGCTGCGCGTGAAGGGCCTGCGTGGCGTCACCAAGCGCGAGGGGCGCAGCGCCAGCAACGGCCTGGTCGCCGCGCAGGTCGACGGCGGCGTCGGCACGCTCGTCGAGGTCAACTGCGAGACGGACTTCGTCGCGAAGGGCGAGACCTTCCAGGCCCTGGCGAACCGCGTCCTCGACGCCGCGGTGAGCTCCGGGGCGTCGGAGGCGGCGGGGCTCCTGGCCTCGCAGGTCGACGGGCGCACCCTGCAGGAGGTCATCGACGAGACCGGAGCCACCATCGGCGAGAAGGTCGAGGTGCGCCGGGTGGCGCGCGTGGAGGGCGAGCACGTGGCCCTGTACCTGCACCGCACCAGCCCCGACCTGCCGCCGCAGATCGGCGTCCTGGTCGCGCTGGACACCGCCGAGCCGCAGGCCGACGCGGTGGCGAGGGACGTCGCGATGCACGTCGCGGCCCTGTCGCCGACCGTGCTGACCCGCGCGGAGGTCGCCGAGGAGGTCGTCGCCGCCGAGCGGCGCATCGCCGAGGAGACCGCCCGCGAGGAGGGCAAGCCCGAGCAGGCCCTGCCCAGGATCATCGAGGGGCGGGTGACCGGCTTCTTCAAGGAGAACGTGCTGCTGGAGCAGGCGTTCGCCAAGGACCCCAAGCGCAGCGTCGAGCAGGTGCTCAAGGACGCCGGGGTCTCCGTCACCGGCTTCGCCCGGTTCCGCGTCGGCGCGTGAGCACGACCGGCACGGACGCCGCGCTCGACACGGACGCCCCGACCACCCCGGACGCAGAGCTGACCGTGGAGACGGTGCAGACAGGCCTCGGCGCGGACGTCGTCCGCCACTGGGGGCGGGTGCTGCTGAAGCTGTCCGGGGAGACCTTCGGGGGCGGCGGCGTCGGGGTGGACCCCGACGTCGTCGCCCGCGTGGCCAAGGAGATCGCCACCGGGGTCCGCGACGGCCTGCAGGTCGCGATCGTCGTCGGCGGGGGCAACTTCTTCCGCGGCGCGGAGCTCTCCCAGCGCGGCATGGACCGCTCCCGCGCCGACTACATGGGGATGCTGGGCACGGTGATGAACTGCCTGGCCCTGCAGGACTTCCTCGAGCAGGCCGGGGTCGACACCCGCGTGCAGACGGCGATCACCATGGGGCAGGTCGCCGAGCCGTACGTGCCCCGCCGGGCCATCCGGCACCTGGAGAAGGGCCGCGTGGTGATCTTCGGGGCCGGCGCGGGGCTCCCGTTCTTCTCCACCGACACCGTCGCCGCCCAGCGCGCCCTGGAGGTGCGCGCCGACGGCGTGCTGATGGCCAAGAACGGCGTCGACGGGGTGTACACCGCCGACCCGCGCACCGACCCCACGGCCCGGCGCCTCGACGAGGTGACCTACCGCGACGCCCTGCGTCAGGGGCTCGCCGTCGTCGACGCCGCCGCCTTCAGCCTGTGCATGGAGAACTCCCTGCCCATGGTCGTCTTCGGCATGGAGGGTCCCGGCGGGGTCCCCGCCGCCCTGAGGGGTGAGAGGATCGGCACCCTCGTCCACGGCGGCCGCCGAGCCTGACGACCCGACGAAGGAGCACCTGGTGATCGACGACGCACTCCTCGAGGCCGAGGACAAGATGGAGCGGGCGGTCGGTGCCGCCCGCGAGGAGTTCGGCCTCATCCGCACCGGCCGCGCCAACCCGGGGTTGTTCGCGCGCCTGTCGGTGGAGTACTACGGCGCCCCGACACCGCTGCAGCAGCTGGCCTCCATCGCGATCCCCGAGGCCCGCACCGTGCTGATCACCCCCTACGACCGGGGGAGCCTGGCCGATGTCGAGAAGGCCCTGCGCACCTCCGACATGGGCGTGAACCCGAGCAACGACGGCAACGTCATCCGGATCATCCTCCCGCAGCTCACCGAGGAGCGGCGCAGGGACTACATCAAGCTCGCGCGCACGAAAGCGGAGGACGCCCGCATCTCGGTGCGCGGCGCCCGCCGGCGCGCCAAGGAGGAGCTGGACCGCATCAAGGACGACGGCGAGGCCGGCGAGGACGACGTGGTGCGCGCCGAGAAGGAGCTGGAGAAGGTCACGCACCGCCACGTCGAGCTGATCGACGAGGCGCTGAAGCAGAAGGAGACGGAGCTCCTCACCGTCTGAGCCGGTGCCAGTGACCAGGTGCCGGTGCTCGGGTGGAGGAGGCAGTGGTGACGACGTCGCCGACGGCGCCCGGTCGCCCCCCCTCGCGGGCGGGGCGCAACCTGCCGGTGGCCATCGGGACCGGGCTCGCCATGGGCGGGGTGTTCCTGGCCTCGCTGCTGGTGCGACAGGGCTTCGTGGTCCTGGCGACCGTGGCGGTCCTGGCCTCGGTGTGGGAGCTCTCCCAGGCCCTGGCCACCCGTCGGCACCTGGTGCCCCGGGTCCCGCTGCTCCTCGGCACGGCGATCGCCCTGCCGCTGACGTACGCGGTCGGCGCACCGGGGCTGCTGCTCGCGGTGGGGGCCACCGGGACCGTGGTGGTCCTGTGGCGACTGCTCGCCCCCGAGCGCGCCGACCGCTCGGGAGACCCGGCGGCAGTGCTGCGTGACGTGACCTCCGGGGTGCTGGTGACCCTGTGGCTGCCGCTGATGGCGGGCTTCACGATGCTGATGCTCCGCGAGGCGGACGGCGCGGGGCGCATCTTCACCTTCGTCCTGCTCTCGGTCTCCAGCGACGTCGGCGGGTACGTCGCGGGCGTGCTGTTCGGGCGACACCCGATGGCGCCGACCGTCAGCCCCAAGAAGTCGTGGGAGGGGTTCGTGGGCTCGGCGGTGCTCTGCCTGGTGGCCGGCACCGCGGCGGTGGTCCTGGTGCTGGGGGGCCCGTGGTGGGCGGGTGCGGCCGTGGGCGTGGCCGCGGTGCTCACCGCGACCCTCGGTGACCTGGTGGAGTCGGTGCTCAAGCGCGACCTGGGCATCAAGGACATGGGCTCGCTCATCCCCGGCCACGGCGGGGTCCTCGACCGCCTCGACTCGATGCTGCTCAGCGCGCCGGTGGTGTGGCTGGTCCTGGCCGCGCTCGTGCCGGTGGGTGCTTGAGGAGCGCCCTGTCGTGGGCGGGGTGGGACCGGCGCCGTCGTGGGACCATGGGGAGGCCATGACCGCACCCACCACCGCCCCGACCGCCAGCACCCCCACGACCCCTCCACCGACGATGCTGCCCACGCCGACGCTGCGCGCCCCCCGCCGCGCGAAGCCGCCGCAGCACCTCGCGGACCTCGACCCGGGCGAGCGCGCCACCGCCGCCGCGGAGCTGGGGATGCCGGCCTACCGCGTCAAGCAGGTGGCCCGCCACTACTTCGCCCGCCAGACCGTCGAGCCGGCCGCGATGACCGACCTGCCAGCCGCCGAGCGGGAACGGACCGCAGCGGCGCTGCTGCCCCAGCTGCTCACCCCCGTCACGGTCCGCGAGGGCGACGGCGGGGCCACCGTCAAGACGGTGTGGCGACTGTTCGACGGCGCGCTCATCGAGAGCGTGCTGATGCACTACACCGGTCGCACCACCCTGTGCGTCTCCTCCCAGGCCGGGTGCGGCATGGCCTGCCCGTTCTGCGCCACCGGCCAGAACGGCCTGACCCGCAACCTCTCCACCGCCGAGATCGTCGAGCAGGTCGCGGCGGCCTCCCGGTCCCTGGGCGCCGCCGGCGGGGGCAGGGTCGGCAACGTCGTCTTCATGGGCATGGGCGAGGCCCTGGCCAACTACCGGTCGGCGGTGGCGGCGGTGCGCCGCATGGTCGACCCCGCCCCCGACGGGTTCGGGATGTCCGCGCGCGGCATCACCGTCTCGACGGTGGGCCTGGTCCCGGCCATCGACCGCCTCGCCGCCGAGGGTCTGCCGGTCACCCTGGCGCTGTCGCTGCACGCCCCGGACGACGCGCTGCGCGATGAGCTGGTGCCCCTGAACTCCCGGTACGCCGTCAAGGACGTCCTCGACGCGTCCCACCGGTACTTCGAGACCACCGGCCGGCGGGTCAGCATCGAGTACGCGCTGATCCGGGACGTCAACGACCACGCCTGGCGGGCCGACCTGCTCGGCGAGGAGCTCGACCGGCGGGGCCGGGGCTGGGTGCACGTCAACCCCATCCCCCTGAACCCCACACCGGGCTCGAAGTGGACCGCGAGCGAGCCGGCCGTGGAGGAGCAGTTCGTCGACCGGTTGCGCTCTCACGGCATCCCCACCACCGTGCGCGACACGCGCGGCCGTGACATCGACGGGGCCTGCGGCCAGCTCGCCGCGACGACCTGAGGCGCGCCCCCCGAAACGCCCTCCCGGGGTGCCCGGCGCTGGCACCATCGCCCCGTGAGCCCCCACGCCACCTTCCGCCGCACCGGACGGGTGCGACGCGGCTACGCGGTCGCCCAGGTCGAGGACTTCTTCGACCGCGCCCGACGCGCCTACGAGCAGAGCGCGCCGGCGGCGCCGCAGCCCCGCGGCACCCCGCTGATCGGCCCGGCCCTGACCAGCCGCGACATCCGCCAGGTCGGTTTCGACCTGGTGCTGAACGGCTTCGACGTCGAGCAGGTCGACGGCGCCCTGGACCGCATGGAGGACGCCTTCGCCCGCCGCGAGTCCGACGCGCTGCGGGGCCGCCTCGGGGTGGACCGGGCGATGGAGCAGGTGGCGCGCCGCGCCTCGACCCTGGAGGGCCGGCTGGCGCGGGCCGCGGGCGACCGCTTCTCGCGGGCGAGCGGACTGGCCCTGGCCTACGACCCCCACGACGTCGACGAGCTGTGCCAGCGGCTGCAGGGGTACCTCTCCGGGGGGCTCCCGGTCGCCCCGGAGGACCTGCGGCGCGCGGTCTTCCGCTCCCGCCGCGGGCGGTCGGGGTACGACGAGCACCAGGTCGACGCGTTCTTCGACCGGGCCGTGGAGGTGCTCGTCGCCGTCGACTGAGCTCCTCCGCGCACTCGTGGGGGCGAGCGGG
>CAXTAK010000002.1:130526-188492 GCA_964242735.1 uncultured Quadrisphaera sp. | reverse complement strand
GAGGTGCTCGTCGCCGTCGACTGAGCTCCTCCGCGCACTCGTGGGGGCGAGCGGGCGCTGCGGGGCCCGCAGCGCCCGCTCGCCCCCACGAGTGCGCGCTGGGACGGGCGGCCTCAGCGGAGGTCGGTGCTGGCCATCACCCGGTCGACGGCCAGGCGCAGCACGACGCGCTCGGGGTCGTGGCCCGGCGTGCGCTCGTAGCGCAGCGCGTAGCGGCGCAGCGCCTCGGCGACCTCGCCGGGCTGGTGGTCGATGACGGCGGTGCCCTCCAGGGTGATCCACCGGCGCCCCTCCACCGAGCAGAGCACGGCGCGCGCGCTCCCCCCGGCTGCGGTGGTGTTGCGGGCCTTCCGCGAGCCGGCGCGCATCGTCACGCGGGCGACCCCGGCCCCGGCGTCCCACGTGAAGCCCACCGGCACCACGTGCGCGGTGCCGTCGGGGCGCAGCGTGGTCAGCGTCGCGAGGCGCCGCTCGGTGACGAAGGTCGTGGCGGCGTCGGTCAGCCCGACCGGCGCTGTCAGAGCAGCTCCTGCGCGCGGGTCAGCACCGAGCGCAGAACCTGCTCGATCTCGTCGAACTCCTCCTGCCCGCAGATCAGCGGCGGGGCGAGCTGGATGACGGGGTCGCCGCGGTCGTCGGCGCGGCAGTACAACCCCTCCTCGAACAGCGCCGTGGAGAGGAACCCGCGCAGCAGCCGCTCGGACTCGTCCGCGTCGAAGGTCTCGCGGGTGGCCTTGTCCTTGACCAGCTCGATGCCGTAGAAGAAGCCTTCCCCGCGGACGTCGCCGACGATCGGCAGGTCGAGCAGCTTCTCCAGGGTCGCGCGGAACGCCGGCGCCTGCGCCCTGACCCGGTCGGTCAGCCCCTCCCGCTCGAAGACGTCGAGGTTCGCCATCGCCACCGCCGCCGAGACCGGGTGCCCCCCGAAGGTGTACCCGTGGGCGAAGACGGTGCTGCCGTGCCGGAACGGCTCGAAGATCCTGTCGCTGACCATGCACGCACCGATGGGGGAGTACCCCGACGTCATGCCCTTGGCGCAGGTGATCATGTCGGGCACGTAGCCGAGGTCGTCGCACGCGAAGATCGACCCGACGCGCCCGAACGCACAGATCACCTCGTCCGAGACCAGCAGCACGTCGTGCTCGTCGCAGATCTGGCGCACCCGCTCGAAGTACCCCGGCGGCGGGGGGAAGCACCCGCCGGAGTTCTGCACCGGCTCCAGGAAGACCGCGGCGACGGTGTCGGCGCCCTCGAAGAGGATCGCCTCCTCGATGCGGTCCGCCGCCCACCGCCCGAACGCCTTCGGGTCGTCCCGCAGGTGCTCCGGGGCCCGGTACTGGTTGGTGTTGGGCACCCGGGAGGTCCCGGGCACCAGGGGCTCGAAGACCGCCTTCGCGCTCGGGATGCCGGTGATGCTCAGCGCCCCCTGCGTGGTGCCGTGGTACGCCACGGCCCGGCTGATGACCTTGGTCTTCATCGGTCGGCCGGTGAGCTTGAAGTACTGCTTCGCCAGCTTCCACGCCGTCTCCACCGCCTCACCGCCGCCGGTGGTGAAGAAGACCCTGTTCAGGTCGCCGGGGGCGTGGGCGGCGAGCCGCTCGGCGAGGTCGATCGCCGGGGGCGTGGCGTAGGACCACAGCGGGAAGAACGCGAGGGTCCCGGCCTGCCGCGCGGCCGCCTCCGCCAGCTCCCGCCGCCCGTGCCCGGCCTGGACGACGAACAGGCCCGACAGCCCGTCGAGGTAGGTGCGCCCGGCGTCGTCGGTGATGCGGGCGCCCTCACCGGAGACGATCACCGGGACGGCGCCACCCTGCTCGTAGACGCTGTGGCGGGTGAAGTGACCCCACAGGTGGTCGCGGGCGGCGCGGGCGCGCGGCGTGCCCGCCGGGGTGCGGCCGGCCCCGGGAGTGCCGTCGGGAGCGCCCCCGGGGCTGCGGACGTCGGTCGGTGTGGCGGTCATCGGGCTCCCCTGTCGGCTGCGGTCGCTAGTGTCCCACCGAACCCGCCCGTCACGCCGCTCGCCGGCGCAGCCCCGGAGGACCCCGTGACCCCCACCGAGCAGGGCAGCGCCCCCGGGCCGGGCGGCGTCCGCCGCCTGCGCCACTTCGTCGACGGCGCGTGGACCGACGGCGCGCCGGGGCCAGCTGGCGCGACCAGCGACGTCACCGACCCCGCCACCGGGCAGGTCGTGGCCACCGCCCCGGTCGCCTCGGCGGCCGACGTCGACACCGCGTACGCCGCGGCGGCCCGCGCGTTCGAGACCTGGCGCGAGACCACGCCCGCGGAGCGCCAGCTGGCCCTGCTGCGCATCGCCGACTCCCTCGAGGCGCGCGCGGGCGAGTTCGTGGAGCTCGAGGGCTCCGACACCGGCAAGCCCCACGCGCTGACCGCCGCGGAGGAGCTGCCCCCCTCGGTGGACCAGCTGCGCTTCTTCGCCGGCGCCGCGCGCGTCCTGGAGGGCCGCTCGGCGGGGGAGTACCTCGCCGGGCACACCAGCTGGGTGCGCCGCGAGCCGATCGGGGTGGTCGGGCAGATCACCCCGTGGAACTACCCGCTGATGATGGCGGTGTGGAAGATCGGCCCGGCGCTGGCGGCGGGGAACACCGTGGTGCTCAAGCCCGCGGAGACCACCCCCAGCACCACCCTGGCGCTCGCCGAGCTCGCTGCCGAGCACCTGCCCCCCGGGGTGCTCAACGTGGTCACCGGTGGCCGCGACACCGGTCGGGCGCTCGTCGCGCACCCCGCGCCGGGGCTGGTGGCGATCACCGGGTCGGTGCGCGCGGGCAGCGAGGTCGCCGCCGCGGCCGCCGGTGATGTCAAGCGCCTGCACCTCGAGCTCGGGGGGAAGGCCCCGGTGCTGGTCTTCGGCGACGCCGACGTCACCGCCGCCGCCGCCGGGATCGCGGCGGCGGGGTACTTCAACGCCGGCCAGGACTGCACCGCCGCCACCCGCGTGCTGGCCACCCCCGACGTCCACGACGCCCTCGTCGCCGCGCTCGCCGAGCAGGCGGTGTCCACCCGCGTCGGTCACCCGCACGAGGAGGACACCGCGGTGGGGCCGGTGAACAGCGCCCACCAGCTCGATGCGGTGCTCGGCTACCTGCAGCGCCTCCCCGACCACGCCGAGGTCCTCGCCGGTGGGCACCGGGCCACCAGCGGCGGTCTGGGTGCCGGGTACTTCGTCACCCCGACGGTCGTCGCGGGCCTGCGCGAGGGCGACGAGGCGGTCACGGAGGAGATCTTCGGGCCGGTGATCACCGTGCAGCGGGTCGCCGACGAGGCCGACGCCCTGCGCCAGGCCAACGCCACCCGGTACGGCCTGGCGTCCTCGGTGTGGACCGCCGACCTCTCCCGCGCCCTGCGGGTCAGCCGGCGCCTGGACTTCGGGTGCGTGTGGATCAACACGCACATCCCGGTGGTCGCGGAGATGCCCCACGGGGGCTTCAAGCGGTCCGGGTACGGCAAGGACCTCAGCGCCTACGCCCTGGAGGACTACACCCGCGTCAAGCACGTCATGGCCGCCTGGGCCTGATCTCCACCGGCGTCGCCGTCGGGAGGACCCGCGCGCTACCCCGATCGGGGCGCCGCGTCGAGCCGCGCGACGGTCTGGACGTGCGGGAAGGTCAGCGCCAGCAGCACCGCGAGCTCGGTGACGAGGACCTCGGCGTCGTCGGTGCGGGAGATGGCGATGATCACCGCCAGGGCCACTGCGGTGGGGGCCGCGGCGTGCAGCGCGTAGCGCCTCACCGCCCACGCCCTCCCAGCACCGGCCGGGGCGGCTCCCGCCGCGAGGGTGACCATGCGGCTCGTGTGCCGTCCGGCGTGCCACAGCCCGAAGTAGACGCCGAACGCCGCCAGCGGCGGCACCACGGCGAAGGCCGCGACGAGCACCGCCAGTTCCACGACCTCGGTGCGCCGGCCGCGCCGCGCGAGGTCGACGACAGCTGCGAGGACGACGGCGGCGGTCGCGAGCCCCACGGCCGGCAGGGCGCGACCCAGCGGGTCGACGAGCGCGGGCGCCAGCTGACCCAGCACCGGCAGGGAGGACTCCGGCCACAGCACCAGCGGCAGCGCGATGACCACCGCGCCGTGGGCGAGCACCGCTGGGACCTCCTCGTGCAGGTGCGGCACGGGCCGCGCCGCCCGCTCCGCGGCGAAGGCGACGTCACCGCGCCCGAAGTGCAGCCCGGAGACGACCAGGAAGACCACGACCACCGCGGCGGGGGCGATCAGCAGCGCCGCGGCGGCGACGGCGGCGATGACGAGGTAGCTGACGAGCACCTGCGCGAGGCGCCGGACCGTGGCCCGCTCACCGGTGACCCAGAAGGGCACCATGTGGTCGACCGCCCCGTGGGGCAGCCCGACGAGCAGGCCCGTGACGGCCAGGACGGGAGCCACCGCACCGAGGAGCTTCGGCGCCAGCAGGTGCACCGCGATGAGACCACCGAGCGCCACCACCGAGATCGTGGAGGCGGTCGGCGCCGAAAGGGTGCCACCCGTCCGCCCGCTGCCTCGCCGGTCCTCGGAGGACCGGTGCAGCAGGCGGACCGGGTCGACGGTCATGGGGCGTCACCGCTGCCGGGGTGACCTCAGGACCCGACCCGCTCGCGGGCGGGGCTGGTGTCGGACGGCGTGACCCGGTCGGTCGGCCCAGCGGCGTTGCGGTCGTGATCGACGTCGTCGTCGTAGGTCGGGTCCTCCAGCCCGCTCTTGACGCGAGCGACCTTGTAGATGCCCAGGCCGAAGGCCGCCTTGGCGAAGATGTCGGCGAGGGAGTACCCGATCTGCTTGAGGACGTAGGCGTCGGAGCCGGCGAAGAAGTCGAGCCCGAGCACGCCGAACATCGGGAAGAGGTAGGCGATCGGGTAGACGCCCCAGAGCCCCACGAGGGCGATCCGCAGCATCTTGATGGTGTGCTGCACCTGCACCGGCTGGGTGGCGATGGAACGCGAGAGCTCCACGAAGAGCACGTAGAGGATGTAGATGAACGGGATGGTCGACAGGGCCCCCCAGATCGCGCGCGGGGCGAGCTCCAGGGTGATCTCACCGGGGTAGCCCAAGATGATCATCAGCGCGGACGCGGGGATGAGCTTCATCAGCAGCCGTCCCTGCTCGCGGCGGGCCAGTGTCAGCACCGCCACGGTCTCGAGCAGCAGCAGGGGAACCGTCAGCAGCCAGTCGACGTAGCGGTAGCCCTCGTTGAACTCGATGTTCGAGGCCACGTGGTTGGACAGCGCCGTGTCACCGGCTGGGTAGCTCTCCCCGAAGTTGTTGAAGATCCGCACGTAGTGGTACGCGGCGATGAGGCAGACGATGGCCGAGACCACCACGGCGTTCCGGTAGCGGGGGGCGACCCTGCCGCGGACGAGGAGCAGGTAGACGGCGGTGAAGAGCAGTGAGGCGATCGCGAGCGAGAGCACGTTGTAGACGGTGGAGTACTGCACCGCGGTCAGCTCGGCAGGAGCTGCTTGCGCTTGCGTCAAGAACATGGGCTTCCTCCTCGTGGCCGCTGGCGCCCGGCAGTCCGTGCGTGCCAGCAGGACTCCCACCCCGGTGGAGGAGCCGCCACCATTCGAACCCCGACGACGCTGCGTGACAAGCCGGGACGTCGTCGACCTGGCTCCCGGGACCATGACATGCGTCACCCCGGGCGGCGCCGGACCGCACCGGGCTCGGGCGCGGGGACGTGGCTGCCCGGGGTGGCGGTCGAGCCGCGGTCACAGCCCCCCGCGCGGCGGCTCCCCGGTGTCGGGCACCAGCACCGGGGTGGTGGCGTTCAGCGTCCGCCCCCGGAAGAACGGGCGCAGCCCGGGCGAGGCGAGGCAGGCGAGCATCAGCGGGATCCCGAGCACGAGCATCCCGACCCCGATGACGAAGACCCCGCCGAGCGGGCCGAAGGTCGTGGAGCCGTAGTCCACGGCGATCATGTCGCTCGCCGACTGCACGAACGCCCACGTCATCGCCGCACCCCCCAGCAGGGGCAGCACCCCGCGCATCAGCAGGTTGCGCGCACTGGTGGTCAGGGTGGCGCGGAAGGTCCACACGCACGCGAACGCCGTGATCCCGTAGTAGAACGCCACCGCCAGCCCCAGGGACAGGATGGAGTCCTGCAGCGCGTTCGCGCTGACCAGGGACAGGACGAGGTAGAACAGCACGGAGGCCGCCCCCATCACCGCCGTGGCGAAGGCGGGGGTGCGGTACCGCGGGTGCACCTCGGCGAAGCGCCGCGGCACCGCCCCGTACACGGCCATCGCCAGCGCCCCGCGGGCGGTCGGCAGGATCGTGGTCTGCGTCGAGGCCGCCGCCGAGACAGCCACGGTCAGCAGCAGCACCGCGGCCATCACCGGCCCCAGCACCGGCTCCCCGAGCACCGACAGGACGTCGTCGGTGTTCGCCGGGTTGTTCAACCCGGTGCCGGTGGTCCCGAACCCGGCGAAGGACTGCACCGCGACGGCGACCAGCAGGTACGTCACCAGCAGGATCACCGTCGAGAGCAGCCCCGCCCGCCCCGGGGTGGAGTCGGCGTCCCGCGTCTCCTCCGCCACCGCCAGGCACGCGTCCCACCCCCAGTAGATGAAGATGCACAGGATCACCGCCTCGGCGACGTCGGAGGCGCCCAGGCCGAGGGGGGAGAACCACTCCAGGCGCGGCGCCACCGCCCCCGCCCCGGCGCCCCCGCTGGCCACGAGGTACAGGGCGACGGCGCTGAACAGCACGAGCACCACGAACTGCAGTGCCACGAGCACGTTCTGCACCCGCTGGGACAGCACGATCCCCCGGTAGCTGACCCAGGTGCTCACCACGATCACCGCCACCCCGAGGCTGATCCGCACCGCGGGCAGCTCGGCGAGGGGACCCAGGCCGAGGAAGGCCAGCGCGTACACCCCGGCGACCTCGGCGACGTTGGCGAGCACGATGACCGCCGAGACCGCCAACCCCCACCCACCGATCCACCCCACCCACGGGCCGAACGCCCTGCTCGCCCAGGTGAAGGTCGTGCCGCAGTCCGGGACGGCCCGGCTCAGCTCCCGGTAGGCGATCGCCGTCAGCACCATCGGGACGAACGCGAGGAGGAACATCGCCGGCCCGCGGTCCCCGACCGCGGCGACGACGAACCCCAGGGTCGCGGCCAGGCTGTACGCGGGGGCGGTGGAGCCCAGCCCGATGACCACGTTGCCCCACAGGCCCAGGGCGCCGCGCCGCAACCCCTTACCGCCGCCGGTCACGAGGACGGTGGTGGTACCCGCCGGGTCGTGCACCTGTGCCATGGCTGCTCCTCGGGACGTCCGGGTCGGGCGGGGCGGGCGGGCGGACGGGTCGGGCCCTGCGTGGTCGGCGCATCATGCCCCTAGGGTCGGCCGCGTGCGGATCTTGGTCGTGGGTTCGGGCGGGGTCGGCGGCGCCGTCGCGCGCATCGCCGCCCGCCGCGGCTTCTTCGAGCACCTGGTGATGGCCGACCACGATCCCTCCCGGGCGCAGCGCGCGGTCACCGCGGTCCTCGAGCGCCACCCGGGGGAGACCCGGTTCGCCGCCGCGCGCGTCGACGCCTCCTCCGCGCTGGCCGTGGCGGCGCTGGCCCGCGAGCACCGGGTCACCCACGTGCTCAACGCCGTCGACCCCCGCTTCGTGGTGCCCGTCTTCGAGGGGGCGCTTGCGGCCGGCGCGGACTACCTCGACATGGCCCTGTCCCTGTCCAGCCCGCACCCGACCCGGCCGTACGAGCTGCCCGGGGTCAAGCTCGGCGACGCGCAGTTCTCCCGCGCGCCGGCGTGGGAGGCGGCCGGGCGCCTGGCGCTGGTCGGCATCGGGGTCGAGCCGGGCCTGTCGAACGTCTTCGCCCGCTACGCCGTGGACCACCTGTTCTCCACCGTCGACGAGCTCGGCACCCGCGACGGGTCGTCCCTGGTGGTCCTCGGTGCCGACGGCGTGCCGTCCTTCGCGCCCTCCTTCTCGATTTGGACGACGATCGAGGAGTGTCTGAACCCCCCGCTGATCTGGGAGGCGGGCACCGGCTGGCGCACGACCACGCCGTTCGCCGAGCCGGAGGTCTTCGACTTCCCCGGCGGCATCGGCACGGTGGAGTGCGTGCACGTCGAGCACGAGGAGGTGGTGATGCTGCCGCGCCGGCTGCCCGCCCGCAGGGTGACGTTCAAGTACGGGCTCGGCGCGGAGTTCATCGGCGTGCTGCGCACCCTGCACGCGCTGGGCCTGGACTCCACCACCCCGCTGCGGGTCGGCGGTGCCGGGGGCGTCGAGGTCTCCCCCCGCGACGTGGTGGCCGCCGCGCTGCCCGACCCGGCCACCCTCGGCCCCCGGATGACCGGGGTGACCTGCGCGGGGGTGCTGGTCACCGGCACGGGCACCGACGGCGCGGCGCGCGAGGTGTACCTGCACCACCTGGTCGACAACACGTGGTCCATGGCGGAGTACGGCTCGCAGTGCGTGGTGTGGCAGACCGCGGTGAACCCGGTGGTGGCCCTGGAGCTCCTCGCGGGCGGCGCGTGGGCGGGCACCGGAGTGCTCGGGCCGGAGGACTTCGACGCGGTGCCGTTCCTGGAGCTCCTCGCCGCCGAGGACGGGTACGCCTCGCCGTGGGCGGTGCAGGAGCGGACGCCGGCCCTGGTGCCCGGCCCCGGCCGTCCTGCCTGAGCCACCCGGCGCCGGTCCCGCCCGGGGGCGGTGCGGCTCACCCGGCGACGGTGTGCGCCTCCCAGGTGAACACCTCGGGGGTGCGGGGGTCCACCCGCAGCTCCAGCCACGCCTCGACGGTGTCCCCGAAGCTCTCCAGCCGCGTCAGGTTCGCCACCCCGGCGTAGGCCGGTTCCACCTCGTACAGGTGCTCGTCGCCGTGGTGGAGGACCACGGGCTTCCCGAAGGCGGTCGCCCTGTCGATGATCAGGGCGCGCTCGGCGGCGAAGCCCTCGGTGGCGACGGGCTCGGCCTGCAGGAGCAGGACGACGCCCGCCGCCCCGCGGCGCTCCGCGACGTCGAAGGCCTCGTCGATCCACGCCAGGTTCGCCGCCCGGCGCGCCTCGAACTCCGCGAGGCGCGCCGCGGGCCGGTCACCGCCGGGCAGCTGCTCCCAGGGCAGCAGGCCGTTGTCGCTGCCGACGACGTGCGCGGAGGCGAAGACCACGCGGCTGCGCTCGAAGCGGACGTTCTCCACGTGGTCGGCGTGCTCGGGGGAGACCAGCCCCTGGGACACCACCGGCACCGCGCGACCACCGATCGTGCGCCCCGGGACGGGGTAGAAGACGTCGCGGAACGCCTCGAGCCGCTCGGTGGGCAGGTACCCGCCGTTGTTCGTGCGGTGACAGTCGGTCCAGTCGTTGTCGCCCGGGGTCAGCACCAAGGGGTCCGCGAAGGTGTCGAAGACCCCGGCGATGTCGGCGAAGCGGGCGTCGTCGCAGGTCTGCGAGCCGCTCTTGACGTCCCCGGCGTGCAGCACGAGGCGGACGCCCGGGTCGGCGTTGACGTCGGCGACCAGCGCCGGCAGGTCCGCGCGCTGGGCGTCGCCGTAGGGGATGTCGCCGAGCAGGGCGACCTCCAGCGGTGCGCGCTGGCCGGAGCGCTCGGGGCGCTCGGCCGCCGCGGCGGGCGCCAGGGCTCCGGCGGCGAGGGCCGAGGCGGCGACGGCGAACCCCGCGGTGCGCAGGCGCGGACGGCGGGGGGTCGGGGCGTGGGGGCGGCGCATGCCCTGAGCGTGGCCCGGCGGGCTGCCGCGGCGGCGACGTCGCGGTGAACCCTGGGCGAACCCGTCGCTGCCCCCGCCGCGTCGACGGTGATGCCGGCGCCGTGCCCGGTCCGGTGCCCGGGTGGCAGGCTGGCGGGGTGCTCGACCAGACCCCGGCAGCCCCACCCGCCGACGGTGCGCGCCTCGACGTCGTCGAGGCCCGCTACGACTCGTCCCTCGGGCGGGCGCTGGTCGCCGAGGTGCAGGCCGAGTACGTGGTGCGCTACGGGGGGCAGGACGACGCTCCGGTGGATGCCGAGCACTTCGCGCCGCCCAGCGGGGCGTTCCTCGTGGTGAGCGTGGGCGGCGAGCCCGTGGGCACGGTCGCGCTGCGCCGCCACGAGGAGGATCCCACCGGTGCCACCGCGGAGCTGAAGCGGCTGTACGTCCGCGCCGCCCACCGCCGCCGGGGCCACGCCCGGCGCCTCCTGCACCTGGCCGAGGAGCGCGCGCGCGACCTCGGGTACCACCACCTGGTCCTCGAGACGGGCACCGAGCAGCCCGAGGCGATGGCGCTGTACGCGTCGCAGGGCTACCGCCCCGTCGCCACCTTCGGGCACTACGCGGACGCGCCGCTGAGCCGGGCCTTCGGCAAGGACCTGTAGACCCGGGACCAGCGGGGGCTCCTTGTCACGGGCGGTGGAGCGGGGTCTACTGCCGGCTGGGCATCCGGCAGCGAGTCGCGGCGGCGGCGCACGGCGACTCCCTCGACCAGGGGCCCGTGGTGGGCACCATGTCGCTGGGCCGCACCGCGATGGTGTGGCTGGCCGCCAACATGGTCATCACCACGCTGCTCACCGGCACCCTCTTCGTGCCCGGCATCCCGTACGCCCGGGCCCTGGTGGTCATCGTCGTCGGGACCCTGCTCGGGGGCAGCGTGCTGGTCGCTGTCGGGACCATGGGCACCCGGACCGGCCTGCCGACGATGCTCCTCACCCGCGGCTCGTTCGGACGGCGCGGCGGGCACCTCCCGGCGGCGTTCGACATCGTCGTGCTCATGGGGTGGAGCTGCGTGCAGGCCATCCTCGCCGGCGTCACCGTGAACCACGTGGTCGCCTCCGCCACCGGCTACTCCAACCCCGTGCTGTTCTCCATGGCCTGCCAGGTGCTGGTGGTCGCGCTCGCGGTCTTCGGGCACGCGGGCATCAGCCGGGTCGAGCCCTGGCTCGCCGTGGTGATGCTCGCCGTGGCCGCCTGGGTATTCGTCGTCGCCTTCCGCGACCTGGGCCTGTCGAGCTACCTCGCGCTGCCCGCGCAGCCGGAGCTGATGACCGCCGGGCTGGCCCTGGACATCGTCGTGGCCACCGCGATCTCGTGGACCGTGATGGCCGCGGACATCAACCGCGGTGTCCGCGGCCAGCGCGCGGGCGTGGTGGGCACGGCCGTGGGCTACACGGCGTCCACGGTCGTGGCGATGACGCTGGGGGCGACGGCCCTCGGCTACGTGGCGCTCACCGGTGGGGAGGCGGTCAGCTTCGACCCCACCGTGCTCCTCGACAGCTTCGGCCTGCCCCTGGCGGTGGTCATCTTCGTCTCGGTGATGGCCACGAACACCCTGGCGGTCTACGGGATGGTGATGTCCTTCCTCAACATCGCGCCGAGGGCCGACTTCGTCCGGGTCACGCTGGTCCTCGGCGCGATCTCCGTCGCCGGGTCGGCCTGGCAGGGCCTCCTCGAGGGCTTCGTGACCTTCCTGTTCCTCATCAGCGCGCTGTTCGTGCCCGTGTTCGCGATCATGGTGGTCGACTACTACGGGCTGCGGCGGGCGCGCTACTCGGTGCCGAGCCTGCTGGCCGAGCGCGGCGGTGCGTACTGGTCCGCTCCGGGGTCAACCCCGCGGCGCTCGCGGCCTTCGCCGTCGGCGCGCTGCTGGCCTACTACTGGTCGAGGGTCGCCCCGCTGCCGCTCGGCGCGACGATCCCCTCGTTGGCGGCCACCGCGCTCGTCTACCTCGTGCTCAGCGCGGTCCTCGACCGCAGCCGGGGCGTGGGCGCCAGCGCCGAGGCGGAGCGGTCAGCTCGAGCCAGTGCGCCGCCCAGTGCCCGGTCGAGCGCCCCGCGGTGATCGTCGACCTCTCGCACCGCCTCGATGACGGCATCCAGGTCTACCCCGGCGACCCGCAGGTGTCGCTGCGCCCGGCAGCCACCCTGGAGGTCGACGGGTTCAACGTCCTGCACGTGAGCATGGGCTCGCACTCCGGCACGCACGTCGACGCCCCGCACCACTGCCTGGCGGGGGGCGCCCGCGTCGACGAGGTGGACCTGTCCCTCTTCGTCGGTCCGGCGGTCATCGCCGACGTCCGCAGCAAGGGCGCCCGGGAGGTGATCACCTGGGCGGACCTCGAGCCGGTCGCTCACCAGATGGCTCCCGGGAGCATGCTCGTGGTGCACACGGGGTGGTCGCGGCACTTCGGCTCACCGACCTACCTCGACCACCCCCACCTCGACGCTGCGGCGGCCGAGCGGGTGCTCGCCACCGGCGTGCGGACCCTCGCGGTGGACACCCTGGACCCCGACCGGACGGTGGTCGACGGGGGAGTGGCCGACCTCCCGGTGCACGAGCTCGTGCTCGGCGCCGGCGGGGTGGTCGCGGAGAACCTCACCAACCTGTCCGCCGTCACGTTCGCCGATCCGCTCCTGGTGCTGCTGCCGCTGCCCCTGGCCGGCGGCGACGGCTCACCGGTGCGGGCGGTGGCGATGCAGCTCGGGTGAGCGCGTCGTCCTCGCTGTCCCTGCTGGCCAGCGCTGCACTGATCCCCACCGCGGCCGCCCGCCCGGCGCGGTCGGCGCCCACCGTGCTGGCCGACGGGCCGTAGCCGAGCAGGTGCAGGCGCGGCTCGCGCACCGCGGCGGTGCCCTCCACGCGGATGCCGCCGCCCGCCTCGCGCAGCCGCAGCGGCGCGAGGTGGCCCAGCGCGGGCCGGAAGCCGGTGCACCACAGCAGCACGTCGATGCCGAGGTGCGTCGGCGCCCCCGGTGCGGGGTGGTGCCACACCAGGCCGTCGGGCACCACCCGGTCCGGCACCGGCAGGCGCTCCAGCAGCCCGCGCTCCGCGGCGGCGCGCAGCTGCGGCGTCCACGGCACCCCCGTGACCGACACCACGCTGCCCGGGGGCAGCCCCGCGCGGACCCGCTCCTCGACGAGGGCGACGGCGCGGCGCCGCGCGTCCTCGTCGAAGGAGTCCCGGAAGACCGGGGGGCGGCGGGTGACCCACGTCGTGTCGGCGACCTCGGCGACCTCGAGCAGCAGCTGGACGGCGGAGAGACCCGCGCCCACCACGGCCACCCGGGCGCCGGCCAGCTCGTCCGGGCCCCGGTAGTCGGCGGTGTGCAGCTGGCGGCCGCCGAAGCCGCCGAGGCCCGGCCAGGACGGGCGGAAGGGGCGGGTCCACGTGCCGGTGGCGCTGAGCACCGCCCGCGCGGCCCACGCCCGACCATCGGAGGCCTCCACCACGAGGCGGTCGGCGTCGCGGCGCACCGCGGTGACGCGCACCGGGCGCAGCACGGGCAGGTGCCAGCGCTGCTCGTGCCCGGCGAAGTACGCGCTGACCACCGCCGACGCCGGGGCGCGCGGGTCGACGGCACCCAACGGCGTGCCCGGCAGGTCGTGCACGCCGTTGACGGTGGCCATGGCAAGGGTCGGCCACCGGTGCGCCCACGCGCCTCCGGCAGTGGACCCGCCGTCGAGGACGACGTGCTCGACCCCGAGGCGGCGCAGGTGCCACGACGCCGAGAGCCCGGCCTGCCCGGCGCCGATGACCACCGCCTCGACGTCGGCGGGGAGCGTCGGGTCGGGCCCGGCGCTCACCGGGGGCCGGTCATCGCGGCGACCACCCCGGCCACCGTGCGGGCGCGCCAGCGCGGGCTCGCGGTCTGCACCCGGTACAGCACGGTGTACCGCTCGCCCCGGCCCATCGCCGCGAAGGCAGCGGACGCGGCGGGGTCGGCGTCCAGCGCCGCCTGCAGGTCGGGCGGCACCACCGCGGTGCTCGGCGGGTCGTAGGCGCGGTCCCAGGTGCCGGCCGCCCGGCCGCGCTCGACCGCGGCGAGGCCCGCGGGCGCCATCCGGCCCTCCGCGAGCAGGCGCTCCACCGTGGCCACGTTGATCTTCGACCACGCGCTGCGGGGCCCTCGGGGGGTGAAGCGGACGACGTACCACCCCTCGTCCCAGCGCCCGATCTGCCCGTCGATCCAGCCGTGGACCAGCGCCCCCTCGACGGCCTGGCTCGTGGTGAGGCTGGTGCGGCCCGACCCCTTCTTGGCGAACAGGAGCCACAGCCCGCGGTGCTCGCCCCCGTGCTCGGCGAGCCACGCCTCCCACGCGGCCTGGTCGGAGAAGGCCAGCGCCGGCAGCCCGTCCCGACCCTTCCCCGTCACGGCCGGTTCACAGCTGCGCGGCGGCGAAGGTGTCGCAGCTGGCCACGGTGCCCTCCCGGTACCCGGTGGCGAACCACCGCTGGCGCTGCTCGCTGGATCCGTGGGTCCACCCCTCGGGGTCCACCTGTCCCGTCGACGCCGCCTGGATCCTGTCGTCGCCCACCGCGGACGCCGCCGACAGCGCGTCGGCGAGGTCCTGGTCGGTGAAGGGCGCCAGCAGCGGTCGCCCCGTGTCGGGGTCCGGTGTCGTGGTGGCGAAGTGCGCCCACACCCCGGCGAGGCAGTCGGCCTGCAGCTCCGAGCGCACCCCGGCGGAGTCCTCGCCGGCCGGGTCCTGCTGCACCTGGCCGAGCACCCCCAGCTGGTCCTGGATGTGGTGGCCGAACTCGTGCGCCACGACGTACTCCTGGGCGAGCGGCCCGCCGCTGGAGCCGAACCGGTCGGTGAGCACCTGGAAGAAGGAGGTGTCGAAGTACGTGGTCTGGTCCGGCGGGCAGTAGAACGGCCCCACTTCGGACGTCGCGCCGCCGCACCCGGTCTCGACCTGGTCCTGGAACAGGACCAGGTCGGGCGGCACGTACTCCACTCCGACCTCGTCCGGCAGCACCCGCACCCACACCGCGTCGAGGGTCTCGGCGGTGGCGATGATGCGGCAGTCCACGTACGCGTTGGCGGCCTCGCCGGTGGTGCAGTGGTCGAACTCCCCGGAGCCCGCCGCATCCGCTCCGACCCCCGCGCCGGGGAGCGCCACCGGGCCGGCACCGACCTGCGCACCGCCGGTGAGCTGGTCGGGGGAGACTCCGGCGATCAGCGCGATCACGAGGATCACCACTCCGCCGAGCCCGCCGCCGACGGCCACCCCTCGACCCCTGCCACCGCCCCGGCCGCCCCCACCGCTGCTGGCCCGACCCGGGTCGATCCCGCCACCTGCGTTGAACGTCATGCGCGCAGGGTGGTGCGCAGCGCCGCGGCGAGCACGTCGAGCCCGTCGGCGAGCAGCTCGGGCGCGATGGTCAGCGGCGGCAGCAGGCGCAGCACGTTGGCGTGCGTGCCGCACGTCAGCGTCACCACCCCCGCGGCGTGGCAGGCGGCCGACACCTCCCGCGCGGCGTGCGGCGCGGGCGTCGCGGTCCCGGGCTCGACCAGCTCCAGGGCGATCATCGCGCCCCGCCCGCGGACCTCGCCGATGCCCGGCAGCTGCTCGGCGAGGGGCGCCAGCACGGCCATCACCTGCGCCTCGATGCGGCGGGCCGCCGCGGGCAGGTCGAGGCGCTCCATCGCCGCGAGCGACCCCAGCGCCGCGGCGCACGCCACCGGGTTGCCCCCGAAGGTGCCGCCTAGGCCACCGCTGTGCACGGCGTCCATCACCTCCGCGCGCCCGACCAGCGCCGCCAGGGGCATGCCCCCGGCGATGCCCTTGGCCAGGGTCACCAGGTCGGGCTCGACGCGCTCGTGCTCGCTGGCGAACATCGCCCCGGTGCGGGCGAAGCCGGTCTGCACCTCGTCGGCGACCAGCAGCACCCCGTGCTCGCGGCACCACCGGGCCAGCGCGGGCAGGAACCCCGGCGCGGGCACGACGAAGCCGCCCTCGCCCTGGATCGGCTCGATCACCACGCAGGCCACCTGCTCGGCGCCGACCTGCGTGGTGATCACGTCGATCGCGCGCTGCGCGGCCTGCTCGCCCGTCATCCCGGCGGGGTCGCGGTAGGGGTAGGACATGGGCGCCCGGTAGACCTCGGCGGCGAAGGGGCCGAAGCCGCTCTTGTAGGGCATCGCCTTCGCGGTCATCGCCATCGTCAGGTTCGTGCGCCCGTGGTACGCGTGGTCGAAGACGACCACCGCGTCGCGCCCGGTGGCGTGCCGGGCCACCTTCACGGCGTTCTCCACCGCCTCGGCGCCGGAGTTGAACAGGGCCGCTCGCGCGCCCCGCTGCCCACCGCGCACGGGCACCACCCGGGTCAGCTCCTCGCAGACCGCCACGTACCCCTCGTAGGGGGTGATCATGAAGCAGGTGTGGGTGAAGGCGCCGGCCTGGCGCTGGACGCCGGCGACGACGTCGGGCTGGCCGTGGCCGACGCTGACCACCGCGATGCCCGAGCCGAGGTCGATGAGCTGGTTGCCGTCGACGTCGACCAGCACCGAGCCCTGCGCCCGCTCGACGTAGACGGGCAGCGTGGAGCCCACGGCCGCCGAGACCGCTGCGAGGCGGCGCTCGTGCAGGGCCCGCGAGCGGGGGCCGGGCACCTCGGTGACCAGGCGGCGCACCTGCTCGACGTCGACCTGGTGGGTGCTCGTCGTGGTCATCCCGCCAGGGTAGGGCGCGGCGATGACCGTGAGGCGGACGTCGAGCCCGCGCTCGAGGTCATCCCCCGTTCACCCGCTGTCGATCCCGGTGTGCGGAGATGATGGCGCTCCGTCCCGCTTCGCTCCACCGCTGCCTTCGCCAGGAGGAACCATGTCCCGACCCCCGCGCCGCCGCCCCGCCGTGCTGGCCACGGCGGCCCTGACCGCCGCGGCCGCCACGGGCGTCGTGCCCGCCAGCGCCGCGACCACCGCCGCGCCCGCGGTCGCCGCGTCGACGTCCGCGGTCGCCGATGGCCTGGCCGGCGGCGCCGAGCGCGGGCCTGCCGCTGACCGCCGCGGGGGCACCGTGGACCTCCAGCTCCTCGCGCTCAACGACTTCCACGGCAACCTCGAGCCGCCGACCGGCAGCGGCGGCACCACGCAGACCGGCGTCAGCGCCACCGGCGCCCCCGTCACCGTCGCCTCCGGCGGCGCGGCGTTCCTCGACACCCAGATCGCGGCGCTCGCCGCGCAGCAGCAGCGCGCGAACACCATCACCGTCGCCGCGGGCGACCTGATCGGCGCCTCGCCCCTGCTCTCGGCGGCCTTCCACGACGAGCCGGCGATCGAGTCCCTGAACCTCCTCGGCCTCGACTACGCCAGCGTCGGCAACCACGAGTTCGACGAGGGCGCCGCCGAGCTCCTGCGCATCCAGGGCGGCGGCTGCCACCCCGTCGACGGGTGCGCCGACGGCAGCCCCTACCTCGGGGCGGACTTCCGGTACCTCTCCGCGAACGCCTTCGTCACGGCCACCGGTGCCCCCCTGCTGCCGCCCTACGCCGTCCAGCGGGTGCAGGGCGTCGAGGTCGGCTTCATCGGCATGACCCTGGAGGACACGGAGTCGATCGTCAGCCAGGCCGGTGTCGCGGGACTGGACTTCACCGACGAGGCCGACACCGCCAACCGCTACGCCGCGGAGCTGCGCGCGCAGGGGGTGGAGACTATCGTGGTGCTCCTCCACCAGGGCGGCGCGCAGACCGGCGCCGGGTCCTACGACGTCAACTCCTGCACCGGCTTCACCGGCCCCATCGTCGACATCGCCGAGCGCATGGACGACGCCATCGACGTGATCGTCTCCGGTCACACCCACCAGGCGTACAACTGCGAGGTCGACGGGAAGCTCGTCACCAGCGCCAGCTCCTTCGGGCGCCTGGTCACCGACATCGACCTCACCCTCGACCGGCGCACCGGCGACGTGGTGACCGCCGCGGCGAACAACGTCATCGTCACCCGCGACGTCGCCCCCGCGCCGCGCCAGACCGAGCTCATCGCCCGCTACCGCGAGGTGCTCGGCCCGGTCGCCGCCCGCGTCGTGGGCAGCACCGCCGTCCCGCTGACCCGCGAGCAGGAGGCCCTGTTCACCACCCCGGCCGGCACCCCCGCGCTGGGGGAGTCGGCCCTGGGGAACGTCATCGCCGACGCCCAGCTCGCCGCCACCGACGACGAGCAGGGCGCGGTCGCGGCGCTGATGAACCCCGGTGGGGTGCGCGCCGACCTCGACGCCGGGGACGTCACCTACGAGGAGGCGTTCACCGTGCAGCCCTTCGCCAACAACCTCACCACCCTGGACCTGACCGGGGCGCAGCTGCAGGCGCTGCTGGAGCAGCAGTTCCAGGTCGGGCGCACCCTGTATCCCTCCGCCACCCTGCGCTACGAAGTGGACGCCGAGGGCACCACGGCCGCTGCCGGCGCCGACCCCGCCACGGGCACCCGGGTGCTCGACGCCAGCGTCACCGTGGCCGGTGACCCCGTGGTGGCGACCTCGACCTACCGGATCACGGTCAACAACTTCCTCGCCGGCGGGGGTGACGGGTTCTCGGTGCTCACCTCGGGGACCGGCGTGGTCACCGGAGCGGTCGACCTGGACGCGCTGAACACCTACCTCGGGGCCGCCTCACCGCTCGCGGCCCCCGCCCTGGACCGGATCGCGGTGAGCTGACCTCCCGGCGGTCCGGGTACGGTCGGCCCATGGAGGTCACCGTCCTGGGAGCGACCGGCCGCACCGGTGCGCTGGTGACCGCGGAGCTGCTGCGCCGCGGCCACCGGGTCACCGCTGTGGTCCGCGACGCCGCCCGCGCCCCCGCCGGGGCGGTACCGGTCGTCGGGGACGCCGCGGACGCGGCGGTGCTGGCGCGCGCGGTGACCGGCGCGGGCGCCGTGGTCTCCGCGCTGGGGCCCACGGGCAAGGACCCCGAGCTGCACCGGCGGGTCGCCGCTGCCCTGGTGACGGCGATGACCACCGCCGGGGTGCGCCGCTTCATCGGGGTCAGCGGCGCCGGCGTGGACGCGCCCGGTGACCGCAAGCGCCCCCGCGACAAGGTGATCTCCGCGCTCCTGCGCCGCCTCGGGGGCTCGGCGGTCCCCGACAAGGCCGGGGAGATGGCCGCCTTCCGCGACAGCGGCCTGGAGTGGACCTTCGTGCGCCCCCCGAGGCTGGGCGACGGTCCCGCGACCGGTGCCGTGGAGAGCGACCCGCACGTCTCCACCCGCTCCACGAAGATGACCCGGGCCGACCTCGCGGTCTTCGTCGCCGACGTCCTCGAACGGGGCCTGCACGTGCACCAGGCGCCGTTCGCCGCCAGCCGCTGAGCGCGCACGCCGTGCCGATCGCGCGGCCGGCGGGGGACCGGTCGCTGCGGCACCGGTCGACGGGCGGGGCGCGGTGAGCGTCCGCGAGGTGGTGCTGCTGGGCTCCACCGGCAGCGTGGGCACCCAGGCCGTGGAGGTCGCGGCCGCCTCCCCCGACCGGTTCCGCGTGGTGGCCCTGGCCGCCGGCGGCGCCGACGTCGGGGCGCTCGCGGCGCAGGCCGCGGCCCTGGGCGTGGACGTCGTCGCCGTGGCCCGCCCCGACGCGGAGCAGCCGCTGCACGAGGCACTGGCAGCGGCCGCGGCCGCCACGGGCCGCCGCGGGTGGAGCCCCCGGGTGCTGGTGGGGCCCGAGGCCGCCACCGAGGTCGCCGCGCAGCCGTGCGACGTCGTCCTGAACGCGATGACCGGCTCGGTGGGCCTGCGCCCGACGCTGGCGGCCCTGGCGGCGGGGTCGGTGCTGGCGCTGGCCAACAAGGAGTCCCTCGTGGTCGGCGGCGCCCTGGTCACCACCGCCGCGGCCCCCGGGCAGCTCGTGCCGGTCGACTCCGAGCACTCCGCGGTCGCCCAGGCCCTGCGCGGCGGCGCCCCGGAGGAGGTGCGACGCCTGGTCATCACCGCCAGCGGCGGCCCCTTCCGCGGGTGGTCGGACGAGGCCGTCGCCGCCGTCACCCCTGCACAGGCCCTCGCCCACCCCACGTGGGCGATGGGCCCGGTGATCACCACCAACTCCGCGACCCTGGTCAACAAGGGCCTGGAGGTCATCGAGGCGCACCTGCTGTTCGGCCTGCCGCTGGAGCGCGTCGACGTCGTCGTGCACCCGCAGTCGGTGGTGCACTCGATGGTGGAGTTCACCGACGGCTCCACCCTGGCGCAGTGCTCCCCCCCGGACATGCGGCTGCCCATCGCCCTCGGGCTGGCGTGGCCGCAGCGGGTGCCGCGCGCGGGTTACGGGCTCGACTGGTCCACCGCGCACACCTGGACGTTCGAGCCCCTCGAGACCGGCGCCGCCGCGGTGGCCCTGTGCCGGGCCGCCGCCGCGCGGGGCGGCGCCGCGCCGGCGGTGCTCAACGCCGCCAACGAGGAGGCCGTCGGCGCGTTCCTCGCCGGGCACCTCCCCTTCCCCGGAATCCTGGGGACCGTGGAGGAGGTGCTGGGGGCCGCCGAGGGCGCGGGCGTGGTCGGCGGCGGGGCGCTGACCGTCGACGCCGTCCTCGACGCCGAGCGGTGGGCCCGGGGGCGCGCCCACGAGGTCATGAGCGCCGGGGGAGCGCGGTGAGCGCTGTGGTCGCCTACCTCGTAGGGGTGGTGGTGCTCGTGCTCGGCCTGGCGGCGTCCATCGCCCTGCACGAGGTCGGGCACCTGGTGCCCGCCAAGCGGTTCGGCGTCAAGGTGACCCAGTACATGATCGGCTTCGGCCCGACGCTGTTCTCCCGGCGCCGGGGGGAGACCGAGTACGGCCTGAAGGCGGTGCCCCTGGGCGGGTACATCCGGATGATCGGCATGTTCGCGCCCGCGGGCGCGGCGGCGGTGGGGTCCGGCCGGTTCGCGCAGCTCAGCGACGACGCCCGCCGCGCCGCCGCGGAGGAGATCGGGCCCGGCGAGGAGGACCGCACCTTCTACCGCCTGCCCGTGCGCCGGCGCCTGGTGGTCATGCTGGGGGGACCGCTGATGAACCTGCTCCTGGCCACAGCGCTGCTCGCGGTCATGCTCAGCGGCATCGGCGTCCCCACCGCCCAGGGCGGGGCCGTGGTCTCCTCGGTCAGCGAGTGCGTGGTGCCCGCCGGCGGTGCCGACCGGGCGTGCACCCCCACCGACCCCCGCACCCCCGCCTTCGAGGCGGGCGTGCGACCCGGGGACGAGCTCGTCGCCGTCGCCGGGGTGGCCGTGACCGGGTCGGCGTCGGTCGGGGAGCTGGTGCGCCCCCGGGTCGGGCAGCCCACCGAGATCGTCCTCGACCGCGACGGGGAGCGGTTGAGCGTGCAGGTGACGCCGATCCAGAACACCGTGGCGCGGACCGGCGCCGACGGCCAGCCCGTGCTGGACGCCGCCGGGCAGGTGGTCACCGTCGACGCCGGCTTCCTCGGCGTCACCTCGGGGCCCCGCACCGCCCTGGAGCGCCAGCCGCTGAGCGCCGTGCCCGCCTTCGTCGCCGACGCGACGTGGCGCACGGCCGGCATCGTCGTCAACCTCCCCGCGCGCATGGTGGGCGTCGCGCAGGCCGCGTTCGGCGGTGGTGAGCGTGACCCGAACGGGCCCATCGGGGTCGTCGGTGTCGGCCGCCTCTCCGGTGAGGTCGCCTCCTCGGACCTGCTCACCTCCACCGCCGAGCGCGTCGGCACCATGCTCGGGATCCTCGGCTCGGTGAACCTGGCGCTGTTCGTCTTCAACCTCGTGCCGCTCCTGCCGCTCGACGGCGGGCACGTCGCGGGGGCGTTGTTCGAGGGAGCGCGGCGCTCGCTGGCCCGCCGACGCGGCCTGCCCGACCCCGGGCCCTTCGACCTGGCGAAGCTGCTGCCGGTGACCTACGCGGTGGTCGCGCTGTTCCTGGTCATGTCGGTGCTGCTGCTCTACGCCGACATCGTCAACCCCGTCACGCTCGGCTGACCCGCCACCGCACCCAGACCCGCAGCCGCAGCCGGGTGAGATGATGCGGGCATGGTCGTCCCCGTCTCCCTGGGCATGCCGGCACTGCCGCCACCGGTCCTCGCCCCGCGGCGCCCCACCCGGAAGATCAAGGTCGGCTCCGTGGACGTCGGGGGCGACGCCCCGGTCAGCGTGCAGTCGATGTGCACCACCCCCACCACCGACATCAACGCCACCCTGCAGCAGATCGCGGAGCTGACGGCGTCCGGTTGCGACATCGTGCGGGTGGCGTGCCCCAGCCAGGACGACGCGGACGTCCTCTTCATCATCGCGAAGAAGTCCCAGATCCCGGTGATCGCCGACATCCACTTCCAGCCCAAGTACGTGTTCACCGCCATCGAGGCGGGCTGCGCGGCGGTGCGGGTGAACCCCGGCAACATCCGCAAGTTCGACGACCAGGTCAAGGCGATCGCCGCCGCCGCGAAGGACCACGGCACGTCCATCCGCATCGGGGTCAACGCCGGCTCGCTCGACCCCCGCCTGCTCGCCAAGCACGGGAAGGCCACGCCCGAGGCCCTGGTGGAGTCCGCGGTGTGGGAGGCGTCCCTGTTCGAGGAGCACGACTTCCACGACTTCAAGATCTCGGTCAAGCACAACGACCCGGTCGTCATGGTGCGCGCCTACGAGATGCTCTCCGAGCGGGGCGACTGGCCGCTGCACCTGGGGGTGACCGAGGCCGGCCCCGCCTTCCAGGGCACCATCAAGAGCGCGACCGCCTTCGGGGCGCTGCTGAGCAAGGGCATCGGCGACACCATCCGCGTGTCGCTGTCCGCCCCCCCGGTCGAGGAGGTGAAGGTCGGGAACCAGATCCTCCAGTCGCTGAACCTGCGCCCGCGCAAGCTCGAGATCGTCTCCTGCCCCTCGTGCGGGCGCGCCCAGGTCGACGTGTACAGCCTCGCCGACCAGGTCACCGCCGGGTTGGAGGGGCTCACGGTCCCCCTGCGGGTCGCGGTCATGGGCTGCGTGGTCAACGGTCCCGGCGAGGCTCGCGAGGCCGACCTCGGGGTCGCCTCCGGCAACGGCAAGGGACAGATCTTCGTGCGCGGGGAGGTCATCAAGACCGTCCCCGAGCACGACATCGTCGCCACCCTCATCGAGGAGGCCGAGCGCCTCGCGGAGCAGATGGCGGCCGCCGGTGAGACCGACGGCGTGGGGCCGACCGTGTCGGTGAGCTGAGCCGCCCGTGACCGGAGTGGTGCCCGCCGTGACCGGGGTGTTCGGGGCGTCCCCGGTGCGCGCGCTGGACGACCGCGACCGCGACGCCGTCCTCGCCCTGTGCGACCGGGACCGCGTCGCGAACGTGTTCGTCTCCTCCCGGGTCGCCGCCGTCGGCGCCGACGCCGCGGCCCTGGGCGGTCAGCTGTGGGGCTACCACGACGGCGGGCAGCTGGTCGCGGCGTGCTGGGCCGGCGCCAACGTCGTCCCCGTGCAGGCCGCGCCGCACACCCTCGAGGCCTTCGCGGTGCGCCTGCGCCGCCAGGGACGGCGGTGCTCGTCGATCGTGGGTTCCGCGGACGCTGTCCTGGGCCTGTGGGAGCGGCTGAGCGGCTCGTGGGGCTCCGCGCGGGAGGTGCGCCCGGACCAGCCGCTGCTCGCCATCGACGCCGAGCCCGCCGTCGCGCCCTCACCTCAGGTGCGCCCCAGCACCCGGGCCGACCTCGACGCCCTCGTGCCGGCGTGCGTGGCGATGTTCACGGAGGAGGTCGGGTACTCCCCGGTCAGCGGCGACGGGGGCGCGGCGTACCGGCGTCGGGTGGAGGAGCTCGTCGACGCGGGACGCTCCTTCGCCTCCTTCGAGCAGGTCCGCGACTGGCGGCAGGTGGTGTTCAAGGCCGAGCTGGGTGCCGTCGCGCCCGGGGTCGTGCAGGTGCAGGGGGTCTGGGTGCACCCGGACCGCCGCGGCCAGGGCCTCGCGGCCCCCGGGACGGCGGCGGTCGTGGCCGCGACCCGCCGGGCGGGGCTGGGCACGGCGAGCCTGTACGTCAACGCCTTCAACACCCGGGCGCTGCGCGCCTACCAGGACGTGGGCTTCACCCAGGTGGGCACCTTCGCCACCGTCCTGTTCTGAGCCGGGCTCTGAGCACGCCGAGCATGCAGACGTCCTGGGAGACGCAGCCCGGTCGTGCTGCGCTGCGGGGCACTCCGGCATGCTCGGCGTGCACGAACCGCCTTGTGGACGACGCGGATCAGGGCGCTGGTCGGCAGCAGGCTGCACCGGGTGGACGTCGTAGCGCTCGTCACCGCCCTCGGCGGCACGGCCACGACGGCCCAGCTGGCCGGCGCACCACGCGCGCAGCGGGAGGACGCGGTCCGTTCAGGCCGCCTGTTGAGGGTGGCTCGTGGCGTCTGCGCCGTGTCCGGTGCACCGCCGGCGCGCAGGGCGGCGGCCGCCCTGCGCGGTGTCGCGTCCCACACGAGCGCCGCCGAGCTGCTGTCGCTGGAGGTGCTGCGCCAGCCACGGCTCCCGCACGTGACGATGCCCCGCAGCCGCAGCGAGTCGCGAGTCGACGGCGTGGTGCCGCACTGGGCCGCGCTCCGCGACGACGAGGTGCGCGCGGGGGCGACCACCGCGCTGAGGACGGTGCTCGACTGCGCGCGGACCCTCCCCTTCACGGAGGCGCTCGCCGTCGCGGACTCCGCCCTGCGGCAGGGCGTCGCCACCGCGCCCGACCTGCTCGCTGCCGCCCGGGCGCTGCGCGGCGCCGGGCGGAGCACCGTGCTCCGGGTGGTGAGGCCGCGGACGGGCGCGCCGCGAACCCCTTCGAGTCGGCACTGCGCGCGATCGTGCTCGAGGGCGGCACCAGCGGCTTCATCCCCCAGCTGCGGCTGAGGGCGCGCGGTTTCGCCGCCCGCGTCGACCTGGGAGATCCGCGCAGGCGCATCGCGCTCGAGGCGGACGGCTTCGCCTGGCACGGCGACCGTGCCGCCCTCGCCAGGGACTGCCGCCGCTACGACGAGCTCGTCGCTCGCGACTGGCTCGTGCTCCGGTTCACCTGGGAGCACGTGGTGGGCCACCCCGCGTGGGTGGCCCTGATGGTCCGCTCGGCGTGCCGTCGCCGTGAGCTCGCCCGCCGGTCGAACCGCTCCAGCCGGCCGAGCATGCCGAAGGCCCCTTGAGAGGCTCCTCCAGCCCTGTGCGGAGGTTCTGCATGCTCGGCAGGCCCACGACGGGCGGGTGGGCGGGCGCGGCCGGGAGGCCGAGCTGGCAGGGGCGCGCCGCCGGTAGCCTCACCCCCCGTGCTGCTGCGGATGTCGACCCTGTTCCTGCGGACCCTGCGCGAGGACCCCGCCGAGGCCGAGCTGCCCGGCCACAAGCTGCTGCTGCGCGCCGGGTACGTCCGCCGGGTCGCCTCCGGGGGGTTCACGTGGCTGCCGCTGGGCCACCGGGTGCTGCGCCGCGTCGAGGCCGTCGTCCGCGCGGAGATGGAGGCGATCGGCGCCCAGGAGGTGCACTTCCCCGCGCTGCTGCCCCGCGAGCCGTACGAGGCCAGCGGCCGGTGGGCCGACTACGGGGACGGCATCTTCCGCCTCAAGGACCGCCGCGGCGCCGACCACCTCCTCGCCCCCACCCACGAGGAGGTCTTCACCCTCCTGGTCAAGGACGTGTGCGGCAGCTACAAGGACCTGCCGCTGACCCTGTTCCAGATCCAGACGAAGTACCGCGACGAGGCCCGCCCCCGCGCGGGCCTGCTGCGGGCCCGGGAGTTCGTCATGAAGGACAGCTACTCCTTCGACGTCGACGACGCGGGGCTCGCCGCGGCGTACGCCCGCCACCGCGCCGCGTACGTGCGCATCTTCGAGCGACTCGGGCTGCCCACGGTCATCGTCAGCGCCGTCTCCGGGGCGATGGGCGGGTCGGCGTCGGAGGAGTTCCTGCACCCCAGCGAGCACGGCGAGGACGCCTACGTGCGCACCGAGGGCGGGTACGCCGCGAACGTCGAGGCCGTCACCACCACGCCGCCGCCGTCGCTGGACGCCGCGGCGATCGCCGCCCTGCCGCCCGCCCGCGTGCACGACACCCCCGACACCCCCACCATCGACTCCCTCGTGGCGGTCGCGAACGAGCGCTTCCCCCGCGAGGACCGCGCGTGGACCGCCGCGGACACCCTCAAGAACGTCGTCGTGACCCTGCGCCACCCCGACGGGTCCCGCGAGCCGCTGGTCGTCGGCCTGCCCGGGGACCGCGACGTCGACCCCAAGCGCCTCGAGGCCGCCGTGGCCCCCGCCGAGGTCGAGCCGTTCGAGGCCGCCGACTTCGCCGCGCACCCGACCCTGGTGCGCGGGTACATCGGCCCCCGCGCCCTGGGCAGCGAGCGCCCCGGCGGCATCCGGTACCTGCTGGACCCGCGCGTGGTGCCCGGCACCGCCTGGATCACCGGGGCGGACGAGGCCGGCCGCCACGTGGTCGGCCTGGTGGCCGGCCGCGACTTCCCCGCCGCCGGCGAGGAGGGCTGCGACGGAACCGTCGAGGCCGCCACCGTGCGCGCCGGCGACCCCGCGCCCGACGGCTCGGGACCGCTGGTCCTCGCCCGCGGCATGGAGATGGGCCACATCTTCCAGCTGGGCCGCCGGTTCGCCGACGCCCTGGACCTCCAGGTGCTCGACCAGCACGGCAAGCTCGTCACGGTCACCATGGGCTCCTACGGCATCGGGATCTCCCGCGCCGTCGCCGCCCTGGCCGAGTCCGGCGCCGACGACCTCGGCCTGCGCTGGCCGCGCGCGGTGGCCCCCGCCGACGTGCACGTCGTCGCCGCCGGCAAGGACGACGCGGTGGTCGAGGTCTCCGCGGCGCTCGCGGCCGAGCTGGTCGCCGCGGGCCTGACGGTGCTGCTCGACGACCGTGCCAGGGTCAGCCCCGGGGTGAAGTTCAAGGACGCCGAGCTCCTCGGGGTGCCCACCATCGTCACGGTGGGCCGCCGGTTGAGCGAGGGGGTCGTCGAGGTCCGGGACCGCTCCGTCGGCGGTGACGGCGCGCGCACCGACGTCGTGGTCGCCGACGCCGCGGAGCACCTGCTCGGGCTCGTCCGCAGCTAGGTGGACCTCGGCGCCCTCGGCTGGGAGACCTTCGCCCTCCTGCTGCTCGCGGCGTTCGCGGCGGGCTGGATCGACGCCGTCGTCGGTGGCGGCGGACTGGTGCAGCTGCCTGCGCTGCTGCTGGTGCCCGGCCTGAGCCCGGTGCAGGCGCTCGCCACGAACAAGCTCGCCGGGTTCGCGGGCACCACCACCAGCGCGGTCACCTACGCCCGGCGGGTGCCCATGGACTGGCGCACCGCGGTGCCCATGGCCGCGCTCGCCGGCGCGGGGGCCGCCGGAGGCGCTGCGCTGGCCTCCCTGGTGCCCGCGTCCGCGCTGCGTCCCGTGGTCCTGGTGGCGCTGGTCGCCGTCGCGGTGTGGACCCTGGTGCGCCGCGCCCCGAGCGAGGTGACGGTGCTGCGCTGGCAGGGGCGTCGCCACGTCGGTGCCGCCGCGGCGCTCGGCCTGGTGGTCGGCGCGTACGACGGGGCCCTGGGCCCGGGCACCGGCAGCTTCCTCGTCGCGGGCCTCGTGGCCCTGGGCTACGCGTTCCTGCCGGCCAGCGCGGTCGCGAAGGTGGTCAACGCGGCCACCAACCTGGGAGCCCTCGTCGTGTTCGGGCTCGCAGGGGCCGTGGTGTGGAGCGTCGGGCTGCCGATGGCGGCGGCGAACACCGCGGGCGGCTACCTCGGGGCCCGCACCGCCGTCACCCGGGGCAGCGGCTTCGTGCGGGTGGTGTTCCTGGTCGTCGTCGCCGCTCTGGTGGCCCGGGTCGGCTGGCAGGTCCTGACCGGGTCCTGACCGGGCCCTGATGGGCGCCGACCCGCTCCTGGCCCTGACGGGCGTCACCCCGCGAGCGGCGCACCGGCCTCGGCGGCACGGGCCGCGGCGAGCATGTCCTCGCGGGAGACCACCTTCACCCGCCCCCGCCCGTGCGGGACTCCGCGGCCGAGCTCGTGGGCGTCCAGGCGCGCCCACCCGGTCAGGTCCACGACGTCCACCCCCCGCTCGGCGAGGTGCGCGAGCACCGCGTCGGGGTCGGGGTCCACCGCCCGCGGCAGCGCGTCGGCGTCGGCGTCGGCGACGAGGCTGGCCACGGTCTCCTTCGCGTCCTTGCGCGACGCCCCGATCAGTCCGGACGGTCCCCGCTTGATCCACCCGTTGACGTAGGTGCCGGGCACCGGGGTGCCGTCGGCCTCGAGCACGCGCCCGGCGGCGTTGGGCACCACCCCGCGGGTGGGGTCGAAGGGGAGCCCCGGCAGCGGTGTCCCCGTGTAGCCGACGGCGCGGTACACCGCCTGCACCGGCCAGTCGGTGACCTCCCCGGTGCCCTGGAGGCGCCCGTCGGCGTCCAGCGCGGTGCGCTCGGTGCGCAACCCCTCCACCGCGTCCTGGCCGAGGACGGCGACGGGGGCCTGGTGCAGGTGCAGGTGCACCCGGCGCGGCGCACCGGTCAGCGGGCGGCCCGCGAGGCCCTGCAGCGCGGCCGCGACGGCGCGGGCGGTGCGATCGGTCGTGACGAGCTGCGCCGAGAACGCGTCGAGCGCGACGTCGGCGGGGTCGAGCACGACGTCGATGCCAGCGACGTCACCCAGCTCGCGCAGCTCCACGGCGGAGAAGCGCACCTGCGCGGGGCCGCGGCGTCCGAAGACGTGCACGTCCTCCAGGGAGGAGGTGCGCAGCTGCTCGTACACCTCGTGCGGGACGTCGGTGGGGGCCAGGTCCTCGGCGGGCCGGGCGAGGACCCGCGCGATGTCGAGGGCCACGTTGCCCACCCCGATGACCGCGATGGCTCCGGCGTGCAGCGGCCACGTGCGCTCGGCGTCCGGGTGCCCGCCGTACCACGAGACCACCTCGGAGGCGCCGAAGGACCCGGGCAGGTCGATGCCGGGGATCGCCAGCGGGCTGTCCGCCCGGCACCCGGTGGCCACGACCACCGCGTCGTAGTAGCGGTGCAGGGCCTCGATGGTGGTGCCGCTCGCGCCGTCGCCCACGTCCACGTTGCCGAGCAGCCTCACGCCCGGGCGGCCGATGACCTCCAGCAGCGCGTCGGCGACGCCCTTGATGCGGGGGTGGTCGGGGGAGACCCCGTAGCGGACGAGCCCGGACGGCGCGGGGAGGCGCTCGAGGACGTCGACGCTCGCGCCGTGCGGCAGGGCGGCGCGCAGCAGCTGGTCGACGACGTACACCCCGGCCGGGCCGGCTCCGACGACGGCGACGCGCAGGGCACGGTCCACGACTGCCTCCTCACGGGCCGGCGGTCGGCCCCGGACCCATCCTGCTCGCCGGGCCGGTGCGCCCGCGCGCGGTGGAGGCCGGTACGGCAGTGGTCGGCCCCGTCCGGTCAGCCCCGTCCGGTCAGCCCCGTCCGGTCAGCCCCGGCAGCGCTCGCAGCGCGGCGCCGCGGCCACCGCTGCGCCGCCAGGCTTCGGCGCTGAGGGCGCGGGTGGTCAGCGCGGTCGCTGCTCCCGCCCGCTCCGCCGGGGCGCACACGGCGACCAGGTCGGCCCAGGCGTCGGCAGTGCCGTCCTCCAGGGTGGCGGCGAGCGCGAGGGCGCCGGCTGCACCGGTCACCGGTGCGCCAGGGGCGAACGCGGCGGGCGCCGGGAGGTCGGTGGCCGAGGTGCCGCCGGCCAGGGCGACGACCGCGCGGCGGTGCTCCTCCCGCCGGACGAGCGCCCAGGACAGGACCGGGTCGGTGAGGTGGACCGCGAGGACGCCGTAGCCGTACTCCGCGCCCGCCTCCGCCGCCGCCGCGGTCACCAGCGCCCCCCGCACCAGGGGGTCCGGGGCGGTGGAGCCCGCCGTGGCCACCGGGTGCCCCGGCCCCATCGGCGCCGGGCCCGGGTCGGCGCCGCCGGCGGCCACCTCGAGCGCGGTCGCCGCCACCTGGTGCCCGGCCGCGAGGGCCGCGACGAGGCGGGCCATCGGCCCGGTCACCACCGGCAGGTGCGCCGAGGCGCGGCCCGCGGCGGCCCACAGCGCTGCGACGAGGGCCGCGGGCGGCGTCCCGGGCCCGTCGAGGTCCCCCGGCGTGCCGGGCGTCGGGGGAGGGCCCGCGGCGGTCGGGTCCAGGGAGGCGGCCGCCTCGCCCAGGGAGCCCACCAGCGCGGTCACCACGCCGGCCACGGCCGGCGCCGTGGTGCCGCCTGTGCCGGTGCCCGCTCCCCCGGCGCAGGCGGCCTGCAGCGAGACCACGTCCGCGAGCAGGTCGCGGCGGGCGAGCTCGTCGGCGCCCGGGGCCGGGGGCGCCGGCGGCGGGTCGCCGCGCCAGGGCTGGACGCGCAGGTCCTCCCACGGGGCCGAGCACCCGCTGAGCGGGCCGATCACCGCGGCGGCGCCCACCGCCCGGAGCACCGATCGGCGCGACAGCGGCGGCACGGGGGCTGAGCCTGCCACGAGCGGGCACCGGGGGCGGCGTCGCAGCGGATACCATCAGGGACCGCGTTCGGTGGTGACCACCCGCGAGCGCTCGGCACCGAGCGCCCCGCAGCTCGCGCTCGCTCCTGCCCGCCCGGTCCCTGGAGGTGTCCCCGTGTCCGCCACAGCGCCCACGACTGGGCCGACCGCAGTGCTCACGACCGGGCCGACCGCCGGGCCCGCGGCGGCCGTGCACGCGGCCATCGGTCCCGCGGTCGCCGCGGCGGGCTTCGTGCTCGAGGGCGTGGGCCTCACCCGCGCCGGGCGGCGCAGCGTCGTCGCGGTCGTCGTAGACCTGCCCGACGAGGCGACCGGCAGCCTCGACCTCGACCAGGTCGCGGTGGTCGCCCGCGCCGTCTCGGCGGTGCTCGACGATCCCGCGGGCGACTCCGCCCTGGAGTCCGTCCTGGGCGCGACGCCGTACGTGCTGGAGGTCAGCTCGCCGGGGGTCGACCGACCCCTGACGCAGCGTCGGCACTGGGCCCGCGCTCGCGGTCGGCTCGTGACCCTCACCGGCGCGGGCGGGGACGCGATGACCGGCCGCGTCGAGCGCGTCGACGACGCGGGGGTGCTCCTCGGCGAGTCCCTGCTGAGCTGGGAGGCGCTCGCGGGCGCGGCCGGCCGGGTGCAGGTGGAGTTCTCGCGTGTCGACGAGGCTGACGCGACGGGCGACGACACCACCGACGACGGCACCGACAGCACGGAGGAGGACTGAGATGCAGGTGGACCTGGCCGTGCTCCGCGCGGTCGAGCGCGAGCGCGAGGTGCCCCTCGGCGTCCTCGCCACCGCCATCGAGAGCGCCCTGCTCGTCGCCTACCAGCGCGGCGAGGGGCACGAGCCGCACGCCCGCGCGGTGCTCGACCGCAGGACGGGACAGGTGACCGTGCTGGCCGCGGAGATCGGGCAGGACGGCGAGGTGCTGCGCGAGTGGGACGACACACCGTCTGACTTCGGGCGCCTCGCGGCGAGCACCGTGCGCCAGGCGATCAGCCAGCGCCTGCGCCAGCTCGAGGACGACGCCGTCTTCGGGCAGTTCGCCGGCCGGGAGGGCGACCTGGTCAGCGGGGTGGTGCAGCAGGGCCACGACCGGCGGGTGGTGCGCCTGGACCTCGGCCTCAGCGGTGGCGTCGAAGGACTCATCCCCCCCGGGGAGCAGGTGCCGACCGAGCGCTACCCCCACGGGTCGCGGCTGCGCGCCCTGGTCGTCTCGGTCAAGCGGGGCGTCAAGGCGCCGATGATCACCCTGTCGCGGACCCACCCCGACCTGGTCCGCGCCCTGTTCGCCCTGGAGGTGCCCGAGGTCGCTGACGGCAGCGTGCTGATCACCGCTGTCGCCCGCGAGGCGGGGCACCGCACGAAGATGGCCGTGACGACGTCGGTGCCGGGCCTGAACGCCATCGGCGCGTGCATCGGGCCCGTGGGCGCGCGGGTGCGAGCCGTGCTGAGCGAGCTCGGTGGCGAGAAGATCGACATCATCGAGCACAGCGACGACCCGGGGCGCTTCGTCGCCAACGCCCTCTCGCCGGCGCAGGTCACCTCGGTCACCGTCGTCGACCTCGCCGCCCGCGCCGCGCGCGTGGTGGTGCCGGACTACCAGCTGTCCCTGGCCATCGGCAAGGAGGGCCAGAACGCCCGGCTCGCCGCGCGCCTGACCGGATGGCGCATCGACATCCACTCCGATGCCGAGCCGAGCGAGCCGGTGGGGGAGCAGGGACAGTCCCGCGGTGCGGAGCGCTAGACTGGGGGGGATCGGGCCGGAGCTCCGTCGGTCGAGCGAGCCGCAGCGCACCTGCGTCGGCTGCCGGCGGCGCGCCGACCGGTCCAGGTTGCTGAGGGTGGTGGCCGCCGGGACATCTGCCGACGGTTCCGCCGTGGTCGTCCCCGATGCCGCAGCCCGCATGCCGGGCCGCGGCGCCTGGGTCCACCGCGACTCCGCCTGCCTCGACCTGGCACTGCGCCGGCAGGCCCTCACCAGGGCCCTGCGGACGTCGGGGACGATCGCTCCCGAGTCCGTCCGGGAGATCTCCCAGCACCTGGGCACGACCGGCAGCACCAGCACGACCAGCACAGCTCCACCCCCCAGCGGTCCCACCGAGTCGGAAGCGGGTCAGCACCAGATGGGCACCCGATGAGTCACCAGCGATGAGCTGTCCACAGCGAACACCCACGGCCTGACCGCGGCGGCACTCCTGCCGGCGCCCGGGCCGAGACAGGAGAGAAGTGGCAAAGGTCCGGGTCTACGAGCTCGCCAAGGATCTCGGCGTCGAGAGCAAGGTCCTCATGACCAAGCTCAACGAGATGGGGGAGTTCGTCCGATCGCCCAGCTCGACCATCGAGCCGCCGGTCGTCCGCAAGTTGAAGTCCGAGTACCCCGCCGGTGGCGGGGCACCTGCCGGTGGCGCGCTCGCATCGCCGGTGCGCCCGTCCGCGCCGGGTGGCCGCCCGTCCCCGGGCCCGTCCGCGCCGCCCGTGGTCGCAGCCGTCCCGAGCAGCCCCCCTGCGGCACCCGCCGCCCCACCGGCGCCCCCTCTGCCCCCGTCTCCCGCCGCCGGCGTCCCCGCCGGCCCGCGCCCGGTGTCACCGCTGGCCCCGGCGGCCGCCGCACCGGCGACGCCGGCCCTCCCGACGGCGCCGGCCGTGCCGGCGCACCCGAGCACCGCCGACCCCCTCGCGACCCGTCCGGCAACGGAGCGCACCCCGGCACCGCGCCCGGCCTCACCGGGTGACGAGGGCGCCGCGGAGCGTGGCGCACCCCGCCCCGGGTCTGCCCGTCCGGGCAACAACCCCTTCGCGCCGAGCCAGGGCATGGGCTCCCGCGCGGCGCGGCCCGGGGCCCCCGGCCCCGTCGCGGCGCGACCGGGCAACAACCCCTTCGCGCCCAGCCAGGGCATGGGCTCGCGCCCCGCCCGGCCCGCCGGTCCGGGCGCACCCGCCGGTCCCGGTGCCGTGGCCCCCGCCGCGGGCACCGGAGCCGGTCCCGGTGACCGTCCCGGTGGTCCCCGTCCCGGTGGCCCGCGCCCGGGTGGTCCCGGCGCGGGCGGTCCCCGTCCCAGCCCCGGCATGATGCCGGGTCGCTCCGCCGTCGGTCGTCCCGGTGCCCCCGCGCGCGGGGGCGCTCCGGGTCGTCCCGGTGCACCCGGTCGCCCCGGGGGCCCGGGCCGCCCCGGCGGTCCCGGTGGCGCCCCCGGCGGTGGCCCCGGCGGTGGCCCCACCACGGGCGGTTTCGGCGGCAAGGGCGGCAACCGCGGTCGCGGCGGCACGCAGGGCGCCTTCGGGCGGTCCGGCGGGCGCCCGGTGCGCGGGCGCAAGTCGAAGCGGGCGAAGCGCCAGGAGTTCGAGGCCATGCAGGCCCCGAGCGTCGGCGGCGTGCAGATCCGGCGCGGTGACGGGTCGACCGTCGTCCGCCTGCGGCGCGGCGCGTCGCTCTCCGACTTCGCCGACCGCATCGACGCCAACCCCGCGAGCCTGGTCACGGTGCTCTTCCACCTGGGGGAGATGGCCACGGCCACCCAGTCCCTCGACGAGGACACCTTCCGCACCCTGGGCGCGGAGCTCGGCTACGACATCCAGGTCGTCTCCCCCGAGGACGAGGAGCGCGAGCTGCTCGGCGCGTTCGACATCGACCTCGATGCCGAGCTGGAGGGCGAGGACGACGACGTGCTGGAGGCGCGTCCCCCGGTCGTCACCGTCATGGGCCACGTCGACCACGGCAAGACCAAGCTGCTCGACGCGATCCGGTCCACCGACGTGGTGGCGGGCGAGGCCGGCGGCATCACGCAGGCCATCGGCGCCTACCAGGTGCGCACCACGCACGAGGGGGTCGACCGGGCCATCACCTTCATCGACACCCCGGGCCACGAGGCGTTCACCGCCATGCGCGCCCGCGGCGCCCAGGTCACCGACATCGCGATCCTCGTGGTGGCGGCGGACGACGGGGTGATGCCCCAGACGATCGAGGCGCTCAACCACGCCCAGGCCGCCGGGGTGCCGATCGTGGTGGCGATCAACAAGGTCGACAAGCCCGGCGCGAACCCCGACAAGATCATGCAGCAGCTGACCGAGTACAACCTCGTGGCCGAGCAGTACGGCGGCGAGACGATGTTCGTGCCGATCAGCGCCCTGCAGCGCACCGGCATCGACACCCTCCTCGAGGCGGTCCTGCTGACCGCCGACGCGGCGCTCGACCTGCGGGCCAACCCCGACAAGGACGCGCGCGGCGTGGCCATCGAGGCGCATCTGGACAAGGGCCGCGGCCCGGTCTCCACGGTGCTGGTGCAGTCCGGCACCCTGCACGTCGGCGACGCCATCGTGGCGGGCAACGGGTACGGCCGCGTGCGCGCCATGCTCGACGAGCACGGCGCGCCCATCACCGAGGCCACGCCGTCCCGGCCGGTCCTCGTGCTCGGCCTCACCGCGGTGCCCGGCGCCGGCGACACGTTCCTCGTGGCGCCCGACGACCGGACGGCGCGACAGATCGCCGAGCGGCGCGAGTCCGCCCAGCGCGCGGCGAGCCTCGCCAAGCGCCGCAAGCGGATCAGCCTCGAGGACCTCAACGAGGCGCTCGCGGCCGGCCGCGTCGAGACCCTCAACATCATCCTCAAGGGCGACGGCTCAGGGTCCGTCGAGGCGCTGGAGGACGCTCTCCTGAAGATCGAGGTCGAGGGCGAGGTCGAGCTGCGGATCATCCACCGCGGCGTCGGGGCCATCACCCAGAACGACGTGAACCTCGCCACGGTCGACGAGGCGGTGATCATCGGCTTCAACGTGCGTCCCGCCGAGCGGGTCGGTGACCTCGCCGAGCGCGAGGGTGTCGACATCCGGTACTACTCGGTGATCTACGCGGCGATCGACGACGTCGAGCTGGCCCTGCGCGGGATGCTCAAGCCGGAGTTCGAGGAGGTCCAGCTGGGCACCGCGGAGATCCGCGAGGTGTTCCGGAGCAGCAAGTTCGGCAACATCGCCGGATCGCTGGTGCGCAGCGGGGTCATCCGCCGCAACGCGAAGGCCCGCCTGACCCGTGACGGCGTCGTGGTCGGCAACGACCTGGTGGTGGACTCGCTGCGCCGCTTCAAGGACGACGCCACCGAGGTCCGCGAGGGCTTCGAGTGCGGCATCGGCCTGGGGACCTTCAACGACGTCAAGGAGGGCGACGTCCTGGAGACCTTCGAGATGCGCGAGAAGCCGCGCGCCTGAGGCACCATCCCCGCAGTTGTGGGGGTGGGTGCACCTCGGGAGGCCCTCGGAGTGCACGTGCCCCCACAACTGCGCCTGACGAGGAGGAGGAGCACCGCGGTGCAGGTGGCGACCCTGACCCTCGACGTGCTGCTCGGCGACGTCCACAGCCTCAAGGCCAAGCGCGGCCTGGTGCGCCCGCTGATCGCCGAGCTGAAGCGCCTGGACGTCGCGGTGGCCGAGACCGGGCACCTCGACCTGCACCGCCGGGCCGAGGTGTCGTGCGCGGTGGTCGCCGCGGACGCCCGGCATTGCCGTGCCGTGCTCGACCGGGCCGAGCAGCTCGCGGCGTCCCGGCCCGAGCTGGAGCTGCTCTCGGCCCGGGTCCGCTTCTACGGGGACGACGCGGACGCCCTCTAGCGCCGTCCCGCCCCCGCCCCTACGAGAGGAGTCCGCCGTGGCCGACCCGGCACGCGCCCGCAAGCTGGCCGACCGCATCAAGGTGGTCGTCGCCGAGGCCCTGGACCGCCGGGTCAAGGACCCGCGCCTGGGCTTCATCACCGTCACCGACGCCCGGGTCACCAACGACCTGCAGCACGCGACGGTCTTCTACACCGTCTACGGCGACGAGGAGGCGCGCGTGGGCACCGCGCAGGCCCTGGAGAGCGCCCGCGGGGTCCTGCGCGCGGAGGTCGGCCGACGCACCGGCATCCGCTTGACACCCACGCTGGACTTCACCCTCGACGCGGTCCCGGAGACGGCCGCGGCGATGACCGAGCTGCTCTCGCGCGCCGCCGCGCAGGACGCCGCCGTGGCCGCCCTGGCGGCCGGCGCGCAGTACGCGGGCGAGCCCGACCCCTACCGGAGGCCGGACGAGGGCGGCCCCGGTGACGGGGACGGTGGCACCGGCGCTGAGCGCCCGGTCGTTGCCGGTGGCCCCGTCGTTGCCGGCGCGCCCGAGGTCGACGGGCGGGACGCCGCGGGTGGCGCAGAGCGAGCCTGAGGGCCTGCTGGTCGTCGACAAGGCCGCGGGTGGGACGAGCCACGACGTCGTCGCCCGGGCGCGGCGGCTGCTCGCCACCCGCCGCGTGGGCCACGCCGGCACCCTCGACCCGATGGCCACCGGGGTGCTGGTGCTGGGGGTCGGGCGCGGGACCAAGCTGCTCACGCACCTGGTCGGCGCCGACAAGGAGTACGCGGCGACGCTCGTCCTGGGCGCCGCCACGGTCACCGACGACGCGGAGGGCGACGTGACCGCGGTCGCCGACCCCGCCGCGGTGGCCGCCCTGACCCCGCAGCGCCTCGCCGCGGCCGTCGCGTCCCTGACCGGTGCCATCGACCAGGTGCCCAGCTCGGTCAGCGCGATCAAGGTCGACGGACGGCGCTCCTACGCCCGGGTGCGCGCCGGTGAGGACGTGGTGCTGCCGCCGCGCCCGGTGACGGTCGCCGCCTTCGACGTCCTCGCCACCAGGGCGGCGCCGACGCGCTGGGAGGTCGACGTGCGCGTGGTGGTCTCCTCCGGCACCTACGTGCGGGCCCTGGCCCGAGACCTCGGCGCTGCGCTGCACGTGGGCGGGCACCTGTCAGCGCTGCGCCGCACCCGCGTGGGCCCGTACGGCGAGGGCTCCGCGCGCACCCTGGAACGCCTCGAGGCCGACGGCGCGGCCACCCACCTGCTGGCGCTGGCGGCTGCCGCGAGGGCCGCGTTCCCGGTGTGGCACCTCGACGGGGAGCAGGCCCGGAGGCTCCGCCACGGGCAGCGGCTGCCGCCGGTGGGCCTGGCCCCCGGGCTCACCGCGGCCCTCGACCCGGCGGGAGACCTGGTCGCCCTGCTGGAGGAGCGTGACGGCGCCGTGCGCCCGTCGCTGGTGCTCGCCGACCCGCCCACCTGAGCCGGCCGATCAGCGGGTCGGCGCCGGGGTCACGCCAGGCCGCCCACCTGCAGCGGGTTCGCGGACCGGCTGCCCATGAGGTACCAGGCCGTCGCACCCACGTGCTGCACCTGGAAGTAGCCGAAGCCGAAGCCGCTGTCGAGCAGGCTCGATGCCGCGACCACCCCCGAGGCGGCCGGCAGCACCTGCCCCCCGACGCGCTGGCCCTGACCCACGAGGGCCTGGGCGATGCGCACCTGGTCGGCCAGGAGGTTCGCCGCCCGGACGTCGCCCCCCCGGCGCCGGTCCTCGAAGGCCGCGACGAGCTGGGCGGTGCCCTCCAGCCACACCCCCTGCGGGTGCACGGTGATGCCGTTGTAGGCCGCCGTCGAGGTCAGGCTCGCGGTGCTGAAGGTGACCCCGGAGATGGTCACGCCGTCGGGGAGCTGGCTGCGCGGCGCCGTCGGGTCGTCGGTGGTGGCGAGCGCCCGCGCCGCCCAGTCCAGCGCGCCCGCGTACCGCTGGTCGCGGAGCGCCAGCCAGCTCCACGTCTGCGGGTCCAGCGGCAGGGGGTCGGTGTTGATCGTGACCCCGTCGTTGCTGCCGGTGTAGAAGTACCCGCCCGCGGGCTCCCACACCCGCTCCACGAAGGCCCGGGCGTGCGCCGCCTGCGCCAGCCACGAGCTGTCACCTGTGCCAGCGGCGAGCTGGGTGAAGAAGCTGGTGCAGTCGATGTTGTGCTCGGTGGACTTGTTCGGGATGGGGGCGTTCGCCGCGCTCACGCCGAAGGAGAACCCGCCGAGCCCGACGTCGGAGCGGGTGTTGGTCACGATCCACCGGGCGATGGCCAGCGCGCCGTCGAGGTAGCGGCGGTCGCGGGTGCGCTCGTGCAGCTGGACCAGCGCGATGCCGGGCCACGCCATGTCACCGACCGCTGTGCCCAGGAAGCCGAACTGGTAGCCGATGTTCGCGTCGCCGCTGGGCAGGACGAAGCCGAAGGGCTGCGCGCTCCCGTCGTAGAACGTGTACGGCCCGACGTTGTAGCCCTGCCGCAGCCGCCCGTCGGTGTGGACGGGGTCGTTGGCCTGCGCGTACAGGAGGCCGTCGCCGATCGTGCGCGCGAGCGCGACCCCCGCCGCACCCCCGGTCAGCGCGGCGCACACCGCGAGGGCGCTGTCGTAGACGAAGGCGGTGCTGAACAGGCCGAGCTCGTCGGCGTAGCTCTGCGGCAGCCGAGGCCCGGTGCCGTTCTGCGCCGGGTAGGCGTCGGTCACCACCCGCAGGAAGTCCTGCGCGTTCAGCTCGGACGCCTTGCGCGGCAGGCCGGCGGGCGGTGCGGCGAGCGCGCTGGGCGCGGCGCCGGCCGCGAGGGCCAGCGCGCCGGCGCCGGCGAGCACACCCCGGCGCGTGAGCACGGCGGGGCTCGAGAGCACGGCGGTGAGGGGCAGCGGGCGGTCCACGGGGGTCCTCCTCGGGTCGACAGCGGCGTCGGCGTCGTCGGGGTGGCGCACTGCGTCCCGGCCGCTCCAGGTGTAGCACGCCGCGATCGCCCCCTGGTCACCCGGCGGGGCGCCGGTACGATGGTCGAGCCGGGTCGCCCTCCAGCGGCCCTTGCGTGGACACGACGATGTGGAGACGACGATGGCGCACCCCCGACCCACCCCGGGCAGCGGCCCGGCCGACTACGCCGCTCGCTACGACAACTACATCGGCGGGAAGTGGGTGCCCCCCCTGGAGGGGCGCTACTTCGAGGACTTCTCGCCGCTGACCGGCCAGCCCTTCACCGAGATCGCCCGTTCCAGCTCCGCCGACGTCGACCTGGCCCTGGAGGCCGCTCACGGCGCCTTCCCGGCGTGGTCGCGCACCTCCGCCGCGGAGCGCGCGCTCATGCTGAACAGGATCGCGGACCGCATCGAGGAGAACCTCGAGGCCCTGGCGATCGCGGAGTGCTGGGAGAACGGCAAGCCGGTCCGCGAGACCCTCGCCGCCGACCTGCCCCTGGCGGTTGACCACTTCCGGTACTTCGCCGGCGCGATCCGCGCCCAGGAGGGCTCCGCCGGCGTCATCGACAACGACACGGTGGCCTACCACTTCCACGAGCCGCTGGGCGTCGTCGGGCAGATCATCCCGTGGAACTTCCCGATCCTCATGGCCACGTGGAAGCTCGCGCCGGCGCTGGCCGCGGGCAACTGCGTGGTGCTCAAGCCCGCCGAGCAGACGCCGTGGTCGATCCTGAAGGTGCTCGAGCTCGTCGGGGACCTCATCCCCGACGGGGTGCTCAACGTCGTCAACGGCTTCGGCGTCGAGGCGGGGAAGCCCCTGGCCAGCTCCGACCGCGTGGCGAAGGTCGCCTTCACCGGGGAGACCACCACCGGCCGGCTGATCATGCAGTACGCGTCGCAGAACCTCATCCCGGTGACCCTGGAGCTGGGCGGCAAGAGTCCCAACGTGTTCCTCGCCGACGTCATGCGCGAGGACGACGCCTTCCTCGACAAGGCCCTCGAGGGCTTCGCGATGTTCGCCCTGAACCAGGGGGAGGTGTGCACCTGCCCCTCTCGGGCCCTGGTGCATGAATCCATCTACGACGAGTTCGTGGAGCGCGCCACCGCTCGCGTGGAGGCGATCGTCTCCGGTGACCCGCTCGACGTCGCGACGATGATCGGTGCACAGGCCTCCAACGACCAGCTCGAGAAGATCATGTCGTACATGGACATCGGCCGGGCCGAGGGCGCCGTGGTGCGCACCGGTGGTGGGCGCCGGCAGGTGGCGAGCGAGGACGGCGCCTACGACGGCGGGTACTACGTGGAGCCGACGATCTTCGAGGGGCAGAACTCGATGCGGGTGTTCCAGGAGGAGATCTTCGGCCCTGTGGTGTCGGTGACGCGCTTCTCCGACACCGACGACGCGCTGCGGATCGCCAACGACACCCTGTACGGCCTGGGAGCTGGGGTGTGGACCCGTGACGTCAATGCCGCCTACCGGCTCGGGCGGGGCATCCAGGCCGGTCGGGTGTGGATGAACAACTACCACGCCTACCCCGCGGGAGCCGCCTTCGGGGGCTACAAGGCCTCGGGGATCGGCCGTGAGAACCACAAGATGATGCTCGACCACTACCAGCAGACGAAGAACATGCTCGTCAGCTACTCGCCCGACAAGCAGGGCTTCTTCTGATGGGCGCGTCGCTGTCGACGGAGGCGCAGGCAGCTGCGCGCGTGGGCATCACCGCGGACGCCGCGGCGCTGGTGGAGAGCCTGCGAGCCCAGCACGGGCCGGTGGTCTTCCACCAGTCCGGGGGGTGCTGCGACGGGTCCTCCCCGATGTGCTACCCCGTCGGGGACCTCCTCATGGGCCCGCGGGACGTGGTGCTCGGGGAGGTGGCCGGGGCGCAGTTCGTCATGACCAGCGCCCAGTACCGGTTGTGGGAGCACACCCACCTCACGGTGGACGTGGTGCCCGGTCGTGGCGCCGGGTTCAGCCTCGAGGCGCCGGAGGGGGTGCGGTTCCTCATCCGGTCGCGACTGCTGACCGACGAGGAGGCCGCCACCGCCGCTCCCGTGCCGGCGGCCTGAGCACCGGGAGGCGCTGCCCCCGCGGGGTCAGCGCCTCCCGCTGCTCGTGGAGCTCACGGGTGCAGCGGCCCCGTGGTGCCGTCCTGCTGACCAGTGGTCGGACCGCGCTGCGAGCGCTGCCGCAGCCCGGCGACCTTCGCCCGCGTCTTGGGATCGCTGGCGAGCTGCTGCGCCTTCTGCGCGGCGGTGCGGATCATGCGCTGCCCGGCGGGGGTGCGCGCGTACGCGGCGATCTTGCCGACCAGACCGGCCATGGTGTTCCTCCTGCGACGTCGGGCCCCCGCACGGGGGTGGGGGTCCAGTCTGCCCGCTCCCACCCGTGGGCGCGGCCCCGGCCCGTGCGGGCGCCGGATCAGCGCGAGGTGGTCCGCTGGTACTGCCGGGTGGCCAGCGGCACGAACACCGCCAGCAGCACCGCCACCCAGACCACGGTGTAGAGCACCGGGTGCTCCAGCGGGAAGGACCCCGTGGCCTCGATGCCGCCGGTGTTGCCGAACAGCTCGCGGGCGGTGGAGGCCAGCGTGGAGATGGGGTTCCACTCGGCGATCGTCTGGATCAAGGCCGGCAGGGTGTTCGAGGGCACGAAGGTGTTCGCGACGAAGGTGACGGGGAAGATCACGAGGAACGAGATCTGGTTGAACGACTCCGGGGTGCGCAGGAGCAGCCCGACGAGGGCCATGACCCAGCTGAACGCGTAGGCGAAGAGCAGCAGCAGGGCGAAGGCGGCGAGGGCCTCGAGGAATGAGCCGCGGATGCGCCACCCGACGAGCAGGCCCGTCACCGTCATGATGATGACGACCAGCACGTTGGTCACGAGGTCGGAGGTGGTGCGCCCGATGAGCACCGCCATGGGTGACATGGGCAGCGACCGGAACCGGTCGATGATGCCCTTCTGCATGTCGTCGGCGAGACCGCTGCCGGTGATGGTGGCACCGAAGACGACGGTCTGCACGAAGATCCCCGGGACGAGGAACTCGGCGTAGGTCACCCCGTTGGGCAAGGACCCCTCGATCGCCCCGCCGAAGACGTAGCGGAAGAGCACGATGAACATGATCGGCGAGATGAGCGTGCCGAAGAGCAGGTCAGGCACCCGCTTGATCTTGATGAGGTTCCGCCGCGCGACGACCATGCCGTCGAGCAGGCCCGACGGGCCTCGAGCGGGCTCCCTCCCGAGCGGGGCGAGCCCCCTGGCGGTGGGGGAGGTGCTGGTGTCCTTCGTCGACGTCATGAGGAGGCTCCGGTCAGGGTGAGGAAGACGTCGTCCAGGGTCGGGCGGCGCAGGCCGACGTCGAGCAGGCGCACGCCCGCGTCGTCCAGGGCGCGCACGACCTCGACCATCGCCGTCGCGCCGCCGGTGACGGGCACCGTCAGTCGGCGCGCCCCGTCGTCGCTGACCTCCGCTCCACCGCCCACGCGGGCCAGCACGGCACGGGCGGTGGCCACCCCGGCGTCGTCGGCCACCTCGACCTCCACCCGGTCGCCGCCGACCTGGCTCTTCAGCTCGTCGGCGGTGCCGCGGGCGATGGCCCGCCCGTGGTCGATGACCACGATGTCGTCAGCGAGGGTGTCGGCCTCCTCGAGGTACTGCGTCGTGAGCAGCAGCGTGGTGCCGTCGCGGACGAGCTGGCGCAGCAGGTCCCACATGTCGAGGCGGCTGCGCGGGTCGAGGCCCGTCGTGGGCTCGTCGAGGAAGAGCACCGGGGGTGAGGCGACGATGGCGCCCGCCAGGTCGAGGCGCCGCCGCATGCCCCCGGAGTAGGTCTTCGCGGGCCGGTCGGCGGCGTCGGTGAGGCGGAAGACCTCCAGCAGCTCGCGCGCCCGCTCCTTCGCGCGCTGGCGCCCCAGGTGGTAGAGGCGCCCGACCATGTCGAGGTTCTCGAAGCCGGTGAGGTACTCGTCGACGGCGGCGTACTGCCCTGAGACGCCGATGCGCCGGCGCACCTCCCGGGGGTCGGCGCGCACGTCGACGCCGGCGACCACCACGCTGCCCTCGTCCGGGGTGACCAGCGTGGTCAGCACCTTGACCATCGTGGTCTTGCCCGCCCCGTTGGGGCCCAGCAGTGCCGTCACCGTGCCGGTGGGCACCTCCAGGTCCACCCCAGCCAGCGCCGTCACGTCTCCGTACCGCTTGACCACCCCGCGCGCCAGGACGGCGTGGTCCGCGCCCCCGCTCCCCACCTGCTCCATGGACGCACGCTAGCTCCGGGCACCGACGGAGGAGCGGCTCACGGTGCCGCCGCACGCCGGACACCGTCCGGGTGGCACCCTGGGCGGGTGCAGGTGTGGCGCTCGCTCGAGGCGGTCCCCGCGTCGTGGCCCCGCCCCGGTGGCGCCAGCGTCGTGACGTTCGGCACCTTCGACGGCGTCCACCGCGGGCACCGCACGGTCCTGGACTCCGTCGTCGCCGTCGCGCGGGAGCGCGCCCTGCCCAGCGCGGCGGTCACCTTCTCCCCGCACCCCCTGGCCGTGGTGCGCCCCGAGGCGGGCCCGGTGCCCCTGGTCACCGCGGCCCGGCGCCTGGAGCTGCTGTCCGAGGCGGGCCTGGACGCGGCGCTGGAGCTGGAGTTCACCGCCGAGCTGGCTGCGCTCGACGCGCGGTGGTTCGTCGAGGACGTGCTCGTCGGCGCGCTGCGCGCGGCCGCCGTGGTGGTTGGGGACGACGCCCGCTTCGGCAAGGCCGGCGAGGGGGACCTCGACCTGCTCCGCGAGCTGGGCGCCGAGCGCGGTGTGGACGTCGTGGGGCTGGGGCGGGTGGGCGACTGGTCCTCGACGTCGGTGCGGCGGGCGGTCGCCGCCGGTGACGTCGGTGCCGCCGCGCAGGTCCTCGGGCGCCCCCACCGGGTGGAGGGCACCGTGGTCCACGGGGACCACCGCGGCCGCGAGCTCGGGTACCCCACCGCGAACCTGGCCGACATCGAGGTCGCCGTGCCCGCCGACGGGGTCTACGCGGCGTGGATGGTGCGCCTGGACCCCCCGGCGGCGACCCCACCGGGCGACCGCGTGCTGCCCGCTGCGGTCAGCATCGGCACCAACCCCACCTTCGATGGGGCTGTCAGCAGGGGCCGCCGCGTCGAGGCCCACGCGCTGGGCCGCACCGACCTGCACCTGTACGGCGAGCACCTCGCGGTCGACCTCGTGGCGCGCCTGCGCCCGACGCTGCGCTTCGACGGCGTCGCAGAGCTCGTGGAGCAGATGGAGCGCGACACCGCCGAGTCCGCCGCCGCGCTGCGCGCTGGTACTCTGGGCGGGCCGTGACACCGGCCGCGGAGCCAGAGAGCCCGGGTGGACCCGCCCCGGAGCGCCGCGCAACGACCCTCCTGAAGGAGCCCCTGAGCCATCGTGCCCCTCGACGCCGCCACGAAGCAGCGCATCATGACCGACTACGCCACCGCGCCGGGTGACACCGGCTCGCCGGAGGTGCAGATCGCGCTGCTGACGCAGCGCATCAAGGACCTCACCGAGCACTTCAAGGAGCACAAGCACGACCACCACAGCCGTCGTGGTCTGCTGCTGCTCGTCGGGCAGCGCCGCCGGCTCCTGCAGTACCTGACGCGGACCGACATCGCGCGCTACCGCACGCTGATCGAGCGCCTCGGCATCCGCCGCTGACGCCAGCACCACCGAGGATCCCGCACCACCCAGCACCACCACACCCCCCGCCGCGGCGAGGAGCGGGCGTCCAGCGCCGGTCCTCGGTAGTGGCTCCCGGAGCGCGGACGCCGCGCACCCGTGGGCTTCGATCGAAGGCCGGTGCCGCCGACCCGCACCAGCGCGGCACCGACTGCAGAAGGAGGGAACCCGTGGAGGGTCCCGAGATCACCAGCGCCGAGGCGCTCATCGACAACGGCCGCTTCGGCTCGCGCACCGTGCGCTTCGAGACCGGGCGCCTGGCGCGCCAGGCCGCCGGCTCCGTCGTCGCCTACCTCGACGGCGAGACCATGCTGCTGTCGGCGACGACAGCCGGCAAGCACCCCAAGGACCAGTTCGACTTCTTCCCCCTCACCGTCGACGTCGAGGAGAGGATGTACGCCGCCGGGAAGATCCCCGGCTCGTTCTTCCGCCGCGAGGGGCGCCCGGGCACCGACGCGATCCTCACCTGCCGCCTCATCGACCGACCGCTGCGCCCGAGCTTCGTCTCCGGGTTGCGCAACGAGGTGCAGATCGTCATCTCCGTCCTCGCCCTGCACCCCGAGGACCCCTACGACGTGCTGGCGATCAACGCGGCGTCCGCCTCCACCCAGCTGTCGGGCCTGCCCTTCTCCGGCCCCATCGGCGGCGTCCGGGTCGCGCTCATCGCCGAGGGCGGCGAGTCCCGCTGGATCGGCTTCCCCACCCACACCCAGCTCGAGGGCGCCGTGTTCGACATGGTGGTGGCCGGCCGGGTCGTCGCTGACGACGTGGCGATCATGATGGTCGAGGCCGAGGCCACCGAGGGCGCCATGGACCTCATCGCCGCCGGTGCCCCGGCACCGACGGAGGAGCTCGTCGCCGCCGGCCTCGAGGCCGCGAAGCCCTTCATCGCGGCCCTGTGCGCCGCGCAGTCGCAGCTCGCCGCCGCTGCGGCGAAGGAGGCGGTGGAGTTCCCCCGCTTCCTCGACCACTCCGACGAGGCGCTGCAGGCCGTCACCGCCGCGGGCAGCGCCGACCTGGCCGCCGCGATGTCGACGACGGGCAAGGCCGAGCGCGAGGAGGCGACCTCCGCCGTCCGCGACGCGGTGCTCGCCCAGCTCGGGGACCGGTTCGCCGAGAAGGAGGTCAAGGCGGCCTTCAAGTCGCTCAACAAGTCACTGGTCCGCCAGCGGATCCTCGCCGACGGCTCCCGCATCGACGGGCGCGGGCTGAAGGACATCCGCCAGCTCTCCGCCGAGGTCGACGTGCTGCCCCGCGTGCACGGCTCCGCGCTGTTCGAGCGCGGCGAGACCCAGATCCTCGGGGTCACCACGCTGAACATGCTCCGCATGGAGCAGCAGCTCGACACCCTCTCGCCGGTGACGAAGAAGCGCTACATGCACAACTACAACTTCCCGCCCTTCTCCACCGGGGAGACCGGCCGCGTCGGCTCGCCCAAGCGTCGCGAGATCGGCCACGGCGCACTGGCCGAGCGAGCGCTGATGCCGGTGCTGCCCTCCCGCGAGGACTTCCCCTACGCCATCCGCCAGGTCTCCGAGGCGCTGAGCTCCAACGGCTCGACGTCGATGGGCTCGGTCTGCGCCTCGACCCTGTCCCTGCTCAACGCCGGGGTGCCGCTGCGCGCCCCGGTCGCCGGGATCGCGATGGGCCTGGTCTCCGACACGGTGGACGGCGAGACGCGCTACGCCGCGCTGACCGACATCCTCGGCGCCGAGGACGCCTTCGGTGACATGGACTTCAAGGTCGCCGGCACCCGGGAGTTCGTCACGGCCATCCAGCTCGACACCAAGCTCGACGGCATCCCCGCCTCGGTGCTGGCCAGCGCGCTGACCCAGGCGCGCGACGCCCGGCTGCACATCCTCGACGTCATGGCCGAGGCCATCGACGCCCCCGACGAGATGGCGGCCACCGCGCCGCGCGTCATCACGGTGAAGGTGCCCGTGGACAAGATCGGCGAGGTGATCGGGCCGAAGGGCAAGGTCATCAACCAGATCCAGGAGGAGACCGGCGCCGACCTGTCCATCGAGGACGACGGCACCGTGTACATCGGCGCCGTCGACGGTCCCTCGGCGGAGGCCGCGCGGAACGCGGTCAACGCCATCGCGAACCCGCAGATGCCCGAGGTGGGGGAGCGCTACGTCGGCACCGTGGTGAAGACGACGGCCTTCGGGGCGTTCGTCTCCCTCACCCCCGGCAAGGACGGGCTGCTGCACATCTCCAAGATGCGCGACCTCGCCGGCGGCAAGCGCGTGGAGAGCGTCGACGACGTGCTCTCCGTCGGGCAGAAGGTGCAGGTCGAGATCACCGAGATCGACCCGCGCGGCAAGCTCAGCCTGTCCCCGGTGACCGACAGCGCTGCCGGCGCCGGCGGTGCCCCCGGGGTGGCGGGCGACGCCGCGGGCGGCGTGGACCTCGCCCAGGCCGAGAGCGTCAACGCCTGACGTGACCCAGCCACCACCGCCGGCGGGGACGCCGCTCCCGCTGGTCGCCACCCCCGACGGGGGATCCGCCATCCTCGCCGGGCAGGACACCGGGGCGCTCGTGCGCCGCTCCGTCCTGCCCGGCGGGGTGCGGGTGCTCACCGAGCTGATGCCCGGCACCCGCTCGGTCACCGTGGGGGGGTGGGTGGGGGTCGGCTCCCGCGACGAGGTGAGCGGGCACCACGGGTCGACGCACTTCCTCGAGCACCTGCTGTTCAAGGGCACCCCCCGGCACACCGCGGTGGACATCGCCGAGGCGTTCGACGCGGTCGGTGGTGAGGCGAACGCCGCGACCGGCAAGGAGCACACCAGCTACTTCGCCCGCGTGCAGATCGCCGACCTCCCGATGGCGGTCGACGTCCTCACCGACATGATGACGTCGGCGACCATCACCGACGACGACGTGGCCAGCGAGCGCGGGGTGATCCTCGAGGAGCTGGCGATGAACGACGACGACCCCACCGACGTCGCCCACGAGCGCTTCGCCGAGCAGGTCCTCGGGGTGGGCACCCCGCTCGGGCGTCCCATCGGCGGCACCCCCGAGGCCATCGAGGCGGTGCCCCCGCAGGCCATCCGCGAGCACTTCGCCCAGCACTACACCGGGCCCGGTCTGGTGGTCACCGCCGCCGGCGGGGTCGACCACGACGCGGTGTGCGCGCTGGTCCTCGACGCCGTGACCCGCGCGGGGTGGGACTCCTCACCCGCCACCGCGCCGCTGCCGCGCCGGACCACTCCGGCGTCGGTCACCTCCGCGGGAGATGCGGCCCTCGCCGCAGGTGGTCGCGGCGTCCTGACGGTGCGACGGCCCACCGAGCAGGCCAACGTGCTCCTCGGCGGGCTGGGTCTGACGGCCACCGACGAGCGCCGCTTCACCCTCAGCGTGCTCAACGCCGCGCTCGGCGGGGGGATGAGCAGCCGCCTGTTCCAGGAGGTGCGCGAGAAGCGCGGCCTGGCGTACGCCGTGTACTCCTTCAGCGCCGGGTACGCCGACGCGGGGTACTTCGGCCTGTACGCCGGGTGCTCCACCACGAAGGTGCCCCAGGTCGTGGACCTGCTCGCCGAGCAGTGGCACGGCCTCGCCGAGGGCGGCCTCGCCGAGGGGGAGCTGCGCCGCGCCACCGGCCAGGTCAGCGGCTCCCTGGTGCTGGGCATGGAGGACAGCGGCGCGCGGATGTCGCGCCTGGGCCGCGCCGAGCTCGTCCACGGGGCCTTCACCTCGCTGGAGGAGTCCCTCGCGGCCATCGCGGCGGTCACCGCGGACGACGTGCAGGAGCTCGCCGCCCACCTGTGGGCGCAGCCCCACTGCCTGACCGTGGTGGGCCCCTTCGACACCGACCCGGTTCCCTCCGCCCCCTGAGGCGATCGCTCGACGTGATCTCCCGACGGTGGTGCCGTACGTTGCGGGAATGAGCATGCGCGACCGCCTGGTCGGGTCGAGGGCCGGCGGGCCCACCGGTGCCGCAGGGCGATCGCGGGCCAGGAACCCCTCCGGGGACGTCGCCCGCGGTGAGGGCGACTCCCCGCAGCCCGAGGGTGACGCCCAGCGGCGCCATGACGATGGGCAGCGGCGCGATGCGGAGCGGCGCGGTCACGACATGAGCAGCATGGAACCCGAGGACATGGCCGCGCTCGGCGCCGACGTCGTCGAGCCGCCGGTCCTCGGCGACCCGCCGTCGTCCCCGTGGTCCGACGGCTTCGGTCGCACCGCGGTGCGCAGCGTGCAGATCCTCATGGTGGCCGCGCTGACGGTCGCGGGGGTGTACGCCGCGGTGCAGCTGCGCCTGGTGATCATCCCGTTGCTCGTCGCCGTCCTGCTCGCCGCAGCCCTCTCCCCGGTGGTCAGCCGCCTCACGGCCCGGGGGCTCGGGCGGGGTGTGGCCACGCTCCTGACGCTGCTCGCTGCGGTGGTCGTCCTGGGTCTGGTCGGGTGGTTCGTCGTGAACGGCGTCATCGGCTCGCTGCCGGAGCTGCAGCGGAGCGCCACCGAGGGCGTGGGTCAGCTGCGCCAGTTCATCGACGAAGGGCCCCTCAACATCAGCGACCAGCAGGTCGAGGACGCCCAGGCGAGCGCGCTGAGCGTGCTCCAGGGTGAGAGCGTGCGCTCTGGCGCCCTCGCCGGGGCCAGCCTGGTGGGCACGATCCTCACCGGACTGATCCTCGGCCTCGTGGTGCTCATCTACCTGCTCAAGGACGGGCCGTCGATCTTCTCCTTCCTCATCAGCGGCTCCAAGGGAGCCCGCCACACCCGCCTGCAGCACGCCGGCGAGCGGGCGGGCACCGTCCTGGGCGGCTACGTGCGCGGCACGACCGTCGTCGCCCTCGTCGACGCCGTCCTCATCGGCGGCGGGCTGCTGGCCCTCGGAGTGCCCCTCGCCCTGCCGCTGGCCCTGGTGGTCTTCCTGACCGCCTACATACCCGTCATCGGGGCTGTCGTCGCCGGGGTCGTCGCCGCCCTGGTCACCCTGGTCACCAACGGCCCGACCGACGCGCTGATCGTCATCGTCATCGTCCTCATCGTGAACCAGATCGAGGGCAACATCCTCGCCCCGCTGGTGCTCGGCAAGGCGCTGTCCCTGCACCCCCTGGCCATCCTGCTGGCCCTGACCGCCGGCACCATCGTCGCCGGCATCATCGGTGCGGTGCTGGCCGTGCCCTTCGCGGCCGTGGCGTGGGCCGCGGTGAAGAGCTGGAACGAGGACCGCCGCAGCAGCGACGACCTGCTCACCGCCGGGGGATCGCCCCTCAGCACACCGCCGGGGCAGGCCCAGGTCGGGGTCGCGGCCGGGTCGCGGCAGGCCGCGGCGCGGAGCTGAACCACCCGGGGGCGCGGACCGTATGCTCCCCGCCGTGCTCGATGTGGCGGTGATCGGCGCCACCGGGCGCATGGGCGCCGCCGCCTGCGCAGCGGTGCGCTCGGCCCCAGACCTGCGACTGGTCGCCGCGCTGGGTCGCGCCGACGAGGCGCGGCTGCTCGACGCGGTGGTCGGTGCGGGCACCCGGGTCGCCGTCGAGCTGTCCACCCCCGCGGCCGCGCCCGCCCACCTGGCCGCCCTGGTGGCGGCCGGGGTCCACGTCGTCGTGGGCACCACGGGCTGGGACGAGGACTCCCTGGGCGAGCTGCGCACCCAGCTCGGGCGGTCCCCCCGTGGAACCGGGGTGCTGATCGCCCCGAACTTCGCCCTCGGCGCGGTGCTGATGATGCGCTTCGCGGCGATGGCGGCCCCGTTCTTCGAGTCCGTCGAGATCATCGAGCTGCACCACCCCGACAAGGTCGACGCCCCCTCGGGCACCGCGGCGGCCACCGCCCGCGCCGTCGCCGCCGCCCGCGCCACCGCTGGCGTGCCGCCCGCCCCGGACGCCACCGCGGCGCCGGGGCCCGGTGCCGCGGTGGCGGGTGCGCGGGGCGCGCGCATCGACGGCATCCCGGTGCACAGCGTGCGCCTGCGCGGCGCGACCGCCTCCCAGGAGGTGTTGCTCGGCTCCCCCGGGGAGCAGCTGAGCGTGCGCCACGACGCCACCGACCGGGCCGCGTTCATGCCCGGGCTGCTGCAGGGCGTGCGCGGTGTGGCCCACCACCCCGGCCTGACCATCGGCCTCGAGCACTACCTGGATCTGTGAGGGCCCGTGAGGACCAAGGTCGTCGTGGTGCTGCTCGTCGCCGCGCTGCTGCTCTACCTGGTGCTGCTGGGCCAGCGCGCGGTGCTGCTCATCGCCTCGGACACCGCCGTCGGCATCGCCTTCGGCGCTGCGCTGCTGCTCCTGCCGGTGCCGCTGGCGTGGACGACGGTGCGCGAGCTGACCTTCGGGGCGCGCACCGAGGCGATGGCCCGGGAGCTGGGCGCGCAGGGGCGCCTGCCCGTCGACGACCTGCCGCGCACGCCCGGCGGCCGCGTCGACCGCGCTGCCGCGGATGCCGCGTTCGAGCGCTACCGCGCACAGACCCAGGCGGCGCCGGGGGACTACGGGGCCTGGTTCGCCCTGGCGTGCGCCTACGACGCCGCCCGCGACCGGCGCCGCGCGCGCGGGGCGATGCGGCGGGCGATCGTCCTGCACCGGGGCGGTTGAGGCCCCCGCTAGCGCGCCAGCATCACCGGTGCGGGCCCCGGGCGGCGCCTGCCCCGGCGTGCGCCAGCTGCTCCAGCGGCCCCCGGCGCGGCACCGCGCCCCGGTCGGCGGTCAGGCGCCACACCGTCGCAGCGCCGACCAGCACGAGCACCTGCACCAGGTACGACGCCGTCGGCGGCAGCAGCAGCTGCATCGGCGCCCGCAGGACCACGTGCACGGAGTACAGGGTCAGCGTCATCGACCCCGCCGCGGCCAGCGGGAGCGCCAGCGCGGCCAGCGCGCGCCACCGGGTGAGCAGCAGGCACGCGCCCAGCACGGCGAGCGCGCACCCGGCGGTGTGCACGAGGTCGACGGCGCTGCCGGAGTGCGGGGCGAACACCGCCAACCACGCCCACGACGTGGTCGGCGCGGTGCCGTAGTAGGTGGCCTGGACGGCGCCGACCCCGCCCGCGGTGGCGACCAGCGGCGCGGAGACCCCCCACGCGGCCAGGGCGAGCCCGGCCCCCACGCCGAGGGCGCCGACGGCCACGGCGGTGCGGCGCAGGTCCAGTCGCGCCACCGCCATGCCGACGAGCAGGTACCCCGTCCAGGTCAGCACCGGGTAGTACCCGGTGAGCAGCAGCTCGACGACGGCCCGCACCGGGGTCAGCACCGACAGCAGGGACGGCACCGCGCCGGGCCCACCGGGCGCCAGCGGACGCAGCAGGTGCGAGACCACCGGGGCCAGCACCAGCCACGTCAGCGCCATCGGCACCAGGGCCCTGGCGCGCAGCCCGAGGAACAGCGCTGCGACGGCGAAGAGCGCGCCGTAGTTCACGAGGATGACCGCCAGGCCGCTGGGCACCAGGCCGAGGACCAGCCCGATGCCCGCGATGACCGCGGCGCGGCCCAGCACCCCGCGCCGCGCGGCCGAGAGCTCGGGGCCCTCCGGAGGTCGCGGGCCCCCGGTGAGCAGCGCCAGGCCCACCCCGGCGAGCACCGCGAACGTCGCGGACGCCCGGCCGCTGGCGACCAGCTCGGTCAGCGTCGGCGCGCCGTCCCGCTCCAGGGGCAGCACGTGGGTGGCCATCATCGCCAGCAGCGCGAGCGCGCGGGCCACGTCGACCCCCACCAGGCGCCGCCCGGCGCCGGGCGGCCCGGTCGTCGCGGCGGTGGCGGCGGCGCTCACGGCAGGCCCGCCGCGCGCAGGCCCGCCGCCGCGGCGGCGGCCATGACCACGACGAGCAGGAACGGCGCCCGCAGCGCCAGGGCCGCCGCGGCGACCGCCAGGGCGCCGAGCCGGGCGTCCAGGACCAGGGCGGGGGAGGAGCTGCTCGCCACGGTCTGCACCACCACCAGCGCGGTCAGGAGGGCCACGGTGACCAGGCCGGCCACCCGGGTCACGTCGGGACGGTCGGCGAGCCGCGTCGGCACCAGGTGGCCCGCCAGCTTCAGCGCGAAGCAGACGGCGGATGAGCACAGCACCAGCCCCCACCCGCTCATGCCGGTCCCCGCACGCGGCGCACCAGGAGCACGGCGGGCACCGCGAGCAGCGCTGCGAGCACCGGGACGCCCGCGGGGAGCACCGGGACCGCCACGACGGCCACGAGCGCCGCCCCCGCCGCGACGGCCCCCACGGCCCGGTCCCCGCCAGCGCGCAGCCGCGGCCACAGCAGCGCGAGGAACGCAGCCCCGGCGGCGGCGTCCAGGCCCCACCGCCGGGGGTCGCCGAGCGCGTCACCGAGCATCGCCCCGAGCCCGGTGAAGGCCCCCCACACCGCGTACACGCTGGCACCGGTCAGCCAGAAGCCGAGCCGGCCCTCCCGGGCGCCGCCCTGGGCGAGCGCGACGGCCGTCGACTCGTCGATGGTCAGCTGCGCGGCCAGCAGCCGCCGCCACCCGCGCACGGACAGCACCGGCGTCAGCTGCACCCCGTAGAAGCCGTTGCGCACCCCGAGCAGCCCCGCGGACGCCGCGGCGGCGGCGCCCGTCCCGCCAGCGCTGACCACGCCGACGAGCGCGAACTGCGAGCCCCCGGTGAACATCAGCAGGCTCAGGGCCAGCGCCTGCGACGGGCTGAGACCGGAGGCGACGGCCAGGGCGCCGAAGGAGACGCCGTACGCACCGGTGGCCAGGCCCACGGACAGCGACTGCGCGGCGACGCCGCCCACGCGGCGGCGCTGCACCGGTACCACCTCCACCCGGGCGATCCTGTCACCCGTCGCCCGTACCCTCGCCGGCGTGGACCCCGACGAGCTGCCCACCCCGGCCGGACTGCCCCTGGGGCTGGAGCGGCTGGGCACCTACGCCGCGGTGCTGTTCGACATGGACGGCACGCTGATCGACTCCACCGGGTCGGTGACCCGCTCCTGGCTGCGCTGGGCGCAGGAGGAGGGCGTGGACCCCGGGCTCCTGCGCGGGCGCCACGGAGTCCCGGCCGCCGCGATCATCGCGATCCTCCTGCCCGACCGCGACGCGGCGGCGCGGGCGGCGTCGCTGGCGCGGATCACCGCCATCGAGATCGACGACGTCGCGGGCATCGTCGTCCTGCCCGGTGCCGCCGAGGCCCTCATGGCCCTGGCCCCGCGGCGCCCGTCAGGTGCTGCCTCGTCGGCGGAGTCGTCGGCCGAGTCGTCGGCCGGGTCGTGGTTCCCGGTGCGCAGCGCCATCGCCACCTCCTGCGGCGCGGGCCTCGCCGCTGCGCGCATCGGCGCCACCGGGCTGACCCCGCCGGGCGTCGTGGTCACCGCCGACGACGTGACCCGCGGCAAGCCCGACCCGGAGCCGTACCTGCTGGCGGCGCGCCGCATCGGCGCCGACCCGGCACGCTGCCTGGTCGTCGAGGACGCCCCCGCGGGCATCACCGCGGGCCGCGCCGCGGGGTGCTCCACGCTCGCGGTGGCGACCACGCACAGCGTCGCGGCGCTGCAGGACGCCGGCTCCGACGCGGTCGTGGCCGACCTCAGCGGGGTCCGGTTCACCCTCACCGCCGACGGCGTCGCGGTGGTGGCGGCATGAGCGCCGGTGCAGATGCCCAGTACGAGGACCTGCTGCGCCACGTGATGGCCACCGGCTCGGTGAAGTCCGACCGCACCGGCACCGGCACGCGCAGCGTCTTCGGCCACCAGATGCGCTTCTCCCTCGCCGACGGCTTCCCGGTGGTGACCACGAAGAAGGTGCACCTGCGCTCGGTGGTCCTGGAGCTGCTGTGGTTCCTGCGCGGCGACGGCAACGCCCGTTGGCTGCAGGAGCGCGGGGTGCGCATCTGGGACGAGTGGGCCGGCCCGGACGGCGACCTCGGGCCCGTCTACGGCGTCCAGTGGCGCTCGTGGCCCACCCCGGACGGCGGGCACGTCGACCAGCTCTCGCAGGTGCTCGACACGCTGCGCACCGACCCGCACTCGCGGCGCATGGTCGTCTCGGCGTGGAACGTCGCCGACGTCCCCGCGATGGCCCTCGCGCCGTGCCACGCCCTCTTCCAGTTCTCGGTCGCCGATGGGGCGCTGTCCTGCCAGCTGTACCAGCGCAGCGCCGATCTCTTCCTCGGGGTGCCCTTCAACATCGCCAGCTACGCGCTGCTCACCGCGATGGTGGCCCAGCAGTGCGACCTGGCCCTCGGCGACTTCATCTGGACCGGGGGGGACTGCCACGTCTACGACAACCACGTCGAGCAGGTGACCGAGCTGCTCTCGCGCGAGCCGTTCCCCTTCCCGCGCCTGGCGCTGCGCCGCGCCCCGTCGCTGTTCGACTACGACGTGGACGACGTGGCGGTGCTCGACTACCGCCACCACCCGGCGATCAGCGCGCCGGTGGCGGTGTGAGGTGCTGGGGCTGATCTGGGCGCAAGCCGCCAACGGGGTCATCGGCCGGGACGGCGCGCTGCCGTGGCACCTGCCCGAGGACCTCGCGCACTTCAGGGCGGTGACCCTGGGGTCCACCGCGGTCATGGGACGCCGGACCTGGGAGTCGGTCCCGCAGCGCTTCCGGCCCCTGCCGGGGCGGCGGAACGTCGTCCTGACCCGGCGCACCGGATGGGCGGCGGACGGCGCGGAGGTCGCGGCGTCGCTCGACGACGCGCTGGCGCTCGCCGTGGGCGACGTCTGGGTGATCGGGGGCGCGTCGGTGTACGCCGCGGCGATCGAGCGCGCCGACGTCCTGGAGGTCACCGAGGTCGCCGGGGCGGTGGACGGCGACACCCTCGCCCCGGTGGTGGCCCCGCCGTGGGCGGTGGTGGCCGCCGACCCGCCGCAGGGTTGGCGCACGTCCACCTCCGGCGCGGGGTACCGCTTCATCACCCACCGTCGCTGACCTCGGTGCTGCGGCGTGCGTCCAGGAAGCCCACGCCGCCTGCGCCCGCCGGGGTGCACCTGCTTGTTCACACCGTGTTGATATGATGTTCACCATCAGCAACCGTTGACCCGTCCGCAGGAGAAGCGCTCCCACCCGACGCGGGGTGGGGAGCCGTCCCGCGGGCAGTTCGTCCACCGCATGACCGCGCCGCACCGCAGCGGCGGGCCGATCCCTGGAGATCCCCCCCATGGCACCTGCTCCGACGCACCGCCCCCGCCGCACCCGCACCACCGCCGTCACCGCCGCGACGGCCCTGATCACCCCGCTGGGCCTGGCGCTCGCCGTGCAGCCCGCGATGGCCGCAGGGCCGGAGCAGGTCGTCAACGGCACCTTCGACGACGACCTGGCGGGCTGGGAGGCCTACCCCGGTCCCGCGGTCGTCGACGGTCGGGGATGCATCACCGTCCCCACTGGCGCGGCCGCCTACAGCGCCGCCCTCACCCAGGACGTCGCGATCGTCGCCGGCGAGACCTACGAGCTGTCCTTCACGGCCCTCGCGGACCCGGCGACCTCGGGCAACGTCCGCGTCATCATCCAGGGCGGTGCTGACGTCAACTACGCGGCCTACCTGCCGGCGGAGCGGCCCGCGCTCGCCCCCACCGCGCAGACCTTCTCGTACACGTTCACGCCCACGAGCAGCAACCCGAGCGCACAGCTGGCGTTCCAGCAGGACGTCGCGAACACCGCGGCCTACCGGCTGTGCATCGACGACGTGTCCCTGACGGGTGGGGCCGAGCGGGAGGCCTACGCCCCCGACACGCGGTCGCCCGTGCGCGTCAACCAGGAGACCTACCTGCCGGCCGGCCCCAAGGGCGCCACCGTCGTCACCGAGTCCACCACGGCCCTGCCGTGGCAGCTGAGGAGCGCGACCGGCGGTGTCGTGGCCAGCGGCACCACCACGCCGGAGGGCGTCGACCCCAGTGCGGACCTCAACGTCCACACCATCGACTTCACCAGCGTGACGCAGGGCGGGACCGGCTACACGCTGGTCGTCGGCGAGGACGTCAGCGACCCCTTCGACATCGGGGACGCCGCCTACGAGCGCCTGCGCGACGACAGCAAGACCTTCTTCTACACCAACCGCAGCGGCACCCCGATCCTCGACTCGCTCGCCCCGGGCTACGGCCGCGAGGCGGGCCACGTCGGCGTGGCGCCGAACCAGGGCGACACCGAGGTCAGCTGCCAGACCCTCGAGGACGACAGCCAGAAGATCCTCGTCGCCCAGGGCGACGACCCGTGGACCTGCGACTACACGGTCGACGTCACCGGCGGCTGGTACGACGCGGGCGACCACGGCAAGTACGTCGTCAACGGCGGCATCTCCGTGGCCCAGCTGATGCAGGAGCACGAGCGCAGCCTCACCGCCCGCAGCGCCGACGCCGGTGCGCTGGGCGACGGCACGCTGGCCATCCCCGAGGCCGGCAACGGCGTCCCGGACCTGCTGGACGAGGCCCGCTGGGAGCTGGAGTTCTTCCTCAAGACGCAGGTGGCCGAGGGCCGGCAGTACGAGGGCATGGCCTACCACAAGGTCGCCGACGTCGACTGGACCGGCCTGCCGCTGGACCCGGCCGCCGACCCGCAGGAGCGGGTGCTGTACCGCCCCTCCACCGCGGCGACCCTGAACCTGGCCGCCACCGCCGCTCAGGGTGCGCGCCTGTGGGCCCCCTACGACGCGGAGTTCTCCGCGCAGCTGCTCGAAGCCGCCCGGACCGCCTACACCGCGGCGCGGGCCACCCCCGACCTGTACGCCCCGGCTCCGGACGGCGACCTCGACCCCAACCCGGGGAGCGGGCCGTACGACGACGACGACGTGTCGGACGAGTTCTACTGGGCGGCCGCCGAGCTGTACCTGACCACCGGCGAGCCGGCCTACCGCAAGGACGTCCTCGGCTCCCCGCTGCACACCGCTGACATCTTCGCCTCGATCGGGTTCGACTGGGGTCGCGTGGCCCCGCTGGCGCGCCTCCAACTGGCCACGGTGCCCAGCAAGCTCAGCGCCGCGGAGACGCGCAGGGTGCGGGCCTCGGTGCTCGCCGCCGCGGACGAGTACCTCGCCGACCAGGCCGAGCAGCCCTTCGGGCAGGCCTACGGGCCGGACGACGGCCAGTACGTGTGGGGGTCGAACAGCCAGATCCTCAACAACATGCAGGTGATCGGCACCGCGTACGACATCAGCGGCAAGGCGGAGTACCGCGACGCCGTGGTGCGGAGCATGGACTACCTGCTCGGCCGCAACGCGCTGAACAACTCCTACATCACCGGCTACGGCGACGTGTACTCGGAGAACCAGCACTCGCGGATGTACGCCAACTCCATCGACGCGTCGCTGCCCAACCCGCCCGCGGGAACCGTGGCCGGCGGTCCGTACTCCCCGACGGCCACCAGCGGTGACCCGGTGACCGCCCAGCTCTTCCAGGACGGGTGCGCCGCGCAGTTCTGCTACGTCGACGACATCGAGTCGTGGTCGACCAACGAGATCACGGTCAACTGGAACTCGACCCTGTCGTGGACGTCCTCCTTCGTGGCGGACCTGGACGCGGGCACCGACGGCACCGTGGGCGGCAGGGGCAGGAGGTGACCCTCGCCTGACGGGACGCGCCCCGGCCAGACCCACCGGCCCCGACCGGAGCCTCGCGCTCCGGCCGGAGCCGGCCCGCGTCCGCGCCGGCCCCTCGCGCTGCACCACCCCCTCGCCGGGCAGGTCGCCGCTGGCGCGAGCACCGCGCCGCGTC
>CAXTAK010000002.1:105254-130426 GCA_964242735.1 uncultured Quadrisphaera sp. | reverse complement strand
CTGCACCACCCCCTCGCCGGGCAGGTCGCCGCTGGCGCGAGCACCGCGCCGCGTCTCCTACGCTCGTCGCCATGCGCATCGGAGTCCTGACCGGCGGTGGAGACTGTCCCGGCCTCAACGCGGTGATCCGCGGGGCGGTCCTGAAGGGGACGCAGAGCCACGGGTTCCAGTTCGTCGGGTTCCGCGACGGGTGGCGCGGGCCCCTGGAGGGTCTGACCACCGAGCTGACCCCCGACGTCGTCCGCCACATCCTGCCCGTCGGCGGCACGATCCTCGGGTCCTCGCGCACCAACCCCGTGAAGATCGACGGCGGTGTCGAGCGCATCCGCGCCACGATGGCCGACCTGGGCGTCGACGCGCTGCTCGCCATCGGCGGTGAGGACACCCTCGGCGTCGCGACCCACCTGCACGCGCAGGGCATCAAGGTCGTCGGCGCCCCCAAGACCATCGACAACGACCTGTCCGCCACCGACTACACCTTCGGCTTCGACACGGCGGTGCAGATCGCCGTCGACGCCTGCGACCGCCTGGCCACCACCGGCGCGAGCCACCACCGGGCGATGATCGTGGAGGTGATGGGCCGACACGCGGGGTGGATCGCCTTGCACACCGGCATGGCCGCCTCGGCCCACATCACCCTGGTGCCCGAGCAGCCCTACGACGTCGATGCCGTGGCTGCGACCGTCAAGGGCGTGCTCGACCGCGGGGAGGCGCCCCTCATCGTCGTCTCCGAGGGCGCGGTGCCCGCCGGCGGCGACGTGGTGCACACCGGCGCCGAGCTCGACGCCTTCGGCCACGTGCAGCTCAAGGGCGTCGGGCTGAGCCTGGAGAAGGCCCTGGTGGAGCGGATCCCCGACCTCGCCACACGGGTGACCGTGCTGGGGCACCTGCTGCGCGGCGGCACCCCCACTGCCTACGACCGCATCCTGGGCACCCGCTCGGGCATCTCGGCGATCACCGCCATCGCGGAGGGGAACTTCGGCACCATGGCCGCGCTGAAGGGCACGGAGGTCGTGCAGGTGCCCCTCGCCGACGCCACGGGGGAGCTGAAGACCGTGCCGCCGCAGCGCCTCGACGAGATCGCGCACGTCTCCGGGTGAGGTCGACGACGGGCGTGACGGCCCACCACGACGGCACCGGCGCCCACGGGACCGACCCGCACGGCACCCAGCCCCACGGGAGCGATCCCCACGGGCTCGACCACTGGCGCGCTCTGCCCGCCCGCCACCAGCCGGCGTGGGACGCCGACGTCCTGGACGGCGTGGTCTCGACCCTGTCGGTGCTGCCGCCGCTGGTCTTCGCCGGTGAGGCCGACCTGCTGCGCACCCGCCTCGCCGCGGCGGCGGAGGGCCGCGCGTTCGTCCTGCAGGCCGGGGACTGCGCGGAGACCTTCGCCGGAGCGACCGCCGACGGCATCCGCGCGCGCCTGCGCACCATCCTGCAGATGGCCGTGGTGCTCACCTACGCGGCGTCCACCCCGGTGGTCAAGATCGGGCGGATGGCGGGCCAGTTCGCGAAGCCGCGCAGCAGCGACGTCGAGACCCGCGACGGCGTGAGCCTGCCGGCGTACCGCGGTGACGCCGTCAACGACTACGCCTTCACCCCGGCAGCCCGAGCGGTCGACGCGCAGAGGCTGCTCACCACCTACCACCTGTCCGCGGCCACCTTGAACCTCGTGCGCGCCTTCACCACCGGTGGCGACGCCGACGTGCGCCAGGTGCACACCTGGAACCGCGGCTTCGCGGCGTCGACCGCGAACGCCCGCTACGCGGCCCTCGCCCAGGAGATCGAACGGGCCATCGACTTCATGGCCGCGGCCGGCGCCGACTTCGACGCCCTGCGCACCGTGGAGTTCTACTCCTCCCACGAGGCGCTGCTGCTGCCCTACGAGCGGGCGCTGACGCGCATCGACAGCCGCACCGGGCTGCCCTACGACGTCTCCGCGCACATGCTGTGGGTGGGCGAGCGCACCCGAGGCCTGGACGACGCGCACATCGACCTGCTCTCCCGGGTGCAGAACCCGATCGGCGTCAAGCTCGGCCCGTCCACCACCGCCGACGAGGCGCTGGCGTACATCGACAAGCTCGACCCGCTGCGCACCCCTGGGCGGCTGACCTTCATCACCCGGATGGGCGCGGGCACGATCCGGCGCGCGCTGCCGGGCCTGGTCGAGAAGGTCACCGCCTCGGGCGCGCAGGTGGTCTGGGTGTGCGACCCGATGCACGGCAACACCATCAGCTCGCCCAGCGGGTACAAGACCCGGCGCTTCGACGACGTCATCGACGAGGTGCGCGGCTTCTTCGAGGTCCACGCCGGCCTCGGCACGGTGCCCGGGGGCATGCACGTGGAGCTCACTGGCGGTGACGTCACCGAGATCCTCGGGGGGCACGCGCAGATCTCCGACGCTGACCTCTCCACCCGGTACGAGTCGCTGTGCGACCCGCGGTTGAACCACCAGCAGTCCCTGGAGATGGCCTTCCTCGTCGCCGAGATGCTCCAGGCCCGGTGAGCGCCCAGCCAGCGGCCCCGATCGTCGCGGACCTGCGCTCCGACACCCTCACCCGCCCCACCCCTGAGATGCGGGAGGCCGTGGTGGGCGCGGAGGTGGGGGACGACGTCTACGGCGAGGACCCCACGACCGCTCGTCTGCAGGACCGGGTCGCGGCGCTCCTCGGCCACGAAGCGGCCCTGTTCACCCCGACGGGGTCGATGGCCAACGTCCTCGGGGTGTCCCTGCTCGTGCCGCCGGGCCAGGAGCTGCTGTGCGACTCCCTCGCCCACGTGGTGCGCGCCGAGCTCGGCGCGCACGGCGCCGTCACCGGCGTCACCACCCGCACCTGGAGCTCGCCGCGGGGGCTGCTCGACGCGGCGGCGCTCACCGCGGTCGAGGCCATGATGACCCCCGACGCGGGCCCGTACCTGGTCTCCACCGCAGCGGTGGCGGTGGAGGACACGCACAACTTCGGCGGCGGCACGGTGCAACCGCTCGAGCGGTTGCGGCAGCTGCGGTCGCTGACCGCGGACGCCGGGGTGGCCGTGCACCTCGACGGCGCGCGGCTGTGGAACGCCGCCGTGGCCGACGCCGCACCCACCCGCGAGGTGCTGGGAGCGGTGGGGCGGTGCGCGGACACGATCTCCGTGTGCCTGTCCAAGGGGCTCGGGGCGCCGGTGGGCTCGGTGCTGGTGGGCTCCGCGGAGCGGATCGCCGCGGCCCGGGTGCGCCGCAAGCGCCTCGGCGGGGGCATGCGCCAGACGGGCCTGCTCGCTGCGGCGGGCCTGCACGCCCTCGACCACCACCTCGACCGGCTCGCCGACGACCACGCCCGCGCCCGGCGCCTGGCGGAGGCCGCCGCCGCGGCGCTGCCCGGCTGCGTGGACCCCGGCCACGTGCAGACCAACATCGTGGTGCTGACCGTGCCCGACGCCCCCGCCGTCGCGGCCGCCGCGGCCCGGCACGGGGTGGCGCTGTCGCTGCTGGGCCCCCGCACGGTGCGCGCGGTCACGCACCTCGACGTCGATGACGCGGCGGTCGAGCAGGCCGCTCAGGTGCTGACCGAGGTCCTGTCAGGAGTCGCCTGAGGCCCCCGTCCGCCGCCGCGGTGCCGCGCACGCGGTGGCGCCCGACGGGCACGACCACCGGGGTCCGCGAGACCGGGTCGGGCTGCACCACGCACGGCGGGGCGACGACCTCGCTGACCCGCTCCGCGGTCACCACCTCGCCCGGTGGCCACTCGGCGACCACGGCGCCCGACCGCATCACCACCACGAGGTCGGCGTACCGGCAGGCGAGGTCCAGGTCGTGGAGCACCGCGACGACGGTGGCGCTGCGGCCGTCGAGGTCGGTGACCAGGTCGGGGACCTCGGCCTGGTGCGTCGGTGGCGGCCATCGCGGCGGCGACGGCGTCGTCGTCCGCGGCGGTCCACCGGCGCAGAGGAGGTGGACGCCGGGTCCTCGCCCGTGGCGCTGCCGGGGGAGCAGGACGCCGGGGCCTGGGCCACTGCCGCGGTCGTCAGGCCGGCTCGTGGTGCTCGGCGGGTCGGGTGCAGGGGGGCTCCTCACGATGATCTCCAGCACGTGGCGGCTCGAACACCGCCGCAGGTCAGCCGAGCACCACCTGCGTCGACCACACCGGGTTGGTGACGACCAGCGCGTCGAGCTGGTGCTGCCCCTGGCGGACGGCGCGGTGGCCCTGACCCGCGCCACGTGCGAGCGCGCCGGGCTCGACTGGTGCGGCGCCTGGCTGGCCCTGCCGCCGCAGCGGCGCAACCCCCTGCGGACGCACACGATCCGCGCCGCGCGACCGGCGGCCCACGAGGTCGACGTCGTGCTGCACGCCCCCGCGGCCGGCCGGGCGGTGACAGCTGTCGGACCGGTGCTGCTGGAGGTGCCGCCGGCCGCGGACGCGGCGCCCCTGCGCCTGGCTCGCGGGGGAGGCGGGCACGGTGACCGCGTGCGCCGCGCCTGGTCATCGACCTCGGGTGGGAGCCGGGCTCGGTGACCTGCCGGGGGCACTGGAGGGCGGGTCAGCCCGAGGGGTGAGCGCGGGCCGGTGGCATCCTGTGCCGGTGCAGGCTGGGTCCCGGTGCAGGCCGGACCCCCGGTGACGACGGCGCGCCGGGGCTCGAACCTGCCGCGGGTCGGTGACTACAACCAGGTGGTCGTGCTCGAGGCGATCCGCCGCTCCGGCGAGGGCCTGAGCCGGGTGGAGGTGTCGGGCTCGACGGGCCTGTCGGCGCAGACGGTCTCCAACATCTGCCGGCGCCTCATCGAGGGGGGCCTGGTGGTCGAGGCCGGCAAGCGGGTCGGGCGGGTGGGCAAGCCGCGCACCCTCCTGCGCCTGTCCCCGGACGGCGGCTGCGCCGTCGGCGTCCACCTCGACCCCGCCGTGATGACCTTCGTCGTCCTCGACCTCACCGGCGGGGTGGTCACCCGCTCCGACCACCCCCTGCCGCCCGGTGTCCCACCGGACCGGGTGCTCGCCCGCATCGCCGAGGAGGTCGGCGTCGTCGTCACCGCCTCCGGGGTCGACCGCGCCCGCATCGTCGGTCTCGGGGTGGCCGCGCCAGGCCCGGTCGACAGCGCCGCCGGAGCACTCGTCGGTCCACCGAACCTGCCGGGCTGGGAGCGCGTCGCCGTCCGCGACCTCCTCGCCGCTGCCACCGGGCTCCCCGTCCACCTCGACAAGGACGTGGTGGCCGCCGCCGTCGCGGAGGTGTGGGCCGGTGGCATCGGCGGCACCGGCGACGCGGTCCTGGTGTACCTGGGCACCGGTGTCGGGGCCGGGCTGGTGCTGCGCGGGGAGGTGCACCGGGGGGCCTCTGGCAACGCCGGCGAGGTGGGGCGCCTCCTGACCGGCACCGGTGCGCACCTCGGCGAGGTCTGCGCGCCCCGCACCGCGGTGCGGGGCGCCCAGGACTCGGGGCTGGAGCTGGGGCGCTGGGACCCGCTGGACCCGGTCGCGGTCGACCGGGCGCTGACGCGGCTGTGCGACCTGGCGGCCGCCGCCGACCCGGTGGCGGTCGCGGTGCTCGAGCGCTGGGCGCACGCGGTGGCCGGGGCGGTCACCGACGTCGTCGACCTGCTCGACCTCGACCAGGTGGTCTTCGGCGGGCCGCTGTGGGCGCGACTGGCACCGGTGTTCCTGAGCGTCGTGCCCGACGCGGTGCAGGCCCGTGCTGTGGCGGGGCCCATCCACCCGATCGTCGTCCGCGGCACGCGCGTCGGCGCCGACGTCGCTGCGGTCGGTGCCGCGTGCCTGGCCCTCGACGACGCCTTCAGCCCCCGCTCGGCGACGCTGCTGCTGCAGCGCTGAACCGCCCACCCGCGGTCGCCGCCCCTTGACACCCCGTAAATCGAGTTGTTGTACTTACTGGGCGGGTCGACGGCGACCCGCACGGGCGACAGGGGAGTCCCATGGATCGCAGGTCCACCACAGCCTTCGCGGTGGTCGCAGCAGCCGCGCTCGCCCTCACCGGCTGCGGGGGCTCGCCGGCGGCCGCTGACGACGACACCATCACCGTCGCCTACCAGAGGACGTCGGAGTTCTTCCAGCTCGACGACCTGCTGACCAAGGCCAAGGGCGAGTACGAGGCGGCCAACCCCGGCACCACTGTGGAGCTGGCCCCGATCGAGGCCGAGCAGGACCAGTACTTCACCAAGCTCGCGCTGATGAACGGCTCACCCGACACCGCCCCCGACGTCATCTACGAGGACAGCTTCCAGGTGCGCTCCGACGCCGCAGCCGGTTTCCTCGCCCCGATCGATGAGCAGCTCGCCGGGTGGGAGGACTGGGACCAGTTCGACGCCACCGCCCAGCAGGCGGGCCTCGGCGACGACGGGATGACCTACGGCGTCTCGATGGGCACCGACACCCGGGCGATCTACTACAACCGCGAGATCTTCGCCCAGGCGGGACTGCCGGCCGACTGGGCGCCCACCACGTGGGACGAGGTGCTCGAGGCCGCGCGCGCCGTCAAGGCGGCCGTGCCCGACGTCATCCCGATCAACATGTACGCCGGTCGGGCCAACGGCGAGGGCACGACGATGCAGAGCTTCGAGATGCTCCTCTACGGCACCGAGGACACCCTGTACGACACCGAGGAGCAGCTGTGGATCACGGGGTCGCAGGGGTTCGTGGACTCCCTGGGCTTCCTGTCCACGATCTACTCCGAGGAGCTGGCCCCCAGCCTCGACATCGCCCTGGACGCCGCGGTCGGCAACCGAATGAGCAGCGAGCTGCTTCCCCAGGGGCGGGTCGCGATCGCCGTCGACGGCTCGTGGATCCCCGGCGGGTGGATGTCCGGTGACTCCGCCTGGCCGGAGTGGGAGCAGACGATGGGCTTCGCACCGATGCCCACGCAGAACGGCCAGGCACCGGGCGCCACGTCGATGTCCGGCGGGTGGCTGCTGTCGGTGGGGGCGAACGCCCCCGACCCGCAGGCGGCCTTCGACTTCATCGCCGTGGCCCTCAACCGCGAGAACACCCTGAAGTACGACACCGAGAACAGCCAGATCGCCGTGCGCCAGGACGTGGCGACCGACCCGGCCTACCTCGACTTCAACCCGTCCTTCGAGTTCTTCTCCTCCCTGGTGCCGGCCACCAACTTCCGCCCTGCGACGCCGGACTACTCGCAGATCTCCGGTGCCATCCAGGTGGCGGCGGAGGCCGTCGCCACCGGTGCGCAGACGCCCGAGGAGGCCGCGGCGACGTACGACGAGTCAGTGGTGGGCATCGTCGGCGAGGAGCAGACGAAGGCGGGTGGCTGACCGTGGCGGCGGTGGCCCTGCAGACCAGCAGCAGATCCCGCCCGAAGCGCCGCACCGCCGGCCGGTACGCACCCCTGCTGCCCGCGGTGGCGCTCATGGCGGTCTTCCTCGCCGGGCCCATCGCCTACTCCCTGTACGGGTCGCTCACCAACGCCGCGCTCACCGGGTACCGGGCGGCCTCGCCGGAGTTCGTCGGCCTGGAGAACTACGCGCGCCTCGTCGGCAGCGGTGAGTTCTGGAACGCCGCGTGGCTGACGCTGCTCTTCGTCGGCGCCTCGGCGCTGATCGGGCAGAACGTGCTGGGGATGGCCGTGGCCCTGCTGATGCGGGCCAGCGCGAAGCCGGTGCGCTCGGTGGTGGGGGCCCTGGTCGTCACCGCCTGGGTGCTGCCCGAGATCGTCGCCGCCTTCACCCTGTACGCCCTGTTCGCCACCGAGGGCACCCTCAACGCCCTGCTGACGCCGCTCGGGCTGGGCGGCACGACGTGGTTGATCACCGTCCCGATGCTCGCGGTGATCCTCGCCAACGTGTGGCGCGGCACGGCGTTCTCGATGCTCGTGTACGGCGCGGCGCTGGAGGAGGTGCCCGACGACGTCCGCGAGGCCGCGGCCCTGGACGGCGCGAACAGCGCCCAGCGCTTCTTCCTCGTCACCGTGCCGATGATCCGTCGGGCCATCTCCACCAACCTCATGCTCACCACGCTGCAGACCCTGGGGGTCTTCACCCTGATCTGGGTGATGACGGGCGGCGGGCCCGGGACGTCGAGCTCGACCCTGCCGGTGCTGGCCTACCAGCAGGCGTTCAAGTTCGCCCAGATCGGCTACGGCACCGCCATCGCGACGGTGACCCTGGTCATCGGGGCGGTCTTCGCCGTCGTCTACATCAAGGTCCTCAAGCCGGAGGTCGACTGATGGCCGGAGCAACGCTCACCGCCACGGCGGAGACGGGTGCCGGTCGGCGCGGCGCGCGGCCCCACGCGCCGTCCCTGCACCAGGCCGCCCCTCACGGCCGCGGCAGCGCGCTGGCCGCGACCGCCGCGCTGACCGCAGTCGGGGTGGCGTTCCTGGTGCCGCTCGCGTGGCTGGTCCTCGCGGCCTTCGACCCCACCGCCTCGGTGTCGGTGAAGGCGCCGACGGCGCCCGGCACCGGCAACTTCACCGCCGTGCTCGAGGGCGGCCAGACCGTGCGGCCGCTGTGGAACTCGGTGGTGATCTCCACGGGCACCGCGCTGATCACCGTCGTGGCCTCGCTCCTCGCCGCGTACCCGCTGTCGCGGTACCAGTCGCGGTTCCGCAAGCCCTTCCTCTACGGCATCCTCTTCGCCACCACCCTGCCGATCACGGCGATCATGGTGCCGGTCTACGCCCTGTTCGTCTCCCTCGGGGTGCTCGGCTCGACGACCGCGACGGTGCTGTTCCTCGCGGCGACGTCGCTGCCCATCGCCATCTGGATGACGAAGAACTTCATGGACTCGGTGCCCGTCGCCCTCGAGGAGGCGGCGTGGGTGGACGGGGCGAGCGCGATGGGCGCGCTGGCGCGCATCGTGGTGCCGCTGATGAGGCCGGGCATCGCCGTCGTCTTCATCTTCGTGTTCACCATGACGTGGGGGAACTTCTTCGTGCCCTTCGTGCTGCTCTCCGACGTCTCCTCGCAGCCCGCCGCGGTGGCCATCTACACCTTCTTCGGCACGCAGGGCGCCATCGCCTACGGCCAGCTCGCGGCCTTCTCGCTCCTGTACTCCGTGCCGGTGCTGGTCCTGTACCTGCTGGTGCAGCGCCTCGCCGGCGGCTCGGCGATGGCGGGCGCCGTCAAGGGCTGAGGGCCCCGCCGAGCACTGCAGTCACCACCGCACCCACCCCTCGACGGGAGACCCCGTGCACGACGACACCGTCCTGGTCCTGCGACGCCTCGAGCGCTTCGTGACCGAGCGCCTCACCCCGGCGCTGCACCGCACGGCCACCGCGCTGACCGTGACCGCGTGGCAGGCCCCCGGCGAGCCGGTGCCCTTCGCCGAGGCCGTCGCCGCTGCCGCCGAGCACGGCGCCCCGCTGGTGCCCGGGCAGGCTTGGGGGCCGCCGTGGGCGACCACGTGGCTGCACGTCACCGGGGAGGTGCCCGCGGGGGCGCCGCAGGAGGGACTGGTCCGCGAGGTCGTCGTCGACCTCGGGTTCACCGGCGCCGGCCCCGGCTTCCAGGCCGAGGCGACCGCGTACCGCCCCGACGGCACCATCATCAAGGGCCTGCACCCGCGCAACCGGCACCTCCCCGTCCCCGGTGGCGCCACCTCGGTGGACGTGTGGCTCGAGGCCTCCGCCAACCCCGACGTCGCCGGCGCCTCGGACTACCTGCCCACCCCGATGGGTGACCGCTCCACCGCCGGCACCGAGCCGATCTACCGCTTCGGCGGCGCGGACCTCGTCGGGCGCGACGTCGCGGTGTGGGAGCTGGCGCAGGACGTGTGGACCCTGCGCGGCCTGCTCGCGCAGCTGCCCCCGGGCCGCACCCGCGCGGCGAGGGTGCTGCGGGCGCTGGACGACCTCGTCGACGCCGTCGACCCTTGGGACGTCGCGGGCACCGCCGCCGCGGGCCGCGCGGTGCTGGCGCCGGCCCTGGCCTCCCCGGCGGAGGCCAGCGCGCACCGGGTGGTCGCCGTCGGCCACGCCCACATCGACTCCGCGTGGCTGTGGCCGGTGCGCGAGACGGTGCGCAAGTGCGCGCGCACGTTCTCCAACGTGCTCGCCCTGATGGACGAGGACCCCGACCTGGTCTTCGCGTGCTCCTCCGCGCAGCAGTACGCGTGGGTCCGCGACAGCCACCCGGAGCTGTTCGAGCGCCTCAAGGAGCGGGTGGCGCAGGGGCGCTTCGTGCCCGTGGGCGGGATGTGGGTGGAGTCCGACACGAACATGCCCGGGGGGGAGGCCCTGGCCCGCCAGTTCGTCGCCGGCAAGCGCTTCTTCGCGGAGGAGCTCGGCGTCGATCCGCTGGAGGTGTGGCTCCCGGACTCCTTCGGCTACAGCGCCGCCCTGCCGCAGATCGCCGCCGCCGCCGGAGCCAGGTACTTCCTGACGCAGAAGACGTCGTGGAACGAGACCAACCGGATGCCGCACCACACCTTCTGGTGGGAGGGCATCGACGGGACGCGGATCTTCACCCACTTCCCCCCCGTGGACACGTACAACTCCGAGCTGAGCGGCGCTGAGCTGGCCCGCGCGGAGCGGCAGTTCGCCGAGAAGGCGCGCACGGACCTGTCCCTGGTGCCCTTCGGGTGGGGTGACGGCGGTGGTGGGCCGACCCGCGAGATGATGGCGGCCGCGGCGCGCACCGCCGACCTCGAGGGCAGCCCGCGGGTGCGGGTGGCCGCGCCGGCGGAGTTCTTCGAGCAGGCGCAGGAGCAGTACCCCGACCCGCCGGTGTGGAGCGGTGAGCTGTACCTGGAGTTCCACCGCGGCACCTACACCTCCCAGGCGCGCACCAAGCGCGGCAACCGCCGCAGCGAGCACCTGCTGCGCGAGGCCGAGCTGTGGGCGGCCGCCGCGCACGTCCAGCGCGGTGCGCCCTACCCCTACGAGGTGCTGGAGCGGACCTGGCACACGGTGCTGCTGCAGCAGTTCCACGACATCCTCCCCGGCTCCTCCATCGCCTGGGTGCACCGCGACGCCGAGGCGAACTACGCCGAGGTCGCCACCACCCTCGAGGACGTCATCGCCGACGCCCTGGGGGCCCTCACCGGCCCCGGTGAGGAGGCTCTGGCCTTCAACGCCGCGCCGCACCCGGTGGGGGCGCTGCCCGCGATGGGCGGGGCGCCGGTGAGCGCGCCCTCCGGGGCGACCGCGCAGGCGGCCGCCGGCGGCTTCGTCCTCGACAACGGCCGGGTGCGGGTCGTCGTGGACGCCGACGGGCTGCTCGCCTCCGTGCGCGACCTCGCCGCGGACCGCGAGGTGCTCGCGCCCGGCGCCGCGGGCGGGCTCCTGCAGCTGCACCGCGACGTCCCGACCCAGTGGGACGCGTGGGACGTCGACGAGCACTACCGCCGCCACGTCGTCGAGCTGCGCGAGGCCGAGTCGGTGGAACTCGTGCAGGACACCCCCGAGGCGGTGGTGGTGGCCGTGCGCCGCAGCTTCGCCACCAGCGGCGCCGCCGCCAGGTCGACGCTGGAGCAGCGCATCACCCTCGCCGCCGGGTCCGCGGCGGTGGAGCTGGAGCTGCGCCTGGACTGGCAGGAGCGCCAGCACCTGCTCAAGCTCGCCTTCCCGATCGACGTGCACGCCGACCGGGCCGCCTCGGAGGTGCAGTTCGGGCACGTGCTGCGCGCCACGCACACCAACACCTCGTGGGACGTCGCGCGCTTCGAGACGTGCGCGCACCGCTGGGTGCACGTGGCGGAGCCCGGGTACGGGGTGGCGGTGGCCAACGACTCCACCTACGGCCATGACATCGGGCGCTCCACGCGCGCCGACGGGGGGACGACGACCACGGTGCGCCTGTCGCTGCTGCGCGCCCCGATGTTCCCCGACCCCGACGCCGACCGCGGCGAGCACGTGCTGCGCGCCTCCCTGCTCGTGGGGGCGGGCATCGGGGAGGCGGTGCGGGAGGGGTACCGGATGAACCTGCCGGCGCGCGCCGTCACCGGCGGTGCGGCGCCCGAGCCGCTGGTCGCGGTCGAGGGCGAGGGGGTGGTGGTCGAGGCGGTCAAGCTCGCCGAGGACCGCAGCGGGGACGTCGTGGTGCGCCTGTACGAGGCGCTCGGCGGCCGGGCGCGGGCGCGGCTGAGCACGGCGTTCGAGGTCGCGGGGGTCCTCGAGACCGACCTGCTGGAGCGGCCGGTGGCCACGCCGCGAGCGCTGGTGGACGCCGACCCCACCGGTGACGGCGTCGCCGTGGCGCTGCGGCCGTTCCAGATCGCGACGCTGCGCTTCCGGCGGGGGTGAGGCCGCCGGGGCCAGAGGGGCTCGCGGGGCGCCTTCCTGCTCGGTGATCGTCATCGACACCCACCTGGCCCGCGGCGCCTCGAACGGTGGGTCCACCGTCCACGACCGAAGCGGTCCCTGCGGCCGCACCGAGGGCACGAAGCGTGTCGTCGCCGTCGACGTGACGGGCCTCCCGGTGGCTGCGGTGGTCGTGCCCGTCTCCGCCCACGAGAACCGGGCCAGGCGGCCGCCGCGCGCACTCCCAGCCGGAACCACCACGTCGAGGCCCGCCGAGTCGGGTGGGACGACGAGCGGCGTGGTCGGGCGTCCCTCTCGACGGCGGCAGGAGCGGGATCGACCAGTCGGCCCCTCAACGTGACAGCGTCCTCGATCGCCTGCGCGTTGCTGTCGAGGAGCGACCTCTCGCGCTCTGGCGACTCGGCCCTGAGGACCCAGCCGTCCCCTGCGCAGCGGGGGATGACGTGGAGGTGGAAGTGGACGACCGTCTGGAAGGCGGCTTCGCCGTCACAGGGGAGGATGTCGATCCCCTCGCAGCGCACGCTCGAGCGTCGCGAGGCTCGTGCCACGTCATGACCGACCAGACGTGATCGCTGGTGGCTCCATCGAGGTCTTCGAGACCCACCGCGTGCTCGCGTGGCACGACGAGGAGGTGGCCGGGTGTGACGGGGTCCAGGTCCACGGAGACCACGACGGTCTCGTCCTCGTGCACCACACCGGCCTCGGCCTGTCGGGCCCACGACGGCACAGGAGGTGCACCTCCCCGCCGCCGATGTCGCGTCCTGCGTCGTGCGCGCAGCAGTCCCGGTGCGTCCGGACAGGTGCTGCTCCGTCGGCACCGGACCCTGACCTCTACCGACCACTCGTCGGCGGATCCGGTGGAGCGCGCGGCCGTCACCGGGCACGCACCCGGTCAGACGACGGACAGCACGACCGTCGAGCCCTTCGGGACCTCCTGGCCCGCGACGAGGGACTGCGAGCGCACGGTGCCGAACACCCCGCCGAGCAGGGTCTCGACCTCGACGGTGAACCCCGCGTCGCGCAGGACCTGTGTCGCCTCGTCGAGGTTGCGGCCGAACACGTCGGGCACGACCACCGGGGGCGGTCCGTCGGAGACCACGAGCGTCACCGGAGTCCCCCGCTCGACGGTGCCCCCGTCGGGCTCGGAGCGGATCACCACCCCGGCGGGCACGCTCTCGCTCCGCTCCCGAGTGACCCGCCCGACCTCCAGCCCGGCCTCGGTGATGGCCTGCTCGGCGTCCTCCTGCGACCGGTTCCGCGCAGCGGGGACCTCGACGGGGGGCGGACCGGAGGAGGTCACCAGGTCGACCGGGGTCCCGGCGCGCAGCTGCTCCTGAGGGGCCGTGCCCTGGCTGATCACCGCGCCCTCGGGCACCGTCTCGGAGTCCTCCTCCGTGACGGTGCCGATCGCGAGGCCGGCGCCCTCGAGCGCGGACGCGGCGGCGTCCGCGCCCGTGGCGCCGACGACGTCCGGCACGGCGAACAGCTCGGGGCCGCGGGAGACCGTGAGGGCGACGTCCGTGCGGGTGCGCACCTCCACGCCCGGGAGCGGGTCCTGGGCGGTGATCTCGCCGGCAGGCTCCTCGCTGTACTCCTGCTTCACGGTGAAGGTCAGCTCGCGAGGGGCCAGGATCGTCTCCGCCTCGCCCTCCGTCGCGGTCACCAGGTTGGGGACCAGGACGGTCTGCAAGGGCCCGGCCAACCGGGCCCAGCCCAGGATCCCTGCGGCGACCAGGGTCAGCGCCAGGGCGACCAGCGCGCCGAGCCGCCACCAGCGGCGCGGACGGCGCCCCGGTGCCCCTCCCGCGGGCCGCCCGTCGTGGTCCCGCCCGTCGTCAGCCGGCGCGCCGCGGACGGACGTGCGCTGGAGCGGCATGCGGCGGGTCGCCGTCGGCTGCGCTGCGCTCAGCGCCTCGCCGATCGGCAGGGCCATGACGTGCTCGCGCCGGTCCAGCGCCGTCGGCTGACCCACCGAGACCGTCGGCGCGGCGTCCGGCTCCCGCGCCAGCACCGCCGCGGGCAGCTCCTCACGCAGGTGGCGCACCGCCGCGAGCAGCTCACCGGCGTCGGCCGGGCGGTGGTCGGGGTCGCGGGCCGTCGCCCAGGCCACGAGGTCGTCCAGCGCGCGGGGCAGGTGCGGCTGGCGCGAGCTGGGCGGCGGCACCTCCCCGGAGACGTGGGCGAAGGCGACCTGCGCGGGCACGTCCCCGGTGAAGGGCAGGGTGCCGGTCAGCAGCTCGAACAGCACCACGCCCGCGGCGTAGACGTCGGCGCGCGCGTCGGCCCGCCCGTGCGTGACCAGCTCCGGGGCGAGGTAGGCGACGGTGCCCATCAGCCCGCTCGCGGCGGTCGTGGAGGCGCTCGCAGCGCGCGCCAGGCCGAAGTCGGCGACCCGCAACCGCCCGTCCAGGCCCACGAGGATGTTCTCGGGCTTGACGTCGCGGTGCACCAGGTCGGCGCGGTGGGCCGCGGCCAGGGCGTCGAGCACGGCTGCGGCGACCGCGAGCGCCTCACCCGGGGTCAGGGCACCCCGTTCGGCGAGCACGTCGCGCAGGGTGCGCCCGGGCACGTGCTCCATCGCCAGGTACACCGTGCTGCCCTCGGCGCCCTGGTCGTAGACCCCGACCACCCCCGGGTGGGCGAGTCCCGCGGCGGCGCGCGCCTCGCGGGCGAAGCGCTGCACGAAGACCTCGTCGGCGGCGAGGTGGCTGTGCATGACCTTCAGCGCCACCTGGCGGCCCAGGCGGGCGTCGGTGGCGAGGTACACCGTCGCCATCCCGCCCGCGGCGATGCGCGAGAGCACCGCGTAGCGGCCGTCGACGAGCTGCCCGACGAGCGGGTCCTGCAGGCGGAGCGCCACCGGCGGAGTCTACGGTCGACCGGCGTCGCGGCGGCCTCGGGCGCCGCGCGCCCCCCCGAGCCAGCCGCTCACCGGTACCGCGCCGCGAGGGTCTGCACGTTGGCCGCGTAGCGGCGCGTGTCGTCGTACAGGCCGTTGCGGCGCACGCTGGCCAGCCCCTGGTAGTAGCCGGCGACGGCCGTGGCCACGTCGCCGCCGGTGGAGCCCAGGAGCGAGCGCAGGATGGCGACGCCCGCGACGGTGTTGTCGGTGGGGTCGAGCAGGTCGAGGTCGCGGCCGACCAGGGTGGAGGCCCAGCGGCCCGAGGAGGGGATGACCTGCATGGCGCCGACGGCGTTGGCGGGGGAGACCGCGGCAGCGTTGAAGCCCGACTCCTGGTGGGCGACGGCCAGGGCGAGCGCGGGTTCGACGCCCATCTGCAGGGCGGTGGTGGTGATCAGCGACCTCATGTCGTCCCGCGAGGGGACGCCGCGCGCCGCCAGCGCGTCGCGGTTGGCCGTGGCGGCCGCCGTGACCTCGGGGGGGTAGGTGCGCCCGGCGAAGGTGCTGGCGACCGGTGCCGGTGCTGGCGGCGGCGGTGGGGCCGGCAGGGTGACCTGCTGGCCCGGACGGATCGGTGCGGCCCGGTCGAGCCCGCTGCTGGCCAGCAGGGCCTCCAGGGTGATCCCGGCGCGGGCGGCGATGTGGCCGAGGGTGTCGTCGGCGGCCACGGTGACCGTGGGGGCGGGCGGCGGCGCGGGCGGCGCCGCCGCCGGGTCGGGTGCCGGTGTCGGGGGCGGCGGCAGCACGAGGCGCTGGCCCACCTGGATCAGGCCCGGCGTCGGCACCGCGTTGGCCGCGGCGATGGCGCCGACCGTGGTGCGGTTGCGCAGGGCGATGTGACCCAGGGTCTCGCCCTCGGTGACGACGTGGACGGCCCCCCCGGACTCCGCTGCCGCGGCGGTGGGCGCCCCGGCGATGCCGGCGACGGCGGTGGCGCCGATCGCCACCACCAGAGCGGAGGCGGGGCGTTGCGGACTGCTCATGGGCGTCTCCTGCCATCGGATGTTGCTGTCGGGGCCACTGTGACAGATGTGGTCAGAGTGCACGAGTGCGTGGGGCGTGTCGGCGGCGCAGCAGCCCAACACCACCGGCACCGCGCCGCCCGGCCGTGGCAGGCTCGCCCCATGAGCTCCCCGGACCCGACCGCTGCGGGCGACCCTGGCGCGGCGACGGAGGAGGCAGCGCTCATCGACCTCGAGACCCTCGTCGGAGGGGACGAGGCGTGGGCGACGGTGCCGGACCTGGTCGGGATCCTGCGCAGCGACGTCTCGCGCGTGCGCCGGCTGCTCGACGACCGGGTGCTGGTCGGGGTGCGCCGGGGCCGCCCGAAGGTCCTGCGGGTGCCGCGGGCGCTGGTCGACCCCGAGCCGATGGTGTCCCTGCCCGGCACGCTCACCGTGCTCGCCGACAGCGGCTACTCCGACGCCGAGGCGCTGCGGTGGCTCTTCACCCACGACGAGTCGCTGGGCAGCACGCCGGTCGCCGCGCTGCGCGCGAACCGGATCTCGCCCGTGCGCCGCCGCGCCCAGGTCCTGCTGTTCTGATGGCCGTCGACGACGACGGGCCGCTGAGCCAGGCCCTGACCCAGCTGAGCCAGGCCGCCGAGCACCTGGAGCTGACCCCGGGGCTGCACGCGATGCTGGCCACGCCCCGCCGGGAGATGACGGTGAGCATCCCGCTGCGGCGCGACGACGGCAGCGTGGAGGTGCTGATCGGGCACCGGGTGCAGCACAACTTCTCCCGGGGCCCCGCCAAGGGCGGCTTGCGCTACCACCCGGCGGTCGACCTCGACGAGGTGCGGGCCCTGGCGATGTGGATGACGTGGAAGTGCGCCCTGGTGCAGCTGCCCTACGGCGGCGCCAAGGGCGGGGTGGCCATGGACCCGAAGGCGTACTCGGTGGGGGAGCGCGAGCGACTCACCCGCCGCCTGACGAGCGAGCTGATGCCGATCCTCGGTCCCGACCGGGACGTGCCCGCCCCCGACATCGGCACCGACGAGCAGACCATGGCCTGGATCATGGACACCTTCTCCGTCGCCGCCGGGCACACCGTGCCGGGGATCGTGACGGGCAAGCCGCTGAGCGTCGGCGGGTCGCTGGGGCGGGCCACCGCGACGTCGCAGGGCGTGGTGCACTGCGTGCGCGCGGTCCTGGAGGAGCACGGGCGCACCGTCGCCGGTTCCACCGCGGCCGTCCAGGGCTTCGGCAAGGTGGGCCTGCACACCGCGCGGATCCTGCACCGCGACGGCGCGCGCGTGGTCGCGGTCAGCGACCAGTACGGGGCGGTGCGCGCCGACGCCGGTCTCGACGTGCCCGCCCTGGTCGAGCACGCGGCGTCCGCCGGCACCGTCACCGGCTTCGCCGGGGGCGACGACCTGCCGGGGGAGGAGCTGCTGGGCTCGGATGTGGACGTGCTGGTGCCCGCCGCCGTCGAGGGGGTCCTGCACGAGGGCAACGCCGGGCAGGTGCGGGCGGCCTTCGTCGTCGAGGGTGCCAACGGGCCGACGACCACGAGGGCGGACGTGCTGCTGGCGCAGCGGGGTGTCGTGGTGGTCCCCGACATCCTGGCCAACGCCGGCGGGGTGGTCGTCAGCTACTTCGAGTGGGTGCAGGCCAACCAGGCGTACTGGTGGAGCGAGGCGGAGATCGAGGACCGCCTCGAGCAGCGGATGCGCGCCGCCTACGCGGAGGTCTCCGCCCACGCGCGCCAGCACGCGATGACGCTGCGCGGGTCAGCGCTGGCGATCAGCGTGGCCCGCGTCGCGCAGGCGCACACCACCCGGGGCCTGTACCCGTAGGCAGCGCCGGTGGGGGCCGGCGCGCGGGCCGCACGCCGCTGGGCGGGTGCCCGGAGCGGCGCGAGCGCGGGCGGGCATGCCGCGTCGAGACGCTGCGTGAGTGGGCGCCGCGCCGCACGGGGATGTCATCACGCCGGCGTGTCGCCGCCTCCTGCAGGATCCTGACGCGGGCGCAGTGCCGTCCACAGCCCGCTCGCCGAGCGGTCGCCGTCCACAGACGGCCCGCCTCGTCCCGTGTGGCGGCGGCCAGGTCCGGAAGGCTCCCCGCCGTGGACCCCGTGCGAGCCGTCGGCGAGCTCGGCGGCGCGGCGCGCTGCGTCGCACTGCGGCGCCTGGGTGTCACGCAGCGGGCCCTCGCCGCGGCGGTGGACGGCGGGAGGGTGGACAGACCCGCCCCTGGGCTGTACGCCCTGGCGGTCTGCACACCAGCCCGGCTGGCCGCGGCGGCCGTCGGTGGGGTGCTGAGCTGCGCCGACGCCCTCGAAGACCACGGCATCACCGTGCTGGGCCGCGACGAACGGTCGCACGTTCGCGCGGCCCGCGGCTCGGAGCGCTGCTGGCCGAGCGCGGCGGTGCACCGGGTGGGGCTCCCGCTCAGCGGCCACCTCGACGTGGTGGCCGCCCCGGTGTCACTGGCGCACTGCGCTCCGGCGGCGGTCGCGGTGGGCGCCGTCGACCACGCGCTGCGTGAGCGCCGGTGCACCTGGGCCGAGCTGCTGACGGCGGGTGGTCAGCGCGACCCGGCGTGGCGGCAGGTGCTGTCGCTGGTGGCCTCCCGGGCCGTGTCCGGACTGGAGTCACTGGCGCGGGTCGCCGCGCGGCTCAGGCCCGCTGCCAGGCCCTCTCGTCGCGCCGCGCGCGCCGGGCGCGCAGCAGCGCGGGCCCCGCCACGGCCAGGCGCGCGGGCAGCCCCACCGCGACCCGCTGGCGGAGCACCCGGAACTCCGCCGCCTCCACCGCGTCGAGGATGCCGCCGTACAGGCGGAACGCGCACGCGATGGCGTCGCGCGAGGTCGGGTGCAGCATGGCGATGCCCGGTTCCGCGCGGGCGTACAGCTCCCGGGTGCGCGCTACCTCGCCCTCCAGCAGCGCCCTGATCCCCGGGGTCACCACCCCGGTGCGCCGCCCCTCGAACAGCTCCGCGCGGGTGACCCCGGCGGCGGCCATCGCGTCGTCGGGCAGGTAGGTGCGGCCCCGGTCGAGGTCCTCCCCGACGTCGCGGATGAAGTTCGCCATCTGGAACGCCTCCCCCAGCAGCCGCGCGCGCACCGCGGCCGCCGCCTCCAGGCCGGGCAGGGGCTCCAGCACGGGCAGCATCTGCAGCCCGATCACCGACGCCGACCCGTACATGTACTCCTCGAGGTCGGCGTAGGTCGCGTAGGACGTGCGGGTGATGTCGGCGCGCATCGAGGCCAGGAACGCCGTCACCGTCTCCTCCGGGATCGACCACCGGCGGACGGTGGCGAGCATCGCCCGCCCCACCGGGTCCTGCGCCTCACCGGTGCGCAGCGCCGCGGTGAACGCCGACCCCCACGCCAGGAGCGCGCCGGGGTCCGGGGTGGTGAGGGAGTCGACGAACTCGTCGGCGTAGCGGGCGAACCCGTACAACGCCCACACCCACGGACGCTTCGCCGGCGGCAGCAGCGCCGTGGCCAGGAAGTACGTGCGCCCGTGCGCCGCGTGCAGGGCGCGGCACACCAGCAGGTCCGAGCGCAGCTGCGGGTCGGCGACGCCGGCGGCGTCCAGGGACGAGGAGCCGGCCGGGCGCGCTAGCGCCACGCCCGCGATCGGTACGCGGGGTCGATGCCGGTGATCCGCTCGGCGGCCAGGCGGCCGGAGACCAGCACCATCGGCACCCCCACGCCGGGCTGGGTGCCCGAGCCGGTGAAGACCACGTTCTCCCCCCACAGGTTGCCCGGCCGGAACGGCCCGGTCTGGCGGAACAGGTGCGAAGAGGCGAACGGCGCGCCGTCCGCCATGCCCTGCGCCTGCCAGTCGAGGGGGTCGGTGACGTGCTCGACCTCGATGCCGTCCCCGAACCCCTCGTAGCCGCGCCGCTCGAGGGTCTCGATGACGTGGCTGCGGTACGCGGGACCGATGCGCTTCCAGTCCAACCCGTGCTTGGCGCCCGCCGACAGCGACGGGGTGGGGAACAGCACGTAGTAGACCTGCTTGCCGGGGGGCGCCAGGGTGGGGTCCGAGACCGTCGGGGTCGACAGCAGGATGCTGGGGTCCGACATCAGCCGCCCACCGGTGAGCTCGGAGAAGACCTCCTTCCAGCTGCGCCCGAACAGGATCGTGTGGTGCGCCGACCCCGGGTAGGAGGCGCTGGAGCCGACGAGCATGAGGTAGCACGACGGCGAGAACGTCAGCGGCGCGATGCGCCGCAGCGGCGTGCCGAGCAGCTCGCTGTAGGCGACGGGCAGGTCGGGGTTGAGCACCAGCGCGTCGCACGCGATGCGCTCGCCGTCTGTGGTGAGCACCGCGGTGGCGCGGCCCCCGGAGTGCTCCACCGACGCCACCGTCGTCCCGTAGCGGAACTCGACCCCGTGCTTGGCCGCCGCCGCCGCCATCCCGACGGGGATGGAGTGCACGCCCCCGCGGGCGGTGACCACCCCGGCCACGGAGTCCATGTAGGCGATGACGGCGTAGATGCCCAGCGCCTGCTGCGGGGACACCCCGGCGTAGAGGGCCTGGAAGGAGAACACCTTCTGGGTGCGCTCGTCCTTCAGGAACCGCTCCACCAGGCGCGACATCCGCGAGAAGCCGCCCAGGGCGAACAGGCGCGCCATGTCGGTGCCGACCAGGGACAGCGGCGAGTCGATGTTGCGGTCGATGAAGCTCTTCATCTCCGCGCGGTACAGCTTGCCGACGTGCGCGACGAACCGCCGGTACCCGTCGGCCTCGGCCGGGCCGACGACGCGGGTGATCTCCTCCGCCATCGCGTCGGCGTCGGCGTGGACGTCGAGGTGGCTGCCGTCGGCGTACCGCGCCCGGTACAGCGGGTCCAGCGGCTCCAGGACGATCCAGTCCTCCACCTCCTCCCCGAGCGCGTCGAAGCAGTCCGCGACCAGGTCGGGCATCGTCAGCACCGTCGGACCCGTGTCGAACCGGTACTCCCCACCGGGCACCGGGGTCGTGATCCGCCCGGCGCGCCCCCCGGGCACCAGCTCCCGCTCGACCACGGTGACCCTCCGGCCGGCCCCCGCGAGGCGCATCGCCGCGGACAGGCCCGCCAGCCCGGCCCCGACGACCACGACGTGGTCGGTGGGCCCGGCGACGGTGCGGATGCGCCCGGGCACCACCGTGTCGACGGTGCGCCGCAGCGCGTGGCGGGGGGTGACCCCGAGGATGGCGCTCATGCGGCCCTCGCGGTGGCGGCGTCGACCAGGTCGGACAGGGCCCGCCGGCCCACCTCGGTGACCGGGGCGAGCTCCAGCGCTGCGCGCGAGCGCGTCACCGCGTCGTCGATCATCTCCTCCACCCGCTCCAGGGCGCCCGTCGCGGCGATCGCGCCGCGGAGGCTGTCCACCCCGGCGGCGTCCAGCGCCGGGTCGCCGAGCCCCTCGCGCAGCACCGCGCTCTGCGCCGCGTCGGCCCGCTCCAGGGCCAGGACCACCAGCACGGTGCGCTTGCCCTCGCGCAGGTCGTCTCCGGCGGGCTTCCCGGTGGCGGCGGGGTCACCGAAGACCCCGAGGACGTCGTCCCGCAGCTGGAACGCCTCACCCAGCGGCAGGCCGTGGGCGGAGTACGCCGCGACCAGCTCCTCGTCGGCGCCCGCCAGGGCTGCGCCGATGAGCAGCGGGTGCTCGATGCTGTACTTCGCGCTCTTGAAGCAGATCACGCGCCGGGCCCGGCCCAGCGCCTCCTCGTGCGCGGCGGCGCCGGTGCCCAGCGGCATCGCCTGCGCGAGCATGTCGAGGTACTGCCCCCCCATGAGCTGGGTGCGCATCGCGTCGAAGACCGGCTTGGTGCGGGCGAGGGCGTCGCGGTGCAGACCCGCGGAGGAGAGCACCTCGTCCGACCACGACAGGCAGAGGTCGCCGGCCAGGATCGCCCCGGCGGCGCCGAAGTGCTCGCCGTCACCGGACCACCCGCGTCCGCGGTGCAAGCTGGCGAACTGGCGGTGCACCGCCGGCATCCCGCGCCGGGTGTCGGAGGCGTCCATGACGTCGTCGTGGATCAGCGCCGCCGCGTGGAACAGCTCCAGGCTGGCCGCCACCGAGACCACCGCCCCCGGTGCCCCCACCTCCTCGTCGCGCCCGCCCGCCCCCACGAAGCCCCAGTAGGTGAAGGCCGCGCGCAGCCGCTTGCCGCCGGTCACCAGGCGCGAGACGGCCTCGGTCAGCGGCGCGCACTCCGGACCCACCTCGGCCAGGACGCGACCCTGGCGGGCCAGCACGTCGTCCAGCTCCCGCTGCACGGCCCGCCGCAACCGCGCTGTGTCGAGGGAGGTGGGTTCGGGCGTCGGAGGTCGGACCACCGCTCCACAGTACCGGGGTGGTCCCCGGCACCGCCTAGCCTGGACGTGTGGACGATCACCCTCGGCCGCGCGAGGACGCCGTGGAGGCGTGGTCGCGCGCGCACGCCACGCAGGTGCCGGACGCGGGTGTCGCCGCCGCCGTGGTGCGGAGGTGGCTGGCGGTGGTCGACGCCGGGGCCGCGCCCCTGGCCCGTGCATCCGTGCCGCCGTCCGCCGTGACCGCCGGGGGGTGCGCGGTCGGCCTGGCCGCTCCGGTGGTGGCCGCCGCCGGTGGGAGGTGGGCGGCGCTCGCCGGGGTGCTGCTGGCCACCGGGTCGCTGCTCGACGGGCTGGACGGCGCGGTGGCGCGGCGCTCGGGGCGCTCGAGCCGGTGGGGTGCGGTGCTCGACGCCGTGGCGGACCGGGTCTCCGACACGGCGGGGCTCGCGGTGCTGCGGGTGCTCGGCGCCCCTGCGGGGCTGGTGGGGACCGCGGTCGGCGCCGGACTGGCGCACGAGTACGCGCGGGCCCGGGCCCAGGGGGAGGGGATGGGCGGGCCCGGGGTGATCACCGTCTCGGAGCGGCCCACGCGGGTGGCGGTCGCGGCGCTGTTCGCGCTCGGCTGCGGGCTCCACCCGGCCGGCGCGACCCGCTGGGCCGCGGTGGGTGCCGTCGCGGCGGCGGTGACGGCCCTGGTCGGGCTGGCGCAGCTGCTGGTCGCCGTCCGCCGAGACCTCTCAGGAGTCGTCGCGCCACCGGGGCCGTCCGCGCCGCCGGTCACCTGAGCGCCGGCGGCACCCGGCTCACGCCGCCCCGACCATCCCGGCGACGACCTTCGCCGACAGGGCCACCAGCGGGATGCCGCCCCCCGGGTGCGAGGAGCCGCCCACGAGGTACAGCCCGCGCACCGGCGAGGCGTTCGCCGGGCGCAGGAACGCCGCGCGGGCCCCGTTGCTGGAGCTCCCGTAGATGGACCCGCCGACGCTGGCCGTGGCCTCCTCCAGGTCCGCCGGGGTGCGCACCTGCCGCCACAGCACCCGGTCGCGCACGTCCATCCCGCGCTCGGCCATCACCGCCACCACCTGGTCCGCGTAGCGGTCGGCGAGACCCGGCGCCCGCCAGTCGATCCCCGAACGCGGGTCGTCCGGGGTGTGGCGCGGGGCGTTGACGAGCACGAACCACGACTCGTGGTGCTCGTCGGGGCGCAGCGCGGGGTCGTCGGGGGCGCTGACGTAGACCGTGGGGTCGGCCACCGGCCGCGGTCGACCGGCGCAGGTGCCGGAACCGAAGACGGCGTCGAACTCGGCGTCGTAGTCAGCGGGGAAGAGCACGGTGTGGTGCGCCGGGTGGGTGCGCCCGCGCAGCGCCAGCAGCAGCACGAACCCCGACAGCGACGGCGTCGCCGCCGCGAGCTGCCGGCGGGCACGGCGGGCGCGCCCGGGGGGCAGCAGGTCGCGGTGCAGGGCGGCCGCGTCGCCCCCGCTCACCACCACGTCGGCGGGCACGGTCTCCCCACCGGCGAGGGCGACGCCGGTCACCGCGCCGCACCGGCCGGGGGCGAGCAGCACCCGTTCCACGCGGGCACCGGTGCGCAGCACCGCGCCGCGCTCGCGCGCGCGGTCCGCGAGCGCGTCGCCGAGGCGGCGCAGACCGCCGCGCACGTACCAGGAGCCGTGCACGGCCTCCAGGTGCTGCACGGCGGCCAGCGCCGCGGGTGCGCGGCGGGGGTCGGACCCGGTGTAGGTGGCGTACCGGTCGAGCAGCTGCACCAGGCGCGGGTCGTGCAGGTGGCGCTGCCCCAGGTCGCGCAGCGACAGCCACGGGGCGATGGCGGCGACGTCGCGGAGCCCGCCGGGCCGCGCGGCCAGGCGGGCCAGCGTCGCGGGGCCGTGCAGGGGGGAGGTGAGGAACGGGCCCTCGGTGGCCTCCCAGATGCGCGCCGCCCGCGCCGAGAGCCCCGCCCACTGCGCTCCGGCTCCCCGCCCCAGCGCGGCGTCGAGGGCCGCGGCCGTCGCGACGGGATCCCGGTCGGGCAGCGCCAGGGTGGTGCCGTCGGCGAAGCGGTAGGCCGCCGCGGGGTCCACCGGAACGATCTCCACGCTGTCGCGCAGCGGCGCCCCGGTGTCGGTGAAGAGATCTTCGTAGACCTGCGGCCAGGTGAGCAGGCTCGGGCCGGTGTCGAAGGAGAAGCCGTCCCGGGAGGACCAGCCGAGCTTGCCCCCGAGCACCCCGGCCTGCTCCAGGACGGTGACCCCGTGCCCCAGCGCGGCGAGGCGGATCGCAGCAGCCAGCCCGCCCAGGCCCGCCCCGATGACGACGACGCGCGCCACGACTCAGGGCGCCGGGGTGGGAGTGGGCGCCGGGGTGCCCGTGGCGGTGGTGACCGAGGCCAGCACCGTGCCGCCGACGGTGAACTGCTGCTCCCCGGGCTGCTCGGGGGAGGCGGCGACAGCCACCGCGATCAGCTCGGTGGCTCCGCCGCGCGTGAAGGTGGCGGTCAGCGAGTCGCCGTGGCCGGCCGGGGTCGACTCGCTGAAGCCAGCTGCTGTCAGCGTCGCGCGGTAGAAGGCCAGCACCGCCTGCGGGGGCTCGCGCGTGGACCCGGCGAGGGCGACGTCGAGCCGCTCGCCCGGGGCGCCGTCGGCCGGCTGGGCGCTGGTCAGCAGCACGCGCCCTCCGGGGTAGGCGGGGATCAGCGCGGTGGGGAGACCCGGGGCGATCCCCCCCACCGAGGCCCCCGGCGCCGCGGCGCCGCTGCTCGGGACGGGTGGTGCGGCGCTGCCCGCGGTGGTGCTGGG
>CAXTAK010000002.1:103150-105154 GCA_964242735.1 uncultured Quadrisphaera sp. | reverse complement strand
GCCCGTCCGTGCGCCCGTCAGTGAGCCCGGACGGGGTCACCGCGACCGGGCGGCCCTTCCACGACAGCCCGTGGCGGCGTCGCCGGTGGTGCGAGAGCGCCGTCAGCCACAGCAGGGCCACCACGGACGCGGGGTGGGCGAGCGCGTCGGGCCACGCGCGCCCACCGGTCCGCCGAGCGGTCACGACCCGGCCGGCCACGCCGGCGGCGTACCCGGCCAGTCCCGCCGGCGAGCCGGCGAGCGCCGCTGCCGCGGGCAGGACGTAGGTCAGGGACAGCAGCGCTCCCACGGCCACCGCTGTGGCCGGGGACCCGGTGGCCGACCACAGCGACTTCACGTACCCGGCCGACAGCTCCTCCCACGAGCCGTACATGCGGCAGGTCGCCACCGCTGTGCCGTCCACGACGCCCCCGCGCCCCCCGCTGGCCTTGACGGCACGCACCAGCGCCACGTCGTCGAGCACCTCCCCCCGCACCGCGGCGAAGCCGCCGGCGCGGGCCAGCGCCGCGGCGTCCAGGGCCATCAGCTGCCCGTTCGCCGCCGACAGGGACGGGCGCGGCGACCGCTCGGCCAGGCGCAGCGGCAGGGTGCTGAGCCAGGACCACTGCAGCAGGGGCTGCACCAGGCGCTCACCGGCGGTGACGGCCTCCTGTCGGGGGTAGGGGCTGACCAGCTGCAGGTCGGCACAGCGCAGCAGGTCGACGGTCGCGGCCAGCGCGTGGGGGGCCAGGCGCACGTCGGCGTCGACGGTGACGACGACGGAGCCGCGGGCGCGGGCGGCGAGCTGCGCGAGGGCGTGGGGCTTGCCGAGCCACCCCGGGGGCAGCGGGGCGCCGGTGAGCACCGTGACGCGGGGGTCGGATGCCGCGACCGTCGCGGCGAGGGCCGCGGTCGCGTCGGTCGAGGCGTCGTCCAGGACGAGGACCTCGAGGTGGGGGACGCCGGTGCTGGCCAGGACCGCGTGCAGGCACCCGAGCACGTGCGCCTCCTCGTCGCGCACGGGCAGCAGCACGCTCACGGTCTCGGCCGCGGGCGGGGGGTCGGCGTCCGGGGTGCGGAGGACCCGCGACCCGGCCGCGGCCTGGGCGGCCGAGGCGGCAGCGAGCACCCCACCAGCCGCCACGGCGGCGCGCACCACCCTCCGGGCTGTCCTGGGGGCGGTGCTGCGGGCGGCGGTCACGTCCTGGTGCGCGCGCCCCGGCGGCGCAGCTGCACGAGCAGGTACGGCCCGACGACGACCCCCATGGCGGCGGCCCCCCACAGGCCCACCGCCGGCCGCTCGAACCAGAGCAGGTTCGCCGTGGTCGAGCCCAGCCAGGTCCACGCCAGCAGGGCGGCGGGCGGGCCCCAGCCGTCGGCGTCAGCGCCGGCGCGCGCCGGGCCGTCGTCGCAGGCGGGCCCGGGCTCGGGCACCGAGGTGTGCAGCGCGGTCTGCAGCACCAGCGCCACGAGCAGCCAGCCGGCGTAGTTCGTCAGCGGCACCCCGGGCACCCCGGGCAGTGCGGGGACGGGGTCGGCCCAGGCCCAGTGTCCGGCGGCGACCATCTGCGGGTCGAGGAAGAGGTCCCAGGAGGTCAGCGCCCACGCGGCCAGCGGCACCGGCAGCCACCGGGCCAGCCGGGACGCCGGCCCGGGTGCCGGTGCGGGCACCAGGGCGCGGGTCAGGGCCCGACCGGCGAGCAGGGTCGGCCAGGCCATCATGGTCCAGGCGAGGGGGATGATCACCGGCACGCCGAACACCTGCGGTCCGAGGGTGCCCGCGTAGGCGTAGCGGCCGAAGGGCCACCCCGTCGCCACCCCCACCGCCTCCGCGACCAGACCGGTGCCCCCACCGACCGCCAGCAGCGCCACCGCCGCGCGAGGCCCGTGGGTGGCGGCCGCCGAGGCGAGCGAGGCGGTGGCGAAGAGCAGGACCACGGCCACCGTGGTCACCGCCAGCGCCCGGCCGGTGAGCAGCGGGTAGGACACCTGGGTCGCCACCACGGCGGCCGCCGCCACGGCGGC
>CAXTAK010000002.1:92601-103050 GCA_964242735.1 uncultured Quadrisphaera sp. | reverse complement strand
TGAGCAGCGGGTAGGACACCTGGGTCGCCACCACGGCGGCCGCCGCCACGGCGGCCGCCGCCACGGCGGCGGTGCGGGCGCGTCCACGGGTCGGAGCCTGCGCGCGTCGTTCCCCCGGGGGGGCGCTCACGGCGACCCACCCCGGTAGGTGCCCGCCACATCGAGCACGGCGAAGCGGGCGAAGAGCTCCTCGGCGTACCAGCCCTCCGCAGCGGTGCGCGCGACGACCTCGGTGTGCGCCCGGCGCCGGTGGGCGAAACCGGTGAGCGCTCGCGCGTTCGACCACAGGCTGAGCGTGCCCTGCAGGCCCACCGGGGCCTCACCGATGCCCACGGCCAGGCGCAGCCCCTCCACCTGGTGCAGGTCGGTGGAGACGGGGGGCACCGCGCGCCAGAAGGCCGGGTTCTTGAGAGCGGAGATGCGGGCCCGGGTGATCGAGGCCACGGGCCCGCTCGCGTCGGCGCGGTCGGGCACCGGTGCGCCGAACGGCTCGCGCCCCGCCCAGGTGCCGCGGCTGACCAGGGGGCGCATCAGCAGTCGCAGCCGCTCCTCCTCCAGGCGGGCCCACCCCCGGACGGTGCGCGAGCCCTCGAAGGCGCTGGCGGCGTCGGCGTCGTCCCACGCGGTCAGCAGGCCCCAGTGGCGGGGGTCCGCGTCGCGCGCGGTGAAGGTGCGCCCGTCACCGGTGCCGAGCAGCTTCCAGAAGCGGGCGCCGCTGGAGCGCAGCAGCGCCCGGTCCAGCGCCATCCGCCCCACCGCCGCGGGGACCGCGCGGGTGGGCACCCCCCAGAGGTGGACGACGACGACCGCCGGCGTGCTCGGCCGCCCCGCGCCGACGGCGCCCGGTCTCCGCTGCACCCGACCAGCATCGCAGCCGGGTCCGACGGCACGAGTGGTGGCGCTGCTCCGACCGGGCGGGCTCCCTTGACGTGCGGTGGCCGGTGCGCTTGACTCCCGGTCGTGTCGAACAGGCGTTCTACACGCTCGGACGGCCGCCCAGGGGAGGGGAAGCCCCTGGGCGGCTCCGTCGTCCGTGCGCAGGTGCTGGCCGGGCTGGAGCGGACGGGGTGGGAGCGGGTGGGTCGATGAGCGGGCGGCGCTACGACGACGAGCGGGTCGACGTGCGCTCGGAGCCGTCGGGCCCCACGTCCTTCGTCTGGCGCGAGCGCCTCCACGTGGTCGTCGAGGTGCTGGGCCACTGGCACGAGCGGGTGGCGTGGTGGGAGGGCGCGGGGCGGTTGTCCGGCGTCAGCGGCGATCGCGAGGTGTGGCGGGTGCGCGCCGCCGCCGGGCGCGCCGCGGCGTCGGCCGGCGCTGGCACCTACGACCTCGCCCTGCTGGAGCGCAGGACTGTCGGTGGTGGCGGCGATGCTGTCCGAGACGGGGCGTCCGCACCCGTCTGGCGACTCGTCGAGGTGGTGGATTGAGATGCCGGTGGCCCCCGCGGTCAGGGCGTCGGGTGAGCGCTCCGCTGAGCTGCTGGCGCGCGCCTCGGCACTGCTGGCCGAGTCCTCCGTCGCCCGTGAGCCGGGTGAGCGCTTCGTCGCCGCCCACCTCGCGGCGCTGCGCGCTGCGGCGGTGGTGCTCGACGTGCGCGGCCGTCCACCCGCTCGCCGAGGGGCGGCGCGCTCGCTGAGCGCGTGGGTGCTCCTGCCCCTGGTCGCACCGGAGCTGGAGGGGTGGGCGCACGTCTTCGCCGGGGCGGCGGCTCGCCGCGCCGCGGTGGAGACCGGCCGGTCCGACGCGGTGACGGCGGCCCAGGCCGAGCGCCACCGCCGGGACGCCGACGCGTTCGTCGGTGACGTCGCCGCCCTGCTCGGCGCGCGCCTGCAGCAGCAGCTTCCGCGCCAGGCCTCGTGAGCGCCACGCCGATCGGGTGAGGCGTCCGCGCGTGCGCTCCAGAGGCACCTGTAGTGTTCCTGGAGTCGAACACCGGTTCGACACGAGCTGACCTTCCCCCTGTCCGACGGGCGCTGACGCGCGCTCACGGCTGTGCTCGCGGCACGGCACAGGGGGCGCAGTGGGTCGATCGGGCAGCACCTTCACGCACCTGCGGGTGGTCTCCGGGTGCTCGATGCGCCACGGCACCGACACCCCGGCGGCACTGGTCTCCCGGGCGGTGGAGCTCGGCATGGACTCCCTGGCCCTGACCGACCGCGACGGGCTCTACGGCGCGGTCAAGCACGTCACCGCCTGCGTCGACGCCGGCATCGCCCCACTGCTCGGCGTCGACCTCGCCGTCGAGGTCCCACCCCCGCCGCCCGGGGCGACCGCCAGCGCCGCGCCGGTGCCCGCGGCGCGGCGCGCCCCGGTCCGCGGCGGTGCGATCGTCGACCCGCTCCTCCCGCGGGTCACCGTGCTCGCCCACGCCGGCGGCCCCGCCCCGGGACCCGCCGGCGGCCACGGAGCCGACGGCGCCCACCTGCCCGACGGCGCCGGGTACGCCCGGTTGTGCCAGCTGGTCACCGCCACGCACCTGCGGGGCCAGCGCGGCACACCGGTCACCACCCTCGACCTGCTCGCCGAGCACGCGGTGGATCCCGCCTCCGGCGCGCCGGCCCTCACCGTGCTCCTCGGCCCCGGCTCCGAGCTCGGCCGCGCGGTCCTGGCCCGGCGCCCCGACCTCGCCCGCGCCGTCCTCGCCCGCTGGTACGACGCCCTGCCGCTGGGCTCCCTGGTCGTGGAGGTGGTCTGCCACCTCGGCCCCGAGGGCACCCCGGGCAGCCTCGGGCACGCCGCCCGCGTGCTGGCACTGGCCCGCGACGCGGGGCTGCCCGCGGTGCTGACCAACGCCGTCCGCCACGCCACCCCCGACGGCGCGGTCACCGCCGACGTCCTCGACGCCGCCCGCCGCCTGGTGCCCCTGGGCTCCCGCCACCTCGACCGCACCAGCGGGCAGGGCCACCTCAAGGCCCCGGCGCAGATGCACGCCCTGGCCGACGAGGTCGCGCGCGCGGCGGGCTCCCCGAGCCCCGCGGCCCTGCTCGCCGCCACCGCCGCCCTCGCCGAGCGCTGCCGCCTGCACCCGCTGCGCGACCTCGGCCTGGGACGGGTGCACCTGCCCGAGGCCGAGGTGCTGGGCCTGGCGCCCGGCGCCGACGCCGACGCGGTGCTGCGGCAGCTGTGCGAGGGCGGCATCGGGCGCCGCTACCCGGGGGCCTCCCGTGCGACGGCACGGGACGTGCGGCGCAGGCTCACCGAGGAGCTGGCCACCATCGGCTCCCTCGGCTACGCGCGGTACTTCCTCACCGTCGCCCAGGTCTGCGACCTCACCCGGGCGATGGGCGTGCGCGTCGCCGCCCGCGGCTCCGGCGCCGGCAGCCTGGTCAACCACCTGCTCGGCGTCTCCGGGGTGGAGCCACTGGGCCACGGGCTGCTGATGGAGCGCTTCCTGACCACCGCCCGCGCCCAGCTGCCCGACATCGACCTCGACGTGGAGTCGCACCGGCGCACCGAGGTCTACGAGGCGGTGATCGCCCGCTTCGGCGGTGACCGCGTCGCGGCCGTGTCCATGGTCGACACCTACCGGGTGCGCCACGCCGTCCGCGACGCCGGCGCCGCCCTGGGCATGCTGCCCGCCGAGGTCGACGCGATCGCCAAGGCCTTCCCGCACGTGCGGGCGCGCAGCGTGCGCGACGCCCTCGCCGACCTGCCCGAGCTGCGCGCGTCCGGGTTGGACTCCGCGCGCCTGGACACCCTCTACGACGTCGTCGAGCGCCTCGACGGGCTGCCCCGCCACATCGCCCTGCACCCGTGCGGGGTGCTGCTCTCCGACGCGAGCCTGCTCAGCCGCACCCCGGTGGAGGCGAGCTGGCTGGGGTTCCCGATGAGCCAGTACGACAAGGACGACGTGGAGGCCCTCGGTCTGCTCAAGCTCGACGTCCTCGGCATCCGGATGCAGTCGGCGATGGCCCATGCCACCGCCGAGATCGCCCGCACCAGCGGCGAGGTGGTCAGTGTCGATGACGTGCCCCTGGACGACGAGGACACGTTCCGCCTCATCCGCTCCACCCGGACGCTGGGGTGCTTCCAGATCGAGTCACCCGGCCAGCGCGAGCTGGTCGGCAAGTTCGCCCCCCAGGACTTCTCCGACCTGGTCATCGACATCTCCCTGTTCCGGCCCGGGCCGGTGAAGTCCGACATGGTCACCCCCTTCCTCGCCGCCCGGCAGGGCTGGGCCGCGCCGGACCACCTCCACGAGCGGCTGCGCCCGGCGCTGGCCGAGACCGAGGGCGTCGTGGTCTTCCACGAGCAGGTGCTGCGCATCGTCGCCGAGACCGCGGGGGTGTCCCTGACCCAGGCCGACGAGGTGCGCCGGGCGATGGGCAGCCGCGAGGGCCAGGCCGAGGTGGAGGCGTGGTGGCGTCCCCTGGCAGCGGCCAACGGCTTCGCCCCCGCCGACGTCCAGCGCATCTGGGAGGTGCTGCGCGCCTTCGCCTCGTTCGGGTTCTGCAAGGCCCACGCCGCGGCCTTCGCCCTGCCCACGTACCAGTCGGCGTGGCTGAAGACCCACCACCCGGCGGCCTTCCTGGCGGGGGTGCTCACCCACGACCCGGGCATGTACCCCAAGCGGCTGATCCTCGACGACGCCCGGAACCTCGGCATCACCGTCCTCGGGCTCGACGTCAACGCCTCGCGCGACACCTACCGGGTCGAGCGGGTCGACAGCGGCGGTCTGGACGACGCGCTCACCGCGCCGCGCCGGGTTCATCCCCAGCCCCTGCTGGTCGGTGCCCTGCCCGGGCGGGGGGCGGTCGTCGCGCGCGAGGGCTACCGGGTGGACGCCGCGGTGCCGGACGCGCGGGGGTGGGGGATCCGCCTGTCGCTCGCGGAGGTCAAGGGCATCTCGGCGGCGGAGGTGCAGCGGGTGCTCGCCGGGCAGCCCTACCACTCCCTCGGTGACTTCTTCCAGCGCGCCCACCTCTCGCGCCCGGTGGTCGAGCGCCTGGTGCTGGCCGGGGCCTTCGACGCGCTGCACGGGCTGGGGGAGGGTCCGCGCGCCCGGGGCGCGGTCACCCGCCGCGACCTGCTGCTGCAGGTCGCGGAGCTGGAGCGGTGGACCCGCTCGGTGACCCCCTCCGGTGGCGGTCGGCCTGCCCGTCCCGCTCTCCGGGACCGAGCGCGTCAGGCGCCGGGCACCGCCGCGGCCGCCGCCCGCCAGTCCCGGGCCCCCGTGCCGGCGCTCGCGGCGGCCGAGCAGCCGGTGCAGCTGGCGCTCGACCTCGGCGACGACCCCCGTGACCCCGCCCGCGGGGGCGCCGCGCCCAGCGGGCTCCCGGAGATGACCTCGGGCGAGCGGGTGCGCGCCGAGCTGGAGGTGCTCGGCCTGGACGCCTCCCGCCACGTCCTCGACTTCTACACCCCGCTGCTCCAGGCCCTGGGCACCACCTCGGGACCCGACCTGGTCACCCGCCGCAGCCGCAGCGAGGTGCTCGTCGCCGGGGTGAAGGTCGCCACCCAGACCCCGCCGATCCGTTCCGGGCGCCGCGTGGTCTTCCTCACCCTCGACGACGCCAGCGGCCCGGTGGACGCCACCTTCTTCGAGGACGCCCAGGGCCCCTACGCCGCCACGGTGTTCGGCTCCTGGTTGCTGCTGGTGCGCGGTGAGCTGCGCCGCACGGGCCCGCGGGGGGTCTCGGTGCGCGCCACCGGCGCCTGGGAGCTGCCCCGGCTGTGGCAGGCGTGGCAGCGCGGCGGACTGGACGGCGTCCACCGGCTGCTCGGCGCGGTCGGTGGGGGCTGGGACGCCGCGGGGCTGGCGGCTCGGGGTGCCGCGGCGTCCCGCGCACCTCGCCCGGTGGCGGCCGCCGTGCCCACCGCCGCGCCGTCGCGGGTGATCGGCGAGGGCAGGGAGGACGGGGACGTGCAGGCCGTCGAGCGCGGGGCCGAGGAGGCCCGCAGCTCGGCCGGGGGGATGGGCAGCGGGCGCTCGCGCCGGGTGCTGGTGCACGCCAGCGGGTTCCTGCAGTCGCCGTACACCGACATCCACCCCTCCGGCGGCGATGTGCGCAACACCCGTGCCATCGCCGGTGCCGGGGTGTCCGGTTCCGGCGACGAGCAGGAGCCCACCGAAGCAGTCGAGACGGCATCGCCGACGCGCAAGCTGTGGCACTCCAGCCAGGGCAGCTCGGGCCGGTGACCCGCCACCAGCTCCAGCGTCCAGGCGCCGGCCCCGGGGCCGCGCTGGTGGACGACGCCGGGTGCACCGTGATCCACGTCGACATGGACGCCTTCTACGCCTCGGTCTCCCTGCTCGACCACCCCGACCTCGTCGGCGCCCCGGTCATCGTCGGCGGGGGCGGCGGCAGCGGCGCGCGGGGGGTGGTGCTGTCGGCGACCTACGCGGCGCGGCGGGCCGGCGTCCACTCGGCGATGCCGATGGGCCGCGCCCGGCGGCTGTGCCCGCAGGCGGTGGTGCTGGCCCCCGACCACGCCCGCTACGCGGAGGTCTCCCGCGGGGTGATGGCGGTCTTCGCCTCGGTGACCCCGGTGGTGGAGCCGATGAGCATGGACGAGGCCTTCCTCGACGTCTCCGGGTCGGTGCGCCGCCTCGGGTCGCCGACCGCCATCGCCGGGCACCTGCGCCACCGGGTCGCCACCGAGCAGGGCATCACCTGCTCGGTGGGGGTGGCGACGACGAAGTTCGTCGCCAAGCTGGCCTCCACCCGCTCCAAGCCCGACGGGCTGCTCGTGGTGCCCGCCGACGCCGTCACCTCCTTCCTCCACCCGCTGCCGGTCGGAGCGCTGTGGGGGGTGGGGGAGCGCACCGCGGAGCAGCTGGTGCGCCTGGGGCTGCACACGGTCGCCGACATCGCCCACACCCCCGAGCCGACCCTGCGCCGGGCCCTGGGGGAGGCGGTCGGGCGCTCGCTGGCGGCGCTGGCGTGGGGCCGCGACCCGCGGCCGGTGGTGGCCGCCGCCGCGGGGGACCGCGCCGTGGGCACCGGCGCGGAGGAGACGTTCTCCCGCGACGTCGACGACCCGGCGGTCGTGCTGCGCGAGCTCCTGCGCCTCTCGGCCCGCACCACCGCGCGCCTGCGGGCCACCGGCAGTGCGGGGCGCACCGTGGTGCTGAAGGTGCGGTTCTCCGACTTCACCACGATCACCCGCTCGCGCACCCTGCGTGAGGCCACCGACGTGAGCCAGGAGGTCTACGCCACCGCCGTCTCGCTGTGGGAGGGCCTGGGTCTGCAGCGGGCGCGGATCCGCCTCGTGGGGGTGCGGGTCGAGGGCCTCGTGGACGCCGGGCGCGAACCCCGCCAGCTCCTCCTGGACGAGCCCGAGGCGGGCTGGCGGGAGGCCGACCGGGCGGTCGACCGCGCCGCGGCGAGGTTCGGCGCCGGCGCCGTGCGACCGGCGGCCCTGGTGGCTGCCGGCGGCGGCGGCGGACGTCGGGCGCGCCACCGGGTGAGTGTGTCGTGACCGACGTGCCATCCGGCTTTCCACGGTCAACCGGGGCATCTATCGTGGTCCCCTCACCAGGCCGTGACCCGGCCCGACCGCAGGAGACTCCGGTGCCGCTGTCAGAACACGAGCAGAAGCTGCTCGAGCAGATGGAGCAGCAGCTCCTCGCCGACGACCCGCGCTTCGCCACGACCATGCGAGACCAGCGCCGTGCCGTCGGCGGTGGTCGGCGTCGCACCGTCGTGGGCATCACCGGGATCGTGCTGGGGCTGGCCCTCGTCGTCCTGTCCCTGGTCAACTCGATGCTGTGGCTCGGCGTGCTGGCCGTCGCGGTCATGTTCGCCGGGCTGATCACCGCCCTGACCGGCCCCCGCACGCGCGGGCCCGTCGGTGTCGTCGGCAGCAGTGGCGCCCCGCGCACCGGGGGGTCGCAGCGCAGCGGCACCCCCCGTCGGCGGGGTGCTCCCAAGGGCTCGGGCACCTTCATGCAGCGGCTCGAGCAGCGGTGGGACCGCCGCCGCGACCAGCGCTGAACACCCCCACCGCCGAACACCCCCTCACTGCTGAGGGCCCCACCGCCTCCTGAGCACGGCGACCAGCGCCGGTGCCGCCGCAAGGAGCGCCCGCCGACCCGATGCCGGCCACCACCTGCCCCGGCGGGCTGCCGCCGGGCGCGCCCCGTCCGCCAGCGCCGAGACCACGGCCAGGGCGTCGTCGCGCAGGGTGGGACCGGCGGCCCCCACGCGCCGCGTGAGCACCGCGGCGGCCCCAGACCGACTGGGCGCCGCCCCACTGCCCCTCGCTGAGGCCCCGGAGCCCGGACCATCGCCGCCACTGCCGTAGCGGGAGCGCTCCACCGCGGCGACGAGCCGGCGCAGCGGCTCCGCGAGCACACCGCCCGTCCCACCCCGGCCCCTCGCGTGCTCCCCCTCGAGCAGGCGGCCCACCTGCCGGGGGGTCGCCGACGCCGGCACCGCCACCCCCAGGTCGCCCACCCGCTCGACCAGGTCGGCCCACGCGGCCTCGGCCCCTCGCGGCGCCCCGGCCCCGTGTCTGGCCGCCCGCTGCCAGCGCCGCCGTGAGAGCGCGCCGCGGACCGCTCGCGGCAGCAGCAGCACCCCCACCGCTCCGGCGGCGGCGGCGACCACGACGGCCGCGGTCGCCGCCGCGGACCGGTCCGCGCCGGCACCGGCCCCGCCCGCGTCGCTGACCGCCTCCTCGCCCGGGTCGAGCCCCGGTGCCGTCGGGGCGGCGCTGGCCGTCGGCGCCGTGGACGGCGCCGACGTGGGTCCCTCCTCCGGCCCGCTGACGGCGGCGGAGGAGGTCCACTCCGGAGCGTCACCGGTGCGGCTGCCCGGAGTCGGCTCGAAGCGCAGCCAGCCCGCCCCCTCGAAGTACAGCTCGGGCCAGGCGTGGGCGTCGTCGACGGAGATCTCCCACTCCCCGTCCCCGGTGCGCGACCCTGGCAGGAACCCGACGGCCACGCGGGCGGGGATGCCCAGGCTGCGGGCCATCACGGCCATGGTCGAGGCGAAGTGCGTGCAGTACCCCTCCTTGCTGCCCAGGAAGTCGGCGAGCGCGCTGTCGGACTCCGCCTCCGGGGCGCTGAGGGTGTAGCGGAAGTCGCCCTCGGACCGGAACCACTCCTGCAGGGCCACCGCCTCGTCGTAGCCGCTGCCGGCGCCCGCGACGACCTCCTGAGCGGTCGCGGCGATGATCGGAGGCAGGTCGGTCGGCAGCTGCGCGTAGCGGGCCACGACGTCCTCCGGCGGCGCCGGTGCCGCCGCGAGGGCCTCCGCGGTCGGTCCCGCCTGCCGGTAGGTCACCTCGTACTGCTGACCCTCCTCGGTGCGCTCCCCGCCAGCCCCGATCACGTTGAGGCTGTCCGGGTAGACCACCCACTGACCGTCCACCCGCACCCGCTCCGCGGCGTAGGGCAGCGGGAGCCACTGCTGGTCCAGCCCCTCGACGGTCACCGTGGCGGTGTACCGCTCCGCCGGGGTGGCCGCGGTGGTGCCCCGGGCCGCGGGCAGCAGCCCCCCGGAGGTGAGCTGCACCGCCCCTCCCAGCGAGCTCGGCTCCCACACGTCGCCGTCGAAGCTGTCGACGGTGACGATGCGCAGCGGCTCAGGGCGCGCCTGTTCGGTGGTGTACCGCAGCACCACGGTGTCCTGACGGGCACCGAGGTCGTCCCGCAGGTCCAGCAGCGGGTTCAGGTACGTCGTGCTGCCTCCCGGGCCGGCGCCCCCCGAGGCGTCGACGAGGCCACCGCGGGCGTCGAGGTCGACCGCCGCCGGCACGGCCACCGCCAGCAGGACCCCCCCGGCCACGCCCAGCGCCCCCCACCGCCCCACGGGGGCGAGCCCCCCCGACGACGCGGCGCCGGCGGCTCGACGTCCGCCGCCGGTGACCAGGACGCCGTGGCCGCGCGCGGCGTCGCGCCCCTGCACCAGCAGCGCCGCGAAGGCCACCGCCGCCACGACGAACCACCCCGCGGACAGGCCGCCGGGCGCGAAGACGACGGCGACGGCGTGGACGACGAGCAGCGGCAGGCCCGCCAGCGCAGGGCGCCGCGCCCCGACCACCACCGCGTCGACGAGCACGGCGAGGACGCCGGCGCCGGCGGCGAGCACCAGGCGCAGACCCGGTGCACCGGTGATGGGCGCCGCCTGCGTGCGCACCACCTCCAGCGCCTCGCCGACCCGCGCCGCGACCTGCTCCCACACCGCCGGTCCTGGCAGCAGCCCCCACACCGCCTGCGCGGGGACGTGGACGACGGTCAGCGCCAGCACCAGGGTCGCGAGCTGGACGCCGACCACGACCGCCGCACCCGCTCGCAGCCGCGCCGCGCACAGCCCGGCGACGGCTACCAGCACCACCGCGAGCGCGGCGTCGACCAGCCACGCCCCACCGCTGACCACCGGGCTCAGCCCAGCCGTCACGGCCAGCGTCGCGGCCGCGGCGGTCAGCCGCCGACCAACCGGTGCAGCGCCGCTGCCCGTCCTGCCGCTGCTCGTCCCGCCGGTGCTCATCGGGCTCCCGCCG
>CAXTAK010000002.1:0-92501 GCA_964242735.1 uncultured Quadrisphaera sp. | reverse complement strand
GCCGCTGCCCGTCCTGCCGCTGCTCGTCCCGCCGGTGCTCATCGGGCTCCCGCCGCGTCGCCCAGGCGCGCCCACGCGGTGGCCAGCGACTCACCGGAGGACACCTCCGCCACGTCCCAGCCCGCACGGCGCAGCGCCCGGCCGGCGGTGGGGGCGCCCAGCAGCAGGGCACTGGCGCGGACCCTGCGGGAGGCCAGGGGCAGCAGGCGCGCCAGGGCCTCCTCGCCGACGTCACCGAGCACGGCCACGACGGAGGTGCGGTCCTCGCCCCCGACGTGCGGGAAGGCCCCCGGGTCCCGCGGCCCCGCCCCCGCGCGCACCGGCTCGAGCACCGCCAGCGCCTCCATCAGCGCCTCGGTGCTCCCGCCCGTCGCCCCCAGGCGGTGCACCAGGACCACCGGCGACCCGTCGCCGCCGAGCACCGCCACCACCGAGGCCACCGCGGAGACCGCGGCCTCGAAGGCGGCCGGGGTGCGCCACGCCGCGGCCGAGGTGTCGAGGAGCACCAGGGAGCGCTCGGTCAGCGGTTCCTCCTCCTCGCGGACCATGAGCCGGCCGACGCGCGCCGTCGCCCTCCAGTGCACGCGCCTCACGTGGTCTCCGGGCCGGTAGTCACGGGCCCCGGCGGAGGTCTCCCCCGAGGTCGCCGCCACCGGGCTCGAGCGGCCCTCGGTGCCGCTGCGCGCGCTGCCGCGGGCCGGTGCACCCAGCTCCTGCACCGCCGGCACGACCAGCAGCGACGCCTCGTCCGCCCCTGCGGCGCCGCGCCGGGGCACCATCGCGCCCGCACCGCTGGCCAGGCCGAGCGGGTCCAGCCCCGCGACCCGCAGCGGCCCGACGGTGTACCGACCCCGGCGCGCCGGTGCGAGCGCGTAGGTCACCGTCGTCCACCCGTCGCCGCGGCGCTCGACGACGAAGCGCGCGGGGCGCCCCAGCGCCGGTGCGCGAGCGTCCTCGGCCCGGTAGTGGCGCGGGGCCGCCCAGCTCGTGGCGCGCACGCCCAGGCGCACCCGCGCGGTGCCGCCGGCGGTGACCCTGGAGGGCACCAGGGTGCGGTCGACCTCCACGCGGGGGCGGGCGAGCTGGGCGAGCACGAGGGCGAGCAGCGGCAGCGCCAGGACCAGCACACCGACCCGCAGCAGCCCGGACAGGCCCGTGACCACGGCACCGACGACCAGGGCGGCGCCGACGCCGCACATCGCCGAGCCGCGCACCGTCAGCGACGCGCGCGCGGTCACCGGCCCCGGCCGTGCACCGGCGTGGCCGCCACCACCCGGTCCAGCACGTCCTCGACGCGCTCACCGCCGGCGCGGGCGGCGGGGGAGAGGACCAGGCGGTGCCCCAGCACGGTGGGCACCAGGGCCTGCACGTGGTCGGGCAGCACCACGTCGTCCCCGTGCACCGCGGCGTAGGCGCGCGCGGCGCGCAGCAGGTGCAGGCCCGCCCGGGGTGAGGCGCCGAGCAGCAGCGCCGGGTGGGAGCGGGTGGCCCCGACGAGGTCGACGACGTAGCGGCGCACGGCCTCGCCGGCCGGCACCGACCGCGTCGCGGCGACGGCAGCGGCGAGGGTCTCGCGGTCGGTGACGGCGGTCAGCGCGGCGAGGGGGTCGGTGGTGCCGTGGTGGGTCAGCATCGCCAGTTCAGCGGTGGCCGAGGGGTAGCCCATGGAGGTGCGCGCCATGAACCGGTCGCGCTGGGCCTCGGGCAGGGCGTAGGTGCCCTCCATCTCGAGGGGGTTCTGCGTGGCGAGCACCATGAACGGCTCGGCGAGGCCGTGGGTGTGCCCGTCGACGGTGACCTGCCCCTCGGCCATGCACTCCAGCAGCGCCGACTGCGTCTTCGGCGACGCCCGGTTGATCTCGTCGGCGATGACCACGTTGGCGAAGACCGGGCCGGGGGTGAAGGTGAAGTCGTGGCGCGCGGCGTCGTAGACGCTGCCACCGGTGACGTCGCTGGGGAACAGGTCCGGCGTGAACTGGATGCGGTTGACGCTGCACCCGCTGGCCGCGGCGAGGGCCTTGGCGAGCACCGTCTTGCCGACACCGGGCACGTCCTCGACGAGCAGGTGGCCCCCGGCGAGCAGCACGGTCACCGCCGTGGTGATCACCGCGTCCTTGCCCTGCACCACCGAGGCCACGGCCCGGCGCAGACCGCTGGTGAGGTCGGTGAGCTCCTCCAGGGAGCGGGCGTCGGCGGTCACCGTCACGGCCAGACCGTACGACACCGCGGACCAGCCCACCGATCGCGGTGAGCGCAGCGCCGTCGGTCGGCGGCGGCAGTGCCGGTGATCGTTGACGGTGGTGACCAGTGGAGTAATGTGGAGTCGTGGGGAGCGCAGACGGTGCCCCCGACCATCTCGGGGAGGGCCGTGCCGGTGTTCCTCGGCACGCACACCCCGAAGCTCGACGACAAGGGCCGGCTAATCCTGCCGGCGAGGTTCCGCGAGGCCATGGCCGACGGGGTGGTGCTCACCCGGGGTCAGGAGAAGTGCCTGTACGCCTACCCCGCCGCCGAGTTCACCCGGGTGCACGAGCAGCTGCGCACCGCCCCGCTGACCTCGCGCCAGGCCCGCGACTTCTCCCGGGTGCTGCTCTCCGGCGCCTCCGACGAGGTGCCCGACCGGCAGGGCCGCATCACCGTGCCGCCAGCCCTGCGCCGCTACGCCTCTCTGGACCGGGACTGCGCCGTCATCGGTGCCGGCGCCCGGGTCGAGGTGTGGGACGCGACGGCGTGGGACTCCTACCTGGCCACCGCCGAGGAGCGGTTCTCCTCCACGGCTGAGGAGTCGGTGCCGGGTCTGCTGTGATCCGTCCGGCCAGGTCCCCAGCCGCTCCGGCGTCCTGACGCACTTCCCCGGTGTCAGGCCGCGAGGTCCTCTCGGACAGCGGAGCGGGTGGGGGCCTGACCGGACGGCCACCAGCGCCCTGCGCCCGTCCGCGTCCCGTGTGTCACACACGCAACCCCAGTCCCCTCAGTACCCTGGTGGAGCCGGTGCACGGGCCCCGGCGGGTGGGAGGGGACAGCAGTGCCTGATGCCGTCGAGCCCGCAGCCCTGCCGCGCCACGTCCCGGTGATGCTCCCGCGCTGCCTGGAGCTGATCGCCCCTGCGCTGCAGGGACCGAGTGCCACCTTCTGCGACGCCACGCTCGGCCTCGGCGGTCACGCCGAGGCCGTGCTGGAGGCGTGTCCGCGCGCACGACTGGTCGGGATCGACCGCGACCCGCAGGCCCTGGCCCTGGCGCGCCGACGCCTGGCCCGCTTCGGGGACCGCGCCACGCTCGTCCACGCGGTCTACGACGAGGTGCCCGCGGTGCTGGAGGACCTGCGCGGGCCCCCGCTCCGCGCGGTGCTGATGGACCTCGGCGTGTCGTCCCTGCAGCTCGACGAGGCACCGCGCGGGTTCGCCTACAGCACCGACGCTCCCCTGGACATGCGCATGGACCCCACCACCGGCACCAGCGCCGCCGACGTCCTCAACACCTACAGCGCCGGTGAGCTGGCCCGCGTGCTGGCCACCTACGGGGAGGAGCGCTTCGCCCGGCGGATCGCCGGCAACGTCGTCCGCGAGCGCGAGCGCGAGCCCTTCACCACCAGCGCCCGGCTGGTCGACCTCGTGCGGGCCAGCGTGCCCGCCGCCACCCGGCGCACCGGCGGCAACCCCGCCAAGCGCACCTTCCAGGCCCTGCGCATCGAGGTCAACGACGAGCTCGGGGCCCTGCGCGCGGCACTGCCCGGCGTGCTGGGCGCGCTCGACGTCGGCGGTCGGCTGGTGGTCATGGCGTACCAGTCGCTGGAGGACCGCCTGGTCAAGGCCGCGATGGCCGCTGGTGCCGCGAGCACGAGCCCCCCGGGGCTGCCGGTGGAGCTGCCCGAGCACGCCCCGCAGCTGCGGCTGCTGACCCGCGGGGCCGAGCAGGCCGGTGACGCCGAGGTCCAGGCCAACCCCCGCGCCGCCTCCGTGCGCCTGCGGGCCGTCGAGCGGGTGCGGCCCGCCGCGGCGTCCCCGCGGGGTGGCCGGTGAGGCAGCGGGCCGGGGCGGGGACGCGGAACCGGGCGGCGCGCTCGCGGTTGCGCCTCGTGGCGCCGAGCGCGGTCCTGGCCGGGCGGGTGCCCTTCGCCGCGGTGTGCGCCGGCATCATCGTGGTCACCCTGGTCGGGGTGCTGCTGATCAACATCGCCCTGTCCCGGGGGGCGTACTCCGCGGCCGACCTGCGGCGCGAGTCGCTCCTGCTCGCCGAGCAGGAGCAGGAGCTGCGCGAGCGCCTCGCAGCCGCCGAGGCCCCCGGCCAGGTGCAGGCCCGGGCCAGCGCGCTCGGGATGGTGAGCGCCCGGCCGCTCCCGATCTCCCTGGGGGACGCCGCGGTGGTCGCCGTGCCCACACCGGTCCTGCCCACACCGGTCCTGCCCGCACCGCCTGAGCCCCCGGGAGGGACGCCGTGAGCGCCACCCGCACCACGCCGCGGCCGCCGTCCGCCCCACCGGTGCCGGGCGGACGGGCCCGCGCGCCCCAGCCCGGTGCACCTCGGGCCCGAGCCCCTCAGTCCCGTCGGGGGGGCGCCCCCGCCCCCCCGACGCGCCCGCGGCCCCCGTCGTCGCGGCGGCCCGCCCGGATGCCCCGCGCCGCCAGCGCCGACCGGCGGGTGTCGCTGCTCGGGGCGCTGGTCCTGGTGCTCCTGCTCGCCTTCGCCGCCCGGCTGGTGGTGCTCCAGGCCCTCGACCCCCGACAGCTCTCCGCCCTCGCGCAGGCGGGGCGCACCAGCACCACCGCGCTGCCCGCCGTCCGCGGCGACATCACCGCCGCGGACGGCAGCCTGCTCGCCTCCAGCGTCAAGCGCTTCGACGTCGTCGTCGACCAGACGCTCATCGCCCGCTACACCCAGGAGGTGGACGGCGAGAGCGTGGTGCGCGGACCGGCCGACGCGGCCGCGCTGATCGCCCCGCTGGTCGACCTCGACCGCGCTGGGGTCCAGGCCTCCCTCACCGGGGACCGCCGGTGGGCCGTCGTCGCCGACGCGGTCACCCCCCAGCAGTGGCGCGCCGTCGACGCCCTCGACCTGCCGGGGGTCGACAGCGTCCGCGAGGACCTGCGCACCTACCCCGCCGGGAGCACCGCGGGCAACCTCATCGGCTGGGTGGGCCGCGACGGGCAGGCCCGCGCCGGCCTGGAGATGACCCAGGACGAGCTGCTCACCGGCACCCCGGGCTCGGAGAGCTTCGAGCGCGGCGCCAAGGGCCAGCGCATCCCGATGGGCGAGGCGAGCCGCATCGCCCCGGTGCCGGGGCACGACGTCCGCCTGACCATCGACCGGGACCTGCAGTGGTACGCCCAGCAGGCCATCGCCGCGCAGGTGGGCGCGATGCGGGCGGAGTGGGGCGCTGTGACCGTGATGGATCCGCGCACCTTCGAGGTCCTGGCCCTGGCCGAGTCGGGCACCGTCGACCCGAACGACCCCGGTGCCTCGCGCGAGGACGACCGCGGCAACCGCTCCCTGCAGGACGTCGTCGAGCCCGGGTCGACCGCGAAGGTCATCACCGCCGCGGCGGCCCTCGAGGAGGGCCTGGTCACCCCCGAGACGCAGTTCCGCGTCCGCGACCGGTACACCACCTCCGACGGGATGACGTTCCGCGACTCCTCACCCCACCCGGAGCAGAAGCTGACGTTCGCCGGGGTGCTGGCGGCCTCGTCCAACACCGGCACCGTGATGGTCGGGGAGCAGCTGAGCCGCCAGCAGCGCTACGACCGCCTGCGGGCCTTCGGCATCGGGGAGGAGAGCGCGCTGGACTTCCCCGGCGAGAGCGCCGGCCTCCTCCAGCCACCGGAGCAGTGGGACGGCCGCCGGCAGTACACCGTGCTCTTCGGCCAGGGCTTCGCGGCCACGATGCTGCAGTCGGCGCAGGTCTTCGCGACCATCGCCAACGGCGGGGTGCGCCTGCCCACCCACGTCGTCGCGGGCACCACCGGCCCGGACGGCGAGTACACCCCGGCCGACCACGGGGAGGGTGTGCGGGTGGTCAGCGAGGCCACGGCCGACCAGGTGCTGAGCATGCTCGAGGGGGCGGTCGGCGAGGGCGGCACGGGGGAGAACGCGGCCGTGCCCGGCTTCCGGGTGGCCGGCAAGACCGGCACCGCCCAGGTGGCGAACGAGAACGGGTACGCCGACCGCCAGTACACGTCCTCCTTCATCGGGATGGCGCCAGCGGAGGACCCCGCGCTGGTGGTGTCGGTGGTGGTGCAGCGCCCGCAGGAGGCGTACTACGGAGGCACGGTGGCTGCGCCGGTGTTCTCCGACGTCATGTCCTACGCCCTGCAGCAGCGCGGCGTCGCCCCCACGGGCACCTCCCCGGACCTCGTGCCGCTGACGTGGGAGTGAGGGAGACCGCTAGCCTCGCCCGAGTGCCCGGAGCGAGCGTTCCACCTCGCCCGCCGGCGCCGGGTCGGACCCTCGACGACCTCGCACAGCGCCTCGGTGCGCCCGTGGTGCCCTCCGGCAGCGGGGCGCGCGCACTCACCGGCGTGTGCCTGGACTCCCGCCGCGTGCGCCGCGGCGACCTGTACGCCGCCCTGCCCGGCGCGTTCACCCACGGCGCCCGCTACTGCCGCGACGCCGCCACCGCCGGGGCCCCGGCGGTGCTCACCGACCCCGCCGGGGCCGACGGCGCGGCGGCTGCGGGGCTGCCCGCGCTCGTCGTCCCCGACCCCCGGGCGGTCCTCGGAGGGGTCAGCGCCTGGGTCTACGGCGACCCCGCGCAGCACCTGCGCCTGGTCGGCGTCACGGGCACCAACGGCAAGACCACCACGACCACCCTGCTGGAGGGCGCGCTGAGCGCCGCGGGCCGCCGGACAGGGCTGATCGGGACCACCGGCACGAGGATCGCCGGGCGCGACCTGCCCGCGGCGCGCACCACCCCCGAGGCCCCCGACCTGCACGCCCTGCTCGCCCTCATGGTCGAGGAGGGCGTGGGGGACTGCGCGATGGAGGTCTCCAGCCACGCGGTGGTCCTGCACCGGGTCGACGCCCTGGTCTTCGACGTCGTCGCCTTCACCCAGCTCAGCCACGACCACCTGGACCTCCACGGCGACATGGACTCGTACTTCGCGGCCAAGGCGGCGCTGTTCACCCCGCAGCGAGCGCGCCGCGGGGTGGTCGTGGTGGACGACGCGTGGGGGCAGCGCCTCGCGGTCACCGCCGCCGCGGCGGGGCTGCCGGTGACCACGGTCGCCACCGCCCCCGGGGTGCCGGCCGACTGGTGCCTGGTGCCCGGCTCGGAGCGGGTGCGCGACGACGGGCGGTCCGGCGCCGCCTTCGCCCTCGTCGGGCCCCGCGGGGTGCAGGAGCTGCTCAGCCCCCTGCCGGGAGGTTTCAACACCACCAACACCGCGCTGGCCCACGTGGTGCTCGTGACCCTGGGGCTCGACCCCGCCGCCGCGGCGGCCGGGCTGGCCACCGCCTCCGGGCCCCCGGGCCGCATGGAGGTCGTCGCGCTCGGAGCGGGCGGCGCCCCGCGCGGCGTCGTGGACTACGCGCACACCCCCGACGCGGTGACCGCGGCGCTCGCGGCACTGCGGCCCACCACCGCGGGGCGGCTCGTGGTCGTGCTCGGCGCCGGGGGTGACCGCGACCGGGCCAAGCGCCCCGCCATGGGGGCCGCGGCCGCGGCGGGCGCCGACGTGGTGGTCATCACCGACGACAACCCGCGCAGCGAGGACCCGGCGGCCATCCGCGCGGCCGTGATCGCCGGGACCCCGGCCGCCGCGGGCCAGCCCCCCCGCAGCCGCGTCGTGGAGGTCGCCGACCGCCGCGCCGCTGTGCTCGCCGCGGTCGCCGCCGCCGCCGCCGTGCCCGGCAGCACCGTGCTGCTCGCCGGCAAGGGCCACGAGCGGGGCCAGGAGGTCGCCGGCGCGGTGCTGCCCTTCGACGACCGCGAGGTGCTCGCCGACGCGCTCGCCGGCGTCCCGGTCGACGTCACCGCGGGGCCTGCGGGGACCCCGGGGACGCGGCCGTGATCCCCCTGACGCTGGCCGAGGTCGCCGCGGCCACCGGCGGGCGCCCCACCGGCGGCGCCGACCCCGCCCAGCGGGTCGACGCGATCACCACCGACTCCCGGGAGCTGGCCGCACCCGCCGGGACCGCTGCGCGAGCCGGCACGCTGTTCGCGGCCATCCCGGGTGAGCGCTCCGACGGGCACGACCACGCCGCGGCCGCCGTCACCGCCGGTGCGGTCGCCGTCCTCGCCCAGCGCGAGGTGCCCGCCCCTGCCGTGCTGCTCCCGCCCGGCACCACCACCACGGCGGCGCTGGGCCTGCTCGCCCGCGCCGCCCTCGAGCGGCGCCGCGCCCTCGCGGCACCCCTCGACGTCGTCGCGGTGACCGGCAGCTCCGGCAAGACCACCACCAAGGACCTGCTGGCCGCCGTCCTGACCGCTGCGGCCGGCGGGGAGCTCGTCGCCGCGCCCGGCTCGTACAACAACGAGCTGGGCGTGCCGCTGACGGCCCTGCGCGTCGGCGCCGGCACGCGGTACCTGGTGCTCGAGATGGGCGCCCGCGGGCAGGGCCACATCGCTGCGCTGTGCGCTGTCGCCTCCCCCGGCGTCGGGGTGGTGCTCAACGTGGGCAGCGCCCACGTCGGCGAGTTCGGGGGACCCGAGGGGATCGCCCGCGCCAAGGGCGAGCTCGTCGAGGCGCTGCCGCCAGCTGGTGATGGTGGCGTGGCCGTCCTGAACGCCGACGACCTCGCGGTCGCCGACATGGCCGCCCGCACGCGCGCGCGCGTGCTGACCTTCGGCCGCGAGGCGGGCCCGCCCGACCACGTGCGGGCCGACGACGTGACCCTCGACGCCGCGGGGCGCGCCTCGTTCGCTCTGCACCTGCCCGGCGCGGACCCCGTGGCGGTTGTCCTGCGCCTGCACGGTGAGCACCACGTCGAGAACGCCCTCGCCGCCGCGGCCGCGGCGCACGCCCTCGGGGTCGCCGCGCCCACCGTCGCGGAGGGGCTGGGCGCGGCCCGCCCCGCCCGCCACCGCATGGAGGTCACCGACCGCCCCGACGGGGTCACGGTGGTCGACGACGCGTACAACGCCAACCCCGAGTCGGTGCGGGCCGCGCTGCGCGCCCTGACCGCCCTGCGGGGCCCGGCCAAGCAGCGCCGCACCTGGGCGGTGCTGGGGGAGATGCTCGAGCTCGGCGACACCAGCCAGCGCGAGCACGACGCGGTGGGGCGCTACGCCGTCCGCCTCGACATCTCCCGGCTCGTCGCCGTCGGCGCCGCCGCCCGCCCCCTGCACCTGGGCGCGGTGATGGAGGGCTCCTGGGGCGAGGAGTCGGTGTGGGTGCCCGACGCCGACGCCGCCCTGGCCCTGCTGCGCGCCGAGCTCGCCCCCGGTGACGTGGTGCTGGTGAAGGGGTCGAACGCCGTCGGCCTGCACCGCCTCGGGGATGCGCTGGCCGCGGACCCGGCCGCGGGAGGTGCGGCGTGAGGGCGGTGCTGCTCTCCGGCGGCCTCGCCCTGGTGGTCGCCCTGCTCGGGACCCCGCTGCTCATCCGCCTGCTCGTCCGGCGCGGCTACGGGCAGTTCATCCGCGACGACGGCCCCACCAGCCACCACACCAAGCGGGGCACCCCCACCATGGGCGGGGCGGTGATGATCGCCGCCACCGTGCTGGGGTACGCCGCGGCGCACCTCCTGACGCTGAGCCCGCCCACGGTCTCGGGGGTGCTCGTCCTCGGCCTGATGGTGGGCCTGGGGGTGGTGGGCTTCGCCGACGACTTCCTGAAGATCTCCAAGCAGCGCAGCCTCGGGCTGCGCTCGGGCCCCAAGCTGGCCGGCCAGACCGCCATCGGGCTCGCCTTCGCCGTCCTCGCCCTGCAGTTCCCCGACGCGGGGCAGGAGCCCGCCTCCACGGCCGTCTCCTTCACCCGCGACACCGTGGTCGACTTCGCCGTCGCCGGCACCGTGGTGGGCGCGGCGGCGTTCGTGCTGTGGACCCTGCTCATCGTCGCGGGCACCAGCAACGGGGTGAACCTCACCGACGGCCTCGACGGCCTGGCGAGCAGCGCGACCGCGGCGGTGGCCGGCGCGTACGTGCTGATCGGCATCTGGCAGAACAACCAGAGCTGCGAGCGGCTCCCCACAGCGCGCTGCTACGAGACCCGCGACCCCCTCGACCTGGCCGTGATCGCCGCCGCCCTGCTGGGCGCGTGCATCGGCTTCCTGTGGTGGAACGCCGCCCCCGCGAAGATCTTCATGGGCGACACCGGCTCCCTCGCCCTCGGCGGCGCGCTGGCCGGGCTGGCGATCGCCTCCCGCACCCAGCTGCTGCTCGTGGTGCTCGGCGGGCTCTTCGTCATCATCACCCTGTCGGTGGTAATCCAGGTGGGCTCCTTCAAGCTCACCGGCAGGCGGGTGTTCCGCATGGCGCCCCTGCAGCACCACTTCGAGCTGCTCGGCTGGGCGGAGGTGACCATCGTGACGCGCTTCGTGATCGTCGCCATCCTCTTCGTCGCCGCCGGCCTCGGCATCTTCTACGCGGAGTGGGTGGTGGGCAGTGACGTCGTCTGAGGCCGCGCCTCCTGCGGAACGGCCGGAGCCCCCGGCGGTGGGCCCCGTGGACTGGGACGGGCGCCGCGTGGTCGTCGCCGGGCTCGGGCTCAGCGGCACCGCGGCCGCGCTGGCGCTGGCCGAGCGCGGCGCCCGCGTGGTCGCCGTGGACGCCTCCCCCGCGGGATCCTCCGAGGTCGTCGACGACCGCGCCGGACTGCTGGAGGTGCTCGGTGGGGCCGTGCTGCGCGGCCCCGACGCCGTCGCCGTCCTGCCCGACGTCGACGGCGGGCGCCCCGACCTGGTGGTCACCTCCCCGGGGTGGCGCCCCACCGGCCCCGTCCTCACCGGCGCGGCCGCGGGCGGGGTGCCGGTGTGGGGCGAGGTGGAGCTGGCGTGGCGGCTGCGCGGGCCGGACGCCGCGCCGTGGCTGTGCGTGACCGGCACCAACGGCAAGACCACGACCGTGCGGATGCTGGCCGCCATCCTCGCCGCCGCCGGCCTGCGCACCACCGCCGCGGGCAACATCGGCAACCCCCTCGTCGAAGCCGTGCTGGACCCCCTCGGCCACGACGTCCTCGCCGTGGAGCTCTCCAGCTTCCAGCTGCACTCCGCGCTCACCCTCGCCCCTGAGGCCAGTGCCTGCCTGAACGTCGCGCAGGACCACCTGGACTGGCACGGCTCGATGGAGGCCTACGCCGCCGACAAGGCCCGCGTCTACCAGCGCACCCGCCTCGCGTGCCTCTACGACGCCGACGACCCCGTGGCCACCACCCGCCGCATGGTCGAGGACGCCGACGTCCAGGACGGCGCCCGCGCCGTCGGCCTGACCCGGGGGGTCCCCGCGGTCTCGATGGTCGGCGTCGTCGACGACGTGCTGTGCGACCGAGCCTTCGTGCCCGAGCGGCGCACCTCGGCGGCGGAGCTGGCCACCACCGCCGACGTCGCCGCCGGACAGGGCGACGCCGTCCCCACCCCGCACGCCCTGGCCAACGCCCTCGCCGCCGCGGGCCTGGCGCGCGCCCACGGCGTGCCGGCGCGCGCGGTGCGCGAGGGGTTGCGCGGCGTGAGCCCCGGCGAGCACCGCGGCGGTGTGGTCGCCACGCTCGGCGGGGTGCGCTGGGTGGACGACTCCAAGGCCACCAACCCCCACGCGGCCGCCGCGGCGCTGGCGGGGATCTCCGCCGCGCAGGGACGCGCGGTGTGGGTGGCGGGCGGCCTCGCCAAGGGCGCCAGCTTCGACGCCCTCGTCGCCGAGCACGTGCGGGTCCTGCGCGCCGTCGTGCTCATCGGCCTCGACCGCGCGCCCCTGCGGGAGGCCCTGGCCCGCCGCGCCCCCGGGGTGCCCGTCATCGAGATCAGCGCGGATCGGGTCGGGGACGGACAGACTGGGCCGGTGACCACCCCGCCCGGCGCCGCCGACCCGGCCGGTGGTGCCCGCACCCCCGGCGACGCGGTGATGGTGGCCGCCGTGGCCGCCGCGGCGCGCGCCGCCCGCCCCGGTGACACCGTGCTCCTGGCCCCCGCGTGCGCCTCGATGGACCAGTTCGCGACCTACGCCCAGCGCGGCGCCGCCTTCGCCGCCGCCGTCGCGGCCCACGGCCGGAGGCGGTGATGGCGACCACCGCGCCGCCCGTGCCCGCCCCGCGGACGAGGACGCGCACGCTCGCCGGTGACCTCGACGCCCGCCTCGGGTGGCTGGTCGGCGGTCCGCTGCCGGCCCGCGCGGCCCGCTGGGACACCCCGGCCACGACCTACGCGGTGCTGCAGGGGGCCGTCGGGCTGCTCGTGCTGGTCGGACTCGTGATGGTGCTCTCCAGCTCGTTCGTGCAGTCCTACGACGAGGCGGGTTCGTCCGCGGGCCTGGCGGTGCGGCAGGCCGTCTTCGCGCTCGTCGGAGCCGCCGGGATGGCCGCGGTCTCCCGGGTGCCGATCAGCTGGTGGCGCTCCCCGCTGCGCCTGCCCCTGGTGGCCGTCCTCGTGACCACCGCGGCTCAGGTCCTGGTCCTGGTCGTCGGCGTGGAGGTGGGCGGCAACCGCAACTGGCTGCGCGTCGGCGGGATGAGCGTGCAGCCCTCGGAGTTCCTCAAGATCGCGGTGGTGCTGTGGTGCGCCGCGGTCCTCGCCGCCCAGCGCCGCCACCTGCACCGCTTCGGCGCCGCGGTGGTCCCGGTCGCCGTCGGCGTCGGACCGGGCATCGCCCTGGTGCTCGCCGGTGGTGACCTCGGCACCACGATGGTCCTGGCGATGGTCGTCGCCGCAGCGCTGTTCCTCGCCGGCGTCCGGGTGCGCCACCTGCTCGCCCTCGCCGTCCCGGCCGCGGCGGCCGCCCTGGCCCTGGCCCTGTCGAGCCCGAACCGGCGCGCCCGCATCACCTCCTTCGGCGACGGGCACACCGACTCCCTCGGCACGGGCATGCAGTCCGTCCACGGCCTCTACGCCCTCGCGTCGGGAGGGCTGACCGGGGTGGGTCTCGGCGCCAGCCGCGAGAAGTGGAGCTGGCTGCCCGCGGCGCACAACGACTTCATCTTCGCGATCGTCGGCGAGGAGCTCGGCCTGCTCGGGGCGCTGAGCGTGCTCGCCCTGTTCGGGGCCGTCGCGTGGGCGTGCGCGCGGGTCGTCCGCGCCAGCCGCGACCTGTTCGTCAAGGTCCTCGCCGGCTCGGTGATGGCGTGGGTCCTCGGCCAGGCCGCCCTGAACATCGCCGTGGTCACCGGCATGGTGCCCGTGCTCGGCGTGCCGCTGCCGCTGATCTCCTCCGGCGGTTCCGCCCTGCTCGCGACCATGGCCGCGCTGGGGCTGGTGCTCGCCTGCACGCGCTCCCTGCCCGGCGCCGAGCGGTCGCTGCGCGCCTCCCCCGGGGTGGTGCGCCGCTCGCTCGCGGTGGTCGTCGGCGCTCGCCCCGACCTGCGCCCCGACCGCCGCCCGGGCGGGCGGAGCGGCGCCCCGTGACCCCCGCCCCCCTCGCCGTGCTCCTGGCGGGCGGCGGGACCGCCGGTCACGTCTCGCCGCTGCTGGCCCTCGCCGACTGCCTGCGCCGCCGCGACCCCGCGACGGAGGTGCTGGTGCTGGGCACCCGCGAGGGCCTGGAGCACCGCCTGGTCCCCGCGCACGGCCATCGCCTGGCCGTGGTGCCCCGCACCCCGCTGCCGCGGCGCCCCAGCACCGACCTGCTGCGCCTGCCCGGGCGTCTGCGCTCCGCGGTCGCCGCCGCGGAGGAGGCGGTGGACGCCGTGGGACCGGGCGGCGCGGACGTGGTCGTGGGCTTCGGCGGGTACGTCTCCACCCCCGCGTACCTCGCGGCCCGCCGCCGGGGGGTGCCGATCGTCGTCCACGAGCAGAACGCGCGCCCGGGCCTGGCGAACCGCCTCGGCGCGCGGCTGACCCGGCACGTGGCCGTCACCACCGCGGGCACGCCCCTGCACGGGCGCGGGGGGACGACCGCGGTGCGCACCGGCATGCCGTTGCGCACCGCGGTCGCCACCCTCGACCGCGCCGCGCACCGCGCCGCCGCGCACGCCGCCTTCGGGCTGCACGGGCGGGGCCCGGTGCTGCTGGTGACCGGCGGCTCCCTCGGGGCGGTGACGATCAACCGGGCCGTCGCCGGCGCGGTCGCGGACCTGCTCGGCGCGGGTGCGCAGGTGCTGCACCTGACGGGCTCCGGCAAGGGTGCGCTCGGCGTCGGCCCGCAGGAGGGGTACGTCGCCCTGGAGTACACCGACCGCATGGACCTGGCGTACGCCGCCGCAGACCTCGTGCTGTGCCGGGCCGGCGCGGGCACCGTCGCGGAGCTGACCGCCGTCGGCCTGCCCGCGGTGTACGTGCCGCTGGCCGTGGGCAACGGCGAGCAGCGGCTGAACGCCGAGCCCGTGGTGGCCGCCGGCGGGGGCCTCCTGCTCGACGACGCGGCGCTGGACGCCGACGCCGTCCGGGCGCGCGTCGTGCCGCTGCTGCGCGCGACCGCCTCCCTCGCGGCGATGGCGGCGGCCGCGGCGGCCGTCGGGGACCGCGACGGCGACGAGCGCCTCGCCGACCTCGTGCTCCGTGCAGCGGGGGGGCGCGCCGGGGACGCCGCACGGTCGACCCGGTGAGCGCCCGCTTCGACCTCACCGCCGCCGTGCCGCCGCCCGGTGAGCTGGGGGCCGTGCACCTCATCGGCGTCGGCGGGGTGGGCGTCTCGGCGGTGGCACGGGTGATGCTCGCGCGCGGGCTCCGCGTCAGCGGCTCCGACGCCAAGGACGTGCCGGTGCTCGCGGCGCTGAGGGCGGCCGGCGCGCGCATCGGCACCGGCTTCGACCCCGCCCGCCTCGCCGGGGTCGACACGGTGGTCGCCGGGTCCGCCATCCGCGAGGACAACCCCGAGCTGCGCGCGGCCCACGACCTGGGTCTGCGGGTCCTGCACCGCTCGCAGGGCCTGCAGTCGGTGATGCTGGGGCGGCGGGTGGTGGCCGTCGCGGGCACCCACGGCAAGACCACGACGACGTCGATGCTCGCCGTCGTCCTCACCACCGCGGGGTGGGACCCCTCCTTCGCGATCGGCGGGGAGCTCACCGGGGCGGGCACCAACGCCCGTGACGGCGCGGGCGGGGTCTTCGTGGCCGAGGCCGACGAGTCCGACTCCTCCTTCCTGGTCTACACCCCCGACGTCGCGGTGGTCACCAACGTCGCTGCCGACCACCTCGACCACCACGGGACCCTGCAGGCGCTCGAGGCCGCCTTCACCGCCTTCGTCGACCGGATCGTGCCCGGGGGGGTGCTCGTCGCGTGCGCGGACGACCCCGGCTCCGCCGCGCTGGCGCGGGCCCGCGCCGCGGGGGGCGGTGCGGTGGTGACCTACGGCGCCCACCCCGGCGCCGGGGTGGTCCTCGACGGGGTGCGTCCCACCGGTGGGGGCGCGGCGTGCACCCTGCGCCACGACGGCTGGGGCGGGAACCCGCCGGGCTCGGTCGACGTGGCCCTGCGGGTGCCCGGGTGGCACAACGCGCTCGACGCCGCCGCCGCCTTCTCCGCCGCCCTGGTCCTCGGGCTGGCCCCGGACGACGCCGCGGCGGGACTGGCCTCGTACACCGGCACCCGCCGGCGCTTCGAGCCGCGGGGGACCGCCGGTGGCGTGCGCGTCTACGACGACTACGCGCACAACCCCGCCAAGGTCGCGGCGGCGGTCGCCACCGGCCGGGGTGTCGCCGGGGCGGGCCGGTTGTGCGTGGTCTTCCAACCGCACCTCTACAGCCGCACCGCCACCTTCGCCGCGGACTTCGGCGCTGCCCTGTCGGACGCCGACGAGGTGGTCGTCATGGACGTCTACGCCGCCCGGGAGGACCCCGTCGCGGGGGTCACCGGGGCGCTGGTCGCCGCCGCCGTCGCGCTGCCGGGTGACCGGGTGGCGTGGGTGCCGCGCTGGGACGACGCCGCTGCGGCAGCCGCCGGGCGCGTCGGGCCCGGCGACGTCGTGCTCACCATCGGCGCCGGGGACGTCACCGAGGTGGCGGGCCACGTGCTGGCCCTGCTGGGCGCCGACAGCGCCGACGGCGCCCCCGGGGGCTGAGGCGTGCCCCGCCGTCCCCCGGCGCCGCGCGTCCCGGCGCCACCCCCCGCACCGCCGCCGACCCGCCGGTCCGTCGGCGGCGCCGGACCCGCCCTGCCGCTGCCGCGGCGCGGCTCGAGGCGCTCGGCAGGCCCCCGACCAGGCCGGTCAGGACGTCGCCCACCGAGGGTGGCGAGGCGGTGGTGGTGGTCGGGGAGCGGGCGGCGCTGGTCGCTGGCGGCCCTCGCGCTGGTCCTGCTCTCGGGCGCCGCCGCGGCGGCTCTGCTCGCCACCCCGCTGACCCGCCTCGAGGTGGTCAGCACCACCGGCGCCGTCCGCACCGACCCCGCGGTGGTCCGCGGCGCGGCCGCCCCGCAGGTGGGCACCCCCCTGCTCCGCCTCGACGAGGACGCCGTGCGGGCCCGCCTCGCCGACAGCCCCTACGTCGCCGACGTCCAGCTGGTGCGCCGCTGGCCCCGCGGGGTGGAGGTGCGCGTGCGCGAGCGGGTGCCCGTGGCGGGGGTCCCCGCGCAGGACGGCGTGGCACTGGTCGACGCCGCCGGGGCGGTGATCACCACCGTCGACGCAGCGCCCGGTGACCTGCCGCTGGTCCGCGTCGCCCCGCGTGCCGGCCAGGGCGCCGTCCGGGCGGCCAGCGAGGTGGCCCGGGCCCTGCCCGAAGGGCTGCGCGCGCAGGTGGAGCGCGTCGAGGCCGTCAGCCCCGACGACGTCCGCCTGACGCTGCGCGGTGGGGCGCTGGTGCGCTGGGGGAGCTCCGAGGCCACCGCGGACAAGGTCGCCGTGCTCGACCTGCTGCGCGCCCGGGCGCCGGCGGCGGTCGGCTTCGACGTCAGCGCTCCCGCCGCTCCCGCCACCTGGTGATCACTCGCCAGCGCTGACGCGGGGGCGCTCCCAGGGCGCCGGGGTGGCCCGCCGCAGGTCCTGCCCCGTCCGGAGCACCGGCCCCGCTGTGAGAAGCTCGGCGTGGAACGTTGTCACACGGGCGCGTGCGCGCCTACGGTGACAGGTCAGTGCAGCTCCGGTGGTGACGACGCGGCGACAGCCGTGGCCGCCGCCAGCGGGTGGGCAGGCCGCGGGCCGCCGGACCAGAGGCACCACCTCAGCGGGGACAGGCCCGAGGACGAGCAGCGAGAGCAGGAGATCGGTGAGCGCACCGCAGAACTACCTGGCGGTCATCAAGGTGGTCGGGGTCGGCGGTGGCGGCGTCAACGCCGTCAACCGCATGATCGACGTCGGCCTCAAGGGCGTGGAGTTCATCGCCGTCAACACCGACGCCCAGGCGCTGCTGATGTCCGACGCGGACGTGAAGCTCGACGTCGGGCGCGAGCTCACCCGAGGGCTCGGCGCCGGCGCCGACCCCGAGGTGGGGCGCAAGGCGGCCGAGGACCACGCCGACGAGATCGAGGAGGTCCTGCGCGGCGCCGACATGGTCTTCGTCACCGCTGGTGAGGGCGGCGGCACCGGTACCGGCGGTGCCCCGGTCGTCGCCCGCATCGCCCGCAGCCTCTCGGCCCTGACCATCGGCGTGGTCACCCGCCCCTTCACCTTCGAGGGTCGCCGCCGCGCCACGAGCGCCGAGGCGGGCATCGCCGAGCTGCGCGAGCAGGTCGACACCCTGATCATCATCCCCAACGACCGGCTGCTCTCGATCAGCGACCGGGGCATCAGCGTCCTCGACGCGTTCAAGAGCGCCGACCAGGTGCTGCTCCAGGGCGTGCAGGGCATCACCGACCTCATCACCACCCCGGGTCTGATCAACCTCGACTTCGCCGACGTCAAGTCGGTGATGTCCAACGCCGGCAGCGCCCTGATGGGCATCGGTTCGGCCCGTGGTGAGGACCGCGCGGTGCAGGCCGCGGAGCTGGCGATCTCCTCCCCGCTGCTCGAGGCGAGCATCGACGGCGCCCACGGAGTGCTCATCTCGGTGCAGGGCGGGGCCGACCTCGGGCTGTTCGAGATCAACGAGGCCGCCCGCATGGTGCAGGAGGCGGCGCACCCCGAGGCGAACATCATCTTCGGGGCCGTCATCGACGACGCCCTCGGCGACGACGTCCGCGTCACCGTGATCGCCGCGGGCTTCGACGGCGGCTCGCCCCAGACCGCCCGCCAGGAGCGCCGCGGCGCGACGGCGGGCTACGCGGGCACCGGTCCGATCTCGACCGCCGGACCGCGCAGCCACAGCACCGGGCCGGTGCCCGTGGTGGGCCGCCAGAGCGCCCCCGTGCCCGCCCCCGTCGCGCAGGCCGCCCTCCCGCCGAAGTCGGTGGACCTGACGGCCGCCGAGGAGCCGGCGCCCGCGCCCCAGCGCGGTGGTGCTCCGGCGCCCGCGCCGCGACGCTCCCCGGCGCAGGGCTACGGCGACTGGCGCCGCGACGAGGACCTGCCATCACCGCAGGTCGAGGACGAGCCCCTCGACGAGGGCGACCCCCAGGGCGGCCCGGGGCAGTACGACCCGTACGCCGTGGGCACCCCGAGCCCGCTGCGCCCACGGGCGAGCCGGCACACCGACGACGACATCGACGTCCCGGACTGGTTGAAGTAGCCGTCGACGACGCCACCGGCGACACCGACGGCCCCCTGCACCGGAGCGGGCTCGCTCCCGGTGCGGGGTGGGCGCTGACCGGGCGCGCTGGTGGGGTGAGCCGCGGTCCCGCGGCCGGGTTGAACCTCGCCACCCACGTCGCGGACGACCCCGTCGCCGTGGCGGAGAACAGGGCGCGGCTGCTGGCCGCCCTGCCCGCCGGTGTGGGCGAGCTCGTGGTGGCCGACCAGGTCCACGGGCGCGAGGTGGCGCAGGTGCGCGCCGGTGACCCGTCGCCGACGGCCGACGCCCTGGTCACCACCGAGCCCGGCCTCGCCTTGGCGGTCGTGGTCGCCGACTGCGTGCCCGTGTTGGTCCTCGACGGCGGGGTCGGCCGCGGCCCGGGTGCCGGTGGGCCCGTCGGGGTGGCGCACGCCGGCCGGCGCGGCATGGACCTCGGCGTGGTGCCCGCCCTGGTCTCTGCGGTGCGCGACCTGGGCGCGATCGATCCCGTGGCCGTCCTGGGCCCGTCGGTGTGCGGGAGGTGCTACGAGGTGCCCCTCGCCCTGCGCGACGACGTCGCCTCCCGCCACCGCGCCAGCTGGGCCACCACTGCCGCCGGAACGCCGGCCCTGGACGTCGCGGCAGGGGTCCTGGCCCAGCTGGCGACCGCCGGTGTCCCCGCGCTCCGGGTGCCGGGCTGCACCCGCGAGGACGACCGGCTGTTCTCGGTGCGCCGCGACGGAGCGGCCACAGGTCGCGGCGCTGGCGTCGTCTGGCGCGACGCCCACCGGTGACCCGCGCAGCGCAGCGCCGGGAGGAGCTCGGCGCGTCGTTGGCCGCGGCCCGGGCCCGGGTCCGCAGCGCCGAGCGCGCCGCGGGTCGCGCCGACGGCGCGGCGGAGCTGGTCGTGGTGACCAAGACCTTCCCCGCCACCGACGTCCGCCTCCTCGCGGGGCTCGGGGTCGACCAGGTGGGGGAGAGCAGGGAGCCCGAGGCCAGCGCGAAGGTCGCGATGTGCGCCGACCTGCGACTGAGCTGGCACCAGGTGGGTCAGGTCCAGACGAACAAGGCCGCCGCGGTCGCGGCGTGGGCCGACGTCGTCCACAGCGTGGACCGCGCCCGCCTCGTGCTCGCCCTCTCGCGCGGAGCGGTCGTGGCCGGCCGCAGCCTCCGGTGCCTGCTGCAGGTGCGGCTGGGTGCCGGGGACGCCGCTGGGGGAGCGGGTCGTGGGGGCGCGGCGCCCGGGGAGCTGCCGGCGCTGGCCGAGGCCGTGGAGCGGGCGGAGGGGCTCGTGCTGGCCGGGGTGATGGGCCTGGCCCCGCTGGGGGCGGACCCGGTGGAGGCCTTCGGAGCCCTCGCGGAGCACTCCGCGGCGCTCGTGGCGCTCCACCCCGGTGCGACCGCCGTCAGCGCGGGGATGAGCGGTGACGTGGAGGCGGCGGTGGCCTGCGGAGCCACCCTCGTACGGCTGGGTTCTGCCGTGCTGGGAACACGCCCCCCGATGCACTAGCGTGTGACCACGGTTACTGGTGTGATTGGTGTGACAGCCGAGGGGTGCTCGGCGCGGGCCACAGCGGGTTGAGGAGCTAGCGATGGCAGGTGCACTGCGCAAGACGATGGAGTACCTCGGCCTGGCGGAGACCGACGAGTACGACGACCCCCACCAGCTGCACCGCAGCGGGGGCAGCCACCGGATGGGCACCGAGGACCTGGGCGAGCGCCCCGAGGAGTGGGAGACCGTGGACGATGCCGACGAGGTCGAGGGTGCGGGGCGCGAGGCCCACGACACCGGTGGCGTCGAGCGGCGGCACGGCCACGGCGGCGTCGTGACCCCGCTGCACCCCCGCTTCGGCGCCACCGCACCGGTCGCCCAGTCGGCGCCGGAGCTGCGGCGCATCACCACCATCCACCCGCGCACCTACAACGAGGCCAAGAGCATCGGGGAGAGCTTCCGCGGCGGCACCCCGGTGATCATGAACCTCACCGACATGACGGACGCCGACGCCAAGCGGCTCGTCGACTTCTCCGCCGGTCTGGTCTTCGGTCTCCGCGGCAGCATCGAACGCGTGACCAACAAGGTCTTCCTCCTCTCGCCCGAGCACGTCACCGTGACGGGCGAGGCCCCTCCGGCGCGCCCCGCACACCTCTTCAACCAGTCCTGACCCGCCCCCACCGCGCCGGCGCCGCGCCGCCGCCGGCGCGGCGCGGTGGCGGACCGGACGCCGGGGCGGGGGGATGATGGTCGCGTGACCGCCGTCTTCGCCCTGCTCGCGCTGGTGGTTCTCCTGTTCCTCATCGCCCTGGTCGCACGCCTGGTCCTCGACTGGGTCATGCTCTTCGCGCGGGACTGGCGCCCGCGCGGGCCCGCGCTCGTCGTGGCGGAGGGCGTGTTCACCGTGACGGACCCGCCGCTGCGCTCCCTGCGACGGGTCATCAAGCCCATACGGCTCGGCGGCATCCAGCTCGACCTGTCCTTCTTCCTCCTGTTCATCGTGGTGTCCCTCGCGTACTCGGTGCTCAACAACCTCGCCCGATGAGTCCTCCCGCCGGCGTGGCAGGCCCGACAGCCGCCGCCAGCCGTCCCCTGACCTGTACCGTGAGCCGGCAGACGATGCGGCGCAGCGGACGCCCGCACCAGGACCCGAAGAGGTGACGCAGGTGGTCTTGACGCCTGATGACGTGGTCAACAAGCGGTTCCAGCCGACGAAGTTCCGGGAGGGCTACGACCAGGACGAGGTCGACGACTTCCTCGACGAGGTCGTCGGTGAGCTGCGCCGGTTGACCACCGAGAACGAGCAGCTCCGCCAGAAGCTGGCCGCCGCTGAGCGCCAGGGGGCCGAGCTGGGCCGCACCGGGGTGCGCGAGCCGGCGCCCCGCGAGGAGCCCCGCGGCGTCGTGGTGCCCCTCGAGCGCCCCGCCGCACCCGCCCCGCCGCCCCCGGTGGCGCCGCTGGCGACGACCGGCCCACCGGCCGCGAGCGCCCCCGGGCAGGCGCCCGAGGCCGCGACGGGGATGCTCGCCCTGGCTCAGAAGCTCCACGACGACTTCGTGCGCAGCGGCGAGGAGCAGCGCGACAGGATCCTCGGCGAGGCCAAGGACCGTGCTGGGAAGCTGCTGCGCGACGCCGAGGAGAAGCAGCGCCAGACCCTGGGCAGCCTCGACCACGAGCGGGTGGTGCTGGAGCGCAAGATCGACGAGCTGCGGGCCTTCGAGCGCGACTACCGAAACCGCATGAAGTCCTACCTGGAGTCGCAGCTGCGTGATCTGGAGAGCCGCGGCGCGGCACTGCCGGGTCGACCCGCGGTCGCCCAGCCGCAGGACGCCGGCTTCGCGTTCGGTGGCGGGGCCAGCTGACGGGCGCCGACGCGAGCCCAGCCGACGAGCACTTCGCGGCACTGGCGAGGAGCCACCGCCGTCTGCTGGTGGTCTTCGCCGTGGTCGCGGCTGTGGTGTACGCCGCCGACCAGGTCACCAAGATCCTCGCCGTCGCACTGCTGGAGCCCGGCGAGGTGGTCGCGGTGCTGGGTCAGCTGCTGCAGCTGCGCCTGGTGCGCAACCCCGGCGCGGCCTTCTCCTTCGCCACCGGCGCCACCTGGGTCTTCACCCTGATCGCCGTCGTCGTGGTCGTCGCCGTCCTGCGCGTGGCCCGGCGCCTGGGCAGCCGCAGCTGGGCGGTGGCGCTCGGCCTGCTCCTCGCCGGGGCGCTGGGCAACCTCACCGACCGGCTGCTGCGCTCCCCCGGCGTGGCCCGCGGTCACGTCGTCGACTTCCTCGAGCTGCCGAACTGGCCGATCTTCAACCTGGCGGACTGCGCCATCTGCGCCGCCGCCGGGCTCGTCGTCATCCTCGCGGTGCGCGGGACCGACGTCGACGGTGAGCACGGCCCGTGGGCCCCCGCGCCGTCGGGGGCGCACGCGGCGGACCCCGTGCCCCTGGACCCCGATGCTCCCGCGCCCGAGGCGCCGACGAGCTCCAGGAAGCCCAGGCACCGTGGCTGAGGCGCCTCCCGGGTCGCTCAGCGCCCAGGTGCGCTCCCTGCCCGTGCCCGACGGGCTCGACGGTGAGCGGCTCGACGCCGGGCTCGCCCGCCTGCTCGGGCTCTCCCGCACGCGCGCCGCCGAGCTGGCCGCCGCCGGCCTGGTCAGCGTGGACGGCGCGTCTGCGGCCAAGTCCGACCGGCTGACCGCCGGTGCCTGGCTCGAGGTGGTGCTCCCCGTGCCGGCGACGGCCGAGGGCGCCGGAGCCCCGAGCGACGCGGACCGGGCCGCGACGGCGGGGCTGGTGGTCGTCCACGACGACGAGGACGTCGTGGTGGTCGACAAGCCCGTCGGGGTCGCAGCGCACCCCAGCCCCGGGTGGACCGGCGCGACCGTCGTCGGGGTGCTCGCCGCGGCCGGGTACCGCGTCGCGACGTCCGGGGCCGCGGAGCGCCAGGGCGTGGTGCACCGCCTGGACGTCGGCACCTCGGGGCTGATGGTCGTGGCGAAGACCGAGCACGCGTACGCGGTGCTGAAGGACGCGTTCCGCGAGCGCACCGTGGAGAAGACCTACCACGCGCTCGTCCAGGGCCACCCCGACCCGACGTCGGGCACCATCGACGCCCCGATCGCCCGGCACCCCACCGCTGACCACCGCTTCGCCGTCGTCAGCGCGCAGGCGGGCGGCAGGGACAGCGTGACCCACTACGAGACCCTCGAGGCCTTCGCCGCGGCGAGCCTGCTGCGCGTGGGCCTGGAGACCGGGCGCACCCACCAGATCCGGGTGCACTTCTCCGCCCTGCGCCACCCCTGCGTCGGTGACCTCACCTACGGCGCCGACCCGCGCCTCGCGCAGCGCCTGGGGGTGGCGCGCCAGTGGCTGCACGCGAAGGAGCTCGCCTTCACCCACCCGGGCACGGGTTCGTGGCTGCACCTGGAGAGCGGGTACCCGGCTGACCTCGCGGTCGCCCTCGACCGCCTGGCCGCCACGGGCTGAGCTGCGCGCCACTGGACGACCCGTCCCGGGGCGGGGCGCCGTGTCGGCCCTGGTCCGGTGTCACCGGCCCGACGTAGGCTCGTCTCCCGACCGCGTGAGGGGGACCACCGCATGCCGCCAGGGGCACCAGCCGCCAGCAGCCAGTTCGTGCACCTGCACAACCACACCGAGTACTCCATGCTCGACGGCGCGGCGCGGGTCGACGAGCTGTTCGCCGAGGCCGCGGCGCAGGGCATGCCGGCGCTGGCCACCACCGACCACGGCTTCGTCTTCGGGGCCTACGACTTCTGGCGCGCCGGGCGCAAGCACGGGGTGAAGTCCGTGATCGGCGTCGAGGCGTACGTGACGCCGGGCACGTCCCGCTTCGACCGCACCCGCGTGAAGTGGGGTGACGCCTCCGCCGGGCGCGACGACGTCTCCGGCGGCGGCGCGTACACGCACATGACGATGTGGGCCAAGACCACTGCGGGCATGCACAACCTGTTCCGCGCGGCGTCCCGGGCCTCTCTGGAGGGCCACTTCTACAAGCCCCGGATGGACCGCGAGCTCCTCTCCCTCTACAGCGGCGACCTCGTCGCCACCACCGGGTGCCCCTCGGGCGAGGTGCAGACCCGGCTGCGCCTGGGCCAGTACGACGCCGCCAAGGAGGCCGCCTCGGAGCTGCGCGACCTGTTCGGGGCGGAGAACTACTTCTGCGAGCTGATGGACCACGGGCTCGACATCGAGCGCCGTGTGCAGGCCGACCTGCTGCGCCTGGCCCGCGAGCTCGACCTGCCGCTGGTGGCGACCAACGACCTGCACTACACCCGGCCCGAGCACTCCGAGGGGCACGCGGCGCTGCTGTGCGTGCAGTCCGGGTCCACCCTCGCCGACCCGAACCGGTTCAAGTTCGACGCCGACGAGTTCTACCTCAAGAGCGCCCAGCAGATGCGCCACCTGTGGCGCGAGCTGCCGGAGGCCTGCGACAACACCCTGCGCATCGCGGAGATGTGCGACGTGACCTTCACCGAGGCGGAGGGCGCGTACATGCCCCGCTACCCGGTGCCCGAGGGCGAGAGCGAGACGTCCTGGTTCGTCAAGGAGGTCGAGGCGGGGCTGCAGCGCCGCTTCAAGGGCGCCGTCCCCGAGGCGTCCCGGCGCCAGGCCGAGTACGAGACCGGGGTCATCACCGGGATGAACTTCGCCGGCTACTTCCTCGTCGTCGCCGACTTCATCCGCTGGGCCAAGCGCAACGGCATCCGCGTCGGGCCCGGGCGCGGGTCCGGCGCGGGCTCGATCGCCGCGTACGCCCTCGACATCACCGACCTCGACCCGCAGCGCCACGGGCTGTTCTTCGAGCGCTTCCTCAACCCCGACCGCGTCTCGATGCCCGACTTCGACGTCGACTTCGACGAGCGCCGCCGCGGTGAGGTGATCCGGTACGTCACCGAGAAGTACGGCGAGGACCGGGTCGCGCAGATCGTCACCTACGGGACGATCAAGGCCAAGCAGGCCGTGAAGGACGCCTCCCGCGTGCTCGGGTACCCCTTCGCCATGGGGGAGCGCATCACCAAGGCGATGCCCGCCGCGGTGATGGGCAAGGACGTGCCGCTGTCGAAGATCTTCGACGCCGACCACCCCCGCTACGGCGAGGGCGCGGAGTTCCGGGCCCTGCACGCCTCCGACGCGGAGGTCGCGAAGGTCGTGGGGACTGCCACGCAGCTCGAGGGGCTGAAGCGGCAGTGGGGCGTGCACGCAGCAGGGGTGATCATGTCGAGCGAGCCGCTGGTCGACCTGGTGCCGATCATGCGCCGCGAGCAGGACGGTCAGGTGATCACGCAGTTCGACTACCCGAGCTGCGAGGCCCTCGGCCTGATCAAGATGGACTTCCTCGGCCTGAGGAACCTCACGATCATGGACGACGCGCTCGTCAACATCGAGCGCAACCGGGGCGAGAGCGTGGTGCTCGAGGAGCTCGAGCTCGACGACCGGGCCACCTACGAGCTGCTGGGGCGGGGTGACACCCTCGGGGTCTTCCAGTTCGACGGGGGGCCGATGCGCTCGCTGCTGCGCCTGATGCGCCCCGACAACTTCGAGGACATCTCCGCCGTCGGCGCCCTGTACCGGCCGGGGCCGATGGGCGCGGGCTCGCACACCAACTACGCGCTGCGCAAGAACGGCCAGCAGGCGGTGACCCCCATCCACCCCGAGCTCGAGGAGGCGCTCGCCGACGTGCTGGGCACCACGTACGGCCTGATCGTCTACCAGGAGCAGGTCATGTCCATCGCGCAGAAGGTCGCCGGGTTCTCCCTCGGCAAGGCCGACCTCCTCCGGCGGGCGATGGGCAAGAAGAAGAAGTCCGAGCTCGACCTCCAGTTCGTCGAGTTCTCCTCCGGGATGGCCGAGCGAGGCTACTCGCCCGCGGCGGTGAAGACCCTGTGGGACATCCTGGTGCCGTTCAGCGACTACGCGTTCAACAAGGCCCACTCCGCGGCGTACGGGGTGATCTCGTACTGGACGGGATACCTCAAGGCCCACTACCCGGCCGAGTACATGGCGGCGCTGCTGACCAGCGTGCAGTCCGACAAGGACAAGTCGGCGCTGTACCTGGGGGAGTCCCGGCGCATGCGCATCACCGTGCTGCCCCCGGACGTGAACACCTCCATCGCCACCTACGCCGCGGTCGGGGAGGACATCCGCTTCGGGCTCGCGGCGGTGCGCAACGTGGGCGAGAACGTCGTCGAGGCCATCGTCGCGGCACGCAGCGAGAAGGGGGCCTTCACGTCCTTCGGCGACTTCCTCACCAAGGTGCCCGCCGTGGTGTGCAACAAGCGCACGGTGGAGTCGCTCATCAAGGCGGGCGCCTTCGACTCCCTCGGGCACACCCGCCGGCAGCTCCTCGCGGTGCACGAGGATGCCGTCGACCAGGTCATCGGGCTCAAGCGCGAGGAGGCCCGCGGGCAGTTCGACCTCTTCGCCGGTCTCGGCGGAGGCGACGACGCTGACGACCGCGGCGGTGGCAGCGGTGCGGACGGCGGCGGCTCGAGCGGACTCTCGCTCGTGCTGCCGGACCTGCCGGAGTGGGACAAGCACGACCTGCTGGCGCGCGAGCGCGAGATGCTGGGCCTGTACGTCAGCGACCACCCGCTGTTCGGCCTAGAGCACGTGCTCGCGGGTGCGGCGGACTGCTCCATCGCCTCGCTCGTGTCCGACGAATCGCGCCAGGACGGCAGCTTCGTGACCATCGCGGGCCTGATCACCGGTCTGCAGCGCAAGACCACCAAGCAGGGCAAGCAGTGGGCCATCGCCGCCGTCGAGGACCTCGAGGGCGCCGTCGAGGTGATGTTCTTCCCCCAGACCTACGAGGCCTTCGCCCACCAGCTCGCCCACGACACGGTCGTCGTCGTCCGCGGTCGCCTCAGCCGGCGCGACGAGGTGCCCTCGCTGCACGCGCAGGAGCTGACCCTGCCCGACACCAGCGCGCCGGTGTCGGGGCCGGTGGTGATCGCGCTGCCGGTGGCCCGGTGCACGCCGCCGGTGGTCGGGCGGATCCGCAGCGTGCTCTCCGACCACCCGGGGCTGGTGGAGGTGCACCTGCGCCTGACCGGGGGTGACGCCGCCGGCGGGCGCCGCAGCGGGGCGGGTGGTGCGGCTGCAGGTGCGGGCAGCGGTCGGCCGGGGGCCGGTGCGGGCGACGGTGGGGGGCAGCAGGGCCTGGTGATGCGGCTCGACGACGGGCTGAGGGTGACCCCGTCGCCCTCGCTGTTCGGTGACCTCAAGGAGCTGCTGGGGCCCAGCTGCCTCGTGTGAACCCCTTCGGACGTGCCGGCGCGCGCCAGCGCCGGGACCCGTCGTCTCGTCGGGGCGCCCTCGCCCGTCGTGACGGCCTCCCTCGTCGTGACGGCCTCCCCCGTCGGGGCGTGCGGTCCCTCGCCGGGTCCTTGCGCCCCCTGCTCGCGCCGCTCCTGGCGGGCCCCGCGGTGGGGGTGGCGTGGTGGTTGCTGGCTCCCACGGCGCCGGTGCGGGTGCTCGGCGAGGACACCGGCGGCGGCCTCGTCGTCGCCTCGCCGTCCCGACCTGAGCTGGGTGCCGCGCAGGACGGCACCTTCCTGCTGCTGGCGTTGCTCGCCGGGCTGGTCACCGGGGTGGTGGTCGCGGTGCGCCACGGCCCGCGCCCGACGTCCGCGGTGCTGCTCGCCGCCCTCGGCGCGCTGGCGGGGTCGGTGGTCGCGGTGTGGCTGGGTCAGGCCCTCGGCCCGGTGGACCTGCTGGCGCAGGGGGCAGCGGCTCCCGTGCCGGGCGCGACCACCGGTGCGCCCGTGCGGGACGGCAGTGACGGCGCCCTGGTCAGCCCCCTGGGTGTGCACGCCCGGGGGGTGCTGCTGGTGTGGCCGCTGGTGACCCTCCTGGCGGCGGCCGTCGTGCACCTCCTCGCGGTCAGAGCGCCGCGCGCGGCATGACCCCTGCGGTCGAGACCGGCGCGACGACCCCGTCGGTGAGCAGCACGAGCGCCGCCGGCGCGACCTCGACGTCCAGCCCCCTCCGTCCACCGCTGACCAGGACCGTGGCGTGGGCGCAGGCGCCCTCGTCGACGACCGTGCGCAACCGCCGCCGCTGGCCGAGAGGGCTGATGCCGCCGATGACGTACCCGGTGGCCCGCTGCGCCGCCGCCGGCTCGGCCATGGCCGCTCGCTTGCCCCCCAGCGCCGACGCGACGGCTCCGAGGTCGAGGCGGCGGTCCGCGGCGATCACCGCGACCGCCAGCTCCCCGTCCACGCTGACCACCAGCGTCTTGAGGACCCGCTCCACCGGCACCCCGAGCGCCGCGGCGGCCTCACGGCCGTACCCGTCGGCGGCGGCGACGGCGGGGTCGTGCCGGTAGGCGTGGGCGGTGTGCTCGATCCCGGCTCGGGCGAGCGCGGCGACGGCGGGCGTGGCGGGACCTCTGGCGCGCCCGCTCAGTTCGGGTTGACCTCGGTGGCGGCGAGGTCGATGGCCGGCAGCGAGCTGAGCTCGCTGATCAGCACGTCCTCGCGGTGGAGCAGCCGCCGCTCGGCGCGGAGCCGGCTCAGGGTGTCGGGCAGCTCCAACAGGGCCTGCCGCTCGGGCAGGTCGAGCACCATTCCCGCGACGACGAGGTAGGACAGCACGACGGGAGCGGGTGTCTGCCGCTCCGGCAGCCCCGTGGCGGCGATGCCGAGGCGCCGGCGGTACGCGCTCCACCGGCGGGCGACGTCCTCGGTCAGCCGCGGCAGCGCCTCATCCCCGCCCGTGCCGGGCTCGGGGGTCTCGGGCTCGTCGAGGGGACTGACGATGCCCGTCAGGTATGGAGTGCCGGCGCTCTCGTCCACCTCGTGCAGGCGGAAGCGCACCGCTCCGGCCGTGACGACCTCGAAGCGCCCGTCCGGCATCTGCTCGTGCTCGCGCAGCAGGGCGGTGCACCCGACGGCGTGGAGCGCGGACGCGGTGTGGGCGGTGCCGGCGTCGCGCCCCTGCCGCAGGGCCACCACGCCGAAGGCGCGCTCCTGCGGAGGGCGCTCCAGCAGGTCCGAGATCATCATGCGGTACCGGAGCTCGAAGATGTTCAGCGGGAGCACCAGACCGGGCACCAGCACCTGCCGCAGGGGGAAGAGCGGCAGGCGCTGTGGCACGCGGGGCAGTCTAGGGCGACCTCGTGCGATCGGGCTGTCACGGTGGTGACGCCCAGGGCGAACGTCCCACCGCGGTGCCCCGCACCTGATCGGTGGTCCTCACCCGGTGCTGCTCAAGAACGGGCGAGCGCGTGACGATGCCCGGGGATGAGCAGGGGTCCGGGTGCGCACGCGGGGCGCCGCCGCGCCGGGGTGCGCCCGCAGATCGCCGTGGTGCTGCTCGCCCTCCTGGGGGTGCAGGGCTCGATGAGCCCGGTGGGTCTGGCGAGCGAGCCGGTCGCCGGGTCCACGACGTCCTACGCCGACGTCGTGCTGGAGGACGCCCCGAGCTCGTACTGGCGGTTCGGTGAGACCACGGGCACCACCGTCGCCGACCAGGCGGTCGCAGGGACGCACCCGCTCACGCTCGACGACTCGGTCGCCCTCGGCGCGCAGGGGGCGGTGGCCGGCGACACGGCGGCCGCCTTCGCTGGAGGCACGAGGACCGGGACCGACACCGGTGGCCCGGGGGAGACCGCACCGCAGGTCTTCACCGTGGAGGCGTGGATCAGGACGACCTCGACCGCGGGCGGCCGGATCCTCGGTTCCTCGGGCTCCGACACGGGGCCCAACGGCGGTGACCGCCACCTGTACCTCACGGCGGACGGGCGGCTGGGCCTCGGGGTCTACGACGGGCGGGTCCGCCGGCTGGAGGGCCGCGCCGACCTCGACGACGGCGCCTGGCACCACGTGGCAGCGACCCTCGGCGATGACGGGATGGTGCTGTTCACCGACGGGCTCGAGGTCGCCCGCCGCTCCGACGTGGTGTCCGCGGAGCCCCGCACCGGGTGGTGGCGCGTCGGCGGAGGAGCCTTCGGCGCGTACCCGTCGGAGCCGACCGCCGACGCCCTGGCGGCCGACCTCGACGAGGTGGCGGTCTACCCCACCGCACTGGGCGCCGACCGGATCGGGGAGCACTACCGGGCCAGCGGTCGGGTGATGGCCGCGGCGCCCGACGACCGTTACGGGGCCGCTGTCCACGCCGACGCCCCGGACGCCTACTGGCGGTTCGCGGAGACCACCGGCACCAGGGCCGCGAGCAGCGGGCCCGTCGGCCTCGGCGGCACCTACTCGGGCACCCCGGTCCTGGGCTCCCCGGGTCTCCGCCCGGGTTCCAGGGGCCTCCTCCTCAACGGCAGCGGCGACATCGTCACCGCGCGCACCGCCCAGACGAACCCGCAGCTGTTCTCCCTCGAGCTGTGGTTCAGAACCGACCCGGGGATGAGCACGGGCGGCCGCCTGATCGGGTTCGGCGGCAACCGGACGGGTCTCAGCGGGCAGTACGACCGCGCGATCTACATGACCGACGACGGGAAGCTCGTCTTCGGGGTGTTCAACGGCGGCGTGCAGGGCACCCCGCCCACGGCGTCGTACAACGACGGGCACTGGCACCACGTCGTCGCCGTCCACGGGCCGGGCGGGCGGGCGCTGTACGTCGACGGGGCGGTCGCGGCGTCCGGTCCCGAGACCAGCGCCGACGGCTACACCGGCTACTGGCGCGTGGGTGGCGACAACATCTGGGACGGCGCCAGCAGCAGGGACTTCCTGGGTTCCATCGACGAGGTCGCGATCTACCCCAGGGCGCTCGCCAGCGTGGACGTCGAGGAGCACCACCAGCTCGGCACCGCTCCCGGCACGCCGCCGTCCGCGTCCTTCACGGAGGACGTCACCGAGCTGGCCGTCGCCCTGGACGGCGCCGGCTCCACCGACCCCGACCCGGGCGGCTCGGTGGTCTCCTACGCGTGGGACTTCGGTGACACCACGGGCGCCGCCGCCTCGCCGAGCCCCACCGCCTCCCACACCTACGCGACGGCGGGCCGCTACGACGTCACGCTGACCGTCACCGACGACGAGGGCGGCACCACGTCCACGACCCGGCAGGTCGTGGTCAACGCCACCCCGTCGGCGTCCTTCACCACGGCCGTCACCGGCCTGCGGGTCGACGTCGACGGCGGGGCGTCCTCCGACACCGACGCCGACGGCGCGGTGGCGACCTACGCGTGGGACTTCGGGGACGGGACCACCACCGCGGCCTCCCCGAGCCCCACCGCCTCGCACTCCTACGCCGCGCCGGGGGAGCACCGCATCACCCTGACCGTCACCGACGACCGGGGCGCCGCGAGCACCACGACGCGGGACGTGTCGGTCAACACCGCGCCGTCGCCGGCCTTCACCACGACGACCCGCGACCTGGAGCTCACCGTCGACGGCGCCAGCTCCGCCGATCCCGACCCGGGCGGCTCGGTCACCTCGTACGCGTGGGACTTCGGGGACGGCGCCACCAGCCCGTCCTCACCCGCCTCCACCGCATCGCACGTCTACGCCCAGGCGGGGAGTCACCCCGTGACCCTGACCGTCACCGACGACCGGGGCGCCGTCGCGTCCACCGTGCGGCAGGTGGTGGCCAACTACTCGCCCACGGCGTCCTTCACCACCACCACCACCGATCTCGCCGTGCAGGTGGACGGCACCGGGTCCTCGGACGCGGCGCTGGGGTCGGTGGTCGCCTACGCGTGGGACTTCGGGGACGGCGAGCGCACGGCACCCTCGCCGAGCCCGACCGCCTCGCACACCTACGCCGCGCCGGGCTCCTACACCGTCACGCTGACGGTCACCGACGACCAGGGCGCGACCGGCGTCGTGACCCTGGGCGTCGTGGTGAACGACCCGCCCGAGGCCGCCTTCGCCAGGACCACCACCGAGCTGCGGGTCGAGGTGGACGGCACGGACTCCTCCGATGCGTCACCGGGGTCGGTGGTCGCCTACGCCTGGACCTTCGGGGACGGCGGGCGCACGGTGCCCTCGCCGAGCCCGACGGCCTCGCACACCTACGCCGCGCCAGGGAGCTACACCGTCACGCTGACGGTCACCGACGGCGAGGGCGCCAGCAGCAGCACGAGCCACGTGGTGGTGGTCAACTCCTCGCCGTCGGCAGCCTTCACCGCGGTCGTGGACCAGCTGACCGCCGCTCTGGACGGGTCGGCTTCGCAGGACCCGGACGGGCCGCTGACCTCGCACGCCTGGGACTTCGGCGACGGTGGGGCCGGTGACGGCCCCGTGGTCAGCCACGCCTACGCGCTGGCGGGCACGTACCAGGTCACTCTGACGGTCACCGATGCACAAGGCGCCCAGGCCACGCGGACGCAGGGCCTCAGCGTGGCTGCACCACCGGTGGGGCAGCCCCCGGTCCTAGCCCCGCCCGTGATCGGACCCCCGGTCAGCCTCCCGCCGGTGGTGGTGCCCCCGCCGGCTCACCCGCCGGTCGTCGCGCCGCCCGTGCTGGACCCGCCGGTGGCCGAGCCGCCGGTGGTCCTGCCCCCGCCCGACGTCGCCCCGCCCGTCGACGTCTCCCCGCCCGATGACGTCCCTCCACCCGTGGACGTCCCTGTGGCGACGCCAGGGCCGGAGATCGGGCCCCCGTCCCTCGCGCCCCCGTCCGTCGACGCTCCTGCGGCGAGCCCATCGCCGCTGACCTACCCGCTGTCCGTCGAGCCATCCGTGGTGACCGAGGTGCTGGCCCTGGCGAGCGCCTCCGACCCGGGTGATCTCGGCGCAGAGGAGGGCCCGGCGGGCCCCGCGGGTGCGGTCGACTCCGCGATCGGAGCGGACGGGCCTCCCGATCTCGCGCTCCCCCTGCCGGGCGACCTGCCACGAGCGGACGATCCTGGCACGACCCGGGGCGGCGCCACCGGAGCTGAGCGACGCCCCGCCGAGGCGACGGGCCCGGTCTCCGCCGTCCTGGGGGCCGCAGCCGATGTCATCGCCCTCGCGTCATGGCCGGTGGCCGTCGGGGCCACCGGCACCGCCGGCGTCCTCATCGCCTTCGCCACGGGACTGCTCAGCGGGATCGGTCTGCGTCCCCCGTGGATGCCCGGGGGCCGGCACCTCCAGGGCGGCAGGGGCGCCCGCGGGCGCTGAGCGCCGCCCTGCGCTCGCGCGCCCCAGCCGACGTCCGTGCTCGCCCGGGCGCGCCTCGTCCCCGGGCAGCGCCCGCGCGAGCAGCTCCACCAGGTGCGCCGGGCGGCGTCCGGCCAGGTCGGAGGCCTGGGTGCGGCAGGAGAAGCCGTCGGCGATCACGGGCACGTCAGCGGCGCCCGCCTGCGCCCGCCGCAGCGCAGGCAGCAGCGCGTGCTCGGCCACCTGCACCGACACGTCGTAGTGCCCCTGCTCCGCGCCGAAGTTGCCGGCCAGCCCGCAGCAGCCCGCGAGCACCTCCGGCGCGAGACCGGCCGCCCGCATGAGCGCCTCGTCCGGGCCGAAGCCCATCACGGCGTGCTGGTGGCAGTGCGGCTGGACCACGGCGGCGAGCCCGGCACCGTCGGCGCCGTCGAGCCGCGGCGGGACCCAGTCGGGACGCTGCTCCGCGATGAGCTCGGCGACGGTCCGCACCCGCGCGTGCAGCGCCCGGGCGCGGGGGTCGTCGGGCAGCAGCCGGGCGGCGTCCTCTCGGAGCAGCGCGGTGCAGCTCGGTTCGAGGCCGACGATCGGGACGTCGGCCCCGTCGCCAGCAGCGCCCGTGCCGCCGGCCGCCCGGTCCAGCGCCGCCGCCGTCGCCGAGTCCAGCGCGTCGAGGCTGGCCCGCAGCTGCCGCTTGGCGCCGTCCAGCTGCCCGGTGGAGACCCACGTCAGCCCGCAGCACACCCGCTCGCGCGTCACCGTGACCGCGAACCCGAGGTGCTCCAGCACCCGCACCGCGGCCTGGCCCACCGCGGGGTCGAAGTGCTCGGTGAAGGTGTCGACCCACAGCACCACGGGCTGTCCCGGCACGGCGGCTGCCCCTGTGGCGGGGCCCCCACGGTCTCCAGCGGTGGCCGGTGACCGGCGCGCGAACCACCCGCGGAACGTCTGCGGCGCGTAGCGCGGCAACGGACGGCGCTGGTCGACCCCGCCCGCCGCCCGCGCGAGCACGGCCACCCCCGGCACGGCCAGCACCGCGTTGACCGCCCGAGGTGCCAGCGCGGCCAGGCGCGACCACCGCGGCAGCCACCCCAAGAGGTAGTGGCTGCGCGGGCGCAGCCGCCCCGCCCAGTGGTGGTCGAGGAACTCCGCCTTGTACGTCGCCATGTCGACCCCGGCGGGGCAGTCCACCGCGCACCCCTTGCACGACAGGCACAGGTCGAGGGACTCGAGCACCTCCTCGCTGCGCCACCCCTCGGTGACCAGCGCGCCGTTCGCCATCTCCTGCAGCAACCGGGCGCGGGCGCGCGTGGAGTCCTTCTCGTCACCCGTCGCGAGGTACGACGGGCACATGACCCCACCGGACGCCGCGTTGTCGGCGCGGCACTTGCCCACCCCCACGCACCGGTGCGCGGCCCGGGTGAGGTCGTCGGCGTCGTCGGGGTAGGCGAACTGCAACCCGGCGGGCGGCCGCGGTCCGATGGTCACCGCGGTGCGCGCCTCGGGCACCCGCAAGTCCGCGTCGAGGGGGGCGGGTCGCACCAGGACGCCGGGGTTCAGCACGTCGCGCGGGTCGAAGACGGCCTTGACCTGCTCGAAGGCGGTGATGGCCTCCGCCGGGTACATCAGCGGCAGCAGCTCGCTGCGCGCCCGCCCGTCGCCGTGCTCGCCCGAGAGCGACCCGCCGTGCCGGGCCACCAGCCGGGCCGCGTCGGTGAGGAAGGTCCGCGCCGCGGCGGGCCCCCCGGGGGTGTCCAGCGGCAGGTCCAGGCGCACGTGGATGCACCCGTCCCCGAAGTGCCCGTACGCGAGGCCGTCGATGCCGTGGCCGGCCATCAGCGCCTCGAAGTCACGCAGGTACGCGCCGAGCGCGGCCGGTGGCACCGCGGCGTCCTCCCACCCGGGCCATGCGGGGGCACCCGTGGGGGAGCGCCCCGCGAACCCCGCGCCGTCCTCGCGGATCCGCCACAGCGCCCGGGCCTGCGCCGCGCTGGGCACCACCACCCCGTCCAGCGCCCCGTCGGCCCGGGCGTCGGCGACCATGGCCCTCGCCCGCGCCGTCGACTCGCCCTCGTCGGCGCCGCCGACCTCCACGAACAGCCACCCCTCACCGCGCGGCAGCCCCGCGACGGCCCGGCCCCTGGCGCGCACCACGTCGACCAGGCGCCGGTCGATGCCCTCCACCGCCAGCGGCGCGTGCCGCAGCAGGCCCGGCGTCCCATCGGCGGCGGCGGCCATGTCCTGGTAGCCGAGCACCACGAAGGCCGTGGACGGCGACTCGCGCACCAACCGCACCCGGGCCGCCAGCGTGGTGGCGAGCGTGCCCTCCGAGCCGGTCAGCAGCCGGGCGAGGCGGACGCCGTCCAGCGTGCCGGAGGCGCTGTGCTCGGGCAGCAGGTCCTCCAGGGAGTACCCCGAGACCTGGCGGCCGAAGGTGCCGAACCGGGTGCGGAGCAGCGCGAGGTGCTGGCCCGCGACGCCGCGCAGCCCCGCGACGAGGGCGGGCGGCGGGGCGTCGGTGTGCCAGCGGCGCCCGTCGCCGTCGAGCACCTCCAGGCCCAGGACGTTCGCGGTGGTGCGCCCGTGGGCGAGGGCGTGCGCACCGCAGGCGTCGTTGCCGATCATCCCGCCGAGGGTGGCGCGCGAGTGCGTGGAGGGGTCGGGGCCGAAGCGCCACCCGGAGGGGTGCGCGGCGCGCTGCAGGTCGTCGAGGACGACGCCGGGCTGCACCAGCGCGGTCCCCGCCTCGGTGTCGAGCTCGAGGATCGCGCCGAGGTGACGGCTGTGGTCGACCACCACGCCGGGCCCGATCGCGTTGCCCGCCACCGACGTGCCACCGCCGCGGCTGGTCAGCGGCACCCCGAGCTCCCGGCAGGTCGCGGCCAGGGCGACCACGTCGTCGGCGTCGCGGGGGAAGGCCACCACCTGGGGCACCACCCGGTAGTTCGAGGCGTCGGTGGTGTACTCCGCGCGGCGGCGGGTGGAGGCGTCGACGCAGCGATCGCCGCCGGGCCCCAGGGCGGACGCGAGGCGGGCGGCGAGCGCGCCCGCCTCGCCGTCGGGCCCACCCCGGCGCGGTGCGGGCCCCCGGCTCGCCGGGGACGGCGCGCGCGAGGCCGCGCCAGCTCCGCCCGGCGCGCGGGCGGGGACGTCGAGGCTCATGGCACCAGTGTGCCGGGCGCCTCGCCCACCGGTCGGGGTGCGCGCAGCTCGTCCTCGACGAAGCGCTCGCGGCACGCCGACCACCCCGTGACGGCCATCACGGCCATCGTCGCGTAGGCCAGCACGAACATCCCCGTGTACCCACCGCTGACCTCCAGGGTGATGCCGACCAGGAGCGGGCCCGTGACGGCGAGCGCGTACCCGACCCCCTGCGTGGTGGTCGACAGCGCCGCCGTGGCCTCCGGGGTGCGCGTCCGCAGCCCCAGCATCGTCAGGATCATCCCGAAGCTGCCGGTGCCGAGGGCCAGCAGCACCATCCACACCCAGGTCAGGGTCAGCGGGGCCAGGAGCATCCCCGTCCACCCCGCGAACAGGCAGCCGACGAAGGTCACCAGCAGCGGGCGCTGCAGGTGCTGGTGGACGGCGAGCAGCGGGACGACGACGCTCAGCGGGATGACCACGAGCGTGTTCAGGCCCAGCAGCAGCCCCGCCGACGCCGCGGACATCCCCTGGTCGCGCAGGTACTGCGCGGTCCACCCGAGGATGACGTACGCCTGCAGCGACTGCATGCCGCAGAACACCGCCAGGGTCCACGCCAGGCGGCTGCGGCGCAGGTCGCCCACCCGCACGTGGACGTGGCCGGCGCGCGAGGACCCGGGCAGCCGCGGCGCCGCCAGCCAGGGCAGCGCCGCCACCAGCGCGAGCGCCGCCCAGCAGCCCAGCGCCCACCGCCACCCCGAGGCGCCGGCCGCCGCCGCGATCGGCGCGCTGGCCGCGGCGGCCGCGGCGGCGCCCACGGCCATCGCCGTGCTGTAGGCGCCCACCAGCAGCCCGGTCCGGTGGGGGAACCACCGCTTGACCAGCCCCGGCAGCAGCACGTTGCCCAGGGCCCCGCCGCCCATGGCCACCGCCGTGCCGACCACGAAGACCCCGAACGTCCCGGCCAGGGAGCGCAGCACCAGGCCGCTGGCCACCAGCAGCATCGCCGCGGCGAGCACGTGCCCGTCGCGGTAGCGGGCCGCCAGCGGGGGACCGGCGAAGCCGATGACGGCAAAGCTCAGCACCGGCAGGGCGGTGACCAGGCCCGCGGCGCCGGAACTGAGGGACAGGCCGGTGCTGATCTCCTCCAGGACCGGGCCCACGCTGGTGACGGCGGTGCGCAGGTTGAGGCCCGTGAGCACGATGGCGATGCCGACGAGCACCGCTCCGCGGGCGCGTCCGGCGGGGTCCGCAGCAGCGTCAGGTGCGGCCGACCCGGGTGTCACTGGCCCCAGGGTAGGCGCGCTGCCTCCGCCGACTGCCAGCGCCGACTGCTCACGCGGCGTTCTCGTCGTGTTCGTCCCCCTCTGGTCGGCTCCTCCCAGCCGGCGTCGTCGCCGGGCGGGCGGCGGAGGAGTCGACATGGGTGTTCTGGGCATCGGGCGGAGCGCAGGCAGCGCAGGCATCGGGAGCACCGCGGGCATCGGGTCGGTGCCGCTCGGGCGCCGCCAGGTCCTCCTCGGCGGTGCGGCGCTCGGTGGGAGCGCCGCGATGGCGCTGGCCGACGTCCGCACCGCCCACGCCGCGGGGATGCGCGGGGAGCCGTTCCAGCTCGGCGTGGCCAGCGGTGACCCGCTGCCCGGCGCCGTCGTCATCTGGACCCGCCTGGTGCGCGACCCCTTCGACGCCGCCTCCCTCGGCCAGCGCGCCATCCCCGTGCGCTGGCAGGTCGCCACCGACCAGGCCTTCACCCGCGTGGTCCGCGCCGGGAACACCGTCGCCCGCCCGGAGTGGGCGCACTCCGTGCACGTCGACGTCCACGGCCTGGCGCCCGCGACGGAGTACTACTACCGCTTCCGCGCCGACGCCCACCTCAGCCCCGTCGGGCGCACCCGCACCGCGCCGGCCGCCGGGAGCCGCCCCGACCGCCTGCACCTCGGTGTCGTCAACTGCCAGGACTGGCAGAACGGGTACTGGCCGGCCTTCGACGGCGTGGCCGCGGAGCGCTTCGACGTCGTGGTGCACCTCGGGGACTACATCTACGAGTACGACCCGCTCAGCGCCTACCCCGACCGCCAGCACAACCCCCCGCAGACGCCGGGGCTCGACCAGCTCGTCACCCTCGCCGACTACCGCGACCGCCACGCCCTGTACAAGACCGACCCGTCCCTGCAGGCCGCGCACGCCTCCGCCCCGTGGATCCTCACGTGGGACGACCACGAGACGGAGAACGACTACGCCGACGACATCGACGAGGCCGGTGACGTCGGCCCGGCGCGCCAGAGCGTCGAGCAGGCGCTCGCCCAGCGCGCCGCCTCCTACCAGGCCTACTACGAGCACCTGCCGCTGCGCCCGGTGCCCACCCGCGGCTCACCGGACTACCAGATCTACCGGCGCTTCGACCTCGGGGACCTGGCGCGGATCAACGTCCTCGACACCCGCCAGTACCGCACCGACCAGCCCGGCGCCTTCGGCCCCGAGCGCCTCGGGCGCGAGAACACCGGCGGCACCATGACCGGTGACCCGCAGGAGCAGTGGCTGCGCGACGGGCTGACCTCGTCGTCCGCGGTGTGGAACGTCATGGCGCAGCAGACCCTGATGGCCCGCACGCGCTTCCCCGCCGCCACCCCCGACGCCGACGGTGAGCGGTTCACCGCGAACCTCGACCAGTGGGACGGGTACCAGCCCGCGCGCGCCCGGCTCCTGGGGTTCCTCGACCAGGCGCGGATCGTGAACCCGATCGTGCTGACGGGTGACATCCACTCCAGCTGGTTCAGCGACCTCAAGCTCGACTTCGACGACCCCGCGAGCGCCACCGTGGCCAGCGAGTACGTCGCGACGTCGATCAGCTCCGACTTCCCGATCGCCTTCGACGCCCCCATCAAGGCCGCGAACCCCACGCTGAACCCGCACGTGAAGTACTTCGACGGCTCGCTGCGCGGTTACCTGCGCTGCGACGTCACCCGCGAGCGGTGGGTGACCGAGGCTCGCACCGTGCCGACCATCACCACGCGCACCCAGCCGGTGACGACCACGGCGAGGTTCGCGACCGCCGCGGGGACGCCGGGGGTCGTGCCGGCCTGAGTGCTGGTCCGAGTGACGGCCGGCGCTCCGTCGCCGCGCGGGCGGGTGTGCACCGTGGGCATGACGCGGCTGGACGCCCACCTGCCGCACGGCCGCTCGACCGACGCGCGGCTCGCAGCGACACCCCGCTCCGACGCGCCGGGTCCCACCCGTGATCAGGTGCTCGCCGCCCTGGACGCGGTCCCACCTACCCTGGAGGCGTGATCACCGCGCTGCGCCGCCTCGACCTGCGGGGCACGGCCCTCGACCGCTGGGAGCTGCGCACCGCGCTGCCGCGAGGCGCCGTCGACGTCGAGGCGGCGGTGGCGCTGGTGCGCCCGGTCGTCGACGACGTCCGCGCCCGGGGTGCCGAGGCGGTGCGCGACGCGGGGGAGCGCTTCGACGGCGTGCGGATCGGGGCCCTCGCGGTGCCGGCCGCGGCGCTCGCCGCCGCGCTGGAGGCCCTGGACCCGGCCGTGCGCGCCGCACTGGAGGAGTGCATCCACCGGTCGCGCCGGGTGCACGCCGACCAGCGCCGCACCGACGTCACCACCACCGTGGTGCCCGGCGGCACGGTCACCGAGCGCTTCGTGCCGGTGGCGCGGGTCGGCCTGTACGTGCCCGGCGGGCTCGCGGTGTACCCGAGCTCGGTGGTGATGAACGTCGTCCCCGCCCAGGTCGCCGGGGTCGGTTCCATCGCCGTCACCACCCCCCCGCAGCGCGAGCACGGCGGCCTCCCGCACCCGGTGATCCTCGCCGCGTGCGCCCTGCTGGGTGTCGACGAGGTCTACGCCGCCGGCGGCGCGCAGGCCGTGGCGATGCTCGCCCTGGGGGCCCGCGAGGACGACGGCACACAGGCGTGCCCGCCCGTCGACGTGGTGACCGGGCCCGGCAACGTCTACGTCGCCGCGGCCAAGCGCTTGCTGCGCGGGGTCGTCGGCATCGACTCCGAGGCCGGGCCGACCGAGATCGCCGTCCTCGCCGACGCCACCGCCGACCCGGAGCTGGTCGCGGCGGACCTGGTGAGCCAGGCCGAGCACGACCCGATGGCGGCGGCCGTGCTGGTCACGGACTCGACCGAGCTGGCCGACGCGGTCGACCTCGTGCTGGGGCCCCTGGTCGCCGCCGCCAAGCACGCCGAGCGGGTCGCCACCGCGCTGGGCGGCGTCCAATCGGTGGTGGTGCTCGTCGACGACGTCGACGCCGGGCTGGCTGTCGTCGACGCGTACGGCGCGGAGCACCTGGAGGTGCAGACGGCGGACGCCGCGGCCGTCGCCGCCAGGGTCACCAACGCGGGGGCGGTCTTCGTCGGGGCGCACTCCCCGGTCTCGCTGGGGGACTACTGCGCGGGGAGCAACCACGTGCTGCCCACGGGCGGCACGAGCGCGCACTCCTCGGGGTTGGGCGTGCAGACCTTCCTGCGCGGCATCCACGTCGTCGACTACAGCCGGCAGGCGCTCGCTGACGTCGCGCCGCACGTCGTGGCCCTCGCCGGGGCCGAGGACCTGCCCGCCCACGGCGCAGCGGTGGAGGCGCGGTTCAGGCGGTGAGGGGGTCCCGCACCCGCGCGATGATCACGGGCGAGGACCAGTCCTCCGCCCGTGGAGCGGGCGCGAGCCCATGATCATCCTCCACCTCCTGCCGGACGACGCGTGAGGGGCGGCCCGCCCCTCACCCCAGCCGGTCGCGCGCCCGCCCGGTGACGACCGTCCACCCCACGACGGAGTGCCCGGCGATGATCCCGCCCGCCGTGGCGAAGGGGTCCTCGACCAGCAGCTCCTCCACGGCGTGCGCGGACTCCGCCTCGAAGACCAGCACCGCGCCCGGTGCCTCGGGGTCGTCCGTGGGGCCGGAGAGCAGCAGGGCGTCGAGGTCGTCCAGGTAGGCGCGGTGGGCGGGGCGGATGGCGTCGCGCGCGGCGTCGGAGCCGGCGGCGTAGCGGTACGTGGCGACGAAGTGGGGCACGGGGTCTCCTCGGGGTGGGGGTCGGGCTCTGTCGGGGGCTGGGGGACCGGAGCAGGCGGCAGACGGGCCCTGGTGGCGCGGCGCTGCGCCCTCGGGCCCTGGGGGAGCGCCGCCTGCTGCAGGCCCGTCACGTGCACCAGCGCCGCCAGCGCCGCGGTGCGGTCGTCGGGCTCCCCGACCTGCCGGACGCAGCGACCAGCCGCGCGCGGACGGCCGCCCCGGGCGCGGGGTCACCGGCGAGGTGGCGGGTGAACCGGAGGCCGAGCACCCGGCGCTCCTCGCGCCGCAGGGCCCCGGACGCGACGAGCCGGTCGGTGACCGCCGCCCGCAGGCTCTTCTGCCCCGCTGACACCCAGTGCTTCGCCGACCGCCGACGGCGTCCCGCGGTGATCCGGGCGAGGAGGGCGTCGAGCACCGCGTCGCCCGTGGGGGAGGGGTCGATCACGACGACCCCGTCCTCCACGACGTCGATGCGCCGCCGGAGGGCGAGGTCCAGCAGCACCGCCCCCGCCAGGCCCGGCTCCAGCTCGGTGGCGCGCGCCCGGCGTCCGGTGGTGTCGTCGAGCGCGAGGAGCAGGAGCTCGTCGGGCAGCGCGAGGTGCGTCGGGCGGGCCGTCGTCGCCATCGCGCCACGCTAGTGACAGCGGGTGCGCACCGCAGCCCCGCACCGACCACGGCGAGGGGCCGACGGCACCTGCCGCCGACCCCCGCCGCACCTGTCCGCGGACGGGCTCAGCGCGCCTGGAACACCGCCACGGTCCGCGCCGGCACGGTGAACGCCCCGCTCGCGCTGTCGTGGGTGGCGGTCTTCACGACCGCGTCGACGCCCCCGGCCTGCACCGGGTGCAGCGTGTGCGCGCGGCCCGCGGTGCCCGCCACCACCTGGGTGGTCGCCTCGTCGGAGGCGTTGAACACCACCACGAGCCCCTCCCGCGCCGGGTCGAGGTCGGTGCCGGCAGCGTCGTCGAGGCGCATGACGACCACGCCCGGGGTCTGGGCGGGCCCCCCGACCGGGAAGGACACCCGCTCCTGCACCGCGGCGGCGGTGCCGAGGGTGAACAGCGGGCTGCTCTCGCGGATCGCCAGCAGCCCCGTGGCCTGCGCGCGGGCCGAGGCGATGTCCGCCGGGCTCGGGCGCAGGGCCGGGTCGGCGAGCAGCGGCGCCGCGATGGGCCACACGTCACCGTTGTCGGCCTCCGGCGGCAGCCCCCGGCCGAAGCCGTTGATCGTGCCGGTGTGGTCGAGCACGTTGAACCAGTCACCGGAGTCGTAGCTGTTGTCGTCCAGGGACTTGCTGCGCAGCGTGTCGGCGCCGGCGTGCCAGAAGTTGATGCCCTGCCCGAACGTCGGGACGCTCAGCGACAGGACGTGCATCCGCACCCGGTCGGCCATCGAGGTGCCCTGGGGCAGCTTGAACGCCAGCGCGTCGTACAGGGTGAGGTTGTCGTGGGCCTCGACGTAGTTCACGGCCTCCTGCGGGTCGGCGGTGTACCCGGCGGGCAGCGGGGTCGGGCCGTAGGGCACCTGGGAGCCGCGCACGGTCGCCCCGGTGCGGTCGGTGAAGGTGTAGTCCTCCAGGTTGCCCGTCAGGCCCACCTTGATCTGGTCCTGCGCGAGCAGCAGCTGCTCCCTCTGCTCCGCGGTGGTGCCGTTGATCGCCGCGCCGCTGGGGTCGGTGAACAGCCCGCTGCCGAAGCCCTGCTCGCGCGGGTCCTCGTCGAGCACGGTGCCACCGCGGACGGCGTCGCGGACGCGGTCGTTGAAGGTGCCGATGCCGGTGCCGGCCATGTTCGCCTGCGTCGCCTGCACGAAGCGGGCGCCGCCGGCGACCTCACCGAAGTCCCAGCCCTCGCCGTAGATCGAGATGCCCTTGCCGTCGACGCCGTCCTCCGCCAGGGTCAGCGCGTCGAGGGCGGCCCGCACGTCGAGGATGTTCTGCTTCGGGTGGTGGCCCATGAGGTCGAAGCGGAACCCGTCCAGCTTGTAGGTCTTCGCCAGGGTGACCATCGAGTCCACCACCAGCTTGCCCATCATGGTGTGCTCGGTGGCGGTGTTCGGGCAGCACGTGGAGGTCTCCACCGCGCCGGTGGTGGGGTCCAGGCGGTGGTAGTACCCGGGCACGATGCGGTCGAGGTCGTTCTCCCCGGCCTGCCCGGCGCTGGAGGTGTGGTTGTAGACCACGTCCTGGATCACCCGCAGCCCGGTGCCGTTCAGCCCGGCGACCATCGCGCGGAACTCCCGGGTCCTCGTGGCGTCCGCGGGGTTCGTGGAGTACGAGCCCTCGGGGGTGGTGTGGTGCAGCGGGTCGTAGCCCCAGTTGTAGCCGTCGTCGATGGCCGTGGCCGCCACGCACGCCTGCTGCTGGTCGCTGTCCGGCGCGTACGAGGGCAGGTCGCACGCCGGCTCACGCCGTGCGGAGGCCACCTCCTCGATGGTCGCGATGTCGTTGACCGGCAGGAGGTGGACGGCGTTCAGCCCGGCATCGGCGAGCTCGCCGAGGTGGCGCATGCCCGCGGTGCTCGGGTCGGTGAACGCCAGGTAGGTGCCGCGCCGGGCGGCCGGCACGGTGGTGTCGGTGATGGAGAAGTCCCGCAGGTGCAGCTCGTAGATCGACAGCTCCTCCTGCTTCGCCAGCGCGGGCTTGACGAGGCCCGACCAGCCCCGGGGGGCGAGCGTCGCGTCGTCGAGGTCGACGAACAGGCTGCGCTCGGAGTTCGTGGTCAGGCCCACGCTGTAGGGGTCGGTGACCAGGTTGCGCTCCACGGCCCCGGTCTCGGGGGCGAAGACCTCCACCTCGTAGAGGTACGACGCGCCCTTCCAGTCCTTCCTCCCGCCGGCCGACCACACGCCGTCCTTCCCGGCCTTCATCGGCTCGATCGCCACCGGCGCGTCGGTGCTCGCGGCGCCGCGGGCGTAGACGCGCACGGTGACGCTGCGCGCGGTGGGCGCCCACAGCGCCAGGCGCGGGACCTGCCCGGTCCACCGCAGCCCGAGCTCGTCGTCGGCGGCACCGGCGTACAGGTCGTCGATCACCCCGGGGACCTGGACGCCGGTCACGGCGGTGACCCTGCCCGCGGCGTCGAGCGTGGCCACGGCCAGCTGGCCCTTCAGCAGCTCCGCGGCGCGACCGGCGGCGGAGGCCGGCAGGCGCAGCGCGTCGTAGGCGGCGAGGTGGGGGAACTCCGCGGCCAGCGCCGCGCCCAGCCCCGCGGCGTCGCGGTTCAGCTCGACGGCGGTGCCGCCGGTGACCGCCCCGTCGACGACCTCGAGGCCGCCGTCGGGCGCGGTGTACAGCCGGTGGGTGGTGCCGGCGGCCGGGTCGGGCAGGTCCCACGCGATGGTGTCGGTCGCGAGCCAGTGCGCGGCGGCGGTGGCCCCCACCCGGTCCGGCACGCTGTCGGAGATGACGTGCGAGGAGTGGTCGTAGGTGAACGTCACAGGCCCACCGGGTGCGGTGACGGCGATGTTGGCGCCTCCTGCCGCCCCGCCGGCGCCGTAGTTCTCGGCGAAGGACCCGTTGAGGGCGACCTTGTACTCGTAGTCCCCGGCGGGCACGTCGACGGTGCCCTGGTAGACGCCGGGCGAGCCGGTCACCGGGACCAGCGTGGTCTGGAGGCAGTCGGTCTGCCAGTCACCGGGGCAGCCGGCCTCGGACTGCAGGCTGCCGACGAGCACCACCGACGTCGGGGTCGGCGTGTGGTCCGCCGCGGCGGAGGGGATGACGCCGACCGCCAGTGGCGCGGCGCACACCGCGGCGAGCCACCGGGCGGGCGTCGCGCGCCGGGGGAGCCGCCGCGAGTGCGTGGACGGGGGACGGGCGGTCATGGTGAGCTCCTCGGCCTCGCAGCGCTGCGCGGCCTCGACGACGGGACAGCGCTGAACCTACCCAGCGTCACCGAGTGCGTCCATCTCACGAAGATCAGCCGTGCTCAGCCCACCGCTCGCGGGGGGTCGGGCCCGTGGGGACGCTGAGGGTCGCGCCGGTGGGCCCAGCTCGTCGGCGCGTCCCCCACCGCGGCCCCGCGCCTGGGATGCTGCCCGCTGCCCGCCCCCGCCACGACCCCGCCGAGGACCCCCCATGTCACACACCACGTCCACCACCGACGGCCCGGGCGTTCCCCAGGGCCGACCCGGGCGTGATGGCCGCGCCGGCCGCGCCGTCGGTGGCCTCGACCGGTACTTCTCCATCACCGCCCGCGGGTCCACCGCGGCGCGCGAGGTGCGCGGCGGCGTGGCGACCTTCTTCACGATGGCCTACATCGTCGTCCTCAACCCCCTGATCGTCGGCACCGCCGCCGACGCGGACGGGCGCGTGCTCGGCATCCCCGCGATCGCCGCCGCCACGGCGCTGGTCGCCGGGGTGATGACGATCCTCATGGGCGTGGTGGGCCGCATGCCGCTGGCGCTCGCCGCCGGGTTGGGCCTGAACGCCTTCGTCACCTTCGGCATCGCCTCGCAGATGAGCTGGGCCGACGCGATGGGCCTGGTGGTCCTCGAGGGCCTGATCATCACCGTCCTGGTCCTCACGGGGCTGCGCACCGCGGTCTTCCACGCCATCCCCACCCAGCTCAAGACCGCCATCAGCGTGGGCATCGGCCTGTTCATCGCCCTCATCGGCTTCGTCGACGCCGGCTTCGTGCGCACACCGGCCGGCGCCGCGGTGCCCCTGGAGCTCGGCGTCGGCGGCGCCCTGCGCGGGTGGCCCACGGTGGTCTTCGTCGCCGGGCTGCTGCTGACCGCGGTGCTCGTCGCCCGGCGGGTGCGCGGCGCCATCCTCATCGGCATCCTCGCGGCCACGGTGCTCGCCATCGCGCTCGAGGCGGTGTTCTCCGTGGGGCCGCGCTCCACCGGGCCCGACGCCGACCCGAACCCGGTCGGGTGGGCCCTGGTGGTGCCCGCGCTGCCCGACGCCCTGGTCAGCGCCCCCGACCTGTCCCTGCTCGGCCAGGTGAGCCTGTTCGGCGCGTTCTCGCGGGTCTCCGTCGTCGCGGCGCTGCTGCTGGTCTTCACCCTGATGCTCGCGGACTTCTTCGACACCATGGGCACCGCCGTCGGCGTCGGCGCCGAGGCGGGACTGCTCGACGAGCGCGGCGAGCTGCCCGGCGTCGAGCGGGTGCTGCTGGTGGACTCCCTGGCCGCCGTCGCCGGAGGCCTGGCGTCGACGTCGAGCAACACCAGCTACATCGAGTCCGCGGCGGGCGTGGGCGAGGGGGCGCGCACGGGGTTGGCCAGCGTCGTCACCGGGGTGCTGTTCCTGCTCGCGGTGTTCCTCACCCCCCTGGTGCAGGTGATCCCCTTCGAGGCGGCCACCCCGGCGCTGGTGATCGTCGGGTTCCTGCTCCTCACCCAGATCCGGAACATCGACTTCACCGACTACCGCCTGGCCATCCCCGCGTTCCTGACGATCGTGGTGATGCCCTTCACGTACTCCATCACCAACGGCATCGGCGCCGGCTTCGTCTCCTACGTGCTCATCGCGGCAGTCGCCGGCCGGGCCCGCGCGGTGCACCCCCTGCTGTGGGTGGTCGCCGCGCTGTTCGTCGTCTACTTCGGCATCACCCCCGTGCGGGCCCTGCTGGGCGTGGGGTGAGCTGGGCCCCCACCTGAGCCTGGCCTGAGAGCCCCGAGCCGCCGTCCCCACCCCGCCGTAGGCTCAGGAACCGTGCAGCAATCACCGCCGGCCGTGGCCAGCGCCACCGACCTGGTCAAGACCTACGGGCGCGGGGACGCCGAGGTGCGGGCCCTCGACGGGGTCACCGTCGACCTCGAGCGGGGCAGGCTCACCGCGATCATGGGGCCGTCGGGGTCCGGCAAGTCGACGCTCATGCACTGCATGGCCGTGCTCGACAAGCCCACCTCCGGGCGCGTCGTGCTCGACGGCACCGACGTCGACGGCCTCTCCGACACGGCGCTGACCAAGCTGCGCCGCGAGCGCATCGGCTTCGTCTTCCAGTCCTTCAACCTCGTGCCCACCCTGACGGCGGCGGAGAACATCACCCTGCCCCTGGACATCGCGGGCACGAAGGTCGACCGCGCCTGGTTCGACCTCGTCGTCGAGACGGTGGGCCTGCGCGACAGGCTCGGGCACCGGCCCAAGGAGCTCTCCGGCGGCCAGCAGCAGCGCGTGGCGTGCGCCCGCGCCCTGGTGAGCCGGCCCACGATGGTCTTCGCCGACGAGCCCACCGGGAACCTCGACTCGAAGTCCGGCGCCGAGGTGCTGGGCTTCCTGCGACGCAGCGTCGACGAGTTCGGCCAGAGCGTGGTGATGGTGACCCACGACGCCACCGCCGCCGGGTACGCGGACCGCGTGATCTTCCTCGCCGACGGCCGGGTCGTCGACGAGATGCGCGGGGCCAGCGCCGACGCGGTCCTGGACCGCATGCGCGGCTTCGAGACGGCCTCGGCCCGCGCCAGCCGCACCCCGACCAGCTCCACCGCGACCAGCACCGGCCGCTGATGCTGCGCCTCACCCTCAAGGGGGTCCGCGGGCACCTCGGGCGCTTCCTGCTCACAGCGCTGGCCGTGATGCTGGGCACCGCGTTCGTGGCGGGCACCTTCGTGCTCACCGACAGCATCGAGCGCACGTTCAGCCAGATCTTCTCCGCAGGCACCGCGGGCACCGACGTCGTGGTGCGCGGCGCGCTCCCCGAGGGCGAGGACGCCGCCGTCACCGGCCCGTTCGGCGGCAACCGGCCACCGCTGCCGGGCGACCTCGTGGACGACCTGGCCGCGGTGGACGGCGTCGCGCGCGCCAGCGCCGACCTGTCCGGCACGGCCCTGCTCGTCGGCGCCGACGGCACCGCGGTCAGCGGCGGCGGGCAGGCACCGGCGTTCGGGTTCGCCTACCGCGAGGACGACCCGGCGCTGACCGTCGTCGACGGGCGAGGGCCGACCGCGGCCGACGAGGTGGCCGTGGAGACGTCCACCCTGGCGCGCTCGGGTCTGACGATCGGTGACCGCACCCGGGTCGTCGTCGGTCCGGCGCCCCGCGATGTCGAGGTGGTGGGGGAGGTCTCCTACGGCGCGGCGCTGGCCGGCGCGACCCTGGTCGTCATCGACGAGGCGAGCGCCACGCAGCTGTTCTCCCCCGACGGCACCGTGGGCACCTTCTCCCTCACCGCGGAGGAGGGCACCACCCAGGAGCAGCTGCGGGAGGCGGTCACCGCCGTCCTCCCCGACGGCGCGGAGGCCGTCACCGGCGAGGCGAGCACCGCCGAGCAGCAGGAGGCGCTGTCCGGGGCGCTGGGCTTCGTCAACACCTTCCTGCTCGTCTTCGCCGCCGTCGCGCTGTTCGTCGGCGGCTTCATCATCGCGAACACCTTCTCGATGCTCGTCGCCCAGCGCACCCGGGAGCTGGCGCTGCTGCGCGCGCTCGGCGCGAACCGCAACCAGGTGCTCGGCTCCGTGCTCGGGGAGGCCGCCGTCGTCGGCCTGCTCGGCGGCCTGCTGGGCCTCGGGGTCGGCGTGGGGCTCGCCGCCCTCCTGCAGACCGTGCTGAGCGCCACCGTCGGCTTCGAGTTCTCCGGGGGCCTGCCGGTGGCCCCGCGCACCGTGGTGGCGGCGCTGGCCGTGGGCGTGCTGGTCACCCTGCTCTCCGCGGTGGCGCCGGCGCTGCGGGCCTCCCGCACCGCGCCCGTCGCGGCGATGCGCGACGACATCGCCCTGCCCGAGAGCTCGCTGCGCCGCCGCGGCGTCGTGGCCGCGGTCCTGGCCGTCGCCGCCGTGGCCCTCGGCGCGGCGGGCATCGCCGGGGAGGCGAACCGCGGCGCCCTGGTGGGCGGGGCGGCGCTCGCCGCGGTGCTCGCCGTCGTGGGTGCGGCGCCGTTCCTCGCCGGGCCCGTCGTGCGGGTGCTCGCCGCGCCCGCGGTGGCCCTGCCCGGGGTGGTCGGGCGCCTGGCGCGCGAGAACGTGCTTCGCAACCCCCGCCGCACCGCGGCCACCGCGAGCGCCCTGATGGTCGGGCTCGCGCTCGTCGCGGCCGTCTCGATCCTCGCCTCGTCGACGTCGGCGTCCATCGAGGACCTCGTCGAGTCCGGCCTGGAGTCGGACTACGTGCTCGCCGGCGTCGGGCAGACCCCCTTCCCGGCCAGCGTGGGCGAGGGCGCGGCGGGCCTGGACGACGTCGCGTCCGTCGCCTCCGTCGCGGCCCTGCCGCTCACCCTGGGGGAGGCGCAGGTCTTCGCGGGTGCCGTGGACCCCGTCGCGCTGGCCGACAACATCACCGTCGACGTGGTCGCCGGCGACCTCGCCGACCTCGGCCCGGACACCGTCGCCCTGACGGAGGGCACCGCGGGCGACGCGGGGGTGGTGGTCGGCGACACCGTGAGCCTCGCCGCCGGGCAGCTGCCCGCGCGGGAGGCTCGCGTCGCGGCCGTGTACGCCGACGCGAACGCGCTGACCTACGGGGCGCTCGTCGACGTCTCCCTGTACGACGCCGCCGTGCCGGCGGCTCAGCGCGGCCAGGCCGCCGCCTACGTCAAGGCCGCGCCCGGCGCCGACCTCACGGCGCTGCGCGGGGAGCTGACCGAGCTCGTCGCACCCTTCGCGGTCGTCTCCGTGCTCGACCGCGAGGAGTACGTCGGCGAGCAGACCGCGCAGATCGACCAGATCCTCGGCATCATCTACGCGCTCCTGGGCCTGTCGGTGGTCATCGCGATCGTCGGCATCGTCAACACCCTGGCCCTGTCGGTGGTCGAGCGGACCCGCGAGATCGGCCTGCTGCGCGCCGTGGGGCTCACCCGCGGGCAGCTGCGCCGGATGATCACCGTGGAGTCGGTCTGCACCGCCGTCTTCGGGGCCGTGCTGGGCACCGCGCTGGGCCTGGCCTTCGGCCTGGCGCTGCAGAGGATCCTGTCGGGCCAGGGGCTGGAGGTGCTGTCCGTGCCGGTGGCCACGCTGGTGGGCATCGTGGTCGTCGCCGGGCTCGTCGGAGTGGTCGCCGCGGTGCTGCCGGCGCTGCGCGCGTCGAGGATGGACGTGCTGAGGGCGCTCGCCGCGGACTAGCGGCAGCGTCCCCGGGGGATCACATCCGGGTGGCGCCCGACCGCACGGCGTCCGACCCGTCGGCGCCGGCGGGCGCCGTGCCGACCCGGGCGTCGGCGGCCTCGGCGCGCGCGACGAGCTCGGGGTCGGCGCCGGAGCTCCCGTGCCCGTCGTCGACCATCACGGCCTCGTCGAACGGTTCGTCGCCGGCGAGCACCCGGCCCATCCGGTCGCGGTCGAGCTCCTTGACCCAGTGGCCGATGAGCAGGGTGGCCACGGCGTTGCCGGAGAAGTTCGTCACCGCCCGGGCCTCGGACATGAAGCGGTCGATGCCCACGATGAGGCCGATGCCCTCGACCAGCTCCGGCCGGTGGCTCTGCAGCCCACCGGCCAGGGTGGCGAGGCCCGCGCCCGTCACACCGGCGGCACCCTTCGAGGCGATGATCATGAAGACAAGGAGGCTGATCTGCTCACCGATGGCCAGCGGCTGCCCGGTGGCCTCGGCGATGAACAGCGACGCCATGGTCAGGTAGATGGCGGTGCCGTCGAGGTTGAAGGAGTACCCGGTCGGCACGACGATGCCGACCACGGGCCGGGAGACGCCGAGGTGCTCCATCTTGGCGATGAGGCGGGGCAGCGCGGTCTCGGACGACGACGTGGAGACGATGAGCAGGTACTCGCGCCCCAGGTACTTCAGCAGGTGCCAGATGTTGACCCCGGTCACCGCCCTCAGCAGCGCCCCGAGCACCACGAAGACGAAGATCGCGCACGTCACGTAGAACGCGACCATGAGCAGCGCCAGGTCGGCCAGCGCGCCCCAGCCCGTCTGGCCGACGACGGCGGCGATCGCGCCGAACGCCCCGAGCGGCGCCACCCACATGATCATGGCCAGCACCTTGAAGACCACGCGCTGGAAGACCGCGATGCCGCGCAGCGCGGTCTGCCCGGTCGCCCCGAGGCCCTGGATGGCGAAGCCGATGAGCAGCGCGACGAACAGGGTGGAGAGCACCGACTCGCCGACCAGCGGTGAGACCAGCGTCGTCGGGATGATCCCGAGGATGAAGCCGGCGGTGCCGGAGCTCCCCTCGTCCTCGGCCGGCGCGGCCACCTCGTAGGGGGTGAAGTCCCCGATGCCCGCGCCGGGCTGCACGAGGTTGCCGACGACCAGCCCGATGGCCAGGGCGAAGGTCGACATGGCGATGAAGTAGCCGAGCGCCAGCCCGCCCACGCGTCCCACCTGCGAGGCCTGTCGGATCGCGCCGATCCCCAGGACGATGGTGCAGAAGATCACCGGGGAGATCATCATCTGGATGAGGTCGACGAAGCCGTCGCCGAGGGGCTTGAGCGCCACCCCGAGGGCGGGGAAGAACCCGCCGACCAGCGCGCCGGCGACCACGGCGATGATCACCGCGATGTACAGCAGGTGCGTGCGCTCGCGGCGCGCGGCCCGCGGGGTGGTGGCGTCCGGGGTGGTGCGGGCCATGGCGTGGTCCTCCTCGGTCCTCGGCGGTGAGGACGGCGATGGTCAGGTCACGGGGAGTGTCTCCCACATCGCCGCTGCTGTCACCGGGTCCCCGCCACCTCGGCCGGTGCCACGGGAGGCGGTGCCGAGGTCGCCCTACCCTCGGGGCGTGACCCGCCTCGAGGACCTTCCGCTGCGCGACGACCTGCGCGGGCAGCGCCCCTACGGCGCCCCGCAGCTGAGCGTGCCGGTGGCGCTGAACGTCAACGAGAACACCCATCCCACCCCGCCGGAGGTCGTCGAGGCCATCGTCGAAGCGGTGCGCGCCGAGGCGCCGGGCCTCAACCGCTACCCCGACCGCGAGGCCCTCGCGCTGCGCACCGACCTCGCCCGGTACCTCACCTCCACCACCGGTCACCGGGTGCCCGTGGAGGGCGTGTGGGCCGCGAACGGCTCCAACGAGGTGCTCCAGCAGCTGCTGCACGCCTTCGGCGGCCCGGGGCGCACCGCGCTGGGCTTCACCCCCTCGTACTCCATGCACCCGATCATCAGCGCCACCTCCGGCACCGCCTGGGTCGACGGCGGGCGCCGGGCGGACTTCACCCTCGACCCGTTCGAGGTCGCCGAGCGCGTGCGCGCCACGGGGACCTCAGGGGCGGACGTGGTGTTCCTGACCTCCCCGAACAACCCCACCGGCACCGCGCTCGGCCTGGACGTGGTGGAGGCGGCGTGCTCCGCGACGTCCGGGGTGGTCGTCGTCGACGAGGCCTACGCCGAGTTCGCCCGCCCCGGCACCCCCTCAGCGCTCAGCCTGCTGCCAGGGCGCCCCCGCCTGGTGGTCACCCGCACCATGAGCAAGGCCTTCGCGCTCGCCGGCGCGCGCGTGGGGTACCTGGCCGCGGACCCCGCGGTGGTCGACGCGCTGCGCCTGGTGCGCCTGCCGTACCACCTCTCGTCCCTCACGCAGGCCGCCGCGCGCGCGGCGCTGGCGCACGCCCCCGTGCTGCTGGCCACCGTGGAGGCCGTGAAGGCCCAGCGCGACCGGATCGTGCACGAGGTGACCGAGCTCGGGCTGCGCCCGGTGCCCTCCGACGCGAACTTCGTGCTGATCGCGGGCTTCGAGCACGCCCCCACCACCTGGCAGCAGCTGCTGGACCGCGGGGTGCTGGTGCGCGACGTCGGCCTGCCCGGGCACCTGCGGGTCACCGCCGGCACCGAGGAGGAGACCACCGCGTTCCTCACCGCGCTGCGCGAGGTGCTCGCCGCGGAGGAGACCGCCGCCGAGGCCCCTGGCGGCATCGCCGCGGCGCCGGTGGGTGCCTGATGCCGCGCACCGCCCGCGTCGAGCGCGCCACGAGCGAGTCCACCGTGCTGGTCGAGCTCGACCTCGACGGCACCGGGGCGGTGGAGGTCTCGACCGGGGTCGCGTTCTACGACCACATGCTCACGGCGCTGGGCAAGCACTCCCTGCTCGACCTGACCGTGCGCGCCACCGGCGACGTCGAGGTCGACGCCCACCACACCGTCGAGGACGTCGCGATCTGCCTCGGGCAGGCGCTGCGCGCGGCGCTGGGTGACAAGGCGGGCATCTCCCGCTTCGGCGACGCCCTGGTGCCGCTGGACGAGGCCCTCGCGCAGGCCGTCGTCGACGTCTCCGGGCGCCCGTACCTGGTGCACACCGGGGAGCCCGAGGGGTTCGAGCACGTGCTGATCGGCGGGGGCGCCGGCGGGGTGCCCTACGCGGGGTCCCTGACCCGGCACGTCTTCGAGTCGATCGCCCACCACGCCCACATCGCGCTGCACGTGCGGGTGCTGGGCGGGCGCGATCCCCACCACGTCGTCGAGGCGCAGTTCAAGGCCGTGGCGCGCGCGCTGCGCGCCGCGGTCGCGCCCGACCCGCGCGTGGTGGGGGTGCCGAGCACCAAGGGTGCCCTGTAGGCGGGCGTCGTGCCCCACCCGAACCGGGATGCTGCACCGGCGCGTCGCCGCTCCGGTGCCGCATCCCGACCCGCCCCGGCACCGGTGGCCGTCCGACCCGCCACGCCGCACCGGGCCCCGACCACCCCTCGTACCCTGGTCCGGTGCCCATCTCCGCCCGCCGCCCGTCGGTGGTCGTCTACGACTACGGCTCCGGCAACGTGCGCTCCGCCGTCCGCGCCCTCGAGCGGGTCGGCGCCGACGTCACCCTGACCGCCGACGCGCGCGCCGCTGCCGACGCCGACGGCCTCGTCGTCCCCGGGGTGGGCGCCTTCGAGGCCGTCACGCAGTCCCTGCGGCGGGTGCGCGGCGGCGAGGTCATCGGCCGCCGACTCGCCGGGGGCCGTCCGGTGCTGGGCATCTGCGTGGGCATGCAGGTGCTGTTCGAGACCGGCGTCGAGCACGGGCGGCGCAGCGAGGGCCTGGGGGAGTGGCCCGGCACCGTCGAGCGACTCGAAGCACCCGTGGTGCCGCACATGGGGTGGAACACGGTGAGCCCCGCCGAGGGCACCGCCCTGTTCGCCGGTGTCGAGGGCGAGCGCTTCTACTTCGTGCACTCGTACGGGGTGAGGCGCTGGGAGATGGACTCCGGCCCAGCCGACGTCCCGGGCGTCCCACCGCCGGGGCACCTGGTGCCACCGCGGCTGACGTGGGCCGAGCACGGCTCGCGCTTCCTCGCCGCGGTGGAGAACGGGCCGCTGTCGGCGACGCAGTTCCACCCCGAGAAGTCCGGGGACGCCGGCGCGCACCTGCTGGAGAACTGGCTCGGCACCCTCCTGTGAACCCGCCGTGACCCTCACCGTCCTGCTCATGGGCCTCGGCGGTCTGCTGCTCGGCGGGGCGTTCTCCCTGCGCGCCCAGGGCGCTCGCACCGGGGTGCAGGTCATCGTCGCCGTGCTCGCCGTGCTGGCCATGACCGGTGGGGTGCTGCGCCTGTACGGCTGACGCGGCAGCGCCGGCCCAGCGGGCAGGATGGGGCAGTGCTCGACGCGCCCCACGCCACCCGCCTGCAGCTGCTGCCCGCCGTCGACGTCGCCGACGGGCGCGCGGTGCGACTGGTGCAGGGCGAGGCGGGCAGCGAGACCTCCTACGGGGCGCCGCTGGACGCCGCGCTGGCCTGGCAGGACGGCGGCGCGGAGTGGGTGCACCTGGTCGACCTCGACGCCGCCTTCGGCCGCGGCGCGAACACCGAGCTGCTCGCCGAGGTGGTGGGGCGCCTCGACGTCGCCGTGGAGCTCTCCGGCGGCATCCGCGACGACGCCTCCCTGGAGCGCGCGCTCGCCACCGGGTGCGCGCGGGTGAACCTGGGCACCGCGGCCCTGGAGCAGCCGGAGTGGACCGCGGGGGTCATCGCCCGGCACGGCGAGCGGGTGGCGGTCGGCCTCGACGTCCGCGGCACCACCCTGGCGGCCCGGGGGTGGACGCAGGACGGCGGCGACCTGTGGGAGGTGCTCGCGCGCCTCGACGCCGACGGGTGCAGCCGCTACGTGGTCACCGACGTCACCAAGGACGGCACCCTGCGGGGCCCGAACACCGAGCTGCTCGCGCAGGTGTGCGCGGTGACCTCCGCGCCGGTGGTCGCCTCCGGGGGGGTGAGCTCGCTCGCCGACCTGCAGGCGCTGCGCGCCCTGGTGCCCGCGGGCGTCGAGGGCGCGATCGTCGGCAAGGCGCTGTACGCCGGGGCGTTCACCCTGCCGCAGGCCCTGGACGTCGCGGGGCGGGGCTGAGCGTGCGGCGCCTGTCCTCCGGGGGGCCGTGGGAGGACGTCGTGGGGTACTCCCGCGCTGTGGTGGTGCCCGCGGGGGCCGAGCGGGTGCTGGTCTCGGGGTGCACCGCGGTGGTGGACGGCGCGCCCGTGCACCCGGGAGACGCGCACGCGCAGGCGCTGACCGCGATCGACGCCGCCCTCGACGCCGTGCGGGCCGCTGGCGGTCGGGTCGAGGACGTCGTGCGCACCCGGATGCACGTCGTCGGCCCCGAGCACTGCGACGCCGTGGGTCGGGCGCACGCGGAGCGGCTCGGCTCGGTGCGCCCCGCCGCGACGATGGTGTGCGTGGCGGCGCTCATCGACCCGGCGCTCCTCGTCGAGGTCGAGCTGGAGGCCGCGCTGGTGGGAGTGCCCGAGTGGCTGGTGGGGGAGCCCGGGTGAGGGAGGGCGGCGCCGACGCCGACTCCGCCGGCACCCCCTGGGCCGGGCGCACCCTGATGCCCAGCCCCTTCGCCGGGGACGACGGCGCGGTGGCGCCCGCGCTCGCCGCGGCGCTCGCTGCAGGCGGTGACCCGGCGGCGGTGCTCGCCGCGCTGGATGGCGCGCGGGTCTTCGTCCCGGTGATCGCCGTCGCCGGGGAGATCGATGCCGCGACGGGTGGTGACGCCGGCGCGGACATGGCGCTGCCGGTGCTGCGCTCCCCGGATGGGCGCACCGCGCTGCCGGTCTTCTCCGACGTCGCGGCACTGACCCGGTGGGACGCCGCGGCGCGCCCGGTGCCCGTCGACGCCCGGCGCGCGGCGCTCTCCGCGATCCAGGAGGAGCGTTCGCTGCTCGTGCTCGACCCGGCCGGGCCGCTGCCGGTGCTGTTGCCCCGCCCGGCGCTGTGGGCGCTGGCACAGGGGCGCGGGTGGACGCCGTCCCCGCTCGACCCGCAGGTGCGGGCCGCGGTGGCCGGCGCGGCGGGCGCGGTGACGGGTGTGGTGAGCGCGGCGTGCGAGCCGGGTCAGCGCGCGGAGCTGCGGGTGGTTCTCGGGGTGCGTCCGGGCCTGGACGCCGCGGGGCTGGAGGCGTTGACCGGGGCGGTGTCGGCGGCGCTCGCGGCGAGCGAGGTGGTCGCCGAGCGCGTGGACTCCCTGGAGCTGCGGGTGGTCGGGACGGGGTGAGGGCCGGCGCCCGGTTCGGGGCGTCGCTGCGGTCACCGGGGATGGGGGTCTCACAAGAACTAGCGAAGACTAGCGTTTCACTGAGTTTTCTCACTGGGTTGAGTGGCGCATAGCAAGGGGCACGTGCGTCGCTGCTGGTCAGCGCGGTGGCCGGGTGGAGGGAGCGGACTCCCAGGGACAAGGTGGTGCTCGCTGAAGTCCCACCCCACTTCCCCCGGGAGCCCGCCGTGTCTCATCCTGCCCGCCTCGACGGACCCGCATCCACCCTGCGGGCGGTGACCGGGTGGGTCGCCGCTGCCCGCCGGGCCAGCGGTTCGCGCCCGTGGCAGCGAGCCGCCACCGTCCACCGCCAGGTGGTCCTGGTGCTGCGCTGGCTGCGCCACCGCGCGGACCTGCGCTGCCTGGCCGCCGACGCCGGGGTCTCGATCCCGACGGCGTACCGGTACAGCCGCGAGGGGCTCGACGTGATCGCTGACCGCGCCCCAGACCTGAAGGTCGTGCTCGACCGCGCCCACACCGACGGCCTGGCGTACCTGTGTCTGGACGGCACGTTGGTGCCCACCGACCGGGTCGCTGGGCGCTCCCCCAGGGGCAACGACACCTGGTACTCAGGCAAGCACCACCGCTTCGGCGGGACGGTGCAGGTCATCGCCGACCCGTCCGGGTTCCCCCTGTGGACCTCGCCGGTGCGCCCCGGGTCCTTCCATGACCTGGCCTGCGCCCGAGAGCTCGCCTTTCCGCATCTGTACCCCCACATCGCGCCATCGCGGACCGACCGCATCCCGGTCCTGGCCGACAAGGGCTACACCGGCGCCGGTACCGGCGTCCACGTCCCGATCAAGCGCCCTCGCAGCGGTCGGGCCCTGCACGCGGACAACCGCACCTACAACCAGCTCCTGAGCGCGCTGCGCGCCCCCGCCGAACGCGCCCATGCACTCCTCCAAGGCTGGCGGGCCCTGCAACGCATCACCCTCGACCCTTGGCGGATCGGCGTCATCACCGCCGCCGCCCTCGTCCTGACCTCACTACAACGCGGACGCTGGTGAGAAAACCTCATTGAAGAGACTCGCCGCAGTATGGTGGCGCTCCGTGGTTGATTGTGAGGAGGTCTCATCCCTCCGCTGAGTGTTTCCCTCCGAGGCCAACTCAGCGTCGGCTATAGTCCAAATTTTGGCTCGTAAGCCTGCTCGCCCTTTCAAGAGCCTGTCACGGACGCCGCTCGCCGTGGTGGTCTCTGATTCGGATACGGATACACCCCCGTCGAGGTGAGCTAGAAAGCTCATCATCATCGGAACATCTAGGTACACCGGGTGAGCCAGTCTGTAGCTGGTAGCGTCATCAGTCACTCGTACAGCCTGCACGTTCACGTCAAGTGATGTCCAGGCGTGTCCCACGGCTTGCTGAAACCTCTGCTTCTTACTGACGCATGGGCCGATCAGGTCGTCCAGTGCGGTATCGGTAGCCGGTGGCTCATCGGGCGTCCGCCCGCCGCACCGACCGGTACCCGTGCTCCGGGCGCCCGGCGCGCCCGTACCGAGGGGTGACCGCGGCCTCGCCGCGGCGCACCAGGTGCTCGAGGTAGCGCCGCGCGCTGACCCGCGACAGCCCGACGCGCTGCGCCAGCTCCGAGGCGGAGACCTCGCCGCCCGCGGCGTCCAGCGCCTCGGTGACCAGGGCCAGCGTCACCGCCGAGAGGCCCTTGGGCGGGGCGAGGGGGACGGCGCCGGTGACCTCGGTGCGACCGGCGCCGGCGCGGGCCCGGTCCACGGCGTCCTGGTCCAGCCCGGGCCGCGCGCCCGGCGCGGCGTCCGCGGTCAGCACCGCCCGCCGCTGCAGGTAGCTGGTCAGGCGCGCCCGCAGGTCCGCGGCGGTGAAGGGCTTGACGAGGTAGTCCACGACGCCGCCGGCCAGGGCCCACCGCACGGTCTCGGCCTCGCGGACGGCGGTGATGGCGAAGACGTCGACCGGCCCGGCGCGACCCCCCGGCAGCGCCCCCTCCTCCCGCAGGGCGCGCAGCACCTCCAGCCCCGTGGTGTCGGGCAGGTGGATGTCGAGCAGCACCAGCTCCACCCGCAGCTCCCTCGCGGCGTCGAGCGCCTGCGCGCCGGTGTGCGCCAGCCCCACGACGTCGAAGCCGGGGGTGGCGTCGACGAAGGCCCGGTGCAGCTGCGCGATGACCACCTCGTCGTCGACGACGAGGGTGCGCACGGGGGCCCTCACGACCGCCCCGCGCCCACGCGGCCGGCAGCGGCGTCCAGGACGTCGACCGCGGTCGAGACCGCGGGCAGCAGCACCCGCACCTGCGCGCCGCCCGTCGGCGAGGTGCCCACGTGCGCCTGCCCGCCACGGCGTGCCGCGACGCGGGCGACCAGCGCCAGGCCGAAGCCCCGGGTGCCCGGCGCCCCCGCGCCCTTGGTGGAGCAGCCCACCTCGAAGACCCGCTGCCGCTGCGCCGGCGGCACCCCCGGCCCGTCGTCCCCGACCACCACCTCGACGCCGGCCCCGGCGTCGCCGCGCACCAGCACCTCGACCCGGCCACCGCCGCCCAGGCCGCCGCCCGGGCCGACGACGGCCCCCACGGCGTCCACGGCGTTGTCGACCAGGTTGCCCAGCACGGTCACCAGGTCCTCGCTCGCCGCGGCGTCCAGCGCGCCCAGGGTGCTGGAGGGCTCGACCACCACGGCCACCCCCCGCGCGTGAGCCGCCCCGACCTTCGCCAGCAGCAGGGCCGCCACCGCGGGATCGTCGATGCCGGCGGGGGAGCGCCCCGGGGCCAGCGGCCCACCACCGCCGACCCGCTGCACGAAGCGCACCGCGTCGTCGCTGCGCCCGAGCTCCAGCAGCCCCGAGACCACGTGCAGGTGGTTCGCGAACTCGTGCGCCTGCGCCCGCAGCGCGGCGGTCAGCTCCCGCGCGCCGTCGAGGTCGCGCAGGGCGGCGGTCAGCTCGGTGCGGTCCCGCAGCAGCAGCAGGGTCGCCACCGGGCGCCCGGCCACCTGCGCGGAGCTGCGCGCCGCCAGCAGCACCCGCTCACCGGCGAGCACCAGGTGCTCGCCGTCCCCGGTGGCCAGCAGCCGGGGCTCAAGGACCTGATCGGCGGGGCGCCCGACGGGGTCGTCGCCGCCGCCGGCCGCCGGCAGCCGCAGCAGTCGCCGGGCCTCGTCGTTGACCACCGCCACCCGCCCACGGGCGTCGACGGCGACGAACCCCTCGTGGATGCCGTGCAGCATCGCCTCGGAGGTCTCCAGCAGCGCGGCGATCTGCTCCGGCTCCAGGGAGAACGTGCGCCGTCGCACCAGGGCCGTCACGCCCGCGGCGGCCACCACCCCCGCACCGGCGGCGACCGCCAGCCACGCGACGAGCCCGCCCAGGTCGTCCAGCAGCGCAGCGCGCAGCTCGCTCTCCAGGACCCCCACCGACACCGACCCGATGACCCGCCGCTCCCCGCCGGGCCCGTCCGGCTCCGAGAGCACCGGCACCTTCACCCGCCACGACTCCCCGAGGGTGCCCGTCTGGGTGCCCACGTACACCCCGCCCGCCAGCGGCACGCTGGGGTCGGTGGAGACCCGCTCGCCGATGCGCGCCGGGTCGGGGTGGGAGTACCGGATGCCCTGGTCGTCGGTCACCACGACGTAGGTGACGCCGGAGCCCTCCCGGATCACCTCCGCGATCGGCTGGATCGCCAGCGCGGGCTCCGCGTCGTCGAAGGCCTCGACCACGGCGGGCAGCTGCGCGACGCTCTGCGCGACGGCCACCATCGTCGAGCGCGACGCCTCGCGCACCGCCCGCTCCTGCAGCGCCAGGGCGACGAGGCCCGACCCGAGCACCACGACGAGCACCACGGCGACCTGCAGCGCCAGGAGCTGGCCTCGCAGGCTCATGGGCCGGGTCATCGCGCCAGTCTGCTCCGCGGCGCCGCCGCGACCAGTACGACCGCAAGCAGCGCGGTGTCGGTGGGTGCTCCTACCGTGCGGCTCGAGACGGACCACGGCCCTGCGACGACGCGGGGCCCGCGCGGCCGCCCGCTCGAGGAGGAGCCCGTATGACCAGCACCACGACCACCCGCCGCCGCGCCGTCCTCGCCGGCGCCGGCGCCGTCAGCGCCCTGCTCGCCCTCACTGCCTGCGGCGGCTCGTCGGGCAGCAGCGGCGGCGGAGGGCTCGCCGGCGGTGGGGCCAGCGAGAGCAGCACCTCCAGCGGCGACAGCGAGGCTGCGGCCCCGATCGACCGGCTGAACATCGTGGTGCCCGCCGACCCCGGCGGCGGGTGGGACCAGACGGGGCGCGCCATCCAGCAGCACCTCCAGGACGAGGAGCTCGTCGGCAGCGCGACCGTCACGAACGTCTCGGGCGCGGGCGGCACCGTGGGCCTGGCTCAGCTGGCCAACGAGCAGGACCCGAACACCCTCATGGTCATGGGCCTGGTGATGGTCGGCGCCGTGGAGACCAACGCCTCGCAGGCGCGCCTGGAGGACACCACCCCGATCGCCCGGCTCACCGAGGAGCCGCTGGTCGTCGTCGTGCCCGCCGCCAGCCCGTACCAGACCCTCCAGGACCTCGTCGCCGACATCGTCGCCAACGGCCAGGACGTCGCGGTCACCGGCGGTTCCGCCGGGGGCGCCGACCACATCCTCGCCGCCACCCTGGTCCGCGAGGGCGGGGTGCCCGCCGACCAGGTCGCGACCTCGCTGAACTACATCGCGTACTCCGGTGGGGGTGAGTCGCTCGCGGCGCTGCTCGGCGAGCAGGTCGACGCGGGCATCTCCGGGGTCGGTGAGTACTCCGAGCAGGTCCTGGCCGGGGAGCTGCGGGCGCTGGCGGTCTCCAGCGGTGAGCGCAGCACCGAGCTGCCCGACGTCCCGACCATCACCGAGGCCGGGTTCGACGTGGAGCTCACCAACTGGCGCGGCGTCGTGGCGCCCGGCGACATCGACGACGCGCAGCGGACCGCGCTCGTCGACCTCGTCACCTCGCTCCACGAGTCGGAGGCGTGGACCGGCGAGCTGGAGGAGCGGGGGTGGACCGACGCGTTCGTCACCGGTGACGACTTCGGCTCCGAGCTCACCACCAACATCGACGAGGTGAGGACCACGCTGACCGACATCGGGCTGATCACCTCGTGAGCACGGCCACCACGCGGGCGGGCACCACCACTCGGCCGGGCTTCCCGGTCGGGGAGGTGGTGGTGGCCGTCGGGGCCCTCGCGCTGGGGGTGGCCACCGTCGTCGGCGCCTTCGGCATCGCGGTGCCCAGCTCGGCGAGCGTGATGGGCCCGCGCGCCTTCCCCGCGGTCGTGGGCGCCCTGCTGGCGCTCTCGGCCGCCGTGGTCCTGGTGGGCCTGGCGCGCGGGCGCCGCGGCGAGCCGGAGGCGGGGGAGGACGTCGACCCCGACGTGCGCGCCGACTGGCGCACCACCGCACTGGTGGCCGCGGCCTTCCTGGCGCACCTGCTGCTCATCGAGGTGATCGGCTGGGTGTTCGCGGCGGCGGTGCTGTTCGGCGGCGCGGCGTGGGCGCTGGGCGCCCGGCCGTGGTGGCGCGGTCCGCTCCTGGGCCTGGCCCTGGGGCTGCTCGTCCAGGTCGCCTTCGCCATGGGCCTCGGGTTCGTCCTCCCGACGGGCCCCCTCCTGGAGCCGGTGCCCCTCCTGAACGGACGTGGCCCCGGTGGGTAGCTTCGACGCCCTCCTGCAGGGCTTCGCCGCTGCCGCCGCGCCGCAGTACCTGGTCTACGCCCTGGTCGGGGTGTTCCTGGGCACCGCGGTGGGGGTCCTGCCCGGCATCGGGCCGGCGATGGCCATCGCCCTGCTCCTGCCCCTGACCTACACCCTGGACCCGCAGGCGGCCCTGATCGTCTTCGCCGGCATCTACTACGGCGGGATGTACGGCGGCTCCACCACGTCCATCCTGCTCAACACCCCGGGGGAGTCCTCATCGATCGTCACCGCGCTGGAGGGCAACCGGATGGCGCGCGCCGGTCGCGGTGCCGCCGCGCTGGCCACGGCGGCGATCGGCTCGTTCGTCGCGGGCACGATCGCCACGGTGCTGCTGACGCTGCTGGCCCCCACCGTGGCGCGCCTCGCCGTCCGCCTGGGGCCGGCTGACTACTTCGCGCTGATGGTCGTCGCGTTCGTCACGGTGGGGGCGCTGCTCGGCTCGTCCGCCTCCCGGGGCCTGGTCTCCCTCGGCGCCGGGCTGCTCCTGGGGCTGGTGGGCACCGACACGCTCACCGGCCAGCAGCGCTTCACCCTCGGCGTGCCGTCGCTGACGGACGGGATCGACGTCGTGGTCGTCGCGGTCGGTCTCTTCGCCGTCGGGGAGGCCCTCTACACCGCCTCCCGGCTGCGGCACGGACCCGTCCACGTCATCCCCCTGACCGGGGGCTGGCGCACGTGGCTGACGGGGGCGGACCTGCGCCGGTCCTGGAAGCCGTGGTTGCGCGGCACGGCCATCGGCTTCCCCATCGGCAGCGTCCCCGCCGGCGGCGCCGACGTCGCGACGTTCCTGTCGTACTCCGCCGAGCGCAAGCTGTCACGGCACCGCGAGGAGTTCGGCCACGGCGCCATCGAGGGGGTCGCAGGCCCCGAGGCGGCGAACAACGCCGCCGCCGCGGGCGTGCTCGTGCCGCTGCTCACGCTGGGTCTGCCGACGACGGCGACGGCCGCGGTGATCCTCGCCGGGTTCCAGTCGTACGGCATCCAACCGGGGCCGCAGCTCTTCGCCAACGAGCCGGCCCTGGTGTGGTCGCTGATCGCCAGCCTGTACATCGGCAACGTCATGCTGCTCGTGCTGAACCTGCCCCTGATCGGGCTGTGGGTGAAGGTCCTGCAGATCCCGCGCCACTACCTCTACGCCGGGATCCTCCTCTTCGCGGCCCTGGGCTCGTACGCCCTGAACGGGCTCGTGGCCGACGTCGCGCTGCTGCTGCTCATCGGCGCTCTCGGCTTCGTCATGCGGCGGTTCGGCTACCCCGTGGCGCCCATGGTCGTCGCGCTGATCCTGGGACCGATGGCCGAGGAGCAGCTGCGGCGCGAGCTGGCGATCAGCCAGGGTGACGTCACCTCCCTGGTGACCAGCCCCTTCGCGGCCGTCGCCTACCTCTCGCTGGTGGCGCTGGTGCTGGCCTCGCTGTGGCTGCGCCGCCGCCAGCGGCGGGCCGAGGCCGAGCTGGCCGCGATGCTCTCGCCGGCCCCCGCCGTTGGGGAGGTGCCCGCGCCGGCGCCGCGGTGAGCGGCTGCCAGCTCCCTCTCAGCTCGTCCACAGGCAGCGCCGCGACGCTCGTCCCTCCAGCCCGTCGCGCCAGCCCGCAGGAGCCCGATGACCACGTCGACCGCCCAGTCACCTGTGGCCGCCCTCCCGACCCGCGCGGCGCTGCGCCGCAGCACCCGGCGCCGGACGCCGCGGTGGTGGGAGCCGGCGTGCGGGGCCGTGGTGGGGCTGCTGCTGGCCGTGGTGGTCTGGCTGTGGCTCGTGAGCGGCGGGATCGCCGACGTCCTGGAGTCCGTGCCGTCGGCGCTGACCGCTGCTGGGAGGCTCGCCGGGCTGCTCGCGAGCCTGCTGATGCTGGTGCAGGTCGTGATGATGGCGCGGGTGCCGGTGGTCGAGCGCGCCTTCGGCCAGGACCGCCTCGCGGCGGCCCACCGCCTGGTCGGGTTCACCTCCTTCCACCTGATGGTCGTCCACGTCGTCGCGGTCCTCCTCGGGTACGGGGCGGGTGCTGAGGCCGGGGTGCTGGCGCGGGCCTGGGAGGTGCTGCTGACCTTCCCCGGCATGCTCCTGGCGGCGGCCGGCACCGTCTTCCTGGTGCTCGTGGTGGTGACGTCGGTACGCGTCGCGCGGCGGAGGCTCCGCTACGAGTCGTGGCACCTGCTGCACCTCTACGCCTACCTCGGCGCGGGGCTCGCCCTGCCGCACCAGCTGTGGACGGGGACGTCGTTCACGGCATCCCCGCTCGCCACCGCGTTCTGGTGGGGACTGTGGTGGGCAGCGCTCGGCTGCGTGGTGTGCTTCCGCCTCGGCCTGCCGCTCGCGCGCACCCTGCGACACCAGCTGAGGGTGACGTCGGTGGTCGCCGAGGGGCCCGGTGTCGTCTCCGTCCACCTCGGCGGCCGCCGCCTCGACGCCCTGCCCGTGGCGGCCGGGCAGTTCTTCCTCCTCCGCTTCCTGGGCCGCCCCGGCTGGACCCGCGCGCACCCGTACTCCCTCTCGGCCGCCCCGAGCGGGCGGGGACTGCGCTTCACCGTCAAGGACCTCGGCGACGGCAGCGGTGACGCGGCGAGGGTGCCCGTCGGCACGCGCGTGGCCATCGAGGGCCCCTACGGCCGGCTGACCGCCGACTCCCGCACCCGCGACCGCCTGCTCCTGATGGCGGCGGGCGTCGGCGTCACACCCATGGCCGCGCTGCTGGACGAGGCCCAGCCCGACGACGACGCCGTGCTGCTGTACCGCACGCGCGGCGGGCATGACGCGGTGCTCCTGGGTGAGCTCGAAGAGGTCGCGCAGGCCCGCGGGGCCCGCTTCCTCCACCTGCCCGGCGCCCGCGCCCCCGCGCGCGCCAGCACGTGGCTCCCGGCGGCCGCCCGCCACCTCACCGAGGCCGGGGCCCTGCTGCACCTGGTGCCGGACGCCGCGGCGCGCGACGTGTACGTCTGCGGGCCTCCGGCGTGGGCGGACGCCGCCGTCGCGGCCGCCCGGGGCGCCGGGGTGCCGCACGGGCAGCTGCACGTGGAGCGGTTCGGGTGGTGAGCCTCCCGCCAGGGGCGCGCATCGCGATCGCCGGCTCTGCCACGGCGGTGGCCGTCGGCCTGCTGATGGCCTACCCGACGAGCACGGGGCGCTCGGCGTCGTCGCCTGCGGCCGCGAGCGCGCCGCCGGCGGCGGCGCGGAGTGCGCCGGCACCGGACGCGGGGGGGCCCGCCCCCTCAGCGCCGTCCGCTCCCGCCCCGTCGTCGGACGCCGCCGTGCCCGGGACCGCCGCGCCGGAGCCTCCCGCGGCGGTCACGCACACCGGTGAGCCGGCGAGCACCCGCTGGGGCGACGTCCAGGTGGAGGTCGCGGTCGCCGACGGGCGGATCGTCGGCGCCGTCGCCGTGCGGGTGCCCGACGAGGACCGCGAGAGCCGCGCGATCAACGCCGAGGCCGTCCCCGTGCTCGAGGCGGAGACGCTGTCCGTGCAGAGCGCCGACGTCGACACCGTGAGCGGAGCGACGATCACCAGCGACGGCTACCGGGAGTCGTTGCAGTCGGCGCTGGACCAGGCGGCCCTGTGACCGCTGTGGCGGCTCCTGGGCAGGAGCGCCGCGCGGTCGTCGAGCACGTGATGGGACTCCCCGTCAGCGTGCACCTGCGCGGCCCCGGCGCCCGCTCGCGTGACCACCTCCCCGCGGTGGCGCGCCTGTTCGCGGCGCTGCGCGACGTCGATGCCGTCTTCAGCACCTACCGCGCCGACAGCGACGTCAGCCGGCTCGACCGCGGGGAGATCGGCGTGGACGACACCGACCCGCGGGTGCGGGAGGTGCTGCGGCGCTGCGAGGGGTGGCGCCTGGAGACCGGCGGCTCCTTCGACGTCGGCGCGAGCGGCTCGCTCGACCCCAGTGGGCTCGTCAAGGGGTGGGCCGTCGAGGGGGCCTGCCGGGGGTTGGACGCCGACCTCGGCGGTGCCCTCGACTGGTGCGTCAACGCCGGTGGGGACGTGCTGGTCAGCGCCCGGCCCGGCCGACCGGCGTGGCGGGTCGGCGTCGAGGACCCGGCGGACCGCCGCGGCCTCCTGGACGTCGTCGAGCTGGCCGCGGGTGCGGTCGCGACGTCCGGCACGGCCGCGCGCGGCGAGCACGTCCTCGATCCCCGCACCGGGCGGCCCGCCCGGGGCCTCGCTGCGGTGACCGTGGTGGCCGCGAGCCTGGAAGTGGCCGATGTGCTGGCGACCGCCGCCTTCGCCCGCGGCCGCGGTGCGGCGGCGTGGCTCGCGGGGTGGGCGGGCGTGCACTGGGCGGTGGTGACGACGGGTGGGGCGGTGACCGTGGACGCCGGCTGGCCGGGATCGGGAGCGCGGCGACCCGCGGCGGCTCACGGCGGCGGCGCGCTCCACCCCTGAGCCAGCGCCACCCATGCCCGGTGCCACCGGGCCGCCCGCCGCGGCGCCGCCAGGGGTACCACGCCGCCCGGCACGGTGAGCGAGACGACGCCGGTGACGCCGTGCAGGGCGCTGGTGAACCACACCTCGCGCCCGGCGAGCTCCTCGGGACGCCGGGCGCGGCGGTCGCTGGGCACCCCTGACGCCCGGGCGTGGTCGAGCACCAGCCCCGCGGTCACCCCGGGCAGCACCTGCTCGTCGTCGGGGGCGCACAGCACGTCGCCCTCCCACCAGAGCACCGAGCCCGTGGCCGCCTCGCGCACGGACCCGCCGCCGGTCAGCAGCGCGCAGTCCGCGCCCGATGCCACGGCGTCGTCGCGCAGCCCCGCCAGCACCGCGAGGTCCGGGCCCTTGGTCCGGGGCGCCGTGCGGGGGTCGTCGCCGCCGCACCAGGCCAGCCGGGTGCTGACCCGTCGCGGCGGCGCCGGTCGCACCAGCACCCGCGGCGGGCCGTCGTGGGGCAGCTCGACCCGGGGCCACCACCGCCCCGTGGTGGGCACGGCGGCCGCGGCGGCGTCCCAGAACGGGGGCCAGTCGACGTCGGCACCTGCGGGGGCCCCCGCCGCCGCCGACGCCTCGAAGCGACGCAGGTGCTCCGCGAGACCGACGACGCGCCCGTCGCTCACCCGCCAGGAGTCCGCGACGGCGAGCTCACCCACCGCTGGCGCCCAGGGCGGTGAGCACCGCGCGGGCCTTCAGGTGCACCTCGGCCAGCTCGTCGGCGGGGTCTGAGGCGAGGACCACCCCGCCCCCCGCGCCGACCCGCCACCGCGCCGGGCACCCCGTGGTCGCCGGTTCGCGGACCGCGGCGCGGATGACGACGTCCAGGTCGCACGCGCCGTCGGAGGACAGGAAGCCGATGGCCCCGGAGTACACCCCGCGCGCGCGGGTCTCCAGCGCGTCGATCACCTCCGTGGTGCGCACCTTCGGCGCCCCGGTCATCGACCCCGGCGGGAAGGCCGCCCGGACGGCGTCGAGCGCTGTGCGCCCGACGTCCAGGCGCCCGGTGACGGTGGAGACGAGCTGGTGCACCGCGGGGTGGGTCTCGACCTCCATCAGCCGCGGCACGTGCACGCTGCCGAGCGCGCACACCCGGCCCAGGTCGTGGCGCAGGAGGTCGACGACCATCAGGCTCTCGGCGCGGTCCTTCTCGCTGACCGCCAGCCCCGCCCGCAGCGCCGCGTCGTCCGCGGCATCCCGCCCGCGGCGTGCGGTGCCCTTGATGGGCCGCGCCTCGACGGCGCCGTCGGCGCTCACGGCGAGGAAGCGCTCGGGGGAGGCGCAGACCACCTCGACGTCGTCGGGGTGGTCTGCGCCACCGGCAGGAGAGCGGGGGTGGGCGAGCACGCGCAGGTACGCCGCGAAGGGCGCCGGGGTCAGGGCCCGCAGCCGCTCGTGGACGGCGAGCCCCTCGTCGGGCGCCCCGCTCGCTGGCACCGACGCCGAGGTGGTCAGGCACACCTCGTAGCTCTCCCCGGCGTGCAGCGCCTCCTGCGCCGCCGCGACCAGCGCCCGGTAGTCCTCGCCGGAGGTGGCCCACCGCGCCTGCGGCGCCCGTCCTCGCGACGCCGGCCCCCGCGACCCCGTGGCGGGTGACTGCGAGGCGGGCGCAGCGGGCGCGCGGGCGAGCCCGGCCTCCAGCGCGTCGAGGACGGCGGTCGGCTCGCGGGCGCCGGCCCGGACCAGGGCCAGCAGGTGCGTCTCGCCCCGCTCGTGGTCGACCACCACGAGCCGGTCGGGGCGGAGCCAGCAGGCGTCGGGGGTGGGCGAGCGGTGCGCGGCGCTGCCCCCGGTGAGCGCCTTCAGCTCGTACCCGAGGTGCCCGACCCACCCACCGCGGAAGGCGAAGGGCACCTCCGGGCAGGCCACGGGCTCCTCCCGCAGGCGCTGGGCGAGGGCCTCGAAGACGTCGGCGTCGCGGGTGACCCGCGCGCCCGCTGCGCTGCGGCGGGTGAGGACGCCGCCGGCCACGCGGTAGGTCAGCACCTCCCCCAGGGGACCGTCGGCGTCGCCCAGGTAGGAGAAGCGGGACGGCGCCGCGGACGCCGCCGCCGCTCCGGCAGCGCGACCGCTGTCGAGCCAGAACGCCGCGGCGGAGGCGGCGAAGAGCGAGCGGAAGGTCGCGGGGGTGTCCGCCTCCACCGCCAGGCTCCGCACGTGCAGCGTGAACGCGGGCGGTGACGGCGCGAGACGGGGCGGTGCGATCGGTGCGGGCGGTGCCGGTGCGGGTGTGCTGGCGCCCTGCGACGCCGGCCGCCGGCGCCCCCGTCCCCACCAGCCCCGCGCGAGGCCCAGCGCGTTGGCCACCACCGCCTCGCCGTGCTCGGTGGCGACCGACTCGGGGTGGAACTGCACCCCCCACCGCGGCGCCCCCGCGACCTCGAAGGCCATGAGCACCCCGTCCTCGGCCCAGGCCAGCGGGCGGAGCCCGGGGGCGGCGCCGTCGACGCACCACGAGTGGTAGCGGACGACGCGGCTGCCCTGCGGCACACCGGCGAACAGGGAGGTGCCGGTGTGGCGCAGAGGGCTGACGTGGCCGTGCCGCGGCGTCGGCGCGAGCACCACCGCGGCGCCAGCCGCCGCGGCGAGCCCCTGGTGGCCCAGGCACACCCCGAGCACCGGGACCGCCCGGCCGGGGGCCCCCGGCGCGGACCGCGCCGCTGCCAGCACGGCCGAGGACCCGGCGAAGTCCCGGGCCCGCCCCGGCACCCCCGGCCCGGGGGAGATGACCACCAGGTCGAAGGCGCTCGCGCGCACGTCGTCGGCCACCTCCGCCGCGCGGGACGCCGGGACGGTGGTGGGTGGCCTCCCGGTGAGGGCGCCGACCAGGTGGTGCAGGTTGTAGGTGTAGGAGTCCTCGTTGTCCACGAGCAGCACGCTCGGCGCCCCGGTGCCCGGGGTCCGGTGGCCGGTCACCGGTCGATCCTCAGCTCACGGGACCGGTCAGGCGCTCGCCGGGGCCCTGCCCGAGGGGGTCGGGGTGCTCGGAGGCCTCGCGGAAGGCGAGCTGCAGCGAGCGCAGACCGTCGCGCAGGGCGCGGGCGTGCTGGTCGCCGATGTCGGGGGCGGCGGAGGTGACGAGGCCCGCCAGGGCGGTGATGAGCACCCGCGCCTCGCCCAGGTCGCGGTGGCCGGCGCTCTCGGCGTCCTCGGCGAGACCGCACTTGACCGCCGCCGCGCTCATCAGGTGCACGGCGGCGGTGGTGATCACCTCGACGGCGGCGACGTCGGCGATGTCGCGGACGGCGCCGGCGGCGGAGTCCTTCGCAGGATCGGTGGGAGAGCTCACCCTGCTACATTAGGAGCCAGACCGACCGGCCCTCCCGCCCCGTCTCCACGGACGAGAGCGAGGGGGCCCGGTGCGTCAAGCGGAGGCCAGCCTCCCACCCGCCGCAGCACCGCACGCAGGCGCTGCCGGGTCCCGGTCGTCGCGGCCCCCCGAGGGTCGGCCGCGGGTGTCACAGGCCCCCGTCGTCGACGGGGACCGCGGCTCCCGCGACCCTTGGCGGCGCGCTGGGTCTGGCTCCTCCCCGTGGCGCTCACCGGCGGAGGACCCTCCGCCTGCGGCGGCCACCGATGACACCGCACAAGGAGACCCACATCTCAGAACCCCGCATCAACGACCGGATCCGCGTGCCAGAGGTCCGCCTCGTCGGGCCCAACGGCGAGCAGGTGGGCATCGTCCGCGTCGAGGACGCGCTGCGCCTCGCGCAGGAGGCCGACCTCGACCTCGTGGAGGTGGCTCCGCAGGCGAAGCCGCCCGTGTGCAAGCTGATGGACTTCGGCAAGTACAAGTACGAGGCCGCCATCAAGGAGCGCGAGGCGCGCAAGAACCAGTCCAACACGGTCCTCAAGACCGTGCGGCTGCGCTTGAAGATCGACCCGCACGACTACGCCACCAAGAAGGGCATGGCCGTGCGCTTCCTGGAGACCGGCGACAAGGTCAAGGTCATGATCATGTTCCGTGGTCGCGAGCAGTCGCGCCCGGAGATGGGCTACCGGCTGCTGCAGCGCTTCGCGACCGACGTCGCGGAGCTCGGCGCCATCGAGTCCTCACCGCAGCAGGACGGCCGCAACATGGTCATGGTGATCGGGCCGTTGAAGCGCAAGGCCGACATGAAGTCGGAGCAGAAGCGGCGGCGCGAGCCCGACGAGGCGCTGCTCGACCCCGCGCCCCTCCCGGAGACGGTGGCCTCCGTCCCGGGACCAGCGGTGGAGGCGGCACCCGCACCTGACCGGGCGGCACCGGCGGCCGTGCAGCAGGCACCAGCCGCAGCACCGGCCGAACCAGCACCGGCACCCGCTGAGACGTCGCGGGAGGCCCCTGCCCCCACGGTGCCCGCGGCTCCGACGCGGCAGGCTCCAGCGGCGTCCCCGCCGCCGGTGCGACCGGCCCAGACCGGGCCGGCCCCGGCGAGGTCCGCCCCGGCCGCTCCCGCCCCGGCCCGACCCGCGCCGGCGGCCACCCCACGAGCCGCGCCGGCCGCCACCCCCCGGCCCACCCCGGGGCAGGCGGCGCCAGCCCCGGTCGTCCCGGCGCCCGCTCGCCCTGTGCCGGCACGACCCGGGCCCACCCCCACCAGGCCGCGGTCCGTCGACCCCGCCCGGTCCACCTGACCCACCCCTCGTCCCGCCGGCGACCGGCGCGGACACCCACCACCCCGGCGCACCGTCGTGCGCCCCACGAGAGGACCAGGCAGCCATGCCGAAGATGAAGACCCACAGCGGGGCGAAGAAGCGCTTCAAGGTGACCGGCTCGGGCAAGATCACCCGCGAGCGCACCAACCGCCGCCACCTCCTCGAGGTGAAGTCCAGCCGCCGCATCCGCCGCCTCGCCGTCGACACCGAGATCGCCCCGGCGGACGTGTCCCGCGTGAAGAAGATGCTCGGCATCTGAGCACCCGCCCCGCCTGACCCACCACCCCGACCCCGAGGAGCACTGAAGTGGCACGCGTCAAGAGGGCCGTCAACGCCCAGAAGAAGCGCCGCACGACCCTCGAGCGCGCCAGCGGCTACCGCGGCCAGCGCTCGCGGCTGTACCGCAAGGCCAAGGAGCAGGTCACCCACTCCCTGGTCTACGCCTACCGCGACCGCAGGGCCCGCAAGGGCGACTTCCGCCGCCTGTGGATCCAGCGCATCAACGCCGCGGCCCGCGCCGACGGCATGACCTACAACCGCTTCATCCAGGGTCTGAAGATCGCCGAGATCGAGGTCGACCGCCGCATGCTCGCCGAGCTCGCCGTCAGCGACCCGGCAGCCTTCACGGCCCTGGTGCAGCTGGCGAAGGCGGCGCTGCCGTCGCAGCCGGTGCAGGCCCCGCAGTCAGGTCGCTCCGCCGCCACCGCCGCCTGAGCTGGTGACGTCCCCCGGCGGCGGGCCGGGCCCCCTGACCGACCCGCGCACCGAGCGGGTGCGGTCGGTGGCGCGGCTCGCCGACAGGGCCCCGCGCCTGCGCGCCGGAGCCTTCCTCGCCGAGGGCCCGCAGTGCGTGCGCGAGGCACTGGTCGAGGCCGTGCAGGATCGCGGCACCGCCCACCACCCCCGGGTGCGCCAGGTGTACATCACCGCCGACGCGGCCCAGCGCCACCCCGACCTCGTCGCCGCGGCCGTGGCCGGTGGCGTGGGGGTGCGCGAGTGCAGCGAGACGGTCCTCGCGGCCATGGCCGACACCACCACCCCCCAGGGGGTGGTCGCGGTGTGCGACCTGCGCGCCGTCGCCCTCGACGCCGCGATGCGCGCCCGCCCGCACCTGGTGGCGGTGCTGGCGTCGGTGCGCGACCCCGGCAACGCCGGGACGGTCCTGCGCACCGCCGACGCCGCGGGGGCGGGGGCGGTGGTCCTGACCGCGGGGAGCGTCGACGTGCACGGCCCCAAGTGCGTGCGCTCCGCCGCCGGCAGCACCTTCCACCTCGACGTCGTCGAGGGTGCCGCGCTGCCCGACGTCGTCACCGCGGCCCGCGCCGCCGGCCTGGGCGTGCTCGCGGCCGCCGGCGGGGACCCCCGCGCCGTCGACCTCGACGACCTCCTCGACGCCGCGCACACCGGTGGTGGGCCGCTGACCCGGCCCGCGGCGTGGCTGTTCGGCAACGAGGCGCACGGGCTGGGCGCCGCCGAGCTCGACCTCGCCGACCACGTGGTCGCGGTGCCGCTGCACGGGCGCGCCGAGAGCCTGAACCTGGCGGCCGCCGCCGCGGTGTGCCTGTACGCCAGCGCCCGGGGCCAGCGCCTCACCAGCACCGCGCCCACCGTGCCCGTCCGGCAGGCGGTGTCGTGAGCGGGGTCAGCGGCACGACCGCTCCGCAGGTCCGCGCCCCCTCCCCCGGGGCCGGGGGGTCGGCGGCGGGCGGGTCGATCGCTGACCTGGCGGACGCCGCCGAGGCCCTGCCCGACGGTCTCGTCGTCGCCGACCACCGCGGTCGCGTCGAGCTGGTCAACACCGCCGCGATCGGCATCCTGGCCCTGGCCGGCACCGAGGTGGTCGGTCAGGACCTGCGCACCGCCCTGCCCTTCACCGACACCACCGGGCGCGACTGGTGGGCCCTGACCGATCCCTGGGGCGGGCTGGCCACGCGCACCGGTCACCGCGAGCGCCTCCTGGTGCTGCCCGACGGCCGCGAGGCGCTGGTGACCGCCCGCTACCTGAGGGGGGGCAGGTCGATGCCGGTCAGCCGCGTGGTGCTGCAGCTGCGCGGCACGCAGGCGCGTCGCCGCTCCGAGAACGACCACGCCGGCCTGATCTCCACCGTCGCCCACGAGCTCCGCTCACCGCTGACGTCGGTGAAGGGCTTCACCGCCACGCTGCTGCGCAACTGGGAGCGCTTCAGCGACGACCAGAAGCGCTTCATGCTGCGGACCGTCGAGGACGACGCCGACCGGGTGACCCGCCTGATCGGCGAGCTCCTCGACATCTCGCGCATGGACGCCGGTCGTCTGGAGCTGCGCCTGCAGGTCGTGGACCTCCAGGAGCTCGTGGCCGGGCAGGTCCGGCGACTGGTCGCCACCGGGGAGCCGGCGTCCCGCTTCGTGGTGCGGGCCCCGGGGCCGGGGCAGCAGCCGCTGCCGGAGCTGTGGGCGGACGCCGACCGGCTCGAGCAGGTCCTCGCGAACCTCGTCGGCAACGCGGTGCGCCACGGGGCCGGCACGGTGACCGCCACGCTGAGAGCCGTCCCGCCCGGCTCGGGGGGTCCCGCTGGGGGGCCCGACGGCGGTGTGGAGCTCGTCGTGGAGGACGAGGGCGCGGGCATCGCCGAGGAGCACCTGACGATGGTGTTCACCAAGTTCTGGCGCGGCGAGCGGCGCGGGGGCACCGGCTTGGGCCTGTACGTCGTCCGCGGGCTCGTCGAGGCGCACGGCGGGCGCATCAGCACCGGTCGCTCGCCGCTCGGTGGTGCGCGCTTCACCGTGGTGCTGCCGGCGGCGGTGCCGCAGTACGCCCGCGACTGACGTCGCGAGAGCTGGCCGGTGGGTGCTGGCCGGTCCGTGCCGGTGGGTCGGCGCCGCCGGCCGGCGCCGTCCGACGGTGGTGTCTGGGAGGATCCGCGTCGTGCCCGACGCGCCCACCCCCGCCCCCCTCGACGCCGACGGTGTGCAGCGCGCCGTGGAGGCGGCGCTCGCCGGCTTCGCGGCGGCCGGCGACCTCGACGCACTGCGCGCCGCCCGGCTCCAGCACACCGGTGACCGCAGCCCGCTGTCCCTGGCCAACCGGGAGGTGGGGCGCGTCGAGCCGGCCCGCCGCGCGGAGGTCGGGGCCCGGCTCGGCGCCGCCCGCGGCACCGTCCGCGCGGCGCTGGAGTCCCGCACCACCGCGCTGGAGGCCGAGCGCGACGCCCGGGTGCTCGCGGAGGAGACCGTCGACGTCACCCTCGTCACCGCTGGGGGCCCGCGGCGACCGGTCGGGGCCCGTCATCCCCTGTCGGTGCTGCAGGAGGAGGTCGCCGACGTCTTCACCGCCATGGGCTGGACCATCGCCGAGGGCCCGGAGGTCGAGGCGGAGTGGTTCAACTTCGACGCCCTGAACTTCGGCCGCGACCACCCGGCCCGCCAGATGCAGGACACCTTCTTCGTCGATCCCCCCGAGGCGGGCCTGGTGCTGCGCACCCACACCTCCCCGGTGCAGGCGCGCGCGCTCCTCGAGCACGGGGTGCCGCTGTACGTCGCGTGCCCGGGGCGGGTGTTCCGCTCCGACGAGCTCGACGCCACCCACACCCCGGTGTTCCACCAGGTGGAGGGTCTCGCCATCGACACCCACCTGACCATGGCGCACCTGCGCGGGGTGCTCGACCACCTGGGCACCGCCCTGCTCGGCGCGGGCACCCGCACCCGGCTGCGCCCGTCGTTCTTCCCCTTCACCGAGCCCAGCGCCGAGCTCGACGTGTGGTTCGAGCGCCCCGACGGCTCCGGCAGCGGGTGGCTCGAGGTCGGGGGCTGCGGGATGGTCAACCCGAACGTGCTGCGCGCCGTCGGGGTCGATCCGGACCGCTACCGCGGCTTCGCCTTCGGGTGGGGCATCGAGCGCACCCTGCAGATCCGCGACGGGGTCTCCGACATGCGCGACATGGTCGAGGGCGACGTCCGCTTCAGCCGACGGCTCGGGCGGGTGGCCTGATGCGGGTGCCGCTGTCGTGGCTGCGCGAGGTCGTCGACGTCGCACCCGGCGCCACGGGTGACGACGTGGCGGCGACCCTGGTGCGGGTCGGGCTGGAGGAGGAGGGCCTCCACGGCGGCGACGTCACCGGACCGCTCGTGGTGGGTCGCGTGCTGTCCGCGGAGGCGGAGCCGCAGAAGAACGGGAAGACCATCCGGTGGTGCAGCGTGGAGGTCGGGGAGGCCCAGCCGCGCGGCATCGTCTGCGGCGCCTCCAACATCGTCGCGGGCGCCCTCGTGGTCGTCGCCCTGCCCGGCGCCGTGCTGCCCGGTCCCTTCCCCATCGCGGCGCGGAAGACGTACGGGCACGTCTCCGACGGCATGGTCGCCTCCGCCCGGGAGGTCGGGCTCGGCGACGAGCACGAGGGGATCATCGTGCTGCAGGACCTCCTGGGGGCAGGAGCCGCCGACCTGGTCCCCGGGCAGGACGCCGCGGCACTGCTGGGCCTGGACGAGGAGGTCGTCGAGGTCAACGTCACCCCCGACCGGGGGTACTGCCTCAGCGTGCGCGGTCTGGGCAGGGAGTACGCCCACGGGGCGCGGCTCGACGTCGCCACGGCCTTCCGCGACCCCGCCGACGTCGAGGTGCCGACCGCGACCGGCGGTGGCGGGTGGCCGGTCGAACTCACCCGCGACTCCCCCCCGGCGATGGGCCCGGGGTGCACCCGGTTCACCACCCGGGTGGTGCGCGGCATCGACGCCGCCGCGCCGTCGCCGTTCTGGCTGCGCCGCCGGCTGCAGCAGGCGGGGATGAGACCGATCTCCCTGGCCGTCGACGTCACCAACCACGTGATGCTCGCGACGGGGCAGCCGCTGCACGCCTACGACGCCGCCGCACTGGACGGCGGCATCGTCGTCCGCCGGGCAGCACCGGGCGAGGAGCTGACCACCCTGGACGGTGCGGTCCGGGCGCTGCACCCCGAGGACCTGCTGATCACCGACTCCGGCGGGGCGCGCGCCATCGGCGTCGCCGGGGTGATGGGCGGTGCGGCGACCGAGGTGGGCGCGAGCACGACCGACGTGGTCATCGAGTCGGCGCGCTTCGACCCCGTCTCGGTGGCCCGCAGCGCCCGGCGCCACCGGTTGCCGTCCGAGGCGAGCCGCCGCTTCGAGCGCGGCGTCGACCCGGACCTGGCCCCCGCCGCCGCGGAGCTGGCGGTGCGCCTGCTCGTCGAGCACGGCGGCGGGGTGGCCGAGCCCGGCGCGGGGGACGTCGGGCACGGCCAGCACGCGCGGGAGGTCGCGCGGATCGTCCTCCCGGCCTCGCTCGTGACCGACGTCGTCGGGGTCGAGGTGCCGGCCGCGACGGTCGTGGAGCTGCTGGAGCAGGTGGGCTGCACGGTCACCGGTGCGGCCGGGCACGGCGCCGGCGGAGGTGCTGGCGTCGGCGACCTCGGCGTGCTGCCGCCGCCCTGGCGCCCCGACCTCACCCAGCCGGTCGACCTCGTGGAGGAGGTCGCGCGCCTGCACGGGTACGAGCACATCCCCTCGGTGCTGCCGCTGGCCCCCGTGGGTGCGGGGCTGACCGCCGAGCAGCGGGCACGCCGCGCCGTCGCGCGCTCGCTCGCGGCGTCGGGGTGGGTGGAGGTGCTGAGCTACCCCTTCGTGGGCCCGGAGCGCTCCGACGAGCTGGGCCTGCCCGCCGACGACGCCCGCCGGGTGTCGCTGCGGGTGGCGAACCCGCTGTCGGAGGAGCAGCCGCTGCTGCGCACGTCACTGCTGTCGACACTCGTGGACGCCGTGCGGCGCAACGTCGCCCGGGGCGCCACCGACGTCGCGCTGTTCGAGGTGGGGCGGGTGACACGCCCCGTCCCGGGTGCGCCGCCGGCCCCGGTGCTCCCCGTCGACCGCCCGCCGTCCGCGGAGCAGCTCGCGGCGCTCGAGCAGGCCCTGCCCGCGCAGCCCGTGAGGCTCGCGGGGGTGATGACCGGCCGCGCCGAGCCGGCGGGCTGGTGGGGGGACGGGCGGCCCGCGGCGTGGAGCGACGCGGTCGCCGCGGCGCAGGACGCCGCCGCGGTGGTGGGCGCGGAGCTCACCGCGGGCGCCGACGTGCACGCACCCTGGCACCCGGGCCGGTGCGCCGTGCTGCGCCTGCCCGACGGGACTCCCGCGGGGCACGCGGGGGAGCTCAGTCCCGGCGCACTGACCGCCCTGGGCCTCCCGGCCCGCACCGTGGCGTTCGAGCTCGACCTCGACGCCGTGGTCGCCGCGGCGCCCGGGGCGGTGCGCTCCGAGCCGGTCTCGACGTACCCGCTCGCGAAGGAGGACCTGGCGCTCGTCGTCGATGCCGACGTCCCGGCCGAGGACGTGCGCCGCGCAGTCCTCGCGGGCGTGGACGCCGCAGGGCTGGGCGGGGTGGTCGAGGACGTGCGGCTGTTCGACGTGTACACCGGCGCGCAGGTGCCGGCCGGGCGCCGGTCGCTGGCCTTCGCGCTGCGGTTGCGGGCACCCGACCGCACGCTGACCGCGGCGGAGACCGCGGCGGTGCGCGGAGCGTCGCTCGCGGGGGCTGCGTCGGTGGGTGCGGTGCTGCGGAGCTGACGGTGCACCGCCCCCGAACCGGCGCCGCCCCTCGGCCCGTCACCTCGACGGCGGTGCCCGGTGCGTCCTGCGTGTCGACTCTGCGTCGTTCCCCGGCCCGAGCCGGGTCGGACCTGGTCGGATCGGACTCCCGCGCCCACTCCCGGCGGCGCCGGCAGAGGGAGCCCCACCGCGGTCCTTCCGCGCGTCGTCGCCACAGCCGCGCTCGGTGCCGTGGCGCTCGCCTCCGTCCTCGTCGCCCCACCGGCGCAGGCGATCGCCCCCACCACGGCGACGACGCTGGCGCCGCCACCGACGAGCTGCTCGCCGGGCACCGCCTGTGCTCCACCCCGACCACCAGCCCCGACGGGCGCGTCGCCGGCACCCGGGCCCCGGCGCTCGGCCGGGACCTCGACCGGGACTCCATCACCAGCACCACCCCCGGGACCCGGCCATCCGCCCGCGACGTCCCCTCCGCGTGGGACGACTGGCCGCCGGTGTCCACCGCGCAGTACGCGGCCTTCCGCGGCGCCGTCACCTCCACCGCGGAGCTGCCGCTGGGTCGGGTCGCCCTCGACGCGGCCGACCCCGCCCGCGGTCGACGTGCACCAGCCGCTGAGCGGGCTGGCGATCGCGCTGCTCGCGGCGGGCCAGGACACCTCCGACCGGGTGCCGACGGTGTACGACACCACCGCGTGGAGCCTGTCGCTGCCGTGGGGCGCCACCGTCGTGCCCGTCGGCGGCGGGGCCACCGGTGACGACCCGGCCGTCACCTCCCAGCCCCTGGCGCTCGCGGACCCCGTGGGCGGCGTCGCCGGCCGGGGCGGTGCCCTGCGCCTGGAGGCGCTGAGCGTGGGGTGGACCGGGACGGTCGAAGACCTGGTCCCCCTCGAGGGGCTGGGTTCCCCCGACCTCGTCGAGGTCACCGACGCGGGTCGCGGCTCAGCGCTGCCCGGGCGCCCGCAGCGCGGCGTCCAGCTCGCCGGTGTCGGGGTGGTGCAGCACGCGGCCCGCGCGGGTGACCACGACGGGCAGGTCGGCCTCGGAGGCGCCGAGCTCGGCCAGGAGCCTGCCCCCGTCACCGGCGTCGAGGTCGACGACGTCGGCGGTGAGCTGGTGGGTGGCCGCGTAGTCCCGCACCCGGTCGGTCTCGGGGGAGCCGGGCCGGCCGAGGACGCGCAGGTCCGCGGACAGCTCGAAGCTGAGCGCGTGGCGCACGAGGAAGGCGCGCTGCACGACCTCTCGCAGCTCGGCGTCGGCCGCCAGGGCGGTGCGGAGCGCCTCGACAGGCACGGTGAGCACCTCCCCGGGTCGGATGACCTGTGCGGTCCGCACGACACCGCGCCCGCTGAACACGTCCAGGGTCCCGAGGAAGCGCCGTTCGCCGTGCACCCCGACCACCGGCTGGTCGGGGCCCCGCGGGTACCCGATGATCGCGACGGCACCGGAGATGATGGCGTGGAAGTCGTACCCGGCGTCCCCGGGCCGGTACAGGACGTCCCCGCGGGTGGTGCGCCGGCGGGTCCCGTACCGCTCCAGGACGGCGACCTGGGCGTCGCTCAGCCTCGGGAGGTCACCGCCGCGGTCGGGGGTCTCCGGCAGGTCCTCGGGCAGGGGCGCTGGCGCGCGGTGCCCGGCGTCACGCCGCTGACCGAGCAGCGGCAGCGCGGGCACCAGGGCGGAGGCCGGCGGCGGTTCCTGGGCGACGTCCCCGCCGGCGTCCTCACCGGCGTCGGTGAGCAGTGCGGTGGCCAGGGTGTCGGCGTCGGTGGGCCCGGTGTGGCGGCGCCCGCCGACGTAGAAGGTGGGGGTGCCGGTGACCCCGCTGGCGCCGGCGGACTCCACGTCGTGCGCGACCCGGCGGGCGTGGCGGCCGGCGCCGAGGTCGCGGGCGAAGCGGGCCACGTCCAGGCCCACCGCGGCGGCGTGCCCGAGGAGGTCGGCGGATCCCAGCTGGCCCTGGTGGGCGAAGAGCCGGTCGTGCATCTCCCAGAACCGGCCCTGCGCGGCGGCGGCCTCGGCGGCCTCGGCGGCCAGCTGCGCGTGCACGTGCGCGTCGGTCAGGGGGGCGTGGCGGAAGACGTAGCGCAACCGGTCCCCGAACCGCTCCTGCAGCTCCTCGATCGACCCGGTGGCCCGCCCGCAGAACGGGCACTCGAAGTCCCCGTACTCCACCAGGGTCAGCGGGGCGTCGACCGGGCCGCGCACGTGGTCGCGCTCGGGGTCCACGGGGGGGTCCAGCAGCGCCTGCTCCGCGCCGGTGGGCCCGCGGCGGGCGGCGAGGCGCAGCAGGCCCACGCCCAGCAGGGCGGCCAGCACGGACGCGGCGAGGATCCCGACGCGGGCCTGGTCGGCGAGGGCCTGCTCGCTCGCGGAGTCGTCGAAGGCGAGGTCGACGATGAACAGGGAGATCGTGAACCCCAGGCCCGACAGCGCCGCCCCACCGGCGATGTGCAGCCCGCCCAGACCGGGAGCGAGGTCCCCCAGGCGGAGCCTCACGGCGAGGCCGGTGCCCGCGACGATGCCCACCAGCTTGCCCACCACGAGGCCGGCGACGACCCCGAGGGTGACCGGGGAGGTCGCCGCAGCGCGCAGGGTCTCCCCGGTCAGGGGCACCCCGGCGTTGGCCAGGGCGAACAGCGGCACGAAGACCGCGCCCGTCCACGGCCGCCACAGCTGCTGCAGCCGCTCACCGGGGGGCACGGAGCGGGCGATGGACAGCTGCGCGGCGACGGCGTACTCGGGGTTGGGGGACTGCAGGTACGCCCGCGCCCGCCGAGCGGCGTCGTCCACCTCCTCGCGCCGCGGCGCGTACGCGGGGGTGACCAGCGCGATGGTCACCCCCAGCAGCGTCGGGTGGACCCCCGACAGGTACAGCGCCACCCACGCCACCACCGCGACCACCAGGTACGCCGGGCCCCGCCACACCCGCAGCCAGCGCAGCGCGAACATCACCCCCACCCCGGCGACGGCCACGGCCAGGGGCCCCAGGGCCAGGTCCTCGGTGTAGAACAGCGCGATCACCACCAGGGCCCCGACGTCGTCCCCGATCGCCAGTGCCATGAGGAACACCCGCAGCTGCGCCGGGCACGCCGGGCCCAGCAGCGCCAGGACGCCGAGCAGGAACGCCGTGTCGGTGGAGATCACCACCCCCCACGCCCCCACCGCCCCGCTGCCGAGGGTGAAGGCCGCGTACACCAGCGCGGGCACCAGCAGCCCGGCCAGCGCCGCGAGCGCCGGGACGGCGGCCCGGCGCCGGTCGGCGAGCTCACCGAGCACCAGCTCCCGCTTGACCTCCAGGCCCACGACGAAGAAGAAGAACGCCATCAACCCGTCGTTGACCCAGTGCTGCAGGTCCAGGGCCAGCTCCGCGCCCCCCGCGCGGACGGCGACCTCGGTGTGCCAGATCGCGTCGTAGCTCCCACCCCACGGGGAGTTCGCCCACACCAGGGCGGCCACCGTCGCCGCCAGCAGCAGACCCGCGCCCCCGACCTCGGTGAGCAGCCTCCGGGCCAGCGGCTCCACCCGGGCCAGCACCCGGGCGCCGGCCGTGGTGGACCGCCCGTCGACGAGACTCATCGTCCCCGCGCCCACGGGTGCCGCTGCCTCACGGCGGCACCCTACTTTTGCATGGGTACCGGTGATGTGTATGGTCATGCACCATGGTGTCGGTCGCGGTGGCGGGTGCCACGGGGTACGCGGGCGGCGAGGTGCTGCGCCTGCTCCTGGCTCACCCCGACGTCACCGTCGGCCCCCTCACCGCGGGCAGCAGCGCCGGCACCCGCCTCGGCGAGCACCACCGGCACCTGCTGCCGCTGGCCGATCGGGTGCTCGGGGCCACGGACGCGGCCACCCTGGCGGGCGTGGACGCCGTCGTCCTGGCACTGCCGCACGGGCAGTCCGCCGCGCTCGCGGCGCAGCTGCCCGACGACGTCGTGGTGCTCGACTGCGGCGCCGACCACCGCCTCACCGACGCCGGTGCGTGGGAGGAGTTCTACGGCGCCGGTGGCGGGGGCCACGCCGGCAGCTGGCCCTACGGCCTGCCGGAGCTGCCGCTGGCCGGCGGCGAGCGGCAGCGCGCGGCCCTGGTCGGCGCGCGGCGCGTCGCGGTGCCGGGCTGCTACCCCACGGGCATCGTGCTCGCGCTCGCACCGGGCTTCGCGGCGGGCCTGCTGCAGGGCGAGGACGTCGTGGTGGTGGCCGCCACGGGCACCTCCGGCGCCGGTCGGAGCCCAGGACCCGCCTTCACCGGTGCGGAGGTGATGGGCTCCATGTCGGCGTACGGCGTCGGCGGCACGCACCGCCACACCCCCGAGGTCGAGCAGTCGCTGTCGGCCGCCGCTGGTGGTCCTGTGCGCGTCAGCTTCACCCCGACCCTCGCGCCGATGGCGCGCGGCATCCTCTCCACCAGCACCGCCCGCCTGGTGCCGGGCGTGGACCCGAGCCGTGTGCGCGCCGCCTGGGAGGCGGCCTACGCCGACGAGCCGTTCGTGCACCTGCTGCCCGAGGGCACCTGGCCGCGCACCAAGGACGTGCTGGGCGCCAACACCGTGACGGTCCAGGTGGCCCTCGACGAGCGGGTCGGGCGGGTGGTGGTCGTCGCCGCGGTCGACAACCTCACCAAGGGCACCGCGGGCGCCGCCGTCCAGTGCCTCAACCTCGCCTGCGGCCTCCCCGAGACCACCGGGCTCCCGCTGGTCGGGACCGCGCCGTGACCGGTGCGCGACCGTGAGCGTCACCGCGCCCGCCGGGTTCCGCGCCGCAGGGGTGACCGCCGGCCTGAAGGCCAGCGGGCGCCCCGACGTCGCGCTCGTGGTCAACGACGGGCCGCTGGACGCCGCGGCGGCGGTCTACACCACCAACCGCTGCAGGGCCAACCCCGTGCTGTGGAGCGAGACCGCCTCCGCCGACGGGCACGTGCGGGCCGTCGTGCTGAACTCCGGCGGGGCGAACTGCTACACCGGGCCGGAGGGCTTCGCCACCACCCACGCCACCGCGGAGCTCGTCGGTGAGCTGCTCGTCGCCGGCGCCGGGGACGTCGTCGTGTGCTCCACGGGGTTGATCGGGGTGGCGTTCTCCCGCGAGCGCCTGCTGGCCGGTGTGGCGGAGGCCGCCGGCGCCCTGTCGGTCGACGGGGGGTCGCAGGCGGCCGAGGCGATCATGACCACCGACACCGTGAGCAAGCAGGCCCACGTCGCCGGGGGCGCGGGCTGGTCGGTCGGTGGCATGGCCAAGGGCGCGGCGATGCTCGCCCCGTCCCTGGCCACGATGCTCGTGGTGCTCACCACCGACGCCGTCGTCGACGCCGCGGCGTGCGACGCGGCCCTGCGCGCGGCGACCCGGGTGACCTTCGACCGGCTCGACTCCGACGGCTGCCAGTCGACCAACGACACCGTCGTGCTCATGGCCTCGGGCGCCAGCGGCGCCGCGCCGGACCCGGCCGGGTTCGCGGAGGCCGTGCGCGAGGTGTGCGCCGACCTCGCCCGCCAGCTGATCGCCGACGCCGAGGGCGCCGAGCACGACATCACCATCCGCGTGGTCGGCGCCGCCACCGAGGACGACGCGGTCGAGGTCGCCCGGGCCGTCGCCCGCACGAACCTGTTCAAGGCGGCGGTCTTCGGCCGCGACCCGAACTGGGGGCGGGTGCTGGCGGCCGTGGGCACCACGCGCGCCGCCTTCGACCCGGGAGACATCGGGGTGGCCCTCAACGGGGTGGTCCTGTGCCGCGGCGGGCAGGCCGTCACGGGGGCGGACGCCGCAGCGGCCTCGGTGGACCTCTCGGCCCGCGCCGTCGAGGTGCTCGTCGACCTCGGGACCGGCAGCGAGGAGGCCACCGTGCTCACCAACGACCTCACCCACGCGTACGTGCACGAGAACAGCGCGTACTCCACGTGAGCGCCCAGACCCTGCCGCCGTTCGGCGCCGACACCCGCGCGGGCCTGGACAAGGCCGCCGTCCTGATCGAGGCCCTGCCGTGGCTGGAGCGCCTGCAGGGCGCGCTGGTGGTGGTGAAGTACGGGGGGAACGCGATGGTCGACGACGACCTCAAGCGCGCCTTCGCGCAGGACGTCGCGTTCCTGCGCCTGGCGGGGGTGGCTCCGGTGGTGGTGCACGGCGGCGGCCCGCAGATCTCCGCGGCGCTGGACCGCCGGGGCATCGCGAGCGAGTTCCGCGGCGGGCTGCGGGTGACCACCCCGGAGGTGATGGACGTGGTGCGCACGGTGCTCACCGGGTCCGTCAGCCGGGAGCTCGTCGACCTGCTCGACGCCGTCGGCGGTCGCGCGGTGGGTGTGTCGGGGGAGGACGGGGGCCTGTTCTCCGCGCGCCGCCGCGCCGCGGTCGTCGACGGCGTCGAGGTCGACGTCGGACTCGTCGGTGACGTGGTCGCCGTCGACCCGACCGCGGTGCTCGACCTCGTCGGCGCCGGGCGCGTCCCGGTGGTCTCCACCGTCGCCCCCGACGTCGACGGCGGGGGAGTGCTGAACGTCAACGCCGACACCGCAGCCTCCGCGCTGGCGGTGGCGCTGGGGGCGCGCAAGCTCGTGGTGCTCACCGATGTCGAGGGGCTGTACGCGGCGTGGCCGGACCCGGCCTCGCTGGTCACGACGATCACGGCGGCCGAGCTCGAGGGCGTGCTGCCGGGACTGGAGCGGGGGATGGTGCCGAAGATGGAGGCGTGCCTGCGGGCGGTGCGCGGTGGGGTGGCGCGCGCGCACGTCGTCGACGGTCGGGTGCCGCACAGCCTGCTGCTCGAGGTGCTCACCGACGCGGGCGTCGGGACGATGGTGCAGCCGTGAGCGCGCGTCAGCGCCTGGTGGGGGCAGCCGTGAGCGCGCGTCAGCGCCTGGTGGGCCAGCCGTGAGCGCGCTGGTGGAGGGTTCGCCGGCGGAGGTGGCGGCCGGCTCCACCGGTCGCAGCGAGGAGGTGCTCACCCGGTACGCCGGCGCGGTGCTCGGCACGTACGGCACCCCGCAGCGGGTGCTGGTGCGCGGTGAGGGCGCGGTGCTGTGGGACGCCGACGGGCGCCGGTACGTCGACCTCCTCGCCGGACTCGCGACGTCCGTCCTCGGCCACGCGCACCCGCTGCTGACCGCGGCGGTCACCAGCCAGCTCGCCACGCTCGGCCACGTGAGCAACTTCTTCGCCACCCCGGTGCAGGTCGCGCTCGCCGAGCGCCTCCTGGAGGTCCTCCGCGCGCCGGCCGGGTCCGGGGTCTTCTTCTGCAACTCCGGCGCCGAGGCCAACGAGGCCGCGTTCAAGATGGCGCGGCGCACCGGACGACCGCGGGTGATCTCGGCGCTCGGGGGCTTCCACGGGCGCACCATGGGTGCCCTGTCCCTGACGGCGAACACCGCGTACCGCGAGCCCTTCGAGCCCCTCGTGCCCGGGGTGGAGCGGGTGCCCTTCGGTGACGTCGACGCGCTCGCCGCCGCCGTCGGCCGGGCACCCGGCGACGTCGCGGCGGTCTTCCTCGAGCCGGTGCAGGGCGAGGGCGGGGTGCTGCCCGCCCCCGACGGCTACCTCTCCGCCGCCCGGAAGATCACGGTCGACGCCGGCGCGCTCCTGGTGCTCGACGAGGTGCAGACCGGCGTCGCCCGCACGGGAGCGTGGTTCGCGCACCAGCTGCCCGGGTTGGGACTGCCGGACGGGGTGCTGCCCGACGTGGTCACCACCGCGAAGGGCCTCGGCGGCGGCATCCCGATCGGGGCGGCGGTGGCGCTGGGGGAGCGGGCGGCGTCCCTGCTGGGCGTCGGCCAGCACGGCTCCACCTTCGGGGGGAACCCCGTCGCGTGCGCCGCCGGGCTGGCGGTGCTGCACGCGGTCGAGCGCGACGGCCTGCTGGAGGCCGCGAGCTCCATCGGGGCCGCGCTGCAGGAGTGCATGGAGACCCTGCACCACCCGCTGCTCGCCGGGCTGCGGGGCGTCGGGGCGCTGCAGGCCCTGGTGCTCACGGCGCCGGTCGCCAAGGACGTCGCGCGGCACGCCCTGGAGGCGGGGTTCGTCGTCAACGCCGTCGCCCCCGACGCCGTCCGCCTCGCCCCGCCGCTGGTGCTGACCCCCGAGCAGCTCGCGGAGTTCACGACCGCCCTGCCCGCCCTGCTCGACGCGGCGTCGGGGGAGGGCGCGTGAGCCGTCACTTCCTGCGCGACGACGACCTCACTCCCACCGAGCAGGCCGAGGTCCTGCGCCTCGCCCTGCAGCTGAAGGGCGCCCGCGCCGTCGGACGGGCGCACGTGCGCCCCCTGGCCTCGGTCGAGCTCGGCCCGCGGCCGGTGGCGCTGCTCTTCGACAAGCCCTCCACCCGCACCCGGCTGTCCTTCACCGTCGGGGTGCTGGAGCTCGGCGGGCACCCGGTGACCATCGACGCCGCGACCAGCCAGGTCGGGCGCGGTGAGCCGGTCGCCGACACCGCCCGGGTGCTGCAGCGCCAGGTCGCGGCCATCGTGTGGCGCACCACCGCGCAGGACGGGCTGGCGGAGATGGCCGCCCACAGCGGCGTGCCCGTGGTCAACGCCCTCACCGACCTGCTCCACCCCTGCCAGGTGCTCGCCGACCTGCTGACCGTCGCGGAGCGGCGCGGCGGTGTCGACGCCCTGCCCGGCACCGTGCTGGCCTACCTCGGTGACGGCGCCAACAACATGGCCAACTCCTACCTGCTCGGCGGCGCTGTGGCGGGCCTCCACGTGCGCGTCGGCACCCCGCCGGAGCAGCAGCCCGACCCTGGGGTGCTGACCGCGGCCCGGCGCGCCGCGGCCGCCGCGGGCGGCTCGGTGGAGGTGGTGCACAGCGCCGCGGAAGCCGTCGAGGGGGCGCACGTGGTGGCCACCGACACGTGGGTGTCGATGGGTCAGGAGGACGACTCGGAGCAGCGCGTCGCACCGATGCGCCCCTTCGCCCTCACCTCGGCGGTGCTCGCCGGCGCCGCGCCCGGCGCGGGGGTCCTGCACTGCCTGCCCGCCTACCGGGGCCGGGAGGTCGAGGCCGAGCTGCTGGACGGCCCCCGGTCGTGGGTGTGGGACGAGGCGGAGAACCGCCTCCACGCGCAGAAGGCCCTGCTGGTGCACCTGCTGGGGCAGCCGTGAGCGCGCGTCAGCGCCCGGTGGGGCAGCCGTGAGCACCCCCGGGGCCCCACCGGTCGCCCCCACCTCGCGCGCCGCTCGGCACGCCCGCATCGCCGAGGTCCTCGAGCGCCGTCCGGTGCGGAGCCAGGGCGAGCTGGCACAGGCCCTGGCCGGTCAGGGCATCGACGTCACCCAGGCCACGCTCTCGCGGGACCTCCTCGAGCTCGGCGCCACCAAGGTGCACACCCCGCAGGGCCGGTTGTACGCGCTGCCCGCCGAGGGCGGTGACCGCAGCCGGCTCGCCGGTGGGGCCGGGCTCGCCGATGCGCGCCTGGCCCGCCTCGCGGAGGAGCTGGTGGTCACCGCCGAGGCGTCGGCCAACCTGGTGGTGCTGCGCACCCCGCCCGGGGCCGCGCAGTTCCTCGCCAGCGCCGTCGACCGCGCGGTCCTGCCCGAGGTGCTGGGCTGCGTCGCCGGCGACGACACCGTCGTCCTCGTCACCCGCGACCCCGCCGGTGGCCGTGAGGTCGCCGCCGCGGTGCTGGCGCTGGCCAGCGGCTCGAGCGCCAGTGGTTCGAGCGCCAGTGGTTCGAGCGCCACCGCACCGGCCCCTCCACATCCCCACCCGCACCCCGGTCCACCCCTCGAAGGAGCACACCCATGACCACCCCGAGCGCCGTCACCACCGACCGGGGCGGGAGGGTCGTCCTCGCCTACTCCGGGGGCCTCGACACCTCCGTCGGCATCGGGTGGATCGCCGAGCGCACCGGCGCAGAGGTCGTCGCCGTCGCCGTCGACGTCGGGCAGGGCGGGGAGGACCTGGAGACCATCCGCCAGCGGGCGCTGGCCTGCGGGGCCGTCGAGGCGTACATCGCCGACGCCCGCGAGGAGTTCGCCGACGAGTACTGCCTGCCCGCCCTGCAGGCCAATGCGCTGTACATGGACCGCTACCCCCTGGTGTCAGCGCTGTCGCGCCCGGTGATCGTCAAGCACCTCGCCGCAGCAGCCCGCCAGCACGGCGCGACGGTCGTCGCGCACGGGTGCACCGGCAAGGGCAACGACCAGGTGCGCTTCGAGGCCGGCATCGCCGCGCTGGCCCCGGACCTGACGTGCATCGCCCCCATCCGCGACCTGGCGCTGACCCGCGACAAGGCCATCGAGTTCGCCGAGGCCAACGCCCTGCCCATCGAGACGACGAAGAAGAACCCCTTCTCCATCGACGCCAACGTGTGGGGCCGCGCAGTCGAGACCGGCTTCCTCGAGGACATCTGGAACGCCCCCACGGAGGACGTCTACAGCTACACCGACGACCCGGCGGACCCGCCCGCCCCCGACGAGGTGGTGATCGCCTTCGAGGCCGGCGTGCCCGTGGCGCTGGACGGCGAGCCCATGAGCGTGCTCCGGGTGATCGAGGAGATGAACCGGCGCGCGGGCGCGCAGGGGGTCGGGCGCCTCGACATGGTCGAGGACCGCCTCGTCGGCATCAAGAGCCGCGAGGTCTACGAGGCCCCCGGTGCCATCGCCCTGATCACCGCGCACGAGGAGCTGGAGAACGTGACCGTCGAGCGCGACCTCGCCCGCTTCAAGCGCCAGGTCAGCCAGCGGTGGAGCGAGCTCGTCTACGACGGCCTGTGGTTCTCCCCGCTGAAGCGCTCGCTCGACGCCTTCGTGGCCTCCACCCAGGAGCACGTGACCGGTGAGGTCCGCCTCGTCCTGCACGGCGGCCGGGCCGTCGTCACCGGCCGGCGCAGCGAGCACAGCCTCTACGACCACTCCCTGGCCACCTACGACACCGGGGACACCTTCGACCAGTCCCTGGCCAAGGGCTTCGTGGACATCTGGGGCCTCCCCTCCCGGATCGCCGCGCGCCGCGACGATCGGGTCGCGCGTGGCTGAGGCGCCCGCGCCCGGCGCGGCGGCGTCACTGTGGGGGGGCCGCTTCGACGGCGGCCCGTCGCAGGCGCTGGCCGCCCTGTCGAGGAGCACGCACGTCGACTGGCGCCTCGCCCGCCACGACGTCACCGCCTCCAAGGCCCACGCGAGGGTCCTGCACGCCGCGGGGCTGCTGGACGGGGACCAGCTCGCGGGCATGCTGGACGCGCTGGACGGGCTGCTCGCCGACGTCGTCGAGGGGATCTTCGCCCCCGAGCCGGGCGACGAGGACGTGCACACCGCGCTCGAGCGCGGCCTGATCGAGCGGGCCGGGGCCGACCTCGGGGGACGCCTGCGCGCGGGCCGCTCGCGCAACGACCAGGTCGCGACCCTGCTGCGGATGCACCTGCGCGAGGAGGGCGCGCACCTGCGCCGCCTGGTGCTCGACCTCGTCGGTGTCCTCGCCGACCGGGCGCAGGAGCACCCCGCAGCCCCGGTGCCCGGCCGCACCCACCTGCAGCACGCGCAACCGGTGCTGCTCGCCCACCACCTGCTGGCCCACGCCTGGGCGCTGCTGCGCGACGTCGACCGCTTCGCGGACCTCGACGACCGCCTGGCCCTGTCGCCCTACGGCTCCGGGGCGCTCGCCGGCTCTTCCCTCGGGCTGGACCCCGAGGCGGTCGCCGCGGAGCTGGGCTTCGCGGGGTCGGTGGCGAACAGCATCGACGGCACCGCCTCCCGCGACGTCGCGGCGGAGTTCTGCTTCGTCGCCGCGATGACCGCGGTCGACCTCTCCCGCCTCGCGGAGGAGGTGGTGCTGTGGGTCACCCGGGAGTTCGCCTTCGCGACCCTCGACGACGCGTACTCCACCGGCTCCTCGCTGATGCCGCAGAAGAAGAACCCGGACGTCGCGGAGCTCGCGCGCGGGAAGGCCGGGCGCCTCATCGGGGACCTCGCGGGTCTTCTCGCCACCCTGAAGGGCCTGCCGCTGGCGTACAACCGCGACCTGCAGGAGGACAAGGAGCCCGTCTTCGACGCCGGGGACACCCTGGCGCTGCTGCTGCCCGCGTTCACCGGGATGACCGCCACCCTGCGCTTCGACACCGCGCGGATGGCTGAGCTGGCGCCCCAGGGCTTCTCCCTGGCCACGGACGTCGCGGAGCACCTGGTGCGCGCCGGCGTCCCGTTCCGCGACGCGCACGAGGTGGCGGGGCGGTGCGTGCGCCTGGCCGAGTCGCGGGGGGTGGAGCTGGCGGGGCTGCAGGACGCGGAGCTCACGGCCCTGCACCCGGGCCTGGACGGCGTCCGCAGGGTGCTGACCGTGGATGGCTCCATCGCGTCGCGGTCCGCGCGGGGGGGCACCGCGCCGCGGGCGGTGGCCGCCCAGCTGGTGGAGCTCCGCGCGGCGGCGGAGGCGCTGCGCGTCGGAGCGCAGGCGCTCGCTCACGGGACTGGGGCGTGAGCGCCCGCCTGACCCGGCAGTGGCTGGCGCGTGAGGTGCTGCAGGTGGCCCCCGACCTGCTCGGGTGCCTGCTGGTGCACGCCCCCCCCGGGCAGGAGCGCGTGGCCCTGCGGATCACCGAGACGGAGGCCTACAGCGGCGGCGACGACCCCGGCTCGCACGCCGCGCGGGGTCCGACGCCGCGGACGGCGGTGATGTTCGGGCCCGCCGGCCACGCCTACGTCTACCTCAGCTACGGGATGCACTGGTGCCTGAACATCGTCACCGGGGTGGAGGGCCGGGCCAGCGCGGTGCTGGTGCGGGCCGGTGAGGTGGTCGAGGGGGCGGACGCCGCCCGCGCCCGGCGCCCCCCCGCCGCCCCCGCGCGCGACCTGGCCCGCGGACCGGCTCGCCTGACGCGTGCGCTCGGCATCGGCGCGGAGAACGCGGGCGCCGACCTGTGCGCCGACGGGGCACCGCTGTTCCTCGCGCCCCCGACGCGGCCGGCGACGGCGGCGGTGGTCACCGGACCCCGCGTGGGTGTCAGCGGCCCGGGCGGGGACGGTCTCGCCCACCCGTGGCGGTTCTGGCTCGACGGTGACCCCACGGTCTCGACGTACCGGCCCGCCACCGCGGCGCGGCGCCCGTCGGGCAGGCTGGCGCCGTGAGCGGCCCGGGGACCGGCGACGTCGTGGACGAGCTGCAGTGGCGCGGCCTGGTGGCGCAGACCACCGACGAGGGCGCCCTGCGCGCGGCGCTGGCCGCGGGGCCGGTCACCTTCTACGTCGGCTTCGACCCCACCGCGCCCAGCCTGCACGTCGGTCACCTGGTGCAGCTGCTCACCGCGCGGCGCCTGCAGCTGGCCGGCCACCGCCCCCTCGTCCTGGTCGGGGGCGCCACCGGGCTGGTCGGTGACCCGAGGATGACGGGGGAGCGGGTGCTCAACGAGCCCGACGTCGTCGCCGACTGGGTGGCTCGCATCCAGCGCCAGGTGGCTCCCTTCATCGCCTTCGACGGGCCCGACCCCGCGACGCTGGTGAACAACCTCGACTGGACGGCGCCGCTCTCGGCGATCGACTTTCTGCGCGACGTCGGCAAGCACTTCCGGGTGAACCGGATGCTCGCCAAGGAGTCGGTGTCGGCCCGCCTGCAGTCCGGCGAGGGGCTCAGCTTCACCGAGTTCAGCTACCAGGTCCTCCAGGGCATGGACTACCTCGAGCTGTTCCGGCGGTACGGCTGCGTGCTGCAGACCGGGGGCAGCGACCAGTGGGGCAACATCACCAGCGGCGTGGACCTCGTGCACCGGGTGGAGCGCGCGTCGGTGCACGCCCTGGCGACGACGCTGGTGACGAAGGCCGACGGCACGAAGATGGGCAAGACCGAGGGCGGCGCCGTGTGGCTCGACCCGGAGCTGACCAGCCCGTACGCGTTCTACCAGTTCTGGCTCGCCACCGAGGACGCCGTGGTGGGCGCCTACCTGCGCTGCTTCACCTTCCTCGACCGGGACGGGATCGCGGCGCTGGAGGCGGCGAGCGAGCAGCGGCCCGCGGCCCGGCAGGCCCAGCGCGCGCTCGCCGGGGAGCTGACCACCCTCGTCCACGGTGCCGGTGCCAGCGCCCGGGTGGAGGCGGCCAGCGCCGCGCTGTTCGGGCGGGGCGCGCTGGAGGACCTCGACGCGACGACGGTCGCGGAGGCGCTCGGTGAGGTGCCCACGGCGGTCGTCGCCGCGGGCGAGCCGCTCGACGTCGCACGGCTGCTCGCCGCGGCCGGGGTGGTGGCCAGCGTGTCAGCGGGACGCCGCGCGGTCGCCGAGGGCGGCGCCTACGTCAACAACGAGCGGGTGGCTCCCCCTCCGGGGGGCGCGCCGGTGGTGGTCGACCCCTCCCGGCTCCTCCACGGCCGGTGGTTGGTGCTGCGCCGCGGCCGGCGCACCGTCGGTGCCGTGGACGTCGCCCGCGAGGGGCTGACGGACCCCCGCTGAGCGCGCGTCGCCGACCCCGCGGCGCCGGCAGCGGGGCGGGCGGACCCCGCCTCGCTGGCGCCCGCGGCCGGACACCCCCCGGTTTGACGCTCCGGTGACGGACGCGTACTGTTCACCGAGTTCGCCCGGCAGGGAGGAACGCGCACCGCGAGGTGCTCGGGCCCCCCGGGACGGACCGAGCCGCCGAAGAGCGCCCGGGAGGGTTGCCGTTGGTGTGTGTCTGTTCTTTGAGAACTCAACAGTGTGC
>CAXTAK010000001.1:386284-400850 GCA_964242735.1 uncultured Quadrisphaera sp. | reverse complement strand
CTTGCTACCACAGTCTCTCACCAGACAGCGCGTAGATGACAATGCCGCCGCCGGTGATCGTCCTTGTGTCAGAACGGTCTCTCGTGGTTGAGCGCGTCGAAGCCGGCGCGGATGGTGGCGACCAGGTCCTCTCGGGTGTCGGCGGGCAGGAACGCGGCCCGGGCGGCGTTGAGCTGGAAGGTCTCGACGTCGCGGAGGTCGTAGGCGAAGGCCTCGGTGAGGGCGGTGAGGTCGTCGGTGAGGGTGGTGGCGCTCATCAACCGGTTGTCGGTGTTGACCGTGACCCTCACGCCGGCGCGGTGGAGCAGGTCGAAGGGGTGGTCGGCCAGGGTGGTCCCCCAGGCGGCGAAGGCACCGGTGTGCAGGTTCGACGTCGGGGAGACCTCCAGGGCGATGCCCCGGTCGCGCACCCAGGTCGCCACCGGCCCCAGGACCGGTCGGTCACCGGTGTCGGTGATGTCCAGGGCCAGGCGCACCCCGTGCCCCAGGCGCAGGGCGCGGGCGTCGAGGAGCGCGGAGGCGATGCTAGGCAGGTCATCGGCCTCCCCGGCGTGGACGGTGACGGGCAGGTCCTCGGCGGCGAGCAGGTCGAACGCGGCCCGGTGGGCGCTGGGCGGGTACCCGGCCTCGGGACCGGCGATGTCGAAGCCGACCACCCCGCGGTTCCGGTGGCGCAGCGCCAGCCGGGCGATCTCCACCGACCGGTCGCCCTGGCGCATCGCGCACAGCACCTGGGTCACCACGGTCGAGCCCCCTTGCTGGCGCACCTGGGCCATCCCGCGTCCTGGACGGCGGCGACCGCCTCGTCCAGGCCCAGGTCCTCACCGACCATCAGCTCCGGGGCCCACCGCACCTCCCCGTGGACCACACCGTCGGCGGCCAGGTCCAGGACGTACTCGCGTGCCACCCGCTGCAGGTTCGCCGCGGTGCGCATCACCGCGGTGGTGACGGCGACGGAGTGCAGGTAGTCCACCAGCGACCCGGTCGTGGACTGCGCCAGGAACCACGCGGCCAGCTCACCGGGGTCGGTGCGCGGCGGCCGGATGCCGCTGGCCTCGCTGAGCTCGATGACCGTCACGGGGCGCAGTGCCCCGTCCAGGTGGTCGTGCAGGCTCACCTTCGGTGCCGCCCGCAGCACCGACACAGGGACTCCCCTCCTGCCCGGCGAGGGGTCGGTGCCCGTGCTGGTGGGTGCGCTCACGCCATCTCCTCGTCTGAGCAGTCCTGCGGGATCTCATGGTGTCCGAGTCGTGCTGGAGGTCCACGGACGGTGGGCTCGACCATGTCACCCAGAGTCACTGCCGGAAGCTGACCTAGCATCACGGCGGTGTCCACACCCACTGCTGGTAGCACTGAGGTGGCTGCGAACCGCAGCAACTGGGACGAGCGGGTGCCGGTCCACCTGACCGCCTACGACGCCGACGCCTTCGCCGCCGACCCGGAGGCGATCAGCACCGTGGTGCGTGAGGACATGGCGCTGGTGGCACGGCACCTGCCGGGCGGTTCTCCGGCTGGGCTGGACCTCGTGCACCTGATGTGCCACATCGGCACCGACACCCTTTCCTGGGCCCGCCTGGGCGCAGCAGTCACTGGAGTGGACTTCTCCCCCGCCGCGGTCGCCGCGGCGACAGACCTAGCTACCCGCACCGGGCTGCCCGCCGCCTTCGTCGAGGCCGACGTCTGCGCCACCTCCGCTGTGGTCGGCGCGGTGGACGGGGCCCGCTTCGACGTGGCGGTCATGAGCGTGGGAGTGCTGCCGTGGGTGTCGAACCTGCAGACCTGGGCGGCCACCGTCGCTGCCTTGCTCCGCCCGGGCGGGCTGTTCTTCCTGCGCGACGCCCACCCCCTGCTCGGCGCGGTGGACTACGACGACCCCGTCACCACCGACGGGCGCCCGGTGCTCAGCGGGGCCTACCTGGCCACCGGTGCGCCGCGGCGCTACGAGCACGGCACGACCTACGCCGACGACAGCGTCCAGCTCAGCAACGCCACGACCTACGAGTGGCAGCACTCCGTCGGCGACGTCGTCCAAGCCCTGCTCGATGCCGGGTTGCGCCTGACGTCGCTGGCTGAGCACACCACCATCTCCTGGCCCGTCCTGCCGCACCTGGTGCGCACCGAGGACGGCTTCGCTCTGCCCGAGCACCGCGAACGGCTCCCGCTGGCCCTGTCCCTCACCGCCATCGCTCCCCAGGCCCAGCAGGACCGCCACGTCTGGCAGGACCAACGCACTCAGGCGCCATGTCGAGGCGGTCAAGGCGCAACAGGTCGGCAGGCCGCTCACTGAGCTGAGCGCCGACCTGAGAGGGCCTCGCGCCGCAAGTGCAGGCGCTGTTCTGGGGCGGGGGGCCCGTGCCCAGCACGCCGCTGGACCAGGACCGCGGGGTGGGTGAGCGGAGGCAGGCCCTGTACCCGAAAGCGGAAGCACCGGCGTCTACGCCATGAGTCGCCTGGTGAGTGCCGCTCCCGACGCCGGGACCGGGTGCTACGTCAGGATGGGGTCGTGGGCGTCGACCGTCAGGTGAGGGGTCGAGCAGGATGAGGGCGTGAGCGACCCCGCCACACCGGTCACCTTCGAGGTGGTCGATCCGGGTGATCCCCGGGCGCGGGTGGCCCTGTGGTCCTACACCGATGACGTCGCCAGCCGCTACTACCGCCGGCCCGCCACCCCCGCCGAGATCGGCACGGCGATCACCGAGGACCCCAGCGGGGACCTGCGACTCCCCCGCGGGCTGTTCCTGCTCGCCCACCGCGGCGGGCAGGTCGTGGGGTGCGCGGGCCTGACCCTGCTGCCCGGCGCCGTCGAGGAGGTCAAGCGGGTCCACGTCGTGCCCTCCGCCCGCCGAGCAGGTCTCGGCGGGCTCCTGCTCGCGGAGGTCGAGCGGCTCGCCCGCCAGCACCACCGGTCCCTGCTGCGCCTGGACACCCGCAGCGACCTGGTGGAGTCACGCCGGCTGTACGCGCGCCTGGGCTACGTCGAGGTCCCGGCCTTCAACACCGGGCGATACGCCGAGCACTGGTTCCACGAGCCGCTCACCTGACCTCCACCGACTCCGTCGACAGCATCCGGTGGTGCTCGCGCTGACCAGCAGCCGCGCGACGCCCTCCGGGATGAGGCAGCTGGGCGCGTTCGACGCCCGGGTCGACGCCGCGCTGCGCTGCGCCCGCCTCGTCGAGCAGGACCTCCACCTGATCCACGCCAGCGCCCACCTCCTCGCCACCGCCCACCGGGTGAGCCGTCAGGCGACCAGCTGGATGCTGCCGACGTGAGGACCCGGTGTCCCCGGGTGCTGGGTCACGGCTGACGCGGGAGGCGTCGGCCGAGGTGGTGCATGAGAGCGTCTCCGGCTGCGGCGGCGGCGGGTGAGATGGAGTCGAGGGTCCAGAAGCCGTGGACGAGCCCGGGGTGGGGGAGATGGAGCGCCCCGACCCGCTGGTCGCGCAGGTGATCCACCAGCGCGGTGCCCTCATCACGCAGCGGGTCGTGCTCGGCGGTGGCGACCAGGGTGGTCGGCAAGCCGCGCAGGTCGGCGTGCAGCGGGCTGACAGCTGCCAGGGTGGCCGGGTCCACGGTGGGGGCCCACTGCTGGACGAACCAGCGCAGGTCGGCGGTCTCCAGGCCCCACCCGTGGCCCTTCTCCCCCACGATGGGCTGGGAGCGGGTCAGGTCAGCGTTGGGGCAGACCAGCAGCACCGCGCTCAGCGGCACCTGCGCCACGGCGAGGCGCCGAGCGGCGAGGACGGCGATCGCGCGCCCGCGCTGTCCCCGACCAGCGCGACCCCGGGCAGGAGGGCACCGAGCACCGCGGGTCGGGTCGCGGCCCACTGGGCGGCGGCCACGACATCGGTGACCGCCGCGGGCGCGGGGTGCTCAGAGGCCAGCCGGTAGTCCACGGCCAGCACCGCAGCACCGGTCGTCGCGGCGAGGCGGCGGCAGAGGCGGTCGTGGAAGTCCACGCTCCCGTGGACGGACCCGCCGCCGTGGACGTGGACCACCAGGGGTGAGGGGCCGGACGTCGACCGGTAGCAGCGCACCAGCACCGCAGGGGTGAGCGGGGCGAGCAGGTCGCGCACCCACGCGAGCAGCGGACCGGGCGGTCGCGGCCTGGGGGCGCGCAGTCGGGTCAGGTCCGGGGTCGTCCCCTTCCCCACCTCCGCGCGCACCGACGCCACCCAGTCGTGCAGCTCCTGGTCCGCCAGGGCCTCGTCCACCTCGCCAGTCACCTCGGACTCCCGCGCCGATCCCTCGCGGAGCAGGCCGCGCGAGGCCGTCCGTGTGTCCTGGTCTCGTCGCTGTGAGCCGGTCCTGCGTGCCGGTTCAGGTGCTGTGGTCGGTCCTGGTCAGGACGAGGGTGGCGAAGCCGTACTGGTGGCGGTAGCCGCGCAGCCAGGCGGTGCGGTGAGCGGTGGCGGCCGCCAGCGCCTGCTGGGCGTCCTGGTCGCCTGGCGGCTGCTGCACGGCGTACTGGGTCAGCGAGCCCGTCCAGGCCCACTCGTAGTCGTCCCACTCATCGGTGGTGCTGGTGTGCCCGGTGATGGGCAGCCAGCCGGCGGCGACGACTTGGTCGACGAGCCCGGGCAGGTCGGGCATGTCGTTCCCGGTCATGCCCAGCGCGTCCTGCGCTGCTGTGCTGGGCGGGACCTCCCAGAAGCCGTCGCCGAGCAGGGCGTGGCCGGCGGGGGCGGTGAGATCGCGCAGGGCCCGCAGGGTCTGGGGCAGGCCGCCGAGGGCGTGGCTGGCCCCGACGGACAGGACGGCGTCGTAGGTCACCGTGGGGTTCCAGGTCGCGGCGTCGGCGAGCTCCCAGGTCACCCTGTCGCCGAACCCCCGGTCGTCAGCGCTCTGCTGGGCGGCGGACAGGGCGACCTGGCTGGTGTCCACACCCGTGGCGGTGATGTCGGGGCGCTGGTCGAGCAGCGCCAGGAGCCACTCGCCCTGGCCGCACCCCAGGTCCAGGACCCGCCCGCCGTCGGGCAGGGGCAGGCGCCGCAGCAGCGCTCCGGCGCGCGGGGCGCTGACGGGCGCGGAGATGGGGTGGTGGCGGTGGGCGAGGTGGCTGAGCTGCGAGCGGTCCATCCGGTGATCGCAGCGGGCACGTGCCCCGCTGCGCAAGCGGGTTCTCGTCGGCGCCGGGATCACCGCGCCGGGCCCGGGTGCGCGCCGACAGCCAGCGGTGCTGGTCCCGATGCTGGTGGCGCCGAGCATGACGTGTCCTGCTGGATGCCACGCACCCGCGCAGTGCAGGATCACCTGGTGCGGATCGCGGTGATCTCCGACGTGCACGGCCACCTAGGAGCGCTCGACGCGGTCCTGGCCGACGTCACCGGGTAGTCGGTGGACCTCACGGTGAACCTGGGAGACCTGCTCTCCGGTGGGTTGCGACCGCGGGAAACCGCCGACCGGCTGCTCGCACTGGACCTGCCCACGGTGCGCGGCAACCACGAGCGGCAGGTCCTGACCACCCCGCGGTCGGCCATGGGCGCCTCCGACCGCCTCGCCCACGACACGATCACCGATGAGCACCGCACCTGGTTGGACTTCCTGCCTCTGACCCTGCAGGTCGCCCCCGGGGTCCTGGCCTTCCACGGCTCACCCACGGACGACCTCACCTACCTGCTGCACACCGTCGACCCCGACGGCGCCCGACCGGCGACGACCACCGAGGTGCAGGAGCGGCTCGAGGACGCCGCGGGGCAGGCGCTGCTGCTCTGCGGGCACACCCACCTCGCCCGGGCCCTGCGGCTGCCCACCGGCGCGCTGGTGGTCAACCCCGGCAGTGTCGGCTGGCCGGCCTACGCCGACGACGCGCCGCACCCCCACCTGCCAGCTGCCAGCTGCCCGCACGCCCGCTACGCCGTCGTCGACGACGCCACCGGCAGCTGGCAGGTGGGCTTCCACGCGGTGGACTACGACTGGGAGCAGGCAGCACGCACCGCGGAGGACCACCAGCGGCCCGACGTCGCCCGGGCCCTGCGCACCGGCCGCACCTGACGGCCCACGCGCAGGGGCCTCACCGATGCTGTCAAGCCCCGGGTGTGATGGAGACCGTCAAGCCAGGAGGGCGATGGATCATGGTGGCACCGAGGAAGTACCCGCAGGAGCTGCGGGAGCGGGCGACGCGGATGGCGGTCGAGGCCCGCAAGGACCCGGGAAGCCGGACGGGGGCGATCCGCCGGATCGGTGAGCAGTTGGGATCAACACCGAGACCCTGCGCAGCTGGGTGACCCAGGCGGAGGTCGATGAGGGCACCCGACCGGGTACGACCAGCACGGATGCGCAGCGCTCGGCCGGTGGAAGGGGCTCGCGGCGCTCGGTGGACTGGTCGTGGCGTACCTGGCGATCGTCGGCTTCATCATCCCGGCCTTGCTCGACGGCCGCTCTCCCGTGCTGGTGACCCTGTGCGCCGCGACGGTGATCATGACGGTGGTCCTGTACCTGGCACACGGATCCACCCTCGAGACCACTGCGGCGCTGCTCGGCACGGTGCTCGGACTGGTCGTGACCGCCGGGCTCGCCGTGCTGGCGGTCCAGGCGGTGAGTCTGCGGGGCCCTGGACGAGGAGGACTCGTCGTACCTGACGACCATGACGGGGCAGCCCGACCTTTCCCACCTCGTGCTGGCGGGCATGATCATCGCCGGGCTCGGGGTCCTCAACGACGTCACCATCACCCAGGCCTCCGCGGTCTGGGAGTTCCGCGAGCACTCCCCCACAGCGAGCTTCCGGGAGCTGTTCGGCTCGGGCATGCGGGTGGCGCGCGACCACCTGGCCTCGACGATCTACACCGTCGCGCTCGCCTACGCCGGGGCGGCGCTGCCGACCCTGGTGATCATCCACCTTTACCAGCAGCCGTTCGCCCAGGTGGTCACCTCCTCGGCGATCGCCGAGGAGGTCGTGCGCACCGCCACCGGCGCGATGGGTCTCGTCATCGCGATCCCCTCCACCACCGCGGTCGCCGCAGCCGCCGTCGCCTCCTCCGGGGTGGTGGGGTTCCGGCCGGCTGACTGCAGCATCGCCACGGCCACCACCACTGAGGCGCGCCCGCGCATCGGTGGTGGTGGCCGCGGGGTCGGGCTCGATGCGGTGGTCGTCAGCGACCGATCAGGTCGACGGCCTCTTCGCCCTGCTGCACCACGGTGAGGTAGGCGCCTACCGGGCCCCGGCTCAGCGGCGGGAGCGCCACCACGCCGACGAGCCTCTGGTACGTGGCGGAGCGGGGGTCCGCGTCGATGAGGGAGTGGGTGTCGCCCTCGCCGCCGATCGTGGAGGCCGCTGCGACGGTGCTGGACAGGGCGAGGCGGCTGGTGAGCCCGTCAGGGATCCGGCGCAGCACCGAGGTGGCCGCGGCCGGGTCGACGACCGAGACGTCGTTGCGCGTGGCGGCCCACTCCGCGGCGACCAGACCGGTGTCCTCAGCAGCCACCCCCCAGATGCTGACGCCGTCACGGGCCAGGGACGGGCGGTGGTTGGCGACGGTGTCCCGGGACGAGGAGTAGGCGATGCTGCGCGTCACGCCGAGAGCGGCACCCGAGAGGGGCGCGATGTCGACCCCGTCCGCGGTGGTGCTGGCGACGGCGCTGCCGTCGGGGCTGACGACGGGCCCGTGGTTCCCGGCGCCGAGCGGGGCGCTGCTCGTCGCGGCCGGGCTCTGCCCGGCGAGGATCGGCCCGAGGGAGAACGTCTCGAACCGCCCCCCGGTGGACACCACCAGCTGCAGCGGTGAACCCGCCAGGTACACGTGCGCCTCCTCGAACTCGCCGTCGGCCCCGGGGCGCAGCGCGACGTCGATCCGGTCGGCCTCATAGGTCTCCAGATCCACCACGGTCACCGTCTGGTCCGCCGGGTCCTCGTCGAGGGAGGAGACCGCCAGGTACCGCTGGGAAGGATCGACCGCGAGCCACCCGGCGCGGGTCCACGGCCGGGTGGCAGGGATGACAGCGGAGCCGACGATCTGCGGCACCCCGTCCTCATCGATGGTCAGCGCCTGGACCCGGGCCGCCTCGTCGTCGACGTAGAGCAGTCGACCGTCGTCGAGCTGGACGGTGCCGGCGTGGCTGGCGAGGTCCACACCGTCCAGGCGGCCGGTGAGGGCAGCGTCAGAGGCCCGGTAGACGAAGAGCGAGTCAGCGGTGGTGTCGGCGACGACCAGGTGTGCCTGGTCCTCGCCTCCGGTCGCCTCCGATTGCCGCCGCAGAGTCCGCAGAGGCCAGGGCGGTGGCCGCGGTGGCCGCGACGACGGCGAGGAGCCGCTCGAGGCCGGGGGCGGGAGTCATCAGGAGTGGTCGTGCCTGGATCGTCATGGTTCGCACCGTGCCAGCCGCGAGGACAGTCATCAGACGCATGTATGGCGATGTCCCGGCCGGCGGACTGCCTGCGAGTGAGACCCACTCACGGTGGAGGCAAGATCCTCACCATCCGGGCACCTCGTGCCACCCGAGCCGCTCCCCTTCCGCGCTGGGGCTGGGAGGTGCCACGACGGCGGTCCACCGGCGAGGGACCGACGCAGGAGGACCGCATGCGCAGGAGGTGTGGCGGGCCCTCTGACGGGGACCCGTCCTCAGTCGTGGTCAGGCTGTGGACCTGGTGGAACTCGGCGACGCCTTCGACGCGGTGATGGCCGGCTTCGCCCCCTGATGACGTGCCGGTGGCCGCCGACGGAAATGACGTGCAGCGCCTGACCACCACCCCACCCCCGAGACCGAACCCTCCTGGTGGGGCTCGCGCCGTGACGGGCCACCGGCGGTCGCGCGCCACCGGGCGGAGCGCGGGCATCGGCCGGCGCCACCACGACCGCCGCTCCCTCGCCGGAGCGGAGAGCCGCAGGTCCACTCGCGCCCCGGCGCCCAGCGGGTGCCGACCTCCTCGCGCAGCGAGGCACCCTCGTCGAGGCCGGACGCCGGGGCCAGCGCGGCCGCCGGCAGGTCGCGCAGCACCACCGGGTTGCCCAGGCGCAGCACGATGGGCGCGCCGGTGAGCACGAGGCTGAGAGCGACGCCGGTGGGCACCGGCAGGCGCTGCGCTGCCGCTGGCGATCCTCCACCGCGCGAGCGCAGGGGCCCGGCGTGATGAGGGACGTGGGCGCTCCCACCAGGTCCTCCAGCTCGCCCGGCCGGTGCGCGGGTCGCCCCACGATCGTCGGTGGGGAGGGGGGCGCACGCCGGTCAGGGAGAGCAGCGCCAGCGCGGTGAGCACCCGGGCGCGGGCCGCCGCGCTCACCCCGCGTCACATCTGCATCCATGCAGGTCACAGGCGGTTTCCAGGCCCACTCGCCCCCCGAGCGCTGATCCGGAGTGGGACTACAGTCCCGCGCGGATCACCTAGATCTCCTCGATCAGTACGACCAGGACAGGACGGACATGCCCTCCACTCGACGTGCCTTCATGCTCGGAGTACCCGCTGCCACGCTGGCGGTCTGGGCCGCCCCTTCCGCGACCGCCTCGACAGGTGCCGGGACGGCAGCGCCCGGAACAGGATCGGAGGTGGGCGCGGGCCAGAGCCCGATCGACATCCGGCGCCGCGAGGCGGTGAACTCCCCCTGGCTGCCCGCCCTGCGCGTGGACTACCCCAGCGACGTCGACCTGTCCGTGCGGTACGTCAGCCGTGACGCCACCGACCCCAGCGGCTGCACCACCCGGGGCCGGGAGGAGACCATCGAGGCCGACGTGCCGGAGGGCGCGGCGTCCGTGCACCTCGGCGACGTCCGCTACGAGCTGGCGCAGTTCCACTTCCACACCCCCTCCGAGCACCGGCTCGACGGGCACCAGTTCCCCCTCGAGCAGCACTTCGTCCACCGCGGCCCCGCGGGCGAGCTGCTCGTGATCGGCCTGCTGCTGACCGGGGGTGGGAGCGGGCACTCCCTGCAGGACCGCGTGCTGAGCCAGTTCCCGGACGAGTGCGGCGAGGTGGTGGAGCTGCCCGGCGCCGACCTGGCGGCATCGTTCCCCCGGCACCTGACGACGTTCCGCTACCCCGGCTCGCTGACCACCAGCCCCTTCACCCAGGGTGTGTCCTGGCTCGTCCTGAACGCGCGGGCCCAGGTGTCCACGCAGGCGCTGACGCACTTCCAGCAGCTGTTCCCCGAGGGTGACGCCCGGGACCCGCAGCCCCTGGACGGTCGGGTCGTCCGCCTGCGCCGCCAGCACTGACACGGCTCCGCTCCTGCCCGACCGGGCGTCCTGGTCCTGCGCGGTGGTGAGACCGGCGCAGGACCAGGACCACCGGGCGGGGCGCGGTGGCCGTCCGAGGCACCCACGACCACCCACCAGTGGTTGACACGACCTCACGTGCTGTGATCATCCGGGCGTGGACCCGTCACGCCGTCCGGCCTGGATGACCCTCGGCCCCGGCCTGGTCCTTGCCACGGTGCTGACGGCGAGGCACTTCGGTGCGAAGCCGATGTGGCGCGACGAGCACCACACCGACGGGACGGCCAACACCACCACGCGCCGCATGCCGGCCACGACGACGAGCACTGAGGGCGCCGTCGGAGGTAGCGCCACCGCTGATCCCCCGCGCTCAGCGGTCGGGCCGGCCCCACCCTCACGGGCAGGGCTGGTCCGGTGGCGCGACGGCTCGGACCGGGGCGACGAAGGCGGGGGACCGCGTGCCGAGCCGGGAGCACGACGACGCGGGACGACCAGGGGCTGGTCAGCGGCACGGCCACGACCCCCAGCAGCGCGGGGCTCCCGCTCGACACCTCGGTGCGACGGTCGCCACGACCACGTCGAGCCGGTCGGCTCCTGCCCCTCCCCGCACACCGCCCGCCTGGTGCGCGGCAGCACTCGTCAGGAGCTTTGACACCCCTTCTGCTGAGCATGACAATGCTTCTCATGCATCGCTCGTCCGTCCTCAGCACCGGCCTGGTCGCGGCCGCCCTCGGCCTCACCGGGTGCGGCGGCACCCCAGCCGCCGCGACCGGCGTCCAGGGCGAGGTCGCCTTGGACGTCGTCGCCGCCTTCTACCCGCTGCAGTTCGTCGCCGAGCGGGTGGCGGGTGAGCGCGCCACCGTCACCGGCCTGACTGCACCGGGCGCGGAACCGCACGACCTCGAGCTGTCGGCGGCGGACGTCGCCTCCCTCGGCCGGGCCGACTTGCTGGTCCACCAGGGCGGGTTCCAGCCGGCGGTCGACGATGCGGTCGACTCTGAGGGTGGCGACAACGCCATGGACGTCGCGGCCGACGCCGACCTCGACCTCACCCACGTGGAGCAGCACGAGGGTGAGTCGGAGCCGGGGGGCGAGGAGCACGCCGAGGGCGAGGTCACCGACCCGCACTTCTGGCTCGATCCCACCCGGCTCGCCGGCGTGGCGGACGCGGTCAGCGCCCGGCTCGCCGAGCTCGACCCCGAGGGCGAGCAGGCCTACGCCGCGAACGCCGAGCAGCTGACGCAGGAGCTCACCGCGCTCGACGCGGAGTTCGAGGAGTCCCTGGCAGGGTGCGCCGACCGGACGCTGGTGACCAGCCACGAGGCGTTCGGGTACCTCGCCGACCGGTACGGGTTCGAGCAGCTGGGCATCAGCGGGCTCTCCCCTGACGAGGACCCCGAGCCTGGCCGGCTCGCCGAGGTCGCCGACTTCGTGCGCGACAACGACGTCAGCACCATCTACTTCGAGACCCTCGTCAGCCCAGCGGTCGCGGAGACCGTCGCGGCGGAGACAGGCGCGCGCACCGCTGTGCTCGACCCCCTCGAGGGGCTGACCGAGGAGTCGGCGGGCGGGGACTACCTGGGGGTGCAACGGGCCAACCTCGAGGCGCTGCGGGCGGGTCAGTCCTGCCCGTGAGCACCCCGGCGATCAGCTACCGGCGGTGCTCGGTGGGCTACGGCGACGACGCCGTGGTGCACGACGTCGACCTGGACGTGGGGCGCGGGGAGTGCGTGGCCCTCCTCGGGCCGAACGGGTCCGGGAAGACCACGCTCATGCGGGCGACGCTGGGGCTCGCGCGGGTGACCTCCGGGGAGCTCGACGTCCTCGGTACGCCGTCGACGGCGAGGCGCCGCCGCGGACACGGTCCCCGGATCGGCTACGTACCCCAACGGCACACGGTCGCGACGTCGGTGCCGGCGACGGTGGCCGAGGTGGTCGCGTGCGGGCGCCTGGCGGGCACCACCCCCCTGCGCGCCCTGCACCCGGCGACCCGGCGAGCCAGCCGCGACGCGATCGGCTCGGCGCTGGCGGCCGTCGGTCTGCCCGGACGGCAGCGGGCCAGCGTCGCTGAGCTCTCCGGCGGACAGCAGCGGCGCGTGCTGATCGCCCGGGCGCTGGTCGCCGAACCCGAGCTGCTGGTGCTCGACGAGCCGACCGCGGGAGTCGACGAGGACAGCCAGCACGCGCTCGTCGACGTCCTGGGGGCCCTGGCCCGCTCAGGGGTGACGTTGGTGATCGTGACGCACGAGCTGGCTGCGGTGGAAGGGTTGGTCGAGCGCTCGGTGCGTCTCGTCGACGGTCGGGTGCGCTCTGATGTCCGGCACGCCCCAGCGGGCACCGGCCACGTGGAGCACCCGGAGGCGGACCACCCGGCCGACCACCACCTCGACGAGCTCGACCTCCGGGCACCTCTGCTGCGCCACCCGCACCTGGGTCGCTGAGGGCGCGAGGGAGATGGCCCTGGAGATCCTCGACTACGCGTTCATGCAGCGGGCGCTGCTCGCCGCGGCCATGGTCGGCGTCGTCGCCCCCCTGGTAGGGGCTTTCCTCGTGCAGCGGCGCCTCGCGCTGATCGGGGACGGCCTCGGCCACACCGCTCTCGCCGGCGTCGCCGCCGGCATCCTGACCGGGACGGCGCCGGTCGCGACGGCGCTGGTGACCGCGATCGTCGCGGCCGTCGTCCTCGAGCTCGTCCGTGCCCGCGGGCGCACCAGCGGCGACGTGGTGCTGGCGATCATCTTCTACGGCGGCATCGCCGGTGGGGTGGTGCTCATCAGCCTCGCGCCCACCGGCACGGCCGCGAACCTCACGGCGTACCTGTTCGGGGCGATCACGACCACCACCACGGCGGACGTGGTGACCTTCGCCGCGCTGGCTGCCGTGGCGCTGGCCGCGGTGGCCCTGCTCCGCCCGTGGCTCTTCGCCGTCAGCAACGACGAGGAGTTCTCCCGCGCGATCGGCCTGGCCACCCTGCCGGTCAACATCGTCCTCGCCATCCTCACGGCGGTGACGGTGGTGTTGTCGATGCGCACGGTCGGGCTGCTCCTGATCAGCGCGCTCATGGTGGTGCCGACGGCCGCCGCTCAGCGGGTCTGCCGCAGCTTCGCCGGCACGCTCGCCACCGCGTGTGGCGTCGGCCTGGTGTGCAGCACCGGCGGGGTCGTCATGTCCTTCTACGCCGACACCCCCTCCGGCGGCACCATCGTGCTGCTGGCCATCGCGGCCTTCGCCGTGGCCGTGGTGGTGGAAGCAGTGCGCCATCGCCCGCGACGAGGTGCGGGCGGGACTGCGGTCCGGCGGAGCGCACCACCGCAGGCGGTGACGACCCTCGCCCCCTCGCTCACCACGATTGACGTGCACGAGACTGCATACGAGAATGGGTCGCATGACCAGCCCAGCGATGGTCGAGCCACCTGATGTGTCCCTCGGCGCGGTCACCGACGTCCACACCGACGTCGGTGAGCTCTTCACCTGTCTGGCCTCGCCCGTCCGGGTGCGGATCATCGAGCGGCTCATCGCGGGTGAGGCGTGCGTGCACGACCTCGTCGACGACCTCGGGCTGCCGCAGCCCCTGGTGTCCCAGCACCTGCGGGTGCTCCGGTCCGCTCACCTGGTCTCACGGACCCGGCGGGGCCGCGAGATGGCGTACGAGCTCAGTGATGACCACGTCGCCCACATCGTCGCCGACGCCCTCGCCCACGCACGCGAGCACGGGAGGGCACTGTGAGCAGCGGGGCTGCCCCGGTGACGGCTGACGCAGCCCGCGACGGCGGGCCCCGCCGCGTGAGCCGCCAGCGCGCAGCCGTCTTCGCGCAGATGGACGGGGCAGCGGAGTTCCGCAGCGCGCAGGACATCTACGCCGGCCTGCGCACCGCTGGGAACGCCATCGGGCTCGCGACGGTGTACCGAGCCCTGCAGGGGATGGTCGAGGACGGCGAAGTCGACGTCCTGCGCACGGCCGAGGACGGCGAGTCCGTCTACCGGCGGTGCTCCACCGGCCACCACCACCACCTCGTCTGCCGGGCCTGCGGAGTGGCGACCGAGATCGAGGGCGACGCTGCCGAGCGCTGGGCGACGGCGATCGCCGCCGAGCACGGGTTCACCGCGGTCAGCCACGTCCTCGAGGTGTTCGGGACGTGCGCGGCGTGCAGCGCCGCTCGCGGCGACGCGGTCGCCGCGCCGACGCCCCGTGAGCAGGGTCGGCTGGGGCTCAGTGCCCCCGAGGCCTCGTAGCCCGGGGCGTGAAGCCGAGAGCGGCACCGGCAAGGTCCTCGGGCGGTCGGCACCGCCCCGGCCCGCCGCGGGAGACCCGATCACGCACGAGCGCCGCCCGGCCGGGGCCCTGCGTGCCGCCGCGCCAGAGCATGCTCGTGCACCGCGTGGTTCCGGGCAGGCGCTGACCGACGGCGGCGACCGCCCCCC
>CAXTAK010000001.1:115334-386184 GCA_964242735.1 uncultured Quadrisphaera sp. | reverse complement strand
CTCGTGCACCGCGTGGTTCCGGGCAGGCGCTGACCGACGGCGGCGACCGCCCCCCCTCTCGCAGGCACCGACGCAGCCGGCGCGGACGAGCATCGCGCCCCGGGTGGCGCGCACGACGGCGCTCAGCGCACCAGGCGGCTCGACTGGGCCCGGTGACCCTCTGCCAGGCGCCGCAGGCCCGCGCACCGGTGACCGGTGCACAGCAGCACCAGCGGTCCCCCCGCGTCGACCGGTGTGAGCGCCCGCTCAGCAGCGGGTCGGCCGTCACCGACGAGCTCACCCTTAGGAGGGAGGCCGGGGTGAGGATCAGTGGGCACGGCTGCTCGGATCGTCGTCGAACGATGACGACACTCGATCTGGCACCGGTGCAGGGGCGTTCCCGCGCGTCCCTCACACCTCGTACGGATCCTCGGGAGCACCAACCGTGCGCACCGACTCGGCGACGAAGCTCGGGGCGTAGGGGTCAGGCACGTCGGTGCCCCGGTAGCTCATGACCACTTCCACCCACTGGTCGGCGGCCAGCTCGGGGCTGCCCGGGGGAAGCGCGAGCCGCACCTGGGCGGGGGTGCCGTCGGCGGCGCAGCACCGGATGACGAAGCGCGTCAGCAGCACACCTGGCCGGGCTGGTCGGGCACCACGAAGCCGGTGACCCGCAGCGACCTGCCCTGCACGGTCTCCACGTCCTGGGCGGTGCGGCGCACCGTCTCGGCCAGTCCGACGTCCGCCACTCCGTCGCTGCCCGCCGTCAGCGGCGCGAAGCCGGAGCGCTGGGCGGGCAGGGTGGACCCCGCGGAGAGCCGGGCGGAGTACGCGCCCAGCGAGGGCGGGGAGACGAGGTACGCGACGACCAGGGGCAGCAGCAGGAGGTAGGCCACCCCCGGTGGGCCCGAGCGGGCGTGGTCGTGCCCGTGGTCGCCCTCCTCCGCGCCGTCCCTCGCCTCGTCCACCGCAGCGTCCGCCGCCTCGCGCAGCTGCCACAGCCCGAGCAGGCCCAGCACCGCGAGCAGCGCGCCGGCGACCACCAGCACCCAGAACATGCCCACGCGCACGTACGCCGTGTACGCACCGGACACGGCGAGGCGCACGGTCACCACGCCGGTCAGGAGCAGCAGCAGCGGCCCCACCGCCCTCACAGGAGCACCTGGGCGACGAGCAGCGCCGAGCCGACGGCGCAGGCGAACGCCAGCGGGGCGAAGCGCAGCGCGAACGCCCCTCCGAAGGTGCCCACCTGCAGGGCCACGAGCTTGACGTCGACCATCGGCCCCACGGTGAGGAACACCAGGCGGGCGGTGAGCGAGAACTGCGACAGACCGGCGGCGATGAACGCGTCGGCCTCGGAGCAGATCGACAGCAGCACTGCGAGGACGGCGAGCGCCGTGATCGCCAGGAACTCGTCCCCCGCCACCACCGCGAGCACGGATCGCGGCACCGACACCTGCAGCGTCGCCGCCAGCGCGGCACCGAGCACGAGGTAGCCGCCGGCGTGGAGGAAGTCGTGCGCGGAGGTCTCCCGCAGCACCCGCCACCGGTCCCCTCGCGCCACGGTGTCCGCGGAGGGGTGCCGGGACCGGACGGGGGTCCTCACCCGGGTCCACACCAGGCCGACGGCCACCGCGGCGAGCAGCCCGGCCGCGAAGCGGGCGACCGCGACCTCGGGCGTCCCCGGGAAGGCGACGAAGGTGGCGACGATGACGACGGGGTTGATGGCCGGGGCGGCCAGGAGGAAGGTCAGCGCCGAGGCAGCGGGCACACCGCGGTCGACGAGCCGCCCGGCGACCGGGACCGAGCTGCACTCGCAGCCGGGCAGGACCGCGCCGGAGAGCCCGGCCACCGGCACGGACAGGACGGGGTTGCGCGGCAGCACCCGGGTGAAGGCCCCCGCCGGGACGAGTGCCGCGAGCAGTCCGCTGACGACCACGCCGAGCACCAGGAAGGGCGTGGCCTGGAGGGTGATGGCGAGCAGGACCGTGGACCACGCCTGCACGGCGGGTCGCTCGAGGGCCCCGGTGGCGTCCAGTGACAGCGCCACCACCAGCACGGACGCTCCGAGCAGGCCGACGAGCACAGCGTCGGGCCCGCGGGTCGGCCCGCGGTCTGGGTGACCCGGTGCCCCCGCGTGCTCGACCAGCGGTGGCAGCAGGACCTCGCCGGGCAGGGGAGCTGCGGTGACCTCACTCATTGACGACGACCGGCAGGCTCACCACGGCGCTGCTCGCCAGGGCGCCGACGCCGTCGGGGGCCTCGATGCGGACGGGGAGCGCCCCGTTGTACTGCGAGTCGATGGTCCCGGCCTGGAAGGCGCGCGTGGAGTCCGGCTGCCGCAGGACGAGCCGCTCGGTGCCCAGCAGCTGCCCCTGCTCGTCGTAGAAGCCGGCCTCCAGCTCCATGACGATCAGCGTGCTCACGTCCTGGGTGATCTGCACGGTCCCCACCGCGGCGGCGCGCTCGCCCGCCTCGAGCGCCAGCCCCGCGACGGCGACCCTGGCCGTGAAGGGGCCCGGTAGCAGCACCGCGGTCCCCGCCGCCGGCGCCGGGTCGAGCTGCTGCGGCAGGTCGGCGGTGATGTCGGCTCGACCCACCTCCGGGACCAGGGTGGCTGGGTCGAGGGCGGCTGGTGCGGCGGTGCTGTCGCGATCGGCCAGCGGTAGCAGCACCGCGAGCGCCACCAGTGTGATCGCGATCATGATGCCCACGAACCAGGAGACTGGCGGTCGCGGTGACCGGGTGGGGGGCGCGGGTGTCGTCATCGCGGGAGCTGGCACAGGTCCTCCGTCGTCGAGGCAGCCATGGCGCAGCCAACCGGCTCAAAGTGCCTGTGCTCATCGACGATCCATGTGCTCTTCGGTGGACCTCTGGCGTGCGAGGGATGAACACACGTGTTCGCTCGGGACCCGATCGCCTCGCTCCAGCTGACCGCCACGGCTCGAGTCCGGCGCTCTCGCAGGCACGACTGACAAGGGCTGACCTCCGCTCACAGGCTGCAAGCGAGTTCTCAGCGCCCTCCACCTCACGACATCATGGTCGTCACGGCAGCACCGCGCTCTTGGTCCTGGCCGACGAGGGCGCTCCCTCACGCCCCGCCCGGGAAGCGCCTCCGTCAGCGCCGGGACTGGCCCGCCCCGACTCTGGTGGAGGCTCTCGACCCACGGGAGGATGCGGGTCGTGGCGGCACCGAGGGAGTGCCCCGATGAGCTCGGCCAGCGCCCTGCACCGGCTCGCCCGCGCGACACGGCTCCGGGCACCACCGTGCGCGGGTACGAGCCCCAGGACGCAGCCGCCACCCCCGGTGTCTTCCGCGCTGCCGTCCGTCGGACAGCCCTCAGCCACGACGCCCCAGCCCAGGTACGGGCGTGGGCACCAGACGGGGTCGACCTCGACCGGTGGGGCCACCGGCGCGCCACGGCGTGGACGGTCGTCGACGTCGACGAAGGCGACGTCGTGGGCTTCGCGGACCTCACCGAGGCCGGGGAGATGGACGTGCTCCTCGTCCATCCCGACCACGCCCGCCGCGGCATCGCCACGACCCTGGTCGCCGACGTCGTCCTCGAGGCCACCCGACGCGGCCCGCGCCGCATCGACGTCCACGCCAGCAGGGTGCTCCGACCACTGCTGGAGCGGCTCGCCTCCACCACCGACGAGGACCGCCCTGACCACCGCATCGGTGACCAGGTGCTGGCCAACGCCGCCATGCACCTCGACCTCCACGGCGAGCAGGCCTCGTGAGTCCACGACGAGACCAGCAGCGACCAGCACCGGTCGTCACAGCCCAGCGCCGTGGGCCACCGCCGGCACGCGCGGATCGGCGCCTCCCCCGGGTCGGGAAGCGATGGCGGTGCCAGGGGGTGCGTGCACCACCACCTCGTCAGAGCGTTGGACGCCATGACGTCGAGTCCGACGAAGGGGGTGGCGCAGCCGAAGTGGTCGGCGGCGTCGTCACCGGAGAGGCTGACGACCGGCAGGTCGAGTCCACGCCCGATCGCCTCGGCGATCTCCCCGAAGGGCACCCCTGCTCGCTGACCGCGTGCAGCCGCGTCCCCGCGGGGGCGGCCTCCAGCGCCAGGCAGTGCAGGTGGGCGGCATCGGCCAGGGCCACCGCGGGCCACCGGTTCGCGCCGTCACCGATGTGGGCCGATCTGGCGGGCGGGTGGTGATCGCTGGGACCGGGCCGCCGCGGGCCTGTTCACTCGTCCTCCACCGGGGTGGCTGCAGCGTCAAGCGGCCGGCGGGCCCGCCTGGTACTGCTCGTCGGTGACCCTGGCCAGGAACTGCACGCCCCCGGCGCCTCCCTCCTCCTGGACGGCGACGTAGGTCATCGCCTGGTCGGGTGTGGCGCCTTCCCAGTGCCGCTGCCCGGGCGGGCACCAGACCAGGTCGCCGACGCGGATCTCGACGATCGGCTCGCCCTCGGCCTGCGCCCAGCCGACGCCGCTGGTCACGACCAGCGTCTGACCGACCGGGTTCACCTTCCACGGCGTGCGCGAGCCCGGGGCGAAGGTCACGGTGGCGCCGGCCAGGCGGCTCGGCGCTGCGCGGCGGAAGTACCCGCCGATCTGGACGTCTCCCGTGAAGGTCGACTCAGGGGCCCTGGTGGTCGCTGAGCCGTGGCGGTGGATCTGCATGATCTTCTCCGGTCCTGGGGTCGTGCGGGGAGGCTCCGGCGGCGCTCAGTCCGGTGCGGCCGGCGTGGTTCGTTGGATGAGGTGACGGGGTCCTTCGATCGACTCGATGCTGCGGGTCGTGGACAGCGGCCCCGTCACGAGCGCCGACACCACCGGTAGGGGTGCGTCCCGCGCACGCAAGTGATGTCGTGACGTGACATGACCACCGTAGCACCCTCTTGTCGCACTGTGACATCACAGTCCTGATCCCGAGGACTGTTGTCACACTGCGACGTCGTCGTGGGTAGCATCGAGCCCATGGCCAGGTGGGAGCCGCACGCCCGGCAGCGCCTGGAACTGGCGGCCCTGGACCTCTACGCGAGCCGGGGTTACGACCAGACGACGATCGGCGACATCGCAGCCCACGTCGGTGTGACGTCCCGGACGTACTTCCGGTACTTCCCGGACAAGCGGGAGGTCCTCTTCGCCAATGCGGACGTGCTGCGCGACCGCATCGCCCGTTCGCTGCGCGACGCCCCGGCGGAGCTGCCCCCGATGGTCGCCGCGCTGCACGCGATGGGCACCTGCGAGGACCTGTTCCACCTGCGCGAGCACGAGCACCTGCGCCGACGCGACGCGATCATCGCCAGCTCGGGCGAGCTGCAGGAGCGCGAGGCGCGCAAGCTCGCGACCATCGCCGCCGTCGTGGCCGACGCCCTCGTCGAGCGCGACTCGGACCCGGACGACGCACAGCTGGTCGCCGACCTCGCCGTGGTCGTCTTCCAGCACGCCTCCCGGCTCTGGATGGACGACCCCATCACCTCGTACGCGGTGATGGTCCACCGCGCCGCCGCACAGGCCCTCGAAGCCCTCACAGCGCAGACACCCAGCCCGCCGACGCCCTAGCGAGCCGGGGCCAGGGGCGCCTCGCCCACGGTCTCGCCCTGTCGGGGATCGATGGGTGAGCGACGCGGAGATCACCAGACGCATCACCGCAGGTGATCCGTGTCGACGAGTGGCGTCGGGGATCAACGATGGGAAACCTCCCCCACGGGTTCTCGACGCTCTACCGTCAGACTCGTCCTCGTGGCCGACACCGTCGATGTCGCGGACCCCCTGAGGACCTGGGCGACAGGCTCGGGCGGTGCATGACCATGGAACCCACGATGCCCTGACGGATCACCGTCACCTCGCTGAACCAGCTCCAGCAGTGATCAGACGCCACCAACGGAGCCCCCCGGTCCGGAGGATGAGGGTGGTCTCAGAGCGACCGGCAGCAGGCGCTCGCTCGAGCCGCCCGGTGGTGGGGCGTCCGAGCCAGCGGTGACGGTCGCGGGTCTCGCCGATGAGACGGCGGATGACGGTGATCGTGGCAGCGAGGTGGGTGTGGAACGCGACCACGACCCGGCTGCGGTCGGTGATGCGGTGCAGTTCGCCGTACCCGTTCGGCCAGGCGCGGGTGCGTTCCACCGGCCACCGTCTGCCGACCCGGATCGTTGTTTTCACGTCCGTGACGGCGATGCACCCACCCAGGCCGAGTTCGGTGATCAGGGTGCGGGTGTTCTTGGAGTCGTAGCCGGCGTCCAGGTGCACCGTGACCTGCTCCGGCAATGCTCCCGACGACGTCAGCCTCGCCGGCGTCGGTGCCAGCAGGGGTGAGTCGTGACAGTCCGCGCCGACGACTTCCACGTGGAGGAGAACTCCGCGAGCCTCGACCAGCACCGAACGTCTCGTCCCGCCCTTGCCGCGGTCAACTGGACTGCGGCCCGCGCACTCTCCACCACCGACGGCTCTGGTGATGGAACCGTCCACGGACACGTCGGCCAGGTCCAGGCCGGTCATCGTGTCGTAGGCGGTCAGGGTCGCAGTGAACACCTCTTGCCCGATACCGGCTTCGGCCCACGCGTGAAGGCGACGGCGGATGGTGGGGTCGGAGCGAACCAGGACGGCGATGCGTTCCGAGCCCGAGCCGTGGACGAGGGCGGCGATGACCAGGTCGAACACGATGAGGTCGGGGATGCGGCGGCGGTGACAGCCCGACGGGTGGGTGGGTCGAACTCCGGGCGGTCGCGTGAGTGCGTGGCGAACTGGTTCCACAGGGGGTCCAGCGGTGGTGGTGGCAGGACGGGCACGGGTTGCTCGGCGACCTCGGAGCGTAGACGACTCCCTGATCACCGGGGCCCGTGCACACCTCGGTCCATGACACGCCGAACCGATCCGGCAGTGCAGTCATCACCCGGCCCTGGCCCTATCGCCGGTCGCCCTCAGCGAAGCGCGTTCAGCTCCTCGAGGACGCGATGGCCGCGGTCGACCACCTCTGGAACGACATCGTGGCGCCCGTGACGGATGGGGATCTCGAGCATGTGGAGGACATGACTCGCTGCGAGCACCGCCGCCCCCTCCCAGCCGACCAGGTCGAGGATCCTCGTCCACAGCCGCCCTCGGACACCGTCCAGCAGGGGATCCTGGAAGGCGTACCACACGAGGGTGGTGAGATCAGTCGCCCGCGTGCCGCTCCCTGCGTTCCCGATGTCCACGACCGCCACCACCGCTCCGCCACGGACCAGGACATTGCCGGGGGTCGAGAGATCGGCATGGACCATGTCAGGTGCCTCTGGTGGTGGTGGGACGTCGGCACACACGAGCCGCAGGCGCTTGACCAGGGCCGACACCACGGAGGAGTACCCCGAGAGCCTGGCCACGGACTGGCGGAGACGCGACTGTTCCGGCGTCTCGTCGACATCCAGCCCGGCGACAGCAGGTTCCTGACCTGTGGCGACCCGCCAGGCGTACGACCAGTGGTCGTAGGGCTCCGAGGCTCGGCCGGCCTGGAGCTCGATGATCTCCATCAGCTGCTCGACGAGCGACGGGGTCAGCTCTCGCGCGGGAGCCGCGTCGACGAAGTCCATCAGGTGCCACACATGAGTGGCTGTGGCCCCCACTGCGAGCCAGGCCGGGGTGGGATAGTCGCGCTCACGCATGTGCTCGACCACTCTCTGAGCCCTCAACGCGTCGTCCAGGTGGTTGGGGTGTGCCTGGGGCACTGCCTTGAGCACCGCATCTGCCCTTCCGGCCACCTGGACGCGCACGGCACCCCCGTTGACGCCTCCGGGGAGGCGACTGAGAAGAGTGACCTCGGCCCCGAGCACGCCAGCCACGTCCTCCATGACCTCGGCCGGCAGTTCTTCGAGATGGGCGCCCTCATTCATCGGCTCGAAGAGCCGATCACCGTTCGGATGGCTCGTCCCGCCGAGCAGAGCAGAGCCGTACCCCGACCTGGTGAGCCTTCGAGAGGACCAGCGAGTTCCACCAGCAGTCCGGTTCCCTCGTTGACGTCTCGGACAACGGCTCCTGTGAAGAGCTCATCCGGTTGGACAACACATCGCGGCGGTACCCGTACCTCGGTGTCGCAGGAGATGTCCAGCGGATCTCGGCCCCCGAGGCACCGGAATCGCCGGCTGTGGGGTGTCACACGCTGGTGGTCGCCTGAGTCCATGAATCATCCAACCACGAGGAGCTTGCGACGAGGGTTGCACGGGGCGACTCCTGCTGGCGGCATTCAGCTCCAAGGGTCGGTCCGGGACGACGAGTACTGCAGCCGTAGTCGTTGATCAGGGTGTGTGGTCGCCGCGTTGTGTGGTGAGGTCTTCTCACCAGCGGTGTGACGGCACCAGCGGTGCTCACCGCGTCGGTGCTGGTCAGGCGGCGAGGGCGGGGGCGGGCTCGCGGGGACAGGGCGGTTCTCCCTGAAGACCCCTTCCCCTCTTCCCCGGGAGCCCGCTGTGTCTCATCGTGCCCGCCTCGACGTGTCCGCACCCGTGCTGAAGGCGGTGACCGCCCGGATCGGTGGCGCCCGCCGCACCAGCGGCGCCCGCCCCTGGCAGCGCGCCGCCACCGTGCACGCCCAGGTGGCGGAAGGTGGTGCAGTGGCGCAGGGGTGTCCGACGCGACCGTCTACCGGTACCGCGACGAAGGCCTGGAGGTGATCGCCGCCCGTGCTGGGTCTCCGCGGTGCGCCCCGGCTCCTTCCACGACCTGACCTGCGCCCGCGAGCTGGTCCTGGGCGCGTTGTACCCGCACCCCGCCCTGCACCGCACCGACCGGATTGCCGTACTCGCTGGCAAGGGCTGCATCGGCGCCGGCATCGGGGTCCTCACCCCGGCCGACCGGCCCCGCGGCGCAGGAGTCCTCGACGTCGACACCCGCACCCACAACCGCCCGCACGCCGGCCTGCGCGACCCGCCCGAGGGCGCCAACGCGGCGCTGAAGACCTGGCGCGCCCTGCAGCACGTCACCCGCCAGCCCGCAGAAGATCACCGCCATCGCCATCGCCATCGCCATCGCCATCGCCATCGCCATCGCCATCGCCATCGCCGCCGCCGCGCTCGTCCTGACCACCCCCGACCGACCGCGCCGGTGAGAAGACCTCACCGGTACGAGGTCACCGTCGGCGGGGCGCGAGGAGACGGGCGGCGCTGGCCGTCCCGACAGGCCCATCCGACTGGTTCGTCCGGCGTGGATCCCTGGTCGACGAGGACCTCGGCGCCGGTGCGGTCCATCTGCTCCTGCGACGAGGTCCGGCGACATGGGTTCCCGCCACATCTCGGCTGAGAGCGGACTCTGCTCCTACCGGCGGCCCGACAGCGGCACTCCCGCGGCGAGGGGGCTCGTGCGTCACGTCCTTCTCGAGCGCGGCGGCGGTCGGCTCCCTCGCGGTGACGGTCCAGCGGACCGAGGGGTGCACCCAGTCGATGGCAGCAACAGCCCAGGCGGTCGTCCGCTCTGGTCCCACGTCTCTCAGGTGCTGCAGCCGCTCGGTGATGAACGCGGGGTCGGCGAGGGCACGGTCGAGCGCTGCTCCGCCGAAGCCGGACGTCGCGGCCTTGCCCGAGGCGCACCTGCCGAGACGGCCCCGCAGTCCCTGGAGCTTGCGGCTGCCGTCGCGCCCTGACCGTCCACCAGCCATCCCGCAGTGGACGACCCGGCCCTCGACGCGGAAGAGGTGGACACCCGGCAGACGCGGGACCTGGGCACGCGCTCCTTGCCAGGGCGGCCACGGCGACCACGGCGCGAGTCCTGCGAGCTCGCCCCCGTCGTCGCCTGATCCCGACGGCGCCGCACCTGGTCACAGCGTCACCGCGGGCGGCGAGCCACGAGCAGCACCTGGGGCCTCGGGGCCGGGGGGGCCGGCGGGAAGCGCATCTCCACCACCAGCTCCAGACCGGTGGCGACGAGGAGGTCCACGAGGTGCTCCGGGCGCCACAGGTGGGTCGTCCACGACACCGGGACGCCGCCGTAGGCCTCCGTGCGCGTGACGTCGCCGTCGCCGACGTGCGTGCCCACCACCACCTGGCCCCCGGGGACCAGCGCGCGGGAGAACGACGCGAGGACGTCCGGCAGCACGTCCCGCGGGAGGTTGAACAGCGACCACCAGCCGAGCACACCGCCCAGCGAGGCCGGCGCGAGGCCCAGCTCGGTCGCCGCGGCCACCGTGAACTCCTGCTCCGGGTGCAACCGGCGCGCGTGATCGACCATCCGCGGTGACAGGTCCACACCGGAGACGTCGACGCCGAGACCGGCCAGGTGCGCCGTGACCGTGCCCGGTCCGCACCCGACGTCGAGCACGGGCCCCAGCGTGCGAACCTCCTCAGCGAACGCGCCCAGCGCTGCGCGCAACCAGGGCTCCGGGCCCAGGTCACCGACCCCGGACTCGACGTAGGTGTCCGCCACCCGGTCGTAGGAGGCGCGGACGACCTCCAGGTCCGCCGGCGTCACGGGCCGCAGCTCCTCGGGCACGGACCAGGAGTGCTGGTCGGAAGCCGCGCCCGTACTGCCTTCCCCGCCGGCCCGACGGCGCGATCGAGGTTCACGAGGCCAACCGCTCACGCGCACCAGGACCGGAGCCGATCGCTTCGGCCTCACCGTCGGACGGGTTGATCTCGGCCCACACCGCATCGAGGGAGAGTCCGAGGACACCGGCGATCGCTGCGACGGTCGAGAACGCAGGGGTGGCCACCCGACCGGTCTCGATCTTGCGGAGGGTCTCTGGGGAGACGCGCGCATCGAGCGCGGTCTGGAGCATCGAGCGCTCTCCCCTGGCCCGGCGCAGCAGGGCGCCGAGGCGCTGCCCGCGCTCGACCTCTGCGGGGGTGAGCGGCAACCTGACCATGACACCGATACTAGTACCGGGATAGCATGGCCGGGATAGTTGTTGGTCACGAGTGGAGGGTGCTGCATGATCGAGATCCTGGGTCCCGCTGAGGTGGCCCGCGCGAAGGAGACGGGGGCCGTGGTCGCCGGCATCCTGGCGACCCTGGAGTCCCGCAGCGAGGTGGGCACGAACCTCCTCGACATCGACCGGTGGGCCCGGGCCATGATCGTCGAGGCTGACGCGGTGTCCTGTTACGTCGACTACGCGCCGTCCTTCGGACGCGGACCGTTCGGCCACTTCGTCTGCACGTCCGTCAACGACGCCGTGCTCCACGGACTGCCCCACAACTACGCGCTCGCCGACGGCGACCTGCTGACCCTGGACCTCGCCGTCTCGAAGGGCGGGGTCGTCGCGGACTCCGCCACCAGCTTCATCGTCGGCGACTCCAGGCCCCCCGGGAGCGTCGCGATGATCGACGCGACCGAACGCGCGTTGCACGTCGGGATCGCCGCTGCCGGCCCCGGGGCGCGCCTCGGTGACGTCTCCCACGCCATCGGCTCGGTCCTGCGCGAGGCGGGGTACCCGATCAACACCGAGTTCGGGGGTCACGGCGTCGGATCGACGATGCACCAGGGCCCGCACATCCCCAACACCGGACGACCCGGCCGCGGGTACACGCTGCGCCCCGGGCTGCTCCTGGCACTGGAGCCCTGGGTCATGGCCGACACCGCCGAACTCATCACCGATGCCGACGGGTGGACGCTCCGCAGCGCGACGGGCTGCCGGACAGCGCACAGCGAGCACACCATCGCCATCACCGACGACGGAGCCGACATCCTCACCGCGCCGTGACAGGCGCGTCCGTGAGCTGGCAGTCTCCGGAGGAGCTTCGTCAGCAGCGACCAGCCCCTGTCGAAGATACTTCGATGACCTCGACGAGCAGTGCTTCGTCAGGTACGGGTGCTGACGGCCGCGAGCACCCGCACCTGACGAAGCACTACCAGTCCGGTCTCACTGACCATCGCACGGTGGCCGTCCTCGTGATCACCACGAGCAACGGCGGGAACCCCACCACCCCACGGGACGCACCACGCCCAGCTCCTGCGCGACGTGGGTGACCGGTCGCCCTGACTCGCGCACCGGCGCCACCCCCGGCGCCCGGTGATCCGGCGGCCACGTGCTCGTTCGTCCCATCCCGTGCTCCCTCCTCGGCCGCCAGACCACGATCAGAAGCCTCCAGACGAGCGGAGGCACCTCATTCGTCCTCGAGCGGCCTGGGGGAGCGTGATCGCCCACGACTCCCCCGGTGTGACGTCCGCCGCCAGGGGCATCCGGGACCTCGGCGGGGCGGACCGGCTGTCCATCGACCACGGTCACGAGGCGATGTGCGGCGCGCCCGACCTCGACGTCCCGGTGTTCGTCCACGAGCGCGACGAGGCCGCCACCAGTGCCTCTTCACGGGCGACTTCGTGTGGATCGGGGACGGCGACTGGAAGGCCGTCGTGCTCGCCTCCAGCGACCGCGGCCACGACCTCCACAGCCTGGAGCTCGTCCGCGAGCTCAGCTTCGACGTGCTGGTGCCGTGGGGGTGACGGAGGGAGACCCTGCTGTCGCGGTCGCCAGCCGGACGGAGATCAGCGACCGCCTCGACGCGGTCATCGCTCGAGTCGAAGACGGGAGCGACCGTCGACACTCGGACGCTGGTGGCTCCGGGGGCCGTGTCGCCACGCCGGTGAGGTCGCCTGAGCGACCGGTGAGCGTCAGCCTCGATGACTCGAGTGACACTGAGGTGATCCCAGCAGCGGCTGGGTGTGGTGCTGGGTGAGCGGGCGTGGCGTCCGAGGGGCGGGACCCGCAGGACGGGTCGGTCCTCCCACCCCGACCTCGACGAGCCCACCGTGACCTGCACCTGCGTGCTGCCGGTGCCCCGGCGCACGGTGGCCCGCGCCCTCCTCCCGCTGATGACGCGGCGCCGGGGGCGCGAAGACCTCCCCCGCGAAGCACTCCCACCGCTCCTGGACCACCCGCAGGCCAGCTGGCGTCATCACCCGATCGCGGGAGCCACCACCCACCGCACGCAGCACCTCGCGAAGCACTACCGGCAGGGGGTGTGCGACTCCGACTCCCCGTCGAGCGCCACGATCCCGGCGGTGGTCTCGATCCCGTCGTCGTGGACGACGTGCCGCACCGCCGAGAGGTCGACGAAGGCGCGCTCGAGGGGGTGGGTGACCAGGCGGGACAGCGCGGTGCCGTACTTCGCCATCGAGCTGCGGCCCGGGAGGAACAGGGACAGCTCGTCGCGGGCGGTCAGCTCCTGCACGTCGACGCCCTCGGGGAGGTCGCCCAGCGCTGCCCCGTCGGTGGCGACGGGCACCTTGACGAGCCACTGCGGCCCCTCCGCCGTGAGCCCGGCCCGCTTCTGCTCCGGGGTCTCGATGGCCCAGGTGCGCCACGGCCGGCCCGCGACGGCGGCACCCTGCGAGCGCGCCACCTCGGTGAGGGCGTCCACGGTCGTGGCGGTGGCCGCGTCGACCCACGCCCAGTCGTCCCCCCGCGCAGCGGCCCGCTCCTCGGCGGGGACGCCGCACAGGGGCGTGGACAGCACCGTCACCGCGGGCTGGTGGTGGTCGCGGACCTGTGGCCACGCCTCGACGAAGCCGCGGGCGTCGCTGATCGCCTCGTCCTCGACCCGGCGGCGGCGGACCACCGCGTCGGTGTGCTCGGCGAGCACGGCGGGCAGGGTGTCGGGGTCGTGCAGGGCCGCGCGCACGGAGGCGACGCTCATACCCGTGCCGCGCAGCACCGTGACCAGCACGGCGGTCTCGACCTGGGCGAAGGCGTAGCTGCGGTAGCCGGTCCGCTCGTCGACCTCGGCCGGCACGAGCAGACCCTCGGAGTGGTAGAAGCGCAGGGTCTGGGGGGACAGGTGGCACATCTCGCTGAACTCGCCGATGGACAACATCGCGACATCGTCGGGCCTGCAGCAGGAGGAGGGTCAAGCCGTCACCGCAGCGTCTCGAGTGATGGGTGGACGTCACCGGGCACTCCGTCGGAGACCTCTGCACCACTCCGCTGGACGCGACTCGGCCGAGCTGGTCCGTGGCTCAGCGCCTGATGGTCCGCAGCCTGAGCAGCACGAGCACTGACGCAGCGAGGATCAGCACGACGAACCCGGGGTGGATGTCCTTGGACAGGCTCTGGGCGCCGTCGGGGCGGAGCAGCCAGATGGCCAGCGGGGTGGTGTAGACGGCGGCGAGCAGAGCCGCCGGCCAGCGCAGCGACCGGAGACGGGTGTCGCGCAGGGCCCCGGACAGCACGAGCGCGACGGGGACGACGGCCAGCAGGGCGAAGTCACCGACGACCATGAGCGGTGCCGCCCAGGCCGAGACGGTCACGGAGCGGGGGATGCGCAGGGAGGTGGCGGGAGCTGCAGCGGACACGGTGGTGCTCCGATCGGCGAGGTGGTTCGACGTGGAGGGCGTGGTGCTGGTCTTCGGTGGGCGGGACCCGGTCATGCCGTCGGCGTGCTAGCCAGCCCCGGGCGGAGCCTCGTGCGGGACGCGCGCACCGCGCGGAGCAGGACCACCCCGGTGACCAGCTGCCACAGGATGAACGGGTAGATCGACAGCCGCTCACGGACGCCGGGCGGCACGTCGGTGGCGAGCAGGGCGATCGCCGCGACGATGGTGAGGGTGCCCACGACGACGCTCGCCCGGCCCAGCCAGGACGGGATGGACAACGCCTCCCGACGGCGCCCGGCGACGACGAGCACCGCGTTGCCCGCCAGGATGCCGAGGCCCGCCGCGGTGATGTTGACGACCAGCGTGGAGATCCCGGCCTCCGGCGACTGCGCGAAGATCCCCACCAGGACGAGCCCGACGGCGTGCACCACGGCCAGCGAGGTCATCAGCACCCGTGCCCGACGCGCCAGCAGCGTGGCCAGCAGGACTCCCGCCGCTCCGAACAGCAGGCCCTGGAGGACGAAGGCGGTGTTCATCACCGAGCTGAGCGGTGAGCAGACGACGCGGTCCTGGTAGGGGCCGCACCCGGTGTTGCCGAGGTCGGGGACCAGCCCGGTCACGTAGCTGTAGGAGGGGTCCACCCACGCCGACGCGGTGACCGCTTCGAGCGCGAGGTACTGGAGGGCAGCGAGGGCCATGGCGAGCGCGGCCGCGACCAGCACGCCGTCCCGCCGCAGTGGTCGCGGAGCTGGCTGGGTGCTGTGCGTCGTCATCACCTTCGTGAGGTTACATGCGTAAGCACAAAGAGTCCAGCGCCGCGCCCGGTCACTGCTCACGGCGCCTCGGGCACCGGGTCGGAGGCGGTTCCGACGGGCGAGTCCACAGATCGGCGCCGAGCGGCGTTCTAGAGGTGTACGCAAGCCCACCTGACCAGGAGGACCCATGGACGAGCAGCACACCACCACCCCCACCGCACCGTCGCGCCGCCGGCTCAGCCGGCTGGTCAGCGCCGGCCTGATCGCTGGCGGCCTGGCCGTCGTCGGGAGCGCGGTGACGGCCGCGGCGCTCCCGGTCCCCGCCGAGAGCGGGGCCCCGGTCGACTGGTCCGCGATGCCCGAGGGGTACACGCAGGAGCAGTACGAGGCCTTCTGGGGCGCTGGGTACGGCGTCGAGGACGTCGAGGAGCTGGCGGCGCTGTGGACCACCGACGCCACCACCGCCAAGGCCCGCGCCGGGCAGCTGCTGCTCGACGGGGAGCCCGTGCCCGCACCCCACCCCGCCAGCGCGGGCCCCGCCAGCGCGGGCGCCGACCCCGCCAGCGCGGGCCCCGACCCCGCCAGCGCGGGCCCCGACCCCGCCAGCACCGACCCAGCGGACGGAGCCGCGGCCGAGGTCGTGGGCCCGATCAGCGAGGAGCAGGCCGCCGCGTTCTTCGGCGCCGGGCTGGACTGGGAGGACGCCGTGGCGCTGGCGGACCTGTGGTCGACCGACCAGATCAGCGCGAAGGCCCGCGCCGGGCAGCTGGTCCTCGACGGTCAGCCGGTGCCCGACGCCGTCGCCTCCTGAGCGGCGCCGCCGTGCACGACGCCCCCCGCACCGGGTTCGAGATCGAGCTCCTGGCGCCTCCCGGGTCCTCCCGGCAGGTGCTGGCCGCCGACCTCGCGCTCCGCTGCGGGGGGCGCGTGCGACGCACCTTCCACACCGACAGCGAGCCCTCGACCGTGCCCGGGATGGGCGCCTTCTGGCACCTGACCCCCGGCTTCGAGGTGCTCGACGCCGCCGGCACACCGGTGGCGACCCTGGTGGACGACATCACCATCACCGCCGACCTGCGGCGCGACCCGCCCGGCTCCGCCCAGGAGGCCCCCGCGGGCAGCGGCTGGTACCGGCTGCTGTGCGACGAGCCCCGCCTGCTGCGCCTGATCGCCGCGCACAGCGACCCGGCCGCCCCCCTGGGGGCGGTGCTCGACCCGGTCGCGGCGCTGTTCGGGGTGCAGGCACAGCACTTCCCCGCGGCGGTGCGGGTGCAGGACCGCGCCGGGGCGACCGTGGCGCTCGCCGCCCCCCTGCCCGCCGGGCGCGAGCGACCCTGCGAGGTGGTCACCCCGCCGCTGGTCGGTGACCACGCCGGGGCCCTGGAGCGCCTCCTCGACCCGGCTCGACGGCTGGGGTTCACCGTGCCGCTCGAGGCCGCGGTGCACCTGCACCTCGACGGCGCACCGTTCCGCCGAGTGGGGGCCTTCGCCAACGTCGTCCGCCTGTTCGGGCGCTGGCGCGAGCCCCTGCGCGCGATGCTGGGCACCAACCCCGCCTGCCGGCGGCTGGCGCCGCTGCCCGCGCAGCTGCTGGAGCTGGTGGAGGTGCCGTGGCCCGCCGCGGAGGGCCGCACCGGCTGGACGCGGCTGCAGGAGGCGGCCCGCGCCACCGGGGTGACCAAGTTCCTCGACGTGAACCTGACCCAGCTGCTCACCGACTCCCCGGTCCGCGACACCCTGGAGGTGAGGGTCCTGCCCGGCTCCCTCGACGGCCACGACGTCGTCGCCCGCGCGCGCCTGGTGGACGCGCTCCTGGCCCGGTGCCTCGAGGAGCGCCCGCTGCCGCCACCGCCCACCGACGACGCGGCAGCGTCGCTGCGCCGGCTGCACGCCCTCGCGCAGGGGTCGGCGTGAGCGTCGAGACGGGACCGGTGCCGGTCCCGCGCCCAGCACGCCGGACGCCCGCGCACCGCGCGGCGCCGCCCACCGACCCCGTGCTGGAGGGGCCCGTGGACGACCCGGCCACCGACCTCGACGAGCTCGCCCGCGAGGTGGGCGCCCGGGAGGTGGGCGCCGGGCACGCCCTGGACGACGTCGTCCGCGCCCACCTGCCGGCGCTGCTGCGCTACGCCGCCGCGCTGACCGGTGACCGCGAGCTCGCCGCCGACGTCGTGCAGGAGGTGCTGGTGCGCGCCCACAGCCGGTGGAAGCGGATCGGGCTGCTCGAGCGCCCCGACCTGTACCTGCGGCGGATGGTCACCAACGAGCACCTGTCCTGGAGGCGGCGCTGGCACGTGCGCCGGGTCAGTGCCGTGCCCGACGACGTCCTCGCCGACCGCGCGACCGCGGAGGCCGACCACGCCCACCGCGTCGTCGAGACCGACGCCGCCTGGCGGCGCCTCGCCGCGCTCACCGCGCGCCAGCGCACCGTGCTGGTGCTGCGCTACTACGAGGGCCTGGACGACGCGGAGATCGCCACCGTCCTCGGCACCTCGCGGGCCACCGTCCGCTCCCACGCGTCCCACGCCCTGGCCGCGCTGCGCGCCCAGGGCACGACCAGCACCGCGGAGGTGCCATGAACCCCCAGCACGACCCTCGGCACGACCTCGACGACGACCTGGGCCGGCTGGTGCACCGGGCGGCGAGCTCTCGCGCCGCGCTGGCACCCGACGTCGAGGTGCTGCAGCGCCGGGTCCAGGTCGCCCTGGGCCGGCGGGCCCGGCGGCGGCGGGCCGTGGCCGCCGGGGGGGCGGCCCTCGCGGTCGCCGGGCTGGTCGGCGGGCCCGCCGCCCTGGAGCAGACGGGCGCGCTCTCCCGGGTCGCGCTCCCGGGAGCGACGGGGACCCGGCTGGTGGCGCCCCCCGCGCCGTCGCCGTCGAGCCCCTCGCCGTCCGCGTCAGACCCGTCGGAGACGACCTGCCCGGGGCCGGTCGCCGCTGCCGACGGACCGGCCGTCGACGCCTTCGTCGGCTCCGGCTACACCCTCGACGACGCCTGGGCGCTCGCGCACCTCTGGGACCGGCCCTGTGCCGAGGCGAAGGTCGCCGCCGGCCGGCGGCTGGCCGCCGGTGAGCCGCTGCCCGTGGAGGCGGGCAGCAGCGGGGTGCACCAGCAGGCCGATCCCGCCGCGGAGGCCGCCTTCTCCGACGCCGGCTACGACGGCGAGGACGCCGCGCGGCTCGCCCGGCTGTGGGGCTACACCGACCCCGCGCAGGCCAGGCTCAAGGCCGGCCGGCTCGTCCTCGAGGGCACGGCGCCGCCCTCGCCGTGAACAGTCCTGCAGCTCGACCGCGACGACGATCGTCGCCTCCGGGTCGACGTCCACGCCGAGGCCGGGCAGCGCCTCGCGCAGCGGCCCGCCGACCCTCACCGGTCGACCTCCGGGAACCCGCCGGTGTCGAGGATGACCTGACCGGCGACCGCCTCGACGTCGGCCAGGTCGTCGTCTCCCCGGGCCGCCCAGCTCTCGCCGAGCCGGTAGGCGTCGGCCTCGGCGAACCCCATCCCTCGGAAGGCCCGGCGCGCGGTCTCGTCCTGGGGGCGGTCGAGCTGCTGCAGCCCCGTCGCCCCCTCCCCCGGGTCCAGCGGCAGCTCCACACCATCGGTGAGCTGCTGCCCGGCGAGCGCCCGCACCAGCGCGGTGTCCTCCATGCGCCACAGCAGGGCCAGTCGCGCGGCGTCCTGGTCGTCGTACCCCGCCTCGGCGAAGACCGCCCTCATCTGCTCCAGGTGCGGCGGGGCCTGTGCGGGCCCGGGGACGGCGGGCTCCGCGAGGGGCGCTGGGGTGGCCGGGGCGAGCACCGCTCGGCCAGCACCCGGGTCGAGGGCCTGGACCCCGAGGAGCAGGCCGGCGACGGCGAGCGCGACACCGCCGCCCGAGGTCGCCCGCCGGCGACGGCGCCTGCGGGCGATGGTGGTGCGGACCCGAGCGCGCACCACCTCCGGGTCGGGGGCGAGCGCCGCGTCCTGGCGCAGCAGGGCGGCGATCTCCCGCTCGGTGGTCATCGGGCCTCCTCGGTGGTCGGGGCGCTCACGCGCAGGGTGGCGAGGGCGCGTGCGGCGTTGGAGCGGACGGTGCTGACGGCGACCCCGAGGACCTCGGCGATCCCGGCGTCGTCCAGACCCTCGTAGTAGCGCAGGACGAGGACGGTGCGCTGGCGCCGGGGCAGCCGGCTCAGGCGCTGCCGGACGTCGTCGCGGTCCACGACCTGCTGCGAGTGGTCCCCGTGGCGCGGGGCGCGGGCGTGCAGGACCTCGTCGTCGACGGGCACGATCTTGCGGACGTGCCACCGCCGGCGCCACGAGAGGTGCTCGTTGGTCACCATGCGCTTGACGTACAGGTCGGGGCGCCCGGTGGCCCCGATGCGGGACCACCGGTCGTAGGCCCTGGCCAGCACGTCCTGCACGAGGTCGGCGGCGAGGTCGCGGTCCCCGGTCAGCGCCACGGCGTACGCCAGGAGGGGGCGCAGGTGGTGCTGGGCGAAGTCCTCGAAGTCGACGGGGCCCGACCCCCCCAGGACGTCGAGGTCCTGCGCCGGGTCGCCGCCCTCGCGGTCGGCGGCATCCACCCGGTCCACCTCCGTCTCCTGTGCGAGCACGGGCCTCCTCCAGCAGCGCGTCGAGCCGTGGTCCTCCCTGCTCCAGACGCGGCTGCCCGCGCATCCGCTGCACGGGGTCCAGCACACCACCCGGTGTCAGCGGTCGTCGTCGACGTGCAGCGGATCGGTGGTGACCCGCGTCTGGGAGGAAGCACGCCGCACGGGCTGCACGGACGCCCCCGCCAGGGGGTCGGGAGGACGGGACGTGGGACGCCTGCAGATGATGAGGACCCGGATCGGCACCGGGTGCGGCCTGGTGCTGCTGCTCGCCGGGTGCTCCGCGGACGACGGCGCCCCCGGTGCCGGCGTCGCCGCCAGCGGGAGCGCCCGACCGGCGGTCAGCCCCCTGGACCAGTACTACGGGAACGGTGCGACCGCGTCCGAGGAGGAGCGTGACGCGGAGCAGCGCCAGGTCGAGGAGCTCATCGTCGCCTGCATGCAGGCGGCCGGCTTCGACCACACGCCTAACGACCCGGCGAGCATCGACCTCACCGCCCTGGAGGAGCGGGGCGAGGCCCGCACCGCCGACGGGTGGAGCGTCGAGGAGGCCGCCCAGGACGGCTACCTCATCACCACCCTCGACGTCGACGAGGTCACCCTGCCGGTCGACCCGAACGAGGACTACGTGGCGTCGATGTCCGAGAGCGAGTCCTCGGCCTACTACGAGGCCCTGCAGGGCACCCGGCGGCTGGAGGACACCTACGGCCAGGCGCTGAGCCCGGAGGAGGCCGGCTGCCAGCGCACCGCGTACACCCGGATCAGGGGCGTGGACCCGGCGAGCACGCCGCAGTTCGCGTCGCTGGACGAGGAGCTCACCCGCACCTACGACGCGCTGGAGGACGCCCCGGAGTCCCTGGCCCTGGCGGCGGAGTGGGCCGACTGCATGGCCGGCGCCGGCCACCCGGGGTACGCCGACCCCCGGGAGGCCTTCGAGGACATCAGGAGCCGCGAGGCCGCGCTGTCCAGCGAGCTCGGGGAGGGTGACGCCGCGGCCGACCGCGCTGCGGTCGAGGAGCTGCAGGAGGTGGAGATCGCCACCGCGGTGGCCGACGCCCAGTGCCAGCAGGACGTGGACCACGCCGCGCGGGCGCAGCAGCTGCGCTCCGCAGCGGAGCAGGCGTTCGTCGAGGCCCACCGCGCCGAGCTCGAGGCGATGGCCGAGGCCCGCGGGAAGGACCGGTGAGAGCTCGGTGGGGCTCGCGCGCCGCAGCGGCCCTGGCGTGGTGGCGCCGCAGCCCCGGCGACCGGACGATCGTCGTCGTGGCCGGCACCGCGGTGGCCACCCTGGTGCTGGGTCTGGTGCTGGGACGGTTCGTGGTCTCCCCCGCGCAGGCCGCCGCCGACGCCGCGCCCCCGGCGGCCGGGCTGATCACGGTGCCGGCGGAGGTCCGCTCGATCTCCAACGAGGTCACCCTGCGCGGCGACGCCCGCTACGACGATCCGCAACCGATCACCGTCGCCCCCTCCGAGGGCGGCGACGGGGGGCCCGCTGTGGTCACCGGGGCGGTCCCGGCCGTCGGGGCGACCCTGGACGCGGGGTCCGTGGCGCTGGAGGTCACCGGCAGGCCGGTCATCGTCCTCCCCGGTGAGCTGCCGGTGTACCGGACCCTGCGGCTCGGGGCGTCCGGGCCCGACGTCGCCCAGCTCAAGCAGGGCCTGTGGGCGCTGGGCATCGCCTCCGGCTCCCCCGGCTCCGACGTCTACGACACCACCGTCGCCGCCGCCGTCGTCGAGCTGTACGAGCGGGTCGGCTACACACCCCCCGCACCGGCGGAGCAGGACGCCCTGGACGCCGCGCAGGCCCGGCGTGCCGTTGATGCGGCGACCGCCGCCGTCGAGAGCGCGGAGGCGGCCCGCGAGGCCGCGACGGCCGGGCCCTCGAAGGCGGCCCGGATCGCCGCCGACAACGCCGTGCGGGAGCAGGAGCGCCAGGTGCGGGCGGCGACCGCGACCGGCGACGCAGCGGCGGTCGCCGCCGCCACCGACGCCCTGGCCCTGGCCCGCGCCGAGCGCGAGACCGCCCTGGCCGAGCCGGCGGCGCCCGCGGAGGACGCCGCGCTCGCCGCGGCGACCGACGAGCTCGACGCCGCGAGGGCCTCCGCGACCAGGGCCCGGGAAGCGGTCGTCACCGCGCTGCCAGCCGCTGAGGTGGCGTACCTCCCCTCGCTGCCGCGGCGGGTCGACGAGGTGGCGGTCCGGCGCGGCTCGACGCTCGACGGCCCCGCGATGCAGGTCTCCGGCGCGACCCTCCAGGTGGTCGCCTCGGCCAGCACGCGGGAGGCGGCCCTGCTCGGCGCGGGCATGGCCGCCTCCTTCGACGCCCCGGACGGCAGCGAGGTCACCGCGAGGGTCACCGCGGTCGAGGCGACCCCCTCCGCGCAGGCCGCCGGCCCCGTCGACGGCGAGGACGGCGGCGGGGCGAGCGGGGAGGACGGCGGCGAGGACGGCGGCGGCGCCGGTGCGGCGTCGGCAGCGGCTGGCCGGTCGGTGGTGACCCTCGTGCCCGACGAGCTCACCGACGTGCAGCTGACCGCCCTGCAGGGCGCCAACGTGCGGGTGTCCGTGCCGGTGGCCGCCACGGACGGTGATGTGCTCGCCGTCCCGCTCGCGGCCCTGACCGCGGGGCCCGGTGGGGAGTCGCGGGTGGAGCGGACGACGGGCCAGGGCGCCACGGAGCTGGTGACCGTCACCACCGGGCTCTCCGCCGAGGGCTACGCGGAGATCACCGGCGGCGAGCTCGAGGCCGGCGACCTCGTGGTCGTCGGACGGTGAGCGGCCCGGTGCCGCGTCCCGTCCCCGAGCCCGAGCGGCCGCCGGTCGTGCACCTCGCCGGGCTGAGCCGCGCCTACCCGGGCACGCCTCCGGTGCTGGCGCTGGCCGAGGTCGACCTCGTCGTCGGCGCGGGTGAGTACGTCTCCGTCATCGGGCCGTCGGGATCGGGGAAGTCGACCCTGCTGCACATCCTCGGCCTGCTCGACCGGCCGACCGGCGGTGACTACCTCCTGGACGGCACCTCGACCGCGGCGACGTCGGAGGACCGCCGGGCGGCGCTGCGCGGCGGTCAGATCGGGTTCGTGTTCCAGCAGTTCCACCTGCTGCCCCACCGCACCGTGCTCGACAACGTGCTGCTGGCCACCCTCTACAGCGGGGTCCCCCGCGCTGAGCGCCAGGCGCGGGCCACCACCGCCCTGGAGCGGGTCCACCTCGGCCACCGGGTCCGGGCGCTGCCGACCACGCTGTCGGGCGGGGAGCGCCAGCGGGTGGCGATCGCACGTGCGGTGGTCGCCGGGCCCAGCCTCCTGCTGGCCGACGAACCCACCGGCAACCTCGACACGGCCAACTCCGCGGGGGTGATGGACCTCTTCGACGAGCTGCACGCCGGCGGCCTGACCCTGGTCGTCATCACCCACGACCCCGCCGTCTCCGCGCGGGCCCAGCGCCGGGTGCAGATCTCCGACGGCGTGCTGGTGGAGCGGTGAGGGGGCTCCACCCGCTGCGCCGGGCCGACCGGGCGGTGCGGCGGCGGCCGCGCGGTGACCGGTTCGACCTCCGCGACCTGCTCGCCGAGGGCGCCCACAGCGTCGGCGCCCGCCCCGGCCGGCTCCTGCTCACGATCCTCGGCACGGTGCTCGGCATCGGGTCGCTGGTGGTCACGGTCGGGCTGGCGCAGACCTCCGCGGGACAGGTGGGGCGCTCCTTCGACGCCGTGGCCGCCACCCAGGTCGTCGTCCGGGCCGGCCCCGCGCCGTCGGGCGCGCCGGGGGGCCCGGGCGGTGGGCGCCCGACGGCCGTCCTGCCGTGGGACGCGGAGGAGCGGGTCGGGCGGCTGGCCGGCGTCGAGGACGCCGGCACCGTCGCCGTGGTCGCCACGGGCGCGGCGGCGGTCACGGCCGTCCTCGTCAACGATCCCTCTGCGCTCGAGGGGGTGCCCACGCCCGTCCTCGCGGGCTCACCCGGCCTGCTGGGCGCCGTGCGCGCCGAGATCGTCACCGGTCGCGCCTTCGACGCCGGCCACGACGCGCGCGCGGACCGGGTGGCCGTGGTCGGCGCCCGCGCCGCGGAGCGCCTAGGGGTCAGCCGGGTCGACCGCCAGCCCTCGGTGTTCATCGGCGAGGTGCCCTACACCGTCGTGGGGATCGTGGGCGGCCCCCAGCGGCGCACCGACCTCCTCGACGCGGTCCTGCTGCCGATGGGCACCGCCCGGGCCGACTTCGGGCTCCCCGCCCCCGACGAGCTGCACGCCCGCATCGAGGTGGGAGCCGGCTCCCTGGTCGCCCGGCAGGCACCCGTCGCCCTCGACCCCGAGGACCCCTCCGGCTTCGAGGTCGAGGCGCCGCCGGACCAGTCACCGGCCCGGGATGACATCCAGGCCGACCTGAACGCCACGTTCCTCGCCCTGGGCGCCGTCGCCCTGCTCGTCGGAGGGCTCGGCATCGCCAACGTCACCCTGCTCTCGGTGATGGAGCGGGTCGGGGAGATCGGGCTGCGCCGCGCCATGGGCGCGACCAGGCGGCAGATCGCCCGTCAGTTCGTCGTCGAGTCCGTGGTCATCGGGCTCCTCGGCGGACTGACCGGCGCTTCCCTGGGCGTCGTCGTGGTGGTCGTGGTCTCCCTGGTGCAGCAGTGGACGCCCGTCCTGAGCACCACCACCGCCATCGGCTCGGCGCTGCTCGGCGGGCTCATCGGCCTCGTGGCCGGCACCTACCCGGCCGTGAAGGCCGCCCGCATCGAGCCCATCGCCGCCCTGCGCGGAGGCCTGTAGGGCGGACGAGCATCGCTCCGTCCCGGCACGACCCGGGGTGGAGGGCGCGGGTGGAGGCACCGCAGGGCCGAAGACCACGCTGCCGGCGTGCTACCGGGCGACGGCCGGGTCGACCGCTGCAGCGAAGGCGTCGGGGGCCTCGAGCGGCACGAGGTGCCCGGCACGGGGCACGGGCCAGGTCGACCCTGCTGAGGAGCTCGTCGAGCCGGCCGGGTCCACCACGCGGCGCCCCGCCCCGGGCAGCGGTGGGCACAGCACCAGCGCGCCGACGAGGTCGGGACGGTCGGCGGCGAGCTGCTGCGCGACCCGGATCCCGATGTCGTAGCCAGCGACCACGGGGCCCGCGACCACGGGGCCCGGAGGGTGCTGGTGCGCCAGGCGGAACCCCTCGACCGGTCTGCTGAGCCTCATGCGGTGCCTGCCCCCCGAGTGGCTCTGCGGACGGCGGCCAGGTGCACGACGAGCGCGACCAGCGCCAGCACGGCCGCCAGCACCGGCAGCTCGCGCGGCGCCAGCCCGCCGGACAGTGCCAGGCCACCGAGGGCGGCGCCGAGGCCCTGGCCGAGGTAGACGCCCGAGGCGTTGAAGCTGACGACCTCGGTCGCGTCGTGCGGGACGAGCGTGAGGAGCCGGACCTGCTGCGGTGGTGTGGGCGCGGTGAACGCGGCACCCCAGAACAGGACGAGGACGGCAGCCGCCGCGACGGGACGCACGAACGGGACGAGGGCCAGCGCGAGGACCAGTGCCGCGACGGACCAGAGCACGGCCCTGTCCGCCCCGAAGCGGTCGGTCAGCGGACCGATCGCGAGCGAGCCGGCGAACGCCCCGACGCCGTAGATCACCAGCAGGAGGAGGTACTGCCCGCTGGTGGGCGCGACGGTGGCGTCCAGGACGCTCGCGATGTAGGTGTAGGCGCTCATGCCCGCCGACACCGCCAGCACGGTGATGAGCAGCACCACGAGCACGGAACCGCTCCGGAGGATGTGGAGGGCACCGGCGAGCGACGTCCTCGGTGCGGGAGGCAGGCGGCGCACGCCCACGGCGATGACGACGATGGCGGCGAGGCCGAGGACGGCGACCAGGACCACGGCGCTGCGCCAGGTCCCGTCGCGGGACAGCACCACCCCCAGCGGGACCCCCACCGCCAGGGCCCCGGTCAGCCCGCTGCTGACGATCGCCAGGGCCCTGCCCCGGCTGGACGCCGCCACGATCGCTGCCGCGGCTCCGTACGCGGCGGGGCTGAAGGTGGCGGCACCGACTGCAGCGACGACCCGGCTGAGGAACAGCAGGGTCAGGTCGCTTGCCACCGCGGTGAGGGCGTTGCCGACGGTGAAGACACCGAGGGAGACCAGGAGCACCGCCCGGGTGGGCCACCGACCGGTCACGGACGCTGCCAGGGGCGCCGTGACGGCGTAGGTCAACGCGAAGACGGTGACGGACTGCCCGGCTGCCGACTGGGTCACCCCGAGGTCCTCGGACAGGGAGGGCAGCACACCACCGAGGGCGAAGAGCCCCGTGCCGACGGCGAAGGAGCCGAAGGCCAGCAACCACACACGGCCCATCGCGTGCGGGTCGCCGCCCTGCCCCGGGCTGACCACCGGACGATCGAACCGCAGATCCTCGTCGTGATCAAGGGAGCGGCCCGGGGCGCCCCGGCTTCCCTTGAGCGGCCCGATGGCGTTGTCTGGGACCGTGGCAGACGGTGGAGGCGCAGCGGACGGCTCGGGCACGACACGGGGAGGGGGCCCGCTGGAGGTCGACCACGTCGTCGTGGGCGCCGGCGCGGCGGGGTGCGTCCTGGCCGCGAGGCTGAGCGAGGACCCGGACCGCACCGTGCTGCTCCTCGAGGCGGGCGGCGGCAACGACCAGCCGGACATCGCGATCCCCGGGGCAGCGCCGCGCCTGTGGGGGGGCGGGGAGTCCACCTTCACCGACACCACCACCCCCCAGGAGGCGATCGGTGGCCGGCCCGTCGCCCTGGTCACGGGCAGGGGCCTGGGCGGGGGCAGCGCCGTCAACGCGATGTGGTGGTTCCACGGCCACCCGGGGGACTACGACGGGTGGGTCGACCAGGGAGCCGCGGGCTGGGGCTGGACCGACGTGCAGGCCCTCCTGCGCCGGCTGGAGGACCACGAGCTCGGCGCTAGCGCGTTCCACGGGGCGGGCGGCCCGATGGCCGTCTCCACACCGCGCGACGTCCACCCGATCTCGCTCGCGCTGCTCGAGGGCGGCCTGGAGCAGGGCTGGCCGGTGGTCGAGGACCTCAACGGGCGTCGACGCGTGGGCATCGGCCTGCCGCACAGCACCATCCGCGACGGCGCCAGGCACAGCGTCGTCGACGGCTACCTGCGCCCCGCGGCGTCGCGGCCCAACCTCACCGTCGTCACCGGCGCACCGGTCGAGCGCGTCGTCATCGAGGGGGGGCGCGCCGTCGGCGTCCAACGCACCGGCAGCGACCTCCAGGGCGGGGCCGTGGTGCGGGCCCGGCGCTCGGTGGTCCTCGCCGCCGGCGCGCTGCGCACGCCCCAGCTGCTCATGCTCTCCGGCCTCGGCCCGGCGGAGCACCTGCGGGAGCACGGCATCCCGGTGGTGCGCGACGTCCCGGGCGTCGGTGAGAACCTCCACGACCACCCCGCGGTCTCCCTCCTCCAGCCCCTCCGGGAGGCGCCGGCTCCGCACGGCGCCCCGGGCCGGGACCCCGTGCAGGCGTACCGGCTGCTGCGTCGCGGGCCGCTGTCCGGGCTGGGCCAGTCCGTGGCGGCCCTGGCGCTGGACGATCCGGTCCCCCCGGGTCCCCCCGCCCCCGACACGCACCTGTGCACGCTGCTGCTGGGCGACGGCTCACCGGGTGTGCCGCCCGGGGGCACCCTGCTGTACCTGGTGGCACTGCTCAGCCCGCGCAGCCGCGGGCGGGTGCGCCTGCGCTCGGCTGAGGCCTCCGACGCCCCCAGCGTCGACCCCGGGTACCTGAGCGACGCCACGGACCGCGTGCGCCTGCGCGCCGGGATGCGCCTGGCGCTCGGGCACCTGGCCGCTCCCGCGCTGCGGTCCTTCGTCGCGGCGCCGCCGCTCCCCGTCGACGCGACCGACGAGGTGCTCGACGCCGCCATCGACGCCGGCCTGGGCAGCTACTACCACCCGGTCGGCACGGCGCGGATGGGTGGCGACGCCCGGTCCGTGGTGGGGCCCGACCTGCGGGTGCACGGCATCGACGGCCTCCACGTGGTCGACGCGTCGGTCATGCCCACGATCCCGCGGGGGAACACCCAGGCAGCCACCCTCGCCATCGCCGAACGCGCCGCCGAGCTCGTGCGCGCGTCGCCGCCCGGGTGAGGTCCCGCGGAGAGGGGGGATCGCCGTGAGCGGGCAGCTGCTCCCGGCGTTCGCCGCCGTCTTCGGCGGGGTGCTCGTGGCTCTGGCCCTGTTCGTGCCCTTCGTGGCCGTCCAGTTCCGCCGACGTGGCGAGCTCGGCGTCGGTCCGGTGGTGCTCAGCTCCGCGGTGCTGGTCTACGCCCTGGCGCTGGTCTCCTACACGGTGCTGCCGCTGCCCGAGGTCACTGCGGGGTTCTGCACCGGCGGCGGCTCCGGGACGCAGCTGCGACCCGGGCAGTTCCTGACCGACATCGCCAGGGAGGACCGCGGCGGTCCCTCGGGGCTGCCTCGCAACCCCGCTGTGCAGCAGGTGGTGTTCAACGCCGCACTGTTCGTGCCGCTGGGGATGTTCGTGCGGTACCTCGGGCGTCGCGGCGTCGTCGTCACCGCGACCGTCGGTCTGGCGGTGTCGCTGCTGGTGGAGGTCACCCAGCTGACGGGGGTGTGGTCCGCCTTCCCCTGCTCCTACCGGCTCTTCGACGTCGACGACCTGATCGTCAACACCGCCGGGGCGCTGCTGGGTGCGCTGGCAGCACCGGTGCTGCGCCTGGTGCCCGGTCAACGACTGCCCGACCCGGACCGGCCACGGCCGGTCACCGCCGGGCGCCGGCTGCTCGGCATGCTCTGCGACGGCGCGTTCGGGATCGGCACGGGTCAGGTGCTCACCGTCGTCTACACCGTGCTGGTCGCCGCCACGGGCACCGCCGTGCGGCCGGGAGGCGATGCGCTGGTGCGTGCGGCGCTCACCTCCCTGGTGCCGGCCCTGGTCCTGCTCGCCTGGGTGGTCAAGACGCGCCGGACGGTGGGCGAGACGGTGGTGCGACTGCGGCCGCGCGGGTCGGTGCCCCTGCCGGCGGCTGCGCTGCGGTGGCTGCTCGGCATCGGTGGCTACCTGCTCCTGAGCGCCTCGACGGACGCCCTCGCCGGTTCCGTGGCGGCGGTGCTGGCAGTCACCTCGGGCATCGCCGTCCTCGCCACCCGAGGGCACCGCGGCCTCGCGTACCGCGTCGTCGGCTGGGACCTGCAGGACGACCGCGAGCCCGAGACCCGGGGCGAGCCGCCCCGGGAGCTGGCCTGACGGGTGGTGTCCTCGCGTGCTACCTTCGTCTAACAGCTGTAAGACGATGGAGGACCTCATGGCCGACCGCACCCGCACCGCACCCAGGACCGTCCCGGGCACCGCTCTGGTCACCGGGGCCAGCAGCGGCATCGGCGAGCAGTTCGCCCGCCAGCTCGCCGCGCAGGGGCACGACCTGCTCCTCGTCGCTCGCCGCGAGGGGCGGCTCGCGAGCCTGCGCACCGAGCTGATCGCCGCCCACCCCGAGCGCCGGATCGACGTCCTCGCCACCGACCTGTCCGTGGCCGGATCCGGCGAGGCGGTGGCCGCCTTCGCCGCTGAGCGGGGCATCGTCGTCGACGTCCTGGTGAACAACGCCGGCGTCGGCTCCCACGACTCCTTCGTCCACGAGGACCCGGCCGCCCTGGCCCGTCAGATCCAGCTCAACTGCGCCACCCCCGTGGACCTGACGGCCCGCTTCCTCCCGGCCATGCTCGCCGCCGAGGACGGCGCTGGCCGCGGCGCGGTCGTCAACGTCGCGTCGACCGCGGCGTTCCAGCCCGTGCCCTCGATGGCGGTGTACGGCGCGACCAAGGCCTTCGTCCTGTCCTTCACCGAGGCGCTGTGGGCCGAGACGCGCACCAGCGGCGTGCGCGTGCTGGCCCTGTGCCCCGGCGCGACCGAGACGGCGTTCTTCACCACCACCGGTGCCGAGTTCCTCACCCGAGGGCGACAGAGCCCGCAGGTGGTCGTCGCCACCGCCCTGGGCGCCCTCGCCGGCTCCCGCGCCGTCGTCGTCCCCGGTCTGGGCAACCGGCTCAACAGCGCCGCCCACCGCCTCTTGCCCCGCCAGACCATGACGCGCCTGTCCGGGCGCGTGGTGGCCGTGGCCTCCTGACCGGCCAGGGCGGACAGCGCGAGCTCCACCCCGGTCGGGCACGTGGGCCGAGCGGTGCGCCCGTCAGGGACCGGGAGCCCCCGTCCCGGCGACCCCGGCCTCGTGAGCGGTGATGACCGCCTGGACGCGGTCCCGCGCGCCGAGCTTGGCGAGGATGCTGGCCACGTGGGTCTTGACGGTCGTGGTGGAGACGAACAGCTCCCGGGCGACCTCGGCGTTGGACATGCCCCGGGCCATGAGGAGCAGGACCTCTCGCTCCCGGCCGGTGAGCTGCTGCACGAGCGCGTGCAGCTCCCTCCCCCGCTGGCTCACCGTCGCCGGAACCAGGTGCTCGAGCAGGCGCCTGGTGGTGCTCGGGGCGATGACGGCGTCGCCCCGGTGCACGGTGCGGACGGCCTCGATCAGGTCCTCGGGACGGCTGCTCTTGAGCAGGAAGCCGCTGGCGCCCGCCTGGAGCGCGGGCAGGGCGTGCTCGTCCAGGTCGAACGTGGTCAGCACCACCACCTTCAGGCCCCGCCCGCCGGGGCGGTGTGCCCGAGCCCCCGCGCCCAGCAGGCGCCGGGTGGCTTCCAGCCCGTCCATGCCGGGCATCCGCACGTCCATGAGCACCACGTCGGCCTCGACGGTGGCCAGGGCACGCACCGCCTCACCGCCGTCGCCGGCCTCCCCGACCACCGTCAGGTCCGGCTGCGAGTCCAGGACCATCCGGAAGCCGGCCCGCACCAGCGCCTGGTCGTCGACGAGGAAGACCCGGATCGGCGGTGCCCGCGACGGCCCGGGCGCACCCGGGGCGCTCACCACGTGGGTGCCGCGGTGGGCACGGGCACGTGGGCCCGGACCTCGAAGCCGCCGTCGGGCCGCGGGCCCGCGCTGACGGAGCCGCCGAGCCGCTCCACGCGGTGGCGCATCCCCGCCAACCCCCGGCCCGAGCCGTGACCCTGCGCGGCGGTCCCCGGGCCGTCGTCGCGCACGCACACGTCCACGGCGTCATCGGACCAGGCGAGCGTGACGTCGGCGGTCGCACCCGCGCCGGCGTGCCGGAGCGCGTTGGTCAACGCCTCCTGCACCAGGCGGAAGACCGCGAGCTGGCCGCCGGGCGACAGCTCGCGCGCCTGGCCCCCCACGTGCAGGCGCACGGGCAGACCACCGGAGCGCACGGCCTCCACCAGGGCGGTCAGGTCGGCGACCTGCGGCTGCGGGACCAGGACCGCCCGCGGACCGGCGCCACCACCGGTCAGCACGTCCAGGAGGCCCTGCATGTCCCGCATCGCCGAGCGGCCGGTGTCGGCGATGGTGCTCAGTGCCTCCGCCGTCGCCCGGGGGGAGGTCTCCTGGACGAAGCGCGCACCATCGGCCTGAGCGGTCATCACCACCAGCGAGTGCGCCACGACGTCGTGCAGCTCACGGGCGAGGTCCGCCCGCTCCTGGGCGAGGAGCAGCTGAGCCCGCTGGTCGCGCTCGTGCTCGGCGTGCTGCGCCCGCTCGAGCAGGGCTGCCGCGAAGCCGCGCTGGCTGTGGCGCCACTGCCCCCACGTCCAGGCGGACAGGGCGACGGTCACCGCTGCCAGGAGCACCGGGGTGAGGGCCAGACCGGACAGCGCGGCGCCGGCCAGGACCGCCAGGGCCATCGAGACCGGCAGGGCGGACCAGGCGAGCCAGCGCGGTGCGTGGTCGGCGACGCTGACGACGGTCAGCGCGAGGAGCGAGCCCCCCGTGACCAGCACCCATCCCACCTGCCGATCGTCGCCAGCGCCGAGCACCGACCACCACGCGGCGAGGACCACCGCCGTGACGACCACCGCGGACCCGGTGGGGTGGGCGCGTCGCCACGCCAGCGCCGAGGCCGCGAGCAGGAGCAGGACCACCGGTGCGGTCGGCCGGGCGAGGCTGCTCGCGGCGACCACGGCGCCCAGGGCTGCTGCCACCGCACCGTCCACCACCAGCGTGCCGGCTGCCAGCCCCCGCGGTGCCCACGGCCGGCCCACGACACCCCTCACGCCCCGACGGTAGACGCCGGCACGGCGTCCGAGGGGCCGTGGGCGACCGTGGCCCCCGCGCCTCGTCCTCGAGGACGAGGCGCGGGGGCCACGGCTCGTGCGCGCGGCCGATGCGCCCACCGGCCCTCCTCAGGTCGACTGGGGTCATGAGGATCCGACTCCCGGGGACGGTCGCTGGCCGTGCCGCGCTCCGCCAGCTCGCCGTCGGCATCGGCGTGACCGCCCTCGGCATCGGTGTGGTCCTGGGTGTGAGGTCGGCCTACACCGACCACTACGAGGAGTCGCGTCACTACGACTCGGTCCTCGCCGTCCCGTCCCACAACGGCGTGTTCGCCCTTCCCGACTGGGTCCCCGACGACGCCAGCGACATCACCGTCAACGCCCAGACCCGGGGCCTCGGCCGCAGCATCACCCTGACCAGCCGCGAGGACCTCGCGCGCGGATGCTCGCCCGCACCAGCACCCGTCAGCGACCCGGTGCCCTCGCTGGACCTGCCCGACGCCGTGCGCTCCAGCCCCGGTGACCGTTGCGGCGACTGGTTCGTCGCCCGGAGCGGGACGGCGGTCACCGCGTGGGAGGCCTACCGCTGACCGGGTCGCCCCGGAGCGCGTCCGGACCACGACCCCCACCCCAGGACGGACACCATGGCCCTCGCCGCTCCCACGCCCGCACGCACCCCTGCGCCCCACCGCGACCCCACCACCGACCACAGCACCGGTGCCGCAGCCGGTGGCGCGACGTCGGACGCCGTCCGCGCAGTCGGCCTGCGGCGCACCCACGGCAGCGGCGAGACGGCCGTCACCGCGCTGGCCGGGGTCGACGTCCGCTTCGCGCGCGGTGCCTTCACGGCGATCATGGGCGCGTCCGGGTCGGGCAAGTCCACCCTCCTGCACTGCCTGGCGGGTCTCGACGCCGTCGACGGCGGGCAGGTGTGGCTGGGGGGCACGCAGCTGACAGGACTGGACGACGCGACGCTGACCCGGGTGCGCCGGGACCGGGTCGGCTTCGTCTTCCAGTCCTTCAACCTGCTGCCGGTCCTCGACGCCCGCGCCAACATCCTCCTGCCGCTGGAGCTGGCCGGCCGCAGGCCCGACCCCGCGTGGTTCCACCACGTCGTCACGGGCCTGGGCATCGGTGACCGCCTGGGCCACAAGCCCTCGCAGCTCTCCGGCGGCCAGCAGCAGCGCGTGGCCATCGCCCGGGCGCTGATCACCCGTCCCGACGTCGTCTTCGCCGACGAGCCGACCGGCAACCTCGACTCCCGCACGGGCGCGGGGGTCCTGGCCGTGCTGTGCGCCAGCGCCCGCGAGACGGGGCAGAGCGTGGTCATGGTGACCCACGACCCGGTCGCCGCCTCGTCTGCCGACCGGGTGGTCCTGCTCGCCGACGGCCGGGTGGCCGGCGAGGTCACCGACCCCACCCCGGACAGCGTCGTCCACGCCCTGCGCGCCCTGGGCGGTGACGCGTGCTGAGGACGACCCTGGCCCGGGTGCGGGCCAACGCCGGGCGGATGGTCGCCTCCTGCGTGGCGATCGCGCTCGCGGTCGCCTTCGTGGCGGCCACGCTCGCGCTGACGGCCAGCTCCCAGCGGGCGGTGCTCGACGCGGTCGCCGGCCGGTTCGCCTCCTCCGACGCCGTCGTCACCGACGTCCCCGGCGAGGTCGTCACCGACCAGGGCGCCATGGACCCCGCGGCACTGGCCCGGGCGGAGGCTCTGCTGTCCGGGCGCCCGTGGGTCGCGGCCGTCACCGCTGACCTCGGCCTCCTCGTCGACCTGCGCCTCCCGGAGCGTGCGGGCCGCCAGGTGGTGACCGCTCGTGGCGTGACACCCGCGGGGCCGCTGCGCTGGCAGCGGGTGTCCGCCGGACGACTGCCCGAGGCCGGTGGTGAGGTCGCGGTGAGCCCGCGCCTCAGCGCTCGACTGGGCGAGGTGCTGACCATCACCCCCCAGCTCAGGGGGGACCTGGTGCGCCCGCGCCCGCAGCCGGTGGCGGTCCGGGTGCGCGTGGTCGGGATCGTCGACCTGGGCGCGGACCCGACGGCCGGCGTCAGGGGACAGGTCTTCGCCACGCCGGGTCAGGCGGCGGCGTGGGACACCGCCGCCTCGGGGACGCCGCTGCCCGTGCTGCAGCGCCTGCGGGTGGCCGCCACCACCGGCACCTCCCCGGAGGAGCTGGTCACCAGGGTGCGCTCGGTGCTCGCCGGCGACCCCGCCACCGCCGGGCTCCTCGTCGCCACGGGCTCGGAGAGCGCGCAGGAGGTGGCCGACGCCTACGCCGGCGACACCGCGGGAGTGACGGCGGCGCTGCTGGTCTTCGCCGTCATCGCCCTCGTGGTGGCCGGGCTGGTGATCACCAACACCTTCGCCGTGGTCCTGGCACACCGCACCCGCGAGCTGGCACTGCTGCGCTGCGTGGGAGCGAGCACCGCCCAGGTGGTGCGCGGCGTCCTGGCCGAAGCCGTCGTGGTCGGTGCGGGCGCCTCCGTCCTCGGTGCTGCCGCGGGCGTGGCTCTGGCTGCCGGCGCCACCCTCGTCCTGGACTCCGTGGACACCCCGGTGCCCCTCGGTGCCGTCGTCGTACCGGTCGGTGGTCTCCTGATCGCCGTCGCGGTGGGCACGACGGTCACGGTGCTGGCCGCGCTCGTGCCCGCTCGCGCCGCCGTCCGGGTGCCCCCGCTGGCCGCCCTGCGACCCCTGGAGCCGGTCGCCGTCGTCACCCGTCGTGGCCTGCTCCGCCTCGCGCTCGGCCTCTCGCTGCTGGTGGCCTCGGCGGTGGGCCTGGTCCTGTCATCGCTGGGCGGACAGCTGGTGCCGGCCGTGGTGGCCGGCGTGGTGAACTTCCTCGCCGTGGTGCTGCTGGCCCAGCGGGCGGTGCCCCCGGTGGTGGCCCTCGCCGGGCGGCTCGCCGCGAGCGTCGGCGGGGTGCCGGCATCCCTGGCGGCCGCCAACGCGCTCCGCGACCCCCGCCGCACCGCAGCGACTGCCACGGCGCTGCTCGTCGGCGTCACCCTGACCGCGTCCGTGGTGGTGGGAGCAGCCAGCACGCGGGCCACCGCCACCGCTCAGCTGGACGCGCACCACCCCGTCGACGCGACCGTCCGGGCCGACGAACCGCTGCCCGCCGACATGGCCGACCGCCTGGCCGGCGTCCACCAGGTGGCGGCGGCCGCCGCGGTGACCCGAGGAACCATCACCGTCGACGGGCAGGAGGTCGTCGCCCACGGTGTCGACCCCGTCGCTGCGGCCGCCACCGTGCGCTCCGAACGACTGCAGCCCCTGCCGCGCCCGGGCTCGATGGTGGTGGGCCGATCCGCCGCGGACCGCCTGGGCATCGCGGCCGGGCAGCAGGTGACCCTCCGAGGCCCCAGCGGGACCCGCGCGCTGACCGCCCGGCTGGCCGCGGGTGCGACGAGGGAGCTCCTGCTCGACGCCGCGGACCTGAGCGCCCTGGACGCCGCCCGGGCCACCGACGAGGTCTGGGTGCGCCTGACGCCCGGCCTGGACGTCGCAGCGCAGGTCGCGGCGGTCGATCGGATCACCGAGGCCGCCGCCGGGGCGAGCCCGACCAGCTCGGTGACGGCGGGCGCCGCCCAGCGGCAGGCCCTGGACGAGATCGTCGACCTCCTGCTGCTCGTCATGACCTGCCTGCTGGCCGTCGCCGTGCTCATCGCGCTCCTGGGCGTGGGCAACACCCTCGCCCTCTCCGTCGTCGAACGCCGCCGGGAGTCCGGGCTCCTGCGCGCCCTGGGCCTGACCCGGCGCCAGCTCAGCGCGACCCTGGTGTGGGAGGCCGTCCTCGTCGCCGGGGTCGCCGCCCTGCTCGGCACCGGCCTCGGCGTCGTCTACGGCGCGGCGGGCACCGGCGCCGTGCTCGGTGGCGGCGGTCCCGTCGCGGCCGTCGTGCCGTGGCTGCCGCTGGCCGGGATCGTCGCCGCCAGCGCCCTGGCCGGCGCCCTGGCCTCGGTGGTCCCCGCGCGCCGTGCGGCCCGGACCCCTCTGCTGGCAGCCCTCACGAGCTGAGGGACCGGGTGCTCCGGCTCGTCCCGCGGTGTCCCGGCGGCGCAGCGGCTCAGTCAGCGCGGCAGGACCCCCGCGCCTACTGTCGCTCCATGAGCGCGACGCCGCTGGGGACGTACCTGAGCACGGCGCGGGCGGCGGTGACGCCCCAGGAGCTGGGGCTGCCCGTTCACGGCGTCCGCCGGGTCAACGGCCTGCGGCGCGAGGAGGTGGCCCACCTGGCCGGCGTGAGCATGGACTACTACGTCCGGCTGGAGCAGGGCCGTGAGCGGAGCCCCTCCGCGCAGGTGCTCGACGCGCTGGGCGACGCCCTGCGCCTGGACGACGACGGGCGCCTGCACCTCTACCGGCTCGCCGGGCTCAGTCCCCGCCGGGCCGCGTCGCACTCCCCGGAGCAGGTGGACCCGGCCCTGCTGGAGCTCATGGTCATGTGGCCCGACAACCCGGCGCTGGTGCTGGGGCGTGCCTACGACGTGCTCGCGGCCAACGGGATGGGTGGTGCGCTGTTCAGCGGCTTCCCCTACTCGGACAACCTCCTGGTCAAGGTGTTCTGCGACCCCGCCTCCCCGTCCTTCTACGCCGACTGGCAGGGGGCGGCCGCCAACACCGTCGCCGGCTTCCGGCTGGCCGAGGGCGCCGCCCCGGACGACCCTCGCATCCGGCAGGTGGTGGAGGAGCTGCTGGGACGCAGCCCCGTGTTCGCCCGGATGTGGCGGGAGAGCGCCGCGCGGGGCAAGTCCGTCGAGGTCAAGCGCTTCGTCCACCCCGAGGTGGGACCCCTCACCCTGCGCATGAACTCCTTCGACGTCCGGTCCGCGCCGGGCCAGCAGCTGGTCACCTACCACGCCGAGCCGGGGTCCGCGAGCGCGGACGCGCTCAACCTGCTCGGGACGCTCGCCGCGACGCGGGAGCACGTGCCAGCCGGTCGGTCGCCCTCCCGGTAACGGGCCACCGGGGTCACCGGGTCCGCAGGGGCGCTGGCTCCCTCCGGCTCGGGAAGGCTCGGACGTGCCACCGGAGGACGAGCGGGATCACGACGAGCTCGATGACCATGGCCGCGGTGAACACCGGGTACGGCCACCCCACGGCCACGACCGAGACGACCCGCGACAGGCCCCCGACGACGATGACGGCCAGGACGGTCCGGGTCACTGCCGCGCGCCGGGCGGGCTCGCGGATCGACCACCACAGGGCCAGCCCCGCAGCGAGCCAGACCGTGCTGGTGAAGCGGTACTCGCTGTCGAAGAACGTCCCCTGGTCGCCGTCGCCGGGAGCGAGGGTCGTCCCTGCGACCACACCGAACGACCCGGTCCCGACGGCGATGCCACCGATCACCGCGACCACGACGAGGAGCGCGCGCCGGTCCATGCCGCCAGTAGAGCAGGCCGACGGACGGCGGGCCTCGACGTGGGCCGTCGGGGGGTGCAGCGCTCCTAGGCGCACGGCGGCCTTCCAGGACCCCGGCTCGCGCAGCAGACTCCCGACATGAGCGATGGGCAGCACACGGAGAAGGTGGTCCTGGTCACCGGGGCCAGCAGCGGCATCGGGGCGGCGACCGCGCTGCGGCTGGCCGGGGAGGGACACCACGTCGTCCTGGGTGCGCGGCGGGAGGGCCACCTGGGCTCGCTGGTCGAGCAGATCCGCGGTGCCGGCGGCAGCGCGGAGGGCCAGGTGCTCGACGTCACCCGGCCCGAGCGCGTGGCGGAGGTCGTGGACGCCGTGGTGGGCGAGCACGGTCGGCTCGACGCGATCGTCAACAACGCCGGGGTCATGCTGCTCTCGCGCCTCGACGCCCTGCTCGTCGACGAGTGGCGCCGCATGGTCGACGTCAACGTCATGGGCCTGCTGCACGGGGTCGCCGCTGCCCTGCCCCACTTCCAGCGCCAGGGCAGCGGGCACTTCGTCACCGTCGCCTCCGTCGGCGCGCACCAGGTCTCCCCCACCTCGGCGGTGTACTCCGCCACCAAGTTCGCCGCCTGGGCGGTCACCGAGGGTCTGCGCCTGGAGCTCGACCCCCGGTTCCGCATCACCACGATCTCCCCGGGGGTGGTGGCGAGCGAGCTCGCCGAGCACATCACCGACCCGAGCGCACAGGAGGCGATGCGCACCTACCGTGCGACGACGATCCCCGCGGACGCGATCGCCGGCGCCATCTCCTACGCCCTGGGCCAGCCCGAGGACGTCGACGTCAACGAGGTCGTCATCCGTCCGACCGCGCAGCGGTGGTGACCGAGGAGCCCGGGAGGGGCGCTCCGGCGGCCCCACCCGGGGTGCTGACCATCGTCGGTGCCGGTCCCGGGATCGGTGTCGCGCTCGCGCGGCGCTTCGGCCGGGAGGGCTTCGCCGTGGGGCTGGTCGCCCGGGACCGCGCGCGGCTCGAGGGCCTGGTCGCCGACCTGGCGGCCAGCGGGGTGCGCGCCGACTCCGCGACCGCCGACGCGCGCGACCCGGTGCAGCTGCGGGCAGCGCTGGGCGAGCTGGCGGGGCGGCTGGGTCCGGTGGACGTGCTGTGCTTCAGCCCGCTGCCCGACGTCGCCCTCATCAAGCCCGTGCTCGAGACGACGCCGCAGGACCTTCTGGCCTCCTTGGAGCTGGGCGTCGTCGGGGCGGCGGCCGCCATCGGGGAGGTCCTGCCCGCGATGCGCCGGCGGGGTCGGGGCACGGTGCTGCTCACCACGGGCAGCGGGGCCCTCTCCCCGGACCCCGACCGCGCCGCCAGCGGCGTGACGACCACGGCGACCACCGTCTACGCCCGCCTGCTGCACGAGGCCCTCGCCACCGAGGGGGTGCACGTGGCGCACACGGTCGTCGTCGGCGCCGTCGGGCCGGGCCTGCGCCACGAGCCCGACGCCGTGGCCGAGCACCTCTGGCAGCGGTACGCCGAGCGGGACCTGACCTCCAGCGTCATCCGGTGACCACGGCCCCGCCCCCGCCTCACGCCCCGCGTCCACCACGTCCCACCGTCCCGTCCACCTGCACGTGAAGGAGAGCACCATGCCCAAGGTCTGGTTCATCACCGGCGCATCCCGGGGCTTCGGCCGCGAGTTCACCCTGGCCGCGCTCGAGCGCGGCGACCAGGTCGCCGCCACGGCCCGCGACACCGCCACGCTCGACGACCTGGTCGAGCGCTTCGGCGACGCCGTCCTGCCCATCGCCCTGGACGTCACCGACCGGGCCGCCGACGAGGCGGCCGTCCGGGAGGCCCACGAGCGCTTCGGGCGCCTGGACGTCGTGGTGAACAACGCCGGCTACGGGCACTTCGGCACGGTCGAGGAGCTGTCCGAGGCCGACCTGCGCGACCAACTGGAGACCAACCTGTTCGGCGCGGTCTGGGTCACCCAGGCGGCGCTGCCCCTGCTGCGGGCGCAGGGCAGCGGTCACGTCGTCCAGGTCTCGAGCATCGGCGGCATCGGGGCGTTCGCGAACCTCGGCGCCTACCACGCCTCGAAGTGGGCGCTGGAGGGGATCACCGAGTCCCTCGCCGCCGAGGTCGCGCCGATGGGTGTGAAGGTGACCCTGGTCGAGCCCGGGGGCTTCGGCACCGACTGGGCGGGGGCGTCCTCGCGCCGGTCCGCGCCGATGGCCGAGTACGACCCGGTCCGCGAGGCGGCAGCCGGCCGCAGGGGCGGCCAGGCCCCCGGTGACCCCAGGGCGGCCGCGATGGCCCTCCTGGAGGTCGTCGACGCCGAGGAGCCGCCGCTGCGGGTGCTGTTCGGTGCACAGGCGCCGACCATCGTCACCGGCATCTACCAGCGGCGCCTGCAGACGTGGGAGGACTGGGACCACACGACCCAGCGCGCCCAGGGCTGACGGCGACGCCGAAGGCTCCTCGTCGACCTGCGCACCGACTGGAAGGACCCGCATGACCCTCGACCTCGGCGCCGACGAGGTGCTCTCCACCACGCGCGCGGTGCGCCGCCGCCTGGACCTGGCGCGCCCGGTGGAGCGGGAGCTGCTCGAGCAGTGCACCGCGCTGGCGCAGCAGGCCCCCTCCGGGCGCAACCGCCAGCGCTGGGACTTCGTCTTCGTCACCGACGCCGGGCGCCGCGGTGAGCTCGCGCGGCTGTGGCGGCTGGGCCTGACCCACCCGACGGGCCCCGACGACACCGGGCCCAGCCGGGAGGATCCCAGCGCGCCGGGGTGGCGGGCGATCGCCGGCAGCCTGGGGCACCTGGTCGACGTCATCGACCGCGTGCCGGTCCTGATGGTCCCGTGCCTGCGCATCGGGGACCGGCGCGAGCTCGACGACCCGGTGCTGCGCGCCGGTGCCTTCGGCTCGGTGCTGCCCGCGGCGTGGAGCTTCATGCTCGCCGCCCGCAACCGCGGCCTGGGCACGGTGTGGACCACGCCGCACCTGCACTACGAGCGGGAGGCGGCCGAGGTGCTCGGCCTGCCCCACGACCGGGTGCTGCAGACCGCGCTGATCCCCGTGGCCCACACCGTCGGCACCGACTTCCGGCCCGGGCGCCGGGTGCCCGCCGCGGAGGTCATGCACTGGGACGCCTGGTGAGCACCCCGAGGGCCCGAGGTCGGGCGGCGTGGGCCGTCCGGGGGTGGAGCACGCTGGCCGAGGCCGTGCTCACACGGCGGTCAGGCCGCCGTCGACGGGCAGGGTGACGCCGTGGATGTTGCCCGCCCGGTCGCTGGCCAGGAACACCACGGCCTCGCAGACCTCCGCCAGGGCGCTCGCGCGCCGGGACGGGGTGCGGGCGAGCAGCGGGGCCAGCTGGTCGACCATGCCCGCCACCTGCTCGGTCAGGGTGGGACCGGGGACGACGGCGTTGACCCGCACGCCGAAGGGCCCGTACTCCGCCGCCCAGGACCGGGTCATGGACTCCAGCGCCGCCTTCGTCGCCCCGTACAGGGCGAACCCGGCCATGCCGGTCCTGCCGTTGATCGACCCGATGTTCACCACGGCGCCCTCGCCGCGCGCGGCCATCAGCGGGGCCAGCGCGCCGGTCAGCACCAGGAGGGCCTTGACGTTGACCGCCAGCGCCCCGTCGATCACGTCCTCGCCCAGCTCGGCCGTCGGCCCGGGCGCGACGGCCAGCGCCGCGTTGTTCACCAGGACGTCGATCCGCCCGCCGGCGGCCTCGACCGCCTCGGCGGCCAGGGCGCGCACGGCGCCGGCGCCGCCGGCGAGGTCGGCCGCCACGAAGCTCGCCGCACCGCCGAGGTCGGTGATGTCGCGGACGACGGCCAGGCCGCGGTCGCGGTCGCGCCCGCTGACCACGACGGTCGCGCCCTCCGCGGCGAGCGCCCGGGCGGTGGCAGCCCCGATCCCCCCCGTCGAGCCGGTCACCAGGGCGGTGGACCCGGCCAGGCGGCCGCTCACGAGGGACCCCCGGCCAGCTCCACGAGCCCGGCCCGGGCGGCCACCTGCTCGGCGCGCCGCCCGAGGGCCTCGTTGAAGGCGGTGAAGCCCGCCAGGGCGCCGCGCGGTGACCCGGGCAGCACGGCGGGCACCACGCCGCGGAAGGACTCGCGGTGCACCAGGTGGGTGCGGCCGCCGGGCAGGTCCGTCAGGACGAACTCGTGGGTACCGGCGAAGAGCCCGGGCGGGCCCAGGCGCCCCTGCCAGGCGAACCGGGCCCCCGGGGTGGCCTCGACGACGGTGGGGTGCACGACGACCGGGCGGCGCCCGGTCGCCCCGAGCACCACCTCCAGCCGCTCGCCCACCGCGGGGCGGCCGGTCACCCGCCGGATGAACGCGGTCCAGGCCGGGTAGGAGGAGAAGTCGGTGAGCACGGCCCACACCTCCTCCGGGCTCGCGGCGATGTCGGTCTCTGCTTCGACGGCGCGCATCAGGCACCGTCCTTGACGCTACTGTTGGTAGACACAAGGAGACGGTAGGACAGTGGTCGTCCAAAAGCAACTGCGTGTCGCGACAGGAGGTCGATGGTCGAGGACCACGCCGTGGGCAGCCGGCGCCCGGGGGGACGCGCGGCGCGGGTGCGCACCGCGGTGCTCCAGGCGGCGCTGGAGGAGCTCGGCCGCCACGGCGCGGATCTGTCGATGGAGGACGTCGCCGCGTGCGCCGGTGTGCACAAGACCACCGTCTACCGCCGCTGGGCCACCAAGGAGCAGCTGCTCACCGACGCCGTGGTCGACCACGTCGACCGGGCGATGGCCATCCCGGACACCGGAGACGTCGACGTCGACCTCGTCACCCTCACCCAGGCGGTCGCCGCGACGCTGCGGACCCCCGCCGACGCCGCGATCGCCCGCACCATCCTGCCCGGCGCCGGCCACTCCCCCGGGCTGATGGGAGCCGTCTCGGCCTACTGGGAGAACCGGCTCGAGGCCGCCCGGGCCCGCCTGGCGAGCGCCGTCGGCCTGGGCCAGCTGCCGACCGACACCGACGCCGATGCCATGGCCCGGGCCGTAGCGGCTCCGCTGTTCCTCGGCCTGCTGGTCACCCACGAGCCGGTCGACGACGACGGGGCGGCGCGCATCGCCCGGGACGCCCTCATCGCCGTGCGGGCCGGGGCCCACCGCCGCACCGGAGCGTGAGCGGGCAGACGGGCACCCCGCACCACGGTGCGTCGTCACCCCGGACCTCGACGTGGCGTGCGGGAGGATCGAGCCCTCTACGGCGTCGCGGGCTTCCACGTCCTGGAGGACGCACCGCTGGACCAGGTGCGGTACCGAGGAGCGCCCGTCGACACCCGCGTCGACATGGCGCTCGGGTGCATGGGCGACACCGACGTCGAGGTCATCGCTCCCCACGAGGACGGACCCGACGCCTGTGCACGGAGCTGCCGCGGGAGCAGCCCGCCGGGGGTTCCACCACCTGGGGTCCCGCGTGCACGACGTCGACCGCGTCTCCGCCCAGCTCACGGAGGATTTCGGCCCGACCGTCCAGGACGGACGGTCCGGTGGCGGTGGGACCCGGTTCGCGCACTCCGACACCTGCAGCGTCATGGGCCTGTCCACCGGGATCCTCTGGTCCGACCCGAGCGCCGACCGGCTCACGGCCGCTGCTCACGCCGCGGTGCGGGGCAGCGGCTGGCGCTGCGCCCAGGTGGCCTGGCGCCACAGCCACTCCAGCGGTCCCTGGCGGTAGCGGCGCAGCCACAGCGTGGACAGCACCCACTGGCCGAGGAGGATGGCCGCGCACACCAGGAGGACCTGCGTCCAGGACCGGCTGTGGGGCAGGTCGAGCACCCGGCCCGCCAGGACCATGACCGGCGTCGCGCTGACGTAGTTGGTCAGCGCCATCCGGCCCAGGGGGGCGAACAGCACCTCCAGCGCAGCCCGCGCCCGCGTGCCCATCAGCACCAGCAGACCGCTCACGTAGGCCCCGGCCATCGCGAACCCGGCGACGGCGGAGGAGCTGCTGATGCCCGACCACTCCAGCCGGTCCAGCTGCCACAGCACCGCGGGCACCGCTGCCAGCGCGAAGACCGCGAAGGACACCAGCGGCGCCCTGGTCGAGGTCCCGATCCGGTCCACGACCCCGTAGCGGACCAGGACCGAGCCGAGCAGGAGGAGACCGGGGACGAGGGCGAGGCCGCCCTGGGCGCCGAGCAGGGCCACGCAGACGAGCACGCCGGCCCCGAGCGCCACGGTCCACCGCGGCAGCCAGGAGGAGGGCAGCAGCAGCAGCAGACCGAAGAGCGCGTACGGGAGCAGGGCCTCCCCCGGGTGCCACACCTGGTGCAGGGCGCCGAGCGGCGCCAGGACCAGGAGCCGGCGCAGGAGCAGCAGCCGCGGCCGGGCGGTGCGGCGCGCGGCCGAGGTGAGGAGCAGGGAGAACCCGATGCCGAAGAGCAGGCAGAAGATGGGGAAGAACCGCTGCTGCACGAAGAGCTGGAGCCACCCGCTGGGGTCCCCCAGGGTGATCGGGGCCGCGTCGGTGGACTCCCGGAAGTCCGTCACCGGCTCGATGTTGACCACCAGGATCCCGCACACCGCGAACCCGCGCAGCACGTCCAGGGCGGCGATGCGCGGAGGGCTGGCGGGGGTCGGGACCGCGGTCACCGGGGACGGCGGGGAGGTGTCTGCGGTCTGCACCTCCGCAGCCTCGCGCCCCGGGCGCCGCGGCACATCGGCACGTCGGCTGACCCGGCGGTGCACCGCCTCGGCCGATCGGCCGGGTCAGGAGGCGTCCAGCACGCCGGCCTCCCACGCCCACGCGGCGACCTCGACCCGGTTGCGGGCGCCCAGCTTCGCCTGCGCGGCGCCCAGGTGCGTCTTCACGGTGCCCAGGGAGACGAACAGCTCACCGGCCACCTCGGCGTTCGTCAGCCCCCGCGCCACCAGGCGCACCACGTCCAGCTCCCGCGGGGTCAGGGGCTGGTCCGGCGCCCTGGCGGCCGCACGGGACGGACTCGACAGCTGCGCCAGGAGGCGCACGGTCACCGCGGGGCTGATCAGGGACTCCCCCGCCGCCGCGGCGCGCACCGCCTCGACCAGGAGCGCGGGGCCGGCGTCCTTGAGCAGGAACCCCACCGCGCCACCGCGCAGGGCGGCGTGCACGTACTCGTCGAGGTCGAAGGTGGTGACCACCACGACCCGGACCGGGTCGCGCACCGTCGGGCCGGCGAGCAGCCGGGTCACCTCCAGCCCGTCCAGGCGCGGCATCCGGATGTCCAGGAGCGCGACGTCGGGGCGCAGCCGGCGGGCGGCCTCCAGCGCCTGGACCCCGTCGGCGCACTGGGCGACGACGTCGATGTCGTCCTGCGCGGACAGGATCAGCGCGAACCCTGCCCGCACCATCTCCTGGTCGTCGGCGACCAGGACCCGGATGCTCACCCGTCCCGCCCCCCGCCGGGCAGGGGGATCACGGCGGTGACCAGCCAGCCCGCGCCCTCCCGCGGGCCGGCGCCCAGCGTCCCGCCCAGTGCCTCGACGCGCTCGCGCATGCCCAGGAGCCCGAAACCGCCTGCCGGGGAGCCCACGGGGTCCCGCCGGTCGGCGGTGCGGTCGGCGGTGCGGGCGGCCCCGGAGTCGGCCACGCCGACGGTGACCTCACCGGCCGCGCGAACGACGTCGACCCGGACCAGTGCTGCGCCCGGGGCGTGGCGCTGCACGTTGGTCAGGCTCTCCTGAACCACGCGGTACACAGCTGCCTGGACCTCCGCCGGGAGGTGCTGCCCGGCGTCCGGGCCGACGTCCGCACCGCTGCGGGGGACGGCCAGCTCGACGGCACCGACGGCACCAGCACGACGGAAGCGCTGCACCAGGTCGTCCAGGTCCGCGAGCACCGGTGTCGGCAGCCGCGGCGCTGCGGACCCCGCCCCGGCCGCGGGGCCGGCGCGCAGCACCTCGACCAGGCGCCGCATCGAGCCCAGCGCCTCCGACCCGGCGACCTCGATGGACTCCAGTGCCGACGCCACGGGCGCGGACGCCGCCGCGGGGTCGGTCCCGACCACCGTGCGGGCCGCCTGGGTGGCGACGATGATGCCCGTCACGTGGTGGGCGACCACGTCGTGCAGCTCCCGGGCGACCTCCTCGCGCTCGGCCCGACGCACCGCGCTCACCAGGGTCCGGTGCTGGGCGTCCTGCCCGCGCAGCACGACCGCCACCGCCACCGCCACCGCCACCGCGGCGACCACCAGGACCGCCAGGGTGGCCCCGTCCGACCCCCCCGCGCCGAGCGGCACGGCCACGGCCGCCACGGCCACCGCCCCAGCCAGCACCCAGTCGGCCGCGGTGGCGGCGCACCGCCACCGCGGTACCACCAGCAGCAGCAGGGTGGCGGTCTGCACCAGGCTGAAGGTGCCCGCGGACGCCGCGACCAGGACCGCGGTCCCCGCCCAGGAGACGACCGCCGCCGCGGCCGCCGCCGCGCCCCGGCGGCGGTCGTCGGGGTGGAGCAGGCCCACCAGGGCCAGGGCGGCGGCGGCCCACGACAGGCCCACCGACCACCACTGCTGCGCGAAGGCGAGGTCGACCAGGGCGAGCAGCACCAGGACACCGCCGATGGCGAGGACCAGGGCGCTCCTGCGCCGACGCAGCACCCGCGCCACCCCCTCACCCCCCCGCGTCGACGTGCCCGGCGTGCCGCCAGGTGCACAGTCTCGCCCGCCCGCCGACACCGGCGCCGGTCCTGAGGCAGCGGTCGGTCGGCAGGGTCCCGGTCGATGTCGTGCACCGACCCCGCGGCGCGCGTCGCGACCGGACACCGGCCGACCGGCCGGCACCCGGCCAGGCGGCCTCGTCGACGACCAGCCCGCGGCGTGGGAGCCTTCACCGCTGGGCGAGAGAGGACACGAGGGGGCTGGCCATGAGGATCATCGTCCTGGGGGCAGGGGGTGGCGTCGGCCGTCATGCCGTGGCGGCCGCCGCCGGACAGGGGCACGAGGTGGTCGCCGCCGCGCGCACGGCAGCCGCCGTCGCGGTGGCTCCGGGGGTCTCGCCGCTGGCCCTGGACGTGCGCGACGCCGACGCCGTGCGCCGGGCCCTGACCGGCGTGGACGCGGTGCTGTGGTGCATCGGCGTCACCGCCCGCTCGGGCCCGGACGTCGGGCGCGCCAGCCTCCCGGGCGTGCTGGCGGGCATGGCGGAGGCGGGCACCAGGCGCGTGGTCGCCGTCTCCGGTGCCGGGATCGACCTCCCGGGAGACCGCCGGGGCCTGGACGCCCGCGCCCTGTCCGCGTTCACCCGCCGCGTCGTCCGCGACCTCGTCGCGGACAGGGAGGCCGAGCACGCGCTGCTGCGCGCCTCCGGCCTCGACTGGACCGTCGTGCGCCCGCCCCGCCTGGTAGAGCGGCCCGCTGCCGGCACCTACCGCCTGGGGGACGCCGCCCCTGGTCTGACCGCGAGGGCGGTGACCAAGGCCGACGTGGGCCTGGCCATGGCAGACCTCGCCGGTGGCCTGGAGTGGCTCCAGCGCTCGCCCTTCCTCACCACCGCTGCGTCCGGGAGTGCCCGGGCGGTGTCCGGCTAGTTAGCTCGGGCGGCACGGCGGGGACGCCGCGGGTCAGCGACCGGTGGCCGCGAGGATGAGGTCGGCGACCGCTCGGGGCCTGGAGACCAGGGCGAGGTGGCTGGCATCGAGCTCGATGGTCGCGGCGCCCATGCGGTGCGCGAGGAACCGCTCGAGGCCGGGGTCGATGGTGCGGTCCTGCGTGGAGACCTGGTACCAGGTGGGCCTCACGCGCCAGGCGGCCACCGTGGTGCGCCCGGACGTGAGCGTGGTGGTGTTGCGCCCCTGGACGGCGTGCAGGACGCGCGCCCGGTCGCGCTCGACGTCGCCGGCGAAGTCGCGCAGGAAGGCCTCCTCGCTCAGCTGCTGGTAGCCGTCCACGGTCTGGATGCCCGCGCTGGCCGGTGGGGCGGGGTACTGCTGCGCCAGGGCGGCGAAGTCCTCCCCCGCGTCCGGGGCCCGTGCCGCGACGTACACGAGCCCGGTGATCCCCGGGTCGGCGCCGACCTCGCTGACGACCGTCCCCGACCACGAGTGCCCGGCGAGCACCGTGGGCCCGACCTGCAGGGCCAGCACCCGGCGCGTCTCGGCCACGGCGTCCTCTAGCGAGGTCAGCGGGTTCTGCACCGCGCTCACCCGCAGGTCGGTGCGCTGCAACCGGCGGATGACGTCGCTCCAGCTGGACCCGTCCGCGAAGAGCCCGTGCACCAGGACCACGTTGTCGGCGCGCACCTGCGCGCGGGGGACGCCGCGGCTGCGCGACGCGGCGGCCGCCGGCGGGGCCCCGGCGAGGCCGGCGGCCCCGGCGGCGGCGGCGCCGGTGACCAGGCCCCGGGAGAACGTCCTCCGGGTGATCACGCTGCGGCCACCGGGACCGTCGCGACCGGCGCCGTGACCGGGTCCGGGTGCGTGAGCGGGCCCGAGGGCCCGTCCTCAGGGTGGATCATCGTCGTCTCCTCTGGCTCGGGGGTGTCGTGGAGGCGTCGGGCAGGTCCGGCAGGGGGTGCTGGACCGTCAGCTGGGGACGCCGTCGGTGGTCGTGTCGAGCAGCGCCACCGGTCACGCCGGTCCACAGGAGTCGGGGCGAGGGCCCGGACGACGGTCGTGGCTCGGGTCTCGTCCGTGTGGCACCACTCGGGTGCGCTGCCGGGTCCGGGGCGCGCGATCGATCGCTGGTCAGCATCCTCCCTCACCGCGCCCGGCACAAGGGCAGCGCGAGCCGTGGTCTCCCGATCTCCGGCCGACCCGGCCGGGGGGCCCGTCCCCCTGGACGCACCACCCGAACCCTGCTCTACTGGAGGTGATCGTCCCGGCGTGGAGAGCCTCCGCTCCCACCCCACCGCGGGCGACCACGAGGACAGCAGCGCAGCCCCGGACCCGGCAGCGCACCACCAGGTGCGAACACCGACGGGATGAGATGCCTGCCACCAGCCGGCCCACGCCGCACGACGGCTCCGCGCCACCCGCCCGCGCCCGCACCGGGGGCCTGCCGTGACCACCCCCCGGGTCAGCCCTCTCCACCCGCGCCTGCCTCGCGTCGTCTGGGTCCTGGCCGCCGCGATCTTCCTGCTGGGCACCACCGAGTTCATGATCGCCGGACTGCTCCCGCTGATGGCGGAGGACCTCGGCGTCTCGCTGCCCCGCGCCGGCCTGCTCATCTCCGCCTTCGCCCTGGGCATGGTGGTGGGCGCGCCGGCGATGGCGGCGCTGACCCTGCGCCTGCCGCGGCGGACCACGCTCGTGGTCGCCCTGGTGATCTTCGCCGCCGGGCACGTCGCGGTGGCCCTGTCCACGTCCTTCGCCCTGGCGCTGCTCGCCCGCGTCGTCACGGCCGTGGCCACCGGGGCCTTCTGGGCGGTGGCGGCGGTCGTGGTGGCCCAGGCGGCGGGGACGGCCTCCCGGACCAGGGCGCTGGGGGTCATGGTCAGCGGCCTGACGGTGGCCAACGTCGTCGGCGTGCCCCTGGGCGCCCTCGTGGGCCAGTCGCTCGGCTGGCGCGCACCGTTCTGGGCACTGGCGGCCCTCACCCTGCTCGCGGTCGGGGGGATCTTCGGGCTCGTGCCCACCCAGGCCCCTCCCGCGCAGCGCCCGCGGCTGGCGCCGGAGGTCGTGGCCTTCCGCAGCGGCCGGCTCTGGCTCGTGCTGGCCACCGCGGCACTGGGCCAGGCCGCGGTCTTCGCCGCCTTCAGCTACGTCTCACCGCTGCTGACCGAGGTGAGCGGCCTGCCGGCGGCGGCCGTCCCCGTGGTGCTGGCGGGCTTCGGCGTCGGAGCCCTGGTGGGCTCCCTGACCGGGGGTCGCCTCGGCGACCGCCACCCCGGCGCCACGGTCGTGGTCGCCCTGGCCAGCACCGCGGCGGCACTGACGGCGCTCGCGCTGCTGGCACGGTCCCCGGTGGCTGCGGTGGCCCTGGTGGCGGTCCTCGGCGTGACGGGCTTCGCGGTCGCCGCTCCGCTGACCGCCAGGGTGCTGGCGCTGGCCGGCGAGGCGCCCACCCTCGCGTCGGCGTCCGCCACCTCGGCCTTCAACGTCGGCAACGCCCTCGGGCCCTGGGCCGGCGGCACGGCGATCTCCGCCGGTGCGGGCCTGGCCGCGCCAGCCGGCATCGGTGCCGGGATCGCAGCGGTGGCCCTGGCCACCTGGGTGGTCCTGCTGCGCCAGGGCCGCACCGCCGCCCGCGCACCGGCCGCAGGCGGCCAGGACCGGCAGCGCGGCGCGGACGTCGTCCAGGGGGCGCAGGGCCGGTGACCCGGGGTCGGTGCACCAAACCGGACGGGCCCGAGGACCGCGGCGCCGTGCGGGCACGCGCGCGGCCCCGCTCAGGCCGTGGCACCGCCGGCGACGCCGTGCAGCAGGTTGGCGACGAGGGCATCGGTGAAGGCGGTGTCGAGAGGCTGGTCGGGCAGGAGCAGGCGGTGGTAGCAGGCCCCCCACAGCTGGTCGACGAGCACCTCGGGGTCGACGTCGGCGCGCAGCTGGCCGCGCTGCTGCGCCGCGCTCAGGAGCGCGACGGCGAGCTGGCGGCGCGGGCGGGTGTAGCTCGAGGAGAAGACCGCCGCGAGGTCGAGGTCGGACTGCGCCGCCCCGATGAGCTCAGCGATCACCGCACCGCCGCTGCGGGCGGTCAGCAGGCCCACGAAGGCGTGCATCTGCGTGGTGAGGTCGTGCGCGAGGTCGCCGGTGTCGGTGAACGCGAGGGTCTCCTGGACGGCGGTGGAGTAGGCGTCCAGGGCCAGGGCGCCCGGCGAGGGCCACCACTTGTACAGCGTCATCTTGCTCACCCCCGCGCGGGCGGCCACCTTCTCGAAGGTCACAGCCCCCAGACCGCCCTCGAAGAGCAGCGCCGCCGCCGCGCCCAGCGCCGCCAGGCGCACCTGGGCCGCCGGCCGGCGCCCGCGCCCCCGGCGCAGGGGGGCATGGAGCTGTTCCACCACGTCGTCCTCCACAGCTTGCCTTATGTGTACGAAGAGTCTACATTCGGACGTAGTGGACAGGTCGTCCACTACCGAGAGGATGTCAGATGAGCACACCCAGCAGCACCGAGGCACCGGCCCGCGTCGCGATCGTCACCGGTGGCTCCGGGGGCATCGGGCGGGCGACCGCCGAGCGGCTCGCCGCCGACGGCCAGAAGGTGGTCGTGCACTACTCCGGCGGTGCAGAGCGCGCCGCGCAGACCGTGGAGGCCATCACCGCGGCCGGGGGCACCGCCACCGCCGTCCAGGCCGACGTCGCCGACCAGGACGAGGTCGCCGAGCTGTTCGAGCGGACGGAGCAGCTGTGGGGCGGCGTGGACGTCGTGGTGAACACCGCCGGCATCATGCTGCTGGCCCCGATGGTCGACATGGACCTCGCCGACTTCGACCGCATGCAGCGCACCAACGTGCGCGGCACGTTCGTCGTCTCCCAGCAGGCCGGGCGCCGGCTGCGCAGCGGTGGCGCGCTGATCAACGTCTCCACGTCGGTGACGCGGCTCCAGCAGCCGACCTACGGCGCCTACGCCGCCACCAAGGGCGCGGTCGAGGCGATGACCCTGGTCCTCGCCCGCGAGCTGCGCGGCCGGGACGTGACCGTCAACACCGTCGCCCCCGGCCCCACCGCCACGCCCCTCTTCCTCGACGGCAAGCCGCAGGACGTCGTCGACCGCATCGCCGGCATGGCGCCCCTGGAGCGCCTGGGCACCCCCGCCGACATCGCCGAGTCCATCGCCTTCCTCGCCGGACCGGCGCGCTGGGTCAACGGGCAGGTCCTCTACGTCAACGGCGGCATCGCGTGAGCCGCCAGCGGCCCCCGTCCCCCGGACCGCTGCCCGACCCCCCGGGGGCGGCCGCTGGCTGAGAGCACGCACCGCACCGCACCGTTCTGCACCGTTCCGCACGACCTCCCCGAAGGAGCACCATGTCCGTCGTCCTCATCACCGGCGCCGCCACCGGCATCGGCAACCTGACCGCCACCGCGCTCGCCGCTGCCGGGCACACCGTGTACGCCAGCATGCGCGACCCCGGCGGCCGCAACGCCGCACGAGCGCGGGACGTCCTCGACGGGGCGGCGCGCGACGGCGTCGACCTGCGCGTCGTGGAGCTCGACGTGCAGTCCCAGGACTCCGCCGACGCGGCCGTGGCCACCGTGCTCGAGACCAGCGGTCACCTCGACGTCGTCGTGCACAACGCCGGCCACATGGTCCTGGGCTACACCGAGGCCTTCACCGCCGAGGACGTCGCCCACCTGTTCGACGTCAACACCCTCGGCGTCCAGCGGGTCAACCGCGCGGTCCTGCCGCACATGCGCGGCCGGCGCTCGGGGACCCTGGTCTACGTCGGCAGCACGACCACCGTCGTCGTCCCGCCCTTCCTCGGCCCCTACGTGGCCTCCAAGTTCGCCTTCGACGCCCTGGCCCAGGTCACCGCCTACGAGGTGAACCAGTTCGGCATCGAGACCACCATCGTCATGCCCGGCGCCTTCACCCAGGGCACCGAGCACTTCCCCAACGCCGGCCGCGCCAGCGACCAGGAGGTCACCGCGGCGTACGCGGTCCTCGACCCGATGGTCGCCCGCAACGAGGAGGCGACCGCCGGCCTGTTCCGCTCCGGGGTCGACGCCGACCCCGTCGCCGTGGCGGAGGAGATCACCCGCATCCTCGCCCTGCCGTTCGGGGCCAAGCCGGGCCGCAGCGTCGTCGACTTCACCGACGCCGGGGTGGAGGAGGTCAACGCCGCGACCCGTACCGCCCAGGAGGGCTTCCTGTCGCGGATGGGCTTCGAGGAGCTGCTCGCCGTCCAGCACTGACCCGCGCACCGCCGCACCGCCGTCCGTCCACGCCCCACCGCGAGGCGTGCGACACCCCCCGCACCACCCACGACGAGGAGAAGCAGATGAAGGTCTTCCTGACCGGCGGGACCGGGTACGTCGGGTCCGCGGTGCTGGCCGAGGTCCTGGCCCAGGGCCACGAGGTCGTCGCCCACGCGCGCTCGCAGGGATCGGCGGCCCGGCTCTCCCAGGCGGGCGCCCGGCCCGAGCTCGGCGACCTGGGCGACCGCGCCTGGCTGACCGAGCAGGTGCGCGGCGTCGACGCGGTGGTCCACACGGCCTCCCCCAGCGACGCCACCAGCGCCGCCCTCGACGCCGCGGTGCTGGACGCCGTGCTCCCGGCCCTGGCCGGCAGCGACCGGCCCTACGTGCACACCGGCGGGCTGTGGGTCCACGGCTCCGGCGACCACCTCACCGAGGACAGCCCGCTGGACCCCCCGCCGATCGTGGCCTGGCGCCCGGCGACCCTGGTACGGGTGCGTGCCGCCGCCGACGACGGGGTCCGCTCGGTGGTGGTCGCGCCCGCCAACGTCTACGGCGCCGGCGGGGGCCTGCCGGCCCTGCTGCTGGGCGGCCCGACCACCGACGGGGACGCCCCGGCGCTGCTGCACCCCGGCGGTGGGCAGCACTTCTCCACCGTCCACGTCGCCGACCTCGCCGCGCTGTTCGCGCTGGCCATGGCGCAGGCGCCGGCCGGCTCCTACTACCTCGGGGCCGCCGCGGAGGCACCGACCGTGCAGGAGATCGCCGAGGTCGCCAGCCGCGTGCGCGGCCTGGAGGGGCGCACCGCCCCCGAGCCCGAGGACGCCACCCGGGCCCGCCTGGGCCCCCTGGCCGCCGCCCTGCTGCTCGACCAGCAGGTCGACGCCAGCCGGGCCCGGTCGCTGGGCTGGACCCCCAGCAGGCCACCCCTGCTGGAGGACCTGGCCACCGGGTCCTACGCCCCGCTCGCGGTCGGCGCGGGCGCGCAGGGGGTGCGGCGGTGAGCGACGGCGTCGGGCTGGCACCCGGCGGCGGGCGGCGCATCGTCGGCGGCGGGGTGGACGCCACCGTGAAGGTCACCGGTGGGGAGGGCGCGCTGATCTCGACGTTCGAGGTGGTCGTGCCCCCCGGGTACGACGTCGGCGCGCACGTGCACGGGGAGGGCCAGGAGTTCTTCTACGTGCTCAGCGGCACCCTCGACGTGCTGGCCTTCGAGCCGCTGGACCGCACCGTGGGCGACTGGCACGACTGGACCTCGGCGTCCGGGCAGCGGTTCCTGCGCGGAGGGCCGGGCTCCTTCATGTGGGTCCCGGTCGGCACGCCCCACGCCTTCGGCAACCCCACCGACGAACCCGCCACGATGTTCTTCCAGTCCGGTGCGCCCGGCGGCCACGAGCACTACTTCGAGGAGCTCGCCGCGCTGCTGACCGCCGACGGCCCCCCCGACCAGGCCGCGATCATCGCCCTGCGGGAGCGCTACGACATCGAGCAGCTCACCGGCATGCACCCCACCGCACCCCCCGAGGAGACATCATGACCACCCGCACCCTGCACCTCGAGGTGCCCGCCACCGCGGACCTGCGCGAGGACCTGGCGGTCGACCTGACCTTCGACGACGTCGGCGAGGGGCGGCCCGTGCTCCTGCTGCACGGGGGCGCCGGGCCCGCGTCGATGGCGAGCCTGGCGGCGCTGTCGACGCAGGACTCCCCCGCCCGCGTCGTCACCCCCACCCACCCGGGCTTCGACGGCACCCCCCGACCGCCGGCCCTGGGCACCGTCGCGGCGCTGGCCGCCGTGTACGCCGAGCTGCTCGAGGCGCTCGACCTGTCCGGCGTGACCCTGGTCGGGAACTCCATCGGCGGGTGGGTCGCCGCCGAGATGGCCGCCGACGACCAGCGGGCCGGCGCGGGCGCCCCCCGGGTGGGCAGCGTGGTCCTCGTCGACGCCGTCGGCCTGGAGGTGCCGGGCCACCCCGTGACCGACGTCAACGAGCTGAGCGGGCCGGAGCTGATGGCGCTGAGCTTCTACGACCCCGCGCCGTACGCCGTCGACCCCGCCTCGGTGGCCCCGGCCCAGCGCGCGGCGATGGCCGCCAACTTCGCCACCCGCGACGCCTACGGCAACCAGCCCGGCCAGCCGGTGATGACCGACCCCACCCTGGGATCACGGCTGTCGGCGATCACCGCTCCCACCCTGGTGGTGTGGGGCGCCGCCGACGGCGTCGTGACCCCCGACTACGGCCGCGCCTTCGCCGCGGCCGTCCCGGGAGCCCGCTTCGAAGTGATCGAGCACGCAGGCCACATGCCGCAGGTCGAGGCGCCCGAGGAGCTGCGCGGCCTGGTCATGCCCGCCCTGGCGCAGGCGGTGGCGGACCGCCACCGCCCGGGTCCTCGGGTGGGAGCGGACGACGGGCCGCTCACCGTCGCCGTGCTGTGACCGGGTGAGCCTGCGGCTACCGCCGCTCGGCCAGGAAGCGGAGGACGACCTCGGCCATCTGCTCGGGCACCTCCTCGGCGAGGTCGTGCCCCGCCGCGAAGACGTGCCCGGTGACGTCGTGGGCGAGGAGCCGCATCACGGACTCGTTGCGCGCGCCGATGAAGGCGTCACCCCCGAGCGCGAGCACGGGGACGTCCAGGAGGGTCCTCGCTGCCTGCCGGGTCAGCTCGGCGTCCTCGAGCATCGCGCGGTAGATCGACAGCATCGCGCGGATGCCGCCGGGCATGGAGTAGCAGCGCACGTACTCCTCGACCGCGTCGGAGGTGGCGCTGTCGGGGTAGCTGCGCTCGTTCTTGATCATGTGCGTGATGAGGGCCCGCTCGTGCCCGGTGATCAGCATCTCCGGCACGTCCGGCTGGAAGAAGAAGCCGAGGTGCCACAGGAACATGCCCCCGACGTTCTCGGGGGTGAGCGCGGCGTGGTCCTCGAAGCCGAAGCCGGGCATCAGCGCCTCGACGAAGACCAGGGCCTCGACGCGGTCCCGGTGCCTGGCGGCGAGGTGGTAGCCGATCACCCCTCCCCAGTCCTCGCCGACCACGCTGTAAGAATCGTGCCCCAGGTAGGCCATGAGCTCGGCGACGTCCTCGCTCATCGTCACCGAGTCGTAGCCGTCCGCGGGATGGGCGGAGTCCCCCAGACCGCGGAGGTCCGGGGCGACCACCGCGTGCTCCGCGCTGAGCCTCGGGATCAGGTGCCGCCAGTGGTACCCGGTCTTGGGCACCCCGTGCAGCAGCACCACCGCGGGGCCCGACCCGGCCGCCCGGTAGTGCAGCGCGGTCCCGTTGACGGCGACGCGGCCCGTGCGCACGGCATCCCCCCGGTGGTCGGCGATCACCGCGCGACCGGCCCGTCCACCGCGTCGTGGGTCTCGGGGACCGGCCGACGAGCGGTGGGCGGGCTCGCTCGCCCCGTCGGTGGCGCGCACGGTCGGGACTGCTGAGCCGCTGACCACATCAGGTGGACTCCTCACGGGTGGGTCCGGGCGGAGGTCGAGTGACCACCGCCACGAGTCGACCACCGGCAGGCACCGCACGGCAAGCCAGGACAGCGGGACGGCCGTCCCGACACCCCGAGCGAGGGGGCCTGGCACCGCGTCCAGGTCAGGGCAGCAGGACGACCTTGCCGTGGGTGTGGCGCTGCTCCACCTGCGTGTAGGCCTGCCGCACCTGCTCCAGCGGGTAGCTCGCGGCGATCGGGACGGTGATGCGCCCGGTGGCCACCAGGTCGGCCACCTCGGAGAGGACGCCCTGGCTCGTGGCCGCCTCGCTGCCCTCCGCCGTGACCCCCAGCTCCTGCGCGGCGGCGAAGTCGATGATCGTCATGATGCGGTCGCGCGGGACGCCGAGGTCGACCGCCAGCCGCAGGTAGCCGCCTCCGTGGGTGTCGATGAAGGCGTCCAGGCCGGAGGGGACGGCGGCCTGGAGGCGTTCGCGCAGCCCGTCGCCGTAGGCGACTGGCTGCGCCCCCTGGGCGCGCAGCCAGTCGTGGTTGGCGACCGAGGCGATCCCCACCACCTCGGCGCCCCGCACCCGCAGCAGCTGGACCACCACCGTGCCCACACCTCCCGCGGCGCTGGAGACCGCCACCACGTCACCCGGTCCAGCGGCGACCGCACGCACCGCGGCGCAGGCCGTGGCCCCGACGACGTACAGGCAGCCGGCCACCTCCCACGACAGCGCGGGCGGCTTGGGGACCAGCTGCTCGGCGGGGACGGCGACGAGCTCGGCCTGGCTGGAGCGCTCCCACGACCAGCCCATCACCTCGTCGCCGACGACCAGCGAGGTGACGCCCTCGCCGACGGCGGTGACCACGCCCGCCAGGTCACTGCCCTGGCCGGAGGGGAAGCTCGCCGGGGAGACGGCGTCCAGCGCCCCCTGCCGGATGGCCGCCTCACCGGGGTTGGTGCCGGCGGCCCTGACGGCGACGACGACCCGCCCCGGCCCCGGGAGGGGGTCCGGCACGTCCCTGACCTCCAGGACCTCGGTCCCGCCGTAGTGGTCGAACTGCACGGCTCGTGACACGAGCTCCTCCTGGGTGGCAGGCCTGAGGGGGGTGGACGACAGGAGGTCTACTCCTCCCGACACCCGTCGATCGACAGCGGTGCTCACGGTCAGCGGCGGACGACGGCGCACCCAGGGCGCCGCCGATGTCGTCGAGGCGACCGCGACGTGGGTGCGCCCGTGGGTGGCGACGCGGCCGGTCGGGTGGACGGGACCGTGACGGGACCAGGTGCGACCAGCGAGGACACCCAGCCCTCGAGGCCGATGGTCAGCGGGAGTCAGGCCGCCGCACGGCGCCCGGGGGTCCCCGGCCGACGCTGTCGCCCTCGGCTCGGCCGACGCCACGGCGCAGGCGCTGGTCTCGCACGCGCCGGGGCTCGGGGCGACCAGCCAGCCGCTCAGGACGGCGGGGCGTACGCGTGCGAGAGACCCATGGTCGCCGCCGTCTCGCGCAGCACGGACTCGAACATCGGCTCGGTGTCGTCCATGGCCCACGCCAGCTGCCCGGAGACCTCCAGCGCGACGCAGCCGTAGAGCCGCGTCCAGGCCTGGGCGAAGAGGACGAGGAGCGTCGCGGGCATGCCCCGAGCCACACCCGGGTCGTCCGTGACGGCGCTCAGCAGCCCGGGGTCGACGTCGTCGGCCGCGGGGACGGGCAGCAGCCCACTGGTGCTGAGCTCGGTGAAGAGCCCGGCGAACACCCGGCCCAGACGCAGCCCCGCCTGCTGCAGGGGACTGCCGGGCGGAGCGGAGCCCACCCTCACGGGATTGGCCAGCACCCGCGCGAACTCCACCGGGTGCTCCAGCGCCCACCGGCGGAAGGTCCGCGAGACCGCGAGGAACCGGGTGGCGACACCGGCGTCGGGGTCCTCGTCGCGGGTCCGTTCGAGGGCGGCGACGAGGTCGTCGTGGACGTCGACGGCCACCAGGACCATGAGCTCGTCGAAGCCGTCGACGTAGCGGTAGAGCGCCGCGGGCGTCATCCCCATCGCTCGCGCCACGGCGCGCACGCTCACACCGACGTCGCCGTGCTCGACGAGCAGCGCGCGCGCTGTCGTGCGGATCTCGGCCACCGTCGCCGCACGCACCCGTTCGCGCCGCGTGGGCTCGGTCTTCGTCGTCGTGTCGTCGGTGCCGGACAGCAGAGCGAGCCTCCGAAGGTCAGGTCATCCATGATCTGCGACTGGTGTTGACTTCCGTGAACAACAGTAGCACTCTGGGGCGACGAGGTCGTGGCCACCCTGCCCGACGTCCCTCGCTCATCCTCCTGAGGAGTCAGCCGTGTCGACCCGGACCCCGTCACGCCCGCCGCTGGCCCTCCCCGGGCCCGGAGCGCCGAGCTCCTGGGGCGGCGCCCTGTACCGCGGCCGGGTGCCCGTCCTCGTGGGGGCGGTGGTGTTCCTCCTGTTCAGCCTCCTCTGGGGCACCGGGGCCTTCGCGCGGCTCAGCGGGGGCGGCTTCGAGACCCCGGGCAGCGAGTCCCTCGCGGCGGCGGAGGGTGAGTTCGGCCGCCAGAGCACCCACGTCGCCGTGGTCTACGCCTCCGACACCCTGACCGCCGACGACCCCGCCTTCCGCGCCGAGGTCGAACGCACCCTCGCCGCCCTGCCCGAGGACGCCGTCACGGCCACCAGCACCACGTGGTCGACCGGGTCCCCCGCCCTGGTCTCGCAGGACCGGCGGCAGACGCTGGTGCTGCTGCAGCTGGCCGGCGCCGACGAGGAGGCCCGCGACGACACCTACGAGCGGATCGCCGACGACCTGGTGGCCGGTGGTGCCGTGCAGACCCACCGGGGCGGCTCCGTGCCGACCGGCCTGGAGATCGGCAACCAGATCGGCGAGGACCTCGTCCGCGCCGAGACGCTGTCCACCCCGGTGCTCCTCGTGCTCCTGGTCGTCGTCTTCGGCGGCCTGGTGGCCGCGAGCCTGCCCCTGGTGATCGGCGCCATCGCGATCCTCGGCGCGTTCACGGCGCTGCGCGCGATCAGCTACCTCACCGACGTCAGCGTCTTCTCCATCAACATCATCACCATGCTCGGGCTCGGGCTCGCCATCGACTACGCGCTGCTGGTCGTCAGCCGCTTCCGCGACGAGATGAGCGCCCTGGGGGGCACGAAGGACGTCGTCCCGACCGCGCTGGGCCGGACGATGGCGACCGCGGGACGGTCCGTGCTGGTCTCGGGGGTCACGGTCGCGGTCTCCCTCGCGGCCCTGCTCTTCTTCCCCCAGCCCTTCCTGCGCTCGATGGGCTTCGGCGCCATCGCCGCGGTGCTCATCGCGCTCGTCGCCGCGCTCACCGTGCTGCCGGCGCTGCTCGCCGTGCTCGGGCCGCGGGTGGACGCGCTGCGGGTGCGCCGGCGGCGGGCGCCCGCCGCCGCGACGGGCGCACCTGGCGCTGAGCGCGAGCGGGGCTGGGCCCGTCTCGCCCACGCCGTCATGCGCCGTCCCGTCCTGGTCGCCGTGGCCACCACGGCCCTGCTGCTCGTCATCGCCTCCCCGGCCACCCGGATCTCCTTCGGAGGCACCGACCACCGCGTCCTGCCGGCCGGCACCGAGAGCCGCGTCGCCGCCGAGCTGATCATCGACGGGTTCCCCCAGGCCTCCACCAGCGACCTCGACGTCGTCGTCCGCGGTGCCTCCACGGCGCAGCTGGAGTCCCTCGCCACGGACATGGCCGCGGTCCAGGACGTCCCGGGCGCCGAGCTCGTCGGCAGCTCGGCGGACGCGGCCCTGGTCTCCGTCGAGCTGCCCACCGATCCTGCGCTCGAGGCCCAGGTGGTGCGGTCGGTCCGCGCCGTGCCCGTGCCGGACGGGGTGGAGGTGCTGGTGGGCGGTGCAGCGGCCGAGGAGGTCGACACCCTGGCCTCGCTCGGTGACCGGCTGCCCTGGGCCGCCGGTTTCGTCGTGGTGGTGACGATGCTGCTGCTCTTCCTCGCCTTCGGGTCGGTGCTGCTGCCGGTCAAGGCGGTCCTGATGACCGGACTCAGCCTCGGCGCCATGTTCGGGGCGCTGGTGTGGGTCTTCCAGGACGGTCACCTGGCGTCGTTCTTCGGCGTGACCCTGACCGGGAGCATCGAGGCCACCCAGCCGATCATCATGGTGGCGGCCGCGTTCGGGCTGTCCATGGACTACGAGGTCTTCCTGCTCTCACGGGTGCGCGAGGAGTGGGACCGCACCCACGACAACACCGCCGCGGTCGCCGCCGGGCTCCAGCGCACCGGCGGCATCATCACCAGCGCCGCGCTGCTCCTGGTCGTCGTCATCGGGGCCTTCGCCACCAGCGGCATCAGCCTGATCACCATGACCGGCGTGGGCCTCGCCTTCGCCATCCTCGTCGACGCCACCATCATCCGCGCGCTCCTGGTACCGGCCACGATGCGCCTGCTCGGCCGGGCCAACTGGTGGGCACCGGCGCCCCTGCTGCGGGTCTGGTCGCGGTACGGGATCCACGAGCCCGCCGGTCAGGGGGTCCCGACCGCTGCTCGACCCCCCGCCGTCGCCGCAGCCCGGTGAGAGGTGTGTCGCCACAGGGCCCGCGTCGTCGGGGCTCGCCTCGCAGCACCGATCTGCACCGACCTGTGGTCCTCGACGGCGCCCGTCACACCGGTGCCCGTGGTCGCGACGACCTGCTGTGCGCGAGCGCCGGACACCGCCCGGGCAGGAGGCCGAGCGCGTCGAGCGACTGGTCGCGGCGGTGGTGGCCTTCAGCGGGAGCGTGGCCGCCTCCACCGCGGTGGCGCCGGCCGGCGAGGGTGCCACCGCCCCGCTCTCCACCACCACGAAGTCGGCTCGGGCACCGAGCGGTTGGTCCAGGCGCTCGCGCAACGCGATGACCTCGTCACCGACGGCGCCCCCGCGCACGTCCTCACCGACGGCACCGATGGTCCCGGCGACGTCGACCCCCGAGCCGAACTGCTCCCGCGGGCAGGTGGCACCGCCCTGCACCATCGCCCCGACCCGCACCAGCACGTCGGCGGCGTCGACGGTGGCGGCAGCGACGCGGATCCGCACTCCGCCCGGCCCGGGCTCGGGCACTGCCGAGTCGACGACCACGACGGCTTCCGGCCCGCCGGAGCTGTGGACGACGGCCGCGCGCACCACGCGAGTCGCCGTGTCGTCCGCCGTGGTCGGAGTGGTCGGTCGCACCCGGGTGGGCATGGGCCCTGCTGAGCTCCACTCCGCGCCGTCTGGGTGGGGGCGGCTCGGACGGTGGGTCCACCGGGACCACGCACCCCGCGTGCCGGAGGCGACCTGGGCGCACGCCCTCCGCCGCGCTCGCCGACCCCACCTCGACCGCCGTGCACGCCTCCGGCGATCGGTCCACCCACCGCGCCTAGGGCAGCGGGGTGCGCCTCCTCACCGACCGCCTCCTGCGCTCCCGACGGGCGAGCACGGCCCGCGTCTGATCCTCGGCCGCGCGCCCGGCTCCACGCTCTGCCCCGTGCCCGCCTCCCTCCTCCCCGACGGGCCGCAGCAGCGGTGTCGCCGGTGCTCAGCGGGCTGCCCGGGCGCCGAGCCGACCCACCACCGACCGCGGTCGCCGGAGTCGACTTCACATGCGTTAGGTCATGCCGTAGGCTTACACACGTAAGACCACGGGGGCCGCTCGGCTCCTCGTGGGGACGACCTCCAGGAGACCGCCGTGAGCACCGTCACCAGCCCCCGCACCCCCCTCACCGCCGCCGCGCTCGTCGACCCGTGGCTCCGGCTGTGGAACGGGGACTGCACCGAGGCCGCCACCCTGCTCACCCCGGACTTCACCGTGCACGCCGCGATGATGGACGGCGGCGACGGCAGCGCCGTGCGCGGACCCGACGCCCTGGTCGCCTGGATCGGGCAGGTCCGGGCCTTCGCCCCCGACATGGCCTTCAGCATCGAGGTCGGGCCGATCACTCACGGCGACCACGTCGTCGTCCGCTGGAACGCCTCCGGCACTTACGGCGGCGGGGTCCCCGGCGCCCAGGCCCCCGTGGGCACTCCCCTCTCCTTCACCGGCACCGACATCCTCCGTGTGGAGGACGGGCAGCTCGCCGAGTACTGGGTCAACTCCGACACCCTCCTCCTCCTCACCCAGCTCCGGGTCGGCTGAGCCCTCCCGGACAGCGCGAGCCCAGCCCTGAGCCAGCCACCACGCCCGGAGGCACCATGACCGCCACGAGTACCACCGCACCCACTCCCGCGCGGGCGACGATCGCCGTCGCAGCCGTGCTGTCCGTCCTCGCGGGCTTGCAGTACATCGTCATCGAGACGATCGCGGCGTCCGCCTGGACGACCCCGACGTACAGCTACGTGACCAACTTCGTCAGCGACCTCGGGGTACCCGCGTGCGGCCCCTTCGAGGGCCGTGAGATCTGCTCCCCGCTCCACACGGCGATGAACACCGGGTTCGTCCTGCAGGGGGTGCTGTTCCTCGGCGCCGCCGTGCTCCTGCGAGGGCTCCTCCCGCGAAGGGCGCAGCGGGCGTTCCTCGTCCTCTCCGCGCTCCACGCGAGCGGCTTGGTCCTCGTCGGCGCCTTCCACACGTCGACGGCGGCCACCGCCGACGGCACGATCACCTACCACTACGCCGGAGCGACGCTCGCCATCCTGGCGGGCAACGTCGTCGCCATCGTCGCCGGCCGCCAGTGGCGGGCGCTCGGGGCACCGCGGTGGTTCGGCAGGGCCAGTGCGCTCCTCGGCGCCTCCGGGCTGGCTGCGGTGATCGTCCTGGTGGCCACGTTCGGCGTGCTGCCCCCCGGCGTTCCCGAGCGCATCGCGGTCTACGCCTACACGGGCTGGCAGGTCCTGGTCGGCACCGTCCTCCTCGCGCGTGTCCGCCGCGGTGCGGGTCACCTCGTTGCCGTGGGGAACCGGTGACCACCGACACCGCAGTGGAGGTGTCGCGGGTGGTCGGCACCGACTCCACGACCGTGCGCGCCGACCAGGACGCGACCGGGGCCTGGTAGACCCCCCGTGCGACCTCGGTCCTCGTCGGCGGCACACCGCGGTGACCGCCGGCCCCCCTCCCCGCAGGCTCGCGACGAGGAGGTCCACGAGCTGCGGATGCCCGGGGCCCCCCAGTGCCGGCGGCGGCGGCCGAGACCGACCGGCTGCGCAACATCCACGGGGCTCGCTCGGAACCGGATCTCGCCGGTCGAGGGCCCGGCCCACCTCCACCCGGCGCTCCGTCGGCGACCCGGCGGCTGACCGGGTGGTGGCCCCGAGGTGGTCGACGGACCCCGAGGCGGCAGTCACCTCGCCATCTTCGTGCAATGGTGTATGTTTACGTGTGTAAGGACAACCGGGACCACCCGGTCCGGCCGAACCGACCACCAGGAGACCACCATGAGCAGGACCACCACCCCCCGCCGCACCGCCACGACCGCCCGCACCCGCCTGGGCCTCGTCGCCCTCGCCACGGTCGTCGCCCTCGGCGGCACCGCCGCCGTCACGGCGCCCAGCACAGCCGCCGCCACGGCGCCCAGCACAGCCGCGGACGCCGCGGCCACCACGCCGGCCTCACCGTCGCCGACGGCCGCCGCGAACGCCCGGCTCGTCGGGCCCTGGCTGGACCTGTGGAACGGTGACCCCAGCCAGGCCGACGCGCTGATCAGCCCCGACTTCCACGTCCACGCCGCCATGCTCGACGGCGGCGACGGCAGCGCGGTCCAGGGGCCCGAGGGCCTGGTGGCCTGGGTCAGCCAGATCCGGGCGGCCATCCCGGACCTGGTCTTCAGCGTGGAGGTCGGGCCCATCGCCGAGGGTGACCAGGTCGCCGTGCGCTGGCTCGCCGAGGGCACCTACGCCGGCGGGATCCCCGGCGCGCAGGCCCCGGTCGGCACACCGGTCGCCTTCGCCGGCACCGACATCCTCCGGGTGGAGGACGGGCAGCTCGCCGAGTACTGGGTCAACTCCGACACCCTCCTCCTCCTCACCCAGCTGCAGGTCCAGGCCGGCTGACCGCTGCTCCCCCGTCACCGGCGGGAGAGCCCGGAGCCGACCGACGTCCGGCCGACCCCCGCGGCCCGCACCGGCGAGGGGGACGCCTGAGGGGTGCGGGCCGGAGCGGCTCGGCTCGGCCACGCGGCCCGGCGGATCCCCGCCGAGGGCCGCACCCCCCTCCGGGCACCTGACCTAGCAGACGTAAGGTGATTGGTGTGACTGTCCGTGACATGCCATCCGATTCAGCTGCCGCCCGGAAGCGCAACCGCCGCGGGGAGGGTGGGCTGCTCCGCGGGCAGATCCTGAGCGCCGCAGCCGCGATCCTGGACGAGACGGGCGACGAGCAGGCGGTGACCCTGCGGGCCGTGGCCCGCAGGGTCGGCATCGCCGCGCCGTCGATCTACTCCCACTTCGCCGACCGCCAGGCGATCATGCTGGCCGTGATCCAGGACGCCTTCGTCGAGCTGCACGAGGACCTGCTCGTAGCCGATGCCGGAGCCGGCCCCGACCCGGTGGCGCAGCTGCGCGCGGTCTGCGTCGCCTACCTGGACTTCGCCCGCACCCGACCCCAGCGCTACCGGGTCATGTTCGGCGGGCTGTGGAACGCCGCCACGGCCGTGCGCCGCGCGGACGTCACCGAGGCCGAGGCCGCAGCCCTGGGCCAGGAAGCGCTGCGCGTCCTGGTGGCCAAGCTCGAGGCGTGCGTGGCAGCCGGCCGCTCGGCCAGCACCGACCCCGTCGCGGACACCACCGCCCTCTGGCTGGCACTGCACGGACTGGCCCACCAGAGGGCCGTCGCCCCGCTCTTCCCCTGGCCCGACCGCATCGCTGATCGCCTCATCGAGACCCTGGCGCGCCTGGAGCCGGCAGCGGCGGTGTCCTGGCGCTGAGCGGCGCCCGCGACGCTTCGTCCCGCGCGAGGTCGCGCAGGAGGCCGAGGGCCTCCTCCGCGCGCTCGCGCGGAACGAGCAGGTGGTCGTGGTGGTGACCGGCGATGACGTTGCAGCTCATCCCGGCCTGAGCCAAGGCGTTGCTGACGGCCGCCGTCAGTCCCACGGCATGCAGGGCGGAGTGCACGCGCAGGGTGATCCATGCCACGACGAAGTCGGGCGCCCACCCGCAGCGCGCCGCCTCCTCACGGGTGACGACCACGGACAGGCCCTCCGGCTCGCTGATGCTCGCCAGCACCTCCAGCTCTGTCGCCACCTCCGGCCCCACCACCGTCCCGAACACGTAGCTGCCCGGACGCAGCTCCGGGGCCATGCTCGCCAGCAACACCGACAGGTCGCTCACGCCGCCCACGCCCACAGTCTGCAGCGCTGCCGAGCATGACGCCCTCGGGGCGCTCCCGCGGTCACCTCGTGGACCGGGTGACGGCTGCTCCCTGCACGCTGACGGGCGGGCGAGCGTCACGGCAGTGGCATGGACCGTCCTCGTCCGGGCATCACGTGGCGGTCGGAGCTCCTCCCGGGCCTCGCCGACGGCGTGGCCGGTGGATGCAGACCCTCGCCCTGGTCGCGGGCGTGGAGGACGCGGCGATCGCGCACCACAGCTGGCGCACCCTCCGGTACGCGCTCGCCATCGGTGAGCGCGAGAGCCTCAGCGGCGTCGACCCGGGCGTCCTGTTCCACGCGTGCCTGCTGCACGACGTCGGCGCATCCTCCCCGCACATCGCGGGACGGATGGGCGCGGTGACGCGGCTGGTGCGGATGGGCGTGCTCGCCGACTTCGGCGACGCCCTCGTCGATCCGGGCCCGCGGCGAGGGAGCGAAGTGGACCTTCCACCGTCTCGGCGGAGGGCGCGCACCGGGCCGGCGCACGGCCGGTGGGGGCGCGGGTCGTGGACGACGGTGATCCGGTCGACGGCGGGGCGACCTCCCGCCTGTGCCGTCGCCCTGCCCCCCGCACGCGGATCCGGGACCTCGTACCGCCCGCGCAGGCGAGCAGGTCATCGCACAGCCCGTCGTGAGACGGCCCCGTGCGGCCGGGTCAGCGAGCGCGGACCCCACCGCAGTCCTGCACCTCCGCGAGGATGACGCACCGCACACACGCACCCGTCGGCGTCCGCATCGATGTGCCGGGTCCGTCCGTCGAGCGGGGGCGATCACTCCGAGGCCGGCGGGCGCTGGCGCGCTCCCACGATCGCGAGCCGGACCATCGAGGTGGCGCGTGCTCGTGGGCCACGCCCTCAGGTGCTGTGGCGGACGTTCAGGGAGTACGGCGCGTGGTGCTCCTGGACGTCAACGGGCTGGTGCTCGATCAGGGCGAGGAGCCCGTCCATCGCGGCGCTGGCGATGGCAGCCTTGTCCGGGGCGATCGTCGTCAGCGTCGGTCGGGTGAACTGGCCCTCGACCACATCATCCCAGCCGACGACCGCCACGTCATCGGGCACACGGGCACCGCGGTCGCTCAGCGCCTTGAGCGCCCCGACGGCCAGAGCGTCGTTGAAGCAGAAGACGGCGTCCGGCGCCAGCGAGCGGTCCAACAAGCCCGAGGTGCTGGCGTGGCCCTCAGGACGCGTCCACCGGTCCGTGTGCACGACGAGCGACTCGACCGGCTCGACGCCCGCGGCCGTCATCGCCGCGACGAAGCCCTCGTGGCGCCTCGACGAGGGGCCGGGGGCCGTCACGTCGTCCGTGCGCGGTGCCCCGATCACGGCGATGCGCCGGCGCCCGCGTTGCAGGAGGTGCTCCGTCGCCGTCCTCGCGGCGGCGACGTTGTCGATGGAGACGTGCAGGAAGCCGCTGTCGTCGATGCGCTCGCCGAGCAGGACGATGGGGATGCCCAGTTCGGACAGCGCCAGGTCCTGCGGGGTGACCGCCAGGGGGTTGAGGATCAGCCCGTCGATCAGGCTCGAGCGGTAGCCCTCGAGGCTGAGCAGCTCGTGGTCCCGGTCGCCGCCGGTGTGGTCCATCAACAGGGTGACGCCACGCTCCCTGGAACAGCGCTGCAACTCCTCGGCGAGTTCGGCGAAGTAGGGGGAGGCGATCTCCGGCAGGGCGAGCGCCAGAAGTCCCGTGCGACCCGAACGCAGGCTCCGGGCGCTCACGTTGGGCCGGTAGTGCAACGAGGCGATGGCCTGCTGGACCCGCTCGCGCGTCTCGGGCCGCACGTGCACGTAGTCGTTGATGACGTTGGAGACCGTGCGCTGAGACACGCCCGCCAGGTGTGCGACATCGTGCATCGTCACCGCCACGGGGACTCCTCGCTCAGGCGGACCGACCCTCGAGGCCGGGCTCGGGTAGTCACAGGGACGATAGGGCCACCGGTGGCCACCCACGGCCACCCGGGGAGCTCCCCCGGGTGGCCGTCGGGCGCCGTGCCGCAGTGCTAGCCGGCGATGGTCGACTCGATGCTGGTCTTGGCGGCGGTGAGGGCTTCCTCCGGGTCGGCGTCCTCGAACCACACCGTCTCGATGCTCTCGACCAGGGTGTCCGAGACCGCCGGCCAGGCGGCGATGTGGGGCACCGGCCGCGCGTTGGTCAACCCGGTCGCTGCGTAGTTCGCCCGCTGTGGGGCGGCCTGGTAGCTCTCGCTCTCCAGCACCGAGGTGCGTGAGGAGATGTGACCGGTGCCCAGTGCCCAGGCCTCGTCGTTCTCGTACAGGTACGAGATGAACTCCATCGCGGCCCGGTACTTGACCGGGTCGGCGTCCGGCTGCGCCGGCATGGTCCAGGTGTGCGCGTCAGCCCACACCGCCGGCTCCTCGTACAGCGTCGGGAAGTCCATCGCCGCGTACTCGAAGGTCGCCTCGTCGACGTACTGGTCGACCACCCAGGTGCCGTTGAAGAGCATCGCGGCATCGCCACCCAGGAAGGACTCCTGCGCGGCGTCGTAGGTCTGCTCGCCGTTGTAGAAGTCACCCTCGGTGAGGGAGTTGATCACCTCGAGGGCCTGCAGGCCCTCCGGGCTGTCCAGGGAGGAGGTGCCGTCCTCGTCGACCACGGCGCCGCCCTGCTGGCCGAGCAGGCTCTCGAAGAGGTGCACGCCGAGGGCGTCCCCGACGCGGGCCATCGCCAGGTAGTCCTTGCCGGTGGTCTCCTTGACCGTCCTGGCCTGGGCCAGGAGCTCCTCGGGGGAGGTCGGCATGATCGGCTTGCCGGCGGCGTCCACCAGACCCGCCTGCTTGAACAGGTCGATGTTCACGTGCGCCAGGGCGCCGTGGAGGTCGAAGGGCACCGCGTAGTCGGCACCGTCGTACCCGATGGCCGTCTGGGCGGCGGGAACGGCGTCCGCCAGCTCGACCCCGAACTCGGGCGCCAGCTCGTCGAGCGGCACCAGCAGGTCGCGCTCGGCGTAGTCCACCAGGCTCGAGCCGTGCATGATCGCCACGTCGGGGGGGTTGTCGCTGGCGAAGGTGGAGTTGAGGGAGTCGTAGTACGAGTCCCACGCCGCCCCGCCGAGGCGCTCGACGGTGATGCCGTACTCGTTCTCGGCGTTGAACTTGTTGGTCAGCGTCTGGATCGTCGGGCACTCGCCCACGGCCGCGGCCAGATCGGTGTTCTCGCCGAACTCGTCACCGCAGTCACCGAAGAAGCGGGCCAGCTCCAGCGTCGTGCCCTGCAGGTCCTCGTCGGTCACGGCGGCCACGGCGGCGGGGTCGAACTCCGCTGCGCCACCGCCACCGCCGTCACCGCCCCCGCAGCCCGCCAGCAGGATCGGGGTGGTGGCTGCAGCGGCGAACGTCAGCGCTGCACGTCGTCGTAGGGGATGCACGGTTGCTCCTCGGTGGGGGGTGGGGTTGAGCTGGCGGGACGAGCGGGTCGTCACTTCTCACCGCTGCCGAGCGTGATGCCGCGGATGAGCTGCCGCTGGAAGACCAGGAACAGGACGATCAGGGGCAGGCTGCCGACCAGGGTGCGAGCCATGAGGTCGCCCAGGTTCGTGGTGGCGGCGAAGTTGGACTGCAACGAGGCCAGGCCGGTGGTCACCGTGAACCACTCGGTGCGGGTGTTGACCACCAGGGGCCACAGGTAGTCGTTCCAGGTCAGCACGAACGTGAAGATCCCGAGCGAGGCCATGGCTGGTCGGGCCAGCGGCAGCATCACCGACCAGAAGATGCGGAACCTGCCCGCGCCGTCGATGCGAGCGGCCTCCTCCATCTCCGTGGGCACCTTGGAGAAGAACTGGGTGAGGATGAAGACCCCCAGCGGTGCGGCGAGGTTCGGCAGGACCAGCGCGGAGTAGGAGTTCTGCAGGCCGAGGTCGTCGAAGAGCAGGAAGCGGGGGACGAACAGGGCCTCCTTGGGCACCATCAGCCCGCCGAGGACCACGGCGAAGAGGATGCGGCTGCCGCGGAACCGGATCTTGGCGAAGGCGTAGCCCGCCATGGCGCACAGGACCACGGTGATGATCGTGGTGACGATGGTGACGACGAGGCTGTTGACGAACCACCGCCCCAGGTCACCTCCCCCCAGGACGGTGAGGAAGTTCCGCCCCGTCAGGGACGAGGGCAGCAGGCTCGGGGCGGCGCGCTGCAGGGCGTCGTTGGAGCTGAGCGCCAGCGACAGCATCCACAGCAGCGGCACCAGCCACAGCAGGGCGGCGAGGCCGACGAGGACGTGGTGGCGTGCGCTCCGGGCCGCCGGGCCCATGCCCGAGCGCTGGCCGGGCTGCTCGGCGGCGAGGCGCTCGGCCTCGGTGCGTGGGGCGCGGGTGGTGCTCTGGGCGCTCACGAGGACCTCCCGGACAGGGCACGGAACTGCAGGGACGAGACGACGGCCATGACGACGAAGAGGAAGACGGAGACCGCTGCGGCGTAGCCGAGCTGGTAGTCCTGGAAGCCGGTCTCGTAGATGTGCTGGATGAGCACGCGCGTGGAGGTGCCGGGGCCGCCCCTGGTCATGATGTAGACCTGCCCGAAGATCTGGAACGAGGCGATCAGCTGGCTGACCCCGACGAGCACGAAGACGTGGGTCAGGCCCGGCACCGTGACGTTGAGGAACTGCTGGACGGCACCCGCACCGTCCAGCGACGCGGCCTCGTACAGGCTCGGCTCGATGTCCTGCAGGCCGGCGAGGAAGAGCACGAGGTTGAAGCCCACGCCCCACCACAGCGTGGTGAGGATGATCGCCGGCAGGGCGAGGGTGGGGCTGGAGAGGAAGCCGATGCCCTCGAGGCCGAACAGTCCGAGGAACCCGGCCACCAGCCCGCGGTCGGGGTTGAGCAGGTAGCTCCAGATCAGGGTGACGGCCGAGACCGGGAGCACGTAGGGGAGGAAGAACGCGGCCCGGTACACCCCGGTGCCCCTGCGCTTGGTGTTCAGCGCCAGGGCCATCGCCAGCCCGACGCCGATGAGCAGCGGCGTGCTCACCGCCGTGAAGACCAGGGTGTTCTTCAAGGAGACCCAGAAGGCGGGGTCGTTCCACGCGCCACCGGGGCCGGGGTGGACGCCCAGCACGAGGGCGAGGAGCACGGCGACGACGCCCACGACCAGCAGCATCCGCGAGGAGCGGCGGCGTCCTGACACCGCGGCCGCCACGCCGCCGACCACCAGGGCCAGCCGCAGCGCCCACAGGTGCCCGATGGTCCACACCAGCCCTTCGCCGCCGAGCATCCGGACGTAGTTGTCGAGCCCGACGAACTCGGAGGTGCCCCCCAGCAGGTCGCGGTCGAAGCCGCTGAGGATGAACGCCTGCACCACCGGGTAGAGCAGGAACGCCGCGTACACGAGGAGGAAGGGCGCGAGGAAGATCAGCCCGTCCACGGTGCTGCGGTCGGCAGCGACGCGCCGCGGCCGCGGCCGGTCGGCAACAGGTCGTGAGGGCGAGCTCGCCGCCCGCTCGGTGACGCTAGTCATCATCGACTCTCTTCTACGTAGCAACCCCAGGGCGGAGGTGAGTCTGTGCTGCCGCGCCGATCATGTCAAGGACCCGTTTGCTACGTTGCAGATTCCGGCACCCGTCCCTCACGATGCGTCCATGACTGACGCCGTCCTCGAGGTCGAGCAGGCAGCCACGCCGGCGGCGGGAGGTGGCTACCCGCGTCCGCAGCTGCGCCGCGGTGCGTGGGCGGACCTGACCGGCCCGTGGGAGTTCGCCTACGACGACGACCGCCAGGGCGCCGCCCCGTGGTGGGACCCGAGCGCGCGGCTCGCGCGCCAGATCATCGTTCCCTTCCCGCCCGAGTCGCCCGCGTCGGGCGTGGGCGACCCCGGCCACCACCCCGTGCTGTGGTACCGGCGCACCCTCACCTGGGAGGACCTGGAGCGCGCCGGCTGGGGCACGCGCGGAGAGCGTGTGCTGCTGCACTTCGGGGCCGTCGACTACCGCGCCGAGGTCTGGCTCGACGGCCACCTCCTGGGGCGGCACGAGGGCGGGCACACCCCCTTCACCTTCGACATCACCGACCGCCTCGGCAGCGGCCCGCCCGAGGGCTCCTCGGACCGGGCGGTCACCGGCGCCGCCCGGGGACGGGAGTGGTCCCTCGTCGTCCGCGCCGAGGACGACCCCCTGGACGTCGCCCAGCCCCGCGGCAAGCAGGACTGGCAGGAGGAGCCCCACGGCATCTGGTACCACCGCACCAGCGGCATCTGGCAGCCCGTCTGGCTGGAGGCCGTCCCCGCCACCCACCTCACCCGCGTGACGTGGGTCCCCGACGTCCCGGCAGGCGCGGTGGCCCTCTCGCTGGAGCTCTCGCGGCGCCCCTCGGAACCGGTCGAGGTCACCGTCGAGCTCAGCCACGAGGGCGTCGCGCTGGAACGGGTGGTGCTCGAGCAGCGCGAGCGGAGGGCCACGACGGTGGTCACGCTCTCGCGCCAGCGCAACGGCCAGGCGCACGAGTCGCTGCTCTGGTCACCCGAGACCCCGAGGCTGGTGGACGCGACCATCACCGTGCACGACCCGCGCGGCGGCGTGGACCTCGTCTCGTCCTACTTCGGCATGCGCAGCGTCGGCTTCGCCGACGGCCACCTGCTCCTCAACGACCGCCCCTGCTACGTCAGGGCGGTGCTCGAGCAGGGCTACTGGACGCAGAGCCACCTGGCCGCCCCTGACGCCGACGCTCTGCGCCACGAGGTGCAGGTGGCGAAGGACCTCGGGTTCAACACCGTGCGCCTGCACCAGAAGGTCGAGGACCCGCGCTACCTCTACTGGGCCGACCGCCTGGGGCTGATGGTCTGGAGCGAGGCGGCGAGCGCCTACGAGTTCTCCCCCACCGCGATGCAGCGCACAGCCGGGGAGTGGGTCGACGTCGTGCGCCGCGACACCTCCCACCCGTGCGTCGTCGTCTGGGTGCCCCTGAACGAGAGCTGGGGAGTGCAGCAGATCGCCCACGACCCGGCCCAGCTGGACTTCGCCCGAGCGCTCTACCACCTCACCAAGGCGCTCGACCCGTCGCGCCCGGTCATCAGCAACGACGGGTGGGAGCACGCGGACTCCGACATCTGGACGGTGCACGACTACGCCGTCACCGAACCCGAGCTCGCCGCCTACTACGTCGACCACGCCACGGTGAGCGAGATGCTCGGCGGCATCGGCCCCCTGGGGCGACGGATGCGCCTGCTCGACTCCGCAGACCGCGGGCAGCCGGTGATCGTCTCGGAGTTCGGCGGCATCAGCTACGCCCCGAGCTCCGCCAGGACGGCGTGGGGCTACGCGACGGCCGCGGAACGCGAGCACTTCGAGGAGCTGCTGCGCGGCCTCTTCAAGGCCCTCCAGTCCAGCCCCGTCCTGGCCGGTTTCTGCTACACCCAGCTCACCGACACCCTCCAGGAGGCGAACGGGCTGCTGGACGTCCAGCGCCGGCCCAAGCTCCCCTTCGCCACACTGAGGTCGATCGTGCTCGGAGAGCACGTCGACACCAGCTCCCACCGCCGGCCGAAGCGACCGGTCGAGCGGATCAACCCGGACGTCCCTCTCCTCTGAGGGCGAGCCGGCTGCGCCGGTGGCTCCACCTCCACCGCCGCTCCAGGCTCGTCGTCCCCGGCCAACAGGTCGAGAGGGTCCCCGGGGGGACTCGCCCTCCTCGCAGGCGGTCCAGTGGGCCTCGCTCCCGTGCAGCGCTGGCACGCCTCCACGACGATGGCAGCGGCGAGCGGTGGATCGAGCGCGCTCCCCTGCATGCCGAGGACCACGGCACCCCGGGGGCGTCCGCGGCGCTCGACCAGCCGGCGTCCAGGACTCCCGCCCGCGAGTCGCGCGGGTGGGGTTCGGTCCGTCCGGGCCCTGCCAGAGCACCTCGAGCCGCGGACTTCGGCCTGCCCGGTGGCGCGCGGTGGGTGTCGTCCCCACCTGCCTCCTCCCAGGAGGTTCGGCGGTGGTCGAGCGCGTGCGGGAGCGGGAGATCACCGAGGACGGGGGTCAGCGGTCGCTGCGGCTGGTCCGCCGCTCGTCGGGGTCGGTGGTGACGTGGCGCGGGCGCCGATGGTGTCGCTGTCGGCGCAGGGCATGGACGCGACCGGGATCGCGACGGTGGCGTCCACCAGTGCTGACCGGGCCCAGGACGTGATGCGCGACTCCGACGCGGACCAGTCCGAGTCGTCGACCCCGACGTGCGCGGGGGTCGGCCACCGACGTCCACCCTCCTGCAGCGGCAGGCGATCGAGGAGATCGCCCCGGCACGTCCGGTCGACCACGACCTCCCCTCCTCGACGTGGTCGCTGTCGGAGCTGAGCGACTCCCTGGTCGCTGAGGGGGTGGTCGACGAGATCTCCCACGAGGGCCTGCGGGCCCTGCTCCACGACGGGGGCGTCTCCTGTCAGGGCCGTGAAGACGTGGAAGAGCACCGACCCGGACCACGAGGCGCAGGAGGACCGGGTCCTGGAGCTGCCCGCGGTCCCCGACGGTCACGTCAGGCCGGGTCGGGGCGACCCGGGCGTGGTGATCTGCGGGGACGAGTCCGGGCCGCTGGACCTCCAGCCCCACCCGGGCAGGCAGCGGGCGCCGGCCGCTGCGGGCGAGGGTGGGCAGGACGCGCCGCGCCGGCGCCGACCACGAGAGCCACCCCGCGCAGGGCTCGATGATCCGCCGCCACACCGCCTGGCGCGACCGTCACGCCGCCGACGAAGCACCACGAGCCGTCGTCCGCGGAGCCGAGACCATCCACGGGGCGATGGGCGCCTGGCACGGCACCAGGTGTGGACGACCTCCGGGCCGGTGATGGGACCCGCCTGCGGCCGCCCCTGCTGCCCTCCTGCGCAGCGACGACCAGCTGCGCCTCCTCGTGGCGCCCCTGTCGGGTCCCAGCCGGCCCTGCACGGCGACGGAGCTGGCGCAGGTGACCCGCGTCCCCCTCCGCACCGCGCTGTCATCCCTGGTGCGCAGGACCGCCGGACCAGTGGTCGTCGCACGCGACCCCACCGGCGCCACCGGCGTCGTCGCAGCCCACCCGTGCGGGTCGTGGGCGAGACGACAGGCAGGTGCACCCGGTTCCGCGCCCGGTGACATCGACGTCCTCGTCGTCCGCACCGCGGACGTCGACGACGTCCGCCGACGCGCGGCATCTGCGACGACCACCTCGCCGGGGCCCTCGGCGCATCCCTGCACCACCAGCTCCTTCACCGGGGATGGACCCGCACCACCCCCGCCTCTCGGGCCGTCACCCTCACCGGCGCCGGCCGCACCGCCCTCACCGGCCTGCTCCCCATCGACCTTCCGGCCGCACCGCCCGACCGTTCCCGAGCTGATCGGCCACCGGACGAGATCACGCATGCCCGCATCCGGCTGGCCCTGTGCCAGGTCGCGCCGCGAGGAGCGCGGCGCTCACCCACCGGAGGTCGCACCGGTGGCCTGCACGGACGGAGTCGGCGATCACCGCGTCGGTGACCGATCGCTCCTCGACCTCCACGGCGCTGCAGTGGTGGGGAGGGCCGGTCAGGCGGCGCCGGGGGCCAGGGACGTCGTCAGGGCCAGCATGACGGCGACGATCCCGGTGTCCGGCACCTGCCACGCCCGCGGGCGGGCGACCACGGGGCGCAGGAGCCGGGCGCCGTGCCCGAGAGCGGCGGACCAGGCGGTGCTCGCGGTGATCGCCCCGGCCGCGGACCACCACTGCCGGCCGGGGTGGCACCGGGCGGTGGAACCGAGCAGGACGACCGTGTCGAGGGAGACGTGGGGTTCAGCCGGGTCAGCGCGACGCACGTGCCCACGGTCGCGGCCGTGGACATCGAGAAGGCGACCGCGCTGGTCACCGGCGCCCACCGCGGCCTGGGCCGGGAGCTCGCCCGCCGAGCCGTCGAGCGGGGAGCAGCCACCGCGGGGGCGAGCGCCCGGCGACCCGAGACGATCGACCTCCCCGGCGTGCGCGCCCTGCGCCCGGACACCACCGACCCGGCCACCCCCGGCACCGAGGACCACGGTCGTGCGGGGTCGGGGTCGACGCCACCACCGGGAGGACGCGGGTCAGCGGGTCACCGGGCTCCTTCGACGGCGGGCGGACACTCGCCGCCGGGACTGCGGGGAGCCAGGTCCGCGGTGGCATCATCATGGGCCTGGGGACGGCGCTGACGGAGGAGACGCAGCTCGACGAGCGCACCAGGGCGATCATGGACCCGAGCACCACGTGCCCGTGCACCCGGACGTGCCGCAGATCGGCCTCATCTGCACCGACGTCCCCGACACGCCCGCGGGGGCGCACGGGGGCCAGCGCCTCCACCGGCACCACGGGACCACTGCGCTCGAGAGGGGGGCGATGGGCGAGGACGAGCTGCTCTGCGAGGCGGCCGAGACCGACGTCGGGGGTGCGCTGGCGACGGTGCTCGCGGTCGACGGCAGCGCCTACCGCCGTGAGGGGTCGCGGATGCTCGTCAGGCGCGACGGTTCCACGGTGGGCGGGGTCAGCGGGGGTTGCCTGGAGGCGGAGGTCGCCGTCGAGGCGCTGGAGTCGGCGGTGAGCGGGCGCAGCCGGGTGCTGCGCTTCGACACCACTGCGCCCGAGGACGCCGTGATGGGCTACGGCAGCGGCTGCGCCGGCGTGATCGACGTGCTGGTGGAGCCGCGCGGGCCCCTCGCAGCGGACCTCGGCCTGGAGGCCCTCGCCGAGGTCCGGGCCACCCGCCAGCCGGGGGTCCTGATCACCGTGACCGCCGGGCCCCTCGCCGGTGCTCACGGGTGGTGGCGCGCCGGGCGGTGGCGCGGGGGGCTCGCCGAGCAGATGTCCGCGCCGGAGGCCTCGGACGTGGCCCTCGAGGTCCTCGGCGGCGCGTCCGGGTCCCGGGCCCCGGGACCGCGAGCGGGCCGCTCCACCGTGGCGACACCGGGCGGGGCGGTGCCCGTGGCCTGGGAGGTGATCGAGCCGCCGGTCCGCCTGGTGCACGTGGGGGCGGACGCGGGGGCGCCGGAGATGGCCGGGATGGCGCGTCAGCTCGGCTGGGAGGTGCTGGTGGTCGACTTCCGCCCGCGACTGCTCGACCCTGCTCGCTTCCCGCGCGGCACCCGGTTGGTCGAGCTGGCGGGGAACGACCTCGGGGGGGTACTGCCGACCGACGCGCGCACCGCGGTGGTGGTCGCCAGCCGCCATTGGCTGTACGACCTGTCGGCCCTCGCGGCCGTGGTGGGGGCGGCGCCGCTCCTGTACGCGGGGGTGATCGGCTCGCGCCAGCGGGTCGAAGCGCTGCTGTCCGACGTCCTCGGCGGGCGCGAGCGCCCCGCGGTGCTCCACGCCCCCGCGGGCCTCGCCCTCGGCGCTCGGAGCCCCACCGAGATCGCTGTCGCCGTGGTGGGCGAGGTGCTCGCCCGACGCTCCTCAGCACCGGGCTCATCGGCCCCGGCGCCGCGCGCTGTCGCCCTGACCGGCGGCTGACCACCGAACCGCGCGGCCTGCACCTCGGCATCGGCCGCCGCAGCGCCGCCGCCCTCCTGCACGAGCCGCGCGGCGACGGCGGCGGCAGCGCCGCGCGGGCCCTGTCCCGCGAGGGGACCGCGCCGGGATGCTCAGTCGACGATCACGGGGCCGAGCAGGCGGACCCCTTCGAGGTCCGGGGTGGCCTTGGCCTCCCGCAGCACGGTGTCGTCGATCCTCCGCTCGTCGCGCAGCCGGGTCACCGCGGTCCGTCGGTGGTCGGGCTCGGCGAGCCGCAGCCGCCGCTGTGCCTCCCGCCGCGCCGCACCGACACCGCCGACGGGATCTCCCACCCGAGAGCGGTCACCGGCCTCGCCCCGTACGTGCTCACCGCGCTGACGCCGCGACCCGATCGGCTCGTGCACCTCAGCTCGGGCATGCACCTCACGGGCGATGCGGGCCTGGAGGACCTCCGGTGGTCCGCCCGCCGCTGGAGCGGCACCCGGGTCTGCTCCGACGGCGAGCTCCACGACGCGCTGATCGGGGGCGTCCACCTGGACCGGTGTCGGGGATGTCGCAGGTGAACGGGTGCGCGGGCTGCAGCTGCGCGGCGACCTCGCCATGGGCCTCGCCGTGGCCGTGGCGCTGGTGCCGCACCTCGCCGTCGTCCGAGCGTGTCTCGCGGCGCCCCCGGTCCTCCCCCACCAGGCCCACGACGAGGCGGGTGATGAGCGAGACCCTGCACCTCGACCGTCCGACGGGCCGGCTGTCCTACGAGGTCACCGGTGAGGGCCCGCTGGTGGTGGCGTCACCGGGCCCGGGTGACCTGCGGACGACGTACCGCTTCCTCACCCCCGCCGTGGCGGACGCGGGCCACCGGGTGGCCGCGGTGGACCTGCGCGGGCACGGGGGTCCAGCGCGCGATGGGACCGCTGCCACGAGACCGCCGTCGCGGGTGACCTCCTGGCTCTGGTCGAGCACCTCGGCGGCGGGCCGGCGGCGGTCGTCGCGGCCGCCCAGCTCCCCGACCTCGTCAGCGCCCCGGTGCTCTCGGGGGCCTCGTGCGCACCGTCCCGCAGGAGCCTGTCGCCCGCCTGACCGCCTGGTCGGTGACCAGCACCCCGCTGGGCCGGCCGCTGTGGGGCGGCTGCACCGCGTCCCTGCCGGCGGTCACCGCGCCCGCCCTGGTGGTCATGGGCACCGCGGACCCCGACCTCCCGGACCGACCGCGGAGGCGCGGATGACCGCCGACCGGCTCGGCGCCCCGCCCGGGTGCTGCTGGTGGAGGGCGCGGGTCACACCCCCACGCCCAGCGGGCGCAGACCGTCGCCCCCGCGGTCCTCGACCTCCTCGCGCGCGCCGCCGACGGGAGCCGGTGGTGCCCCGCGCCGGGCTGACCGCCGACGTGGTCGTCGCCCGCGCCGGCGACATCGCCGACGCCACCGGTGACGACGCCCTCGACCTCGCCGCCCTCGCCGAGCAGCTGGGGGTCAGGGTCCCTTCCGTGTACGAGCACGTCGCCGGGCTGCCCGGCCTCCAGCGGCGCCTGGCCCTGGCGGGGGCTGCGGGACCTGCGCGCGGCCGTGGCCGGCGCCGCCGCGGGTCTCGCCGGGCGCGAGGGGTTGGCGGCCCTGGCCCACGCCACCAGCCGCTGCGCCCACGACCACCCCGGCCGGTGCACCGCAGCCCTGCGGGTTCCCAGCACCCCCGACCACCCCCGCGCTCGTCATCCCCCGCGGGGTCCTCCTGGCCGCCGTCATCGCCCCGGACCTGCCGCCCTGGTCGCGCTCGGCCATCCGCTCGCGACACGGCGCCCGCCCTCCTCGTCACAGCTCTCGGGTCGACAGCGCACGTGGGCGTCGACCCGGCACCCGGGCACGGCCTGCGAGACCCCGACGGCGCGCAGCGCCGCGACGGCACGGGGGACCTCCGTCGTGGTGCTCGGGGTCGTGGTGCTCGGAGGATCAGGTGACGCCGCGGCCGGTGAGCACCTGGAGGGCGAGGCCGCCGACGGCACCGGTGGCGCCCGTGAGGAGCACCGACCCGCTGCCGCCGACGCCGAGCAGGTCGACCGCCCGCCGCGCGGTCAGGGCGTTGAGCGGAGGGTGGCGGTCACCCGGGCTGGTCGACGGCCAGCTCCCCGAGCTCCGACCAGCCGTCCCCCGGCACGGTGGCGTTGACGATCCGCGGAGTCGCCGCCAGGTGGGGCGGCAGGGCGGCCTGCGCGGCGCGGAAGTGGCCGGAGGTGACGTGCGCGGACGCGGCGTCCTCGTCGCGGAAGGCCTCGACGACGACGTACTCGTTCGGGTCGTCGAGGCTGCGAGACCACTCGAACCAGAGACGACCCGGCTCGGCGCGGGTGGCCTCGGTGAAGGTCCTGCTGATCGCCGGCCACTGGTCCGCGTCGTCCGGGCGCACGCTGAACTTCGCGGTGATCACGATCGTGGGACGAGGACGGCACGGCCGAGGTCCATCGACGCCAGGGCCTCCTGCTGGTCGTCACGACGAAGACGCAGGTGATCCCGGCGCGCCGCAGGACGGCCTCGGATCGTCCGGCGTCTGCCCGCGGCAGCTCGAGGTCCAGGGCTCCGAGGGGCTCGTCGAGCAGCCGGTGGGCGTGCCGCTGACCGACGCGCGGCGACCCGTGACCGGGCCGACCCCCGGCCCGATCGGCTGCCCGATCGACCCGGGTGCATCCATCCGGGCCCCGACGGCGGAAGGGGGGGTGTCGCGGCGTCCGCCGCGGCCCGCACCCCAGGAGGACCCATGCGCCCCACCTTCGCCGCGACCACGGCTGTCGCCGTCGCCGCGCTGCCCCTCGCCCTGGCCGTCCCGGCCGCCGCTGCCACCACCGGCACGGCGACCGTCTCGGTGCTGCACGGCGTGCCCGACCTGACCGTCGACGTCTACGCCAACGGCGAGGAGCTCATCGCCGACTTCACCCCGGGCACCCTCACCGACCCGCTGCAGCTGCCCGCGGGCAGCTACGACCTGGCGGTGTACCCCGCCGGCGCCGACATCGCTGCCACCGAGCCCGCCATCTCAGCGGACGACGTCGCGGTGCCCGCCGGGGCCAACGCCACCGTGGTGGCCCACCTGGACGCGGCCGGCGCCCCCGTGCTGACCCCGTTCGTCAACGACACCGCGGCCGTGCCCGCCGGCCAGGCGGGCCTGACCGTGCGCCACACGGCGGCGGCACCGGCGGTCGACGTGCGCGCCGATGGCACCGCGGTGCTCACCGCGCTGACCAACCCGAACGAGGCCAGCGCGACCGTGCCCGCGGGCACGGTCAGCGCCGATGTCACCCTCGCGGGCACCTCCACGGTGGCGATCGGCCCGGCGGACCTGCCGCTGGCCGAGGGCACGCGCACGCTCGTGTACGCGTACGGCTCCGCCGAGGCGGGCAACCTCGCGCTGGCCGTGCAGGTGCTCGACGACCTGGGCTCCTCGCCCAGCGGGGTCGACGCCGGGCAGGGCGGGCTCGCGGACGACGCCGCACCGGGCTGGCTCCTCGCGGCGGGCGCCGCAGCGATCGCCGGGGCCGGCGTGGTCACCGCCCGGGCGGTGCGCGGACAGCGCGCCAGCGCGGGTCGCTGAGCCGAGGGTCGACGACGGTGCGCGGGGTGGCGGCGGGTGGGCGGGGCGCAGCGGTCCCGGTCGTGCTCGCCGCCGCCCTGGCACTGGGCGGGACGGGCGCGGTCGGTGCCTGGTGGGCGCAGCGCCCGCCCGCGGACGCCGGGGCGCCCCTCACGGCGGCGGTGGCGCCCACCACGACGCCCGGCGCGGGCAGCGGCGGGTCACCGCCGCCCCCGGAGCCGGGGCCGGACCTCGGGGTCGGCGTGCTGCCGACCGCCACCGCGCGCCCCGCGCTCGCGGTGGCGACGGCGGAGGCCGCTGCGCCGGTGGTCCTGGTCACCGAGCGCCTCGGCGGCGAGGTGGAGGTGGTGCCCGTCGGGGCGACGTCCACCGGGGCCATGGAGGTCCCCGACGACGGCGACGTCGTCGGCTGGTACCGCCACGGTGCAGCGCCCGGCTCCGCGCGGGGCTCGGCCGTGCTGGCCGGGCACGTCGACACCTACGACGAGGGCGCGGGGGCGCTGCACCGGTTGCGCGAGCTGGAGCCCGGCGACCGGATCGAGGTGGGCCTGGACGACGGCAGCCGCGTCGCCTACACCGTGACGACCCGGGCCTCGGTGGCCAAGGAGGGCCTGCCGGCCGCGGACCTGTTCACCGACGACGGCCCACCGCGCCTGGTGCTGGTCACCTGCGGGGGGCGGTGGCTGCCCCGGGAGCGGAGCTACACCGACAACGTGGTGGTCGTCGCGGATGCGGCGGCGTGAGGCCGCGCGGAGGCGTCGGCGCCGTCCTGCCCCGCCGTGACGGGGCATACGGTGGCGCGGTGGTCACCCACGGCGGGTCCGCAGAGGCGGCCGGCGCGCTCGACCGCCCCCGGCGGGAGGTGGTGCAGGACCGCGCCGACGCACCCGTCGCCGACGACGCGGGCGCCGACGACACCGGCGCAGGGGACACCGGCGCCGACGACACCGGCGCAGGGGACACCGGCGCAGGGGACGCGGCACTGGGCCGCGCGTTCGCGGCGGGCGAGGACGCTGCGCTGGCGGCCGCGTTCACCCGCTGGGGACCCCTCGTGCACGGCATGGCCGCGCGGGCGGTCGGGGCCAGCGACGCCGAGGACGTGCTGCAAGCCGTGTTCGTCTCGGCGTGGCGCACCCGGGCGGGCTTCGATCCGTCCCGGGGCACCCTCGCCGGGTGGCTGGTGGGCATCACCCGGCACCGCATCGCCGACGCCCTGGGCGCCCGCCACCGGCGCGGGGAGGTGCTCACCGACCCCGCGGTCCTCCACCTCGGGGCCGCAGGCTCCGCGCCCCGCCCGGCGCCGGGCGAGGGCGCCGGCGAGCACGACGCCGCCACCGACCGGATGGTGCTCGTCGGCGAGCTCGAGGCGCTGGGCCCGGCGCAGCGCACCGTGGTGGCGATGGCCTTCTTCGAGGACCTGACGCAGGCGCAGATCGCCGCTCGCACGGGCATGCCCCTGGGTACCGTCAAGTCCCACCTGCGGCGGAGCCTGCTGCACCTGAGGGATCGCCTGGAGGCCCGTGATGCGCGCTGATCAGGGGCGGGGCCACCTCGACGGCGACCAGCTGCTCGCCCTCGCCGCGCCCCACCTGCAGGACGACCCCGCGGGCGGGGCGGCCGCGGAGGACCACCTCGCCGGGTGCTCCCGGTGCGCCCACGAGGTCGAGCGCCTGGCCAGGGTCGCGCGCGCCGCGCGCGTCGACGCCCCGGGAGCCCCGCTCGCCGTCCCAGCAGGCGCCTGGGCCGCGATCGCCGCGGCCACCGGCGTCGGCGGGGCGGAGGGTTCCCCGAGGGCGCCGAGCTCCGCCGCGCCCGGCGACGGGCAGCCGGCCGGCGACCGTCGGGTGCCCGCGCCGCACCGCGTGCCGGACCCCCGACGGGCGCCCCGCCCACGTCGGGTACCCGCCTTCGCGGCGGCGGTGGCGGGAGCGCTCGTCGGCGCCGGGGCGCTGTGGGGAGCGGTGAGCGGTGTCCTCGACGGAGACGGGGGCTCGGTGGCCCCCGGGGGCCCGGCGGGTGGCGCTGTGGTCACCGCCCGCCTGGCCCCGCCGGACGGGGGGCCGCCCAGCGGGCCCGCCCCGGCGGGGAGCGCCGTCGTGACGGAGCGGTCCGGGGCGCGGGAGCTGACCGTCGAGGTCTCCGACCCGGGAGCGGGGGGTCAGCCGAGGGGCACCTACCGGGAGGTCTGGCTGCTCGACGACGCGGGCGGGGCGCTCTCCCTCGGCGTCCTCGACGGCGAGCGGGGCCGCTACGCGGTGCCCTCCGGGGTCGACCTCGGCCGGTTCGCCGCGGTCGACGTCTCCACCGAGCGTCTCGACGGCGACCCCGCACACTCCGCGACGAGCGTGCTCCGGGGAACCCTGGCCTGAGGGGACGCACGCTCGCCGCCAGCCCGCGGGCGCACCGCCTCGGGGGCCCGCTCGAGGCCGGCGGAGGTCGTCGCCGGGCAGCGGTCCGCGGATCGAGCGGTCGCGGCGGGTGGGGGTTCGCTGATGGCCCCCGCCCTGGAGTCGAGCGGCCACCTGCCGGCGGCGGTCGACCTTCGCGCTCCAGTCGCTGGAGGCGTCGCACCCCACCCGGGTGCTCACCGCTCTGCGGCCCCGGGTGCAGCACCTGCTCGTCGTCGAGCTCGACGTGGCCGACCTGGTCCCCGGCAGCCGGGAGCGCCTGACGTCCCTGGTCCGACGGCACGAGCGCGGTCTGGGCGAGCACGCGCACGACGCGGGCGAGGCCGCGCTCGTGGCGCAGCGCTTCCAGCTGCCCGTGCTCACCGGGCAGCTGACCCCCGACACGGTGCGCACCGACGGGGAGCACCCGGCCACCGCGTGGGCCGGGCAGGTCCCCTCGGCCGGGTACCGGGACGTCACCGTGGAGCACCTGGCCGGCTGCTGGTCCTCCCCCGCCTTCCTGCTCACCGCCCGCGGCGACGCAGCAGCAGGACCCGGCTGAGCGCTCAGCCGGCGAGGTGCGGCGCCGCCACGCGGAGGTCCCCGCCCGGCCCTCAGCTCCCAGCACCGTCCCCCCGCGCCACCGCACCGGTGACGCACGCAGCGTCCCGCGCGGGTGAGGACTAAGCTCGGAGTCTCGATCGAACTCAGCTGCCCCGGACCTCGGCAGCGCCCCGGAGGAGGGTGCCGTCGTGGTCCTGGTGTCCCACACGCCGTCGGCGCATCGACTGCCCCCCGTCGACGTCGATCGCCACGTCCCCGGGGTGGGTCCAGACACCCGCAGGTGCGCGAGGAGCGCCGCCCGGTCGGCGGGGTCGGCGTGAACGGCGCGGGCGGTCCGCTCGCCGACATCCAGCAGCTCATCACCGACGAACCCCCTGCGGCGGACGGCGATGGCGGTGGCGGTGAGGCGCTGGGGTGGTTGAACCGCTTGTGCCGCGCCGCCGTCAGGAGCCTGCCCGCATCCGGGGTCGGGTTGAGCGTGATGGGCGAGCCGGGCACCCAGGGGGTGCTCGCTGCCTCCAGCACAGCGACGCGGCTGATCGAGGAGCTGCAGTTCACCCTCGGGGAGGGTCCGTGCCGTGACGCCTACGCCACCCGTCGCCCGGTGCTGGTGCCCGACCTGTCCGGCGCGGTGCAGCTGACTGCTCCGCACCAGCGGGCCGCCGGTGACGCCGGGCAGCGCTGGCCGGGGTACGCGCCGGCGGTGCAGGACCTCGGGGTGCGCGCGGTCTTCGCCTTCCCGCTGCAGGTCGGAGCCGGTCGCCTCGGCGTCCTCGACGTCTACCGGGAGGCACCCGAGGCCCTGTCACCACCCGCACTGACCCGGGCACTGGGCTTCGCCGAGGTCGCCGTGATGACGCTGCTCGACGGTCAGGCGGGCGCAGCGGCGGGGCGGGTCCCCGAGGGGTTCGGCGACGCCCTCGGGGACCGGTTGGTGGTCCACCAGGCGCAGGGCATGGTCATGGTGCAGCTCGGTGTCCCGATCGAGGAGGCCATGGTCCGCCTGCGCGCCCGCGCCTACGCCACCGATCGCCGGATCGCGGACCTGGCGACCGACGTCGTGGCTCGTAGGATCGTCTTCGAGCCCGATGCCCGGTGACCGCCGGTGCAGGGCCAGCGAAGTGCTGGAGGCACGGATGATCATCGAAGCTGAGCGGCTCGCCGAGGTCTTCGTCGAGTTCGCCGACACCCTGGTCGACGACTTCGACGTCGTCGAGTTCCTCCAGATGGTCACCACCCGCGGATCGCAGCTGACGGGGAGCGCGGCCGCCGGGCTGCTGCTCGCGGACCACCGCAGGCACCTGCGGTTCATGGCCGCCTCCGAGGAGCACGCCACGCTGCTGGAGGTCTTCCAGGTGCAGGCGCAGGAGGGTCCCTGCCAGGACGCGTACTCCCGGGGCACGACGGTCATCAACGCCGACCTCACCAGGCCGGGCTCGCGCTGGCCGGGGTTCGCCGCGAAGGCGGTGTCACTGGGCTACCACTCGGTCCACGCCTTCCCGCTGCGCCTGCGCACGGAGGTCATCGGCGCCATGGGCCTGTTCGGCGGCCACTCGGGAGGGCTGACGCCCGCCGACGTGGCCATCGTCCAGGCCCTGGCCGACGTGGCCACCATCGGACTGCTGCAGGCGCGGGCGGTGCGCCGCGGGGAGGTGCTCACCGAGCAGCTGCAGGCGGCACTCGCCTCCCGCGTGCTCATCGAGCAGGCCAAGGGGACCCTGGCCCAGTTGCGCGGAGGCAGCGTGGACGAGGCCTTCGCGGTGATGCGCGCCTACTGCCGGAGCAACCACCGGCGCCTGGGTGATGTCGCCGCCGTCGTGGTCGACGACCCCACCAGCATCCCCGCGCTCACCGCGCACTGACGGCGCGGCCCCGAGACCCTCCTGCCGACCACGTCGCCGGTGGGCGGCTCTCGGGGGCGACGCCTTGTCGTGGCGCCGGTGATCTGTGATGCTCTACGCGTACTGACAGCGCCGCCCCGGACCCGGCAGCGCACCTGCGGGTGTGACCAGCGACGGGGATGAGGACGACCATGAGTGCTGTGCTCGACCAGGTGACGGAGTCAGCGGCTCAGCAGGTCGTGGTGACCGCTGAGGGCGAGATGGACATGGCGACTGCGGGAGAGCTCCGCGGCAGCGTCGGGCGTGCCATGGGGGCTCCCGCGACCGTGGTGGTGATCGACCTCTCGGCGGTGACCTTCATGGACTGCTGCGGGCTCCGTGAGCTCGTCGCTGCTCGCGCACGGCTGAGGGCAGGAGGCCGGGGGCTGCGCCTGCGCTCACCCTCACCGGCGGTGCTTCGACTGCTGACCCTGACCGGCACGAGCGGCGACTTCGACATCGTCGGGGTCTGACCGAGCCGGCCGGGCGCCGACCCGCCGTGAGGTGGCCGACCCCTGTCGCTCCTCCCGGCCCCGGGCGGCACGCTGCTGGCCGTGGACGGGCGGCGGTGGTGGTCAACGGCGGCGTGTCGACGAGGTCCGCTTCGTCGGTGCAGCACCGCTGCTGCGGCGCCGAGGGCCAGCGGGCCGGAGGTGAGCGTGCCCAGGGGCAGCGCAGCCGCCGACCCGAGCAGTCCCAGCACCGTCGTCGCGGCGCAGGTCAGGGCGGCGACCACCAGCCCGGTGACCACGACGACGGCCGGCCCGGGCCCAGGACGCACCGTGGGCCGGTCGCCGGCACGCGGGAGGGGTGCCATGACCGTCCCGGGTCGAGCTGGCACCACCTCCCGTCCTGTCGCCCCCACGGCGGCGACCCGCGCGATCAGCGGGCGGACCGCCGGGAGCGGGCAGGGGGGAGGTCTCAGGGCCGGTGCTGCCGGTGGTCGCCTACGACGACCTCGACGAGGCGCTCGCGGGCACCAGCGCTGGTGACCGCCCCCTCGGCCTGTGCGTCTACAGCCACGACACCGGCGCCGTGCAGGGCGCGCTGCCCTCGATGGGCTTCGGCGGTGCGGCCGGCGGCGGGTGCGGCCATCACCACGGCCACCACGGGTCCCTGGGGCTCTCCGACCCGCGCGGGGTCGTGGTGCGCGGTGGGGGTGACCTCGTGGACGCGTTCTAGCTGCCCCACGGGCAGCCCGCGCGGGCGGTCGTGGACGGCGCCTGTTCCGCGGTGGCACCCGCCCCCGACGGAGTCGTGGACGGGGCTCCCAGCGGTGGGGGCGGTGTGGGTGCCCCGCTGCTCAGCTGAGGCGCTCGAGCACCATCGCCATGCCCTGGCCGCCGCCGACGCACATGGTCTCCAGGCCGAAGGTGCCGTCGGTGGAGCGCAGCCCGTTGAGCAGGGTGCAGGTGATGCGCGCCCCGGTCATCCCGAACGGGTGACCCACGGCGATCGCCCCGCCGTGGACGTTGAGCGCGTCCCAGTCGACGCCGAGCTGCTCCGCCGACGGCACGACCTGCGCCGCGAACGCCTCGTTGATCTCCACGAGGTCCATGTCGTCGATGGTCATCCCGGCGCGAGCCAGCGCGGCGCGGGAGGCCTCCACCGGTCCCAGGCCCATGATCTCCGGTGACAGGGCGGTGACCGCGGTGGAGACGATGCGCGCCAGGGGCACCAGGCCCAGCTCGGCGGCGCGGACGTCGCTCATCACCACCAGCGCCGCAGCCCCGTCGTTCAGCGGGCAGGCGTTGCCGGCGGTGACGGTGCCGTCCGGGCGGAAGACCGGCTGCAGGGCCGCGAGGGTCTCGACGTCCACACCCGCGCGGGGGCTGTCGTCGCGGCTCACGACGGTGCCGTCGGGCAGGGTGAACGCGGAGGTCTCCCGCTCGAAGAACCCGTCGGCGATGGCGCGCTCCGCCCGGTTCTGGCTCAACGCCGCGTACTCGTCCTGCCGTGCCCGGGAGGTGCCGGTCACGGAGGCGACGTTCTCGGCGGTCTGCCCCATGGCGATGTACGCGTCGGGCAGGGCGCCGTCCTCGCGCGGGTCGCTCCAGGCGGGGGCGCCCGCCTGCGCGCGCTGCCCGGTGCGGTCCAGCGCCGCCGCGAAGCGCTCGTTGACCAGCAGCGAGGGGTCCTGGCCGGGGATCAGGTCGGAGCTGCCGTGCCGGAAGCTGCTGACCGACTCCACACCCGAGGAGATGACCACGTCGGCCTCACCCGCGCGGATGGCGTGCAGGGCCATGCGGGTGGTCTGCAGGCTGGAGGAGCAGTAGCGCGTGATCGTGGCGCCGGGCACCTCGTCCCACCCGAGCAGGACGGCGGCGTTGCGGGCGATGTTGAATCCCTGCTGCCCGCCGGGCAGGCCGCACCCGACCAGCAGGTCGTCGGTGGTGCGGGGATCGAGGGCGGGTACCTGCTCGACCGCGGCGCGCACCGCCGCGACGAGGAGGTCGTCGGGTCGCACGTCCTTGAAGGAGCCCTTGTGGGCGCGCCCGACGGGTGTGCGGGCGGCGGCGACGATCACGGCGTCGGGCACGGGGACCTCCTGCGGGCGGCGGGACGGCGGGGTGTTCGGGCTCTGACGAGGGCGGCGTGGCCGGTGGTGGCCCGGCCGACGATGGGGGTGTTCATCCCACGGGTGCCCTCGTAGGAGTAGAACGCGTCGGCGCCGGACCGGGCCACCCCGGTCTCGAGCAGGATGCCGCCGCCGCACACCTCGCGCGAGCGCGCCACGACCTCGCGCATCCGGGTGGTCACCCGCGCGGGCGTGCGCCAGCGCCGCCTCGCAGGCGCCCATCGCGACGCCGACCGCCTGCCGGGCGACCTCCCCGCGGGTCGGGTGCAGCACCTCGGCGGTCCCGCGGGAGGAGCTGGTGCCGGGCAGGCGCCGCTCCTCGGGCACCTCCACCCCCGCAAGGCGATGTCGGCGTCCTGCACCGCGCGCAGCGCCGTGTTCCCCTCGATCGTCGACGTGGTGAGACCGGGAGCACCGGCGGTCACGAGGAACCCCTCGACGTGCTCGTCGGCGGTGTCGCGGGCCCAGACGACGACGACGTCGGCGCACGTGCCGCTGTCGGTCCAGTGCTGCGCGCCGTCCAGCACCCAGGTGTCGCCGGTCCGCGTCGCGGTGGTGCGCAGCCCCCGCGAGGCGTCGGAGCCCGACAGCGGCTCGGTCAGGCCGGAGGCGCCGACGACCTCGCCGGTGGCCGTCGTCGGGAGCCGCTCCGCGCGCTGCTCCGGGGAACCACCGACCCCGATCGTGCCCATCGCCAGGCCCGGGGTGACGCCCACGAAGGTGCCGACCGAGGCGTCGACGCGGCTGAGCTCCAGCGCCAGCCACCCGCGGTGCACCGCGCTGGAGGCGAAGTGCCGCCTCCCCTCCCAGTGGGGCCCGTACAGCCCCAGGGCCCCCAGGGGGGCGAGACGGACGTCGGGAGCGCCTCGCGCTGCCCGTTGTCGTCGGCGACGGGACGCACCCCGCGCTCGAGGTGGTGGCGCAGCGCCGCGACCGCGGTCGCCTCCTGCGGGCTGAGGACGTCGGCCCAGCCGTGGGAGTCGGAGTCCAGCCGCAGGTCTGGGCCCGCGGCCAGTGCGCCGGGGACGTCGGGGGTGGCAGGGGCCCCGGGGCCGGCCGTCGTGCCGAGGACGCTGCTGAGGACCGCCATGTCCTGCGCCATCGCTGGGGGTGACCGGGGTGACCGGGTGGGTGCTGCGCGGTCCGCGGGGGCAGATCAGGATCCCACCAGGACACGCACCGGTGGTCGGGGCGGTGGGGCCGGCGGCGCAGGTGCCCGACGGCGGTCCAGCAGCCGCCACGTCGTGACCAGGCCGCTGGTGCGCCGCACGTCGGGCCCTGTGCCCTCGCGGAGACGGTTCACCCGGTAGTGCGCGGTCTCGGGGTGGACGGTGAGGCGGCGGGCGGCTTCCTCGACGTGCTGGTCGCAGTCCAGGGACGTGCGCATCGTCGCCCCGACCTCCGCCCCGGAGCGGTCGGCACCGCGGCGGGCAGCGCGTGGCCCACCACCTGGGGGCCTCCGCCTCCACCACCCGCGCGGTGGCGGCCCGCGCCGCCTCGGTGGCGGCGGTGCCCGACGACGTGCCCGCGCCCGTCGCGGCCCTCCTGGGGTGCGCGCTGCTCACCGGCGGCGGCGCCGTGGTCAACGCCGGTCACCCCCGCCCGGGCGAGCCCGTCGTGGTCGTCGGCCCCGGGGGCGGGATGGCGGCGGTGTTCGTCGCCGCGGCGCTGGGCCACGAGGTCCTCGGCGTCGACGCGCTGCCCCAGGAGCTGGAGCTCGCCCGCGCCCGCGCCCTCGGGGGTGATGCGCCCGGAGGAGGCGCTGGCGACCGGGGTCAGCGCGCCCGTGGTGATCGGGGCGGCGGGTCACCCCGCGGCCCCGGGGACGGCGGTGGCGCCGACCGCGGCCGGGGCGGTGCGTGACCGCGGGGCTGCCCCGGCCCGAGGCGGCGGCGCGCATCGCGCCGCTCGCACTGGTGCCGGGGCGCGCACCCCCACCGACCCGCGGGTCCTCGGTGCCGGCACGCGACGTGCCGGGGTGGGTGGCGCCGCGGGGTCCTGCCCCTGGAGCGCCCGGTCACCGGGCAGGTGGCCCTGGAGGACGTCGACACCGCGACGGACGCGCTCGGAGGACTGCCCGCACCACCGCGTCGTACCGACCCGGTGGCACGACGACGTGTTCGGGCACCCCGACATCACCGTCTACGACGGGGCCGTGGACACCACGGCCACCAGCTGGAGGCCCACCGAGGGCGGGGTCGACCTCCTGCACGGGCCGATGATCGCCGTGGTCGCCGCCTCGGGGTGCCAGCACCACCTCTCGGCGGCCCTCCCCGACACCCTCGTGGTGGGCCTGCGCGCCGACGCCGTCGGGCGCACCAGCGCCCGGTGGGGCTCCGGCCTGTTCCGCGAGCACGACGCCGCCCTGGTCGTGCGCGACTAGGCTCCGCCACCACGACCGCAGCGCGCCACCCCGAACGCCAGACCCGGCGCGCCGCACCCGCCGTCACTGCAGCCGGCCCCCGGAGGACCCCGTGACCACCACCGCCACCCCCAGGAGCGCCCAGCCGTCGAGCAGCGCGGGCACTGCGCCGTCGTGGCCCGGCGCCGACCCCACCGCCGACCCCCTGACGGGCCCGGGGCTGGGCTCCCTCTCTCTCGCGGCGCTGCTCGCCGACAGCGCGGTCCGCCACCCCGACCGGACGGCGATCGTGTGCGGGGCCGAGCGGGTGTCCTACGCCGACCTGTGGGCGCAGACCCGCGCCTACGCCGGTGCGCTGCGCGCGCGCGGCGTCCGACCCGGCGACCGGGTCGCGGTGCTCGTGCCGAACGTGCCCGACTTCCCGCGGGTGTACTTCGCGGTCCTCGCCCTGGGCGCGGTGGTCGTGCCGGTGCACCTGCTGTTCACCGCCGAGGAGGTCGAGCACGTGGTGCGCGACTCCGGGGCGGTCCTCGTCGTCGCCGCCGCCCCGGCGCTGCCCGCCGCCGTCCCGGCAGCGGCCCGCGCGGGCGTCGACGTGCTCACCCTGATGGTGCCCGCCGGCGCCGGCGGTGGGACCGACGGCGGCGCCGGGGCGCCGGCCACGCGCCTGGAGGACGAGGCGGCGGCCGCCGTCCCGGTCGAGCACTACGCGGCGACGTCCCCCCTGGCGCCGGCGACCATCCTCTACACCTCCGGCACCACGGGGCGGCCCAAGGGCGCCGTCGGCTCGCACCTGGCGATCGTGGAGCAGGTGAGCTGCGCCCTCATCGACTCCTTCGACGTCGGCACGGGGGACGTCGTCTTCGGCGGGCTGCCCCTGTTCCACACCTTCGGCCAGGTGTGCGTGATGAACGTGGCGTTCCGGGTCGGCGCGACGGTGCTGCTGCTGCCGCGCTTCGACGCCGCGCGGGCCCTGGAGCTCATGGACGAGCACCGGGCCACCGTGTTCATGGCCGTGCCCACGATGTACATCGGTCTGCTGGCAGCGGCGCCGACGAGCGCGCACCGGCCGCCGCTGCGCTTCGGGGTCTCCGGCGGCGCCGCCCTGCCGGTCGCGGTCCTGGAGTCCTTCGTCGAGGTCTTCGGGGCGCCGGTGCACGAGGGGTACGGGCTCACCGAGACCTCACCGGTCGCGACGTTCAACCGGGTCGCGGACACCCCCGTCCCGGGCACGGTCGGCACGTCGCTGTGGGGGGTGGACGTCGAGATCGCCGACGCCGCGGTCGACGACGCGGTGAGGCTGCTGCCCCGCGGGGAGCTCGGGGAGGTCGTGGTGCGCGGGCACGCGCTGTTCAAGGGCTACCTCGGCCAGCCGCAGGCCACCGCCGCCGCCGTCGTGGACGGCTGGTTCCGCACCGGGGACCTCGGGACCAAGGACGACGCCGGCCTCGTGCGGATCGTCGACCGCAAGAAGGACATGATCATCCGGAACGGCTACAACGTGTACCCCACGGAGGTCGAGGGCGTGCTGGTGCGCGCCCCCGGTGTGGGCTCCGTCGCGGTCTTCGGCGTCCCCGACCCCGTGCACGGGCAGGAGGTGCACGCCGCCGTCGTCCCCGCGGCGGGCGCCCACCTCGAACCCGAGGACGTCATCGACTACGCGCGCGAGCGGGTGGCGGGCTTCAAGCGCCCCCGGGTGGTGCACGTCGTCGACGCCCTGCCGATGGGGCCCAGCGGCAAGGTCCTCAAGCGGCTCCTGGCGCAGCAGCACGACCCGGGTGCCGACGCGGGGCGGACCCCGGTCGCCTGACCCGCCGGGCGGATGTCCGCTTCGTCACTGAGTGCACTGGACCGGCTACGCACGCCATGATGCTGCCGTGCACATCGTGGAGGCCTACCAGCACCGGGTGCTCGTCTTCATCGACGCCTGCAACAGCTCCGGGTACCAGCCCTACGCCGACGAGGTCGAGGTGTGGCTGCGCTCGACCACCCGCTCCGCCTCAGGCCGTTCGGTGGACCCGGCCGGACGCGGCGGTGCCCACCACAGCTCCTCTCACCACGACGGCACCTCGCGCCACGGGCCGGTGGACCCCTCGACCGCGGGACCCGCCACGGGTGAGAGCGCCGTGCGGGTCCTGCAGGAGCTGATGTGGATCTCCCCCAGCGAGCCGCTGGCCCTGACACCGCTGGGGCGGGCGCTGCTGCGCGCCACCGAGCGCGGCGGCAGCGGCGACGGCGAGGGCGGGGTGGTGGTCCTCGACGGCGAGGACTCCCTCGCCTACCAGCGCCTGCTGGGTCGCTTCGCGCGGGCGGGTGACGCGCTGCTGGTCGACCCCCACATCCGCCTGGAGCAGCTGGCCCAGCTGGTCACCACCACGGAGATCACCCGCGTGCTGACCCAGCAGCACGACGGCGCCAGCCGGGAGGTGCTGGCCAACATGGCCATCCACCTCAGCAGCAGCGCGCCGCAGCGCCCCGTCGAGGTCAGGGTCTCGGGGGAGGCGGAGGTCCACGACCGCGTGCTCATCACCACCGGGGGGCAGGTGCACCTGTTCGGGTACTCCCTGGAGGCGAGCGGGGACGGTCCGGCGAGCTCGGTGCTGGTGCGGCTCCCGCACGAGGCGGCGCGCGCCCGGGCGCGCTCGGCGCAGGCGTGGTGGGACGCCGCGGAGCCCCTCGTGCCCGCGCGGCTGTCCGCGGTGGCGAGGTCACCCAGCCGCCGCTCGGGCGTCGGCTACGGGTGAGGGGGCTGTGACGAGGTGGCGGCGCCCAGCGGGCCCGTGGTGTCAGCGGGCCAGCCGCTCGGCGAGCAGCGCCAGTCGCGCGAGCCTGCGCCGCTGCCCGAGGGCGGACAGCGGCGCGGCGAGGCGTTGCACCACGGGCCCGACCGGCCCGCTCACCCGCGCGGTGAAGACCACCTCGCACGTGCCGCTGGGACCCGCCGGCCCGATGAGCTGCTCGTAGGAGAGCTCGTGGCCAGCGGCCCTGGTGCGCCACCGCATCCCCCCGTCGGGCAGCACCTCGGTGACCTCCATCGTGGTCGCCGGACCGAACCACGGTCGCACCCGCCCGTGCCACCCGGCGTGGACGCGCCCCGACGACGGATCGGTGCTCGCCACGTGCGGAGACCACAGCGCCCACGCCGCGACGTCGGTCAGCAGGTCGTGCACCACCTCCGGCGGCGCCGCGACGATCCGGCTCTGCGTGATGGCCCGCCGCCCGACGCCCACGACGCCCCCGCTCAGAAGCGCTCGCGGCGGACGGTGGCGTGGCGGCCCTTGATGGTGCTGGCCGACAGCTTGGCGATGACGTCGTCCGCTGAGGCGTCCGGCACGTCGACCAGGGCGAAGCGCGGGCCCAGCTCGATCGGGCCGATCTGCCGGCCGGGCAGGCCGGTCTCGTTGGCGATCGCGCCCACGAGGTCACCGACGCGCACCCCGGCCTGGGCGCCGACGCCGATGAACAGCCGGGTCTTGCCCGGTGCGGGGGCCTCTCCGCGCCGCCCCCGGCCGCCCTCCCCGCTGCGGGACGGGCGGGCGGGGTGCTCCCCGCCGCGGGCGTCGGGGCGAGGGTCGCGCCCGTCGGACCGCCCTTCGGACCTGCCCTGGCCGCGGGAGGGCGGGGAGGGGATCTCCGCGTCGTCAGCGCCGCCATCGCCCCGGGCGCTGCCCACCAGGCGCAGGGCCGCGGCGGCGACGTCGACGGGGTCCAGCGCGGCGCCGTCGGGCCCACCGGCGGCGACCAGGTCCGCGACCACCGCGCGGGCGGCGTCCAGCCCGGTGGCGTCGGCGCGCGAGGCGCTGAGCTCGTCGGTGACCGCGGTGCGCAGACGCGTCAGGCGCGAGGCGCGCAGCTCCGCGACATCGGGCACCGCGCGCACCTCGATGCGCTGGCCGGTCACCCGCTCGACGACGGAGAGCATCCGCTGCTCGCGCGGGTCGGCCAGCGTCAGGGCGACGCCCTCGCGCCCGCCGCGACCGATGCGCCCGATGCGGTGCACGTACGACTCCGGCGCGGCGGGGACGTCGTAGTTCACGACGTGGGTGAGCTGGTCGACGTCCAGGCCGCGGGCCGCGACGTCGGTGGCGACGAGGAGGTCGGCGGTCCCCGAGCGCAGGCGGCCCATGACCTTGTCGCGCTGCTCCTGGCTCATGCCCCCGTGCAGGGGCTCGGCCCGGTAGCCGCGCGCGTTGAGCGCCTCGGTCAGTGAGTCGACGTCACCGCGGGTGCGGCAGAACACGATGGACGAGGCGGGAGCCTCCACGTCGAGCACGCGCACCAGGGCCGCCGCCTTGTGCGCCCGGGCCACGAGGTAGGCCGTCTGGCGCACCTTGGGCGCCTCGCCCACGGGCGCCTCCTCCCGGGCGATGCGCAGGCGCACCGGGTCGGTGAGGTGGCGGGCGGCGATCGCCGCGGTCCGCGGCGGCATGGTCGCGGAGAACAGCACCGTCTGCCGGCCGGCGGGGGTGCGCTCGAGGATGGCCTCGATGTCCTCCGCGAAGCCCATGTCGAGCATCTCGTCGGCCTCGTCGAGCACCGCGACCCGCACGTCGTCGAGGCTGAGGGACCCGCGCTCGAGGTGGTCGATCGCGCGACCCGGGGTGGCGACGACGACGTCGACGCCGCGCTCGAGCTGGCGGAGCTGCCCGACGATGGGCTGACCGCCGTAGACGGCCAGCACCCGGGCCTTCAGGTGCTCCCCGTAGCGCTCGAAGGCCTCGGCGACCTGCATCGCGAGCTCGCGGGTCGGCACCAGGACCAGCGCGGTGGGGTTCTTCCCGCGGCGCCAGGTGAGCTGCTCGAGGATCGGCAGCGCGAACGCGGCGGTCTTGCCCGTGCCGGTGGCGGCCTGGCCGACGACGTCGCGCCCGGTGAGCAGCACGGGGATCGCCTCGCGCTGCACCGGGGTGGGCTCCTCGTACCCGAGCCCGGTCAGGGACTGCAGGAGCTCAGGGCGCAGCTGGAGGTCGTCGAAGGACACGTGATCCAGTGTCGCGGGGTCGGGCTCCTGTCCTGCGCGCTCGGCCACCGCGGGCTCACCCACCACGGCCTCGGCCACCACGGCCGGCTCCGCCGGCGCAGCCCCACCACCCGGCGCAGCCGCTCCGGGCTCGACCACGGCGGCGTCCTCAGCGCCCGCGGGGTCGACTGCGGCGTCGTCGAGGTCCCCAGCGGGCTGCCCCACGGGTGCCTCGAGGAAGAGCTGGACGGGGGCCTCGGTGACGGCCTGGGTCATGCGGGGTGCTCCTGGTGCTGATCGGTGGGCGCTCGGGGCGTGGTGCAGTGCGGGGGGTGACGGTCGTGGGCCGGCGGCGGACCCATCGTCCCAGGGGTGGACCCTGTCGGCATCCACGGGCGCTCGGACGGCCGCTGGGGGCGTCGGCCGGTGCCGCGTCGACGCGGGCCTACCTCAGGCCCGCGGGTCCTCCGGGCGCTCGAACTCGCCGATGATCACGGGACCCGTGGCGGCCGGCGGGACCAGGGGTGCGGGACGGCGGGAGTCCGCCGCTCGGACGTCGGCGGGACCGAAGAGGTGCATGAGCCTGCGCTCCATGCGAGCCAGCAGGGTCATCCCGTCCTTCGCCACGACAGGTGCAAGCGCGCGGGGGCAGCGGGTGTTCCCGCTGGTCTGCCGCGGTGCGCAGCCACCGCTTCCGCGGGGCCGCCGACCCGGGGTGCCACCACGGCACACCGACGACGGGCCCGCCGCGGTGGTCGGCGCAGCGAGGTCCCGCTCGGCGCGGACGTCCAGCGGCGCGGTCGCGGCAGCGCCCCCGGTCGCGGACGCGGGGATCGCGCCGGCGCAGGGCCCCGAGCTCGTCAGCGGCCCCGGTGGTGGTCGTGCCGTTCCTCTCGCGCCCTGGCTCCAGCGCCGGGCGGGGGCAGTGCGGGGCCACCGCGAGCTCCTCCGTCGTGAGGTCTTCCCAGGCGGCCGGGCGCAGCACCTGCCGGTCGGCCTCGGGAAGGGACACCACGGCCCCGTCGACCGCGTCGCCGAGTCGACCGGCGGGCCCGGTCCACGACCGGGCTCGTGGCGGGCCGTGCTCGAGCGCCGGGTGAGCCGTCGCTGCCGGGCTCGGCGCCGGTGCCCGTCGGCCAGCACGTGGCGGGCCACGCCGTACGGCCACGCCAGCGCCTCTGGCGGCACGTCGCGGCGGCGGCGCCAGGCGGTGGCGAGGACGTCGGCGACGAGGACGTGGACGTCCTCGGGCTGGTCCCCCGAGCGCCGGGCCCACGAAGCGGCTGACCGCCCAGCAGTGCTGGCGGCAGCACGCCTCGAACGCCTCCGCGCTGACGAGCAGCGCGTGTCCGGCGCGGGGTCGGTGCTCACCGGAGCGGCTCGGGTCACCGCGGCCGGTCGCGGTGCCGCGACCCGTGGCCCCGCAGCCGGGCGCCACCCGAGCCGGAACTACTGGGCGCCGTCGCGGGCCCGCTCCGCGGCGGCGTCGGTGAGCCCCGCCCGGTGCTTGCGGACCCGGCGCACCACCAGGAGGACCAGCGCGACGGCGATCGCGGCGTACACGGCGTACTTCACGTACGCGGTGTACCCCTCCACGCGCGTCCACTGCTTGCCGAGGGCGTACCCGCCGCCGATGAGCAGGGCGTTCCACACGGCGCTGCCGAGCGCGGTGTAGACCGCGAACTGACCGCGGTGCATCCCGCTGGCACCGGCCGGCAGGGAGATCAGGCTGCGCACGCCGGGCATGAGCCTGCCGAAGAAGACCGCGCCGCGGCCGTGCCGGACGAACCACTCCTGCGCCTGCTGCGCGTCGTCGCGGTCGACCAGCGGCATCACCGCCAGCAGGCGGATGGACCGGTCGACCCCGATGCGGCGCGCCACCTCGTAGAGGAGCTGCGCCCCGAGCAGCGACCCGAGCGTGGCGGCGGTGAAGGCGGCGACCAGGTCGATCGACCCCTGGTAGGACAGGAACCCCGCCAGGGGCAGCACCACCTCGCTGGGGATGGGCGGGAAGACCGTCTCCAGGAACGTCATGGCCCCCACGCCCGGGGCCCCCAGGGCCGCCATCGAGTCGGCGACCCACCCCGCGAGCCCTGTCAGGCCGAAGTCCTCGCTCGGTGGGGCGACGGCGGTCGCGGGGGGCTCCACCGCGACGTCCAGGGGGCGGCTCACACCCCTGACGCTAACCGCTGCGGCGGGTGCGGGGCCCCCGCGCGCCCGTCGGGTGACGGCTCGCGCTGGCGGACCGGCGGCGGCAGGGTGGGTCCATGAGCGAGCCCGACCTGCCCCTGGACGCCGCCGAGGACGACCCGGACGCGGGGTCGAGCGCCCAGCTGCCCGGCTACGCGGCCGGTGGAGCGGGCGACGGGGGCCCCGACGTGGGTCCACCCAGCCAGGACCACGGGCCCCGGGGGACGACGCAGCCGTGAACCTCGACCGACCCCTGGCCCCCGAGCCCTACGGCCTCCTGCCCGCCGTGCCCTCCTTCGACCTCGTCAGCGACGACTTCACCGCCGGCGCTCCCCTGCCGCCCAGCGCCGCCGCCGACGCCGGCAGCACCAGCCCGCACCTGCGGTGGTCCGGGGCGCCCGAGGGGACGCGCAGCTTCCGCCTCGACGTCTTCGACCCCGACGCCCCCACCCCCGCCGGCTTCTGGCACTGGAGCGTGGTGGGGCTGCCCGTGGGCACCACCGAGCTGCCCGCCGACGCCGGCGCGGAGGGCTACGCCCTGCCCGCCGGGGCGACGGCGCTGCACAACGACACGGGCGGGCGGGGCTTCACCGGGGCCGCGCCGCCGGCCGGGGACCGCGTGCACCGGTACGTCTTCGCCGTCCACGCCCTCGACGCGACCGGCGAGGAGGTCGGGGTGCCCGACGGGGCGACGCCGACGGTGGCCGCGTTCCTCGGGCTCGGGCACGTGCTGGCCCGCGCGACCCTGACGGGCACCTACACCCCTCGGTGAGGGTGGTGCTGCGCGCGAGCGGTCCGGCGCCGGCGGACGCGGCGTGGGAGCGCTACGCCGACGTCGACCGCTGGCCCGCGTGGTGCCCGCAGATCAGCGCCGTGCACCTCGACGGCGCCCCGGCCTGCCACCCGCCGGCCCCCGGCGGGCGCACCGCTCGGCGTCTGGCCGTGGGGGCGCGCGGCACCGTGGACGGGCTGCCCGTGCTGGGGCTCCCGATGCTGGCGGTGCGCTTCGTCGTCGGCGACGTCGACCCGGCATCGCGCCGGTGGTCCTGGAGCGTCGTCCCGACGCGCGCGGTGCTGCCGGTGCCGGGCGCGGTCGGCGCGCTGGCCGGCCTGCTCCTGGTGCACACCGTCACCGGTGACGGTCGCGGCAGCGCGACGACCCTGGAGGTCACCGGCGCCGCGCCGGTGGTGCTCGCCTACGCCCTGCCCGCGTGGGTGGCGCTGCGGGGGCTGGTGCGCTGATCGGCAGGTGCGGGCCGCTCGCTCCCCCGGGTCATCGACTCGCTCCCGCGCCGTCGCCGTCCTCGGCCCGTGGCCACGGCGGCCACACCCCGAGGACGGCGTGGTGGTCCGAGACAGCGACGGTCACGCCGGAGATCGAGGTCACGGCGTGCCCGCACGCGACGAGATGCTTCAGGGCGTCCGCCGCCAGGCCCGTGAGGCCCCGCGGTGGAGGCTCCAGCTCCACGGTGACGTGGGGCAGGTCCGTCTGCGGCACGGGGGGTCGGCGCGGCACGAGCGGGCGGCCCGCAGGAGGCTGGCAGGGGTCGCGTCGGGCCGAGGCGGGCGAGACCCTGCGCGGACGGCCCGCGGCGGTGCCGCTCGGCGGTGTCACCGCCGCGGGCGCAGGGCGTGCACCGCGACAGCGGCGGCGGCGGCCACGTTGAGGGAGTCGACGCCCCCGGCCATCGGGATGCGCACCGCGAGATCGGCGCCGGCCACCGTCGACGGCGCCAACCCATCGCCCTCCGTGCCCAGCACCAGGGCGAGGCGCAGGTCCGGGTCGGCGCGGACCCTGGCCTCCAGCTGATCCAGGGGCACCGCGGTCCCGGACAGCGCCAGCGCCGCGACGAGGTACCCCCGCTCGCGCAGGAGCCCCAGGCCTGCCGGCCAGGGCTCCAGGCGCGTCCACGGCACAGCGAGCACGGTGCCCATGCTGACCCGCACGCTGCGCCGGTACAGCGGGTCCGCGCAGCGCGGGGTGACCAGCACCGCATCGACCCCGAGCGCCGCGGCGGAGCGGAACGCCGCCCCGACGTTGGTGTGGTCGACGAGGTCCTCGAGCACCAGCAGCCGCCGTGCGTCCGGCAGCGCGTCGAGCAGCTGCCGCGCGCTCGGCAGGGCCGGGCGGTGCATCGCCGCGATCGCCCCGCGGTGCAGGTGGAACCCCGTGGTGGCCGCCAGCACCGCCTCCGGCGCCACCAGCACGTCGGCCCCGGCGGCGCGGACGGCGGCCACGACGTCCGCGGCGTCGTCCACCCAGCGCGGGGCCAGCAGCAGCGAGCGCGGGCGGTGCCCGGCCGCCAGCGCCCGCCGCACCACCTGCGTGGACTCGGCCATGTACAGCCCGCCCGCCGGCTCCAGGCGGCGGCGCAGCGCGACGTCGGTCAGGGACGCGTAGTCGGCGAGACGCGCGTCAGCGGGGTCGCTGACCTCCACGACGCTGCCGACGGCTGCGGCGCCCCCCGGGCTCACCCCTCGACTCACCACCGCCCGACGATCACCACGATCGCCGCCAGGCCCACCACCACGATGAACCCCCGCAGCAGCGGCGCGGGCAGTCGGCGACCGATCCTGGACCCCAGCGCGCCCCCGACCAGGCTCGAGGCGGCGAGGAGCCCGGCGACGCCCCAGTCCACGCGATCCCCCCCGGCGACGGCGTAGACGATCGCGGCGACGAGGTTCACCCCGAGGGTCAGCACGTTCTTCAGCGCGTTGAGGCGCTGCAGCTCCTCGACGACCAGCGCACCGAGCACGGCCACGAGCATGATGCCCTGGGCGGCGGTGAAGTACCCGCCGTACACCCCGACCACTCCCGTGCCCAGCACCGCCGCCGCCGCCGCGCGCCGCGAGGGCCAGCCGGCCCGGCCCCCCGCGCGCCCGTCCACCGCGCGCCCGTCCCCTTCCTGCGAGCCCGCCGCCCGCCGCCGCAGACGCCGCTGCAGGGCCGGCTGCACCAGCACCAGCACCAGGGCCAGGGCCAGGAGCACCGGGATGACCGCCTCGAAGGTGGCTTCGGGCAACCGGAGCAGCAGCCACGCCCCGACCAGCGCACCGGTGAGGGAGACCGGCAGCAGTAGCGCGATCCGGCGTCCCTGCCCCGCCAGCTCGCGCCGGTACCCCCAGACCCCGGAGACACCGCCCACCGAGAGGCCCACGGCGTTGGTCATCGTCGCCGAGACGGGCGCGAACCCGATCCCGAGCAGCACCGGGAAGGTGACCAGGGTGCCGGACCCGGCGATGGAGTTGATGATCCCGGCCGAGAGGCCGGCGACGGCGACGGCGACCAGCTGCCACCACTCCACGGTGGGGCACCCTACGGGCGCCGAGACCGAGGTCGCCCGGGGCGCCGTACCCTCCTGCTGCCGACGGAGCCGATCCACGGCACGCTGGAGTGGTTCCGTCGAGCTGCGGGACCTGGAGCGGAGGCGCGATGCGCACGGTGGTGCTCACGCTGCGGACGGGCGCGACGACCCCCCGGGCGCGGCGATGACCGGGCCGGGCCCGGTGCCGCACCGTCATGGCACCGGAGGCGGTGGGCCACGATCCGCCTCGCCCACCCCCGAGGTCATCGGCCGCAACCACGTCGTCACCCTCGGCCCGGCCGGCGCCCCCGCACTGGTCATGGCCCACGGCTTCGGGTGCGACCAGACCGCGTGGCGGCACATCGCACCCTGGTTCACCGACGACCACCGCGTGGTCCTGTTCGACCACGTGGGGTCGGGCAGCTCGGACACCTCCTGCTACGACAGCGCGAAGTACTCCGGGGTGGACGGGTACGCCCACGACCTCCTGGAGGTCTGCGACGCGCTGGACCTGAGCGACGTGGTGCTGATCGGTCACAGCATCAGCGCCATGGTGGTCGCGGCCGCCGCGGCCGCGCAGCCGTCGCGCTTCGCCGCCCTGGTGCTCGTCAGCCCCTCCCCGCGCTACCTCGACGACCCGGACGAGGGGTACGTGGGCGGGTTCAGCGCCGAGGACGTCGAGGAGCTGATGACCTCGATGGACAACAACTACTTCAGCTGGGCCAGGATGATGGCGCCGGTGGTCATGGGAGCCGATCATCCCGGGCTCGCTGAGCAGCTCACCGGTAGCTTCTGCCGCACCGATCCCCGCATCGCCCGGGAGTTCGCGCGCGTGACCTTCCTGTCCGACAGCCGGCGCGTGCTGGGCTCGGTCAGCACCCCGACGCTCGTGCTGCAGTGCACCGACGACGCCCTGGCGCCGGACGCGGTCGGGCGCTACGTCGTCGACCACCTGCCGTCGGGTGAGCTGGTGCAGCTGGCTGCCACCGGGCACTGCCCGCACATCAGTGCCCCCGACGAGACGGCCCAGGCGATCCGCCGCTACCTGGCCGCGCGCCGGTGACCACGGCCTCCCGCGCACCGGTCGCCGCTGCGGTGCCCGCGGCCGTGCCCGGCCCGGCGTCCGGACCCGCGGAGGGCGAGGACCTCTACGAGCACGCGCCCTGCGGATACCTCCTCGTACGCGACGACGGCACGATCGTGCGGGTCAACAGCACGTTCCTGGCGTGGACGGGGCACCGGCGCCACGACCTGCTGGGGACCCGCGTCGAGCAGCTCCTGCCTGTGGGGGACCGCATCCTGTACCTCACCCACTGCCTGCCGGCCCTGCAGATGACCGGATCCGTCGCGGAGTTCGCCGTGGACGTGCTCGACGCCGCCGGGGCGCGGCGCTCGTGCCTGCTCACCGCCACCCGCGACCCGGGCGGCGCCGGGGTGCCGCCCCTGGTGCGGCTGATCGTCTTCAGCGCCCACGCCCGGCGCCGGTACGAGCGGGAGCTGCTCGCCGCGCTCCGCCAGGCCGAGGAAGCGGAGGCCCACCGCCAGCGGGCCGAGGCCGCCCTGCACCACCTGGTCCTCCACGACGGGCTCACCGGTCTGCTGAACCGCGACGGGCTCCTCGGCCAGGCGCGGACGGCGCTGCAGGAACCGGCGGCCGGCGCCACCCCCGGTGTGCTGTTCGTCGACCTGGACCACTTCAAGGCCGTCAACGACAGCCTGGGCCACGCCGCGGGTGACCTGCTGCTGCGTGAGGTCGCGCGCCGGCTGCGCTCGGCGGTGCGGTCGGCGGCGACGGTGGCCCGGCTCTCGGGCGACGAGTTCATCGTCCTCGACCGCTTCGACGGTGAGCGGGAGGCGGCGGCCCTGGCCCAGCGCCTGCTGGACCTGCTGGGGGCACCGGTGGTCATCGACGGCCTCGAGGTCGTCACCGGCGCCAGCATCGGGGTGGCGCTGACGGGTCGCGGGGACCGCGGTGGTGGTGCGGAGGCGGCGGACCGCGCGGCCGAGCACCTGCTGCGCAGCGCGGACCTGGCGATGTACCAGGCCAAGGCCCGCGGTCGTGGCGGGTGGGAGCTGCACGACCCCGCGCACCGCGACCCCGAGGTGCACCGCCTGCAGCTGGTGGGGCAGCTGCGCGCCGCGATCGCCCACGGCCAGATGCGCGTGCACTACCAGCCCAGGCTGGTGCTGGGCACCGGCGAGGTCCACGGCGCCGAGGCCCTCGTGCGCTGGCAGCACCCCGAGCGGGGCCTGCTGCCGCCGTCGGAGTTCATCGACGTCGCCGAACAGACCGGGCTGATCCGCGACCTCGGCTGGCAGGTGCTGCACCTGGCCGTGGCGCAGGCCGTGCGCTGGGGCTTCGACCGCCCCGGGCGCCCGCCGCGGGTGATGGCGGTGAACCTCTCGATCCGCCAGCTCGCCGACCCCGAGCTGGTGGACCGCGTGCGCGACGCACTGGCGCGCCACGGCCTGGCGGCGCGCTGCCTGGTCCTGGAGATCACCGAGACCGCGCTGATGGCCGATGCGGACGGGGCCCTGACCACCCTGACGGCGCTGCGCGAGCTGGGGGTGGGCCTGTCGATCGACGACTTCGGTACCGGGTACTCCAGCTTCACGTACCTCAAGCGCTTCCCCGCCGACGAGCTGAAGATCGACCGGTCCTTCGTCGCCGGGCTCGGCAGCGACCTCGCGGACACCGCCATCGTCAGCAGCTGCGTGCGCCTCGCCCACGCCGTCGGGGTCCGCGCCGTCGCCGAGGGCGTGGAGACCCCCGCACAGCGCGAGGCCCTCGTCGAGCTGGGCTGCGACCTCGGTCAGGGGCACCTGCTGGGGCGACCGGCACCCGCGGAGCACCTGCCGCGGATGGCACCGGGCCCCCAGCGGGCGGCGCCGCGGCGCTAGAAGACGCTCTCCGGGTCGTAGTACTCCTCGATGTTCTCGCACCCGATGCCGACCGCCTCGGTGAAGGACTCCCGCGGGTAGTCCGCCGGGGTCTTCGCCCCGGTGGCGATGTCCACCGCGATCGCCAGCGCGTCCTCCGCCGCCAGTGACGGGGAGTTCAACCCGGTGGAGATGTACCGGCTGTCGCACCCGTCACGGGCGATGATGGCCAGGGCTTCCTTCTGCCCGTCCGCGGCCGCGGCGACGAGGACGTGGTCGTAGTCGTCGTTGGCCTCGATGACGTTGTACGCCCCCAACGTCATCGAGTCGTTGAGCCCCATGATCAGGTCGGCGTCGGAGTTCGCCGCGAGCATGTTCTCCGCAGCGACCTGACCCCGGTCCTGCGCGTAGAACCCGGGCTGCTCGGCGAGGATCTCGTACTCCAGCCCACCCTCGTCGAGTCCGTCGAGGAACCCCTGGCGCCGTGCGGGCCCGACGTACTCGTCCGTCGCCGGACCGGTGAGGATGAGCATGGTGATGCTGTCGGTCCCGGCGTCGAGGAAGCGCTGCGCGGTGATCTTCCCCGACTCCCGACCGATGGTGAGGTTGTCGGACTGCACGCTCGTGGTCCCGGTGTTCGGCACGCTCGTGTCGATGTAGATCACCGGCACCTGCGAGGCGATCTGCGTCATCATCTCCGCCTGGCCGGCGACGCTGGTGGCGTTGACCACGAGGGCGTCGATGCCCTGCGCGATCATCGACTGCATCTGGTTCATCTGGATGACCGGGTCGGTGTTCGCGCTCTGGAAGAGCAGGGTGAAGCCCTCCTCCTCCGCGATCTCCTCCGCCCGCACCTGCATGGCCGCGAAGTACGGGGCGGCGAGCTGCTGCTGGGCGAACTTGATGCGCACCTCGGAGACATCGCTGACCGGGCCGCGCGGGGGCCCGTCGGCGGGGTGACGGCTCGGGTACAGCTGACCGCACCCGGTGGTGAGCAGCACCGATGCCACCCCGGCGCCGGCCACCGCCGCACGCACCGACCGGCGGCCGCTCACTTCGTGGCCGGGGTCGTCGAGCGCGAGCGGCGCTTCGAGAGCTGCACCGTGGCGAGGGTGACCGCCACGAGGATCAGGGCGCCGCGGAAGGCGTCCTGCAGGAACGTCGAGACGTTGAGCAGCGACAGCAGGTTCGCGATGACCCCGAAGATGATGGTGCCCACCACGGCCCCGAAGACCTTGCCGTACCCGCCCGACAGGCGCGCCCCGCCGATGACGACCGCGGCGATCGCCTCGAGCTCCAGGAGGTTCCCGGCCAGCGCGGTCCCCGACGCGAACCGGCAGATGAACATGAAGCCCCCCAGGCCGACGAGCAGCCCGGCGAGGATGTACACCGACCACAGGGTTCCGCGCACCGGGATGCCCGAGCTGCGCGCGGCCTCGACGTTGCTGCCGATCGCGTACACCCGCCGGCCCCAGACGGTGCGGGTGAGCAGGAAGGCGATGAGGAGCACCACGGCGATCCAGATGACGGCCAGGACCGGGATGCCGAGGAAGGTGGCCTGGCCGATCGCGGCGAAGCTCGACGCGGCGCCGGGCTGGACGGGGATGCCCTGCCCGTACGCGTACACCAGGCCGCGGGCCAGGGCGAGCATGCCCAGGGTGACGATGAACGGCTCGAGCCCGCGGAAGGAGACCAGCCAGCCGTTCACCGCGCCGACCACGCCGCCGACGACCAGGGCGACGAACAGCGCCAGCACGACGCTGTTCCCGCCGAACAGGCCGGCGCACAGCACCGCCGCCAGCCCCAGCGCCGAGCCGACGCTGATGTCGATGCCCCCGGTCAGCACCACGATCAGCTGGGCCATGACGACCACGCCGATGATGGAGAGCTGCAGCAGCAGGTTGGTGATGTTCGTGGGACTCAGGAACGCCGGGCTGGAGAGCACGGCGATGATCAGCAGCGCGACGAGGATGAAGAGCGCGTACTGGCCCTTCAACCAGTCGAGCGCGCCGCTGCGCTGCCGCGCGTCGGCCTGCGGCGGCTGCTGCTGCTGGGGGGTGGCTGGTGCGCTGGCGGCGACGCTCATGGACGGGGCTCCTCGGGTGCGGTCGTCATCGGTGCGCTGTCCGTGGCGAGCGACGACGCCTGGTCGGTCAGCGCGGTGCGGATGAGGTCGTCGGTGTCGGCGGTCTCGGGGTCGAACTCCCCCACGATCCGCCCGCCGCGCATCACGAGGATCCGGTGGCACAGGGAGAGGAGCTCCTCGGCCTCGCTGGAGACGACCAGGACGGCCTTCTTCCGCGCCGCCACCGAGTGGATGATCTCGTAGATGTTGGCCCGGGCGCCGACGTCGATGCCCTTGGTCGGTTCGTCGAGCACCACGAAGTCGGGATCGGACTCCAGCCACTTGGCGACGACGACCTTCTGCTGGTTGCCGCCCGAGAGGGTGCGCGTGTACGTCTTCGGCCCGCCCTTGACCTGGTACTCGCCGATGAGCTCGCGGACGCGGTTCTTCTCGACGCCCGACCGCACGACACCCCCCTTGGCCATGCGCGGCAGCACCACCAGGCTCATGTTCTCGCCGTTGTCGAAGTCCTTGACGAAGCCCTCGAGCCGGCGGTCCTCGGTCAGGTAGGCGATGCGCTTGCGCAGGGCTGCCCCCGGTGAGTCGAGCTGCACCTGCTCGCCGTTGATGCTGATCGTGCCGCCGGCCGCCGGCTTCTGGCCGGTGATGGTGCGGGCGACGGACGACCGGCCGCTGCCCACGAGGCCGTAGAGGCCGAGGACCTCACCGGGGTGGACGTCGAAGGAGACGCCGTCGGCGGACCCGCCGCGCAGGTCGCGGATGCTGACCACCGGGCGGGTGCCCTCGGTCTGCGCGGGAGCCGGGCGGTCCAGGGCCTTCAGCGCCGCCCCGATCATCAGGGTCGTGACCTCGTCGGTGTCCGTCTCCGACGTCCGCAGCACCTTCACGAGCGTGCCGTTGCGCAGGACCACGATGCGGTCAGACATCGCGAACACCTCGTTGAGGCGGTGGGAGACGAACATGATGCACGTGCCGGCGGCCTTCTCCCGGGCGACCAGGTCGAGGATGTCCTTGAAGTGCTCCTCCGACGTCGACGCCGTCGTCTCGTCGAGGATCATGATCTTGTGCTGGGTCACGGCGGCCCGGCTCAGCGACAGCATCTGGCGCTGCCCCGGGCCCAGGTCGCGGGCGACCTCGTTCGTCCGCAGGTGTCCCAGCCCGACCCCGGCGAGCACCTCGCGGGTCCGGGCGCTGTCGGTGTCGACCTTCTGCGCCCAGGGCCGCACGTCCTTGCCGGAGCGCAGCTTGTAGAGCCACACGTTCTCCCCGACGGTGAAGTCGTCGATGATCAGCGGCTCCTGGTGCATCATCAGCACCCCCGCCTGGTCGGCCTCGGCGGCGTTGCGCACCGGGTGGGGGTACCCGGCGACCCTGATCTCCCCGTCGGTCGGGGTGTCGACGCCGGCCAGGAGCTTCGCGAAGGTCGACTTGCCGGCGCCGTTGGCCCCGCACACCGCCAGCACCTCCCCCGCGTAGCCCTCGAGGTCCACGCCGTCGAGGGCCTTCACGCCGGGGTAGTGCTTCTTGACCCCGACGGCCGTGAAGGCCACCTGGCCGTCCGGCACCGGGCCGGCTTCCTGCTGCACCTGCTGAGTCGTCATCGACTACCGCCCCCTGCTCCATCGCCGGACGACGGACAGCAGAGCGCCCCCGACGCGCGGTGTCAACCCTTGACGACCAGCTGTGACCGTCGATCCGCGCCGCCCTCAGGGCGCGGAGGATCCGCGCTCGCGCTCCTGGGCCACCACCGCCTCGGCATCGGGCAGTCGGCGCAGGCCGCCCACCGCCCGCGCGGTGCGGTTGTTCGCCGCCAGCAGCTCCTCGTGGCGGGCGGTGAAGGCCCAGTACCCGGCGGTGAAGGGGCAGGCGTCCTCCCCCAGACGCACCTTCGGGTCGTAGCGGCACCCCCCGCAGTAGTCGGACATCTTGTCGATGTACGCCCCACCCGACCAGTACGGCTTCGTGGCCAGCACCCCGCCGTCGGCGTGCTGGCTCATGCCCACGACGTTGGCGACCATCACCCAGTCGTAGCCGTCGACGAAGACCCGGTGCATCCAGTCGGTGAGCTGCTGGGGGCTCCACCCGCGCTGCAGGGCGTAGTTGCCCAGCACCATCAGGCGGGGGATGTGGTGGACCCAGCCCTCCTCGCGCACCCCCCGCAGGACGTCGGACAGGCACGCGGCGTCCACCACGCCCTCGGGGTCGAGGTCGGCGAACCACCCGGGGATGTCCTCGGTGTGGCCGAGGGCGTTGCGGTCGCGGTAATCCTCCCCCAGGTGCCAGTACAGGTGCCACACGTAGTCCCGCCACCCCACCAGCTGGCGCACGTAGCCCTCGACGCTGGCGAGGCGGGCGCGGCCCTCCCGGTAGGTGCCCTCCGCGGCGCGCGCGGCCTCCACCGGGTGCAGCAGCCCGAGGTTCATCGACGCGGAGAGCATCGAGTGCGCCATCCACGGGTCCCCGGCGAGCATCGCGTCCTCGTAGGTGCCGAACGCGTCGAGCCTGTGGTCGAGGAAGTGGCGCAGCGCCGTCAGCGACTCCCCCCGGGTGACGGCGAAGCGGCGCGGGCCGTCGTCGCCGAGGAAGCGGACGCCGTCACGGGCCATCGCGTCGAGGTCGGCGCGCACGCCCGCGTCGATGTCGTCCTCGACGGGCCACCACGGCTCGGGCAGGCCCTTCGCGCCGGCGGACTCCGCCAGGGTGCGCACCCGCTTCGGCGGGGGCTCGCGGTTGTCGGCGTCGTAGTTCCACGCCCCGCCCTCGGGGCCGCCGTCGGCGTCCAGCAGCAGGCGGTGGTGGCGGCGGACGTCGCGGTAGAAGTCCTCCATGAGCAGGCGTGACCGGCCCAGGCGGCTGGCGGAGCCCTTCGCGGCCCACGCCTCGAACTGCGCCTCCTCGACGGCGAAGCCGCGGGCGCCGTGCACCGCCGAGACCTCCCCCTGCCCGGCGAGGACGCGCACGAAGCGGCGCGAGGCGTACGTGGTGGGGTCGACGACGCTGACCGGTGCCTGCGCGGTGACCCCGGCGTCGGCCAGCCCGGTGCGGTAGGTCTCGCACCGCACGTGCAGGGCCTGGTCGCCGAGCTCCGCGGCGCGGTGGCGCAGCCCCGACAGCAGCAGGTGGGCCTTGCGCCGGTGGAAGCGGCGCCGCCTGAACACCGCGGTGGCCTCCAGGAGCAGCACCGGTTGCGCCGGGTCGTCGAGGAAGTGGGGGCCGAGCTGGTCGGCGAACAGCCAGCGGCGGTCGCTCGTCGCCGGGCGGTGGGGGGAGGTCACCCGCTCCAGTGTGGTGAGCTGCCGCCCGCACCCCCCGGGGGGTCTCACGGACGCGCGCTCGGCCCGGCCCGGCCGGGTCGTCACCGGGGCGGAGGGCCCCCACACTGGGGCGGCCCTCCCCCGACCGATCGGAGCACCCGTGAGCGGACTCTTCGCCCTGTTCGACGACGTCGCGGTGCTTGCGCGCGCGGCCGCCGCCTCCGTGGACGACATCGGAGTCGCTGCGGCCCGGGCGAGCGTGAAGGCCGCCGGCGTCGTGGTCGACGACACCGCGGTGACCCCGCAGTACGTGCACGGCCTGGCTGCGCAGCGCGAGCTGCCGATCATCAAGCGCATCGCCGTCGGGTCGCTGCGCAACAAGGTCCTGATCATCCTCCCGGTGATCCTGCTGCTGAGCCAGTTCCTGCCCGTCCTGCTCACCCCGCTCCTGATGATCGGCGGCACGTACCTGTGCTACGAGGGCGCGCACAAGGTGTGGGGCAGGATCAGGGGCCACCACGACGCCCACGCCGCCGACGGCCAGCCGCCTCCGGACGAGAAGACGATCATCTCCAACGCCGTGCGCACCGACTTCATCCTCTCGGCGGAGATCATGGTGATCGCCCTCAACGAGGTGGTCGACCAGCCGTTCGTCTCCCGGGCGGTGACCCTCGCGGTCGTGGCGGTCGCCATCACCGTGCTCGTCTACGGCGTGGTCGGACTGATCGTGAAGATGGACGACGTCGGGGTGCGCCTGGCGGAGAAGCAGAACGGGGCCGTGGCCGGGCTCGGGCGCGGTCTCGTCGCGGCGATGCCGCGACTGCTCTCAGCGCTCACCATCATCGGCACCGTGGCGATGCTGTGGGTCGGTGGTCACATCCTGCTCGTGGGTGCCGACGAGCTGGGGCTCACCACGCCCTACGAGCTCGTGCACCACGCCGAGGAGGTCGCGGCAGCGGCGACCGGCGCGATCGGCTCGGTCGTGGCCTGGCTCGTCAACACGCTCGCCAGTGCGGTCGTCGGGTCGGTGGTGGGCGCAGCGGTCGTCCTGGTCATGAGCCTGACCGTGCACCGGCGCAAGGCCGAGCCCGCGGCGCACTGAGCCGCAGCGCGCCCGTCGATCGAGGGGACAGCCCGCCGGCGGGTGACGCGCCCTCGACGGCTGGCTCCGGACGTCCTGACGCTCATGAGACGCACACCAGCCAGGATCCCGCGCCGACCCACCCGCACCAGCGGGCCGGGTCGTCGTCGTCCACCCCCGGCAGGGGCGCCTCGGTGCTGACGGCGCTCTCGACGGTCATCCCGTCGGCCTCGAGCTCCACGACGCTCCCGCCCTCGATCGCGATCGCCCGCTTCGACGGCCAGGACCCCTGCCGCTCAGTCGAAGCCCGTCACCGAGCCCGTGGCGACGGCGCCGGCGACGAGCACGACGTAGAGCCCGACGACGGCGACGGCGTACAGCAGGTACACGGCGACCGCAGCGATCCCGAGGCCCAGCGCCCACGTGGCCAGGCCCCACCCCGCCTCCCCGGTGCGCCGGATCTCCCGGCGGGCCAGCACGCCGAACACGATCGCCGCGGGCGCCACCCACAGCAGCGACACCGCGACGATGGCCTTCGCGTTCGTCGGTCGCACCGACGCCCACCCCGGCGCCCCCGCAGGGCCCACCGGGGGCTGCGGTGCGACGGGTGCGGCGATGTCCTGGTCTCCCGGTGCGCTGGGGCTGAGCCGCCGCGCGAGGGGCTGCTGCCCGACCCCGAGCGGCTGGCTCACCGCCCGCCCCCGTCGACGGGGGCGTCCACCGAGCCCGGACCGGTGGGCGGCGGCCCCGGACCGGCGGGCGGCGACGCGGGGGCCACGACCTGGGTCGCGACACCGGGGGCGGCAGCCGCTGGCACCGGGGCCCGCTCCGCCGGTGGCTTCAGGGTCGCCGAGCGCGCGGCGCTGGTGCTGCGCTCGGCCTCCAGCGTCGCGTCCGCCGCCTCCTCGCGCGCCGCGCGCAGCGCCTCCGCGGGGTCCTGCAGCGTCGTCCCGGCGAAGGCGTCCTCCAGCTCCTCGGCGCTCCGCTCGCGGGCGCCGGACCGGGGAGCGCCGTCGTGGGACGCCGACCACGCGGCGTCGCCCTCCCCGCCCAGCGCTGAGCCGATGCCGCGCAGCGCCTGCGTCAGCTCCGCGGGCACCACCCACACCTTGTTGCTGGCACCCTGCGCGATCTGCGGGAGCACCTGCAGGTACTGGTAGGCCAGCAGGGCGGGGTCGGGGCCGCCGCGGTGGATGGCGTCGAAGACCTGGATGATCGCGCGCGCCTCGCCCTGCGCCCGGAGGATCGCGGACTGCGCGGCCCCCTCGGCTCGCAGCACCGAGGACTGCTTCTCCCCCTCCGCGGTGAGGATCTGGCTCTGCTTCTCACCCTCCGCGGTGAGGATCACGGCGCGGCGGGAGCGCTCGGCGCGCATCTGCTGCTCCATCGAGTCCTGCACCGACGCCGGCGGGTCGATGGCCTTCAGCTCCACCCGGTTCACGCGGATGCCCCACCGGCCGGTGGCCTCGTCGAGCACCCCCCGCAGCGAGGCGTTGATCTCGTCGCGGCTGGTCAGGGTCTGCTCGAGGTCGAGGGAGCCGATGACGTTGCGCAGGGTCGTCACCGTCAGCTGCTCGATGCCCAGGATGTAGTTGGCGATCTCGTACGTCGCCGCCCGCGGGTCGGTGGGCTGGAAGTAGATGACGGTGTCGATGCTGACCACGAGGTTGTCCGAGGTGATCACCGGCTGCGGGGGGAAGGAGACGACCTGCTCGCGCAGGTCCACGCGGGCGCGCACCCGGTCGACGAAGGGCACGAGGATGTGCAGCCCCGCCTCGAGGGTGCGCGAGTACCGACCGAGGCGCTCGACGATCAGCGCGGAGGCCTGCGGGACGATCCGCACCGCCCGCACCACCGTGAGGGCCACGAACACCAGCAGCAGGACGAGCACGATCACGAGGGGGAGTGAGCCGAGGTCGATCATGCGGGGGTACCTCCGTCGGGCGTGCGGGGCGAGGCCGGGGTGGGTGGTGGGGCGCCCTCGGGGGGCGCGGCCGCGGTGACGACGGCGGTGGCCCCGTCGATGGCCACCACCTGCACCGCGGCGCCCTCGTCGAAGACCTCGCTCGGGGAGGAGGTGCGCGCGGACCACTCCTCGCCGGCGAGCTTGACCCGGCCGCCGAGGTCGTCGACCCGGGCCAGCACCCGCGCGGGGCGGCCGAGGTGCGCCTGCGTGCCGGTCGGCTGGTACGCCGCCTCCACGCGCAGGCGGCGCAGCATCACGGGCCGCACCAGCAGCAGCATCACGGCGGCCACGCCGGCGGCGGTCAGCGCCTGCGCGGTGAAACCGCCTCCCGCAGCCGCGACACCGGCGCCGGCGAGGGCGGCCACGACGAGGTTCGCGAAGACCAGGTCGAGGGCGAAGATCTCGAGGAGGCCCAGCACGAAGGCCGCGACCGCCCACCACATCCAGGCCATGCGCGGACCCTAGGGCCGGGCACCTGCGGCGGCGCGCGCCGACCAGCGGCCGGCGTGGCGGTCCAGCGACACCGGCACCCCGAACGCCTCCCCCAGCGACGCCGCGGTCAGCGACTCCTCCACGGGCCCCGCGGTCACCACCCGTCCCCCCCGCAGCAGCAGCACGTGCGTGGTGCCGACGGGGATCTCCTCGACGTGGTGGGTGACGAGCACGAACGCGGGGGCGGCCAGGTCGGCGGCGAGGGCCCCCAGGCGACCGACGAGGTCCTCGCGGCCGCCGAGGTCCAGGCCCGCGGCGGGCTCGTCGAGCAGCAGCAGCTCCGGGTCCGACATCAGTGCCCGGGAGATCAGCACCCGCTGGCGCTCACCGTCGCTGAGAGTGCCGTACGCGCGGCGCGCGAGCGCCTCGACGCCCATGCGCTGCAGCAGCGAGCGGGCGCGGTCGAGGTCCCCGGGCTCGTAGTCCTCGTGCCAGCGGCCGATGATGCCGTACGCGGCGGTGACCACGACGTCCTCGACGCGCTCGGTCGGGGAGACCTGCGCGGACAGCTGGGCGCTGGCGAGCCCGATGCGGGGGCGGAGCTCGAAGACGTCGACCCGGCCGAGCCGCTCACCGAGCACCCACGCGCGGCCACCGGTCGGGTGCACGCGGGTCGCGGCCACCTGCAGCAGGGTGGTCTTGCCCGCGCCGTTGGGGCCCAGCACCGCCCAGCGCTCGCCCTCCTCGACCTGCCAGTCCACCTCGTCCAGCAGCCGCGCGCCGTCGCGGACCACGCTGACCCGGTCGAGGTCCAGGACGTCGGCGCGGGCTGCGGCACGGGCGACGGCCATGACCGAACCCTACGGGGGCGCGGTGCTCGGCCCTTCGGGGCGCGGGACCACCCCGTGGATCAGCGGTGGGACGCCGATGACGCTGGCGACGTCGCAGCGGGACTGCGGTCGATCCTCACGCCACGGCCCTCACCGCGGTGCCCGCCGGTGGCGCGTCCTCCAGCGCGGCGCCGCGCAGCTCCGGCAGGGCCAGCGCGGCCACCGCGGCCAGCACGAACGCCGCGGCGAAGGCGGCGAAGACCAGCCCCGGCCCGCCCGCGGCGAGCATCGGCGGCACGCTGAGCGGGGCGATGATCGAGGCGATGCGCCCGAAGGCCGCGGCCGAGCCCGCGCCGGTGGCCCGCACCGGCGTCGGGTACACCTCCGGCGTGGTGGCGTACACCGCGCCCCACGCGCCCAGGTTGGAGAAGGAGAGCAGGCTGCCGATCACCAGCACCTGCGCCGCTCCCTCGACGAGCCCGAACAGCCCGGCGGCGAGCGCGGAGCCCGCGAGGAAGGTCACCAGCGTCGCCCGGCGTCCCCACCGCTCCACGAGCAGCGCCGCCACGAGGTACCCGGGCAGCTGCGCGAGGGTGATGATCAGGGTGTACTCGAAGGACCTCACCAGCGACAGGCCCGATTCGAACAGCAGGGTCGGCAGCCAGATGAACGCGCCGTAGTACGCGAAGGAGATGCCGAACCAGACCAGCCACAGCGACGCGGTGCGCCGCCGCAGCGGCGTGCACCGCGGGCAGGGCGCCGATGGCGAACGCCCACCGCCACCCGTCCTGGTACGGCACGACGAGGTAGCCGATGACCGCTGCGGCCAGCCAGCCCACCGCCCAGAACGCCTCGAGCAGCACCACGACGCGCCCGCGGATGCGGGCCGGCGCGAACTCGCTGACCAGGGTGGACGCCACCGGCAGCTCCGCGCCCAGACCGAGGCCGATCACCACCCGCAGCGCGATGAGCACGCCCACCGACGTGGCCAGCGCCGCGGCACCGGTGGCGAGGCCGTAGACGAGCAGGGTGAGCGCGAAGACCTGCCGCCGGCCGATGCGGTCGGCGAGCAGCCCGCCGAGCGCGGCGCCGACGGCCATGCCGATGAAACCGGCGGCTGCCACCCAGGAGAGCGTCCCCCGGCCGAGTCCCCACTCCCGGGCGAGGGCGAGCAGCACGAAGGAGATCAGCCCGACGTCCATCGCGTCCAGCGCCCAGCCCACCCCGGAGCCGACGAGCAGTCGCCGGTGCTCGCCGGTGAAGGGCAGGGCGTCGAGGCGCTGGGTGCGAGTGGGGCTCACGCCCCCATCGTGGCGCCCGCTGGACCGTGCCCGCCTACCCTCGGTCCCATGCTCGACGTCCCCCGGTCGGTCGTGCTCGCCGCGTGGGCCGGGGCGGTGGCGGCCGGGGCCGCGAGCGCCCGCGACGCCGTCGCCGCCGTGACCGGCACCGACGAGCAGCACGCCGTCACCGGGCACCCGACCGGCGCCCGCGACCTGGCGGGCCTGCTCTCCGCCCTGCACCCGACCGCCGCGGTGCGCGCCGTCCTGCCCGCGCCGGGTGACCCCAGCGGGCTCGCCGGGCCACCGCCGTTCACCGCCGAGGCCGTCGACGCGGGCGAGGCGGTGCTCGTCAGCACCGCCGACGGCGCGCTCGGCCTGGTGCCCGAGGTCACCGCCTTCGGCTCGGCGTGGGAGCCGGGCGCCCTGACCACCTGGCACGCGCACCACGCCAACACCCCGGCGGCGCTGCCGGTCACCACCGTCGGCGACGCCCAGCGCGAGCTCCGCGCCGCGCTCACCGCGGCGACCCGTGCGCTGGGCGACCTCGACGTCGCCCGTTGGCGCGAGGACGCGGCCGACCGCATCACCGCCGTCCGCGACGGGGCGCTCCGGGCGACGACCCTGCCACCCGGCACGCCCGCCGACGTCCTGGCGGTCGCGACGTCCGCGGCCCGGGTGCGTGCCATCGTCGCGCTGGCCAGCGAGGACGATGGCGCGGCGGTCACCGGCTCCGAGGCGGCGTCGCGCTCGCGGACCCTGCGGGAGGTCGACGCCGTCGCGCGGCGCGCCCTCGCGGTGGCCGCGGGCGCCAGCCAGGGCCCTCAGGCGGCCAGCGCCGCCCGGTAGACCTCGAGCGTGCGCTCGGCGATGGTCTCCCACGAGAAGAGCTCCACGGCCCGCGTCCGGCCGGCCTGCCCGCGGCGGCGCGCCTCGGCGAGGTCGGAGACCGCGAGGGCGAGGGTGGCCGCGAGGTCGGCGACGAAGGCGTCGGGGTCCACCGGCGCTCCGGTGCCGTCGGTCACCTGCTCGATCGGCACCAACCACCCCGTCTCCCCGTCGAGGACGACCTCGGGGATCCCGCCGGTGGCGGTGGCGACCACGGGCGCGCCGCACGCCATGGCCTCGAGGTTGACGATGCCCAGCGGCTCGTACACCGAGGGGCACACGAAGACCGTCGCGGCGCTGAGCACCCGGCACAGCTCCCCCCGCGGGAGGACCCGGTCGATGAGCACCACGCCGGAGCGGGTGCGCTGGAGCTCGGCGACGAGCCCGGCGACCTCGACGGCGATCTCCGGGGTGTCGGGGGCACCGGCGACGAGCAGCAGCTGCACGCCGTCGGGCAGGGCGGCCGCAGCGCGCAGCAGGTGCGGCAGGCCCTTCTGGCGGGTGATCCGCCCCACGAAGACCACGCTGGGCGCGTCGGGGTCCACCCCGAGGGCGCGCACCGCCGCGGCGGCCTCGGGTCCCTCCTCGCGCTGCCACCCGGCGGCGTCGATGCCGTTGTGCACCACGTGCACCCGGCCGGGGTCGACGTCGGGGTAGGCGGTGAGGATGTCGCGGCGCATGCCGGCGCTGACCGCGACCACCGCGGCAGCACCCAGGTACGCGCTGCGCTCCGCCCAGGACGACAGGGCGTACCCCCCGCCGAGCTGCTCGGCCTTCCACGGGCGCAGCGGCTCCAGGCTGTGCGCGCTCAGCACGTGCGGGGCACCGGTGAGCAGGCCCCCGACGTGCCCGGCGAGGTTGGCGTACCAGGTGTGGGAGTGCAGCAGGTCGGCGCCGGCGACGTCGGCGGCCATCGCCAGGTCGACCCCGAGGGTGACCAGGGCCGGGTTCGCGCCCGCCAGGCCCGCCGGGTCGGGGTAGGCGGTGGTCCCGGGCTCGTCGCGGTGCTCCCCGAAGCAGCGCACCCGCACGTCGACCTCGCCGGTGCGCTCCCCGAGGCCGCGGAGCACCCGCACCAGCTCGGCGACGTGGACCCCCGCTCCGCCGTAGACGGCCGGGGGGTACTCGCGGGTGAGGACGTCGACGCGCACGCGCCGCACCGTAGCGGCCCACGGCAACACGCCCGCGGGCCCGCGGCGGCGGTCCACCCGCTCGTCCCCTGGCCGCTGCCGCGCGCCCGGGCCTAGGGTCGCCCCATGGCCCCGAAGGTGTTGGCGATCGTGCTGGCTGGTGGCGAGGGCAAGCGGCTGATGCCCCTGACGGCCGACCGGGCCAAGCCCGCGGTGCCGTTCGGCGGCAACTACCGCCTCATCGACTTCGCGCTGAGCAACCTCGTGAACGCCCGCTACCTCAAGGTCGTGGTCCTCACCCAGTACAAGAGCCACAGCCTCGACAAGCACGTGACCCTGACGTGGCGGATGTCGACGATGCTCGGCAACTACGTCACCCCCGTGCCCGCGCAGCAGCGCCTGGGCCCGCAGTGGTACCTCGGCAGCGCGGACGCCATCTACCAGAGCATGAACCTCATCAACGACGAGCGGCCCGACATCATCGTGGTGGTCGGCGCCGACCACGTGTACCGCATGGACTTCTCCCAGATGGTCGACGCGCACGTGGCGTCGGGCCTGCCGTGCACCGTGGCCGCGATCCGCCAGCCGATCGGCCTCGCCGACCAGTTCGGGGTGATCGCCACCGACGCTGCCCGCCCCGGGCGCATCGCCGCGTTCCTCGAGAAGCCGACCGACGCCGTGGGCCTGGCGGACTCCCCCGGCGAGGTGCTCGCCTCCATGGGGAACTACGTCTTCACCGCCGGTGCGCTCGTCGACGCGGTCACCCAGGACGCGGGCGTCGAGGGCTCGCGGCACGACATGGGCGGCGACATCGTGCCGTGGTTCGTCGACCGCGGTGAGGCGGGCGTGTACGACTTCAAGGACAACGTCATGCCCGGCTCCACCCCCCGCGACGCCGCCTACTGGCGCGACGTGGGCACGCTCGACTCCTACTACGAGGCGAACATGGACCTCATCTCCGTGGAGCCGGTGTTCAACCTCTACAACAGCGCCTGGCCGATCCTGTCCCAGCAGCCGCCCCTGCCGCCGGCGAAGTTCGTCCACGGGTGGAAGGGGCGCATCGGGCACGCGGTGAACTCCGTCGTGGGCCCCGGCACCGTGGTGTCGGGGGCGCTGGTGGAGAACTCCGTACTGGCCTCGAACGTGCGCGTGCACTCGTGGGCCTCGGTCAGCGGCTCGGTGCTGATGGACGGCGTCGACGTCGGCCGCCACGCGGTGGTGCACCGGGCGATCCTGGACAAGGGCGTGCGCGTGCCGCAGGGCGTGCAGATCGGCGTCGACCCCGAGGAGGACAGGCGGCGCGGGCTGACGGTGACCGAGTCGGGGATCACCGTCGTCGGCAAGGGGCAGGTCATCCCGCCCTCTGACCACCCGGTGGCGGCCACCCTGACCGAGCCCGTCCTCACCCACCCGGCGGACCGGCCGCCGGAGCCGGCGGCGCCGCCTGCGCCGGCGTCGCGGACGGCGGGGCCGCGGACGTGAGCGCGCCGACGCCGGGACGCCGGCCGGTGCGCGTCGCCGTGCAGGTGCAGCCGCAGCACGCCGACTACGCCGACATCCGCCGCGCTGTCGCCGCCGCCGAGGAGCTCGGCGTCGACGCGGTGATGAACTGGGACCACTTCTTCCCGCTGTTCGGCGAGCCCGACGGCAAGCACTTCGAGTGCTGGACGATGCTCGCCGCCTGGGCGGAGGCGACCGAGCGGGTCGAGATCGGCGCGCTCGTGACCTGCAACTCCTACCGCAACCCCGAGCTGCTCGCCGACATGGCCCGCACCGTCGACCACATCTCCGCCCGTGGGGGGGCTGGGCGCCTCATCCTCGGCATCGGGGCGGGGTGGTTCGAGCGCGACTACGACGAGTACGGCTACGAGTTCGGCACCGCCGGTGCGCGCATCGCCTCCCTCGGCGAGGCGATGCCCCGCATCGAGGCGCGGTGGGCGGCGATGAACCCGCCGCCGGTGCGCGACGTCCCGGTGATGATCGGTGGTGGCGGGGAGCGCAAGACCCTCGCCGTGGTCGGCCGGCACGCCGACATCTGGCACGGCTTCGGCGACGCGGAGACCATCAGCCGCAAGAGCGCGATCCTCGACGGCTGGTGCCGCGAAGCGGGGCGCGAGCCGAGCGCGGTGGAGCGCTCGTGCGGCGTCGAGGGCGACCCCGCCGCCACCGGCGACGACCTCCTCGCGCGCGGGGTCACCTTCTTCACCGTCAGCGCCAACGGGCCCGGCTACGACGTCGGGCCGCTGCGGGACTGGCTGGCGTGGCGCGACGACACGAACGCCTCGTCATGAGCACCACCACGGTCATGACCGCCGAGGAGCTGCTGGACCTGCCTGACGACGGGCAGCGCCACGAGCTGGTGCGGGGAGAGCTGAGGACGATGACCCCGGCAGGGTTCCGGGACGGCCGCATCGCCGTGCGCGTGGCCGCCAGGCTCGACGCGCACGTCGAGCAGCGGGCGCTGGGGGTCGTGGTCGCCGCCGAGACCGGTTTCCGCATCGCCAGGTCACCCGACACCGTGCGCGCGCCGGACGCCGCCTTCGTGGCCGAGCACCGCCTGCCGCCCGTCGAGGAGCAGCACGGCTTCCTCGATCTGGCGCCCGACCTCGTGGTCGAGGTCGTCAGCCCCTCGGACCGGGCCGGCGACGTGCTGGCGAAGGCGCAGGACTGGCTGGCCGCAGGGGTGCAGATCGTGTGGGTCGTCCACCCGGCGCAGCGGCTCGTCGTCGTCCATGCGGCGGACGGCAGCGTGCTCCACGTCGGCGCTGACGGCGAGCTCGACGGCGGCGCCGTGCTGCCGGGCCTGCACCTGCCGGTCGCCGAGCTGTTCGCCTGAGGGTGCCCGCCCCCGCGCTGCTCGCCACGCTCACCGGCGCCGACCGCCCCGGGGTCACCGCCGCGGTGCTCGGAGCCCTCGCCGGCGCCGGCGGCGAACTCCTCGACGTCCAGCAGCTCGTCGTCCGCGGCCACCTCACCCTCGCGCTGCTCACCACCGCGGGCGGCGGGGAGCAGGCCGCCCTGGCGACCGCCGCCGCGGATCTGGGCCTGGCCCTGGCCACCTCCCGCGACGCCGCCGAGGTGCACCGCGGCGGCAGCCGGGTGCACGTGACCGTGCTCGCCGAGCACCTCACGCCCGCCGCCCTGGCGGAGGTGAGCGCGGTGATCGCCGCCGCCGGGGCCAACATCGACCGCATCCGCCGCCTGTCGTCCTCGCCGGTGGCCAGCGTCGAGCTCGACATCTCCGGCGCGGACCCCGTCGCGCTGCGCCGCGACCTCGCGGCCCGGTCCGCGGCGCTCGGCGTCGACGTGGCCGTCTCCCCCGCCGGGCTCGCCCGCCACGGGCGGCGCCTGGTGGTGCTCGACGTCGACTCCACCCTCATCCAGGACGAGGTCATCGAGCTGCTCGCCGAGCACGCGGGGCGGGCCGCCGAGGTCTCGGCGGTCACCGAGCGGGCGATGGCCGGGGAGCTGGACTTCGCCGCCTCCCTGCGCGAGCGGGTCGCGGCGCTCGCGGGGCTCGACGTGGCGGTGCTCGACCAGGTGCGCGCCGCGGTGCGCCTGACCCCCGGCGCCGAGGTGCTGTGCCGGGTGCTGCGCCAGCTCGGCTTCACCCTCGGGGTGGTCTCGGGGGGCTTCACCGAGGTCGTCGCGCCCCTGGCGACCTCCCTGGGGATCACCCACGTGCGCGCCAACGCCCTGGAGGTCGCCGGTGGCCGGCTCACCGGGCGCACCACCGGGCCGGTGGTGGACCGCGCCGCGAAGGCCGACGCGCTGCGCGAGTTCGCCGCCGCCGAGGGCCTGCCGATGTCGCGGACCGTGGCCGTCGGGGACGGTGCCAACGACCTCGACATGCTCGCAGCCGCGGGTCTGGGCATCGCCTTCAACGCCAAGCCCGTCGTGCGCGAGCGGGCCGACACGGCGCTGAGCGCCCCCTACCTCGACAGCGTGCTGCACCTGCTCGGCATCACCCGTGAGGAGGTCGAGGAGGCGCTGGCGTGAGCGCGAGCCGCCGGTTCACGTCCCGGGCTGCACGGAGATCACCCGGTGCGGGACGACGACGACGGGGCAGGCGGCCTCGCGGAGCAGCTGTCCGCTGACGCTGCCCAGCAGGGCCGCGCCCAGGCCGCCGCGTCCGCGGGAGCCCACGAAGACCAGACCCGCGCCGGCGGACTGCGCCACCAGCACCTCCGCGGGCTCGTCGCTGTGCACCGCGATGCACTCCACGCCCTCCCGGTCCCCCAGCACCGCGCGGACGGCCTCGACCAGGCGGCGCTGGGCGACGGCGGCCAGCTCCTCCTCAGAGGGCACCTCCCCGGCGGCCTGCTCGCGCTGGCTCTCGCCCCACACCTCGCGCCGCACCCAGCAGGAGACCACGCGCAGCGAGCTGCCGGTGCGCGCCGCGAGCTCGGAGGCCCACTCCAGGGCCACCTTCGACCCGGACGCCGCGTCGAAGCCGACGACGAAGTGCCCCAGGCCCGCTGGGGCTCGTCGGGCCGCCGCTTCGGTCAGCTGCTCGTTCGTGGTCATCTGGTGCCCTCTCGCTCGCCGCTGGTGCCGTGCGCCTAGCGTGTCAGAGGTGAGCAGCACTCCCTCCTTCACCGGGCGCCGCGGGCGCGACCCCCGGCTCCCACCCGGCCAGTACGACGTGGGCGCCGGCTACCCCGTCCTGACCGCCGAGGCGACCCCGAACATCGACACCGAGCGGTGGACGTTCCGCGTCGACGGCCTGGTGGCCTCCGCGCGCACCTGGACCTGGGACGACGTCCACCACCTCGCCGCCGAGACGTGGCGCGGTGACATCCACTGCGTGACCACCTGGAGCAAGCTGGACACCGCCTTCACCGGCGTGTCCCTCGACGCCCTGCTCGAGCAGGCCGGCGTCGACGAGCGGGCCACGCACGTCGTGGCCTGGTCGCACAGCGGGTACACCACGAACCTGCCGCTGGCCGACGTGACCGGTGGGAGGGCGTGGCTGGTGTGGGAGCACGAGGGGGAGCCGCTGAGCACCGAGCACGGGGGGCCGGTGCGGATGCTCGTGCCGCACCTGTACTTCTGGAAGAGCACGAAGTGGGTGGCGGGGCTGCGCGTGCTCGACCACGACGAGCCGGGCTTCTGGGAGCGCAACGGCTACCACCACCGGGGTGACCCGTGGCTCGAGCAGCGCTACGACGGTGACTGAGCACCCTGACCCCAACCAGCTGGAGGCAGCGGTGGACGAGCTGCCACCGCTGCCCGAGCTGCCGCCGCTGCCCGTCCTCGACGACCCGCAGCGGCGGGTCCCGCCGGGGGGTGCGCGCCGGCAGTGGCAGAGCGCCACGGTGGTGGCCGTGCGGCGCGAGACCCCGCGCGCCGCCACGTTCCGACTGGCCCTGCCCGTGTGGCACCCCCACCTGCCCGGCCAGCACTACGTCGTCCGCCTCACCGCCCCCGACGGGTACCGCGCTGAGCGCTCCTACAGCGTCGCGAGCCCCCCGGGCGACGTCGGGCACGTGGAGCTGACCATCGAGCGCCTCCAGGACGGGGAGGTCTCCACCTTCCTGCACGACGCGCTGCGCGTCGGCGACGCCGTGGACGTGCGCGGGCCGTTCGGGGGCTGGTTCGTCTGGCGCGGCGACACACCGGCGCTGCTGGTCGGCGGGGGCTCGGGGGTGGTGCCGCTGGTGGCGATGCTGCGCCACGCCCGCGCCACGGGCGTGGCGGACCGCCTGCGCCTGGTGGTCTCGGCGCGCAGCCGCGGGGAGCTGCTGTTCGCCGACACCTACGGCGAGGAGACCACCGTGGTGCTCACCCGCGAGGTCCCCGCGGGGGGGACGCGCCCGCCGGGGCGCCTGCGCGCCGACGACCTGGCGCCGGCGCTGGCGGCGCTGCCGCCCGGTGCGGGCACCTACGTGTGCGGCTCGACGGGCTTCGCCGCGCACGCCGAGCGGCTGCTCGTGGGGGTGGGCGTGCCCGCGGGGTCCCTGCGGGTGGAGCGCTTCGGTCCCGGCTGAGCGCCCACCGGGGCGGGGCTCGGCCGGCACGGGGCCCAGCCAGCGCGTGGGACCGGCCAGCGCGTCAGAGCTGGTGGCCCCCGAGGTCGAGCTGGCCGGCGCGGCCCTGCCAGGCCACCGCCTCCCGCACCGCCGACGCGGCGGTGTGCGCCGGCGCGCACCCGAGCACGGCGCGGGTCTTCGCCGTGCTGGCGACCTGGCTGCGCCACAGGTGCTCCCAGCTGGTAGCGGCGTGCTCGGGGTCGGTCCTCGCGCGGAAGGCGTCCCAGCCGACGTGCTCGAGCACGGGTGCGCGCCCGAACCACGCGGCGACCGCTGCGGCGAGGCCGCGCACGCTGACCGCCCGGTCGGCGACGGCGTGGAACGCGTGCCCGGTCGCCGCGGCCCGGCGGTCCAGGGCCCGGGCGAAGACCTGCGCGACGTCGTCGGCGTGCACGTGGTGCAGGGTCTCCGCGCCGAGGCCGGGCACGAGCACCGGCGCGCCCGTCGCCAGCGCCGTCCACACCCCAGGGTCGAGGTCGCCGACCGGGCCGATCACCGGCCACCCCGCACCGCTGATGTGGCCGGGGTGCACCACGGTGGCCGAGACCCCGCCGGCGCGTGCCTGATCGAGCAGCAACGCCTCGATGGCGGCCTTCGCGGTGCCGTACTCCCCCGCCGGCTCCTTGACGTCGTCCTCGAGCAGCGGGGCGGTCGCCGCCGGCCCGTGCGCCCAGATCGAGCCGCAGTGCAGCAGGTGCGCGCCGGTGGGGCGCAGACCCTCGAGGAGGTGCTCAGCGGAGGCGGGCGTGAAGCAGACCAGGTCGACCACGGCGTCGGGGCGCAGGTCGGCGACGCGCCCCGCGAAGGTGCCCGCGGCGTCCTCAGCCTCGCGGTCGACGGCGACGCGCTCGACCGCGTCCCAGGCCGGGTGCGGGTGGTGGGGAGCCCTGGTGCCGCGGCTCAGCGCCACGACTTCGTGGCCGGCGCCGACGAGGCGGGGCACCAGGTGGGTGCCGATGTGTCCGGTGGCCCCGATCACCACGACGCGCACGAGCGGACGCCAGCAGCGGCACTGCCGTGAGCACCGGCTGCGGCGGGGTAGGGGCGGCTCATGACGAGCAACGTGCTGGGCGGGGAGCTGGTGAGCTGCGGGACCGACCCCATGACGGGGTGGACGCGCAGCGGGTGCTGCGAGACCGGACCGGACGACAGCGGGTCGCACACGGTGTGCGCCGTGGTGACCGAGGCGTTCCTGACGTACTCCGCCGGGCGCGGCAACGACCTGACCCGCCCGGGCCCCTCGTTCCCCGGGCTCGTGCCGGGTGACCGGTGGTGCCTGTGCGCGGCCCGCTGGCAGGAGGCGTTCCTCGACGGCGTGGCTCCACCGGTGGTCCTCGAGGGGTGCCACGAGAGGGCGCTGGACGTCGTGCAGCTCGCTGACCTCCGCGCGCACGCCACCCCCCGGCTCACGGGCTGACCCGACGCCGCTCGCTCCACCGGGCGGAGGGGCCTGCCACGGGCACCGAGCGCTGCGGCGGCCCGGTGTAGCGGCTCAGGGGCCGGATCAGCGCGTTCGCCCCGAGCTGCTCGACCACGTGCGCACTCCACCCGGTGATCCGGGCCATCACGAAGAACGAGGTGAACATCTCGGTGGGGAAGCCCATGAGGTGGTACGCCGGGCCGGTGGGGAAGTCGAGGTTCGGCCAGATGCCCTTCTCCGCGAGCATGGCGGCCTCCAGCTCGTCGTACACCGCCAGCCACCGCTGCCCGCCGTCGACCACGCCGGCCAGCGCCGCCCTCATCGTCGGCACCCGCGAGTCGCCGCCCCTGTAGACGCGGCGCCCGAAGCCCATGACCTTCCGCTTCGCGGCCAGAGCCTCCCGCAGCCACGCGCGGGCCCGCTCGGGCTCGCCCATCTCGAGCATCATGTGCATCACCGCATCGTCGGCCCCGCCGTGCAGCGGACCCTTCAGCGCCCCGATGGCCCCGGTGACCGCGCTGTGCAGGTCCGACAGCGTCGAGGCGACGACCCGGGCCGCGAAGGTGGAGGCGTTGAAGGAGTGCTCGGCGTAGAGGACCATCGAGACCTCGAAGGCGCGCAGCACCTCGGGCGCCGGCAGCTCCCCGAAGCACATGTGGAAGAAGTCCTCCACGTCCCCAGGGCCGGGTCGGGGGCGATGGGTGGCTGCCCGCGCCGGCGCCGCAGGTCGAGGGCGACGACGGTGGCGAGCTGCGCGAACAGCACCTCCGACGCCGCGACGAGCCGCTCGGCGTCCGGCACCTCACCGTCGCCGGCGGGGGTCACGGGGTCCCTCAGGCCGAGCCAGCTGACCGCGGTGCGCAGCACGTCCATCGGGTGCCCCGGCGGCAGGGCGGCGAGCAGCGCCACCAGCGCGGGGTCGAGGGCGCGCGCGGCGCGCGCGCGGTCGCGGGAACCGGCCAGCTCCGCGGCGTCGGGCAGCTCCCCGCGCCACAGCAGGTGCGCGACCTCCTCGATGCTCGCCGAGGCGCACAGCTCCTGCACCGGGTACCCGCGGTAGGTCAGGGAGTTGCTCTCGGGGACCACCTCCGAGATCGCCGTGGTGTCGACGACGATGCCGGCGAGCCCGCGGTGGACGCCCTCATCAGGCATCAGGGCTCCCCAGGGTGAAGTCGTAGACGTCGGCGTCGAACTGGGCGTAGTCGGCGTAGTCGAGCAGCTCGTACAGGCGAGCCCGGGTCTGCATGCCCGGCACCAGGTGCTCGGCGGTGCCGCGGTCCGCGATGGAGCGCAGCCCGGCCTCGACCGCGCCCATCGCGATCCGCAGGGTGGTCACCGGGTAGATCACCACGTCCACCCCCAGGTCCTGCAGGGTGTTCGCCGACAGCAGGGGGGTCTTGCCGAACTCGGTCATGTTCGCCAGCAGCGGCACCTCCACCCCCGCGCGGAACGCCGCGAACTCGGCCTCGTCGGCGAGCGCCTCCGCGAAGATCATGTCGGCCCCGGCGTCGACGTAGGCCTTCGCCCGCTCGATCGCGGCGTCCAGGCCCTCGACCGCGCGCGCGTCGGTGCGGGCGCAGACCACGAACCCCGGGTCGGTGCGGGCCCCGACCGCTGCCGCGACGCGGGCGCGCATCACCTCGGTGCCCACCACCGCCTTGTGGTCCAGGTGCCCGCACCGCTTGGGGTTGACCTGGTCCTCCAGGTGCATCCCCGCGAGGCCAGCGCCCTCCAGGACCCGGGTGGTGCGCGCGGCGTTCAACGGCTCCCCGAAACCGGTGTCGGCGTCGACCAGGGTCGGCAGACCCGTGGCACCGGCGATCGCCCCGCCGCGCGCGGCGACCTCGCTGAGCGTCGTCAGCCCCACGTCGGGCAGCCCCAGGTCGGCCGACAGCACCGCACCCGAGACGTACACCCCCTCGAAGCCGGTCTCGGCGACGACGCGCGCCACCAGCGGGGAGAAGGCCCCCGGGAAGCGCTGCAACCGCCCCGACGCCAGACCCGCGCGGAACGCCGCGCGCTTCGCGGTGGCGCTCACCGTGGAGCCGAGCATCAGAAGATCCCCTCCGCGCTGGCGGCGACGACGTCGGGGGGACCGAGGGCGCCGGGGTCGGCGGTGAGCGTCAGGCGGTGCAGCTGCCCGGCGGGCAGCTCCTGCAGCTGTTCGACGGCGCGCAGGAAGCGCCGCTGCTCGTGCTCGGGCACCACGCCGTCGGCGAGACGAGCGAACTTCTCGACGTACTGGGCCCGGGTGAACGGCCGGGCGCCGAGGGGGTGCGCGTCGGCGACCGCGAGGGAGTCCTCGACGACGCTCCCGTCGTCGAGGGTCACCACGACCCGGCCCCCGAACGCCTTCTCGGCGGGGTCGGTGGCGTGGTAGCGCCGGGTCCACTCCGGGTCCTCCACGGTGGTCACCTTCCGCCACAGCGCGACCGTGTCGGGGCGCTGGGCCCGCTCGGGCGTGTAGGAGCGCTCGTGGTGCCACACCGCGTCCTGCAGGGCGACCGCGACGATGTACATGATCGAGTGGTCGAGGGTCTCGCGGCTCGCGGTGGGGTCGAGCTTCTGCGGGTCACCCGCCCCGGTGCCGATCACGGTGTGCGTGTGGTGGCTGGTGTGCACCACGACGCTGCTCACCCGGGCGGTGTCACCGACCCGCGGGCGCATCCGCCGGGCGAGGTCGATCAGGGCCTGCGCCTGGTACTCCGCGGAGTGCTCCTTGGTGTACGTGTCGAGGACGGCCCGCTTCGCCTCGCCCGGGGCCGGCAGCGGCACCTGGTAGGTGCGCCCGGGGCCGCCGAGCAGCCGGGCGATGACCCCGTCCTCGCCCTCGTAGATCGGCGTGGGGGAGGTCTGCCCGCGCATCGCCCGGTCCACCGCCTCGACCGCGGCCTTGCCGGCGGAGGCGGGCGCGAACGCCTTCCACGTGGAGATCTCGCCCTTGCGCGACTGCCGGGTGGCGGTGGTGGTGTGCAGCGCCTGCCCGATCGCGTGGAAGACCACCTCCGGCGCCAGCTCCAGCAGGGTGCCCAGGCCCGCGGCCGCCGAGGGCCCCAGGTGGGCGACGTGGTCGATCTTGTGCTCGTGCAGGCTGATGGCGCGCACCAGGTCGACCTGCACCTCGTAGGCCGTGGCCAGGGCGCGGACCAGGTCGTGCCCGGAGCGACGCGCGTGCTGGGCGACGGCGAGCACCGGCGGGATGTTGTCGCCGGGGTGGGAGTACTCCGCGGCCAGGAAGGTGTCGTGGAAGTCCAGCTCGCGCACCGCCACCCCGTTGGCCCACGCCGCCCACTCCGGTGACACCCCGACGTCGGGCGCCAGCCCCACCACCGAGGCCCTGCCCGCCCCGCGCTCGCTGGGGTGGGCGAGCGCCTGGGCGCGCGCCGCCACGACGGGGGCGCGGGCGAGGGAGGCTGCGGCGACGGCGGCGTTGTCGATGAGCCGGTTGCCGAGCATCTCCGCGACGTCGTCGCCGACCGGCGCGCGATCGGCGGCGACCCGCGCCAGGAGCCACGCCAGCTGCTCCTCGCGCGGCAGCCGCTCGGACGACGGGTGGGTGCGTACGGGGTGCAGCTCCACCAGTCGTTCCTTCCATCGGTGGACGAGGACTCGCCAGCCTAGGTGCGCCCACGCGGGACGTGTCGTGCGGCTGCGAGCTGCCGTCATCACCGTGGGTCGGCGTGCTCCCACCTCACAGGCGGCTGGTCGTGCCGACGTCCAGGTCACCGGCGAAGTACTGGTCGAGCACGCGGGCGAAGACCTCCACCGACGGCGCCGCGCGAGCGAAGAGGGTCATCGACGAGTGCAGCTTCCGGGCGTCGGTGGTCCCGAGCACCTCCACGGCGCTGGTCGTCGGCAGCTCGGTCAGGGCCCCGGCGCACTCCACCAGTCGCGGCCCGAGCACGGGGTGCGCCAGGTGGGCCCGCGCCTGCAGCAGCCCGGGGATCGCGAAGTGCTGGGCCGTGGCGCTGCGGCCGAGGCCGGCGACCTGCGGGAAGACGAACCACATCCAGTGGCCGCGCTTCCGACCGGCGCGCAGCTCCCGCAGCGCCGCGTCGTAGGCGCCACCGGCGTCCTGCGCCTCGACGAAGCGCTGGAGGTCGAAGCTGTCGCTCATCGGCACAGGGTGCCCGAGCGGGTCATCCGGTTGGATGGCCCGGTGCGCGCGATCCAGGCAGTGCGGGCCGGTGGCCCCGAGGTCCTCGTCCCGACCGAGCTGCCCGACCCGGTGCCCGGCCCCGGTCAGGTGCTGGTGGAGGTGGCTGCGGCGGGGGTCAACTTCATCGACGTCTACCGCCGCTCCGGGGTCTACCCGATGGACTTCCCCCACGTCCCCGGCGTCGAGGGCGCCGGGCGCGTCGTCGCCCTCGGGCCGGACGTCCCACCCGCTGGGCCCGCCGTCGGTGACCGCGTCGCCTGGCACCAGGCCCCTGGCTCGTACGCGCAGGTCGTGGCCGTCGACGCCGACGTCGCCCTCGCCGTGCCCGACGCGGTGACCGACCGGGTGGCCGCCGCCCTGCCCCTGCAGGGGATGACCGCGCACTACCTCGTGACCTCGACCTTCGCCGTGCAGGCGGGGATGGACGTGCTGGTGCACGCCGCGGCCGGGGGCACGGGGCTGCTGCTCACCCAGCTCGCGGCCGCCCGCGGTGCGCGGGTGATCGGCACCGTCTCGACCCCGGGCAAGGAGCGTCTGGCGCGCACCGCGGGCGCGGCCGACATCATCCGCTACACCGAGCTCGCCGACCTGCCCAGCGAGCTGCCCGCGGCGGTGCGCGAGCTCACCGGCGGCGCCGGGGTGCACGTGGCCTACGACAGCGTCGGCCTCGACACCTTCGACGCGTCGCTGGCCTCGCTGCGCGTGCGCGGCACCCTGGTGCTCTTCGGCGGCGCCTCCGGGCAGGTGCCCCCGTTCGACCTGCAGCGCCTCAACACCGCCGGGTCGCTGTTCGTCACGCGCCCGACCCTGGCGCACCACGCCGCGGACCCCACCGAGCGGGCGTGGCGGGCGCGGGAGCTGTTCGCCGCGGTCACCGCCGGGCAGCTCGACGTCGCCGTCGGGGGCGCGTACCCCCTCGAGCGCGCGAGGAGCGCCCACGCCGACCTGGAGGCTCGCCGCACGAGCGGCAAGCTCCTGCTCCTCCCGGGCTGAGGCGGCGGCGCCGCGACGGTCGTGGCGTGACGCACCGCCTGCCGCGCCAGGCGCCGACGCGCTCAGGCACCGACGGCGTGCACCCCACCGTCGACGTGCACGATCTCCCCCGTGGTGCGGGGGAACCAGTCCGACAGCAGCGCCACGCACGCCTGCGCGGGGGGCACGGGGTCCTTCACGTCCCACGCCAGCGGCGCCCGCTCGTCCCAGGTGGCCTCGAAGGTCTCGAAACCGGGGATCGCCTTCGCGGCGGTGGTCCGCACCGGGCCCGCCGCGACGAGGTTGCACCGGATGCCCGAGGGCCCCAGCTCCCGGGCCAGGTAGCGGCTGGTCGACTCGAAGGCCGCCTTCGCCACGCCCATCCACCCGTAGACCGGCCACGCCAGGGAGGCGTCGAAGGTCAGCCCCACCACGCTCGCGCCGGGCACCATCAGCGGGCGAGCGGCCACCGCCAGGGCCTGCAGGGAGAAGGCGGAGACCTGCAGCGCCACCGACACGTCGGACCACCCGGCGGTGAGGAAGCCGTCGCCCATCGTGGCCTGCGGCGCGAAGCCGATGGAGTGCACCACCCCGTCGAGGCCGTCGACGTGCTCACCGACCCGACCGGCGAGCGCGGCCAGGTCCTCCTCGGACTGCACGTCCAGGGTCACCACCGGCGCGGGCGCCGGCAGCCGCCGGGCGATCACCTCGGTGATGCGCTGCTGGCGCCCGAAGGAGGAGAGGACCACCGTGGCCCCCTGCTCCTGCGCCAGGCGCGCGACGTGGAACGCCATCGAGGCGTCGGTCAGGACCCCGGTGACCAGCAGCCGCTTGCCGTCGAGCAGACCCATCAGTGCCCCATCCTCTAGTGACCCATCCCGAGGCCCCCGTCGACCGGGACGACCGCCCCGGTGATGTACCCCGCCCCGTCCGAGGCGAGGAAGCGCACGACCTCGGCGACCTCGGCGCTGCTGCCGAAGCGCGCCAGCGGCACCTGCTCGCGGTACGCGGCCTGCGTCGCGGCGTCCAGGGACGCCGTCATGTCGGTCTCGATGAACCCCGGCGCCACCACGTTGGCGGTGATCCCCCGGGGGCCCACCTCGCGCGCCAGCGAGCGCGCGAGGCCGACGAGCCCCGCCTTGGAGGCCCCGTACCCGACCTGCCCCGGGGAGCCGGTCAGCCCCACGACGCTGGAGATCAGCACCACCCGACCCCGGCGCGCCCGCACCATGCTGCGCGCTGCGCGGCGCACGACGCGGAAGCTGCCGGTGAGGTTGGTGTCGAGGACCTCGGCGAAGTCGGTGTCGGCCATGCGGATCACGAGCTGGTCGCGGGTGATCCCGGCGTTGGCGACCACCACCTCCACCGGCCCGTGCTCGGCCTCGGCCCGGGTGAAGGCCGCGTCGACGCTGTCGGTGGAGGTGGTGTCGCAGTGCACGGCCAGCGCGCCCGCTGGGACGTCGTCGGGCGAGCCCGTGCGGTGGGTCGCGGTCACGCGGTCGCCTGCGGCCAGGAAGGCGGCAGCGACGGCGTGACCGATGCCGCGGCTCCCGCCGGTCACCAGCACGCTGCGGCCCGGGCTCGTCGTCGCGTCCACCACTGACCCAGCTCCTCCCGCCGCCTACTGGTCCGCGCGCCCGCGGCGCGCGACGGCACCGTACCGGCGCCCCGGGGTCGGGGCGTCATCCGAGCACGCCGATCGGGTCGTCGCGCTGTCGGGGGCGGTGACCGGGTCCGCACCGGGCCCGGACGCGGCGCGCACGGTGATCAAGCCCACCCCGCAGAGCCGTGCCCACCGACCGGGGCAGGCGTAGCGTTGGCAGGTGCCCAGCAGCGTCCCCCCGTCCCTGCCCGCGGGTCGAGCCACCCCGGGACGACGGCGTCCGGGTGGGTGGCGACGTGAGCGCCGGGGAGCGCCCGCCGTGCAGGTGCACGGCATCACCACCGCTCGACGCAGCCAGCGCGACGACGTGCACGACCGCATGGTGAAGTACGGGGTGTCGATGGGCATCCGCCTGGTCTGCTTCGTCCTCGCGTTCGTCTTCTACGGCCACTGGTCGTCGTGGATCTTCGTCGCCGGTGCGGTGCTCCTGCCCTACGTCGCGGTGCTCCTGGCCAACGCCGGCCGCGAGACGGCCCCTCGGGCCCCGGCCGCGCTGCTCCCCCCGGGCGCCGCGAGCGCACCGCGACCCACCGCACCGGCTCCCCGCTCCGCGCTCGGTCCGGTGACCGTCGTCCGCGACGAGTCCGCCGGTGACCGCCCGGGCCGTGGCGAGTGGCAGCACTCCTACCCCCCGCCGGGCTCCCGCAGCGACCAGCCGGCCGCGGTGCCGCAGCTGCCGGACGACGAGTCCCCGCGGTACCGGGCCCGCGCCTCCTGAGCGTCCCGGGTCACCGGTCGCACGCACCGAGGTGGCGGGCAGGTGTCGCACCGAGAGGAACTGGAGACGGCGGGTGCAGCCGTGGTGGACGGGTTCCGTCAGGGTGGTGACGCCGGGGTGACGGTGGTGGATGATCGCTGTCATGCCCGGAGCCCAGCACGAGCCGCCGCCGGACCTGATCTGCAGCGCACGGGCCTGCGGGGCCCCGGCCGCGCACGCCCTGCGGTGGAACAACCCCCGGCTCCACACCCCCGAGCGGCGCAAGACCTGGCTCGCCTGCGCCGAGCACCTGGCCTCGCTGAGCGAGCACCTGCAGGTGCGGGGGTTCCTCCGCGAGGTGCTCGACCCCGCGCAGCTGCCCGCCCCGGCTCCTGTCGCGGTGCGAACCGCGTCCTGACGGCCCACCTCGCGGCCGCTGCCGCGCAGGTCGGGGGCGGGTGGTGAGCGGCGTCCGGCGGTGGTGGCGCCCCGTCGCCCTCACCCTGGTCGTCTCCCTCGGGTGCGTGCTCCTCGGGCTGTGGCAGCTGGACCGCCGTGAGGGCAAGCTGGCGCGCATCGCCCAGGTCACCGCCAACTACGACACCCCGCCCGTGGCGCTGCCGCTGGCCCTGCCGGGCGCGGTGCTGGCTCCCGGCGCGGAGTACACGCCCGTGGCGGTCACCGGCACCTACGCCCCGCAGGCCACCCTGCTGGTGCGCAACCGGCCACTGGGCGGGGTCTTCGGCTACCTCGTCCTCGTGCCCCTGCGCCTGGACGCGGCGTCGGGGGGAGGTGCGCTGCTGGTCGATCGCGGGTGGATCCCGCAGGGCGACGACGGCTCGCGTCCCGACGCGGTCCCCGACCCCCCCTCCGGGCCGGTGAGCGTCGTCGCCCGCCTGCGCCCGCCGGAACCGGGTGACGACCGGGGAGCGCCGACCGGTCAGGTGACGCGCATCGACCTCACGGGGTCGGTGTCCGCCGCGCTGGGCGACGCGGGGCTGCGGACCGGCGCGTACGGGCAGCTGGTCACCGAGGACCCGCGCCCGCCCGTGGCACCGGCGCTGCCGCCCCGCCCGCAGGCTGACGAGGGCCCGCACCTGGGCTACTCGCTGCAGTGGTTCGTCTTCGCCGCCGGGCTGTGGGGCTTCCTCGCGGTGCACGTGCGCCGCACCCGTCGCGACGAGCAGGCTCCCCCCGACCCCGCGGACCCGGCCGCCGGCGCCGACGCGGAGCGGCGACGGGCGGCGCGGGCCCGGCGTCGCCGCGACGAGGACGCGGAGGACGCCGCGCTCGACGCCGCGGAGGCCCGCGCCACCGCCGGGTCATGACGACCCCGGGGGTCAGCTGGCCGCGCGGCCCCGGGTGGCACCCCCCCGGCTGCGCAGCGACACCTCGCTCTCGCTGAGGATGCGGTGGACGAACCCGTAGGAGCGACCCGTCTCCGCCGCGAGGGCCCGGATGCTGGCGCCGTCGTCGTAGCGGCTCTTGAGGTCCTGCGCCAGCGTCGAGCGGTCGTCACCGGTGATGCGTGCGCCCTTCTTGATGTCCGTGGCCATGTCTCCTGCTCCGGTGGGGTCGTGGACCGGCGCACGCGGGCGGCTGCCCGTCCGCAGTGCGTGTGGATCTCCATCGTCCGCGATGGCCCCGGTACCGGCCACCTGACGTGAGTGCGCACTCACGCCAGGCTGACGAGCTCCGCGTAGTCCGGCGTCCACATGTCCTCGACCCCGTCGGGCAGCAGCACCACCCGCTCCGGCTCGAGCGCGTGCACCGCACCCTCGTCGTGGGTGACGAGGATGACGGCACCCGCGTAGCGGCGCAGCGCGTCGAGGACCTCCGCGCGCGAGGCGGGGTCGAGGTTGTTCGTCGGCTCGTCCAGGAGCAGCACGTTGGCCGCGGAGACGACGAGCATCGCCAGCGCCAGGCGGGTCTTCTCCCCCCCCGACAGCACTCCGGCGGGCTTGTGCACGTCGTCGCCGATGAACAGGAAGGAGCCCAGCACGGATCGCACACGGGTGTCGTCGAGGTGCGGCGCGGACGTCACCATGTTCGAGAGCACCGTGCGATCGGGCGCGATGGTCTCGTGCTCCTGGGCGTAGTACCCCAGGCGCAGCCCGTGCCCGGGGCGCACCTGCCCGCTGTCGGGGGTCTCCACCCCGGCGAGCAGGCGCAGCAGGGTGGTCTTGCCCGCCCCGTTCAGCCCGAGGACGACGACCTTCGCGCCGCGGTCGATCGCGAGGTCGACGCCGGTGAAGATCTCCAGGGACCCGTAGGACTTGCTGAGGTCGTCGGCGGTCAGCGGGGTGCGCCCGCAGGACGCCGGCTCGGGGAAGCGGAGCTTCGCGACGCGGTCGGCGCGGCGGGTCTCCTCCGCGCCGGCGAGCATCCTCTCCGCCCGCTTGGCCATGTTCTGCGCCGCGACGGCCTTGGTGGCCTTCGCCCGCATCTTGTCGGCCTGCGCCAGGAGGACACCGGCCTTCTTCTCCGCGGTGGCCCGCTCGCGCTTGCGCCGGTCCTCGTCGGTCTGACGGGCCTTGAGGTACGTCGTCCACCCGACGTTGTAGAGGTCGGCGACGCCGCGGTTGGCGTCCAGGAAGAGCACCTTGTTGACCACCGCGTCGAGCAGAGCGGTGTCGTGGCTGATGATCACCAACCCGCCGGCGTAGGTGCGCAGGTGGTCGCGCAGCCAGGTGACGGAGTCGGCGTCGAGGTGGTTGGTGGGCTCGTCGAGCAGCAGCACGCGCGCGTCGGAGAACAGGATGCGGGCGAGCTCCACGCGGCGGCGCTGCCCCCCGGACAGGGTGCCGAGCGGCTGGCCGAGCACCCGCTCCGCGAGACCGAGGTTCGCAGCGATGCGGCTGGCCTCGGACTCCGCCGCGTACCCCCCCGCGGCGGTGAACTGCGCCTCCAGGCGGGGGTAGCGCTCCATCGCCGCGTCGCGGACCGCGTCGTCCTCGCTCGCCATCGCCAGCTCCGCCTCGCGCATGCGGGTCACGACGACGTCGAGCCCGCGGGCGGACAGCACCCGGTCGGCAGCCAGCTGGTCGAGGTCGCCGACCTTGGAGTCCTGGGGCAGGTAGCCGACCTCGCCGCTGCGGGTGACGGTGCCGCCGGCCGGCTGGGTCTCCCCCGACAGCACCCGGGTCAGGGTGGTCTTGCCGGCGCCGTTGCGGCCCACCAGGCCCATCCGGTCGCCGGGGCCGACGCGGAAGCTCGCCCCCTGCAGCAGGAGGCGGGGGCCGGCGCGCAGCTCGACGTCGGTCGCGGTGATCATGTCCTGTCCGTCCTCCGGGGGTCGTGGAGCATCCGGGGGTCTGGCGTGTCGGCCGACCGCCGCTCGGGTGCTCCGCTGCGTACCAGCGCCCTGCGGTGCGCCGCTGTTCCCCGGCGCTGGTGGTGCGGTCGGAGACCAGCAGCGGGGCGGGCGCTCGTCAGGCCAGGAGCTGCAGGTCCACGCCGAGGTCGCGGTAGGTCGCCAGGGCCCGGCGGTCGCGGCTCGCGAGCGGCAGACCGTGCTCGAGGGCGACCGCTGCGACCAGCACGTCGTACACGGCGCCCCCGGCGGTCCCGCGGGGTCCGAGGCCGCTCAGGAGCGCCCCCGCGCGGTCGGCGTCCAGGAACCGCGAGTGCGGGAAGTTCCCGGCGAGCAGCCGCCCGACCGCCGCCGGGGTCCGACGCGCCGGGGGCGGCAGCCGGGTCATCACCGAGTGGGTCTCGAACGCCGCGTGACCCGCGAGCCCGAGCGGGCGGGTTCCCAGGGCCTCCACCACGGCGCCGTGGCTGGCGTGGTCGGAGACCAGGAGCGGGACGGCGACGCTGGTGTCGACGAGCCAGACGGCGGGTTCCTCGTCCTCAGCGCTGGTCGGCATCGCGCAGCGACCGGACGAGGTCGTCGTCGATCACGGCGCCGGTCCGGGGCACCACGAGCCGGCCGGCCTCCTCCACCAGGTCGTCACCAGCTACCGGTGCCACGCGGAGGACCGCACCGTCGACCGTGACGTCGACGTCTCCGGGACCGAGGCCGACGTGGTCCCTCAGGGACTTGGGGATGACGAGCCGCCCGGCCTTGTCGATGGTAGTTCGCACACCACGAGGATACCACTGCGATGGTTCGGCTGGTGAGGCTGCCGTGGTAGGTGTCTCGGCACCACCTGCGAGCCCTGTCGAGGACCGGATCTGGTGGCGAGCGTCACGCCTGGGACGACGGTGATCGTGGTGGCAGCCAGGAAGCACCCCGAGGAGTTGCAGGAGCACCTGCGCCTGCCACGGCGTGGACCGGGGCGCCCCACACCGCCCGGGCCGGCTGCTGGGCGACGAGGCGCACTCCTCCGAGAGACGCGGACACCTGCGCCGACGCGGCACCAGGACCACGATCCCGGTCGAGGACGACCAGGCCAGCCACCGCCGCGCCCGCGGCTCGGCCGGCGGCAGACCGCCCGCCTCAGACCCGGTCGCCCACCGGGATCGGAACACCGTCGAGCGGCGATCAACCAGCCCGAGTCCCGATGCGCCATCGCCCTGCGCACCGACGAGCGGCTCCACGTCCACCCCGGCACCGCCGGATCGCCACCGTCGACATCTGGCTCCGAGACCTCACCCGACGAGATCCGTGGACCACGCCCCCGCACCACCCGGCGCCCCCATCCTCCCCGAGGACGGGGGCCCTCCCTGCATCCCGGAGGTCTCGTCCCCCCACCAGGCACTACGGAGGGGGCGCCCGCCACCCCCCGGAGCACCGCGGGGGGCGCCAGCAGCCGTGCGCGTGAGACCGACGTCTCCGCAGCAGGTACCAGGCTCTCCGCGTGAAGATCAGGCACCCTCGTGGGCGAGGTGCCCACCTGGCGCGTCGTCGTCCTCGGGGGCCGGACTGTGCTCTTCGCTGCACTCTCGTGAACGCGGCGGCGACCCCCGTACCGGCACCCGCACCGCCGGCGCGAGGAACGGCCGCCATCCGCGGCAACGTGATCGGCAGCGCCCGGAACATCCGCGGTCCAGGCGACCACCTCATCGACGGCAACGTCACCGGCCTCGTCGATGGACTCGACCACCGAGTCCACCCCGCGCCAGCACCACCGTCCTCCGAGCCATCGCGGCGCTGGTGGTCGGGGTGGCTGCGGGAGCGACGGTGATGGCCGCGTTCATGTCCCGCTGCGTCGACTGCTCGACCACCGGCGCGGTCAACGGCCCGCGGTTCCACCGCGACGCCACCTCGCGCTGTCCTCGCTGTGGTGGGCACGACCGCCGCGTCACGTCCGCGGGCGTCGTACGGTGGTACGGCGTGAGAGGTGGCGGGTGCGAGCGCCCCCGCGCCCCGGACCGCTCCGTGGTGATCGTGCCGCCACGGGCGGTCCACGGGCGGACCGCTCAGGGCTGGGTGACCCGCACCCGCACCGCGCGGGCCCGGTGCGCGGCGTCCGCCAGGACGTCGAGGCGCGGGTCCGCGACGTCGAGCAGCGGGCCGCGCGGCAGGGCCGCGGCACCGGCCAGGCGCGGGTCCGCCAGCACCGCGGCCACCATCGCGCGGTCCCCGCCCGGGACGAGCACCTGTGGCGGCACCGCCACCCGGTCCAGGACGCGCACCACCGCGTCGGCGGCTGAGCCGGCCAGGTGGGCCGCCTGCCCGCTGCGGCGGCGGGCGTAGCGCTGCTGGCTCCACCCGCCAGCGGCGGTGCGGGACTGCACGTACCCGGTGGCACGGCTGTGCTCGAGCAGCTCCCCGTCACGGGTGACGCCGACCGCGACGCCGCCGCGGCGCACGAGCACGAGCAGCGCCGTCCGGGACGCCGCGGCGTGAGCCGCCAGCGCCGCCACCGCGTCGTCCCCGCTCGAGGCCAGCGGCGGCCACGGCACCTCGAGCTCCGCGCGGGCACCGTCGGGGGCGACGAGCACCACGCTCGCGCCGTCCACGGTCACCACCGGCGTCCCGTGGGAGGCGGTGAAGCGCTCCACCCATCCGGGGAAGCGCTCGGGCGAGACCTCGACCAGGCGGCTCAGACGTTGAAGCCCAGCGCCCGCAGCTGGTCGCGACCGTCCTCGGTGATCTTGCCCATGTCCCACGGCGGCATCCACACCCAGTTGATGCGGTGCCCGTCGACGACCCCGGAGAGGGCCTGGGCGGTCTGGTCCTCGATGACGTCGGTCAGCGGGCACGCCGCGGAGGTCAGCGTCATGTCGATCACCGCCTGACCGCCGTCGAGGTGCAGCCCGTAGATCAGGCCCAGGTCGACGACGTTGATCCCCAGCTCGGGGTCGATGACGTCCTTCAGGGCCTCCTCGAGGTCCTCCAGGCCGACACCGGCACCGCCGCTGGCGGTCTGCTCGCTCATGCCGTCACCACAGCAGCGGTCTCGGAGGCACCCGAGGGGAGGAAGCGGTCGTACCCGCGGGCCTCGAGGTCGTCGGCCAGCTCGGGGCCGCCCTGCTCGGCGATGCGCCCCGCCACGAAGACGTGCACGACGTCGGGTCTCACGTAGTTGAGGATGCGCGTGTAGTGGGTGATCAGCACGATGCCCGTCTCACCGGTGGCGCGCACGGCGTTGACGCCCTCGGAGACGACCTTCAGCGCGTCGACGTCGAGCCCGGAGTCGGTCTCGTCGAGGACGGCGAACTTCGGGCGCAGCAGCTGCATCTGCAGGATCTCGTGGCGCTTCTTCTCCCCACCGGAGAACCCCTCGTTGACGTTGCGCTCGGCGAAGGCGGGGTCCATGCGCAGGCCCGCCATGGCGGTCTTGACGTCCTTGGTCCAGTGGCGCAGCGAGGGCGCCTCGCCGTCGATCGCGGTCTTCGCGGTGCGCAGGAAGTTCGAGACCGTCACCCCGGGCACCTCCACGGGGTACTGCATCGCGAGGAACAGCCCCGCGCGGGCGCGCTCGTCGACGCTCATCGCCAGCACGTCCTCACCGTCGACGGTGATCGACCCGGAGTCGACGGTGTACTTGGGGTGGCCGGCGATGGAGTACGCCAGCGTCGACTTGCCGGAGCCGTTGGGCCCCATGATCGCGTGGGTCTCGCCAGAGCGGATCGTGAGGTCGACGCCGCGCAGGATCTGCTTCTGCGTGCCGTCCGCCTCGGCGATGCTGACGTGCAGGTCGTGGATCTCCAGGGTGGGCAAGTCGTGTCCTCTCAGGCAGGGGTGTCGATGGTCGCGGTGACGTCGACGAGCACGTCGGCGCCGTCGAGGGTCAGCCGGTAGACGGGCACCGCGGTGACCGCCGGCAGGGAGTCCGGGTGGCCGGTGCGCAGGTCGAACTGCGAGCCGTGCAACCAGCACTCGATGCGCCCGTCCTCCACCTCCCCCTCGGAGAGGGAGACCTGCTGGTGGCTGCAGGTGTCGCCGATGGCGTGCAAGGAGCCGTCGGAGTCGCGGACGATCGCGACGGGCACCTCCCCCTGCGGACCGGGCACCAGCACCTGCAGGGCGCCCGGGCTGGGGACGGCGTCCGCGGCGCACACGCGCACCCCGGTCATCCGCCGGCTCCGCTGTCGCACGGGTCGGTCACGCGGGGACCGCCACGGGCGGGGCGACGCTGGGCAGCGGCGCCTCGCCGGAGCCGGCGGTGCCCTCCCCGCCGGCGAGCTCGACGTCGATGGCCGCCGCGAGCCGCTCGGTCACCTCGGGCACCCCGATCTGCTGCAGCACCTCGTAGAAGAAGGCGCGCACCACCATCCGGCGGGCCACCTCGGCGGCGATCCCGCGCGACTGCAGGTAGAACAGCTGCTCGTCGTCGAAGCGACCCGTGGCGCTGGCGTGGCCCGCCCCGACGATCTCGCCGGTCTCGATCTCCAGGTTCGGCACCGAGTCGGCGCGCGCGCCCTGGGTCAGCACGAGGTTGCGGTTCAGCTCGTAGGTGTCGGTGCCCAGCGCAACCTCGCCGATCAGGACGTCCCCGACCCAGACGGTGCGCGCGCTCTCACCCTGCAGCGCACCCTTGTAGGTGACGCTGGAGCGGCAGCTGGGGGCCTGGTGGTCCACGAAGGAGCGGTGCTCGAGGTGCTGGCCGGCGTCGGCGAAGTAGACCCCGAGGAGGGTCGCGTCGCCGCCGGGGCCGTCGTAGCGCACGGTCGCCCCCATCCGCACCAGCGCGCCCGACAGGGACACCGCCACGTGCTTCAGGGTGGCGTCCCGCCCGACCAGGGCGTCGTGCTGCGCCAGGTGCACCGCGCCGTCGTCCCACTGCTGCACGCTGACGACGGTCAGGTGGGCACCGTCGCCGACGCGCACCTCCACCCCGCTGGTGATCGCGCCGCCGCCGGTGTGGTCGAGGACCACGGTGGCGCGGCTGTGGTGCCCGGCGTCGATCACCAGGTGCCCCACCGAGCGCTCCCCCTCCGCGCGCAGGGCGACGGTGACGGGCTCGGCCAGGTCAGCCCCGGCGGCGATGACCACGTGGTCGACGGCGTCGGCGGTGTCGACCCACGCGACCGCAGCCGCCCGGTCACCGGGCACGTACGCGCGGTGCCGCTGCGCGGGCAGGACCACGTGCTGCACGCCCTCGGCGGCGCCGACGACCACCTCCAGGTGCTGCGCGGAGGGCCCCACGGGGCTCAGCAGGGCGGCCAGGGGGCGCAGCGGGGTGAAGCGCCACTCCTCCTCGCGCCCGGTGGGGACGGCGAAGCCCTCGGTCGAGTACGACGTCGGGCGCTTCGCCCGGCTCGTGGCCGGGGAGCCCGTGCGCGCGGCGGGAGCCGCCCCGCCGTGGGAGTGGGGCGTCAGCCCGTGCTGGGCCGGCGGCTCGTCGGGCGCGGTGGTGCCCTCACCGACCGAGACGCCGAGGGTGGTCCCGTCACCGAGGGAGGGGCTGAGGACCCGGCCGTCCTCGCTCTCGGTGAGGTCGGTGACGCTCGCCCCCTCCCCCACCGGGACGGCGGGGACCGTGGTGTCGGTGGTCGTGCTCAACCCACGGCCCCTTCCATCTGCAGCTCGATGAGCCGGTTCAGCTCCAGCGCGTACTCCATGGGCAGCTCGCGGGCGATGGGCTCCACGAAGCCGCGCACGATCATGGCCATCGCCTCGTCCTCGCGCATGCCGCGGCTCATCAGGTAGAAGAGCTGCTCGGCGCTGACCTTCGAGACGGTGGCCTCGTGGCCCATCGACACGTCGTCCTCGCGGACGTCGACGTAGGGGTAGGTGTCCGAGCGGCTCGCGGAGTCCACCAGCAGCGCGTCGCAGCGCACCGTGGACGCCGAGTGGTGAGCCCCCTCGAGCACCTGCACCAGCCCCCGGTAGGACGCGCGCCCGCCCGAGCGGGCCACCGACTTGGAGATGATCGAGGAGGACGTGTGCGGGGCGGCGTGCACCATCTTCGCGCCCGCGTCCTGGTGCTGGCCCTCGCCGGCGAAGGCGATCGACAGGGTCTCCCCGCGGGCGTGCTCCCCCATGAGGAAGATCGCCGGGTACTTCATCGTGACCTTGGAGCCGATGTTGCCGTCGACCCACTCCATCGTCGCCCCCTCGGCGGCGGTCGCCCGCTTGGTCACGAGGTTGTAGACGTTGTTCGACCAGTTCTGGATGGTCGTGTACCGCACGGTGGCGTTCTTCTTGACGATGATCTCGACGACCGCGGAGTGCAGGGAGTCGGAGGTGTAGATCGGGGCGGTGCAGCCCTCGACGTAGTGCACCGAGGAGCCCTCGTCGGCGATGATCAGGGTGCGCTCGAACTGGCCCATGTTCTCGGTGTTGATGCGGAAGTAGGCCTGCAGCGGGATGTCGATGTGCACGCCCGGGGGCACGTAGATGAAGGACCCGCCGCTCCACACCGAGGTGTTGAGCGCGGCGAACTTGTTGTCGCCGGTGGGGATGACGGTGCCGAAGTGCTCGCGGAACAGGTCCTCGTGCTCGCGCAGCCCGGTGTCGGTGTCGACGAAGATGACGCCCTTCTCCTCCAGGTCCTCGCGGATCTGGTGGTAGACGACCTCGGACTCGTACTGCGCGGCGACTCCGCCGACGAGGCGCTGCTTCTCCGCCTCGGGGATGCCGAGCTTGTCGTAGGTGTTCTTGATGTCCTCGGGCAGGTCCTCCCAGCTGGTGGCCTGCTTCTCGGTGGAGCGCACGAAGTACTTGATGTCGTCGAAGTGGATGCCGGAGAGGTCGCTGCCCCAGTCGGGCATCGGCTTCTTCCCGAACAGGTCCAGGCCCTTGAGGCGGGTGGCGAGCATCCACCCGGGCTCGCCCTTCAGGGCGGAGATGTCGCGCACGACCTGCTCGGAGATCCCGCGCTTGGCGATCGACCCGGCGGCGTCGGAGTCGGACCAGCCGTACTGGTAGGTGCCCAGGCCCTCGAGCTCGGGGTTGCGGGCCGCGATGTCCATCATCACCGGGCTGGCGGCGGTGAGCTCGGTCTGCGGGATGTCGGTCGTGGTCATGCGGTGCCTCCGGGGAGCGAGGTGGTGGCGGTCTGGGGGGTTCGGGCGGTCGGGGTGGCCTGGGCCGTCGGGGTGGTCTGGGCGGGCGGCGTGAACAGGGGCACGTGCGTGGTGCACACGTGCTCGCCGTGGGCCAGGGTCGCCAGGCGCCGCACGTGGGTGCCGAGCAGCTCGCCGAAGGCCCGGGTCTCGGCCTCGCAGAGCTCGGGGAACTCCCGGGCCACGTGCTGCACCGGGCACGAGCCCTGGCAGAGCTGGACGGCGCTGGGCGCCATCACCGCCGCTGCCCGCCCGCGGGCGGGCCGCCCCGGCTCGGGCGGGACCGGCGCGGGGAGGACCGCCCGCGAGCTGGCCGCGTAGCCGTCAGCGCTGAGCGCGGCGGCGAGGGCGGCGACGCGGGCCCGCAGGTCGGTGCCGGCGGCCTCCACGGCGGCGCCGTAGCGCGCGGCGAGGGTCCGCGCCCGGTCCTGGGCCACGGCCGCCACCGCCGCTCGCCCGGTGGTCGCCGCGAGGTGGCGCAGGGCGGTGCTCGCGAGGTCGTCCCCCTCGGTGCCGCGCAGCGCGCCCACGACCCCGCGGCGCCCGCTGTCGGTGGCGGTGTAGGCGCGAGCGGGACGGCCGCGGCCGCCGGTGCGCACCAGGTCGCGGCCGATCACGCGGCCCTCGGTCACCAGGGCGTCGAGGTGGCGGCGCACGGCGGCGCTGGTGAGCCCGATGCCGCCGGAGAGGTCGGCGGCGGTGACCGGACCGTCCTGGACCACCGCGACGAGGACGCGCTGGCGGGTGGCGGGGGCGTCGGGGGCCGCTGCGGCGGCGCTGACGGCGCCGCCCGGCGCGCTCGTCCGGTCTCCCACGATTTCCACAACGCCAGTGTGCCCGAATGCCATCCGCGCTGTCGTGTGAGGCGACCCTCACCTCCTCGGTGGGCCGGGGGGCGGTGCGAACCTAGACTCGACCGGTGGTCAGCGGTGCGGTGAGCGTCGACGCCCTGGTCAAGAGCTACGGCGGCGTCCCCGCCGCCGACGGCATGAGCCTGCTCGCCCTGCCCGGTGAGGTGACCGCCGTCCTCGGGCCCAACGGGGCGGGCAAGACCACCACCGTGGAGTGCTGCGTGGGGCTGCGCAGACCCGACGCCGGCACGGTGCGGGTGCTCGGCCTGGACCCGGTGCGCGACGCGGCGCAGCTGCGGCCCCGGGTGGGGGTGATGCTCCAGGACGGCGGGCTCCCCGGGGGTGCGCCCGCGCGCGCGTTCCTCGACCACGTGGCCTCCCTCCACCGCGCCCCCATGGACGTCGCGGCGCTGGCGCGCCTGCTGGGGCTCGAGGCCTTCGCGCGCACCGCCGTGCGCCGCCTGTCCGGGGGGCAGCGGCAGCGGCTCGCGCTGGCCTGCGCGGTGGTCGGGCGCCCCGAGGTGGTGCTGCTCGACGAGCCCAGTGCCGGGGTCGACGTCCACGGCCGGCAGGTGGTGTGGGACCTGCTCGTCGGGCTGCGCGACGCCGGGGTGGCCGTGGTGCTGACGACGCACTCGATGGAGGAGGCCGAGCGCCTCGCCGACGCGGTCGTGCTGGTGCGGGCCGGGCGCGTGGTCGCCGCGGGCACCGTGGACTCCCTGACCGGGGGCGCGGGGGGCGGGCAGGCCGCCGACCGGTTGACCTTCTCGGCCCCGCCGGGGCTCGACCTGGGCCAGCTGCGCCGGGCGCTGCCCACCAGCGTGGTCGCCGACGAGGTGCGAGCGGGGCGCTACGAGGTGGTGCCCGGGGTCGGCGGCGACCGGGCCATCGACCCGCAGGTGGTGGCGACGGTGACCTCCTGGTGCGCTGCCCGCTCGGTGATGCCCCGCGACCTGGCGATCGGGCGCCGCACCCTGGAGCAGGCGGTGCTCGCGCTCACCGGCGAGGGCGCGTGGGCGGGCGGCGCGCCGGCACCGTCGGAGCCGCTGGTGGCGGCGCAGCGGTGAGCGCGCCCGTCCTCGGCGGCCTCGACCTCTCCCCCGGCGGCGGTGCCGCGCCGGTGGGGCGCCGGGTCCTGGCGCAGGCGGGGTTCGACGCGCGGCTGCTGCTGGGCAACGGGGAGCAGCTGCTGGTCAGCCTGGTGCTCCCGGTGCTCGCTCTGCTGCTGCTGGTGCGTGCACCGCTGGTCGCCCTCGGGCTGCCCCGGGAGCTGGCGGCGCTGCCGCCGGTGGACGTGGTGGCCCCCGGCGTGCTGGCCATGGCGGTGGTGGCCACCGCGTTCACCGGGCAGGCGATCCAGCTGGGCTTCGACCGCCGCTACGGGGTGCTGCGCCTGATCGCGACGACCCCCCTGGGGCGCGGGGGCTTCCTCGCGGGCCGGGTCCTGGCGGTCCTGGCGGTCGAGGTGCTGCAGGTGCTGGTGCTCGGCGGGGTGGCGGCGGCCCTCGGCTGGCGCCCGTGGGCGGGCGGGCCCGCGGCGGCGGCGGCCCTCGCGGTGGCGCTGCTGCTGGGCACCGCGGCGTTCGTGGCGCTCGCGCTGCTGCTGGCCGGCACGCTGCGCGCGGAGGCCGTGCTGGGCCTGGCGAACCTGGTCTTCGTGCTGCTGCTCGCCGGCGGCGGGGTGCTCCTGCCCGTGCGGGCGCTGCCCGGGGCGGTGGGCGCCGTGGCGGGGCTGCTGCCCTCGGGGGCGCTCGGCGAGCTGGTCCGGGCGGCGACCCTGACCGGCGCCCTGCCGCTCGGGCCGGTGCTGGTCCTGGTGGTGTGGGCGGTGGTCGCCTCGCTGCTCGTGGTCCGCACGTTCCGGTGGAGCTCGTGAGTGGGGCGCTTCACAGCGCTGTGACGGTGGCGCCGTCGGTGGGCTGACCTACCCTGCACTCGTGCCCGGCACCTGGACCCGCCGCATCCTGGTGGGCAACCTCCTGGCGCAGGCGGGAATCGTGCTCACCGGGGGCCTCGTGCGCCTGACCGGCTCCGGGCTGGGGTGCTCGACGTTCCCCGAGTGCGAGCCGGGGCAGCTGACGTCCACCTTCACGCCCGAGACCGGCATCCACGGGTTCGTGGAGTTCGGCAACCGGCTGCTGACCTTCGTGGTCCTCGTGCTGGCCGTCGCCGCCGCGGTGGCCGTGTGGCGGGCGCGCCCGCGTCGCCCGCGGCTGCGGCTGCTCGCCCTCGCCCCGCTGCTGGGCGTGGTGGTGCAGGCGGGGGTCGGCGGGGTGACGGTGCTGACCGGGCTGGACCCGGTGACCGTCGCGGCGCACTTCCTCATCTCGATGCTGCTCGTCGCGGCCTCCACCGTGCTGCTCCTGCGCCACGCCGAGGGCGACGAGCGGCCCCGCGCACTGGTGCGCCCGGCGCTGCGCGGCCTCGCCGCCGCGGTCGCCGCCACCTCCGCGGTCGTCCTGACCCTCGGCACGGTGGTGACCGGCTCCGGGCCGCACTCCGGTGACGCCGAGGACCCGAACCGGCTGGCGCTGGACCTGGAGGCGGTCAGCCGGGTGCACGCCGACGTCGTCCTGCTGCTGCTCGCCCTCACCGTCGTGCTGCGGGTGGCGCTGCGCCGCACCGGCGCGCCCCCCCTGGCCGTGCGGCGCGCGGGGCAGGTCCTCCTCGTCATCCTCGCCCAGGGCGTCCTGGGGTACGCGCAGTACGCCCTGGACCTGGCACGGCCACTGGTGTGGGCGCACATGCTCGGGGCGTGCCTGCTCGTGGTGGGCGTCACCGCGCTGCAGCTGGCGCTCCGCGAGCGCCGCGACGCCGGAGGGGCGACCAGCGCGCCCCACCTCCGCCGCGGTGGTACCGACGTCGTCGGAGCTCCTGCGGCCCGCCAGCTCCTGTAGCGACGAAGTCGTCCGGGGCGGTCCCCCGGTGCGGGGCCGTGCGCGGGCGCGCCGCCCCGACGCTGGTCCCGGTGACCGGCCCGGTGACCGACCGGGTGGCCGGCGCGGCGATCCGGCGCCACCAGCCGGTCGGGCGCGGTGGCGAGCAGCCGGTCGGGCGTCCGCGGAGACGGAGCCGGCGGCTCAGCCCAGCGGCAGTGCTCCCAGCAGCGCCGGCCACCAGGCGCCCCACCACGACACCGGCAGGAGCGCGTCGACGGCCAGGAGCAAGAACAGCAGGGTGAGGTAGCTGATGGAGACGTGGAAGAGGCGCATCGCCCGCACCTCGTCCGCGCTGGCCGCCGCTCGGGCCCGGCGCAGCAGCGCGTGGGCCTCCGCCGCGAACCACCCGCCGAGGCCCAGGGCCGCCGCCGCGTACACCGGCCCGGTGGCGGCCACGGGCACCAGCACCAGCGTGGCGGCCACCGTCGCCCACGCGTACACCACCGACTGGCGGGCGACGCTGACGGGCGCCGCCACCGCGCCGAGCATGGGAACGCCCACGGCGGCGTAGTCGCTGCGGTACTTCATCGACAGGGGCCAGTAGTGCGGTGGGGTCCACAGGAAGATCACCGCGAACAGCACCCACGGCACCCACGACAGCGACCCGGTGACCGCCGACCACCCGATGAGCACCGGCATGCACCCGGCAGCCCCGCCGATGACGATGTTCTGCCGGCTCCGCCGCTTCAGCCCGAGCGTGTACACGAAGAGGTAGAACGCGATGGCGGCCGCCGCCAGCGCTGCGGACAGGGCGTTCACCACCAGCGCCAGCCACCCGACGGCCACCACGGCCAGCGCGAGCCCGAAGACCAGCGCGCCGACCGGGGACACCACCCCGGTGACCAGGGGCCTCCGCTTCGTGCGGTGCATGACGGTGTCGATGTCGCGGTCGACGTAGCAGTTCAGGGCGTTGGCCGCCCCGGCGGCGAGGCTGCCGCCGACGACGGTGGCGGCCACCAGGCCCAGCGGCGGCAGCCCCCGCTCGGCCAGCACCATCGTCGGCACGGTGGTCATCACCAGCAGCTCGATGACCCGCGGCTTCGTCAGCGCGAGGAAGCCCGCCGCACGCTCGCGCACCGGCAGGGCCGAACGCCCGGCCCGGTCCAGCGGCGCACCGCCGGCGGTGCCAGCGCTGCCGGTGTGGTCGGTGACGCTCACGCGGGCGTGCTCCCTGGTCCGAGGTCGGGGCCCCCTCGGGCCGGTGCCGCCATGCTACGACCGACGCCCTCACGGGCCCCCGCCGCAGCCGGGTGCGCTTGGTCACCAGCTGGCAGGGCGCTGACGGCCGTGGTGAGTACGCTGGCGCCGACGCTTCCGCCGACGAGACGCCGTGCGCCCGCTCCGACGCGCACGCGCACGAGAGGACCCCGGTGACCGACGCCCAGCCCCCCGCCCTGGTGTGGGACGAGACCGACCAGCGCGCCGTCGACACGGCACGGCTGCTCGCCGCCGACGCGGTGCAGAAGGTGGGCAACGGGCACCCCGGGACGGCGATGAGCCTGGCGCCGCTGGCCTACCTGCTGTTCCAGAAGATCATGGTGAACGACCCCTCCGACGACCACTGGCCCGGCCGCGACCGGTTCGTCCTCTCCGCGGGGCACTCCAGCCTCACCCTGTACGTGCAGCTCTACCTCGCCGGGTACGGCCTGGAGCTGGAGGACCTGCGGGCGCTGCGCACGTGGGGGTCGAAGACGCCCGGCCACCCGGAGTACAAGCACACCCGCGGGGTGGAGATCACCACCGGGCCGCTCGGGCAGGGCCTCGCGACGGCGGTGGGCATGGCGGCGGCGGCGCGGCGCGAGCGCGGGCTGCTCGACCCCGACCCCGCGGTCGGCGACTCCATCTTCGACCACAGCATCTTCGTCATCGCCTCCGACGGCGACCTGCAGGAGGGCATCACCGCCGAGGCCAGCTCCTGGGCGGGGCACCAGGAGCTGGGCAACCTGGTGGTCGTCTACGACCAGAACCAGATCTCCATCGAGGACGACACGGACATCTCCTTCACCGAGGACGTGGTGGCCCGGTACGCCGCCTACGGGTGGCACACCCAGACCGTGGACTGGCGCGGTGGCCGCGACGGCGCGGGCGCCGCCCGGGAGGGGTACGCCGAGGACGTCGAGGCGCTGGCCGCCGCGCTCGCCGCGGCGAAGGCCGAGACCTCCCGCCCGTCCTTCATCGCCCTCAAGACGGTGATCGCCTGGCCGGCGCCCCACGCGCGCAACACGGGCAAGTCCCACGGCTCGGCCCTGGGCGACGCGGAGGTGCGGGCGACGAAGGAGCTGCTGGGCTTCGACCCGGAGGCGACCTTCGCCGTCGACGACGCGGTGCTCGCCCGCACCCGCGGGCTCGCCGACCGGGTCAAGGACGTGCGCGCCGACTGGGACGACCGCTACGCGGCGTGGGCCGCCGCCCGCCCGGAGGCGGCGGCCCTGCACGAGCGCCTGCAGTCGCGGACCCTGCCCGACGGCTGGCAGGACTCGCTGCCGGTCTTCGAGGCCGGCACGGCGGTCTCGACGCGCAAGGCCTCGGGGAAGGTGCTGAACGCCATCGCCCCGGTGCTGCCCGAGCTGTGGGGGGGCTCGGCGGACCTCGCGGAGAGCAACAACACCACCATCGAGGGCGACTCCTTCGTCCCCGCCTCGCGGACGACGTCGATGTGGGACGGCGGGCCCTACGGGCGCACCCTGCACTTCGGGATCCGCGAGCACGCGATGGGCGCGATCCTGTCGGGCATCACCCTGCACGGCGGGACCAGGGCCTACGGGGGCACGTTCCTGGTCTTCAGCGACTACATGCGCCCCGCGGTGCGCCTGGCCGCGCTCATGGAGATCCCCACCATCTACGTGTGGACCCACGACTCGATCGGCCTCGGTGAGGACGGCCCCACCCACCAGCCCATCGAGCACCTCGCGGCCCTGCGCTCCATCCCCGGCCTCGCGGTGGTGCGCCCCGGGGACGCCGCCGAGACGGCGATGGCCTGGCGCGGCATCCTCCAGCGCACGGGCGGCCCCGCGGGCATCGTGCTCTCGCGCCAGGACCTGCCGAACCCCCAGCGCGGGGACGGCGCGGCGTCCGGCAGCGCCTTCGCCTCCGCCGAGGGCGTGCTGCGCGGCGGGTACGTCCTCGCGGAGGCCTCCAGCGGGACCCCCGAGGTCCTGCTCGTCGCCACCGGCTCGGAGCTGCAGCTGGCCGTGGCCGCGCGGGAGCTGCTGGAGTCCGCCGGCACCCCGACCCGCGTGGTGTCCATGCCGTGCCGGGAGTGGTTCAGCGAGCAGGACGAGGACTACCGCGAGCAGGTGCTGCCGACCGCTGTGCGGGCCCGCGTGTCGGTGGAGGCGGGGACCGCGGTGGGGTGGCGCGACGTGGTCGGCGACGCCGGGCGCTGCGTGGCCATCGAGCACTTCGGCGCCTCCGCCGACGCGAAGACCCTCTTCCGGGAGTTCGGCTTCACCCCCGAGCACGTCGTCGCCGCCGCGCACGACTCGATCGCCGCCACCGCGGGCCCCGTCGTCCCCGGCGGGTCCCCCGGCAGCGCCTCCTCCAGCCCCGCCGGCGGCGGCACCGGGGACCGCTGAGCGACCCCGCGTCCCCACCGCGCCCCGTCGGGCGTCGGAGCACCACCACAGCACCATCCGTCACAGCCGAGAGGACCACCGCCATGACCCCCTCCTCCCTCGAACGACTCTCGCAGGCGGGGGTGTCGGTCTGGCTCGACGACCTCTCCCGCGAGCTCACCGAGACCGGCGGGCTGCAGGACTACCTCGAGCAGCGGAACGTCGTCGGCGTGACCAGCAACCCGACGATCTTCGCCTCGGCCCTGGCCAAGGGCGAGCGGTACGCCGACCAGGTCAGGGAGCTCGCCGCCGCCGGGACCGGTGTGGAGGACGCCGTCACGGCGATCACCACCACCGACGTGCGCGTGGCGTGCGACATCCTGGCCCCGGTGTACGAGGCCTCCGGCCACCACGACGGGCGCGTCTCCCTCGAGGTGGACCCGCGCCTGGCCCACGACACCCGAGCGACGATCGACTCCGCCCGCACCCTGTGGACCACCGTGGCCCGCCCCAACGCCATGATCAAGATCCCCGCGACGGAGGAGGGACTGTCGGCGATCACCACGGTGGTCGGCGAGGGCACCAGCGTCAACGTCACCCTGATCTTCAGCCTCGACCGCTACCGCGCGGTGATGCACGCCTACCTCAGCGGCCTGGAGCAGGCGCGGGAGAAGGGCCTGGACCTGTCGTCCATCGCCTCGGTGGCCAGCTTCTTCATCTCCCGCGTCGACAGCGACGTCGACCCCCTCCTCGACGGCATCGGCACCGACGAGGCCCGGGCCCTGCGCGGCAAGGCGGCGCTGGCCAACGCCCGCCTGGCCTTCGCCGCCTACGAGGAGGTGATCGCGAGCCCGCGGTGGCAGGTGCTCGCCGACGCCGGCGCGAACGTCCAGCGCCCGCTCTGGGCCTCCACCGGGGTCAAGGACCCCGACTACCCCGACACCCTCTACATCAGCGAGCTGGTCACCGACGGGGTGGTCAACACCATGCCCAGCACCGCCCTGGAGGCCTTCGCCGACCACGGCGAGGTCACCGGTGACACGGTGCGCGGGCGCGCCGACGACGCGGGGGCCGTCCTGGACGCCCTGGAGCGCCTGGGCATCTCCTACGCCGAGGTGACCGAGCGCCTCGAGCGCGAGGGCGTCGCGAAGTTCGAGAAGTCGTGGACGGAGCTGCTCCAGACCGTCAGCGACGAGCTCGACCGGGCCGGCGCGGGCACGGGCCACCAGTGATCGACCCGCAGGGGCTGGTGGTCACCGTCTCCGGTGCCGCCGAGGACGCGCGGCGCACCCACGTGCCCGCCCTCGTCGCCGAGCGGGTCGCCTCGCGGCTGTTCGCGCACGACGCCACGCTCTGGGGCCCGGCGGCGGAGGCGGAGTCCGCGCAGCGCCTGGGGTGGGTGGACCTGCCGACCACCTCGCGCCCGCTGGTCGATCGGGTCTCGGCCCTGCGCGAGGAGCTCGCCGCCGACGGCGTGGACCGCGTCGTGCTCTGCGGGATGGGCGGCTCGTCCCTGGCGCCGGAGGTCATCACGGCCGCGGCCGGGGTGCCCCTGACCATCCTCGACGGCACCGACCCCGACCAGGTGCGACGCGTGGTGCTCGGGGCCGACGGCAGCGGTGCCGACCTGGCGCGCACCGTCGTGGTCGTGTCCTCCAAGTCGGGCTCGACGGTGGAGACCGACAGCCAGCGCCGCACCTTCGAGGCGGCCTTCGCCGCCGCGGGCATCGACGCGGCGTCGCGCTTCGTCGTCGTCACCGATCCCGGCTCGGCGCTGGGCCGCACCGCCCGCGAAGGGGGTTACCGCGCGGTCGTCGAGGCCGACCCGGACGTGGGTGGGCGCTACTCCGCGCTGAGCGCCTTCGGACTGGTGCCCTCCGGCCTGGCGGGCGCCGACATCGGCGCCCTGCTCGACGAGGCGGCGGCGGTGACCGGGGTCCTGGCGGCCGACAGCGCGGACAACCCCGGACTGGTCCTGGGTTCGGCACTGGGCGGCACCGAGGGGACGTCGGCGGTGGCCCTGGTCGACGACGGCTCCGGGCTGACCGGGTTCGGGGACTGGGCCGAGCAGCTCATCGCGGAGTCCACGGGCAAGGGGGGCACGGGAGTGCTGCCGGTGGTCGTCGCCACCGGTGACCCCGAGGCCACCGAACCCCCGGACGACGTCCTGCCCGCCCGCCTGCTCCCCACCGCGAGCGCGCCGCCCGAGGGGTCCGGGACCCAGGTCGCGGTGGCCGGCTCCCTCGGGGCGCAGCTGCTGCTGTGGGAGGTCGCCACCGCGGTCGCCGGCCGCCTGCTGGGCATCAACCCCTTCGACCAGCCCGACGTGGAGAGCGCCAAGACGGCGGCGCGAGCGATGCTCGACGACATCGCCTCGGGCAGCGGCGCACCGGAACCACCGGTCGTGGTCGACGGCGCCATCGAGGTCCGCGCGACGCCGGGCCTCCTCGACGCGGGCACGGGCACCGCTGCCGACGCGGTCGACGCCCTGCTCGCCGCGCTGGCCGCCGTCCCCGGTGGCCGCGGGTACCTCGCCGTCATGGCCTACCTGGACCGGGAGTCCCACGCCGATCTCACCGCGCTCCGCGCGGCGCTGGCCGCGCGCACCGGCCGCCCCGTGACCTTCGGCTGGGCCCCGCGGTTCCTGCACTCCACCGGTCAGTACCACAAGGGCGGCCCCGCCACGGGGGTGTACCTGCAGGTCACGGCCACCCCCGGGCACCACGTGGCGGTGCCGGGGCGCACCTTCGACTTCGGCCAGCTCATCACCGCGCAGGCCGCCGGTGACGCCTCCGTGCTCGCCGACCACGGGCGCCCGGTGCTGCGCCTGCACCTGACGGACCGAACGGCGGGGCTGATGCAGCTCCGCGACCTCCTGGGGGCCTGAGATGGCTGGACGCCGCGTCACCGACACCGCCCGAAGGGGTGGGCGCCGACCCGGGCCCACCAACCCCCTGCGCGACAGTCGGGACAAGCGCCTCAACCGGGCGGCGGGCCCGTGCGGCACGGTGCTGTTCGGCGTCACCGGCGACCTGGCGCGCAAGAAGCTCATGCCCGCCATCTACGACCTCGCCAACCGGGGCCTGCTGCCACCGGGCTTCGCCCTGGTCGGTTTCGCACGACGGGAGTGGAGCGACCAGGACTTCTCGTCCGTGGTGCACGACGCGGTGCGCGAGCACGCCCGCACCCCGTTCCGCGAGGAGGTGTGGCGGGCCCTCGCCGAGGGCATCCGCTTCGTGCAGGGGGAGTTCGACGACCCCGAGGCGTACCGCCTCCTCGCGGACACCCTGAAGACCCTCGACGACGAGCGCGGCACGGGCGGGAACCACGCGTTCTACCTGTCCATCCCCCCGCGGTACTTCCCCGTGGTCACCGAGCAGCTGGAACGCTCCGGACTGTCCTCCCCCGTGGAGGGGCAGTGGCGGCGCGTGGTCATCGAGAAGCCCTTCGGGCACGACCTGACGAGCGCCCGGGCCCTGAACGACGTGGTCGAGCGGGTCTTCCCCCCCGACGCCGTGTTCCGCATCGACCACTACCTCGGCAAGGAGACGGTGCAGAACCTCCTGGCGCTGCGCTTCGCGAACGAGATGTTCGAGCCGCTGTGGAACTCCAACCACGTCGACCACGTGCAGATCACCATGGCCGAGGACATCGGCATCGGTGGCCGCGCCGGGTACTACGACGGCATCGGCGCTGCCCGCGACGTCATCCAGAACCACCTGCTGCAGCTGCTCGCCCTGACCGCGATGGAGGAACCCGTCTCCTTCGACGCCCACGACCTGCGCGCGGAGAAGGAGAAGGTGCTCTCCGCGGTGCGCATCCCCGACGACATCGACGCGCACACCGCCCGCGGGCAGTACGCGCCGGGGTGGCAGGGGAGCGTCCCGGTGCAGGGCTTCCTGGAGGAGGAGGGCATCCCGGCGGAGTCGGTCACCGAGACCTACGCGGCCATCACCCTGACCGTGGACTCCCGCCGGTGGGCGGGGGTGCCGTTCTACCTGCGGGCGGGCAAGCGGCTCGGGCGGCGCGTCACCGAGATCGCGGTCGTCTTCAAGCGCGCACCCCACCTGCCCTTCGAGTCCACCGCGACCGAGGAGCTCGGGCAGAACGCCCTGGTGGTGCGCGTCCAACCCGACGAGGGCATCACCCTGCGCTTCGGCTCGAAGGTGCCGGGCACGGCGATGGAGGTCCGCGACGTCTCGATGGACTTCGGGTACGGGCACTCCTTCACCGAGTCCTCCCCCGAGGCGTACGAGCGGTTGATCCTCGACGTGCTGCTCGGTGACCCGCCGCTGTTCCCCCGCCACGAGGAGGTCGACCTGTCCTGGCAGATCCTCGACCCCATCATCGAGCACTGGGCGCGCAGCGGGCAGCCGGAGGCGTACCCCTCGGGCACGTGGGGCCCGCCGTCGGCGACCGCGATGCTCGCCCGCGACGGCCGCACCTGGAGGCGCCCGTGATCGTCGACCTGCCCGGGACCACGACCGCCAAGATCGCCAAGCGCCTCATCGAGCTCCGCGACAGCGGCGGGGCCGTGGCCCTGGGGCGCGTGCTGACCCTGGTGGTCCCCACCGACGACGCCCGCGCGGAGGAGGCGATCGCGGCCGCGAACGCCGCGAGCCGAGAGCACCCGTGCCGGATCATCGTCCTCGCCCGCGGGGAGCGGCGCGGCGCCTCGCGCCTGGACGGGCAGGTCCGGGTCGGTGGTGACGCCGGGGCCAGCGAGGTGGTGGTGCTGCGCAGCTACGGCCCGCTGTCCGAGCACGGCGCGTCGATGGTGGTGCCCCTGCTGCTGCCCGATGCCCCCGTGGTCACCTGGTGGCCCGGCCAGGCGCCCCCCAGCCCCTCCCGGGACCTGCTGGGCCAGCTCGCGCAGCGGCGCATCACCAACGCGGCTGCGGTCGACGACCCGGTCGCGACCCTCGCCCGCCTGGGCCGGGAGCACGCCCCGGGAGACACCGACTTCGCGTGGAGCCGCCTGACGAGCTGGCGCGGGCTGCTGGCCACCGCCCTGGACGCTGACGGCACCTCGCCGCTGCCCAGCTCCCCGGTGCGGTCGGTGACGGTCAGCGGGGCCGTGGACAGCCCCAGCACCGAGCTCCTCGCCGCGTGGCTGGCGTGGGCGCTGGAGTGCGACGTGCACCGCGTCGACACCCGGGCCGGCTCAGGCATCGCGGGGGTGCGCCTGCACCGCGACGACGGGGACATCGCCCTGCTGCGCCCGGGCGGGTCCGTCGCGACCCTGACGCAGCCCGGTCAGCCCGAGCGGCGGATGGCGCTGCCGCGCCGCTCCGACACCGAGTGCCTCTCCGAGGAGCTGCGCCGCCTGGACCCCGACGACGTGTACGGCGACGTCGTCACCGCCGGTGTGCCGCTGTTCGACGCGCGCGCCGCCGGAGGGGTTGCGCCCAGCACCGAGCAGGCCAGCACCGGCGCGTCGGCGGCCGCCGCGGGGGACACCGCGGCTGCAGCGGGCGCGGAGGTGGCGAGCTGATGGGCCCCACCCCGCCGGAGGTCGTCGTCCTCGCCGACGCCGAAGCCCTGGTGACCGCCACGGGCACCCGCCTGGCGACAGCGCTGGCCGAGGCGCAGGCCGCGCGCGGGACCGCCGCGGTGGTGCTCACCGGGGGCACCGTGGGCATCGACCTGCTGCGGGGCCTGCTGCGCGCGGCGCCGGCGACGGGTGGGCCGGTGGACTGGTCGCGCGTGGACGTGTGGTGGGGCGACGAGCGCTTCGTCCCGGCGGGTGACCCCGACCGCAACGACGCTCAGGCCGCGCGGGCGCTGTTGGACGCCGTGCCCCTCGACCCCACCCGGGTCCACCCGATGCCGCGCAGCGACGGCCCCGACGGCGACGACGTCACCGCCGGCGCGCAGCGGTACGCCGGCGAGCTGGCCGCCGCGGCCCGCCGCGAGGGGGTGGCGGGGGCGGCGCCCGTCCTCGACGTGCTGCTGCTGGGCATCGGGCCCGACGGGCACGTGGCCTCCCTGTTCCCCGGGCACCGGGCCCTGCACGTGAGCGGGGCGAGCGTGGTCGCGGTGACGGACTCCCCGAAGCCGCCGCCGACCCGGATCAGTCTGACCCTCGAGACGATCACCGGCGCCGAGCAGGTGTGGTGCGTGGTCAGCGGCACCGGCAAGGCCGGGGCGGTGGCGCAGAGCCTGTCGGAGGACGGGCGGTTGCACGGTGACCTGCCTGCGAGCCGGGTGACGGGCACCGCCCGGACCTTGTGGTTGCTCGACGCCGACGCCGCCAGCGAGCTCCCCGCGTCCTGACCCACCACAGGTCCCCTCGCGCCGGGAGCGACGGGGTCGCCCCCGGCCTCAGCGACCGGGGCGCGCCGGCAGCTTCGCGCGGTGCTTCTCCAGCGCCGTCTCGAGGATGGCGGCGCCGTCCTCGTCGGTCCGCCGTTCCTTCACGTACGCCAGGTGGGTCTTGTACGGCTCGTTGCGCGGCGGCGAGGGGGGGTTGGAACGGTCCTGTCCCGCGGGGTACCCGCACCGGGGGCAGTCCCAGATCTCGGGGACCTCCGAGCCGTCCTCCTCCGCGAAGCTCGGGGACGTCTCGTGGTCGTTGGAGCACCAGTACGTCACGCGCCGGCGCGGCGCGGTGTCGCCCCGCTCGGACTCCCCCATCGGGCCCGCGCCCACTCGGCTACCGCGGATCGCGTTGCCACCTGCCACGTCATCACCTGCTGTTCTGGTCGGTGGTACCTGGTCGCTGGGTCCTGCTGCGGACCGGGCGCGGGTCCGGGTCCGGGTGACGTCGAGGAGGGTCAGCCGCCGGCGTCGAAGCGCTCGATGACCCCGAGCAGCACGACCACCACGGTCCACAGACCGGCCACGACGACGGTGACCACGTTGAGGTTGCGCTCGGCGACCCCCGAGCTGCCCATGCTCGAGGACATCCCACCGCCGAACATGTCGGACATGCCGCCCCCCTTGCCCTTGTGCAGCAGGATCAGCAGCGTCAGGAACAGTCCGGTGATGGCCAGGAGGACCTGCAGGGAGATGCGCAGTGCCGTCACCGCTCGAACACTACCGGCTGTCGGGACCGCTCTGGCAGACGCGGATCGGACCGGTGAGCGCCCACCGCAGCTCAGGACGCGCGCGCAGCCGCCTCGGCGCCGGTGACGATGGCCGCGAACTCCCTCGCGTCGAGGCTGGCGCCGCCGACGAGGGCCCCGTCGACGTCGGGTCGGGTCATCAGGGCGGCGATGCTCCCGGACTTCACGGACCCCCCGTACACCACGCGCACCCCCTGCGCCGCGGCGTCGCCGTGCACGACGGCGACCCGCCCGCGGATGGCCGCGCACACCTCCTGCGCGTCGTCGGGGGTGGCGACCTCACCGGTGCCGATGGCCCACACCGGCTCGTAGGCCACGACGACACTCGACACCTGCTCCGCGGTCAGCGCGTCGAGGACGACGTCGAGCTGGGCGAGGACGTGCTCGACGTGCCGACCCTCGTGGCGGACCTCCAGCGGCTCACCCACGCACACGACGGGGGTGGTGCCCGCGGTCAGGGCGGCGACGGCCTTCGCGGCGACGGTGGCGTCGTCCTCGCCGTGGTGCTCGCGGCGCTCGGAGTGGCCGACGGTGACGAACGCGACCCCGAGGCGCACCAGCAGCGACGCGGCGATGTCACCGGTGCGCGCCCCGGGGGCGTGGGCGGAGACGTCCTGGGCGCCGTGGGCCAGCTGCAGCCGGTCACCCTCGATGAGGACCTGCACGCTGCGCAGGGCCGTGAAGGGCGGGAGCACCACCACCTCGACGGCGGCGGGGTCGTGGGCGGCGTCGCGCAGCGCTCGGGCCAGCTCCTGCACCAGGGTGACCGCGGCGACGTGGTCGACGTTCATCTTCCAGTTGCCGATGATGAGCGGGGTGCGGGGCATGGCGGATCTCCTCGGTGGTGCCGGTGGTGTCGAGCGGGGTGGTCGACGTGCGGAGTGGCGGGTCAGTCGTCGAGCGCGGTGAGCCCGGGCAGCTCCCTGCCCTCGAGGAACTCCAGGGAGGCGCCGCCGCCGGTCGAGATGTGCCCGAAAGCCGTGTCGTCGTGGCCGAGCTGGCGCACCGCGGCCGCCGAGTCCCCCCCGCCGACGACCGTCAGGCCCCCCGCACGCCCCACCCCGACCAGCGCCTGCGCCAGCGCCCGCGTGCCCTCGGCGTAGGGGGCCATCTCGAACGCGCCCATCGGACCGTTCCAGAACACGGTGCGCGCCCCCCGCAGCGCCGCCGCGAACGCCTCGCTGGTCGCCGGACCGACGTCCAGCCCCATCCGGTCGGCGGGGATGGCGTCAGCGGGCACCACCGCGTGCTCGGCGTCGGCGGAGAAGGCGGCGGCGGCCACGACGTCGGTGGGCAGCAGCACCCGCACGCCGCGGCGCTGCGCGAGGTCGAGGTACCCGCGGACCGCGTCCAGCTGGTCGGCCTCGAGCAGCGAGCGGCCGACCTCGTGGCCCTGCGCCGCGAGGAAGGTGAACGCCATGCCTCCCCCGACGAGCAGCGCGTCGCCGGTGGTCAGCAGGGAACCCATGAGGTTGTCGATGACCCCGAGCTTGTCGGAGGTCTTCGCGCCGCCGAGGACCACCGCGTACGGGCGCTGGGGGTCGGCGGTCAGGCGTCGCAGCACCGCCAGCTCCGCGGCGACGAGCAGGCCCGCGGCGTGGTCCAGGCGCGCGGCGACGTCGGTGACGCTGGCCTGCTCGCGGTGCACCACCCCGAACCCGTCGGAGACGAACAGCCCGCCGCCCTCGCGACCGCCGACCAGCGCGGCGAGCTGGTCGGCGAACGCGCCGCGCACCGCGGGGTCCTTCGAGGTCTCCCCCGGCTCGAAGCGCAGGTTCTCCAGCAGGAGCATCTCGCCGTCGCTGAGGGAGTGCGTCGCCGCCGCCCGCGCTGACTCCCCCACCGTGTCGAGGGCGAAGTAGTGGGTGCGGTCCGGGAACAGCTCGGCGATCCGCTCGTGCACCGGGCGCAGCGAGTACCTCTCCTCCGGCGCCCCCTTCGGACGACCCAGGTGGGCGCACACCACGACCCGGGCCCCGGCGTCCAGCAGAGCCGCCCACGTGGGCACGGAGGCCCGGATGCGACCGTCGTCGGTGATCGTGCGCGCGTCGTCCGGACCCGCCAGGGGCACGTTCAGGTCGCTGCGCACGAGCACCGACGTGCCGGAGAGGTCTCCGCCGCGCTCCTCGAGGAGCTGCTCGAGGGTCCGCATCAGGCGCTGATGTAGACGATGAGGTCCTTGAGGCGGTTGGAGTAGCCCCACTCGTTGTCGTACCACCCCACGACCTTGACCTGGTCGCCGTTGACCTTCGTCAACCCCGAGTCGAAGATGCACGACGCCGGGTCGGTGACGATGTCGGAGGAGACCAGGGGTGCGGTGGAGTAGCTGAGGTAGTCCGACATCGGACCGGACGAGGCGGCGGCCTCGTACGCGGCGTTGACCTCCTCGACGGTGGTCTCGCGGCCCAGGGTCACGGTGAGGTCGGTGGCCGAACCGGTGGGCACCGGCACGCGCAGGGCGTACCCGTCGAGCTTGCCCTTCAGCTGCGGCAGCACCAGCCCGATGGCCTTCGCGGCGCCGGTGGAGGTCGGCACGATGTTCAGCGCGGCCGCGCGCGCCCGGCGCAGGTCCTTGTGGGGGGCGTCCTGGAGGTTCTGGTCCTGGGTGTACGCGTGGATCGTCGTCATCAGGCCGCGCTGGATGCCGAAGGTGTCGTCCAGGACCTTGGCCAGGGGGGCGAGGCAGTTCGTGGTGCACGACGCGTTCGAGATGATCGTGTCGGTGTCCTTGATCTGCTCGTGGTTCGCGCCCATCACCACGGTGATGTCCTCGCCCTTCGCCGGCGCGGAGATGATCACCTTCTTGGCCCCTCCCTCGAGGTGGCCGCGCGCGCGGTCGGCGTCGGTGAAGAAGCCGGTGGACTCCACGACGATGTCAGCGCCGAGCTCACCCCAGGGGAGCTTGCTGGGCTCGCGCTCCGCGAGCGCCGCGAACGTCCTGCCACCCGCGGTGATCTTGTCGCCCTCGGTGGTGGCCCCACCGGGGAGGCGGCCCAGCACGGAGTCGTAGGCCAGCAGGTGCGCCAGGGTCGTGTTGTCGGTGAGGTCGTTGACACCGACGATCTCGATGTCCGCTCCGGAGGCCTGCACAGCGCGGTAGAAGTTGCGGCCGATGCGGCCGAAGCCGTTGATTCCCACGCGGATCGTCATGGCACCCGACCCTAGTGATCGCTCAGGCGTCGAGCATGTCAGGGGTGAGGTTGGCGTCCGTGCCCGGCACCCCGGTCTCCTCGGCGTACCGGTCGGCCATCGCGAGCAGGCGCCGGATGCGCCCGGCGACGGCGTCCTTGCTCATCGGCGGCACCGCCAGGGTGCCCAGCTCCTCCAGCGAGGCCTGCTTGTGCTCCAGGCGCAGGGCCCCCGCGGTCGCGAGGTGGTCGGGCACGGTGTCCCCGAGGATCTCCAGCGCTCGCTCGACGCGGGAGCTGGCCGCGACCGCCGCTCGCGCGGAGCGGCGCAGGTTCGCGTCGTCGAAGTTCGCCAGGCGGTTCGCCGACGCCCGCACCTCGCGGCGCATCCGGCGCTCCTCCCAGACCATCACCGCGTCGTGCGCCCCGAGGTGGGTGAGCATGTCGCGGATGGCGTCGCCGTCGCGGATCACGACCCGGTCGATGCCGCGCACGTCGCGGGCCTTCGCGGTGATCTCCAGTCGTCGCGCGGCGCCCACCAGCGCCAGCGCCGCCTCCGGCCCGGGGCAGGTGACCTCCAGGGCCGCCGAGCGACCCGGCTCGGTCAGCGACCCGTGCGCGAGGAACGCCCCGCGCCACGCCGCCACGGCGTCCCCGACGGTGCCGGAGACGACCTGCGCGGGCAGGCCCCGCACCGGCCGGCCCCGCAGGTCCAGCAGGCCGGTCTGGCGGGCGAGGGCCTCCCCGTCGCGGACCACGCGGACGACGTAGCGCGAGCCGCGCCGCAGGCCCCCGCCGGCGACGACGAGGACCTCGGAGGAGGCCCCGTACACCTCGGCGAGCTCGCGGCGCAGGCGGCGCGCGGTGTTCCCCGTGTCCAGCTCGGCCTCGACGACCACCCGGCCGGAGACGATGTGGAGGCCACCGGCGAAGCGGAGCAGGGCGGAGACCTCGGCGCGGCGCTCACCGGACTTGAGCACCTGGAGGCGGCTGAGCTCGTCCTTCACCTGTGCCGTCAGCGCCATGGGGGGCATCCTGCCACCGCGCCACGGCCCTGGGGCGGGCTCTGGGTGGACCTGGAGCAGCTCGCGCGGCCGTGTCCCCGCGAGCCCCTCAGGCCCCTCGCGGAGGGGGCCGCGGCAGGTCGAAGACGTCGTGGAACGCCGTCGCCAGGCGCAGCGCGTCGTGGACGGGGTCGGGGCCGGCGGCGAGCGTGCGCAGCAGCAGGTGCCCACCGGCACCCGCCGCGGCGTCCTCCAGGTCGGCGGTGGCACCGGCGGTGCGCAGGGTGCGGGGGTCGGCGAGCACTGCGTCCAGGCGCAGGTCGGGGGCGTGGGCGGCCAGGACCCGCACGTGCTGCGCCGGGGTCAGCCCCCGGGACTCCCCGCGTGGCGCGGACAGGTTCAGCACGAGCACCCGGCGGGCCGGCGTCGCGGTGATCGCGGTGCGCAGGTCGGGGACGAGCAGGTGGGGGATGACGCTGGTGAACCACGACCCGGGCCCCAGCACCACCCAGTCGGCGGCCTCGACGGCCGCCACGGCCTCGGGCCGGGCCGGAGGGGCGGGCGGGTCCAGGCGCACGCCGAGGACGCGGCGCGACGTCGTCGCCACCGCGGCCTGGCCGCGCACCACGGTCGGCGAACCCCCGGCGCCCTGCACGTCCGCCTCGATGTCGAGGGGCACCGACGACATCGGCAGGACCCGCCCCCTGGCCCCCAGCAACCGCCCCACGTGGTCGAGGCCGGCGACGGCGTCGTCGAGCTGCTGCCACAGCGCCGCGATGAGCAGGTTGCCCACGGCGTGGTCGTGGAGGGGACCGGCGCTGGAGAAGCGGTGCTGCAGCACACCCGCCCAGGTGCGGCCCCACGCGGTGTCGTCGCACAGCGCGGCCAGCGCCATCCGCAGGTCGCCGGGGGGCAGCACGCCCAGCTCGGCGCGCAGGCGCCCGCTGGACCCGCCGTCGTCGGCGACGGTGACCACCGCCGTGAGGCGCTCGGTGAGGTGGCGCAGCGCCGTCAGCGTCGCCGCCAGCCCGTGTCCCCCGCCGCAGGCGACCACCCGCGGCCCTGTGCCCGGGCCCAGGTCCGGACCCACCGCGGGGCCCGCTGCGGGGCGCACTGCGGGGCGCACTGCCGGGTCGACGTCGGTGGTCACTCGCGCCCCAGGTCGCGGTGGGCGACGCGCACGGCAGGTGCCGCTGGCGAGGCGGACTCGCCCGAGCGCGAGCGCAGCAGCTCGGCGAGGCGCTCGCTCATCGCCACGGACCGGTGCTTGCCGCCGGTGCAGCCGATCGCGATCGTGGCGTAGCTGCGGTTCTCGCGCCGGTACCCCTCCAGGACCGGCTGCAGGGCGGCGGCGTAGCGCTCGAGGAACTCCTCCGCGCCCTCCTGGCCCAGCACGTACGTGCTGACCGCGCTCTCGCGACCGGTGTGCCCGCGCAGGGCGGGCACCCAGTACGGGTTGGGCAGGAAGCGGACGTCGACGACGTGGTCGGCGTCGGTGGGCAGCCCGTACTTGAAGCCGAAGGAGACCAGCGTCAGCCGCAGCCGGGCGCGCTCGGCCTCGGCGAAGAGGTCACCGATGGCCGCGCCGAGCTGGTGGATGTTCCGGTCGGAGGTGTCGATGACCAGGTCCGAGGCCGCCCGCAGGTCGCGCAGCAGCTCGCGCTCGGCCTGGATCCCGTCGAGGACCCGGCCCTCGCCCTGCAGGGGGTGGGGGCGTCGCACCGACTCGAAGCGGCGCACCAGGACGTCGTCGCTGGCCTCGAGGAACAGCACGCGGCGCACCACGCCGGGGTCGGCGGGGGCGAGCAGGACGTCGGCGAGGTCGCCGTCGGCGCCGAAGCCGCGGGTGCGGACGTCGAGGACCACCGCCACCCGGGGCACCGCGGCGCCCGCGCGCGCCGCCAGCCCCGACAGGGCGCCGAGCATCTGCGGGGGGAGGTTGTCCACGACGTACCAGCCGAGGTCCTCCAGGGCGTGGGCGGCGGTGGAGCGGCCGGCGCCGGAGAGCCCGGTGACCACGAGCAGCTCCGCAGGGCTGGCGGCGACGTCGTCGGGCTCACCGGCGCCGGCCGGGTCGGCGGGGTCAGGCGGTGCCGGGGTGCGCTCGTCCACGCCGCCATGGTGGCAGGGCGCACCGCTCCCGCACCGCTGCCGGCCCGCCGTGCCGGGCCCACCTGCCGTCCGTCAGTCGACGAGCTCACCGGTCGCGACGTCGACGGCGGGCGCGGGGGCGTCGGCGGCGAGCGCGGCGAGCACCGCGGCCGCCGTGGCCGCGCCGACACCGGGGACGAGCGCGATCTCCTCGGCCGTGGCCTCGCGGAGCTTCCTGGCGGACCCGAAGGCCTTCAGCAGCGCCGCTCGGCGCGCGGGGCCCAGACCGGGAACGCCGTCCAGGGCGCTGACGGTCATGGTCTTGGACCGCTTCTGGCGGTGGTACGTGATGGCGAAGCGGTGGGCCTCGTCGCGCGCCCGCTGCAGCAGGTACAGCCCCTCGGAGGTGCGCGGCAGGACCAGTGGGAAGTCCTCCCCCGGCAGCCACACCTCCTCCAGGCGCTTGGCGAGCCCGCACAGGGCGACGTCGGTGACCCCCAGCTCGGCCATCGCGCGCGCGGCGGCGGCCACCTGCGGGGCGCCGCCGTCGACGACGACGAGGTCGGGGGGGTAGGCGAAGCGGCGCGGGCGCCCGGTGTCGGGGTCGATGCCGGGCAGGGCGCCCGCAGTGGTCCCGGCGGTCACCTCTCGCGCGGCGGGGTCCGGCGCACCGGGCGACGCGGTGTCGCGACAGCCGCGCTTGAAGCGGCGCGTGATCACCTCGTGGATCGAGGCGACGTCGTCGGTGGCACCGACCTCGCGTCCCGCGGCGGCGGCCTGCTGGGCGCTGTCGCCGCGGACGGCGAAGCGGCGGTACTCCGAGGTGCGCGGCAGGCCGTCCTCGAAGACGACCATGGAGGCCACGACCTCGGTGCCCTGGAGGTTGGAGATGTCGTAGCACTCGATGCGCAGGGGCGCCGAGGGGAGGTCGAGGGCCTCCTGGATCTCCTGCAGCGCCTTGCTGCGGGTGGTGAGGTCACCGCCGCGGCGGGTCTTGTGGAGCTTCAGCGCCCCCTCGGCATTGCGCTCCACGGTCTCCAGCAGTGACCGCTTGTCGCCGCGCTGCGGCACCCGGACGTCGACGCGCGAGCCCCGCAGGCCGCTGAGCCACTCGGTGACCTGCGCCAGGTCGGAGGGCTCGGTGGGCACGAGCACCTCCCGGGGCACGGAGCTGGTGGTGCCAGCGGTGGCGGGGGCGCCCTCGTCGGGTTCAGCGCTCCCGGCAGCGTCGGCGGTGTCCTCGGCTCCCTGCGCGACGTCGCCGTAGACCTGCTGCAGGAGGTCCTCGACGAGGTCGGCGGTGGTGACCTCCTCGACCTTGTCCACGACCCACCCGCGCTGGCCGCGGATCCGGCCCCCGCGCACGTGGAAGACCTGCACCGCGGCCTCCAGCTCGTCCTCCGCGAGGCCGAAGACGTCGGCGTCGGTGGCGTCGGGCAGGACCACCGCCGACTTCTCCAGGGCCTTGCGCAGCGCGCCGGCGTCGTCGCGGCGGCGCGCGGCGCGCTCGAAGTCCATCTCCGCGGCGGCGGCGCGCATGTCGTCCTCGATGCGCTGGACGAACTTCGTCGTCGACCCTGCCATGAAGTCGCCGAAGTCCTGGGCCAGCGCGCGGTGGTCGGCCGGGCTGATGGTGCCCACGCAGGGCGCGGAGCACTTGTCGATGTACCCCAGCAGGCACGGGCGCCCCACCTGGCCGGCGCGCTTGAAGACCCCGGTGGAGCAGGTGCGCACGGGGAAGACGCGCAGGAGCAGGTCGACCGTCTCGCGGATGGCCCAGGCGTGGGTGTAGGGGCCGAAGTAGCGGGTGCCCCTGCGCTTGGCCCCGCGCATCACCTGCACGCGGGGGAACTCCTCGCCCATGGTGACGGCGAGGTAGGGGTAGGACTTGTCGTCGCGGTACTTGACGTTGAAGCGCGGGTCGAACTCCTTGATCCACGAGTACTCCAGCTGCAGGGCCTCGACCTCGGTGGAGACGACCGTCCACTCCACGGACGACGCGGTGGTGACCATCGTGGCGGTCCGCTGGTGCAGGCCGGAGAGGTCCTGGAAGTAGCTCGCGAGGCGCGAGCGCAGGCTCTTGGCCTTGCCGACGTACACGACCCGCCCGCTCGGGTCGCGGAACCGGTACACCCCCGGGGAGTCCGGCACCTCGCCCGGCGCGGGCCGGTAGGCGGCGGGGTTGGTCACCCCTGGAGTCTAGGTCGGGGCTCGACGTGACCGTCGGGGTCGGGCCGGGGGCCGGACGACGACCACGTGCGGCGCGCGGGTGGTGCTCAGGAGTCGTGGACGGACTCGTGGTCGTCAGACGGACGTCGCGCACGAAGGCGTGCGGGGCCCCTCACCAGAACACGCCCAGCATGCCGATGTGCCACGGAAGCCCTCCCGCGGACCCCTCCGGAGACTTCTGCATGCTCGGCGGCCCGTCATGCCACGGCTCTGGCGCATGCTCATGTCACCTGACTGCCCTGGCCGCATGGGCATCGGGCGACTGCAGGAGCCGTCGCTGCTGCTGCTCAGCGCCCTGACCGCCGGGCCGCAGCACGGGTACGCGCTGCTGTCGGCGGCGGCCGAGCTCTCCGGCGGCGAGGTGGTGCTGCGGGTGGGCAGCCTCTACGGGGCGCTGGACCGGCTGTGCGCCCAGGGGCTGGTCGAGGTGGACCGCGAGGAGGTCGTCGACTCCCGGCTGCGTCGGTACCACCGGATCACCGCGCTCGGCGCCGAGCGGCTCGCCGTGGACGCCGCCCGCCAGCGGCGCCAGGCCGACACCGCGCTGCGCCGGCTGCGTGCCGCGGGACTGCACCCGTGAGCCGCACGCGGGCGGGCTCCCCGCTGGAGCGCTCCTACGGGCGCCTGCTGCGCCTCTACCCGCGGCGGTGGCGATCCTGGCGCGAGGAGGAGGTCCTCGCTGTCCTGCTCGACGCCGCCGCCCCGGCTGCGATCGCCGGGCGCGTCGCCGCGGCCGTGGTGGCCCGGGCGCGGCGCCGCCGGGGGCCGCTCGCAGCGGTGGCCCCCGCACGGGGTGAGCGCTCGAGCGCCCGCGCTCAGCCGAGGACCAGCTGGTCGCCGTCCACGGTGAGCGGGAGGCTCGACAGCGGCTCCTCCGCCGGGCCGTTCAAGACCGCGGCGCCGTCGCCGGCGTCGAAGGCGCTGCCGTGCAGGGGGCACACCACGACGGTGCCCTCACCGGCGGCGACGATCCCGCCCTGGTGCGGGCAGATGGCGCTGTACGCGGCGAACTCCCCCGCGACGGGCTGGGCGAGGACCACCTGGTCACCGAGCACCTGCACGACCACCGCCCCGCCCACGGGCACGTCCGCGGCGGGCACCGCCGATGCCGGGGCCGCGTCGGAGCCCGCGGACTCCGAGGTGGACGACGGCTCGGGCGGCGACGTGGAGGTGGTGGACGGGTCCGCGCCACCGGGGGCCGCGTCGGGGGCGGCGCACGCGGTGAGCACCACCGCGGGAGCGAGCGCGGCACCGATCCCGGCGGCCCCGCGGAGCACCGACCGGCGGGAGCAGCCCACCGGGCGCTGGGACGAGGAGGTCACGACTGCGTCACCAGCTCCCGCTCGGCGTCGGGCACGGCGTCCTCGACGGTGTCGGCACCGCTGGCCTCCACGACGGGGCCGGCCGGCAGCTGCAGCGCCCTGCGCCGGCCGCTGAGCAGGTCGGCAAGGAAGCGGCCGGTGTGGCTGCCCGTGCGCTGGTGGGTCTTCGCCACGTGCTCCGGGGTGCCCTCGGCGATCAGCCTGCCGCCCCCGGACCCGCCCTCGGGCCCCATGTCGAGGACCCAGTCGGCGCTCTTGATGACGTCGAGGTTGTGCTCGATGACGATGACCGTGTTCCCCTTGTCCACCAGTCCCTGCAGCACGATCATCAGCTTGCGCACGTCCTCGAAGTGCAGCCCGGTGGTCGGCTCGTCCAGCACGTACACGGTGCGCCCCGCCGAGCGGCGCTGCAGCTCCGCCGCCAGCTTCACCCGCTGCGCCTCACCACCCGACAGGGTCGGGGCCGGCTGCCCGAGGCGCACGTACCCCAGCCCCACCTCCACCAGGGTGCGCAGGTGCCGGGCGATGGCCGGGACGGCGGCGAAGAAGTCGGCGGCCTCCTCGATCGGCATGTCGAGGACCTCGGCGACCGTCCTGCCCTTGAAGTGCACCTCGAGGGTCTCCCGGTTGTACCGGGCGCCGTGGCACACCTCGCACGCCACGTACACGTCGGGCAGGAAGTTCATCTCGATCTTGATGGTGCCGTCACCGGCGCAGTGCTCGCAGCGCCCGCCCTTGACGTTGAAGCTGAACCGGCCCGGCAGGTACCCGCGGACCTTCGCCTCGGTGGTCTCCGCGAACAGCTTGCGCACCGAGTCCCACACCCCCGTGTACGTCGCGGGGTTCGAGCGGGGCGTCCGCCCGATGGGGCTCTGGTCGACGTGCACGACCTTGTCGAGGTCGTCCAGGCCCGTGACGCGGGTGTGCCGACCCGGCACCTGGCGCGCCCCGTTCAACCGGTTGGCGAGCACCTTGTAGAGGATGTCGTTGACCAGGCTCGACTTGCCCGAGCCGGAGACCCCGGTCACCGCCACCATCACCCCCAGCGGCACGTCCACGTCGATCCCGGACAGGTTGTGCTCGCGCGCCCCGATGATGCCGATGGTGCGGGTGGGATCGATCGGGCGGCGGGTCTGGGGCACCTCGATGGTTCGCCGCCCGGCGAGGTACTGCCCGGTGATGGAGCGCTCGTTGAGCAGCAGGTCGGCCACGCTGCCCGAGTGGACGACCTGCCCTCCGTGCTCTCCCGCCCCTGGCCCGATGTCGACGACCCAGTCGGCGATGGCGATGGTGTCCTCGTCGTGCTCGACGACGATGAGGGTGTTGCCCAGGTCGCGCAGGCGCACCAGCGTGTCGATGAGGCGCCGGTTGTCGCGCTGGTGCAGCCCGATGCTCGGCTCGTCGAGCACGTACAGCACCCCGACCAGGCCCGAGCCGATCTGCGTGGCGAGGCGGATGCGCTGCGCCTCCCCACCGGACAGGGTGCCCGCCGGCCGGTCCAGGGAGAGGTAGGTCAGCCCGACGTCGACGAGGAACTGCACCCTGGCGAGGATCTCCTTGAGCACCGCGGCGGCGATCTGCGCCTCGCGGGTGCTCAGCTCCAGGGACTCCAGCCAGGTCCGCAGCTCCGTGACCGGCAGCGCGCAGGCCTCGGCGATGGAGCGGCCGCCGACCTTCACGGCGAGCACCTCCGCCTTCAGGCGGGTGCCCCGGCACGCCGGGCAGGGCACCTCGCGCATGTACCCCTCCATGCGCTCGCGGGAGCTCTCCGACTCGGTCTCGGCGTGCCGGCGGGCGATGAACGGCAGCGCCCCCTCGAAGCCGGAGGTGTACGCCCGCTCCCGACCCCACCTGTTGCGGTACTTCACGTGCACCTCGTGGTCCTGCCCCGTGAGCACCGCCTGCCGGGCCCGCTCGGGCAGCGCCCGCCACGGGGTGTCGACGCTGAAGCCGAGCTGGTCGCCCAGGGCGCGCAGGAGCCGCTGGTAGTACTCCGCGGTGCCCTGCCCGGTCCACGGGGCGACGGCGCCCTCGGCGAGGCTCCGCTCGGGGTCGGGGACGACGAGCTCGTGGTCGACCTCCATGCGCACCCCGATGCCGGTGCACTCCGGGCACGCGCCGTAGGGGGCGTTGAAGGAGAACGTGCGCGGCTCGACCTCCTCCAGGGCCAGCGGGTGGTCGTTGGGGCACGCCAGCCGCTCGGAGTACCGCACCTCCGAGCCCTCCTCACCGGCCCCCACGTCGACCATGTCGATGAGGACGACGCCGTCGGCGAGTCCGAGCGCGGTCTCCACGGAGTCGGTGAGCCGGCGCTGCACGGTGTCGCGGGCGACGAGGCGGTCCACGACCACCTCGATGTCGTGCTTCCGCTTCTTGTCGAGCCCCGCGGCGGAGCCCGCGGGCGCGTCGGCGAGCTCGGTCAGCTGGCGGGTCTGCCCGTCCACGCGCGCCCGGGCGTAGCCCTTGCCGCGCAGCTCCGCGAACAGGTCGAGGAACTCGCCCTTGCGGCCGCGCACCACCGGGGCCAGCACCTGGTAACGGGTGCCCTCGGGCAGCTGCATGAGGCGGTCGACGATCTGCTGCGGGGTCTGGCGGGCGACGGGCTCCGCGCAGACCGGGCAGTGGGGGCGCCCGGCCCGCGCCCACAGCAGCCGCAGGTAGTCGTAGACCTCGGTGATGGTGCCCACGGTCGAGCGCGGGTTGCGGTTGGTGGACTTCTGGTCGATGGAGACCGCGGGGGACAGCCCCTCGATGAAGTCGACGTCCGGCTTGTCCATCTGCCCGAGGAACTGGCGGGCGTACGCCGACAGCGACTCCACGTACCGGCGCTGCCCCTCGGCGAAGATCGTGTCGAAGGCCAGGGAGGACTTGCCCGACCCGGACAGGCCGGTGAAGACCACGAGCCCGTCGCGGGGGAGGTCGAGGTCGACGTCCTTGAGGTTGTGCTCCCGGGCACCCTGCACGACCAGTCGATCCACGTCTCAACTGTAGGTGGGCCCCACGACACGGAGGCCGCCTCGAGCGGGCCCGGGGTGCCCACGGGCGTGAGACGCGCTACACCCCCGTGCCGGCCGACCACGACGCGGGGCCCGCGGTGCCGGCGGCGTACTCCTCCAGGGGCACCGCCCCGGCACGCCAGGCCGCGAGCACCGGGTCGAGGATCCGCCAGCAGTCCTCGGCCACGTCGCCGCGCACGCTCAGGGTGGGGTCGCCGGCCAGCACCCCGGCGAGCACCTGCCCGTAGGCGGGCAGGTCGCTGGACCCCATCTGGGAGGACAGGCGGGTGGAGTCGAGGGTGAACGGGTCACCGGGGCTGTTCACCGTCAGGTCGAGGGTGAGGGTGTCGGGTGAGAAGCCCAGGCGCAGCCGAGTCGGCTCCGCCTGCCCGGTCAGGCCGCGGGGCAGGTGCGGCACGGGCTTGAAGGTGATCACCGCTTCCTTGCGCGGGGCGCCGAGCGCCTTGCCGGACCGCAGGAGGAACGGCACGCCGGCCCACCGCCAGGTGTCGACGGCCAGGGTCACCTCGGCGAGCGTCTCGGTGCCGCGCCCGGGGTCCACCCCCGGCTCGGCGGTGTAGTCGGGAACCGCCCGGTCGTCCACCACCCCCGCGGTGTACCGCGCGCGGCGGCTCGAGCGCACCGGGTCACCGGCCAGGTGTGTCGCCCGCAGCAGCGCCGCCTGGCTGTCGCGCAGGTCGCGCTCGTCGAGGGAGGCGACCGGTTCCATCGCCAGCAGCGACAGCACCAGCAGCAGGTGGCTCTGCACCATGTCGACCAGCGCCCCCGCGCGGTCGTAGTAGCGGGCCCGACCCTCCAGGGTGAGGTCCTCGTCGTAGACGACCTCGACGGAGGCGACGTGCTCGGCGTTCAGCAGCGGCTCCAGGATGCGGTTGGCGAAGCGCAGGCCCAGCAGGTTCAGCACCGTGGAGCGCCCGAGGAAGTGGTCGACGCGGTGCACCCGCTCCTCCGGGACCACCCGCGCCACCAGCTCGTTCAGGGCGTGCGCCGTCGCCGTGTCGGACCCGAAGGGCTTCTCCATCACCAGGGAGGTGCCCGCCGGGACGCCGGTGCGCTCCAGGGCCGCGCAGGACGCGGCGGTGACCGCGGGCGGCAGCGCGAAGTAGATGGCCACCGGCGGGGTGCACGAGGCGATCAGCGCGGTGAGGTCCGCGTCGTCGGTGACGTCGGTGCGCCGGTACCGGGCCGCGGCGCGCACGGCCCGGGAGGCGCGGGACCCGGGCTCGGGGAAGGCGAGCGCCTCCCGCCACGCCGCCTCGTCGAGGTCCTCCACCCCGGCGCCGACCAGGGCGAGACCACCGCCGGCTGCGGGTGCCCGCGGCGAGTCGAGGAGGTCACCCAGCCCGGGGAGCAGCAGTCGCCGGGCCAGGTCCCCCGACGCCCCGAGGACCAGCAGCGTCGCCGCCTCCGGCGCGCCGCCCGGACCCGGGTGCGACACGGCGCCGGCGTGCGACGCGCCGCTCTGGTGCGGGACGTCTCGCTCGGGCTCGCTCACGGGCACACCCTGGCGTCCCGCCGCCACCCCCGCACCTCCGGAGAGCCGCGCACCCGGGGGTCCCGCCCCCGGTGCTCCCGAGACCCACGTCGCGGGCCCCACGCCCCCGGGCGCGGCGCAGGGGCAGGATGACCCGCGTGACCAGCCCCATCGAGGACTACGCGCTGCTCGGCGACTGCCACACGGCCGCCCTGGTGAGCCGGGCGGGCAGCATCGACTGGCTCTGCCTCCCCCGCTACGACTCCCCGTCGATGTTCGCCAGCCTGCTGGGCACCAGTGACCACGGCCAGTGGTTCCTGGGCCCCACGGGCACCGGGGTCACCACCACCCGCTCCTACGACGGCGACTCCTTCGTGCTGGTCACGCGCCACGAGGTCGACTCGGGGGTGGTGGAGGTGGTCGACGCGATGCCCATCGGCGACCGGCGGGCGGACGTGATCCGCCGGGTGCGCGGCATCTCGGGCAGCGTGGCGATGCACCAGGAGTTCGTCGTCCGCTACGGGTACGGCGCGGTGCTGCCCTGGGTGCGCCGCGTGGACCACGACGGTGAGGCCCTCGTCGCCAGTGCCGGTCCCGACGCGGTGGTGCTGCGCAGCTCCATCGCCCTCCCCGAGGCGCGCGGGCACCGGCACGTGGGGGACTTCACCGTCACCGCCGGTGAGGTCGTCGACCTGGTGATGACGTGGTTCCCCTCCCACCGGGAGCCGCCGCCATCGCTGGACGTCTCCGAGCGGCTCGTGCGCACGCAGCGGTGGTGGCAGGACTGGGCCGACCGGTGCTCCTCGCGCGGGCCCCGCCACGCCGCGGTGGTCCGGTCGCTGCTGGTGCTGCGCGCCCTGACCCACGAGGACACGGGCGGCATCGTGGCTGCGGTGACCACCTCGCTGCCGGAGATGCCGGGTGGGACCCGCAACTGGGACTACCGGTACTGCTGGCTGCGCGACGCGGCCCTGACCCTGGAGGCGCTGCTGGCGAACGGGTACCGGGAGGAGGCCGTCGAGTGGCGGGGGTGGCTCCTGCGCGCCATCGCCGGCGCTCCCGACGACATCCAGATCATGTACGGCGTCGCAGGAGAGCGGGACCTCCTCGAGCGGGAGCTGGACCACCTGCCCGGGTACGGCGGGGCGCGGCCGGTGCGGATCGGCAACGGGGCCGTCGGGCAGTACCAGGGCGACGTCCTCGGGGAGGTGCTGGTGGCACTGGACGCCGCGCGCAGCGCGGGGATCGACGAGGACCAGTTCTCGTGGCCCCTGCAGCGGGCCCTGCTGGACTCCGTGGAGCGGAACTGGCAGCGCAAGGACGCGGGGATCTGGGAGATGCGCGGTCCCGAGCAGCACTTCGTGCACTCCCGGGTCATGGTGTGGGCGGCACTGGACCGCGGGGTGCGCGCGGTGCAGGACTTCGGCCTCGACGGACCCGTCGAGCGGTGGGAGCAGTTGCGCGACCAGGTCGAGCGGGAGGTGTTGTCGCGTGGGGTGGACCCCGAGCGAGGGTGCTTCGTGCAGCACTACGGCACCCGCGAGGTCGATGCATCGCTGCTGCAGCTGACCCAGGTGGGCTTCATCGCCGCTGACGACCCCACGATGCTGGCGACCGTGCGTGCGGTGGAGGAGGACCTCCTGCAGGACGGCCTGGTCATGCGGTACCGCACCGCGGACTCCGACGACGGTCTGCCACCCGGGGAGCACCCGTTCCTGACGTGCTCCTTCTGGCTGGTCGAGCAGTACCACCGCTCGGGGCGCCACGCGGACGCGCAGGCCCTGATGGACCGGCTGCTCACCCTGTCCAACGACGTCGGCCTCATGTCGGAGGAGTACGACGTGCGACGAGGACGGCACCTGGGCAACACCCCGCAGGCCCTGTCGCACCTGGCGCTCGTGCGCGCGGCCGGGGTGCTCGACCTCGGGGCGGACGACGACCTGGAGCGCTGAACCCTCAGCCGGCGTCGCGCCCCGACCGCGGTGCCTCGGCCATGCCCCCGTGGACGTCCCCCGAGGTGTCCTGCGGCCCGACCTCGTCCTTCGCCGGAGCAGAGGAGGACCGGCTCTTGAGCAGGCTGGCGACGGTGGCGATCGCGATCGTCCCGATGATCACCCCGAGCGAGACGAAGGTCGGGATCTCCGGGGCCCACTCGATGTGCTCACCGCCGTTGATGAACGGCAGCGAGTTGGTGTGCAGGGCCTCGAGGATCAGCTTGACGCCGATGAACCCCAGGACCACTGCGAGGCCGAGCGGCAGGTAGACGAGCCGGTCGAGCAGCCCCCCGAGCAGGAAGTACAGCTGCCGCAGCCCCATGAGGGCGAAGAGGTTCGCCGCGAAGACGATGAAGGGATCGCGGGTGAGCCCGAAGATCGCGGGGATCGAGTCGAGGGCGAAGAGGAGGTCGGTGCTGCCGATCGCGACGAACACGATGAGCATCGGCGTGAGGAGGCGCTTGCCGTCGACCATCGTCCACAGCTTGCTGCCGTGGTACTCGTCCGAGATGGGCAGCACCTTGCGGAGCCGGCGCACGAGGGCGTTCTCCTCGTACTCCTCGTCGTGGCCGTTGTCCTTCACCAGCTTGATCGCGGTGTAGATCAGGAACGCGCCGAAGAGGTAGAAGACCCACGTGAACCGCTCGAGGACCGCAGCGCCGATGAGGATGAAGATCGCCCGCAGCACCAGGGCGATGATGATGCCGACCATGAGCACGAGCTGCTGCTCCTTGGCGGGGACGGCGAAGCGGCTCATGATGATGACGAAGACGAAGAGGTTGTCGACCGAGAGGCTGTACTCGGTGATCCAGCCGGCGAAGAACTCGCCCGAGGGACCGCCCCCGCCGCCGGGTATCAGGAGCATGACGATGCCGAAGACGACCGCCAGGGTGACGTAGAAGCCGACCCAGAGGCCGCTCTCCTTCGCGGAGGGCACGTGGGGGCGCTTGGCGACCAGGGCCAGGTCAGCGATCAGGAGCACGGTCAGCAGCGACAGCGAGCCGATCTCGAACCACGCGGGCAGGGTCGTCATGGGGGGCCTTCCTGGTCATGCCGGCGGTCGGTCGCGCCAGGCGTCAGGTCTCACCGCAGGTCTCTCCCGTCCGACCACCCACGGCAGCGGACCGACGGCCCCGGGTCTCGGTGGCGAGACCGTACTGACGGGACAGCCGCGCAGGGATACTCCCCCGACAGCGAGCCCAGCGTAACCGAGCGCGGGGCACCCGGCCGGACGCGCACGGGAGACGGACGGCCCACGGGGCCGCGTCCCGTGGGGGCCCTACACCGAGGTGGCGCGCTCCATGCCCCGCAGCTCCTTCTTCAGGTCGCTGATCTCGTCGCGCAACCGGCCGGCGAGCTCGAACTGCAGCTCGGCAGCGGCGGCGTGCATTTGGTCGCTGAGCTGCTGGATCAGCGTCGCGAGGTCGGCCGAGGCAGCGCCGCTGACCAGCGGGGTGGCCGCCCGGGCCGCCGCACGACCGGTGGGCACGGACTTGCCGCGCGAGGAGGCGCGTCCCGATCCGCCCACCGCGGAAGGACCACCCCCGCTCGAACCGCCGACCGCGCTGAGCAGGGCGGCGGTGTCGGCGTCCTCGCGGGCGAGGAGGTCGGTGATGTCGGCGATCCGCTTGCGCAGCGGCTGGGGGTCGACGCCGCGCTCGAGGTTGTAGGCGACCTGCTTCTCCCGGCGGCGGTTGGTCTCCTCGATGGCCTTCTCCATCGAGGGGGTGACCTTGTCGGCGTACATGTGCACCTGCCCGGAGATGTTGCGGGCGGCGCGGCCGATGGTCTGGATCAGGGAGGTCGCCGAGCGCAGGAACCCCTCCTTGTCGGCGTCGAGGATGCTGACCAGCGACACCTCGGGCAGGTCGAGGCCCTCACGCAGGAGGTTGATGCCCACGAGCACGTCGTACTGGCCCTCGCGCAGCTCGCGCAGCAGCTCCACGCGGCGCAGGGTGTCGATGTCGGAGTGCAGGTAGCGCACCCGCACGCCCTGGTCGAGGAGGTAGTCGGTGAGGTCCTCGGCCATCTTCTTCGTCAGCGTCGTGACCAGCACCCGCTCGTCGCGGGCAGCCCGCACCCGCACCTGCTCGAGGAGGTCGTCGATCTGGCCCTTCGTGGGGCGCAGCACCACCTGCGGGTCGACGAGGCCGGTGGGTCGGATGATCTGCTCGACCGCACCGCGCCCGCGGGAGAGCTCGTAGGGGCCGGGGGTGGCGGAGAGGTACACGGTCTGCCCGATCCGGTCCACGAACTCCTCCCAGCGCAGCGGCCGGTTGTCCATCGCGCTCGGCAGCCGGAACCCGTGGTCGACCAGGGTGCGCTTGCGCGACATGTCACCCTCGAACATCGCCCCGATCTGGGGGACCGTCACGTGCGACTCGTCGATGACGAGGAGGAAGTCCTCGGGGAAGTAGTCCAGGAGGGTGTGCGGCGCCGTGCCCGGGGCGCGCCCGTCGATGTGGCGCGAGTAGTTCTCGATGCCTGCGCAGGAGCCGACCTGGCGCATCATCTCGATGTCGTAGCTCGTCCGCATCCGCAGCCGCTGCGCCTCGAGGAGCTTGCCCTGCCCCTCCATCTCCGCCAGGCGGGCCTCCAGCTCGGCCTCGATGCTGCCCACGGCCCGGTTCATGCGCTCGGGCCCGGCGACGTAGTGGGTGGCGGGGAAGACGTACATCTCGCTCTCCTCGCGGAGCACCTCCCCCGTGAGGGGGTGCAGCAGGTGCAGGCGCTCGATCTCGTCACCGAACATCTCGATGCGCAGCGCGTGCTCCTCGTACACCGGGATGATCTCCACGGTGTCGCCGCGCACGCGGAACGTGCCGCGGGTGAAGGCGAGGTCGTTGCGGGTGTACTGCATGGTCACGAAGGCGCGGAGCAGCTCCTCCCGGGGGATGTGCTGGCCGACCGACAGCGGCACCATCCGGTCGACGTACTCCTGGGGGGTGCCGAGGCCGTAGATGCAGGAGACGGACGCCACCACCACGACGTCGCGCCGGGTGAGCAGGTTGTTCGTGGCCGAGTGCCGCAGCCGCTCGACCTCCTCGTTGACCGAGGAGTCCTTCTCGATGTACGTGTCGGACTGGGGCACGTACGCCTCGGGCTGGTAGTAGTCGTAGTACGACACGAAGTACTCGACGGCGTTGTTCGGCAGCAGCTCGCGGAACTCGTTGGCGAGCTGCGCCGCGAGGGTCTTGTTCGGCGCCATGACCAGGGTGGGGCGCTGGAGCTGCTCGATCATCCACGCCGTGGTCGCTGACTTGCCGGTGCCGGTGGCGCCGAGGAGCACCACGTCCTTCTCGCCGCCCCGGATGCGGGCCGTCAGGTCGGCGATGGCCGTGGGCTGGTCGCCGGACGGGGCGAAGTCAGCCTCGACGTGGAAGGGCGCGAGGGAGCGCTTGATGTCGGTGACGGGGCGCATGGTGGAACGGTAAGCGCCACCACCGACAGCCCTGTTCCCCGAGCGCTACGGGCGGACGTCGCGGAGCACCGCGGCGATGAACGGCGCCTTCGCCGCCGCGTGACCGTCGATGTCGGCGTGCCGGGCCTCGAGGTCGCGCTCGAGCGCGGCGTAGGCGTCGCGGGCGGCGGGGTCGGCGCGCAGGGCGGCGCGGAGGGCGAGCACCTCGGCGGCCTCGGGGTCCGCGGCGTCGCGCACGTGGCAGTCCACGGTGCGCCCCGGGTCGGCGTTGACCGCCAAGCCCTCGGCGACGCGCGCCCCCCGCTGCTGCGCCGGGTCGTCGAACCGCTGTCCCGCCTCGGCGACCAGGCCCGCGCCGCTCAGGTCGGCGGCGACCTCCAGGGCGGTGGGCAGGTCAGCGACGACCACCTGGAGGTCGATGGTGTCCCTCGCGGCCAGGCCCGGCACCGCGGTGGAGCCGGTGTGCTGCACGTCGAGCGCCCGCTCCCCCGCCGCGCGCCGCACCCGTGCCACCAGCCGCTCCCCGGCAGCCGCCCACCCCGGGTCGGGCGGCACGAGCACCGGCCGGCTCGGGCGCGCAGCGCGGCGCCCGAGGCGCAGGTCCCCCTCGAAGGGCACCAGCCGGTGCGCCCACAGCTGGTCGACCGCGCCCAGCAGGTCGTCGGGCGCTCCGGCGTTGTCGAGCCAGACGTCGGCCGCAGCTCGCCGGGCGTCGTCGTCGGCCTGCGCCGCCACCCGCCGGCGGGCGTCGTCCTCGGCCATCCCGCGCTCGGTGACCAGCCGACGCACCCGCTGCTCGGCGGGCGCGTGGACGACGACGACGAGGTGGTACCGGTCCCCGCGGCCCAGCTCCACCAGCAGGGGGATGTCGTGCACGAGCACCACCGCCGGGTCACGCGCGACGGCGGCGGCGACGACCTCGGCGGTGCGCGCGGCGATGAGCGGGTGGGTGATGGCCTCCAGCTGGGCGCGGCGGCCGGCGTCGGCGAAGACCACCGCGCCCAGCGCGGCGCGGTCGAGGGAGGCGTCGGGCGCGAGGACGCCGGCGCCGAACGCGGCCGCCACCGCCGCCAGCCCGGGTGTGCCGGGGGCGACGACCTCGCGGGCCAGGGCGTCGGCGTCGACCACCACCGCACCGTCGGCGGCGAGGCGCCGGGCGACGGTGGACTTCCCCGCCCCGACGCCGCCGGTGAGCCCCACGTACAGCACCGGGTGAGCGTAGGACCGCTCCGCCCCGTCCGGTCGCACAGGCGTGCAGCACGATGGGATAGCGTGCTCTCCACTGCCGTGCAGAGGCGCACGGCTGGAGGGGCGAGGTGGTCCGAGGTGGAGCCGACGGGAGCCGGAGGGCCGCTCGACCCGTTGCTGCTGGGCATCGACGGGGGCACCGAGGGGGTCCGCGTGGGGCTGTTCACCGCCACCGGCGCGGTCGTGGCCGTGGCACGACACCCCTACCCCACCCACCACGCGCGCCCGGGCTGGGCCGAGCAGGACCCCGAGGACTGGTGGAACGGGGTGGTCGGGGGCGTCCGCCGCGTGCTCGCCGACTCCGGGGTGGACCCGCACCGGGTGGTGGGGGTCGCCACCGCGGCGACCTGCTTCACGATGGTCTGCGTGGGGCCGCAGGACCGGCCGCTGCGCCCGGCGCTGCTGTGGATGGACTCGCGCGCGAGCGCCGAGGCCGCCGAGGTGGCCGCGACCGGTTCCCCGGCGCTGCGCTGCAGCGGGGGCCGGAACGCCTCGGCGGAGTGGATGCTCCCCAAGGCCCTGTGGTTGCGGCGCCACGAGCCGCGCACCTACGCGGAGACCTCGTGGTTCGCTGACTACGCGGAGTGGATCGCGTTCCGGCTGACGGGCGAGCGAGCGGCCTCGGTGGACTCCGCGGCGATCCGCTGCCACTACGACCGCTTGACCGGCGGATGGCCCGTGGAGCTGTGGCAGCGCGTGGGCCTGCCGGACCTGCGGGCCAAGGTGCCCGACCGGGTCGTGCTGATGGGTGACGTCGTCGGCTCCCTGGCACCGGAGGTCGCCGGCGTGCTCGGCCTGCCCGACGGGATCCCCGTCGCCGAGGGGGGCGCCGACGCCTTCGTGGCGATGCTCGGCCTCGGCGTGACGCAGCCGGGCACGCTGGCCATGGTGACCGGCTCCTCGCACGTCCACATGCTGCAGACGGCCGAGCCCCGCTACACCGACGGCCTCTTCGGTTCCTACACCGACGCGGTCGTGCCGGGTCAGTTCACCATCGAGGGCGGTCAGATCTCCACGGGCTCCATCGTGAGCTGGTACGCCCGCCTGCTGCGCGAGGGCTCGGGCACCTCCCGCGATCCCGCGCACCTCTTCGCCGCGCTGAACGAGGACGCCGCGCGGCTGCCGCCGGGTTCGGAGGGAGTGGTCGCGCTCGACTACTGGCAGGGCAACCGCACCCCGCACGTGGACCCCCACGCGCGCGGCATGATATGGGGCCTCGCACTCCCCCACGGCCCCCACCACGTCTTCCGGGCGCTCATCGAGTCGGTCTGCTACGGCACCGAGAGCATCATCCGCACGATGCGGGCGGCGGGCAACGCCGTCCACGACGTCGTGGCCTGCGGCGGGGCGCTGAACAGCCCGCTGTGGCTGCAGATCCACGCGGACGTCTCCGGGGTGCCGATCCGCACGACCCGCACGCCCGACGCGGTGATGCTCGGCGCAGCGGTCCTCGCCGCCACCGGTGCCGGGCTCTACGCCTCGACCGTCGAGGCCGCGGCGGGCATGATCACCCCGGGGACCGCTGTCGAACCCCGGCCCGAGGTGACCGAGGCCTACCGGCCGTGGGTCGAGCTGTACCTGGAGGCGTACCAGGCGATGCGACCGCTGCTGCACCGGGCGTCGGCACTCGCGGCGGATGAGCTGCGGTGATCCGCGAGGACGACCTCGCCCGTCGGGAGCTCCTCGCGTCGGTCTCCGCGCTGTACTACCTCGAGGGCCTGAACCAGGACGCGGTCGCGGCTGCCGTCGGGCTCTCGCGCTCGACGGTCTCCCGCCTGATCACCGAGGCCCGGCAGACGGGCGTGGTGCGCATCCTGATCGACCGGCCGCTGCCCCGCGCCGAGCACCTCGAGGAGCGGGTCGTCGCCGCCTTCGGCGTGCGGGGGGCGCTGGTCGTGGCCGACCCCGCTGCAGGGGTGGCGGCGCCCTCCGCCGGGCGCGTGGGGGCGCTGGCCGCACACCACCTGGCCGAGCGGCTGCGGCCGGGGGGGACGCTGGCGATCTCGTGGGGCGAGACGGTCGCGGCGGTCGCCGCGGCGCTGCCCCACGACCCCTCCCGGCGGACCCGGGTGGTCCAGATGATCGGTGCCTCCGGCACGCCGCGGCCGGCCATCGACGGCCCCGAGCTCGCGCAGGCCTTCGCGCGCCGCCTCGGGGGCGAGTACCGGACGCTGAACGCACCGCTCGTCGTCGACGACGCGGCGCTGGCACGGGCACTGGTGCGCCAGCAGCCCGTCGCCGAGGTGCTGGCCGAGGCCGCGGGGGCCGACATCGCCCTGATCGGGCTCGGGAGCCTGGACCCCCAGTCCTCATCCCTGCTGCGCGCGGGGTACGTCGGGCACGAGGAACTGGCTCGGTGCGCTGCCGCGGGCATCGTGGGGGACGCCGGCGGCCACATGCTCGACGCCGGCGGCGCCGTCGTCGCGTCGGAGCTGAGCGCGCGCATGGTCAGGCTCGACGAGGCGTCGCTGCGAGGCGTCCCCGAGGTGGTCGCCGTCGCCCACGGGCCGAGGAAGGTGGCGGTCGTGGCGGCGGCGCTGCGCAGCGGCCTCGTCGACGTGCTCGTCTCCGACGCCCCGACGGTCCTCGCGGTCCTCGCCGCGGACGCCCCGTCCGGCACGAGCACCACGAGCAGAGGAGGAGCACGGTGAGAGCAGCGGTGTACGTGGGTGGGGGGCGGGTCGAGGTCCGTGAGGTCGGGCGCCCCAGCCCGGGGGCGGGCGAGGTGCTGGTGCGCGTCGCCTCGACCACGGTCTGCGGCACGGACCTGCGCATCGCCTCGGGCGCGAAGTCCAAGGGGGTGCGCGTCCCGGTAGTCCTCGGCCACGAGTCGGCCGGGACGGTCGAGGAGGTCGGGGCGGACGTCGACCGGGTGCGGGTGGGCGACCGGGTCGGCATGGCCCCGTCCGTCACCTGCGGCCACTGCGACATGTGCCGGCGCGGGGCCACCAACCTGTGCAGGGTCGCGCGGGTGCTGGGCCACGACCTCGACGGCGGTCTCGCGGAGCACCTGCTGGTGCCCGCGGAGGCGGTGCGCGCCGGCAACCTCGTCGTCGCTGCGGACCACGTGCCCCACGAGCAGCTCTCGCTCGCCGAGCCCCTCTCGTGCGTGCTGCACGCCCAGCGGCTGACGGGCATCGGGGTGGACGACGTGGTGCTCGTCGTCGGCGGCGGGGCGATCGGCCTGCTGCACGCCCAGCTGGCCAGGGCGTCCGGGGCGCGCACGGTCGTCATCAGCGAGCCCGTCGCCTCCCGGCGCGAGACGGCAGCGCGCCTGGGTGTCGACGTCGTCGTCGACCCCACGGCCGAGGACCTCGGCGCGGTCGTCGCGGCGGTCAGCGACGGCGCCGGCGCGGACGCGGTCGTGCTCTGCATCGGGGTGCCCGCCCTGGTCGACCAGGCGCTGGCCCTGGCCCGGTTCCGGGGCCGGGTGAACCTCTTCGCCGGCTTCCCGAAGGACCGCCCGTCCGAGGTCGACCCCAACCGCGTCCACTACGGCGAGCTGACCGTCACCGGGAGCTCGAACTCCACGATCGACGACTACCGCGCCGCGGTCCGGCTCATCGAGGGCGGGCGCGTGGACGTCGGCGCCCTGGTCACCCACACCTACCCGCTCGACGCGGTCGGCGACGCGCTGGCCATGGCCGGCTCGCCGGCGGCCGTCAAGGTGGCGGTGCTGCCCGGGGCGTGAGCCGGGCCACCGGCCACCACCCGCGGGGGCGGTGGCCGGTGGACGCGCTCAGACGACGCGGAGGTTGCCGCCGTCCACCGGCACCTGGGCCCCGGTGGTGCGCGAGAAGCGGTCGCTGAGCAGGGCGAGGACGGCGTCGGTCACGTCCTGCAGGCGCACGTCGACCCCCAGCAGGTTGTTGCGCTTGTACTCCTCGACCGTGAGGCCGTAGCGCCTGGCGCTGGACTCCAGGGCCTCCTTCGTCCACAGCCCCGTGCTGAAGACGGCATCGGGGTGCACCACGTTGACGCGGATGCCCTTCGGTGCGAGCTCGAGCGCCGCCACGCGCGCGAGCTGGGTGAGGCCGGCCTTCGCCGCCGAGTACGCCGCCGCCCCGGGGCCGGGCGCCGCGACGTTGCGCGAGCCGACGACGACCACCGAGCCGGGCCCGTCGCCCATCGAGGCGAGCACCTCCTTCAGGACGATGAGGTGGCTGGTCAGGTTCACCCTCAGGCTGCGCTCGAAGGTTGCGACGTCGAGGTCGACGATGTGCTGCCCGGCCGTGAAGATCCCGGCGTTGGAGACGAGCAGGTCGATCCGCGGGACCGACGCGAGGAAGCCGGAGACGGCCGCGTGGACCGCGGCGGCGTCCGTGACGTCGGTCCGCACCCCGCTCCACAGCTCGTGCGACGACGCGGTGCCGACGGACTCGGCCAGGTCCAGGCCCAGCACCCTGGCGCCCTGGCCCATCAGCGCCTCGGCGGCCGCGAGGCCGATGCCGCCCGCGGCACCGGTCACGACCGCGGCCCGGCCGGCGAACTCCCCGCTCACGCGGCACCGCTGCGGTAGAGGTCGTGCGCGTCGTCGACGGTCGCACCGTCGTGGACGATGGCGGAGACCGCCTGGATCATCGCGGCGGGCTTGTCGCTCTGGAAGATGTTGCGCCCCATGTCGACCCCGAGGGCGCCCTCGTCGACGCAGCGGTACGTCATCTCCAGCGCCTCGCGCTCCGGGAGCTTCTTGCCCCCGGCCACCACCAGGGGCACGGGGCAGGTGGAGACCACGGAGCCGAAGCCCTCGTCGACGTAGTAGCACTTGACGATCTGCGCGCCCAGCTCGGCCATCATGCGGGTGGCGAGGCGGAAGTAGCGGGCGTCGCGCACCATGTCCTTGCCCACGGCGACCACCGCCATCACCGGGATGCCGACCTGCTGGCCCTGGTCGACCAGGGTCGTGAGGTTCTTCACCGACTGCGTCTCGTGGTCGCTGCCGATGAACACCTGGACCGCGAGCGCTGAGGCGTTGAGCCGCACCGCGTCCTCGATGCTGAGGGCGATCCGCTCGTTGGCGAGGTCCTTCAGCACGCTGGGTCCGCCGCTGGCCCGGACCACGACGGGCTTGCCCGCGGCGGGCGGGGTGCTGGTGCGGATCGCCCCGCGCGTGGCCATCAGCGCGTCGGCGTGCGGGAGGAGCGGCGGCAGCGCGAGGTCGAGCCGCTCGAGCCCTGTGGTCGGCCCCTGGAAGTAGCCGTGGTCGACCGCCAGCATCACCGTGCGGCCGCTGGAGGGGCGGAAGATGCGGGCCAGCCGGTTCTTCATCCCCCAGTCCAGGGACGCGGCCCCCTTGAGGAAGAACCCCTGGTCCGCCACCGGCACGGTCTCGAAGTAGTCCCTGGTCGGCGTCGCGTCGTGCTCTGGCATGGTGCCTCCTGAGAATATGTGCAGACTGGTGAGAATGTGTTTGAAGCGTACTCGTGCTCCGTCCGTCGAGGAACAGGAGAGGGGCGCGCCAGTGCCCCGGGAGCACGGGAAACGCCCGCTGCGGGCGGCGGCGCGGTGGCCACCGCCCGCAGCGGGCGTGAGGAGGGACCGGTGTGGTCCCCGGGAGAGCGGCTGTGGATCAGCCCGCCTGACCGGAGGCGATCGGCCCGCGGACCGGGTCGTCCTTGTAGACCTCGGCCAGGTTCTCCTGCGTCACCAGGGTGGGGTCGAGGAAGTTGGTCGGGATCTGCGTCGTCCCGTTGTCGGACTCACCGTTGGTGGTGTTGACCTCCTCGCCGGCCGCGAGCAGCTTGACGATCTCGATCGAGGCGTCGACCTGCTTGGCGGTGGGCTTGTCGACGGTGGAGTACTGCACGCCATCGGCGATGAGCTTGATGCTCTCCGGGTCGGAGTCCTGACCGGTCATCGGCGGCACCGGCTTGCCGGCGTTCCCGATGGAGGTGATCAGGCTGCGCGCGATGGTGTCGTTCGGGGAGAGCACCCCGTCCAGCGCCGCGCCGGAGTAGTTCGCGGTGAGGATGGAGTCCATCCGGTTCTGCGCGGTCTTGGGGTCCCAGCCCTGCGTGGCGACCTGCTGGAACGTGGTCTGCCCGGAGGGGACCACCAGCGTGCCGTCGTCGATCTTCGGCTGGAGCACCGTCATGGCCGCCTCGAAGAAGATCTTGGCGTTGTTGTCGTCGGGGGACCCGGCGAACAGCTCGATGTTGTAGGGCGCGGGGTGACCGGCCTTGGCCTCCAGGCCCTGCAGCAGGCTGTTGCCCTGCTCCTGCCCGACCTTGTTGGGCTCGAAGGTCACCAGGTAGTCGACGTCCTCGGTGTTGGTGATCATCCGGTCGTAGGAGATGACCGGGATGCCGGCGGCCTTGGCCTGGGCCAGCTGCGACCCCAGCTGCCCGCTGTCGATCGGGCCGACGATGAGCACCTTGGCGCCGCGCGTGATCAGCGCGGAGATCTGGCTCTGCTGCTCGGCGACACCGCCGTTGGCGAACTGCACCTGGCTCTCGAAGCCGGCGGCCTCGAGCTTCTCGGGGAACTGGACCTGGGCGTCCTCCCAGTTCTGGCTGGTCTTCTGCGGCAGGGCGACACCGATGAGGCTGCCCTCCTCGAAGCCGGCTCCGGCGCCGCTCTCGGTGGCGGTGCCAGTGGCGGCCGGGGTGGCGGCGTCGCGCTGGCTGCAGCCCGACACGGCGAGGGCGAGGCCGACGGCGCTGACTGAGGTGGCGGTGAGGAACTTCCGACGGGCGATGTTGATCATCGTGGGGCGTACCTGTCTACTCGGTGGCTGTGCTGAACGACGCCGGGGCTCCGGCGACATCCGCGTCCTGACGGGTGGAACTCGTGGGGGCTACTGGCGCGAGGAGGTGAGGGGTGCTGGCGCGGCGGGCAGTTCGGTCTCGGGAGGCGCCTGGGGTCCTCCGGTACCCGTGCCGGCGCTGCGGCGCAGGCCCCTCTGGAGGTACCCGAGGATCGAGGGCTTGCCCTGCGACTTGTTGTAGACGTCCAGGGCCACGGCCAGCAGGAGGACCAGGCCCTTGATGACCTGGGTGATGTCCGCCTGCACCCCCAGCAGCTGGAGCCCGTTGTTGAGCACCGCGATGACGAGGCCGCCGATCACCGAGGCGATGACCGTGCCGATGCCCCCGGAGACGGCCGCCCCACCGATGAAGACCGCGGCGATGGCGTCGAGCTCCCACCCGACACCGTCAGCGGGGCCGGAGGAGGTGGAGCGCCCGATGAAGACGATGGCCGCGACCGCTGCCAGGAAGCCCATGTTGGTCATCACGAAGAAGTTGACCCGGCGCACGTTGACACCGCTGAGCTCTGCAGCCGAGCGGTTGCCGCCGACCGCGTAGATGTGGCGGCCGAGCGGGGTCTTCGACCCGATGAACGCGTACACGATCACCAGGACCAGCAGGATGATGCCGGCGATCGGGAAGGAGCGGCCGACGGGGGCGGAGGCGAAGAGGTAGGTCGCCACCAGGATGGCAGCACCGAGCAGGACCAGCTTGGCCGCGCTGGCCCATGCCGGGCCGGTCGGCGCGCCCAGCCGCTGCGCGCTGCGACGCCTGCGGACCTCGAGGGTGACCAGGACCGCCAGGCCGAGGAGGCCGAGGAGCACGGTGAGGTTGTTGAACCCCGTGTCGGGACCCACCTCGGGCAGCGACGCGGTGCCGAAGTAGATGATCTGGTCCGGGACGGGGATGGTGGTCGACTTCCCGAAGACCTGGTTGAGCCCGCGGAAGAGGAGCATCCCGGCCAGGGTCACGATGAAGGCGGGGATCCCCACCACGGCGACCCAGAACCCCTGCCACGCGCCGACCAGGATGCCGATGCCCAGGCCGATCACGACGGCCAGGAGCCAGGGCACGTCGAAGTTCTGCATCATCAGCGCCACCAGCACCCCGACGAATGCCGCCACCGAGCCCACCGACAGGTCGATGTGCCCGGCGATGATCACCAGGACCATGCCGACGGCGAGGATCAGGACGTAGGCGTTGCCCTGGATGATGTTGATGATGTTGCCGGGGGTCAGCGCCACCCCGGTCTGGACCTGGAAGAACAGCAGGAGGGCGATCAGGGCGAAGACCATGCCGAACTGGCGCAGGTTGCGGCTGAGCAGCCCCCCCACCTGGCGGAACCTGCTCCCGCCCTGGGCCGTCGTGCTCGTCTGGCTGGACGTCTCGCTCATCAGGCGGCTCTCCGCTCGAGGGTCATGAGCCGCAGCAGGCGCTCCTGGTCTGCTTCGGCACGGTCGAGGACCCCGGAGATCCGGCCCTCGTTGATGGTGTAGATGCGGTCGGCCAGCCCCAGGAGCTCGGGCAGCTCGGAGGAGATCAGGATCACACCCTTCCCCTGGTTCGCGATGGCGTGGATGACGCCGTAGATCTCGTACTTGGCGCCCACGTCGATCCCCCGCGTGGGCTCGTCGAGGATGAGGAGGTCCGGCTCCGTGAAAAGCCACTTCGCCAGCACCACCTTCTGCTGGTTGCCGCCAGACAGCTCGCGGACCCCCTGGGCGACGCTGGTCGCCTTGGTCCGCAGGTCCTTGCGGTACCGCTCCGCGGCGAGGAAGGACTTGCCCTCGTCGATGACGCCGCCCCGGGAGACCTTGCCCAGCGCCGCAGACACCGTGGTGGCCTCGATCGTGTCGAGCAGGTTCAGGCCGAGGCTCTTGCGGTCCTCGGAGACGTAGCCCATGCCCGCGCGGATGGCCTGGCGCACGCTCTTGGGAGCGATCTGCCGACCGTCCAGGGTCATGGTGCCCGAGACCCAGGTGCCGTAGGACCGGCCGAACAGGCTGCGGGCCAGCTCGGTCCGCCCGGCCCCGACGAGCCCGGCGAAGCCGACGATCTCGCCGCGGCGCACGAAGAAGGACTCGTCGTTGCAGACCAGGCGCTCGGGGACCTCGGGGTGTCGCACCGTCCACCCGCTCACCTCGAACAGGGTCTCGCCGATCGTGGGCGTGTGGTCGGGGAAGCGCTGGTCCAGGGTGCGTCCGACCATCGCCCGGATGATGCGGTCCTCGTCGATGCCGTCCTCGCGGACGTCGAGGGTCTCGATGGTGCGGCCGTCGCGGATGATGGTGACCGCGTCCGAGACCCGCTCGATCTCGTTGAGCTTGTGGGAGATGATGATGCAGGTCAGCCCGCGGTCGCGGAACGCCAGGATCAGGTCGAGCAGGTGCTGCGAGTCGCTCTCGTTGAGGGCGGCGGTCGGCTCGTCGAGGATGAGCAGCTTCGCGTTCTTGTGCAGCGCCTTGGCGATCTCCACGAGCTGCTGCTTGCCGACCCCGAGGCTCTTGATGGGCACGGTGGGCTCGTCCTTGAGGCCGACCTGGTCGAGGAGCCGCACCGCGGTGGCGTAGGCGGAGTCCCAGTCGATGACGCCGCGCTTCGTGCGCTCGCTGCCCAGGAACAGGTTCTCCATCACCGACAGCTCGGGGATCATCGCGAGCTCCTGGTGGATGATCGCGATCCCCGCCATCTCGCTGTGCTTGATGTCGGAGAACCGGCACTCCGCGCCGTCGAAGATGATGTCGCCGTCGAAGGTGCCGTGCGGCTCGACCGCGGACAGCACCTTCATGAGGGTGGACTTGCCGGCACCGTTCTCACCGCAGATCGCGTGGATGTCGCCCCTGCGGACGGTCAGCGACACGTCGTTGAGCGCGGTGACACCCGCATAGCGCTTGGTGATGTGTCGCATCTCCAACAACGCGGATCCTGGGGCCACCGCCTCGGCCGACCCACTCGCAGGACGAAGCTCGTCCACAGCACTCCCATCTCCATCGATGCACATCCGTGCAACCCGGTGCACGTGCTGGCGGAATCTAGCACGCACGTCGGAGTGGCTGACGCTACCGGCGCACGACGTGGCCGAACGGGTGAGACCGGGACGGAGCAGGTGTGCGGCGGCCGGCGCACCGGGGACGACCGCCCACGACGCCCGAGCGCCCCGCACCCCGAGGGGCAGGGGGCGCTCGGATGCGTGGGGTGCGGATCAGCCGCCGGTGAGCTTCTCCCGGAGTGCGGCGAGCGCCTCGTCGGAGGCGAGGGTGCCCTCCTGGGCGGGGGCGGCCGGCCGGCTGGCACCGTCGTCCTCCACCGCCGTGGAGCTCGTCGGGATCGACGAGCCCGAGCTGTAGCTCGTCGTGGACGACTCCCCGCCACCGGCGTCCGCGGTCGCGTCGGCCTCGCGGGCGCTGGCCACCTGCTTGCGGTGCGCCTCGAAGCGGGCGTGGGCCTCGGCGTACTGCCGCTCCCACTCCTCGCGCTGGCGGTCGAAGCCCTCGAGCCAGTCGTTGGTCTCGGGGTCGAAGCCCTCGGGGTACTTGTAGTTCCCCGCCTCGTCGTACTCCGCGGCCATGCCGTACAGCGACGGGTCGAACTCGTCGGAGTCGGGGTCGACGCCCTGGTTCGCCTGCTTCAGCGACAGGGAGATGCGCCGGCGCTCGAGGTCGATGTCGATCACCTTCACGAAGATCTCGTCGTTGACCTGGGCGACCTGCTCCGGCAGCTCGACGTGGCGCTCGGCCAGCTCGGAGATGTGCACCAGGCCCTCGATGCCCTCCTCCACCCGCACGAACGCGCCGAACGGGACGAGCTTGGTGACCTTGCCCGGCACGACCTGCCCGATGGCGTGGGTGCGGGCGAACTGCTGCCACGGGTCCTCCTGCGTCGCCTTCAGCGACAGGGAGACGCGCTCGCGGTCGTGGTCGACGTCGAGGACCTCGACCTTGACCTCCTGGCCCACCTCGACGACCTCGCTCGGGTGGTCGATGTGCTTCCACGACAGCTCCGAGACGTGCACCAGCCCGTCGACCCCACCGAGGTCGACGAAGGCGCCGAAGTTGACGATGGAGGAGACGACGCCGCTGCGGACCTGGCCCTTCTGCAGGGTCTGCAGGAAGTTGTGGCGGACCTCGGACTGCGTCTGCTCCAGCCACGCCCGGCGGGAGAGGACGACGTTGTTGCGGTTCTTGTCCAGCTCGATGATCTTGGCCTCGAGCTCCTGGCCCACGTAGGGCTGCAGGTCGCGCACGCGGCGCATCTCGACCAGGGACGCCGGCAGGAAGCCGCGGAGCCCGATGTCGATGATCAGGCCGCCCTTGACGACCTCGATGACGGTGCCGGTGACGACGCCGTCCTCCTCCTTGAGCTGCTCGATCGTGCCCCAGGCGCGCTCGTACTGCGCGCGCTTCTTGGACAGGATCAGGCGACCCTCCTTGTCCTCCTTCTGGAGGACGAGCGCCTCGATCTCGTCACCGACGCCGACGACCTCGCTGGGGTCGACGTCGTGCTTGATCGACAGCTCGCGGGAGGGGATCACGCCCTCGGTCTTGTACCCGATGTCGAGCAGGACCTCGTCGCGGTCGACCTTGACGATGGTGCCGGCGACGATGTCACCGTCGTTGAAGTACTTGATCGTCGCGTCGATCGCGGCGAGGAGCTCTTCTGCGGTGCCGATGTCGTTGATGGCGATCTGCGGCAGTGAGCTGTGCGCTGCGGACGCGGGCGCCGAGGTGAGGGCGGTCATGTAGGTGTGGGCTCCGTCGGGGCGGGTCAGTGGGAGGTGTGGACGAGGGCAGGGACGTGCGACCCGGCTTCGGGGGGCACGGGTCGAGAATACCGCCCGTGGACGACGATCACGGCCCTGGGGCGTCGGCGGGGTACGCGCCGGTCGGGGCGCTCGAGAGCACTGCCGCGAACCGGGCGTGGTGGGACGGCGCCGCGGGGGGCTACCTCGAGGAGCACCTGGCCACGCTGGGCACCGACCGGCTCGTCTGGGGGCCGGAGGGACTGGACGAGGACGACGCCGCCCTGCTCGGGGACCCGGCGCGCCTGGTCGGCGCCCGGGTCGTCGAGGTCGGGTGCGGCGCCGGCCAGGGCGCGCGGTGGGCGACCGCGCGCGGCGCCCTCGCGGTGGGGGTGGACCTCTCGATGGGCATGCTGCGCCGCAGCCGCGCGCTCGACGCCGCCGGGGGCGTGCCGGGCGTGCCCGTCGTGCAGGCCGACGCCCGCGCGCTGCCGGTGACCACAGGGTGGGCCGATGTGGCGTTCTCGGCCTACGGGGCGCTGCCCTTCGTCGCCGACGTCGACGTCGTCCTCGCCGAGGTGGCCCGGGTCGTGCGGCCGGGCGGCGCCTGGGTCTTCTCCACCAGCCACCCCCTGCGGTGGGGCTTCCCCGACGTGCCCGGCGAGCAGGGCCTGACCGCTACCCGCTCGTACTTCGACCGGACGCCGTACGCCGAGCGCGAGGACAGCGGGGAGCTGGTCTACGCCGAGCACCACCGCACCGTCGGTGACTGGGTGCGCCTGCTCGTGGGGGCGGGCTTCGATCTCGGGGACCTCGTCGAGCCGCCGTGGCCGTCGCCGGGCGCCGACGGCGTCGAGCAGCCGACGTGGGGCGGGTGGAGCTCCCTGAGGGGGGCCCTGCTGCCCGGGACCGCGATCTTCGCCTGCCGGCGCCGGTAGTCCGGTCTGGCACGGTGGCCGCGTGACCGCCGCCACCAGCGCCCGTCGTCCACGCCTCCTCGCCTGGTCGACGCTCCTGCCGGTGGTGGCGGTGGCCGCGGTGGTGCCGACCTGGGACCGCGCCCTCCCTGGGCCGGCGGTCGCCCTCGTCGGTGCGCTGCTCGCCGGCGCGGTGCTCGCCGCCGTGCACCACGCGGAGGTCATCGCCCACCGGGTCGGGGAGCCGTACGGGTCCCTGGTGCTCGCCGTGGCGGTCACCGTCATCGAGGTCGGGCTCATCATCACGCTGATGGTCGGCGGCGGGGAGGGCGCGGCCACGTACGCCCGCGACACGGTCTTCGCCGCGGTGATGATCACCTGCAACGGGATCGTGGGGCTCTGCCTGCTGGTCACCGCGGTGCGCCGGCGGGTGGCCGTCTTCAACGCCGAGGGCACCGGGGCCGCTCTCGCCGCGGTCGCGACCGTCGCGACCCTGTCCCTGGTGCTGCCGACCTTCACCACCAGCCGCCCCGGCCCGGAGTTCTCCTCGCCGCAGCTGGCCTTCGCGGCCGTGGCCTCGCTCGGGCTCTACGTGCTGTTCGTCGCGACGCAGACCGTGCGCCACCGCGACTACTTCCTGCCCGTCACCGCCGAGGGCGGCGTGATCGACGAGGAGCACGCCGACCCGCCGTCCCAGCGCTCGGCGCTGGCCAGCCTCGCCCTCCTCGTCCTGGCGCTGGTCGCCGTCGTGGGCCTGGCCACAGCGGTCTCGCCCGCGATCGAGTCCGGGGTCAGTGCGGCGGGCCTGCCCTACTCGGTGGTCGGCGTCCTCATCGCGCTGCTGGTGCTGGCGCCCGAGAGCATCGCCGCGGTGCGCGCCGCGCGGCGCGACCGGGTGCAGACCAGCCTCAACCTGGGGCTGGGCTCGGCCATGGCCAGCATCGGGCTGACCATCCCCGCCGTGGCCCTGGCCAGCATCTGGGTCGACGGGCCGCTGGTGCTCGGCCTCGGCTCCACGCAGCTGGTGCTCCTCGCGCTGACCGTGGCGGTGGGCACGCTCACCGTCATCCCCGGGCGGGCGACCCCGCTGCAGGGCGGGGTGCACCTGTCGCTGTTCGCGGCCTTCCTCTTCCTCTCCGCCAACCCGTGAGCGTCGTCCCCTGATCGGCGCTCCTCGACCGCTCGGAGGACCACCGTGATGGTCACCCACCTGCGGACCACCCTGGAGACGACCGACCCGAGCGATCTCCGGGCCGCTGCCTCGTCGCCGGCCGTGCGCCTGGAGCCGGTCCACAGCGGCTCGCTGCTGCTCCTGCGGGTGTTCCGCGAGGTCGGCGCCCCTCACCACCGGCCGACGCAGCCGACGCGCCCCGCGGCCGAGGCACTGGCTCATCGAGGTGGAGGGGGCGCCGCCCGGGCTGCTGGCGCTGGCGCCGCTGGGCCACGGCGAGGTGGAGATCGAGTCCCTCGGCATCGTCCCGGCCGCGATCGGGGAGGGCAGCGGCGGCACCGCCCTGACCGAGGCGGTTCGACTGGCGTGGGGACTGCCGCCCGTCGATGAGGTGCCCGTCCACCGCGTGCGGCTGCGCACCAGCTCGCTCCACCATCCCCACGCCCTGCACGACCACCAGCGGCGGCCCCTGGCCAGGACCGCTCCGACGAGGTGTCGGGGGGCGACCACCACGGGGTACCGGGGGCCGACCAGCTCGACCGCCTCCACCCTCGGTGGGGCCGGCGACCACGCGTGCCCGACGGCGGAGCGCACCGCGGCCGTCGCCGCGGAACCTCCGTCGACACCGGTGCCGTCGTCGTCGAGATCGTCGGCCCGGGCGACGAGACCACCGCCGGGTTCGACGTCCACGCGCGCCACGGCGCGGACGAGGTCCTCGTGGCCGACCCGGCGACGAGGACGATCCGGCTGTGGGAGCTGCGGCACCTGGACGCCGGTGGGTCGACCGGTCACGAGGAGACCGGACGCAGCGACCCGCTGGACGGGACCGCCGCCGCACCCACCGCCGAGGTCGACCGGCCCTGAGCACCGCGGCGCTCGGTGCCAGATGGTCAGTGACCGGCCTCGTGCCAGGTGCTGCCCGCCCCCACGGAGACCTCCAGGGGCACCGACAGGTGCGCCGCTCCGGCCATCTCCTCGCGCAGCAGCGCCTCGACCTCGCCGCGCTCACCCGGCGCCACCTCCACCACGAGCTCGTCGTGGACCTGCAGCAGCACCCGCGAGCCGAGCGCGCGCTGGGTCAGCGCAGCGTCCACGCCCAGCATGGCCACCTTGATCACGTCGGCGGCTGAGCCCTGGATGGGGGCGTTGAGCGCCATCCGCTCGGCGATGTCGCGGCGCTGGCGGTTGTCGCTGCTCAGGTCGGGCAGGTACCGGCGTCGCCCCATGATCGTCTCGGTGTACCCGGTGGTCCGGGCCTGGTCGACGACTCCGTGGAGGTAGTCGCGGACCCCCCCGAACCGCTCGAAGTACTCCTCCATCAGTCCCCTGGCCTCCTCGACGGGGATGTCGAGCTGCCGCGAGAGCCCGAAGGCGGAGAGGCCGTACGCCAGCCCGTAGGACATGGCCTTGATCTTGGCGCGCATCTCCCCGGTGACCTCGACCGGCGGCACCCCGAAGACCCGCGAGCCCACGAAGCGGTGCAGGTCCTCACCGGATCGGAACGCCTCGATGAGCCCCTCGTCGGCGGAGAGGTCGGCCATGATCCGCATCTCGATCTGGCTGTAGTCGGCGGTCAGGAGCTGGTCGTAGCCGGGGCCCACCACGAAGGCCTCGCGGATCTGGCGGCCCTCCGCGGTGCGGACGGGGATGTTCTGCAGGTTCGGGTCCGTCGAGGACAGGCGCCCCGTCGCGGCGATGGTCTGCGTGTACGTGGTGTGGATGCGCCCGTCGTCGCCGACGGTCTTCAGCAGCCCCTCCACGGTCTGGCGCAGCCGGGAGGCGTCGCGGTGGCGCAGCAGGTGCTCCAGGAACGGGTGCCCGGTCTTGACGTGCAGGTCCGCGAGGGCGTCCGCGTCCGTCGTCCACCCCGTCTTGATCTTCTTCGTCTTGGGCATCCCCAGCTCGTCGAACAGCACCTCCTGCAGCTGCTTGGGCGATCCGAGGTTCACGGTGCGGCCGATGACGGCGTACGCCGCGTCGGCCGACTGCGCGACGGCGTCGGCGAAGCCGGCTTCCAGGTGCTCCAGGCGGGCGACGTCGGCGGCGATGCCCACGGCCTCCATGCGGGCGAGCACCGGCACCAGGGGCAGCTCCATCTCGCGCAGCAGCCGCTCCCCGCCCTGGTCGGCGAGCTGGCGGCCCAGCACCCCCGACAGCTCCAGGACCGCCGCCGCGCGCACCGCCGCGAGGTCACCGGCCGCCAGCGCGGCAGCGGCGTCCGCGTCACCGTCGCCGTCCTCGCCGCCGGTGGTGTCGAGGGTGAGCTGCCCCGACGCGGCGATCGGACTCGCTCCACCGGCGCGCAGCTCGCGCTGCAGGTGGCGCACCGACAGGTCGCTCAGGTCGTAGCTGCGCTGGTCGGGGCGGGCGAGGTAGGCGGCGAGCGCGGTGTCGTCCGCGAGCCCGGCGAGGGTCAGGCCCCGACCGGCGAGCGCCTGCACCGGGCCCTTCGCGTCGTGCAGCACCTTGGGGCGCTCCGGGTCGGCGAGCCAGGCGGCGAGCGCCCGCTCGGCGTCCGGCTCGATGCCGCCCAGGTCCACGTACGCGGCTGAAGCATCGCTGGCGAGCCCCAGCCCGGCGGCGTCCCCGTGTCCGGCCGCCCAGGTGCCCACCACCGACACGCCCGTGAGGAGGACGGCGTGCTGGTCGAGCCACGCCCCGAGCGCGGCCCCGGTGGGGCGGGCCACGGTCACGTCGAACCCGGACTCCGCCTCGGGCTCCGCGGTGGTCAGGGTCGCGAAGAGCCGGTCGCGCAGCACCCTGAACTCCAGCCCGTCGAAGAGCTGGTGCACCTTCTCGCGGTCCCACGAGCGCACGGCCAGGTCGTCGATGGTCAGCGGCAGGTCCAGGTCGTCGACCAGGGCGTTGAGCCGGCGGTTGCGCAGCACCTGGTCGAGGTGATCGCGCAGCGACGCCCCGGCCCGGCCCGGCAGGGTGTCGACGGCGGCGACCAGGCCGGTGAGGTCACCGTGGGCCGTGAGCCACTTCGCGGCGGTCTTCGGGCCCACGCCCGGCACGCCGGGGAGGTTGTCGCTGCTCTCCCCCACGAGGGCGGCGAGGTCGGGGTACCGCTCGGGGCGCACCCCGTACTTCTCCTCCACCGCGTCGGGGTCCATCCGCGCGAGGTCCGAGACCCCCTTGCGGGGGTACAGCACGGTGACGGTGTCGCTGATGAGCTGGAAGGCGTCGCGGTCACCGGTGCTGACGAGGACCTCCAGGCCCTGGGCGACGGCCTGGCGCGCGGCGGAGGCGATGACGTCGTCGGCCTCGTACCCCTCCCGCTGCAGGGTCGGCACGGCCAGGGCCGCGAGGACCTCGCGGATCAGCTCGACCTGTCCGACGAACTCGTTCGGCGTCGAGGCCCGACCCGCCTTGTACTCGGGGTACTCCGTCGTGCGGAACGTGGACCTGGAGATGTCGAAGGCCACCGCGAGGTGGGTGGGCGCCTCGTCGCGCAGGAGGTTGATGAGCATCGAGGTGAAGCCGTACACGGCGTTGGTGACCTGCCCGGTGGTGGTGGAGAAGTTCTCCACCGGGAGCGCGAAGAAGGCCCGGTACGCCATCGAGTGACCGTCGATCAGCAGCAGCCGGGGGCGCCCCGTGGTGGGTGGTGACGTGGTCGGGCTCACGGCTGGCAGCCTAGGACGGGTGACCGACACCGCCCCCGATCCCGCCACGGACGGCCCACGAGCAATCCGGCACGAGCGCGGGGTGCTCGAGGAGCTGGCGCGGGCCGGCGCCGGGACGCTGGCGGAGCGGATGGGCATCGAGCTGGTGGAGGCCACCGCCCAGCGCCTGGTGGGGACGATGCCGGTGGCGGGCAACACCCAGCCGTACGGGCTCCTGCACGGCGGGGCCTCGGTGGTGCTGGCCGAGACCCTCGGGTCCTGCGGTGCGGTCCTGCACGCCGGCCCGGGGCGGGTCGCGGTCGGCGTCGACGTCAACGCCACCCACCACGCGGCGGTGCGCACCGGGCTGGTCACCGGCGTCGCCACGCCCCTGCACCTGGGCCGCACCACCGCCAGCTACGAGGTCGTGATCACCGACGCCGCCGGGCGCAGGACCTGCACCGCGCGCATCACGTGCCAGCTGCGAGACGCTCCACCCCGCTGACCTGCTGGCGGCGCCGGCGGGCGACGAGCTGGTCGATCACCGCGGCGCGGCGCCGGTCGGGACCGGTGGCCGGGGCCGCGCCCCCGTGCAGCCGCCGCCGCAACCGCTCCACCGGCGCCGTCCTCAGCGTCACCACCGGACCGAAGCCGAGGCGGGCGAGGAAGCGGTGCACGTCGCGCGCCGCGGCGGGCACCGAGCAGGCGATGTCCTCCACCCCCAGCTGCTCCGCGGTGCGGGTGGCCTCGGCGAGCAGGGAGCGCGCGACGCCGCGACGGCGCCACTCGGGGTCGACCCACAGCTGCTCCACGTGCACGGCGCCACCGGAGGTGAGGGCGGTGCTGTCCACCAGGCGCAGCACCAGCATCCCCACGACCTGGTCACCGGACGTGGGCTGACCCGTGGCGCCGCCGGTGGTGGGGCCGCCGTCGGCCACCGCCAGCTGCACCTCGACGTCGCGGTGCGCCAGCGCCGCGCGCAGCCGACCTCGCGCCGTGGGCGGCGCCTCGCCGACGAGGCGGTGGTGCAGCTCCGCGAGCGCGTCGGCGTCGGCGGGGACCGCTCGCCTCAACCGCAGCAGGGGTGTGGTCACCGCTGGCACCTCCCGGGGTCGTGGGTCTTCGAGAGCAGGTCCCGCGCACGGGAACCGGCAGTGCCCGCGTGCCGGACACTAGTACCGTCCCGCCGCCGGCACAGCAGGCGCGCCGCGCACCGGTCGAGCTGGGGGGGTGGGGCCGTGCTGCCCCCCGGCACCGGAACGGCGCTGAACGTGGTCGCGGTGCTGCTCGGCTCGGCCGTGGGCCTGGTCGCGGGCCGCTTCATCCCGCAGCGCACCCGACGAGCGGTGCTGAGCGGGCTGGGCCTGGTCACCCTGCTCTTCGCGGCCACGTCGGCGGCGGCGGTGACCGATCCCGTCCTGGAGGCGGCCGTGGGCGCCCCGGCGCTGGTGGTGCTGGCCGCGGTGGTGCTCGGCGGGGTCGCGGGGTCGCTGCTGCGCCTGGAGGAGCGCCTGGACGCGCTGTCCGCGGTGGTGGCGCGGCGGCGGCGGGCTCCTGCGGAGGGGCGGCCCGAGGCGGACGGGGACGCGGACGCCGCCCGCGCGCGGTTCGCCGACGGCTTCCTCACCGCGTCGCTGCTGTTCTGCGCGGGACCGCTGACCGTGCTCGGTTCCCTCTCCGACGGCCTCGGTCGCGGCATCGAGCAGCTGGCCCTGAAGTCCGGGCTGGACGGTGTCGCCTCGGTCGCGCTGGCCGCCTCGCTGGGCCCGGGCGTCGCCGCGTCCGCGGTCACCGTGGTGGTCGTCCAGGGCGCGCTGACGATCGCGGGGGCGGTGGTCGGCGACGTGCTGCCCGAGGCGCACGTGCTGGCCCTGACCGCGACCGGGGGGCTGCTGCTGGCCGGCACCGGGCTCCGCCTGCTCGGGGTGGCGCGGGTGCCGGTGGCCGACCTGCTGCCGGCCCTGGTGGCCGCCCCGCTGGTGGTGCAGCTGGTGGTGGCCCTGCGGTGAGCGGTACCCCCGACCGGCGGGCTTCCCGGGAGGAAACGCGGCTGGAACACCCAGGAGACGGGCAGGACCCCGGCCGTGCCCTACTGTTCCCCCCGCTCCGCTCCCCCGTCCCGCGCCGCCCCGGCGCCCCCGACCCCCGGAGGTCATCGCGTGAGGTCCGCCTCCAGCGCCGTCGGGCTGCTCGTGGTGGTGCTCGCCGCACTCCTCGGCCCGGCCGGTGGCGCCAGCGCGGCCGTGCCGGTGGTGGCCGCGGGTACCGACCCGAGCGCCTCCCCGGGGGGAGCTGCGCCCGGGTCCGGCGCCAGCGGTGAGGTGATCCGCGCGCGCGTGCGGGCCGCCGACGGCACCGACGTCGCCGGGGTGGCGGTCACCGTGGAGCAGGACGGGGAGGAGGTCACCGCCGGCGAGACCGACGCCTCCGGCACGGCGGAGCTCACCGTGCCCGCACCCGGCACCTACGACGTCGTCCTCGACGTCGAGTCGCTGCCCGACGACGTGGCCGACCTCGAGCCCCGGCAGGACACGATCACGACCAACGTCGAGGGCGCACAGGCCCGCACGGTGGCCTTCCGCCTCGAGCCCGCCGGCACGGCGTCGGCCACCGGGGCGACGGCCCTCGAGCGCGCACCGCAGCTGGTCGTCAACGGCCTCCGGTTCGGCCTGGTCATCGCCCTCGCCGCCATCGGCCTGTCGCTGATCTTCGGCACCACCGGGCTGACCAACTTCGCGCACAGCGAGCTGATCACCTTCGGCGCGCTGGTGACCCTGCTGTTCACCGGTGTCGCCGGGCTGCCGTTCCTCGTGGCCGCCGTCCTCGGCGTCGTCGTCAGCGGCGCCTTCGGCTGGCTCAACGACAAGCTCCTGTGGCAGCCGCTGCGTCGGCGCGGCACGGGCCTCATCGCGATGATGATCGTCTCCATCGGCCTCGCGCTGCTCCTGCGGTACCTCTTCCTCTTCGTCATCGGGGGGAACCCGCGCACCTTCCCGGGGTACTCCGGCCAGAGCCCCGTCGACCTGCCGGGCGGCATCAACCTGAGGCCGGTCGACCTGGTCACCATGGCCCTCTCGGTGGTCGTGCTCGTCGTGGTCGGCCTCGCGCTGCTGCGCACCCGGCTCGGCAAGGCCACCCGGGCGGTCTCGGACAACCCGGCGCTGGCCTCGGCCTCCGGCATCGACGTCGACCGCGTGATCCGCACCGTGTGGATCATCGGGACGGCGCTCGCCGGGCTCTCTGGCATCGTGCTGGGCCTGCAGCAGGCGATCAGCTTCCAGATGGGCTTCCAGATCTTGCTGCTGGTGTTCGCCGCGGTGACGCTCGGCGGGCTCGGCACCGCCTTCGGCGCCCTGGTCGGCAGCATCATCGTCGGGGTGTTCGTCGAGGTCAGCACCCTGGTGGTGCCCTCCGAGCTCCGCAACGTCGGAGCCCTGGTCATCCTGATCGTCATCCTCCTCGTGCGCCCCCAGGGCATCCTCGGCCGCGCCGAGCGGGTCGGCTGAGGGCGGGGGGGCGGACGTGGACTGGGGATCGGTCCTCTCCAACGCGATCAGTGCGGCCATCGGGCTCGACACGGTCATCTACGCCCTGGCGGCGCTGGGGCTCAACATCCAGTTCGGCTACGCGGGCCTGCTGAACTTCGGGCAGGCGGCGTTCGCCGCGATCGGTGCCTACGGGATCGCGGCGACCGTCACGGTCGCCGGCCTGCCGTTCGGCGTCGGCGTGCTGGTCGGCCTGGTCGGCGCCGTGGTGTTCGCCCTGCTCCTCGGGCTCCCCACCCTGCGCCTGCGGGCCGACTACCTGGCCATCGCGACGATCGCTGCGGCGGAGGTGGTGCGGCTGATCGCCCGGTCGAACACCTTCACCCCGATCACCGGTGGTTCCAACGGCCTCACCGGCTTCGCCGACGGGTTCTACGACCTCAACCCCTACCCTCCGGGCGAGTACGGCGTCGGACCCTTCACCTACAACGAGCGGGGCACCTGGATCCTCACCGTCGGCTGGCTGCTCGTCGTGGTCGTCTGCCTGCTCACCTGGGCCCTGATGCGCAGCCCGTGGGGTCGAGTGCTCAAGGGCATCCGCGAGGACGAGGACGCCGTGCGGGCGCTGGGGAAGAACGTGTACGCGTACAAGCTGCAGGCCCTCGCCCTGGGCGGCGTCGTCGGTGCGCTCGCCGGCTTCGTCTTCTCGCTCGGCCGTGCCGCCGTGCAGCCGGACAACTACGGCACCGCCTTCACCTTCTTCACCTACACCGTGCTGCTCCTGGGTGGGGCCGCCCGGGTCTTCGGGCCCGTCGTCGGTGCCGCGATCTTCTGGGTCGTGCTCTCGCTCACCGACAACGTGCTCGGCGGCCTGATCCGCGTCGGCACGATCCCCGAGTCGGTGCTCAGCACCTCGCAGGTCGGCCAGGTGCGCTTCATGCTGGTGGGCCTGGCGCTGATGCTGCTCATGATCTTCAGACCGCAGGGGATCTTCGGCGACCGGAGGGAGCTGGCCATCGATGCCCGATGACCTCGAGCACCGGGGCGGCTCGCGCCGCCTCGGACCGGCCGACGCCGCCACGGGCGCCGGCGCGGCGAAGGGCGGGCCCGTCACCGCGCCCGAGCGGTCGCGCAAGGCGGCCGCGACCGCAGCCCTCGCCGACGTCCCGCGCACGCCGGGTGCACCCAAGCCGGACCCGTTGCTGGTCGCCGACGGCGTCAAGCGCCGGTTCGGTGGGCTCACGGCCGTCGATGTGGAGCACGTGGAGGTCCAGAAGGGCGCCATCACCGCGCTCATCGGCCCCAACGGCGCCGGCAAGACGACCTTCTTCAACCTCCTGACCGGCTTCGACCGACCGGACGAGGGGGACTGGACCTTCGCCGGCCAGGCGCTGGGCCGGGTCCCCGCGCACAGGGTCGCGCGCCGCGGCATGGTGCGGACCTTCCAGCTGACCAAGGCGCTGTCCCGGATGTCGGTGCTGCAGAACATGCTGCTCGGAGCGGACGGGCAGCGCGGGGAGTCGCTGCTCCGCGCTGTCCTGCCCTCGTCCTGGCGCCAGCAGGAGGCGGAGAACACCGAGCGCGCTCGGGAGCTGCTGGCTCGCTTCAAGCTCGACGACAAGGCCGACGACTACGCGGGGAGCCTGTCCGGGGGGCAGCGCAAGCTGCTGGAGATGGCCCGGGCACTCATGACACGACCTCAGATGATCATGCTGGACGAACCGATGGCGGGGGTGAACCCGGCGCTGACGCAGTCGCTGCTGGGGCACGTGAAGGACCTGCGCGAGGAGGGCATGACGGTCCTCTTCGTCGAGCACGACATGGACATGGTGAGGGACATCTCGGACTGGGTGGTCGTGATGGCCCAGGGCGTCGTGGTGGCGGAGGGCCCGCCGGAGGCGGTGATGGCGGACCCCGCCGTGATCGACGCGTACCTCGGCGGGCACCACGACGCGCCGCTGACCGTCGAGGACGAAGAGCGCCAGCTCGCCGAGCTCGGGGCCGCCGTCGAGGCCGAGACCACCGAGGGGGGCCGATGAGCGCGCGCGAGTCGTCAGCGGTCGTCGACCGCTCCGCCCACGTCACGGCGGCGCAGGACGCGCTCCTGCGCGCCGACGAGCTGGTCGCCGGGTACTTCCCGGGGGTCAACATCTTGAACGGGTGCGACCTGTACTGCACCGAGGGTGAGCTGGTCGGCATCATCGGCCCGAACGGGGCGGGGAAGTCGACGCTGCTCAAGGCCCTGTTCGGGCTCGTCAAGGTCGGTACCGGGAGCATCACCCTGCGTGGTGAGGACATCACCGGGCTCCGCGCCGACGAGCTCGTCCACCAGGGGGTGGGCTTCGTGCCGCAGACGAACAACGTCTTCCCCTCGCTGACCATCGAGGAGAACCTGCAGATGGGCACCTACCAGCGCCCGAAGCGGTTCAGGGAGCGCTTCGACGTGGTCACCGACCTGTTCCCCGCCCTCGGCCAGCGGCGCGCGCAGCGCGCCGGGTCGCTCTCCGGCGGCGAGCGCCAGATGGTCGCCATGGGGCGCGCGCTCATGATGGACCCCTCGGTGCTGCTCCTCGACGAGCCCTCCGCCGGCCTGTCACCGGTGATGCAGGACGAGGTCTTCCTGCGGACCCGCCAGATCAACCGGGCGGGCGTCTCGGTGGTCATGGTCGAGCAGAACGCCCGCCGGTGCCTGCAGATCTGCGACCGCGCCTACGTGCTCGACCAGGGCCGCAACGCCTACACGGGCACCGGGCGCGCGCTGGCCGACGACCCGAAGGTCACCGAGCTGTACCTGGGCACCCTCGCGAGGGCCTGAGCGACCACGCCGGGCGGTCGTCCGCCCCGCGCCGCGCTGGTGACAGCGCGACGCGGGGCCCCGACCTCGCGGTCGGGGCCCCGCATCGCGCTCAGGTGCGGGTCAGAGCTTGCCGGCCAGGTAGTCGATGTTCGTGTACCTGTTGTCCGGGCCGTACTGGTAGACGCCGATGGTGGCCTCGGTCGGGTCACCGTTCTCGTCGAACTCGATCGGTCCCGAGAAGCCGTCGTAGTCGATGTCCTCACCGGCCTCCACCAGCTCGAGGCACTCCGCGTAGGCGGTGCACTTCGTGCCCTCGGCGCTGACGGCCTGCAGCTGGCCGGCGATCGCCTCCCCCGCGTCGCTGCCGGCCGCCGCAGCCGCCAGGGCCACGAGGACGGTCGCGTCGTAGGACTCGGGCGCGTACGGGAAGCCGGTCAGCGCTGGGTTCTTCTCCAGCAGCCGCGCCTGGAAGTCGCCCGTGGTCTCGGCGCCGGGCAAGGTGCCCTTGGTGCCGTCGAGCGTGCCGGGCGCGAACTCGTCGGCGAAGTCGTCGATGTTGCCGTCGACCAGGTACAGCGGCAGCGTGTCCGGCCCCAGCCCCTGGGCCTGCAGCGCCTGGACGATCTGGATGACCTGGGCGAAGCTGATGACGACGAGCGCCTCGGGCTGCGCCGCCGCGAGCTGCGAGATCTCCGCGTCGTAGGTGGGGGCGTCGGGGTTGAAGACGATGTTCTCGACGATCGTCCCGCCCCCCTCCTCGAAGGTGCTGGTGATGTTCTCGGCGAGGCCCGCCCCGTACGGGTCGTCGATGGTCAGCAGCGCCACGTCGAGGTAGCCGTCCTGCAGCAGCAGGTCGCCCATCACCCGGCCCTGCAGGACGTCGGAGGGCGCCGTGCGGAAGTACAGCCCGTTGTCGTCGTAGGTGGTGAAGTCTGGCGAGGTGTTCGCGGGGCTGAACTGCACGGCGCCGGCGCCGGTGATGGCGTCGATGACGTTGAAGGAGACACCGGAGCTCGCTGCACCGATGACCACGTCGCTGTCCGCTGCGAGGAGGCGCTGCACGGACTGCGAGGCGATGTCGGTGGTGGTGTCACCGGAGTCGGATGCCTGGTAGGCGATGTCCGAGCCGTTGTAGCCGCCGGCGGCGTTGATGTCGTCGATGGCCAGCTCGACACCGGCGAACTCCGGCGGGCCGAGGTTGGCCAGCGTGCCCGTCTGCGGCAGGAGCGCGCCGATGGTCAGCGTGCCGTCGCCCTCGGGCGCCGCGGAGGAGGTCGAGGACGACGAGGTCGAGGACGGGTCAGCGGCCGGCTCGCCGCCGCAGGCGGCCAGCGCCAGGCTGGCGACGCCGACGGTGGCCGCCGTGCGCACGAGGCGCAGGGGACGCTTGGTCAAGGGATCTCCTCGGAGGGCTGGAGCGGATGAGGTGGGACCGGGCGGACTGGACGACTGCCCGTCGGATGGTGAGCGGACGCTAGTCCACTGGTCACCGTGCTCAGGGCCGTGACCAGCAGCCGTTGCCCAGTCGTTACCTCACGAGGCCCCCGGTCACCTGGATGCTGACGCTCAGTCGCCGACCTGCTGCAGCACGGCGTCGGCGACCTCGCGCATCGTGAGCCTGCGGTCCATCGACGTCTTCTGGATCCACCGGAACGCCTCCGGCTCGGTCAGGCCCATCCGCGTCTGCAGAAGTCCCTTGGCCCGCTCGACGCGCTTGCGGGTCTCGAAGCGCTCGGTGAGGTTCGCGACCTCGTCCTCCAGCGCGGCCAGCTCCTGGTACCGGGAGAGGGCGATCTCCACCGCGGGCAGCAGGTCGGCGGCGCTGAAGGGCTTGACGACGTAGGCCATCGCCCCGGCGTCGCGGGCGCGCTCGACGAGGTCGCGGTCGGAGAACGCGGTGAGCAGGACCACGGGGGCCAGGCGGGCGCGCCCGATGCGCTCCGCGGCGGAGATCCCGTCCAGGACGGGCATCTTGATGTCCATGACCACCAGGTCGGGCCGGGTCTCCTCCACCAGGCGCACCGCCGCCTCGCCGTCGCCCGCCTCGCCGACGACGTCGTACCCGGCCTCGGTGAGGATCTCCACGACGTCGATGCGGATGATCGCCTCGTCCTCGGCGACGACGACGCGGCGCCGCGTGCTGGTGGTCGGGGAGGGCACCGGCGCTGGCGCCGTGCTGGGGGGAGGCGCAGCGCCGTCCTGCTCGGTGGTCACTGTCGCTACCCTAGTAGCGCGTGCGGGGGCGCGATCACGCGCCGGGTTGGCGGAACCGGCAGACGCAGGGGTCTCAAACACCCCCGCCCGAGAGGGTGTGCGGGTTCGAGTCCCGCACCCGGCACCAGTGCCCCCGCACCGCTCCGGTCCTCGCCGGTCCAGCCCGGCACGGGCCCCACCGCAGGAGGTGACGTGCACCTCGCGGCTGCCGTGCGAGCGGTCCAGCCGGGCCACGGGGAGGCCGGACCTGTGCGCTGGGTCGTTCCGTCACGGGGGTCGGCTCACATCCTCAAGAACGAGGCGCCGTTGACGTCGACGATGCTGCCGCTGGAGAAGCGGGCCTGCGGTGACGCGAGCCACAGCACGGCAGCCGCGACGTCCTCGGGTTCGGCGACGCGCCCGAAGCCCGACTGCGCCCTGATCGCGTCGCCGCCGGGCCCGTCGAGCAGGTCGTAGGTCATGTCGGTGGCGACGTACCCCGGTGCCACCGAGGTCACGCTGACCCCGTGCGGGGCGAGCGCCAGCGCCATGGACTGCGCGAAGCTGTTCATCCCCCCCTTGGACGCGCCGTAGGCGGGGCAGCCCGGCTCGCCGCGGAACGCCCCGCGGCTGGAGACGTTGACCACGGCGCCGGCGGCAGCGACCAGGTGCGGGGCGGCGCAGAAGGTCGCGTGCACCGTGCCCAGCAGGTTGATGGACAAGTGCCGGGTCCACGTGTCCTTCCAGTCCTCCCAGGAGGAGGCGAGGGGGTCGTGGTCCTCGTAGACCGCGGCGTTGTTGACGAGGACGTCGAGGCCGCCCAGGCCGTCCGCCGCGGACGCCACCGCAGCGCGGACCTGCTCGGGGTCGCCCAGGTCCGCGCGCACCAGCAGGTGCCCGTCGCCGGGCAGGGCCTCCAGGGTGCGGCGGGCCTCCTCGTCCCGGCTCCCGTAGTGCACGGCGACGCGGTCGCCTGCGGCGGCGAAGGCGAGGGCCACCGCGCGCCCGATGCCGCGGGAGGCGCCCGTGACCAGGACGGCGCGGCTGCGGGGGACGGGGTGGGACGGTGTGGAGCTCATGGTCGGGACCCTCCGGTCGATGGGGATGGGATCGTGCGCCGCGCGGGGCCGTCAGGCGCGGATGTCGCTCATCACGTGCTTGATGCGGGTGTAGTCCTCGAAGCCGTACATCGAGAGGTCCTTGCCGTAGCCGGACGCCTTGAAGCCGCCGTGCGGCATCTCCGCGACGATCGCCATGTGGCAGTTGATCCACACGTAGCCGGAGTCGAGGTCGCGGGCCATCCGCATCGCCCGGCCGTGGTCGCGGGTCCACACGCTGGACGCGAGGCCGTAGTCGGTGCCGTTGGCGAAGCGCAGGGCCTCGCCGTCGTCGGAGAAGCGCTGCACGGTGATCACCGGCCCGAACACCTCGGACTGGACGATCTCGTCGTCCTGCCGCAGGCCCGTCACCACCGTCGGCTCGTGGAAGAAGCCCGGCCCGGCCGGGCGCGAACCGCCAGCGCGCAGCTGCGCGTGCTCGGGGAGCCGCTCGAGGAAGCCGGTGACCGTCGCCAGCTGCGTCGCGTTGTTGAGCGGCCCGAAGTCGGCGTCGACCTCGCCCGGCGGGCCCGTCCGCGTCGCCGCGGCCTGCGCGGCGAGGGCGTCGACGAAGTCGTCGTGCAGACGCGACGCCACCAGCACCCGGGTCGCGGCGGTGCAGTCCTGCCCGGCGTTGAAGAAGCCCGCCCCGGCGATCCCCGCGGCCGCGGCCTCGACGTCCGCGTCGTCGAGCACGAGCACCGCCGCCTTGCCGCCGAGCTCCAGGTGCACCCGCTTGAGGCTGCGGCTGGCCGCCTCGGCCACAGCCGTGCCCGCCCGCACCGACCCGGTGATCGACACCATCGCCGGCACCTCGTCGGCCACCAGCGCGGCCCCGGTCGACCGGTCGCCGCACACCACGTTGAGGACGCCGGGGGGCAGGTGCTCCGCGGCGACCTCGGCCAGCAGCGCGGTCGTCACCGGCGTGGTGTCGCTCGGCTTGAGCACCACCGTGTTGCCCGCCGCGATCGCCGGCGCGCACTTCCACACGGCCATCATCAGCGGGTAGTTCCAGGGGGTGACCTGGGCGCAGACCCCGACCGGCTCGCGCCGGACGAAGGAGGTGTGACCCGGCAGGTACTCAGCAGCCGCCCGGCCCTCGAGCACGCGAGCGGCTCCCGCGAAGAAGCGGATCTGGTCGACGCTCGGCGGGACCTCCTCGGCGGCCGTCAGGGCCAGCGGCTTGCCGGTGTTGCGGCTCTCGGCCGCGACGAACTCGTCGGCGCGCGCCTCGACGGCGTCGGCGATGCGCAGCAGGGCCAGCTGGCGCTCCGCCGGTGTGGTGGTGCGCCAGCGGTCGAAGGCGCTCGCCGCGGCCCGGGTGGCCCGCTCGACGTCCTCGCGCGAGGACAGCGGCGCGGTGCCGTACGCCTGGCCCGTCGCGGGGTCGACCACGTCGCTCGTGGCACCGTCGGCCGCGTCGACGTGCTCGCCGCCGACCAGGTTGCGCACCCGGACCGTCCCGGTGCTCGGGCGGCGGGTGGTCGCTGGCCCCGTCGTCACTCGTGCGTCCATCAGGACCCTCCGTCGGTGGTGGTGGTGCCGAAGTCGGCGTGGGCCAGGTCGAAGGCGCGCGACAGGTGCGGCAGGAGCGCCCGGCCGTGGCGGTCGGCCTCGGCGATGGTGCGGCGCAGGTGCGCGGCTCGATCGGCCAGCTCGCGCCGCAGGGCGTCGTGGTCGACGGTCGTCACCGCTCCCCCGGCGACGGCGACCCGGCCGTCGACCAGGACCGTGTCGACGGCGGCGGCGCTCGCCGCGAACACCAGCTGGTTGACGAGGTCGTGCTCGGGCGAGAAGGCGTCGGCGTCACGTCGCAGCAGCACGAGGTCGGCGGGGCGGCCCGGCGCGAGCAGGTCGGCGGGGCCGGGGGCTCGGGTGTGGGCGCTGGTCGCCATGGCCAGCGCCTCGGGGGCGGTGACCCACGTGCGGGGGTGCCCGGCAGCGGCCCGGGAGACCAGTGCTGCGAGCTTCACCTGCTCGAGCACGCTGGCCGAGTCGTTGGCGGAGAAGTTGTCGGTGCCCAGGCCCACCGGCACGCCCACGTCGAGCAGCGCGCGCACCGGGGCGACACCGCTGCCCAGCTTGAGGTTGCTGCCCGGGCAGTGGACGACGCGCGCGCCGCTGCCCGCGATGGCCTCCACCTCGTCCTGGCGGGCCCAGGTGGCGTGCGCCAGGACGGCCCGCGACGTCAGCAGGCCGACGTCGGCGAGGTGGCGCACCAGGCTGTCGATGCCCTGGTCGGCGGCGGCGACGGCCTGGAGCCGGCTCTCCAGCAGGTGCACCAGCACCGGCAGGTCGAGCTCCTCGGACAGGGCGGCCACCTGCTCGAGGAAGAGCCGCGAGCAGCGCAGCGGCGCCGAGGGCGAGAGCACGAAGCGGACGCGGCCGGTGTGCTCCGCCGCCAGGGCGCGCCACAGCTCGAGCACCGCCGCGGTCTGCGCCGGCGTCGCCGCTCGCCCTCGCAGGTCCTCCGGCAGGACCTGATCGGCGTGGGGCAGGTCGGCCTGGAAGGGCAGGTCGGAGAAGGCCACGCTGACCTCCGCCCGCAGGCCCAGGTCGGTGTACGCGCGGAAGACCGCCGCCACGGTCGCCTCGCTGCGCGACGCGCCGAGGTGCAGGTCGTCGACCACGGTGGTGGTGCCGGCCTGCAGCACCTCCGCACCGGCGAGCAGGGTGCGCAGGTACGTCTCCTCAGCGGTCCACGCCCGCCCGTCCCCGGGCGGGTTGTACCAGGTGCGCCACACCTCCAGCGGCAGGTCGTCAGCGCGACCGCGGTCGAAGCGGTCATGGGTGTGGACGTGCGCATCGACCAGCCCGGGCAGGACCAGCCGGTCGCCCGCCTCCAGCACGAGGTCCCACTCGCCGCCTCGCCGCTCCGCGGGCGCCGCCGGGGTGACGGACGTGATGGTGGTGCCGGTGATGCCGATGTCCACCGGCCCACCACCGGTGACGGGGGTCGCACCCGCGACGAGGGTCATCACGTGCGCGCGCGGGTCGCGGGTCCCGGGGGGCCCGCGGGGGTCGTCGCGGTGGACCGCGGGGCCCACCACTGGGGCACGTGGATCCGCTCCTCGGTCAGGGGGCCCCGCCCCTCCGCCACCTGCCGCGCGCTGGCGTAGCCGGCCTGGGCGTGGCGCACGATGCCGATGCCGACGTCGGTGGTCATGCAGGCGTCGAGCCGCAGGGCCGACTCCTCGGTGCCGTCCGCGATCATCGTCGCGCCGGTGTGCGCGGACGTGCCCATCGACCCGTTGGCCTGGACGGCGACCAGGTCGGCCATGGCCGCGACGTTCAGCAGGGCGTTGAGGTAGGGCCAGTCGGAGACCCGGTCACTGCCGTCGAGCATGCCCTCGGTCTCGAAGACCGGGTTCGTGATCGACCCGCTGTCCAGGTTGTCGCGGGAGAAGGCGACCGGCCCGCGCAGCTCACCGGCGGCCACCAGCGCGTTGGCCGCCACCGCGAACTCGCGGCGCTGGCCGAACCCCAGGAAGCACACGCGGGCGGGGAGCCCCTCCAGCGGCAGGTGCTCCGCCGCGAGGGGGATCCAGCGCTGCACCACCTCGTCGTCGGGGAACAGCTCCACGGCCAGTCGGTCGAGGCGCGCCCGGTCCTCCAGCGACCCGGAGATGCAGGTCCACCGGTACGGGCCGCGGCCGAGGGTGAACATCTCGCGCACGTACTCCTCGATGCACCCGGGGAACCTGGTCGCCTCCTCGCGCGACATCCCGGCGTCCACGCACTCCTTGCGGATGAACGTGCCGTACTCGAAGACGACGCTGCCCTGGTCGAGGAAGGCGTTCATCGCCCTCACCAGCTGCATCATGGTCGCGTGCGACCGCTCCAGGTACCCACTCGGATCGGTGGTGACCAGCTCCCGCGCGGCTGCCGGGGCGACGCCGACCGGCACGAGCTCGTAGGGGTCGTGGCAGGGGCACATCTCCGTGACGACGTCCGGGCGCCAGCCGCGAGCGGCCAGGTGGTCGAAGACCTCGGCGGCGTTGCCCTGCAGCCCGACGGCGAGGGGGGTGGCGCCGGCCCGGGCCGCGTCGACCGCGGTGACGGCCTCGTCCACCGTGGCGGCCACCAGGTCGAGCGCGCCCGCGTCGACCGAGCGCTGCAGGTGCTCCGCCCGGGCCTCCACGGTCAGGCTGACGCCGCCGTGCAGGGTCATCGCGGTCGGCTGGCTGCGGCCCATGCCCCCCAGCCCCGCGGTGAGCAGCACCCGGCCGCGCAGGCTGCCGCCGAAGTGGCGGCGCGCGACCGCCCCGAGCGTCTCGAAGGTGCCCTGCACGACGCCCTGGCTGCCGATGTACTCCCAGGGGCCGGCGGTGTACGAGGCGTAGGAGACGAGGTTCTTCTCCTGCAGGTCGCGGAAGATCGGCCAGGTCGCGCCGATCACGTTGGTGTTGGCCATGACCACCCGCGGGGCGAGCCGGTGGGTGCGGAACACCGCGACCGGCATGCCGGACTGCACGGTCAGCGTCTCGGTGTCGTGCAGGTCGATCAGCGCCTCGACCATGGCGTGGAAGGCGTCCCAGGTGCGCGCCGGCTGCGCCTTGCCCCCGTAGATGACGAGGTCGGCCGGCCGCTCGCCGTTCTCCATCGTGTTCTCGAGCATCCGCAGCAGCGACTCCTGCCGCCAGCCGCGGCAGCGCAGCTCGTCCCCCCGCTGGGCGAGGATGACGCGGGGGGCGGTGGTCATGGGGTCCTCCTGGGCAACGCCGGGTGCGGCACGGGGTGTCAAGCGCGGTCGAGCTCGAGCAGGGTCTGGGCGAGAACGTGGACGCCGGCGGCGACGTCGGCGGCGTCGGTGAGCTCCTCGGGGCAGTGGCTGCGCCCGCCCACCGACGGCACGAAGACCATGCCCACCTCGGTGAGGTTGGCCATCTGCACGGTGTCGTGTCCGGCTCCGCTGGGCAGCGACATCACGGTGTGCCCGGTGGCCGACGCGGCGCGGCGGACGGCGGACGACGGCCCGTCGTCCATCACCACCCGCGGCTCGCCGGAGATCCAGTCGATCTCCACCGCGACCCCCCGGCGCTCGGCCGCCTCGCGCGCGGCGGCCTCGAACGCCTGGTGGCGCTGGTCCATCCACGTCACGTCCGTGCTGCGGAACTCCGTGGTCAGCCGCACCAGGTCGGGCACCACGTTGGCCGCACCGGGCGAGACCACCATCTGGCCGGCCAGGCCGATGCCGCCGTCCTGGCCCAGCTGCTCGACGGCCAGCACCGCCTCGGCGGCGGCGCAGGCCGCGTCGTGCCGCAGGGCCACCGGCATCGTGCCGCCGTGGTCGCGCCGGCCGTGGAAGACCAGCTCCGCCCTGGCGATGGCGGCGATGGCGGTGACGACCCCGACCGCGCAGCCGGCCTGCTCCAGCACCGGACCCTGCTCGATGTGGAGCTCGACGAAGGCGTGCAGGTCCTGCCGGCGCCAGCGGTGCGACAGGGCGGCGTGCGGGTCGATGCCGACCGCCTGCAGGGCAGCGCCGAGCGTGCGGCCCTGGGCGTCGGTGCGGCTCAGGTGCTCGGGGGTCAGCGTGCCGGCCAGGGCGCGACTGCCCAGGCAGCTGAGGCCGAAGTCGTTGGCCTCCTCGCCGTAGAAGTCGACGACGAGCAGGTCGTGCTCCAGGTGGTGGCCGGCGGCCTGGAGCAGCTCGACGGCCTCCAGCGCTCCCAGGACGCCGATGACGCCGTCGAACCTCCCGCCGCCGAGGACCGTGTCGGTGTGCGAGCCGGTCACCAGCGCCGGCCCGCCGCTGCGACCCGGCAGCCTGCCGATCAGGTTGCCGGCCGAGTCGAGCCAGCACTCGAGCCCAGCGGCCCGCATGCGGCGCTGGACGTCGTCGCGCCCCGCGGTGGCCTCCTCGGTGAGGGCGCGACGCGTCCACCCCGGCGCGTCACCGTCGCGGACCTCGGCCAGCCCGGCGACGCCCGACGCCAGCCGCTCGGTGCTCTCCTCGCCCGCGGCCAGGCTCACGCCGCCGCCTCGGGCAGCAGCCGGGTGCCCCGACCCGGCCGGCTGCGCAGGCCGTCGCCGTCCAGGACGACCTCACCGCGCGCCACGACGTGGCTGAGGCGTCCCTGCAGCGCGACGCCGTGGTAGGGGCTCCACCCGGCGTTGGACTGCAGCCGGTCCTGGTCGACCACGCTCGACCCGGCCGGGTCCCAGACGAGGAGGTCGGCGTCCATGCCGGGCGCGACCGCTCCCTTGCGCGGCAGGCGGAAGCGCTGCGCGGGGTTCGTCGCCAGCGCCCGGGCGAGGACCTCGACCGGCACGCCGCGGGCGAGGCCCTGGCCGAGCACCAGCGGCACCAGCGTCTCCACCCCCGGCACGCCGGAGTGGTTCTCGAAGACGTTGGGCCGGGTCTTGTCGGCGAGCGGCCACGGGGCGTGGTCCGAGGCCACGACGTCGACGGCGCCCGAGGCGACGCCGGCCCACAGGGCGTCCGTGTCGGCCGGCGGCCGCAGCGGCGGGTTGATCTTCAGGCGCGACCCCGCCCGGGCCATGTCGCGCTCGGTGAACGTCAGGTAGTGCGCGCAGGTCTCGGCGGTGGCGTCCAACCCCTGAGAGCTGTACCACGACACCAGGTCGAGCGAGCGACCCAGGCTGAGGTGGCAGAAGTGCACCCGGCACGCGGTCGAGTGCGCGAACTCGGCGGCCTTCAGCACCGCCTCGGTCTCGCTGACGGGGGGCCTGGAGGCCACGTGGTCCATCGGGGTGGTCCGACCGCTCGCCAGCGAGCGGGCGATGAGGGGTTTGATGATCTCGTCGTTCTCGGCGTGGAAGCACGCCACGCTGTCGGCGGCCGCGATGGCCGCGAGCACCTCGAGCAGCTCGACGTCGGGGATGCGCGGGAAGCGCAGGGCGTCGGTGTCGAACAGCGAGAGCTTGAAGCCGCAGGCCCCGGCGGCCACCAGGTCGGCGACGGCGGCGGCCCCGCCGACCGGGTCGACCGTGGCCAGCAGCGCCGTGTCGGTGTGGGCGGTCGCCTCGACCACCTCGGCCTTGGCGGACATGCGCTCGGGGCTGTTGACCGGCGCACCGGCGTCGTAGGGCATCTCGACGACGGTCGTGACGCCGCCCGCCAGGGCGGAGCGGGTCGCGGCCTCGACGCCCTCCGCCGTGGAGCTCAGGCAGTGCACGTGCGCGTCGACCGCCCCGGGCAGCACGTAGGCATCGCCGACGTTCAGCACCGTCGCCGCGCCCGCGACGTCCGCACCGCCCCCGTCGACGGCCACCACCTCGGCGATCGAGCCACCGGTGACGCGCACCGTCGCCGCGACCACGGCGTTCGGCGTCACCACCTGCCCGCGGACGGCCAGATCACAGGGCACGGTCACGCGAGCCTCCATCGCTCTCACTTAGTGGGAAGTTGTCGCGGGACGTTACGGTCGCGCGCCCGGGGTGTCAACAGGCCGCATCCCTGCAGCTCGCCCGCTGCGGCTGCTGCCACGATGGTGGTCCGACGACGAGAGCGGGAGACGTGCGGGTCGACGAGGAAGCACCACTGCCGGACATCATGGGGACCCAGGTGCTCGGTCGCGCCCTGAACCTCCTCTTCGCGCTGCGCGACGAGGAGGACGCCATCGCGGTGAACGACCTGGGCGAGCGGCTGGGCCTGCCCCAGTCGAACCTGTACCGGTTGCTGCAGACCCTCGAGGCAGCGGGGCTGGTCGACCGGGACACCCGCGGGGAGGTGCAGCTCGGCCTGCGGCTGCTCGAACTGGGGACGACCGTCCACAACCGCCTCCAGCGCGACGTCGTGCCGTTCGTGGACCCCGTGATGCGGTCGCTGACCCGGTCGGCGCAGCAGACGTCGCTGCTCACCATGCGGACCGGCCTGTCGGCGCTGTGCGTGCACGCGGTCGACAGCCCGCGCCCCATCCGGCTCTCCTTCGCCCCCGGCCGGCTGCTGCCGCTGGTGGGAGGGGCCTCGGGCCGCGTCCTGATGCCGTGGCTGTCGGAGCGGGTGCTGCGACACGTGCTGGACCCCGGCCGCGCGTGGACCCTGCCGTCAGGGCAGGTGCTGGACGCCGCGCAGGTCCGGGGCGCGATCGCCCGGGCCCGCGCCGACGGCTACGTCGTCACCCGCGGCGAGGTCGACGCCGGCGCAGCCGCCATCGCCGCCCCGGTCCTCCTCCCGGACGGCCGGCTGTGGGGCGGGTTGAGCATCGCCGGCCCGGAGGGGGACTTCACCGACGACGACCTCCGCGACCTGGTCCCCGTGGTGGTGGAGCACGCCGCCCGCCTCGCCGGCTCGCTCGCCGGGCGGGAGCGCGCCGGCCGGGCCGCACATCGCTCCGGCCGCGCACGGGGGTCGAGCGCCTTGACAGGTGCGGACGGCGGCAGGAGCATGTGATCCACCCACATAGTGGGTGCACTCGTCACTTCGCCCGAGTCGACGCAGCCCGGAGCAGGAGGAGGTCCTGTGCAGCAGCCCCGTCATGACGGCGGACCTCCGGAGCACGGCGGCCTCGCCGGGATCCGCGTGCTCGACCTGGGTCGCGTCCACTCCGGCCCCTTCTGCGGGAGGGTCCTGGCCGACCTCGGTGCCGAGGTGATCAAGGTCGAGCCGCCCGGTGGCGACGACAGCCGGCACTTCGGCCCCTTCCACGAGGGCGTCAGCGGTGACTACCGGCTGCTGAACCGCAACAAGCGCGGCATCACGCTCGACCTGAAGAGCGAGGAGGACAAGCGGGTCCTGCACCAGCTGGTGCTCCGCTCGGACGTGCTGCTGGAGAACTTCCGGCCCGGGGTCCTGGCCCGGCTCTTCGCGAGCCCGGCGGAGCTCCTGGAGATCAATCCGCGCCTGGTGGTGGTCTCCATCAGCGGCTACGGCCACACCGGGCCGCTGACGCAGTCCCCCGCCTACGACCTGATCGTCCAGGCGATGTCGGGCCTCGTCTCCATCACCGGTCCCGACGGCGGGCCCGGCGTCCGGGTCGGCGTCAGCGTCGGTGACATCGTCCCGGGCCTGTACGGGGTGATCGGCGCGCTGGCCGCCCTCCACGACCGCGACCGGACCGGCCGCGGTCAGCACGTCGACGTCGCGATGTTCGACGGCCTGGTCTCGATCCTGGAGAACCCGGCGATGAACCACCTCATCACCGGTGCGGACGTGGGCCCCACCGGTCGCCACCACGCCTCCAGCGCCCCCTTCGGCGTCTTCGACACCGCCACCGGCCCCATCGGGATCGCCGCGGCCAACGACGCGGTCTTCGGCCGCCTCGTGGGCGCCCTGGGCCTGCGCGACCTGCTCGCTGACCCGCGCTTCGCCAGCGACGAGCTCCGCGGCACCCACCGAGAGGTGCTCGAGCAGGAGCTGGGGAGGGTTCTGGGCACCATGGTCGCCGCGGACGCCCTCGAGCTGCTCGGCGCTGCCGGCGTGCCGTGCAGCCCCGTGCAGACGGTGGCGGAGGCGCTGGCACACCCGCAGGCGGAGGCCAGGGGTCTCGTGCCCACCGAGGCCGACGGCTTCCGGACCCTCGGCGCGGGGGTGCGCGTGCGCGGGTCGGTCACGGTCCCCCGCACCGCCCCGCGCCTCGGCGAGCACAACGACGACCTCGCGGCGCTCCTGGCCGAGCCGTTGAGGACCACCGCCGACCACCTCCCCCCGCACCCCCCGAGGAGCACACCTTCATGACGACCACCGCCGCCGCAGCGGCCAGCACCCAGCCCGGGCCCCACCAGCTGCTCGAGGCCACCGGCGGCGAGAAGCTCCTCTTCTGGCGCGACGAGGCGACGGGGCTGCGCGCGGTGCTGGCGGTGCACACGACCATCGACGGGCGCGCTGCCGGCGGCACGCGGATGAAGCCCTACGCGAGCGAGCTGGACGCGGCCCGCGACGCGGCCCGCCTGGCCCGCGCCATGACGTACAAGTACGGCGGCATCTCCATGCGCATCGGCGGGGCGAAGTCGGTCATCATCGGCGACCCCGCACGCGACAAGACCCCCGAGCTGCTGCGCCGCTTCGGTGAGTTCGTCCACCAGCAGGGCGAGTACTGGGTCGGCGAGGACGTCGGCACGAACGTGGGCGACATGGCGGAGGTCGGTCGGGGCACGGACCACCTCGTCGCGGTCCCGGAGGACATGGGCGGCCCCGGTGACCTCTCGCTGTCCGTCGCCCAGGGGGTGCTGAACGCCGTGCGCGCGAGCTGCCAGCACGCCTACGGCGCTCCCTCGGTCGAGGGCCGGAGCGTCGCGGTGCAGGGGCTGGGCATGGTCGGCATGAAGCTGGCCCGGCTGCTGGTGCAGCAGGGGGCCGTCGTCACCGTGGCCGACATCGCCGCCGCCCGCGTCCAGGCGGCTGTCGACGAGCTCGGGGTGGCGGTCGCGGAGCCCGACCGCATCCACGCCCTCGAGGTCGACGTCTTCGCCCCGTGCGCCCTCGGTGACGCCATCCACGAGCAGAACGTCGGTGAGATCCGCGCGAAGGTCGTGGCGGGAGCCGCCAACAACGCCTTCGCCTCGACCGATGTCGCCGACCGCCTCCAGGACGCCGGCCACGTGTACGCGCAGGACTTCATCGCCAACGCCGGGGCCCTGGTCTACGACGACCAGGTGATGCAGCGCCCGATCCCGGCGCAGCTCGACCACGAGCGGGCGCACGCGTTCGTCGACAGCATCTTCGACCGCACCCTGGAGACGTTCCGGATCGCCGCCGAGGAGCGGGTGCCGTACTGGCGTGCCGCGCTGCTCCTGTCGGAGGCCAACATCGCCGCGATGAGCGCCGCGTCGAGCGACCGGCGTGGTTGAGACGGTGCCGGCCCCTGGCGCGCACGACCGCGGAGCCCCGCCCGCGGCCGTCCCGACCGTGGGAGCGGCGATCCCGCAGCTGCTCGCGCACTTCGGCGTCGAGGTGCTGTTCGGCATCCCCGGCGTCCACACGCTGGAGGTGTTCCGCGGCCTGCCCGACTCCCCCGTGCGGCACGTGCTGAGTCGCAACGAGCAGGGCAGCGTCTTCGCCGCCGACGGCTACGCCCGGGTCAGCGGGCGCCCGGGAGTGGCCTTCGTCATCGACGGCCCCGGGCTCACCAACGCCGCCACCGCCGTCGCGCAGGCCCACCACGACTCGACCCCCCTGCTCGTCCTCTCCGCCGGGCCACCGCGCAGGCCCGTGCCGGGTGTCGGCAGCCGGCTGCACCAGATGCCCGACCAGCAGGCGTTCATGGCGTCGATCACCGCGTGGAGCCGGCGCGTCGAGACGCCCGAGGAGCTGGTCGAGGCGCTGTCCGACGCCTGGTCGCTCTTCACCTCCGAGCGGCCGCGGCCCGTCCACATCGACGTGCCCGTCGACCTGCTCGAGGAACCGGCGGCCCTGCCGGCCCGACCCCCGGTGCCCGCGGTCAGCCGGCCCGTCGCCGACGCGGCGGACGTGCGGGGCGCCGCGCGGCTGCTCGTCGCGGCGAGGTCGCCGATCGTCCTGCTGGGCGGCGGGGCGAAGGACGCCGGCCCGGAGGCCGTGGCGATCGCGGAGGCCCTCGGGGCGCCGGTGGTCACCACCCTGAACGGCAAGGGCGCCGTGGACGAGTCGCACCCGCTGCACCTGGGCACCACGCTGGCCACCGAGGCGGTGGTGGGTGAGCTGGAGGCTGCCGACCTCGTCCTGGCGGTCGGCACCGAGTTCTGCTCCATCGACTACTTCTACGCCCACACCCCGCACCTGCGGTCCGTCATCCGCGTCGACGTCGACCCCGGCAACCTGCACAGCGCGACCGCGGCGACCGTGGCCCTGCTGGGGGACGCCGCCGAGACGCTGTCGGCGCTGGCCGGCCACCTGCCTGCGGCCACGCCCGCGGCGCAGCTCGACGGCGCCGACCGCGCCGCCCGCGTCCGCGACGCGATCAGGTGGTGGCCCGAGGCGGAGGAGCTGTCGGCCGTGCTCGGCGCCGTGGGGGCCGCGCTGCCGGAGGACGCCGTCGTGGTCGTCGACTCCACGCAGCTCGGCTACTCCGGTCAGCACGTGTGGCCCGCGCGCCGCCCCCGCTCGTGGCTCGTCCCGGCCGGTTGGGGCACGCTCGGCCCCGCTCTGCCCATGGCGGTCGGTGCCGCCCTCGGCGCGCCCGGCAGGCCGGTGCTGGGAGTGGTCGGTGACGGCGGCCTGCTCTTCACCGTCGGGGAGGCCGCGAGCGCGGTGGCGCTGGGTCTGCCCATCACGCTCGTGGTCTGGGACAACGACGGGTACGGCGAGATGCGCACCGCGATGGACGAGAAGGGGATCCCCCACCTCGGGGTCGACGGCGGCTGCCGGGACGCCGCGGCGGTCCTCGCCGCGTTCGGGTGGTCTGTGCGGACCCCGGGCACGACCGAGGAACTCCGACGGGCGGTCGCCGACGGGATGGCAGCCAGGACCCCGACGGCGGTCATCGCCCGCGCCACCGCGCTGCTCGGCGCTGTCGGGGCGGACGAGGGCGACGGCCGTGCCAGACCCTGAGCCCACGACCGTCCTGGAGCAGCGGCACGGGCCCGTCACGGTGCTGACGCTCGACAGGCCGCGACAGGCCAACGCCCTGTCGGTGGCCGTGCTGGAGGACCTGGTGACCGCGTTCCGGCTGGCCGAGGCCGACCCCGACACCCGCGTCCTGGTGCTCACGGGTGCCGGTCGCCACTTCTGTGCGGGGTTGGACCTCACCGAGACGGCGCCCCTGCCGCCCGGCCTCGACGTCGGCACCGGCTTCGCGTTCCTGACCAAGCCGATCATCGCTGCTGTCAACGGCGCCGCCGTCGGCGGCGGGTGCGAGCTCGCGCTGGCGTGCGACTTCCGCTACGCGGCGAGTTCGGCGGTGCTCGGCCTGCCCGAGATCCGCTTCGGCGACCTGCCGGGCGGCGGCGCCACCGCGCGGCTGGCCAAGGTCGTCGGCCCGTCGGCCGCCAAGCGGCTGATCATGACGGGTGAGCGCCTCCCGGCCGACCGGGCGCTGGGCATCGGCCTGGTCGACCGCGTGGTGGGCGCGGACGACCTCGTCGCACAGGCCCTGCAGTTCGCGACCGAGCTGGCCGCACGCCCGCTGTACGCGCTGCGCGCTGCGAAGCTGCTGGTCGACCGGTCGCTCGACACCGACGTCGCGACGGCGCTGGCGTTCGAGAAGCAGGTCACCGAGACCATGGCGACACCGGAGCAGCGGGAGGAGGCCCGGGCGGAGGCAGCCCGGCAGGACGCGACGTACGCACGCCTGCTCACCCCACCGCCGGGGTGAGCGCCGACGGATGACGTGCCCCGGTCAGCTCGCGGCGAGGAAGCGCGACAGGACGCGCACGCCGAAGCGGAGCGCGTCGACGGGCACCCGCTCGTCGACGCCGTGGAACATCCCGCTGAAGTCGAGGTCGGCGGGGAGCCGCAGCGGGGAGAACCCGAAGGTCCGGATGCCGTGCCGGGCGAAGACCTTGTTGTCCGACGCCGCTGCCATCACGTAGGGGATCGGCCGCCCCTGCGGGTCCTCCGCCCGGATCGCCGCGCACATGGCGTCCACGAGCGGGCCGTCGAACGTCGTCTCCAGCGCCTCGTCGTACTGGACCACCTCCCGGGTGATCCGCGGCCCCAGCACCTCGTCGAGCTCGCGGTCGAACGCCTCCTCGAAGCCGGGCAGGAAGCGCCCGTCGACGGTGGCCGTCGCCCGTGCGGGCACGACGTTGACGTTGGCGCCGGCCTGCAGCACGGTCGGCACCGCGGTGTTCCGCAGGAGCGGGCGCACGAAGCGCGACAGGGGACCCAAGGCGTCCACCACCTCGTCGGGAGGCGTGCCGGCCGGCAGGCCGAAGGCCTCGCGCACCTCTGCGAGGAACGCCTCGACGGTGGGGGTCTCGTGCACCGGGAGCCTCGCCTCGCCCAGGCGGACGACGGCAGCGGCCAGGGTGACGACAGCGTTGTCACGAGCCTCCATGGACCCGTGGCCCGCGCGGCCGGCAGCGCTCAGGCGCAGCCACTTCAGACCCTTCTGGGCCGTCTCGACCAGGTACAGGCGCAGGTCGTCACGCACCGTGAGGCTGTAGCCGCCGACCTCGCTGATGGCCTCGGTCACCCCCTCGAAGAGCTCGGGTCGGTGCTCGACGAGCCACTGCGCCCCCCAGACGCCGCCGTTCTCCTCGTCCGCCAGGAACGCCAGCACCACGTCGCGCGGCGGTCGGCGACCCTCGCGCGCCCACTGGCGGACCACGGCCAGGACCATCGCGTCCATGCCCTTCATGTCGACCGCGCCGCGACCCCACACGCAGCCGTCGGCGAGGTCGGCGCCGAACGGGTCGTGGGACCAGTCGCTCGCGGTGGCCGGCACCACGTCGAGATGACCGTGGACCAGCAGGGCGGGGCGCGACCGGTCCTCCCCCTCCCAGCGCACCACGACGCTCGTCCGGTTCGGCGCCGGCTCGAAGACCTGCGGGGTGAGGCCGACCTCCGACAGCCACTGGACCACCAGCTCCGCGGCGGGGCGCTCGCAGGGCCCCGCACCGGTCCCGTCGTTCACGCTCGGGACGCGGATCAGCGCGCGGCAGAGCTCGACGACCTCGTCCTCGGCATCAACCATGATCATCCTCTCGATGGGACCGCGAGGGCTAGAGCACCCTGTCCAGGAACGCCCTGGTGCGCTCGTGCTGCGGGTCGCCGAACACGTCGCGGGGAGGACCCGCCTCCACGACCACCCCGCCGTCCATGAAGACCGCGGTGTCACCGACCTCGCGGGCGAAACCGATCTCGTGGGTGACCACGACCATGGTCATCCCGTCAGCCGCCAGGGCGCGCATGACGTCGAGGACCTCGCCGACCAGCTCCGGGTCCAGCGCGCTGGTGGGCTCGTCGAACAGCATCAGCTTCGGCGACATCGCCAGCGCCCGGGCGATCGCGACGCGCTGCTGCTGACCACCCGACAGCTGCGCCGGGTAAGCGCCCACCTTGTCCGCCAGGCCCACCCGTGCGAGCAGTGCCCGGCCGCGCTCGGCGACGGCGGAGCGCGCCTCGCCCCTCACCCTGACCGGGGCCTCGCAGACGTTCGCCAGGACGGTCATGTGCGGGAAGAGGTTGAACCGCTGGAAGACCATGCCGATGTCTGCGCGCGCCCGTGCGGTCTCCTTCTCCTTGAGCTCGTACAGCACCCCTCCGGCCTGGCGGTAGCCGACGAGGTGCCCGTCCACGACCAGACGACCGCCGTCGACCTTCTCGAGGTGGTTGATGCAGCGCAGGAACGTCGACTTCCCCGACCCGGAGGGGCCGAGGAGGCAGCACACCTGGCCGCGCTCGACCGAGAGGTCGATCCCCTTGAGGACGTCGTTGTCACCGAAGGACTTCCACACCCCGTCGGCCTGCACCATCGGCACGGTCACGCCAGCCGCCTCCTCGACGGGAGGTGCGCCCTCAGCCGCTGGAACGGCGTGGGCGGCAGGGCACGGACGCTCCCCCGGGCGAAGCGCCGCTCGAGGTAGTACTGCCCGACGTACGACAGGCTCGTGAGCGCCAGGTACCAGGTGCTGGCCATGATGAGCAGCTCGAACACCCGGCCGGACTGGCTGTAGATGGCGGTCGTGCGGCCGAGCAGCTCGACCTGGCCGGCGACGACCAGCAGCGAGGTGTTCTTCAGCATGGTGATGAACTCGTTGCCGCTCGGCGGGATGACGACCCGCATCGCCTGCGGGAGGACGATGCGGCGCATCGTCAGCATCCTGCTCATGCCGAGGGCCTGCGCCGCTTCGGTCTGCCCCTCGTCGACCGCAAGGATGCCGCCGCGCACGATCTCGGCCATGTACGCGGCCTCGTTGAGCGCCAGCGCGAGCACGCCGGCCACGAAGAGGTTCAGCAGGTCAGCGGTGGCGCCCTCGTACAGGGTCACGCCGGGCAGCAGGGTGACGGTCAGGCTCGAGGGGAGGACGTACAGCAGGCCGTTGAACCAGAACAGCACCTGCAGCACCAGCGGGGTGCCGCGGAAGAACCAGATGTAGAACCAGCTGACCGACGAGAGCACGGGGTTCCTCGACAGCCGCATCACCGCGAGCAGCGTGCCCAGGCCGATGCCGATGACCTGGCTGAGCACGGCCAGCCAGACGGTGTTCCGCACCCCCTCGACGACCGAGGGCTGGAAGAGGTACCGGGTGATGTCGGGGTAGGAGATCCTGTCGATGGTGGCCAGGCGCAGGACGAGCAGGCCGAACAGGACCAGCACGAGCGCCCCGGCGACCACCCGCCCCGTGTGCCTGGCGGGGACGATGGTCAGCCGGTCGACGGGCACCTCGCGGGTGTCAACCGCCATGGGCCCACCGGCTGCGGTGACCCGGTCGCGGGTGCAGCTCAACGGCTCCAGCCGCCGGGTCGACGAGTGCGGGGACGCCGCCGTCCGGGCGCGGACCGTCGGTGTGGGTCATCGTGCCCTTCGTCCTCGTCGACGTCAGCTGGTGAGGGCGAGCCCGCCTCGCGGTCGCGCCGCCTCGATCGCTTCGACCTGATCTGTGCCCGGTAGTTGGGCACACTGATGCTGGGACTTCCACCCGTGACCTGTCAAGAGGCTCGACGGGGTCAGGTCCGCCGACCTGATCAACGACAAGGCTTCCCACCTATCGGGAACTCGCTCTAGGGTGACGCTGCACGACCGCCAAGCCACCACCCGACGCAGAGCTGCGAGGAGATCGCCGTGCCGACATCGACCTGGCCCCACGGACAGTCGCGACGGACCCCGGGGGTCGGGCCGGGCAGCGCACGGGCGAGCCGACCGCGCGCCGCGTTCTCCCTGGTCGCGGCGGGTGTCCTCGCGACAGCGCTCCAGGGCTGCGTGAGCGCCGGGACGAGCTCGCCGTCCGGCTCTGCGTCACAGGCTGCGGAGGAGTCCCTGACGGGGGCGGCGGCCCTGGTCCCCGAGGAGGTGCGAGCGCGCGGGGCGCTGAGCGCGGCGACCGACGCCACGTACCCGCCCTTCGAGTACGTCGACACCGATGGGACGACGCTCGTCGGGTTCAACATCGACCTCGGCGAGGCCGTCGCCGAGCAGCTCCAGCTCGACATCACCGTCGACAACGTCAAGTTCGACTCGATCCTGACCGGCATCGTCGGCGGCCGCTACGACCTCGCCGTCGCCACCATGAAGGACACCGCGGAGCGCCGGGAGCAGGTCGACTTCGTCGACTACATGGAGGCCGGCACCGGCATCCTGGTGGAGAAGGGCAACCCGGCGGGCATCGACAGCCTCGAGGACCTGTGCGGGCAGGCCGTCGCCATCGTCTCGGGGACGATCCAGGTCGACATCACCGCCCGGACGCCGTGCCCGGCCGGCTCGGAGATCAGCATCACGGAGCTGCCCGACGCCGCGGCGAGCCGGCAGCAGATCATCACCGACCGCGTCGTCGCCACGGTCGAGGCGTACCCGGTGGCCGTGTACACCGCAGCCACCTCGAACGGCGGCCAGGACTTCGAGGTGGTGGGCGAGCAGGTCGACAGCGACCTGGTCGGCATCGCGGTGGACAAGTCGGTGCCGGAGCTGACCGAGGCGGTGCAGGCGGCGGTGCAGGAGCTCAAGGACGACGGGACGTACGACGAGCTGCTGGCGAAGTACGACATGGAGCAGGTCGGCATCGACGAGATCACCATCAACGCCGGCTGACGCGGGGGGCGGCGCGCGTCGGGCCCGGCGTCGCGGGTCGCGCGCGGACCGCCCCCCGCGCTCACCCCAGCAGGGGCCCCAGCGGCACCCGCTCGGTCTCGCTGCGCCCCCCGACCACGTGCACGCGCACCGCGTTCGTCGAGCCCGCCGTCCCCGGGGGAGACCCGGCGACGATGACCACCGTCTCCCCCTTCGTCAGCCGACCGTCGGTCAGCAGCGACTCGTCGACCTGCGCGACCATCTCGTCGGTGGTCTGCACGAACGGCACGAGGAAGGTCTCGATGCCCCAGCTGAGCGCGAGGCGGCTGCGCACCGCGGGCTCGGGGGTGAAGGCGAACAGGGGGATGCGCGAGCGCAGCCGGCTCATGCGCCGGGCGGAGTCCCCGCTGACGGTGAAGGTCACCAGGTGCTGCGCGCCGATGAGCTCCCCGATCTCGCGGGCCGCCCACGTGACCGCGCCGCCCTGCGTCTTCGGGGTGGAGCCCAGGGGGGTGATGCGCTCCATCCCGTGCTCCTCGGTGTTGTCGATGATGCGGGCCATGGTGCGCACGGCCTCCATCGGGAACGCCCCCACCGAGGTCTCGCCCGACAGCATGATCGCGTCCGCACCGTCGAGCACCGCGTTGGCGCAGTCGGAGGCCTCGGCGCGCGTCGGGCGCGGCGCGGTGATCATCGACTCGAGCACCTGGGTCGCCACGATCACCGGCTTGGCGTTGCGCCGGCACATCTCCACCGCCAGCTTCTGCACCAGCGGCACCTGCTCCAGGGGCAGCTCCACCCCCAGGTCACCGCGGGCGACCATCACACCGTCGAAGGCCGCGACGACGCTCGCCAGGGCCTCGACGGCCTGCGGCTTCTCGACCTTGGCGATCACGGGCACCCGCCGGCCCACCTCGTCCATGATGGCGTGGACGTCCTTGACGTCGTCCCCGCTGCGCACGAAGGACAGGGCGACGAAGTCGACGCCCTGCGCCAGGGCCCACCGCAGGTCCTCGGCGTCCTTCTCCGACATCGCCGGCACCGAGACCGCGACGCCGGGCAGGTTGATGCCCTTGTTGTTCGACACCGGTCCCGGGACGGTGACCACCGCGTGCACCCGGGGACCGTCCACGGAGGTGACCGTCAGGCCCACGCGGCCGTCGTCGATGAGCAGGGGGTCGCCGGGGCGGACGTCGCCGGGCAGGCCGTGGTAGGTGGTGGAGACCATCTCGGCGGTGCCGACCACGTCCTCGGTGGTGATCGTGAAGGTGTCGCCGATGGCGAGGAGGTGGGGACCGTCGGCGAAGCGGCCCAGGCGGATCTTCGGACCCTGGAGGTCGGCGAGGATCGCGACCGCGCGCCCGGTCTCGTCCGAGGCCCGGCGCACGTTGTCGTAGGAGCTGGCGTGCACCTCGTGGCTGCCGTGGGAGAGGTTCAGGCGGGCGACGTCCATGCCCGCGGTGACCAGGGCGAGGATCTGCTCGTAGGAGGAGGTGGCGGGCCCGAGGGTGCAGACGATCTTCGCGCGGCGCATGCTCCGAGCCTAGGACCGGCGCCCCGCCGGGGCAGGCCGGGGCCGGCGCCGGCCTCAGACCACCAGGGGGCGGCTGGAGGGGGTCACCGGTGCGGGCAGTGCGCTGGGGCGACCCATCAGGTGCGCGTCGACCGCTGCGGCCACCGCGCGGCCCTCGGCGATGGCCCACACGATCAGGGACGCTCCGCGGCCGGCGTCCCCGGCGACGAAGACCCCCTCGCGCGAGGACATCCACGACCTGTCGCGCACCAGGGCGCCGGAGGGGCCGACCTCCAGGCCGAGCTGGGTCACCAGCGGCATGTCCTGGACCCCGGTGAAGCCCAGGGCCAGGAGCACCAGCTGCGCGGGCAGCTCCCGCTCGCTGCCCTCGATCGAGGCGTACCCGCCGCCGGGCAGGCGCCTCGCCTCGTGCACGGCCAGCGCGCCCACCGCCCCGGTGCCGTCGTCGACGAAGGCATCGGTGGTCACCTCGTACACGCGCTCGCCGCCCTCGTGCTCGGCCTCCTCGTGGGCCCCGGATGCGGAGAACACCAGCGGGTACGTCGGCCACGGCTGGTCCGCGCGGCGGTCCTCGCCTGGCCGGGGGCCGATGGCCAGCTGCGTGACCGAGCGCGGGCCCTGCCGGATGACGGTGCCCAGGCAGTCCGCGCCGGTGTCCCCCGCCCCGAGGATGATCACGTCCTTGCCCTCCGCGCGCACCCGCGGGGGCGCGCCCGGGCCGGTCAGCTGCGGGGCGCCCACCGCCTCCCGGTTGCCCTGGGGCAGGTAGTCCATCGCCTGCACCACCCCGCGCAGCTCCCGCCCGGGCACCGGCAGCTCCCGCCCGGCCAGCGCCCCGACGGTCAGGACGACGGCGTCGTAGCGCTCGGCGAGGCGGGCGGCGTCGACGTCACCCCCGACGTCCACCCCGGTGCGGAAGCGGGTGCCCTCGGCGGTCATCTGCTCCACGCGCCGGTCGATGTGGCGCTTCTCCATCTTGTACTCCGGCACCCCGTAGCGCAGGAGCCCGCCGATGGCGTCGTCCCGCTCGTACACCGCGACGGTGTGCCCCACCCGGGTCAGCTGCTGAGCGGCGGCCAGGCCCGCGGGACCGGAGCCGATGACGGCCACGGTGCGCCCGGTGAGGCGGTCCGGGGGCTGGGGCACCACCCACCCGGCCTCCCACGCCTGCTCGATGATCGCCTCCTCCACGGCCTTGATGGTCACCGGGTCCTGGTTGATGCCCAGCACGCACGCCGCCTCGCAGGGGGCGGGGCACAGCTTCCCGGTGAACTCGGGGAAGTTGTTCGTCGCGTGCAGCTGCTCGATGGCCTCCCGCCCGTCGCCGCGGCGGGTGAGGTCGTTCCACTCCGGGATGAGGTTGCCCAGCGGGCAGCCGTTGTGGCAGAAGGGGATGCCGCAGTCCATGCACCGGCTGGCCTGGCGGCGCAGCACGCCCTCGTCGCGCTGCTCGTAGATCTCGCGCCAGTCCTGGATGCGCACCGGCACCGGGCGGCGCGCGGGCGCCTCGCGCTGCCGGACGGTGAGGAACCCCCTCGGGTCAGCCACGGGTCGCCTCCATGATCCGACCCCACACGAGGTCGCCGTCGGGGTCGTCACCAGCTGCTACCGCCTCGACGCGCAGCTGGACCACGCGGGCGTAGTCCCGGGGCTCCAGGCGGGTGACGCGCCGGCGCACCGCGCCGTGGGTGGCGAGGAGCTCACGGGCAGCAGCGGAGCCGGTCTGCTCCGCGTGCCGGCGCAGCAGCGCCGTCAGCTGGTCGACCTCCGCCTGCGGCACCTCCGCCAGCGGTGTCGCCACCAGCTCACCGGACGCCATCGCGGCCGCGTTGACCCGAGCGGGGAGCAGGTCGAGCACGTAGGCCCGGCCCCCGGACATGCCGGCGCCGAAGTTGCGCCCCGTGGGACCCAGGACGACCACCGTGCCGCCCGTCATGTACTCGCAGCCGTGGTCGCCGACGCCCTCGACGACGATCGTCGCGCCGGAGTTGCGCACCGCGGCCCGCTCCCCCACGCGCCCCGCGGCCAGGACCTCCCCGGACGTCGCGCCGTAGCCCAGGGTGTTGCCGGCGATCGTGTTCTCCCCGGCCGCCGCGGCGATCACGGGCGAGCGCGGGTCGGGGTGCAGCACCAGGCGCCCCCCCGAGAGGCCCTTGCCGACGTAGTCGTTGGCGTCACCGACCAGGCGCAGGGTGACCCCCGCGGGCAGGAACGCCCCGAGGGACTGGCCCGCAGACCCGGTGAGGGTGATGTCGATGGTGTCGTCGGGCAGCCCGCCGGGACCGAAGCGCACCGTCACCTCGTGGCCGAGCATCGTGCCGACGGTGCGGTTGACGTTGCGGACGGCAGCGGAGGCCACCACGCGCTCGGGCACCGCGGGCGCGGCATCCAGCGCCTGGCGGGCAGCAGCGATGAGCTGGTGGTCCAGGGCCTTCTCCAGCCCGTGGTCCTGCGGGGCGCTCGAGCGGAGCGACGCGCCCTCGGGCAGGTCGACGACGTGCAGCACCGGGGACAGGTCGAGCCCGTCGGCCTTCCAGTGGTCCACCGCCGCGCGGGTGTCGAGCAGGTCGACGCGGCCCACCGCCTCGTCGAGGGTGCGCAGCCCGAGTGCGGCGAGGTGTTCGCGGACCTCCTCGGCGAGGAACTCGAAGAACGTCTCCACGAACTCCGGCTGGCCGTTGAAGCGGGCGCGCAGCTCCGGGTTCTGGGTGGCGACGCCCACCGGGCAGGTGTCGAGCTGGCAGACGCGCATCATGATGCACCCCGCCACGACCAGCGGAGCGGTGGAGAACCCGTACTCCTCCGCCCCGAGCAGCGCGGCGACGATCACGTCGCGGCCGGTCTTCATCTGCCCGTCGGCCTGCACCACCACCCGGTCGCGCAGCCCGTTGAGCAGCAGGGTCTGCTGGGTCTCGGCGAGGCCCAGCTCCCACGGACCGCCCGCGTGCTTCAGCGACGTCAGCGGCGCTGCGCCGGTGCCCCCGTCGTGCCCGGAGATGAGCACGACGTCGGCGTGGGCCTTGGAGACGCCCGCGGCGACGGTGCCCACACCGACCTCCGCGACCAGCTTGACGTGGATGCGCGCGGCGGGGTTGGCGTTCTTGAGGTCGTGGATCAGTTGCGCGAGGTCCTCGATGGAGTAGATGTCGTGGTGCGGGGGCGGGCTGATCAGGCCCACACCGGGCGTGGAGTGCCGGGTGCGCGCGATGTTGGGGTACACCTTCGGGCCCGGCAGCTGACCGCCCTCGCCGGGCTTGGCGCCCTGGGCCATCTTGATCTGGATGTCGGTGGCGTGGGTGAGGTACGCGCTCGTCACCCCGAAGCGGCCCGACGCGACCTGCTTCACGGCGCTGCGCCGCTCCGGGTCCAGCAGGCGCTCGACGTCCTCCCCGCCCTCCCCGGTGTTCGACTTCCCGCCCAGGCGGTTCATCGCGATCGCGAGGGTCTCGTGGGCCTCGGCGCTGATCGAGCCGTAGCTCATCGCGCCGGTGGAGAACCGGCGCACGATCTCGCTGACCGGCTCGACCTCCGCCAAGGGCACGGGCGTGCGCTCCTGGGAGAGGGAGAACAGTCCGCGCAGGGTCATCAGCCGCTCGCTCTGGTCGTCGATGCGCGCGGTGTACTGGCGGAAGACGTCGTAGCGGCGGGCGCGGGTGGCGTGCTGGAGGCGGAAGACCGTCTCGGGGTCGAACAGGTGCGGCTCGCCCTCGCGGCGCCACGCGTACTCCCCGCCCACGGCCAGGCGGCGATGGGCCTGCTGCACCCCGTCCGGGGGGTACGCACGGGCGTGGCGCTGCGCGACCTCCTCGGCGACGACGTCCAAGCCGATGCCCCCCAGGGCGGTGGTGGTGCCGGTGAACCAGCGGTCCACCAGCTCCTGGGACAGGCCCAGGGCCTCGAAGACCTGAGCGCCGCGGTAGGAGGCGACGGTGGAGATGCCCATCTTCGACATCACCTTCAGCACCCCCTTGCCCAGGGCCCTGATGAGGTTGCGCACCGCCTGCTCGGGCTCGGTGCCCTCCAGCGCCCCGGAGCGGCAGAGGTCCTCCACGGACTCCATCGCCAGGTACGGGTTGACCACGGCGGCGCCGTACCCGATGAGCAGGGCCACGTGGTGCACCTCGCGGACGTCGCCGGCCTCGACGACGAGCCCGACCTGCGTGCGGGTCTTCTCCCGGATCAGGTGGTGGTGCACCGCGGAGGTCAGCAGCAGGGACGGGATCGGCGCCCACACCGCGTCGGAGTCCCGGTCGGTGAGGACGACGAAGCGCGCGCCGTCGGCGATGGCCGCGGAGACCTCCGCGCAGATCTCCCGAAGCCGCCGCTCCAGCGCCTCGCCGCCGCCGCTGACGGGGTACAGGCCCCGGACGCGGACCGTGGCGAACCGGGCGTGGTCGCCCTCGGCGTTGATGTGCACGATCTTGGCGAGCTCGTCGTTGTCGATGACCGGGAAGGGCAGGGCGAGCTGGCGGCAGTGCTCGGCGGTGGCGGTCAGCAGGTTCGACTCCGGGCCCATGGACACCCGGAGGCTGGTGACGACCTCCTCGCGGATCGCGTCCAGCGGGGGGTTGGTGACCTGGGCGAAGAGCTGGGTGAAGTAGTCGAAGAGCAGCCGCGGGCGGGTGGAGAGCACCGCGACGGGCGTGTCGGTGCCCATCGAGCCGACCGGCTCCGCGCCGCCGCGGGCCATCGGCGCCAGGAGCACCCGCATCTCCTCCTCGGTGTACCCGAAGGCCTGCTGGCGGCGGGTGACCGACGCGCGGGTGTGCAGGACGTGCTCGCGCTCGGGCAGGTCGGCGAGGCGGACCCTGCCGGCGGCGAGCCACTCCTCGTAGGGGTGCTCGGCGGCCAGGGCCCCCTTGACCTCGTCGTCCTCGACGATGCGGCCGCGCCCGCCGGTGGCGCCGCCGGTCTCGACGAGGAACATCCGCCCCGGCTGCAGCCGGCCCTTGCTCACCACGCTCGCGGGGTCGAGGTCGAGGACGCCCGCCTCGGAGGCGAGCACCACGAGGCCGTCGTCGGTGACCCAGTAACGGGCGGGTCGCAGGCCGTTGCGGTCCAGGACCGACCCGACCAGGTGACCGTCGGAGAAGGTGAGCGACGCCGGACCGTCCCATGGCTCCATCGAGGTGGCGTGGAACTCGTAGAAGGCGCGGCGGGCGGGGTCCATCTCGGTGTGGTTCTCCCACGCCTCGGGGATCATCATCAGCACGGCGTGGGGCAGGGAGCGGCCGGCGAGGTGCAGCAGCTCCAGGACCTCGTCGAAGCTCGCGGAGTCCGAGGCGCCGGGGGTGCAGATCGGCAGCAGCCGGTCGAGGTCACCCGGGACGGCGTCGGTGGCCAGCTGGGACTCCCGCGCCGTCATCCAGTTGCGGTTGCCGCGGACGGTGTTGATCTCCCCGTTGTGCGCGACGTAGCGGAACGGGTGCGCCAGGGGCCACGACGGGAAGGTGTTGGTCGAGAAGCGGGAGTGCACGATGGCCAGCTCGCTGGCCAGGCGCCGGTCGGAGAGGTCGGGGAAGAACGGCTCCAGCTGCCCGGTGGTCAGCATGCCCTTGTAGACCAGGGTGCGGCTCGACAGGGACGCCACGTAGGCGCCCAGCTCGCGCTCGGCGCGCTTGCGGGCCGCGAAGGCGAGGCGGTCGAGCGTGACGCCGCTGGCTGCGCCGTCCGCGGCGGCGACGAACAGGTGCCGGAACCGGGGCATGCAGGCGCGGGCGGTCGCCCCGACGAGATCGGCGGTCACCGGCACGTCGCGCCAGCCGAGGACGACGAGACCCTCCTGAGCCGCGATGGCCTCGACCCCGGCACGCACCCGCGCCTCACCGGCGTCGTCGTCGGGCAGGAACGCCAGCCCGACCGCGTACCGACCCGCGGGGGGCAGGGTGACCCCGGCGTCCGCGGCCACCTCGCGCAGGAACGCGTCGGGCACCTGCAGGAGGATGCCGGCGCCGTCGCCGGTGTCGACCTCGGCGCCGACCGCGCCGCGGTGGTCGAGGTTGCGCAGCGCGGTCAGCGCGTGGTCGATGATGTCGTGGCCGGGGGTGCCGCGCAGCGTGGCGATCATCGCGACGCCGCACGCGTCGTGCTCCGCCCCCGCGCGGTACAGGCCCTGGTCGGCGGGCCCTGCGGTGAAGGGGAGGTGGGGCGGCGCGCTGGGGGGCTGGGAGCGCTCGGGCACGGGCACCGTCCTCGCGGGTCGAGAGGGTCCTGTCGGGAACTGCTGGTCGTGACGCAGGAGGGACGCCCTCGGCCCGCGGGTCTGCAATCTACTGCAGGGGACGGCCGGGACCGGCACGCCCTCGAGTGACGTGCGCCATGTCGGGGACGGGCCGGTGCCAGACTGGTGGCGCGCCGTCGGGCGCAGCGGTGCGCCTGCACCGCCCAGGAGGAGGTCCGCGATGACCACGACCGCCGGGGTCGCGCTGGGCCCCCGCTCCCACGAGGAGCGGGACGCCGCCGACCAGCCCGCCGGTGGCCCCCGCCCGGAGCTGCTGCCGGGGTCCCGGCTCGTGGACCGCGCCCCGTCCAGCCGGCACCGGTGCGCCGGTGACGAGCTGCGTGCGCTGCCGGTCGAGGCACTGCGCGCGGCCGGGCCCACCGATCTCGTCATCACCGGGGTGGGCGCCTTCCTGTCGACCGAGCGGCGCGACGGCCCGATCCCCGACGTCGTCGTGGGCGACCGCGCCTCGTCCCCGGTCGTGACCGCCGCGCAGCTGCACCTGGTCGTGGAGGTCTGGTCGCGGGGGAACGCCCGCCGGGAGCGCGGCGGCGTCCGTGACGCGCACGCCGCGGCCGGCGTCGCGTCCTCCTGGGAGGTGGAGCAGGACGACGCCGGCCCCTCGCTGCTGACGGCGCACGAACTGGTCGACGCCTCGCACCGGGTGGCCACGACGGTGCGTCGCGGTGACGGGTCGGTCGTCATCGACGCGGCACCCGCACCGACGACACCGGACGTCGCCCGGCTGCTCCTCTGAGCATCCTCAGCACGCTGCTGCTCGCCGTCGCCTCGGCGGTGGTGCCGGTGGTCAACATGGAGCTCACCGTGGTCGCGGTGGCCGGGGCGTCCACCGTGCCGGGGTGGCTGCTGGCGCTGAGCGCGGCGGTCGGTCAGGTGGCCGGCAAGACGCTGTACTACCTGGTCGGGGCCGGGGTGATCTCCACGGTGCCCGCGCTGCGCCGCAGGCGCGGGATCGACGGACCCCCGAGTCCCCGGCGCACCCGGTGGTCGCTGCGCCTCGCCGCGGTGCAGGCGTGGGCGGAGCTGCGCCCCTGGGGCCCGGGCGCCCTGACGTTCGTCAGCGCCGTGACCGGACTACCGCCGTTCGCCGTGACCAGCCTGCTGGCCGGCACGCTGCGGGTGCCCCTCTGGCTCTTCTGGGCCACGGGCGTGGGCGGCCGCTTCCTGCGCTTCCTCGCGGTCGTCAGCGCCGGCGACCGGGTCACCGAGTGGCTGATCGGCTGAGCGGGGCCCCTGCTGCTGGTCGGCCGCTCCGAGGGCACGGGCGCGCCCCTCCGGGGTGAGCGCGTCAGCCTCGCGGCCCCGGCGGGCGACCGTCAGCGCGACGAGCCCGAGGGAGAGGATCAGCAGGGAGGTCCACACGTTCAGGCGCAGGCCCAGGACCTGCTCCGCGGGATCGATGCGCAGGGTCTCGATCCACACCCGCCCCAGGGTGTACAGGACGACGTAGCCCCAGAAGACCCTCCCGTGGCCCTGGCGGGTGCGGCGGTCCCACGCCACCAGCACAGCCGCGGCGGCCAGGCACCACAGCGCCTCGTAGAGGAAGGTGGGGTGGAAGGTCTCGGAGCCGTTGAAGCCCTGCGGGCGGAAGTCCTCGTCGATCTGCAGGCCCCACGGCAGGTCGGTGGGGCGGCCGAACAGCTCCTGGTTGAACCAGTTGCCGAAGCGGCCGATGGCCTGGGCGACGAGCAGGCCCGGGGCGACGGCGTCCATGAAGGGGGCGAAGCGCAGACCGGCGCGCCGGCACCCGATCCACGCGCCGAGCGCGCCGAGCGCGATGGCGCCCCAGATGCCCAGGCCCCCCTCCCAGACGCGGAGGGCGCGCAGGGGCTCCCCGCCGTCGCCGAAGTAGGCGTCCGGGGAGCTGATGACGTGGTAGATCCGCCCGCCGACGATGCCGAACGGCACGGCCCACAGGACGACGTCGAGGACCTGGCCGGGCGCCCCCCCGCGGGCCGTCCACCGGCGCTCGGTGATCGCCGTCGCAGCGATGATGCCGGCGATGATGCACAGGGCGTAGGCGTGCACGGTGAGCGGGCCGAGCTCGATCGCGGCGATCGCGGGCGAGGGGCTGGGGATCATGAGGGGGCTCCGGCGGTGGTGGTCGTGGCGCGGCTGGTGCCGGCGGTGCTCCCGGCGCTGGCGGTGCCGGCGGCGAGCGCGGCGGTGAGCCGCTCGACCGCGGCCGGGCCGCCGTCGGTGAGCGCGCGGACCAGCGCGGAACCGACGATCACCCCGTCGGCGTACCGGGCGACCTCACCGGCCTGGGCGGGGGTGGAGACCCCCAGGCCCACGCACACCCGCTGGGCGCCCGCCGCGCGCGTGCGGGCGACGAGACCCTCGGCGCCGCCGCCGACCGAGGCCCGCTCCCCCGTGACGCCCATCAGGGACGCGGCGTAGACCCATCCGCGGCACGCGGCGGCGGTGGAGGCCAGGCGGGCCGGCGTCGAGGACGGCGCGACCAGGAAGACCCGCTCGAGGTCGTGGGCGTCGGAGGCCTCCAGCCACCCGCCCGCCTCGTCGGGGACCAGGTCGGGGGTGATCAGTCCAGCGGCTCCAGCGGCGGCGAGGTCGCGGGCGAAGGCGTCGGGCCCGTAGCGCAGCACGGGGGCCCAGTAGCTCATCACCAGCAGCGGCACACCGATGCCGCCGGCCTCGGCGGCGACCGCGCCCCGCAGGGCCTCGACCATCGCCAGCACGTCGCGCGAGCGGGTGCCCGCCCGCAGGGACTGTTCGGCGGCCCGGGCGATGACCGGGCCGTCCATGACGGGGTCGGAGTACGGCAGGCCCAGCTCCACGACGTCGACGCCGCCGGCGACCATCGCCCGCACCGCGTCCAGCGAGCCGGCCAGGTCGGGGTAGCCGGCGGGCAGGTAGCCGACGAGGGCGGTGCCCCCGCGCGCGGCGGCGGCGTCCAGGGCCCCCGCTGAGCCGGTGGTCCCAGCCCGGCTGGCGGGGGCGGCGGTGCTCACCAGCCCCTCCCCTCCGTCTCGGCCACGGGAGCGGCGACCCGCTCGGCCTCGGAGGCCACCAGGTCGTGGTCGGAGACGACGTCGAACCACCGCGCGGCCGTGTCGACGTCCTTGTCGCCGCGCCCGGAGAGGTTCACCAGCACCACGCCGTCGGGCCCGAGCGCGCGGCCCGCCGTGAGGGCGCCCGCGAGGGCGTGGGCGCTCTCGATGGCCGGGATGATGCCCTCGGTCAGGCAGAGCAGGCGGAACGCCTCCATCGCCTCGGCATCGGTGACCGGCACGTAGCGCGCCCGTCCGGTGGCGGCGAGCCAGGCGTGCTCGGGGCCGACCCCGGGGTAGTCCAGGCCCGCGGAGATCGAGTGGCTGTCGAGGGTCTGCCCGTCCTCGTCCTGGAGGATGAAGGACCGCGACCCGTGCAGCACCCCCGGCCCACCGCCGGTGATGGACGCGGCGTGCCGCCCGCTCGCCACGCCGTCGCCCGCGGCCTCCAGGCCGAGCAGGTCGACGCCCTCGTCGTCGAGGAAGGCGTGGAAGATGCCGATCGCGTTGGAGCCGCCGCCGACGCACGCGGCCACGACGTCGGGCAGGCGGCCGGTCAGCGCGAGCACCTGGGCGCGGGCCTCCACGCCGATCACCCGGTGGAAGTCGCGCACCATCACCGGGAACGGGTGGGGGCCGGCGACCGTGCCCAGCAGGTAGTGGGTGGTCTCCACCGTGGCCACCCACTCGCGCAGCGCCTCGTTGAGCGCGTCCTTCAGCGTCGCGGTGCCCGTGCTGACCGGGACGACCTCAGCCCCGAGCAGGCGCATCCGCGCCACGTTGAGGGCCTGCCGGCGGGTGTCCTCCTCGCCCATGAAGACCACGCACTCCAGGCCCATCAGCGCGGCGGCGGTGGCGGAGGCCACGCCGTGCTGACCCGCGCCGGTCTCGGCGATGATGCGCGTCTTGCCCATCCGCTTGGTCAGCAGCGCCTGGCCCAGCACGTTGTTGATCTTGTGGGAACCGGTGTGGTTGAGGTCCTCGCGCTTGAGCAGCACCCGCGCCCCACCCGCGTGCTCGGCGAAGCGCCGGACCTCGGTGAGGATGCTGGGCCGGCCCGTGTAGGTCGCCTGCAGGTGGGCCAGCTCAGCGGTGAAGGCGGGATCCGCGCTGGCGGCGAGGTACTCGCGCTCCAGCTCGTCGAGGGCCGCGATGAGCGCCTCGGGCACGAAGCGGCCCCCGAAGTCGCCGAAGTAGGGGCCGCGCTCGCCGAACAGCCCCGGCGGCGGGACGTCGTGCCCGCCGACCGGGCCGGTGGAGCTGGTCGTGCCGCTCGGGTGGGTGGTGCTCACGAGGTCTGCTCCCCCTGCTGGGCCCGGTGGCGCAGCGCCGGGTGCGACCCGGCGGCGACGAGGTCGGCGACGCTCGCCCGGGGGTCGGCGCCGGTGACCAGGCTCTCCCCCACCAGGACCGCGTGGGCCCCGGCGCGGGCGTACTCCATGACGTCGTGCGGGCCGCGGACGCCGGACTCGGCGACGCGGACGACGGAGTCGGGGATGCGCTCGGCGCACCGCCCGAAGGCCGAGCGGTCGACCTCCAGGGTGCGCAGGTCACGGGCGTTGACGCCGATGACGCGCGCGTCGGCGTCCAGCGCCCGCGCCACCTCCTCGGGGGTGTGGGCCTCGACCAGGGCGGTCATGCCGAGGGAGTGCACGCGCTCGACGAGGGAGACCAGCGCCGGCTGCTCCAGCGCCGCGACGATGAGGAGCACCAGGTCGGCCCCGGCGGCGCGGGCCTCCCAGATCTGGTAGCTCGTGACGACGAAGTCCTTGCGCAGCACCGGCACGTCGACCGTGGCGCGCACCGCGCGCAGGTCGGCGAGGCTGCCCCCGAAGCGGCGCTGCTCGGTGAGCACGCTGATCACCGACGCGCCGCCGCTCTCGTACGCGCGGGCCAGGGCGGCGGGGTCGGTGATGGTCGCGAGCGCACCGCGTGAGGGGCTGGAGCGCTTGACCTCGGCGATGACGGTGACCCCGCCCTCGCCGACGGGTCGCAGGGCGTGCACCGCGTTGCGGGCGGACGGCGCCAGCCGGGCGTCCTCCTTGACCTGCTCCAGGCCCCGTGCGGCCTGGCGGTCGGCGAGGTCGGCGCGGACGCCGACCAGGATGTCGTCGAGCACGCTCACGCGGTCACCCCTCGTCGCCTCCGTGCACCGCGGCGTCCGGTCCTGGCCCGACACCGCTCCGGTCGCCGTGATCGTAGACCCGTGCCGGGAGCGCCCCAGTGGTCCGCGGTGGTGGGGTCGCGCGGTCGCGGCCCGTGGTAGGGGACCGCGATGGCGGCCCTCGGAGCGGGCGGCAGCGCCATCGCGGGCGCCGCAGGTGCGCCCCCCACCGGGGCGGCGTCAGCAGCGACGGAGAGACCGCGGCAGTACCGTGGGCCCGGAGATCGGCACACCGCCCGCCGCGAGCGCGCCGGGCCGCAGGAGGGAAGCCCGATGAGCACGCAGGACCCGAACGCTCCGTCAGCGCCCGACCCCTACGGCGCGGCGGCACCCACCTACGGGCAGCAGCCCGCCCGCGACCAGCAGGGCCACGGGCAGCAGCCGGGGTACGGCGGTGAGCCGGGGTACGGCGCGGCAGCGCCCTACGGTGACCCGGGGTACGGCACGGGCTCCGCCCCGCGCAACGGCGTGGGGCTGGCGGCGCTGATCGTCGGCATCGTCACGCTGGTCCTGTCGCTGATCCCCTTCGAGGGCTACCTCGGCGTCGTCGCGATCATCCTCGGCGTCGTGGGCCTGTCGCGGGTGCGCCGGCGGACCGCCACCAACCGCGGTGCGGCGATCACCGGCATCGTCCTGGGGGCGCTCGCCGTGGTGGTGGCCGTGCTGTGGACCATCGTCGCCGCGCTGTTCGCCCAGCAGCTCGGTCCGATCATCTCGGAGTGCGCCAGCCTCCCCACGTCCGAGCAGCAGCAGTGCGTCAACGACAACCTGACCGATCTGCAGTGAACCCACCGGCGCGGTGGCCCGACCGCGCCGGCCTCAGCTGATGACCTTCTTCTCCCCGTCCCCGCCCTGGCCGGTCTGCGCGCCGTAGCCGAGCCGACTCAGCAGCATCCCCACCGGACCGCCGACGGCCATGACCGCCAGGCCGACGATCACCAGCCACACCACGGCGAAGACCGTGGCGAAGGAGGCGATCATCGCGCCCAGGATGACCACGGCGACGCCGGCCCACGCCGCCCTGCTGTGCCCGTGGCTCTCGGTGTGACCGGCCACGGCGGCCTTGCGCGCCGCGATGGCCTCCTCGCTGGTGGGTGCGTGGTGCTCGCTCATGGCGCACATCCTGCCGGAGCCGCGCGCCCGGTGCCCCGGAGGTCCGTCTCGACGTCACCGGTGGCCTCACGGCCCCGGGGTCGTCGGGTCCTCCCCCCGGCTGAGGCCGTCCCACAGCGCCGCGGGTCGCGTCGGCCCCGGGGCCGGCGCGGGGGTCGCCGTCGTCGTCGGCCCAGTGACACGCCCCGTCGTCGGTGCTGCGGCGCTGGCCGTCTCGAAGCGCTCCGCGGGGCGCCACCGCGGCCCGGTGAACGCGGCCCATCCCCCGACCAGCACCAGCCCGGCGGCCGGGACCAGGGCCAGCCACGGCCACGCGCTGACCTCCACCCCGGTCGCGGCGGCACCGGCGGCACCCGCCACCCGCGCCGACCCCGCCACGGCCGCAGCAGGGTCGCGGACCGCGGTGAGCGCCGCCCCTGCGGCACCGGCACCGGCCAGAGCGAGCACCACGGCGCTCGCGCGCAGCAGCAGGCCGCGCGCGGCGGCCACGGCCCCGGCGGCGGCGAGCGCGACGAGGCCCAGGGCCGACACCGCCCCGGCCACCGCGGAGCCCGCGAGCTCCACCGGCGTTCCGCCCGCACCGCCGAGGGGGTCGGGCAGCGCGGCGCTGACCCACGTGCGCGACGCGGCCACCAGCAGCGCCACGGCGAGGGCCGCGGCCAGCAGCACGGTGCCCGCCCGCCGGGGACCACGCCGCCCGCGCCGGACCCCCGCACCCGGCCCGGGTGGTGATGACCGCGCCGCGCTCACCGGCCCGGCTCGCCCAGCGGGCGGAGCACGTGGGCCCTGGCGACGGCAGCGAGGACGGCGGCGGCCTTCGCGCGCGTCTCGGCCTCCTCCTCCGACGGCACGGAGTCCGCGACGACCCCGGCGCCCGCCTGCACCCGCGCGGTGCCGTCGCGCAGGACCGCGCTGCGGATCACGATGGCCATGTCCAGGTCACCGCTGAAGTCCAGGTACCCCGCCACCCCGCCGTACAGGCCGCGGCGCACCGGTTCCAGCTCGTCGATCAGGGCCATCGCCCGCGGCTTGGGCGCCCCCGACAGGGTGCCGGCGGGGAACGTGGCGCGCAGCGCCTCGAACGCGCCCTGGCCCTCGCGCAGCTGCCCGGTGACGGTGGAGACCAGGTGCATGACGTGGCTGTAGCGCCAGGTGGTCATGAACTCCACGACCTCGACGCTCCCCGCCTCGCACACCCTGGCCAGGTCGTTGCGGGCGAGGTCGACGAGCATGAGGTGCTCGGCGCGCTCCTTCGCGTCGCCGGCGAGCTCCGAGGCGAGGCGCTCGTCCTCCTCCGGGGTGGCGCCGCGGGGCCGGGTGCCGGCGATGGGGTGGGTCAGCGCGCGCCCTGAGGTGACCTTGACGAGGGACTCCGGGCTGGAGCCGACGAGGTCGTAGCGCCGACCGTCGGCGTCGGCGAGGCGGAAGAGGTACATGTACGGGCTGGGGTTGGACGCGCGCAGCGCCCGGTAGACCTCGAGCGCGTCGGCGTCGCAGTCGACCTCGAAGCGCTGGCTCGGCACCACCTGGAAGACCTCGCCGTCGCGGATCGCCGCCTGGCCGGCGCGGACGGCCGCCTCGTACTGCGCGGCGGTCGAGGTTCGCCGCGGCGCTGACGCTGCAGCCGCCGCGGCGGCAGCGTCAATGGTGGCGACCGTCGACGGGGAGGGCTGCGCCAGGCGCGCGCACATCGCGTCGAGCCGGGCGACCGCGTCGGCGTGCGCGGCGTCCACGCCGGTGTCGCGCCCGTCGGTGTTGATGGCGTTGGCGACCAGCAGCACGGAGGCGTCGCGGTGGTCGACCACGGCGAGGTCGGTGGCCAGGCACAGCGCCAGCTCCGGCAGGTCGGCCTCGCCGGGCGGGTCCTCCAGCCGCTCCCAGCGCCGCGCCACGTCCCAGCCCAGCACGCCCACGAGCCCGCTGGTCAGCGGTGGCAGCCCGGGCAGGCGCGGTGTGGCCAGCTCGCGCAGCAGCGCCTGGACGACGAGCAGCGGGTCACCCGTGGTGGGCACGCCCACGGGTGGCTCGCCGATCCAGTGCGCCTGCCCGTCGCGCTCGGTGAGGACCGCGCGGGAGGCGGCGCCGATGATGGAGTACCGGGACCAGATGCCGCCGTGGTCGGCGGACTCCAGCAGGAAGGTGCCGGCGTCGGTGCCCGCGAGGCGCCGGTAGAGGCCGACGGGGGTCTCGGAGTCGGCGAGCAGGCGGCGCACGACGGGCACGACGCGGTGGGAGGCGGCGAGGGCGCGGAAGTCCTGCAGGTCCGGCCACGTCACACCGGGCGACAGGTCCGTCGGCGGGACGGGGTGCGTCGCCGGGGTCGGCGCGTGCTCGCCGGCGGCGGTGCGCGTCGGGGCGCTCACGCGGTGACCGCCGAGCCCGTGACGGTCAGGGGACGGGCGTCGAAGCACGAGCGGTCCCCGGTGTGGCAAGCGCCGGCGACCTGGTCGACGGTGACCAGCAGCGCGTCGCCGTCGCAGTCCAGCGCGACGGAGTGCACGTGCTGCACGGCCCCGGAGGTGTCGCCCTTGCGCCACAGCTCGCGGCGGCTGCGGCTGTAGTACCAGGCGCGGCCGGTCGTCAGGGTGCGGTGCAGCGCCTCGTCGTCCATCCACGCGACCATGAGCACCTCGCCGGTACCGCGGGCCTGGACGACGGCGCACACCAGGCCGGCGGCGTCGTGCTTGAGCTGCGCCGCGACGTCGGGGGCGAGGGCGGTCTCCACGGCGGCAGTCTCCCCCCTCACGGGTGCAGTCCGACGACGCGGACCCGGTCGCTGGAGCCGGCGAAGTCGCGGGTGTTGGCGGTGACGACGGTGCCGACGGTGCCGATGCCGTGCACGAGCATGGTCGCGACGATGTTCGCGTCATGGATCCGCGTGCCCGTGCGCTCGACCTCCTCGAGCAGCTGCAGCAGGCGGTCGCCCACTCTGGCGTCCTCAGCCAGCGGGCGCAGTCGCGCTCCCAGCGCGCGGACGTTGGCGACCGCGTCGAGGCGCGGCAGCGCCAGGCCGTTGCTGGTGGTCGGACGCGTGGCCACGACGAGGTACTCGCGCAGGATCCGTCCGCTCGTGTGCAGGACGGTGCCGGAGGCCGGCCACGCATCGAGTGCCGTGACCGCGGCGCCGTGCTCGGGCCGGGCCTCGTCGGTGGCGGCGAGGAGCACGTTCGTGTCGAGCACCGCGCGGTCAGCGACCGGTGTCGTCGTAGATCTCGTGTCTGCTCCAGGTGGAGGCGACCGTGGTCCGCACCGTGATGAGGCCGAGCGGCTCGGGAGCACGCTGCGGCGCCGGCGCTGTCGCCGCCGCTTCCAGGATCTCCCTGATCTCCTGCTGCATCGAGTGCCCGTGCCTGGCAGCGCGCTCCTCCAGAGCGGCGACCACTGACTCCGGCACCTGCCGCACGTGCAGTGCTGTCATGGCAGGAAGCTACCGATACCACTACCGGAGCGTTGGCGTCCTGCTGGAGGGGCCGGCGTCGATGTCCTGTCTGCCTCGGGGACCGTGGCGGACCAGGGCGGGTCGCACGACCGCTCGACGCCGTGGTGCTGGCCGTCCCGGGACGTCGTGCTCGCACGGACCGCTCCACAGGTGGACCCGTGCGGCGCGGACCCCGTCGAGCGCCCGCAGGTGCCGACCGACCTCCGCAGCCTCGAGCCGCTGCTGCGCACCACGGCGACACCCGAGAGCGACGCCGACCGGCCGCTGTGCGGAGTGGTCGACGCTGTCGGGGCGGTCGCGTGCCGTGCACCGCAGCAGCCCTCACCCGCAGCAGTGCACCTGTCAGCCGAGCCAGCGGTCCACCACCGGCGCGACCGAGGCAGCATCGCGAGGTGCGCGACGGACGACGGCGACGCCGGCCGCGGTCAGCACCAACGACCATCAGGGACACCACCACCAGGGGCTCGGGTGTCGCCACTCGTCCGGCGGGTCCCCACCGACCCGGCCGTCGACGGCCTCCCGCAGCAGGTCGGCGTGCCCGGTGTGCCGGGCGTGCTCCTCGAGGAGGTCGAACAGCGGTCTGCGCAGGCTGGCGAGCTGCCCGTCCGGACCCGACAGCGCCACTCGCTGGTCGAGGCCGCCACCGTCGAGGGCGGCGGCCAACCGGGCTCGGGAGCGGGCGACCGCGTCGTCGTGGACCCGGTGGACCTCCGCGGCTCCACGGCCGCCGACGTCGAAGGTCGCGGCCCAGCCGTGCGGCGCGTCCCCGTCACCGGGGTCCCAGGGGCCCAGCGGTGCGCTGCCGTCCAGGCGCCAGGTGCTGCACAGCACCTCCACCGCCGCCAGGTGCAGCAGCAGGCCGCCCAGGGTCAGCGACGACGCGCCGACGCGGGCGACGAGTCCGACGTCGTCCAGGCCGTCCGCCTTCCAGCGGATCGTCGCGCGCAAGCGCTCCAGCGCACCCAGGAGGTGCTCCACCTCGGTCGCCGCGGTCGGGGGGTCCCACGGCGGCGGATCGTCGGACGTGGGTCCGGTGACCACAGGAGTGATCGTGGTGACGGCGCACACGGATCGCCACCACCGGGCCGGCAGCCTGCGCCGGATCGCTCACAGCACAGGAGGGCGGCGCCTCAGCGGTGCTGCGCGGTCCAGGCGGCGTGCAGGCGGCTGTAGGGCCCACCGGCGTGCGCGAGGTCGGCCGACGTCCCGACCTCCACGACGCGCCCGGCGTCGACGACCACGACGACGTCGGCGGCCTCGGCGGTGGACAGGCGGTGAGCGATGGCCACCGACGTGCGCCCGGTGAGCAGCCCCGCCAGCGCGCCCTGCAGCCGCACCTCCGTCGCGGGGTCCACCGAGGACGTCGCCTCGTCGAGCACGAGCAGGTCCGGCGCGGCCAGGTGCGCCCGTGCCAGGGCCACCAGCTGCCGCTCCCCCGCCGACAGCTTCTCCCCCAGCTGCCCGACGGGGGTGTCGGCGCCCTCGGGCAGGGACGCCACCCACCCGTCCAGGCCGAGGTCGCTCAGGGCCCGCGCGGCGTCGTCGTCGGTGGCGCCCTCGCGGCCGAAGCGCACGTTCTGCCCCACCGTGGTGTCGAAGAGGAACCCCTCCTGGGGCACCACGACGACCCGCCGGTGCATCGCGGTCTCGCGCAGGCGGCGGGCGTCCACCCCCGAGAGCAGCACCTGGCCCTCGTCGGGGTCCACCAGGCGGGTGATCAGCCGGGTCAGGGTGGTCTTGCCCGACCCGGTCTCGCCCACGACGGCCACCCGGGCCCCGGCGGGCACGTGCAGGTCCACCCCGCGCAGCACCGGCGGGCGCGGGGAGCCGCTGTCGTCGAGGCCCGGGTAGGTGAAGGTGACCCCGCGCACGTCCACCGACACAGGCCCCGCGGGCAGCTCCTCCCCGTCCGCGCCGGGGTCGACCACCGCCACCGGGGTGTCGAGCACCGCGAGGACCCGGCGCCACCCGGCGAGCGCGTTCTGCAGCTCGTTGAGCACCTCGGTCAGGGCCAGGACCGGCTGGGTGACCAGCTGCACCACGAACAGCAGCGCCAGCAGCCGGCCCAGGGAGATGCCGCCGGACAGCCCGAGCAGGGTGCCGCCGACGACCACCGCGAGGGTGACCAGCCCCGTGGTCGCGAAGCCGAGGGCCGAGGTGGTCGCGGCGGCCACCTGCGCGCGCACCGCCTGGCGGCGGTGCGCCTCGATGGCGGCGTCGATGCGCCGCCAGGTGCGCGGGCCGGCGGCGTGCGCGCGGATGGTGTCGGCGCCCACGACGGACTCCGAGACGGCCGACATCACGTCGCCGTACCGCTCGCGGACCGCCCCGTAGCGCCGGGCGGTGCGCCGCTGCAACCAGCGCATCAGCGACAGCAGCGGCACGTAGCACGCCAGGACGAGCAGCCCCAGCTGCCAGGACAGCACCAGCATGAGGGTGACGGCCACCGCCAGCTGGCCCAGGGACAGCAGCAGGACGATGCCGCCGGTCTGCAGGAACGTGGAGACGGTGTCGACGTCGGAGGTCACCCGGGAGACGAGCGACCCGCGCCGCTCGGTGTTCTGGGTCAGCACCGCCAGGCGGTGCACGTGGTCGAAGGCCTTGGCGCGCAGGGTGGCGAGTCCCGCCTCGGTGGCGCGGAAGACGCGGACGGTGACGCGGTAGCTGACCAGCCCGGTGAGCACCACCACCAGCGCCGCGCCGGCGGTGGTGACCGCGACGCGCGCGGCGTCCACACCGCCGTCGGCCAGGAGCCCCTCGTCGACGCTCTGCTGCACCGCCAGGGGCACCACGACGCGGCCCAGGGCGGTCAGGGCGGCCAGGGCCAGCGTCAGCCCGAGCCCGGCGCGGATCTCCGGGGAGACCGCCAGCGCCCGGCGCAGCGTGGAGGCGCCACCGCCGCCGGCCAGGGCCTCGATGCCCCGGGCCGCCGACGGACCCCGGGGTGCGGTCGGCGGCGCGACCCGCGGGCTCGACGCCGGCGACCCGGGGGGTGGCGTGGGTGAGGCGGGGGCCCCGGCCGGCGCGGTGGTGCTCACAGCGCCGCCACCTCGCGCTCGCGGGCGGCCCGGGCGTAGGCGGTGACGAGTTCGCGGTACCCCGCGTCGCGCCCGAGCAGGTCCTCAGGCGTGCCGCGGTCGACCACCCGCCCACCGCGCAGGTGCACGACCTCGTCGGCGAGGGCGATGGTGGCGGGCCGGTACGCCACGACCACCACGGTCGGGGCGCCCTGCGCGCCGCTCCCACCGGCGCGCAGCCCGTCGAGCACCTCGCGCTCCACCGCCGGGTCCAGGGCGGACGTGGCGTCGTCGAGGACCAGCAGGCGCGGGGCGCGCACCAGGGCCCTGGCGATGGCCAGGCGCTGGCGCTGACCGCCGGACAGGGAGGTGCCGCGCTCGCCGAGCTCGGTGTCGAGGCCCCGGGGCAGCTCGCGCACGAAGCCGTCGGCGCGGGCCGCGACCAGCGCCGCCCACACGTGCGCGTCGTCCACGCCCGCCTCTTCCAGACCCAGCAGCACGTTGCCGCGCACGGTGTCGTCGAAGACGAACACCGACTGCGGCACGAGGGCCGCGGTACCGGCGAGCGCCCCCTCGGTGAGCTCGGCGACGTCGATGCCGTCGAGGACCACCCGCCCCGACGCGGGTTCGACCAGGCGCAGCAGCAGGCCCGCCAGCGTCGACTTGCCGGCGCCGGTCGGCCCCACGACGGCCACGGTGGTGCCCGGCGCGACGTCCAGGGTGACCGCGTCCAGCGCCGGCGGGGTTCCGGGCGCCGCGGCGGGGTGGGTGACGGTGACGGCGTCCACGCCCGCTCGCGCCGCACCGGACCGCGGCAGGTCGGCGGCGCTCGCCACCGCCGGACGCAGCGGCGCGGAGAGCACAGCGTGCAGGCGCGCGTGGCCGACGATGGTGCGCGGCAGGTCCGAGAGCACCCATCCGATGGCCCGCACCGGGAAGGCCAGGAGGGTGAGCAGGTACGCGACGGTGACCACGTCGGCGACCTCGGCGGCGCCGCTGGCGATGCGCCCGGCGCCGACGGCGAGCACGGCCAGGGCGCCGAAGGAGGGCAGGGCCTCGATGACGGCGTCGAAGGCGCCGCGGGTGGCACCGGCCCGGGCGTTGGCGTCGCGCAGACGCACCGCGGCGTCGGTGAAGCGCTCCAGCTCGACCTCGCGGCGGCCCAGGACCTTCACGACCAGCGCCCCCTCGAAGCTCTCGTGGGCGACGCCCGCGACCTCGCCGCGCAGGGCCTGCACCCGGGCGATCTGGGGGGAGACCCGGCGCTGGTAGAGCGCGGACCCGGTGGCGATGCCGGGGACGACGACGAGCGCGACGGCGGCGAGCACGGGGTCGGCGAGCACCATGGCCACTCCCGCGGCCACGACCATCGCCACGATCCCGAGGGCGAAGGGCAGCGGCGCGAGGACCTGCCAGGTGGTGTCGACGTCGGAGCCCGCGTGGTTGAGGAGCTGACCGGTGGGGTGGGCGTGGTGCCACGACAGGGGCAGGTCGAGGTAGTGGCGGGTGATGCGGCGGCGCTGGTCGGCCTGGACGGCGAACATGGTGATCCCGGCGGTGATCCGGCGCAGCAGCACCGCCACCACCGTCGTCACGCTGATCAGGGCCAGCACCCCGCCGGCCCGCCACACGTCGCCGGCGTCGACGTCGCTGGGGCGCCCGGCCGCGAGGTCCGTCAGCGCGGGGGCGATGACGGAGGCGGTGGTGCGCCCCACCCACCAGCCGCCGGCGGCGGTGCCCACGCCGTACACCCCGGCGACGACCACGGCGAAGGCGAACAGGCGGCGGTGGGGTCGGACGCCCTCGCGGAGGATCCCGACGGCGCGCAGGGACGGAGCGGTTCCCGCGCGTGGCACTGCCCCACGGTGTCACACGCGGGCACCGCCAGCGGCAGGGAGGGCACGGCCAGCGCCGGTGGTCCGCCATCCGGGCGGGTGCCACGATGGGCCATGCCCGAGACGACCCCCGCCCCCGCCCGGCGAGCCGACCGGGAGTCGGTGGCCGCGGCCCTGCTCGAGGCCGGGCCGGCGGCGCCCACGCTGTGCGAGGGGTGGAGCGCCCGGGACCTGGCCGCGCACCTGGTGCTGCGCGACGGGCGGCCCGACGTCGCCGTCGGCGACCTGCTCGGTCGCGCGCTGCCGCCGCTGGGTCGCGCGGCCGCCGGGGTGCACGCCGCGCTGGACGCCACCGACTACTCGGAGCTGGTGGAGCGGGTGCGCAGCGGCCCGCCCCCGTGGTCCCCCGCGCGGCTGGCCCCGGTCGAGCGCACCGTCAACGCCGTGGAGTTCTACGTGCACGGGGAGGACGTGCGGCGGGCGGCGCCGGGGTGGGCCCCGCTGTCCCCGACCGCCGCCGGGGTGCTGCGACCGGGTCAGCGCGAGCAGCTGTGGCGCGCCGCGCGGACCATGTCGGTCCTGCGCCACCGCCGCTCGAAGGTCGGGGTGGTGCTGGTGGTGCCCTCGGGGCCGCGGGCGGTGGCGCATCGCGGCGCGAGGGCGGTGGTGCTCACGGGCCAGCCGGAGGAGCTGCTGCTGCACGCGTTCGGTCGCCGCTCCGTCGCCCAGGTGGAGGTCAGCGGGCCCCCCGAGGCCGTGGCGGCGTTCCGGGAGGCGAACCCGACCGACCGCTGAGTCACCGACGCCCGGGCGGTCACCGCACGGGGTGCCCGGCGGCGGCCAGCTCAGCCTTCACCTGCCCCACGGTGAGCTGCCCGAAGTGGAAGACGCTCGCGGCGAGCACCGCGTCGGCGCCGGCGCGCACCGCGGGCGGGAAGTGCCCGACGCGCCCCGCCCCGCCGCTCGCGATGAGCGGGACGTCCACGACGGCGCGCACCGCGGCGATGAGCTCGACGTCGAAGCCAGCCTCGGTGCCGTCGGCGTCCATGGAGTTCACCAGCAGCTCGCCCGCGCCCAGCTGCGCGACCCGCGCGGCCCACGCCACCGCGTCCGTGCCGGTGCCGCGGCGCCCGCCGTGGGTGGTGACCTCGAAGCCGGACTCCGTGGGCGCCGCGCCGGGCGGGGTCCGCCGGGCGTCGAGGGAGACCACGAGCACCTGGTTGCCGAAGCGGTCCGCGACCTCGGCGACCAGCTCGGGTCGGGCGATGGCGGCGGTGTTGACGCCGACCTTGTCGGCGCCGGCGCGCAGGAGCCTGTCCACGTCCTGCGCCGAGCGCACCCCCCCGCCGACGGTCAGGGGGATGAACACCTCCTCCGCGGTGCGGCGCACCACGTCGTAGGTGGTGTCGCGGTCCCCCGACGAGGCGGTGACGTCGAGGAAGACCAGCTCGTCGGCGCCCTGCGCGTCGTAGCGCCGAGCCAGCTCGACGGGGTCACCGGCGTCGCGGAGGTCCCGGAAGTTGACGCCCTTGACGACCCTGCCGGCGTCGACGTCCAGGCAGGGCAGCACGCGCACCGCCAGGCTCACCGGTGGAAGGCTAGGGCAGGCCCGGGCAGCTCGGGCCGAGCTCAGCGGCGACGCCCGGCGGTAGGGTCGCGCCGTGGCGGTCGAGCGGTCGGTCTTCTCGAAGGTCATCGACGGTGACCTGCCCGGACGCCTGGTCTGGAGCGACGACGTCGCCGTCGCGATGCTCACCATCGCCCCCGTCACCGACGGCCACACCCTCGTGGTCCCCCGGGAGCCGGTGGAGCAGTTCACCGACGCCGACGACGCCCTGCTCGCCCACCTCGCGGCGGTCGCCCGCACCGTGGGAGCGGCCCAGCGGCAGGCGTGGTCCGCGCCGCGCGCCGCCGTGGTCGTCGCCGGGTTCGAGGTGGCGCACCTGCACCTGCACGTGCTGCCCGCGTGGAGCGAGGCCGACACGCACCTCGACCGCGCCCGCACCGACGCGAGCGCGCAGGAGCTGGACGCCGCCGCGGACCGGCTGCGCGCCGCGCTGCGCAGCGCCGGTCACGCCGACCGCGTGCCGTCCTGAGCGTGGCCACCGGCGACGCCGGCGCCCTGCGCGACGGCCACCACCCGGGTGCGCCCGATGTGATCGACCGCGCCCTCGACCTGGCCCTGGCGCGCCCCGCGGGCGCCGGGCGCACCCGGGTGGTGGCCGTCGACGGGCCCAGCGGGGCGGGCAAGACGACCTTCGCCCGCGCTCTGGCCACCCGCGCCGCGCAGCGCCGCGGCCCGAGCCCGCCCCTGGTGCAGATGGACGAGATCTACCCCGGGTGGGACGGTCTGGCGCAGGCGGTGCCCCTGCTGGTGGAGAAGGTGCTGCAACCCCTGGCGCAGGGCTACCCCGCCGCGTTCCGCCGCTGGGACTGGGACGCGGGGCGGTGGGGCTCCCTGGTCGCGGTGCCGATCGGGGAGCTGGTGGTCGTCGAGGGGGTGGGGTGCGGGTCGCGCGCGGCCCGGCCCTACCTCGGCGCCCTGGTGTGGGTCGAGGCTCCCGAAGGGGTGCGCCTGGCCCGGGGGCTGGCCCGCGACGGTGAGACCTACCGCCCCCACTGGGAGCGGTGGGCGGAGCAGGAGCGGGCGCTGTTCGCCGCAGAGGGCACCCGCGGGCGCGCGGACCTCCTGCTCACCACGGGGTGAGGGCCCGGGAGGTGGACGTGCGGGTGGGACTGCGGACGGAGCTGCGGGATCGTCTGGCGCGGTGGCGCAGCAGCGGCTTCCAGGTGCTGCAGTGCGCGGTCGCCGCCGGTCTGGCGATGGTGATCGCCGAGCGGGTGCTCGGCCACAGCCGCCCGGTCTTCGCCGGCATCGCCGCCGTGGTGGCGCTCGGGGTCTCCTACGGGCAGCGGCTGCGGCGCGTGGTGGAGGTCGTGGCGGGGGTGGCGGTGGGGGTGGCCGTCGGGGACCTCATCGTCGGAGCCGTCGGCCAGGGCCCGTGGACGGTGCTGCTGGTGGTGATGCTGGCGATGTCGGTGGCGGTGCTGCTGGGTGCCGGGCCCCTGATGACCACCCAGTCGGCCGTGCAGGCGGTCTTCGTCGCCACGTTCGCGCCCCTGCCCGGTGAGGGCGTGGACCGGTGGCTGGACGCGGTCACCGGAGGTCTGGTGGCGCTGGCCATCGCCACGCTCGTGCCGGCGTCGGCACTGCGCCGACCGCGGACCCTGGCGGTGGCGCTGCTGCGCGAGGTCGCCGCGCTCCTGGTCGAGGCGGCGACGGCGGCACGGGCCCGGGACGCCGGTCTGGTGCACGAGAGCCTGGAGCACGCCCGCGCCACCCAGACGCGCCTGGACGCCCTGCGCAGCGCGGGGGCGGAGGGCCTGGACGTCCTCGCCAGCTCCCCGTGGAGGCGGCGGCACCGCGGCGGGGTGCGTGACGTGGTCGCCCTGTCGGTGCCCCTGGACCGGGCGCTGCGCAACGTGCGGGTGCTGACCCGGCGCCTGGAGGCGGCGGTCAGCACGGGGGAGGTGCTGCCACCGCTGCTGCTGGAGTGCGTGGAGGCGCTCGGCGCCGCGGCGGCGCACCTGGCCGAGGACGTCGCCGCGCAGGAGGCACCGCAGGAGGTGGTGGGGGAGCTGGTGGCGGTCGCGCAGCGCTCCGCCGGGGTGGGGCGCAGCACGCTGTCCGCCGACGTGGTGCTGGCGCAGGTGCGCTCCACCGCGGTGGACCTGCTGGTGTGCGCAGGCCTGGCGGAGGCGGAGGCGGTGCGCCTGGTGCGCGGCGCTACCCGCTGACGCCGTGCCGGCTCGCGGGACCGGGGCGCCGGGTCAGCGGGCGGCGGGGGGCACCGGCGGCATCGGCCGCGTCGCGCCGGCGTCAGCGGGTGGCGCGGATCGAGGTGGGAGGCGCACCACGGTGGTATCGGCGTCGGCGGGCCCCCCTGGCGGGCTGGGGGCGGCGAGCTGGCGCGGCAGCTGCTGGGACTCCTCCCGGGTGGCGGAGTCCGCGTCGGCACGGGCCCGCGCCAGCTGGTCGGTCTCGCTGGGCCCGCTGAAACCCCGCGAGCGCGCCACCGCGGCGAGGCTGCCGGTGAACAGGGAGCGGCCGTCGTCGCCGTGCTCCGCCGCTGCGGTGCCGATGCCGGCAGTGGTGCCAGCGGTGCCGCTGCCGGTCGCGGCCCCGCGCGGCTCGAGGTTCTCCTGGCGCACCCGCGGGAGGCCGGCGGGGTCGTGGCGCACCAACCAGGTCACCAGGGCCTCACGCACGTGGCAGCGCAGGTCGAACACCGTCGGTGCGTCGGCGGCGGAGACCAGGGCGCGCACCTGCACCACCGAGCCCACCGCGTCGGTGACCTGCAGCACCCCCACGCGCCCGTCCCACAGCGCGTCGCCGGCGAGCACCCTCGCCAGCTCCGTGCGCATCGCCTCGACGTCGGTGCGCCAGTCGACGTCGACGAGCACCGTGCCGATCAGCTGGGACTCCCGGCGGGTCCAGTTCTCGAAGGGCGAGGTCGTGAAGTACGTCGACGGCAGCACCATCGTGCGCTCGTCCCACAGGCGCACCACGACGTACGTCATGGTGATCTCCTCGACCTTGCCGAACTGCTCCTCCACGATGACCACGTCGTCGACGCGCAGCGCGTCGGTGAAGGCCAGCTGCAGACCGGCGAAGACGTTGGTGAGGGTCGACTGGGCAGCGAGGCCGGCGACGACGGAGAGCAGTCCCGCTGAGGCCAGCAGGCCGGTGCCGACCGCGCGCACCTCCTCGATGGTGAGGAGCACCGCGGAGACCACGACCAGGGCGATGAGGGCGACGAGCACCCGGCGCAGGAAGCCGACCTGCGTGCGCACGCGGCGGTTGTGGCGGTTGTCCGCCACGTCGTCGCGGTAGCGCCGCATGACGAGGTCCTCGGCGACGAGGACCAGGCTGGCGACGAGCCACCCGGCGGAGGCGAACAGGGCGGCGGTGAGCACGAAGCGGACGACGTCGAGCCAGGCGTCGGTGCCGCCCGCGCCGGCGGCGACCTGCCGCAGCGCCAGCACCACCAGCAGCACCCGCAGCGGACGCCGGGCGCGGCGGGTGAGGTCGCGCACCAGGGGTGACCCGTGCCCGGCCCGGCGGACGAGGACGCCGACGACGACGGCGCCCACCAGGGCGACCACCGCCGCGATGCCGGCGCGCAGGGCCAGCACCAGCTCCTGCTGGCCGGTGAGGTCGGTGGTGGCGGTGAGCCAGGTGGGCATCACGCCGGCGGCCAGGCCGGGGCGCCGCCGCTGCGGGTGCCCGCGGCGACCAGGGTCGCCAGGCGCGCGGCCTCGGCGTCGGCGGAGGGGCCGTCGGCGCGCTGCACGCCCATCACGGCCAGCACGTCGCCGTCGGTGAGCTCCAGCTGCACCCACGGACGGCCGCCGCCGAAGCGGACGTCGACGACGTCCTCCCACGCCACGGTGCGCGTGTGGACCAGGTTGCGCACGGTCAGGCCCGAGGGTGTGGGGACCGCGCGCACGGTGGCCTGGCGGTACAGGAACCACACCACCGCGGCGCCGACCACGAGGAAGCCCGCGCGGTCCCACCACCGCACGGTGCCGGTCACGAACAGGGCCAGCCCCACGGACATGGCGGCGACGGCCGCGGCCAGGACCACGGCGACCACGGGCCCGCGCCGGGCGGTGAAGGGCGCGTAGGGCCCGCGGGCGCGGCCGGTGCGTCCCGCGGGGGTCACAGCCGGCACGCGTGCAGGGAGGTCACGAGGATCGCGCGGGCCCCGAGGTCGTACAGCTCGTCCATCACCTTGTTGACGTTGCCGCTGGTCACCAGGGCCCGCACCGCCGCCCACGCCGGGTCCTGCAGGGGGGCGATCGTCGGGGACTCCAGCCCCGGGGTGATGGCCGTGGCGGCGGCCAGGTGCTCGCGGCGCACGTCGTAGTCGACCATCACGTACCGGCGCGCGACCAGCACGCCCTGGATGCGGCGGGCGAGCACGGCGAGGCCCTCGCCCCGCCCGCCGGGGTCACCGGCACCGCCGGCGTGGTCGGCACGGGCCACCAGCACGGCCTGCGAGCGCAGGATCGGCTCCCCGAAGACCGCCAGGCCCGCCGCGCGCAGCGTGGTGCCGGTCTCGACGACGTCGGCGACGACGTCGGCGACGCCCAGGCGCACCGCGGTCTCCACGGCGCCGTCCAGGCGCACCACGCGGGCGCCCACCCCGGCGGCGGCCAGGTGGTCCTCCACCAGAACGGGGAAGCTGGTGGCGATCCGCAGGCCCTCCAGCCCCCTCAGGCCTCCGGACGGCAGGGCCCCGGCGGGCCCGGCGAAGCAGAACGTGGAGGGCCCGAAGCCCAGCTCCAGCACCTCCCGTGCGGGGGCGCGGGAGTCCAGGAGGAGGTCGCGGCCGGTGATGCCGACGTCCAGGGTCCCCGAGCCGACGTACACGGCGATGTCGCGGGGGCGCAGGAAGTACAGCTCGACGTCGTTCTCGGGGTCCTCCAGCACCAGCTCGCGCCCGTCGCGGCGGCTCGCGTAGCCGGCCTCGCGCAGCAGCTGCTCCGCGGGGGCGGCGAGGGAGCCCTTGTTGGGGACGGCGACCTTCAGCACGGCGTGATCCTCCCCCCGCTCACAGGTGCGCGTAGACGTCGCGCAGGCCCAGGCCGCGAGCGATCATGAGGACCTGCACGTGGTACAGCAGCTGGGAGATCTCCTCGGCGGCCCGCTCGGGGCCCTCGTGCTCGGCGGCCATCCAGGACTCCGCCGCCTCCTCCACGACCTTCTTGCCGATCTCGTGCACCCCCGCGTCGAGCGCCGCGACGGTGGTGGAGCCGGCGGGGCGCTGCGCGGCCTTGTCGCTGAGCTCGGCGAACAGCTCCTCGAAGGTCTTCACGGGGCCCCACTGTAGGTGGGGCCCCGTGACGGCCCGGTCGGGCCGCGCGGCGCACGAGGGGCTCAGCCCACGGTCTCCGAGACGGGCGAGGCGAGGCCCTCGGCCCGCTGCACGCGCATCCACACCACCAGGCCCCAGATGACGAACGCGCCGTAGACGATGTAGAGGATCGCGCTGGGGTACAGCTGGGCGCGCAGCAGCAGCGGGACGCCGACGACGTCGACGGCGATCCAGATGAGCCAGAAGTCGTTCCACCCGCGGGCCATGCCGTAGGTGGCGAGCAGGGAGCCGGTGAAGATCCAGGCGTCGGCCCACACGGGCTCGAAGGAGCCCAGCGCGCGGAAGGCGGGCGTCAGCACCCCGACGAGCACCACGGCCACAGCCACCATGCCCGCGCGCTCGCGCCAGGTCGCCCAGCGCGGGCTGACCGCCGCCGCACCGTGCTCGCCACCCGGGCGGGTGCGCCAGCGGTGCCAGCCGTACACCGCGACGGCGATGAACATGACCTGGCGACCGGCCTGCCCGAGCAGGTTCGCCCCCTGCGGGGTGTTGAACACCGCCCCGAGGAACACGGTGAACAGCAGCACGTTGCCGACGATCCCCACCGGCCACGCCCAGACCCGACGTCGCATCCCGCCGACGGCCGACGCCAGGCCGAAGCCGTTGCCGATGACCTCGCGCCACAGCACCTCCTGACCGCCACCGAAGTCGATCGTCGCCTCGAACAACCACGTCAGCGGGTTCACGGTGCCTCCTCGGCGTGAGGGCGCGACGGTGGGCCCGGGGTGGACGGCCCCGGGTGCGCGGGGTCAGGGGCGATCCTGCCAGGCGGCGCCGGCGGCAGTGCGCAGGGCGGTGATCGCCGCCGCGGGGTCGTCCGCGCCGTACACCGCCGAGCCGGCGACGAAGGTGTCGGCCCCGGCCCGCGCGGCGCCGGCGATCGTCGCGGCCGTGATGCCGCCGTCGACCTGCAGGCGCACCCCCAGGCCGCCGTCGGTGACCGCGGCGCGCAACCGGCGCACCTTGGGCAGGCACACCGGCAGCAGCTCCTGGCCGCCGAAGCCCGGCTCGACGGTCATCACCAGCACCAGGTCCACCTCCCCCAGCAGGGCCTCGACGGCCTCCACCGGGGTCGCCGGGTTCAGCGCGACGCCGGCCCGGGCGCCCTTCGCGCGCAGCTCCCGCGCCAGGCGCACCGGGGAGGTCGCCGCCTCGACGTGGAAGGTCACGCTCGCCGCACCGGCCTCGGCGTAGGCCGGCGCCCAGCGGTCGGGGTCGGCGATCATCAGGTGGCAGTCGAGGGGCACCGGGCTGACCTGCGCGAGGCGCTCCACCACCGGCAGGCCGAGGGTGAGGTTGGGCACGAAGTGGTTGTCCATGACGTCGACGTGGACCATGTCGGCGCCGCCGATGCGCGCCAGCTCGGCCTTCAGGTCGGCGAAGTCGGCGGACAGGATGCTGGGGTGGACCGCCGGGGGCTGCACGGTGGGGAGGCTAGTGGGGGCCCGCTGCGCCCGCCGTGCGGCGCAGCAGGGCGATGGACATCGCATCGGTGCCGTGCCGGTGCGGCCACAGCTGCGCGGTGCGGCCCTCCCCGAGGTCGGGGACGTCGCGACCGGCGGCGGCGGCCACCACCGCCGGGGCGTCGAGCACCTCCACGTCGTCGCGGCCGGAGAGCACGTCGCCGAGCACGTCGAGGGTCTCCGCGGTGTGCGGTGAGCAGGTCACGTGGGCGACGACGCCACCGGGTCGCACGGCGTCCAGCGCGGAGGCGAGCAGCGCGCGCTGCAGCGGGGCCAGGGCCTCGACGTCGGCGGGTGTGCGCCGCCACCGCGCCTCGGGGCGGCGCCGCAGGGCCCCCAGGCCGGTGCACGGGGAGTCCACGAGCACCCGGTCGTAGGCACTCGGCTCGTCGGCGCCGACCGCGCGGCCGTCACCGGTGCGCACCGACCACCCGCCGCCGGCGCCCCGGGGCACCGCGGCCAGGGCCCGCTCGACCAGGGCGGCGCGGTGGGGCAGGACCTCCACGGCCACCAGCTGCGCTGCAGCGGCGACGGCGGTGGCGGCCATCAGCGCGGCCTTGCCCCCCGGCCCGGCGCACAGGTCGAGCCACATCGAGTCCCGCGTGCCCGTCAGCGGCGCGGCGAGCAGCGCGAGGGCGGCGAGCTGGCTGCCCTCGTCCTGCACCCGGGCACGGCCGTCGCGGACGGCGGGCAGATCGGCGGGGTCACCGGCGGGGGCGGTGGCGGCGGTGGGTGCCCACGCACCGGGCCGCCCGCCCGCAGCGATCAGCTCGGCGGGTGCGGCCAGGCCCGGCAGGGCCACCAGCGAGACCCGGGGGCGGGCGTTGTCCGCGGCGAGCAGGGCGGGCAGCTCGGCGACATCGCGCCCGTGCGCGGCCAGCGCCTCGCGCAGCGCGGCCACGACCCACTCCGGGTGGCTGTGCCGCACCGCCAGGGCGGCGGTGCTCGCTCCCAGGTCCGAGCCGTCCGCACCGTCGGGGACCGCGGGCACGACCTCGGTGAGCCACGCGTCCAGGTCGCGCTGGGAGAGCCGGCGCAGCACCGCGTTGACGAAGCCGCCGGCGCCGGGGCCGTGCGCGGCGCGCACCAGGGACACGGTCTCGCCCACCGCGGCGTGGGGGGCGATGCGGGTCGCGAGGAGCTGGTGGGCGCCCAGGCGCAGCGCGTCGAGCACGGGCGGGTCGACGTCGGCCAGGGGGCGGGTGCTGCACGCGGCGAGCACCGCGTCGTACGTGCCCTGCCCGCGCAGTGCCCCGTAGGCCAGCTCGGTGGCCAGGGCCGCCTCGCGCCCGCTCAGCCCGGCGCGGCGCAGCAGCTGCGGGAGCAGGAGGTTGGCGTAGGCGTCGTCCTCGCGGACCGCGCGCAGCACCTCCAGGGCGACGGCGCGCGCGCCGGTCGGGGCCTGTGGGCGCGCTCGCGCGGCACCCGGTGGCTGTCGCGGCCCCCGCGGTCGAGTGCGCCGCGGTGCACCGGGCTCCGGCGGAGGGCTCACGCCAGTCGCTCACCGGGCTGCGGGCGCACCCCGCGCGCCCAGTCGGCGGCGGGCATCGGGCGCTTGCCGGCCGGCTGCACCTCCGCGAGGGCCACGGGCTCGCCCGCGGTCCCGACCAGCACCGCGGAGCCGCCGACCCGCACCTCCCCCGGCGACAGGGGAGCGCCGTCGGCGGGTGCGGGCGGCGCCACCGGGGCGAGCTTCAGGCGCTCTCCGCGCCACGTCGTCCACGCCCCGGGCGCGGGGGTGCAGCCGCGGATGCGGCGGTCCACGACGTGCGAGGGGGTGTCCCAGCGCACGCGAGCGTCGTCGACGGTGAGCTTGGGTGCGTGGCTGACGCCCTGCGCGGACTGCGGTTGGCCCTGCAGGGCGCCGTCCTCGAGCCCGTCGAGGGTGGCGACGAGCAGCTGCGCGCCCGCGACCGCGAGCCGCGTGAGCACGGTCCCGGCGGTGTCGTCCCCGGTGATCGCTGTGGTGGTGCTGCCGAGGACGGGTCCGGTGTCGAGGCCCTCCTCGATGAGGAAGGTGGAGGCACCGGTGACGTCGTCACCGGCCATGATCGCGTGCTGCACCGGGGCGGCGCCGCGCCAGGCGGGCAGCAGGGAGAAGTGCAGGTTCACCCACCCGAGGGGGGGCACGGCCAGCGCGGCGGGGGGCAGGAGCGCGCCGTAGGCGACGACGGGGCAGCAGTCCGGGCGCAGGCCGGCCAGTGCCGCGAGGAAGCGGGGGTCACCCACCCGGTCCGGCTGCAGCACCACCACCCCGGCCCGGATGGCCCGGGCGGTGACGGGGCCGACGGCGGGGAGCCGACCTCGCCCCGCGGGGGCGTCGGGGCGGGTGATCACGGCCACGACCTCGTGGCGGGAAGCGAGCAGCGCCTCCAGGGCGGTCACCGCGGGTGCCGGGGTGCCGGCGAGGACGATGCGCACTCCTCCGAGCCTACGACGCGCCTCACACGACCTCCTCCGGGTCGAGCTCGACCCTGACCGCGCCGGCCTCCTTGCGGGCGCTGCGCGCCGAGACCACCGCCGCCAGCTCCCTCGCCAGGTCACCGCGACCGGTCAGCGGGGCGCGCACCAGCGCGGAGACCCCCGGGTCCTCCGCCCCCGGGCGCACCGGGCCCGGTGGGTGCTCGCGGGGCGCGGGACCGAGGACCTCGGCGCCGGGGGGAAGCCTCAGCTGCCCCAGCAGGGCACCGACGGGGCCGCCCGCGCCGGTCAGGCGCGCCACAGCGGCCGTGGGCGGGAGGGACAGCTCACGCCGCTCGGCGAGCTCGCGCGCCGCGAGCCACGCCGGGTCCCACCGCACCAGGGCCTCCACCGGGGGGAGCCCCGCCGGCGCGAGGAGCACCACCGCTCCCCCCGCCGCCGCCGGGCGCACCAGGGTCGCCGCGCCCATCCACCGCCGCAGCGCCTCCTCACCGGCGCGCAGGTCGGCGCGGTCGAGCAGCGCCCACCCGTCGAGCAGCAGCGCCGCGGCGTACCCGCCCTCGGCGACGGGTTCCGCGCCGGGCGTGCACACCACCAGCGCCGGCTCCGGGCCGACGACGGCCAGCACCTCCCCCGCGCCGGAGCGGCGCACGGGCACCCCGGGGAAGGCCCTGCCGAGCTCCTCGGCGGTGCGCCGCTGGCCGACCACGAGCGACCGCACCCGGTGGTGCCCGCACGCTCCGCACTGCCAGCCGGCGTCCACCCGACCGCACCACCGGCACACCGGGGGCGCCTCCCGCGACGGCAGCTGCAGCGGCCCCGCGCAGTGCCGGCACCGGGCGCGGGCGCGGCACCGGTCGCAGGCCAGGGTCAGCAGGTACCCCCGCCGGGGCACCTGCACGAGCACCGGGCCGGTGGTCAGGGCGCGCTGCGCGGTGCGCCACGCCAGGGAGGGCAGGCGCGCGGAGCTGGCGGCGCTGTCGCGCTCGTCCTCGGACTCCCCCCCGGGCAGCACCACGCGCGGCGCGGCGGCGCGGACGGCGGCGCGGTCGGCCTCCACCGGGCGCGCCCACCCGCTCTCGACCCACTGCTGGGTCGCCACCGAGCGGGTGGTGGCAGCGGCGAGCAGCGCCGCGCCCGTGTGCTGCGCGCGCAGCGCGAGCACCTCGCGCACGTGCGGGTAGGGCGCGTGGGGTTCGGCGTGCAGGTCGTCGCCGTCGTCCCAGACCACGGCGAGCCCGAGGTTCGCGACGGGGGCGAACATCGCCGCGCGGGTGCCGACGACGGCGCGCACGGTGCCGCGGCGCAGCGCGAGCCAGGCGCGGTAGCGGGCCGAGGGCCCCTGGTCGGCGGTCAGGCGCACGTGCCGCCCGCGGCCGAGGGCAGCGGTGAGCGCGGCGTCGACGCGCGCCGCGTCGCGGTGGTCGGGCACCACCAGCAGCGCCCCGCGCCCGGCGGCCAGGGCGGTGGCGGCGGCCGTGGCGAGCGCGGCCGGCCAGTCCTCGCCGGGCAGCGCCGTCCACACCGCGCGCACCGCGGAGCCGGCGTGGACGTGCCCCAGCAGCGCCGCCCCCGCGGGGTAGCGCGACCACACCCCCGGAGCGGGGCGCTCCGGGGGTGGCAGCGGGGCGTGCGCCAGCCCCGCATCCGTGCCCGGCGGGGTACCCGGAGCGGCGTCCGCACCCGGCGACGTCCCCGACGCGGTGGCCGACGCGGTGCCTCTCGCGGTGCCCTCTGCGGCGGCGTGGCGGCGCGGCACCGCCAGGCGCAGCACGTCGGGCAGGGTGCCCGCCCAGTGGTCCGCGACGGTGCGGCACAGGTCGAGCAGCGCGGGATCGAGCACCGGTTCGGGCGAGACCACGCGGCGCAGCGGCGCGAGGCGCCCGGAGTGCTGCGCCACGGCCCTGCGGGCGACCACGAAGCCCTCGACGTCCTGCCCGGCGAAGCGCACCCGCACGCGCACGCCCGGCTGGGCGCTGCCGCCCATCGACGCGGGGACGGCGTACTCGAAGGGCCGGTCCAGGTGGGCGAGCCCGACGTCGACGACGACCTCGGCCACCGGGTCGACGTCGGCCAGCGGCTCGGGGGGCTTCGGGGCGTTCGCCACCCGGGAGCGGGTGCGCGACGGCTGACCGCCCGCCGTGCTCGACCCCGTGCTGCTCACCCGGTCATCCCAGCACCGGCGACCGACAGCGACGGGGCGACCGGCTGCCGTGGGCGACGGCTGGCGACGCCCGACAGCCGGCTCAGGCCCCCACGGCCGCCCGCAGCGCGTGCGCGCGGTCGGTGCGCTCCCACGTGAAGTCCGGCAGCTCCCGCCCGAAGTGCCCGTGCGCGGCCGTGGCCCGGTAGATCGGTCGCAGCAGGTCCAGGGCGTCGACGATGGCCGCGGGCCGCAGGTCGAAGACCTCCCGGATGGCGGCGCTCAGCGCCGCGACGTCGACGGTCTCGGTGCCGAAGGTCTCCACGTACAGCCCCACCGGGTGCGAGGCCCCGATGGCGTACGCCACCTGCACCTCGCAGCGGCGGGCCAGGCCGGCCGCGACGACGTTCTTCGCGACCCACCGCATCGCGTACGCCCCGGACCGGTCGACCTTGCTGGGGTCCTTGCCCGAGAACGCGCCGCCCCCGTGGCGGGCGAAGCCGCCGTAGGTGTCGACGATGATCTTGCGACCGGTGAGCCCGGCGTCGCCCATCGGGCCCCCGACGGTGAAGCGCCCGGTGGGGTTGATCAGCACGCGCACCCCGCTGGTGTCCAGGTCGAGGCTGGCCAGCACCGGGTCGATGACCGACTCGCGCACCTCCGGGGCGAGGCGGCCCTGCAGGGAGACGTCGGGGGCGTGCTGGGTGGAGAGCACCAGCGTGTCGACGCTCACCGCCTCGTCCCCGTCGTAGCCGATGGTGACCTGCGTCTTGCCGTCGGGGCGCAGGTAGTCCAGGACGCCGTCGCGGCGCACCGCGGAGAGCCGCTCGGAGAGCCGGTGCGCCACCGCGATGGGCAGGGGCATCAGCTCCGGCGTGTCGTCGTTGGCGTAGCCGAACATCAGCCCCTGGTCACCAGCGCCCTGCCGGTCGAAGGGGTCGCTCGCACCGTCCCCCGCGGCCTCGAGGGCCCGGTCGACCCCGACGGCGATGTCGGTGGACTGCTGCCCGATGGAGACCTGCACCCCGCACGAGCGCCCGTCGAAGCCCTTCGCGGAGGAGTCGTAGCCGATCGCGAGGATCGTCTCGCGGACGATCTCGGGGATCTCCACGTACCCCGACGTGCTGACCTCCCCCGCGACGTGCACCAGGCCGGTGGTGACCATCGTCTCCACCGCGACCCTGCTGCGGGGGTCCTGCGTGAGCAGCGCGTCGAGGACGGCGTCGCTGACCTGGTCGCAGATCTTGTCGGGGTGGCCCTCGGTGACCGACTCGGAGGTGAACAGGCGCAGTCGCGCGGAGGGGGTCGTCACGACGTCCCAGCGTAGTGAGGCGGTCAGGGGCCGGCGGTGCCCAGACGCCGCGCCACCACGTCCAGCACCGCCTCGGCGACGACGTCCTTGCCCGCCGGGCCGACGACCGCGCCGCTCGGGGGTCCACCGCGCTCGAGGACCACCGCGGTGGAGGTGACGTCGCCGAAGCCCCTGCCCGCGCCGACCTCGTTGACCACCACGACGTCGCACCCCTTGCGCTCGAGCTTGGCACGACCGTGCTCGAGCACCGTGCCGTCGGCGTCGCCGGTCTCGGCGGCGAAGCCGACCAGCACCGCGGTCGAGGGCACCGAGCCGGTCGCGCGGGCGGCGACGAGCTCGACGAGGACGTCGGGCGTGCGCTCCAGCTCCAGGACCGGCACACCGGCACCGCCCCGCTTGATCTTCGTCGACGCCGCCCGGGCGGGGCGGAAGTCGGCGACGGCGGCGGCCATCACCACCGCGTCGGCGTCGACGGCCGCCGCGAGGACCGCGGTGCGCAGCTCCTCCGCGGAGCCCACCCGGACCACCTCGACGCCGGCGGGCACGGGGAGGTCGACGTTGGCCGCCACCACGCTGACCCGGGCGCCGCGCGCTGCCGCCGCGGCGGCGATCGCCAGGCCCTGGCGCCCGGTGGAGGCGTTGGCGAGGAACCGGACGGGGTCGATCGCCTCGCGGGTACCCCCAGCGGAGACCACGACACGGCGCCCTCGCAGGTCGGAGGCGGCACCGCGGGACCCTCCGGCGGCGCGGCGCAGCAGGGCCAGGGCGGCCGCGTGGATCGCCTCCGGCTCGGGCAGGCGACCGGGCCCGGTGTCGGCGCCGGTGAGGCGACCCGTGGCGGGCTCGAGGACGGTCACGCCGCGCTCGCGCAGCAGCGCCACGTTGGCGACCGTCGCCGGGTGCTGCCACATCTCGGTGTGCATGGCGGGTGCCATGAGCACCGGGCACCGGGCGGTGAGCAGGGTGGCGGTGAGCAGGTCACCGGCGGCGCCGTGCGCGGCCCGGGCGAGCAGGTCGGCCGTCGCGGGGGCGACCAGGACGAGGTCCGCCGCGCGCCCCAGGGCCACGTGGGGCACCTCGTGCACGTCGTCCCACACCCCAGCGGTGACGGGCTGCCCGCTCAGCGCCGCCCACGTCGCCTCCCCGACGAAGCGCAGCGCGGCCGCGGTGGGCACCACGCGCACCGCGGCGCCCCCCTCGGTGAGCAGCCGCAGCAGCCCGGCGACCTTGTACGCCGCGATGCCCCCACCGACGCCGAGGACGACGGAGGGGGCATCGGGGGCGGCCTCAGGCAAGCGGGGTGTCGCCCTCCGCGGGCTCGACGGTGACGTCGGTGCCGTCAGCGCCCGGCAGGGCGAAGGTGGCGTCACCCACGGCGTCGAAGGTGCCGTCGTAGGCTCGGCCGAAGTCGATGCCGGCGTCAGGCGCGTACACCGGCTCGGCGTCCACGGCGGTGGGGTCGTGGGGCTCGACGGTCAGCAGGCCGGCGTCGATCTCGCGCAGCGCCACCGACAGGGGCTTCTCCTGCACGTGCGTCTCCACCAGGGGGCCGACGTTCTCCAGCTGCCCCTCGGAGAGGAGGGAGTAGTAGGCGTTGATCTGCCGGGCGCGCTTGGCGGCGTAGATGACCAGGCCGTACTTCGAGCCCTCGGCGGCCTCGAGGAGGTCGTCGATGGGGGGGTTGGTGATGCCCTCGGGATGGGCGATGGTTCCGGACACGGGTGACCTCCGCGGTGCTGTGGTCGGGCGTGGGAGCCGGCTCGAGGGGCGCGCGCGGTCCTGTGGTGGGTCCGTGGTGGCGCGTCAGGGCGTACTCAGTCCCATGTAGCGTACTAGCTCGTCAGCCGCGCGCGGGACGTCGTCGTTGACGACCGTCACGTCGAACTCCGCCTCCGCGGCCAGCTCCAGGCGCGCGGTGACCAGTCGCCGCTCCCGCTCGGCCGGTCCCTCCGTGCCGCGCCCGACGAGGCGGCGCTCCAGCTCGTGCCAGCTGGGGGGCGCGAGGAAGACGAACCGGGCGTGGGGCATGGCCAGGCGCACCTGGCGGGCCCCCTGCAGGTCGATCTCCAGCAGCACCGGGCTGCCCGCGTCAAGCGCGCGCTGGACCGGTCCCGACGGGGTGCCGTACCGGTGACGGCCATGCACCACCGCCCACTCCAGCATCGCCCCCTGGGCCACGAGGGCGTCGAAGCGCGCCTCGTCGGTGAAGTGGTAGTGCACGCCGTCGACCTCCCCCGGGCGGGGCGGGCGCGTGGTGGCCGAGACCGACAGGTGCACACGGGGGTACCGGCGGCGCACGTCCGCCGCGACCGTGCCCTTGCCGACGGCGGTGGGTCCGGCGAGCACCGTCAGCCGGGCGAGCTGGGACGCGGAGGGCTCGCTCACGAGCCGAAGCGGGTGACGAGCGCGTCGATCTGCTTCGCGCCCAGACCGCGCACCCGGCGGGTGTCGGCGATCCCGATCTCCTGCATCACCTGTCGGGCACGGACCTTGCCCATCCCCGGCAGGGACTCCAGCAGGGCGCTGACCTTCATCTTGCCCACCACGTCGTTGGACTGGCCCTCCTCGATCACCGCTGCGAGGGCGGCGTCGGCGTGCTTCAAGCGGTTCTTGACCTCGGCGCGCTCCTTGCGGGCAGCGGCGGCCTTCTCCAGCGCCGCGGTGCGCTGCTCGGGCGTCAGGATGGGGAGGGGCACGGCGCTCACCTCTGTCTCGGGCTGGACGACGGTCGGTGCCGGATGCTGTCGAACCTAGTTGCTGCGGCGCCCGGCCGACAACGCGGGCCGCCACCCCGGGCGCGGCGTCTGCCCAGGTCAGGGCGCCGCGGCGCGGCGCCGGGGTCACGTGCGCGCCAGCGCCCGGTTCAGGCGCGCCGCCCACAGGGGTCCCTCGTAGACGAAGCCGGTGTACCCCTGCACCAGGTCGGCCCCGGCGTCGCGGTATGCCTGCGCGTCGGCCGGGGTCGAGACGCCGCCGACGCCCACCACGGCGAGGTCGGGCCCGAGGCGCGCGCGCAGGCGCGCCACGACGTCCAGCCCCCGGGGGCGGAGCGGCGGCCCCGACAGGCCACCGGCCCCGAGGTCGTGGGCGGTGGTGGTGTTCACGGCGACCACCCCGGCGAGCCCGAGTTCGAGGACCAGGTCGGCGACGGCGTCCACGTCGGCGTCGGTGAGGTCCGGGGAGATCTTGACCAGCAGCGGTGGCGTGGCGGTCGGGGCGGCGGCGGCCACCGCGGCCGCCACGGCGGTGAGCACCGGGCGCAGCAGAGCCACCGCCTGCAGGTCGCGCAGGCCGGGGGTGTTCGGGGAGGAGACGTTGACGACGAGGTAGTCGGCGTGGGGCGCCAGGGCGGTGGCGGTGGCGGCGTAGTCCTCCGCCGCGTGCTCCGGCGGGGTGACCTTCGACTTCCCGATGTTCACCCCGACGACGAGGTCGCGGCCGCGGTCGGTGGCGCGCAGGGCCGCGAGGCGGGCCGCGACAGCCTGCGCGCCGGCGTTGTTGAAGCCCAGGGCGTTGCGCAGCCCGCGCACCGGCGTCACCCGCCACAGCCGGGGTCGCGGGTTGCCGGGCTGGGGGTGGGCGGTGATGGTGCCGACCTCGACGAAGGCGAAGCCGAGCACCGTCAGCGCCGCGACGCCCACGGCCTCCTTGTCGAAGCCGGCGGCGAGCCCGAAGCGACCGGGGAAGCGCACCCCTGCGACGACTGCGGCGCCCCCGACCGGTGGGGCCAGCAGGGTGCGCAGCACCGCGGCGAGCCCCGGCACGCGGGCGGCGAGGCGGATGGCGCCGAAGCCGAGGTGGTGCGCGCGCTCGGGGTCGATGCGCCGCAGCACCAGGTGGAACAGGAGCCGGTAGGCGGTCAGGACCAGGGGGAACAGCAGCCGGTGGGTCATCAGCGGGCCAGGGCGGCACGGCAGTCGTCGGCGGCGCGGCGGGCGGCGTCCCGCAGGGCGGCGGGCGCCGGGCCGGCGGTGAGCAGCTCGCGGCCCATCGCGGGCAGCACCGCCCCGCTGGCGCGCACGTGAGGGGGGAAGACGGCGGCGAGGGCGTCGGGGGTGGCGCCCTGGGCGCCGAGTCCCGGGGCCAGCAGGGGCCCGTCGACGGCCAGGTCGATGCCGAGGCGGGTCGGGGCGTCCCCGACCGTGGCGCCGACCACGAGGCCGAGCGGGCCCAGCGGTGCGCCGCCTCTGGCGCCGCGCTCGTCGGCTGGGGCGGCGCCGCCCCCGGCGAGCAGGGCGGCGTTGCGCTCGGCGACCCCGGCGGCGATGTCACCGGCGACGCTGCGCCCGCTGCCGGGGCTGATCGCGTGCTGCACGGCGGCGCCCTCGGGGTTCGACGTCAGGGCGAGCACGAAGACCCCCCGGCCGGTGGCGGCGGCGAGGTCGAGCAGCGGGTCGAGCGCGCCCAGCCCGAGGTAGGCGGTGGCGGTGACCGCGTCGCCGGCCAGCGGTGAGCCGTCACCGGCGTAGGCGGTGGCGTACGCGGCCATCGTGGAGCCGATGTCACCGCGCTTGGCGTCGACGACGCACAGCACCCCCGCCTCGCGCGCAGCGGTCACCACCCGCTCCAGGACCGCGACGCCCGCGGATCCGTGCCGCTCGAAGAACGCCGCTTGCGGCTTGACCGCGGCCACCGCGCCGGCGAAGCCCTCCAGCGCCGTGAGGGCGAAGCGCTCCAGACCCGCGGCGTCGTCGTCGCAGTCCCAGGCGCGCAGCAGCGCGGGGTGGGGGTCGATGCCGGCGCACAGCGGGCCGCGCTGCTCGACGGCCGCGGCGAGCCGGGCGCCGAAGGGGGTGGCGTCCATCGCGGGTGAGGCTACCGAGGCGCCAGAGGTGCAGGGGCGCTCGGTGACAGGGGTCGCGGACGACCTGCAGGTCCAGGACCAGCCGCAGTCCCTGGTCCAGGTCGTGCAGCTCGATGGACGGCAGCGTGCCGATCTGGCTGTCGAGCACCCGGCGGTCGATCGCCAGCAGCTGGGTCACGTCCACCGCGGACGGTCCGGGCAGCAGCCCTTCTGGGAGCGAGACGTTGCCGGGCGCGCTCGCGAGACGAGTGTTCGAGGTGATGGCTGCGACGACGACGGTGGCGAGGCGGAACCGGTCGAACCGGTCGAACCGGTCGAACCGGTCGAACCGGTCGAAGGACACGATCACGGCCGGCCGCCGGTAGCCCGGCGCGAAGCCGACGGGGTCGCCGCGACCCACCACAGCTCACCGCGCGTCACCACTCCCAGGTGCCGCTCCGATCCGTCCTGCAGATCATCCGAGCCAGACGACAGGTCCTCGGGTGACGACGGAGATCGGGATGGTGGTGTCCCACAGGCGCCGGGACGCGGCGATGGCGTCCTCGTGCGCGAGTGACCAGTCCGCCAGCTGCTCGACCAGCACGGTCGAGCTCGCGCCGTGCTCGGTCAGTTCGTACGTCACCGCCGCTGGCACGGTGGGGTAGACGGTCCGCTCGACAAGGCCGTCGCGCTCGAGGCGGCGCACGGTGAGGATGAGCATCCGCTGGGAGATGCCGTGGGTTCCCCGCTGCAGCTGGCGGAAGCGCCGGATCGTGCTGCTGGTCACCGGTGCCTCCGAGCACCTCGGATCCCTGATCCACGCGCGCCTGGTGGACCAGGGCCTCTCCCCGCTGGCGGTAGCCGTGACCCGGAGCGCTTCGGCGACCTGGGGCGGGTGGTCGACGTCGACGACGCGGCGACCTCGCACTCCACCGGTGTGCGCACCTGGCCGCGGTGCCCCGGGAGGACCTCGCCGACGTCGCCGCGCTCGTGGCCGCGGACCCGGCACCGCACCGGGGCCGCACGTACGAGCTGACCGGCCCCCGCGCGCTGACCGCAGCGCACCTCGCCGAAGCCCTCGAGGTGCCCTACCGACCGAGTTCCCCGGGCCAGCACCGCGAGGTGCTGAGCGGCGCGGGCCTGCTGCCCTTCCAGCCGGGGATGCTGATGTCGATCTACTCGGCGACCGCAGCCGGCTTCCTCGCCGACACCCACAGCGACCTGGAGCAGCTGCTCACCGCACCACCACGAGAGACCGCCGCGATCGCGATCGCGGCGGTCACGCGATGGACCACCACGACCAGCTCCGGGAGCAGCCCACCCGTTCCACTGCGCGGCCGCTTCCCTCCCTGCGGACGGCGTCGAGCTGGCGGTCGAGATCCTGCCGGCAGTCGCCACCCGCGCGCCCCAGACCCACCCGACCACTGCACCTGGAGTCGCTCTCGCACGACCGGGACGGGACGGTGTTGCGGGGTCGACGCCGGGCTGCTCACCACACGTCGCCGTCGCGCCAGTCGCAGGTCAGCCCGCCCACCACCGCAGCGCCGTGCCCGCGACGACGGCGGTCGCCGCGCACCCCGACGCCCTCGACGCACCCCGCCCGCAGAGCCCTGCCGCCGTGCACCAGCCGTCGCTGCACCACCGCGCCGTGACCCACCAGCGCGGGTCCCTCCCACACCAGGGCGTGCACGCCGCCGAGGCAGTGCTCCCCGTCGTCGTCGAGCTCGCCGTCGAAGACGGCGTCGAGCAGGCTGCGCGCCGCGTCGAGGGTCGTCGCGTCGAGGTCGGCGGTGTGGGCGGTGCGCACGTGGGTCACAGCTCCGATCCTGGAGCACCGCCTCTAGGGTCGGGGCGCAGCAGGGGTCACGGCGGAGGGGGTGGGCATGACCGTCACGGCAGCACCGGTGTCGGGTCAGAGAGTGACGTGGGAGCAGTTCGAGGCGCTAGGGGATGACGTCCGTGCCGAGTACGTCGGCGGGCGCCTGCTCGTGACCCCCAGCCCCAGCGGTCGCCACCAGGACGTCAGCGCGAACCTGCTCATCGCGCTGCGCGGGGTGCTGCCTGCGCCGTGGCGGGTCCGGGAGGCGTGGGGGTGGAAGCCCGGCACCGACCTGTTCATCCCCGACCTCGTCGTCTACCGGCGCACCGATGAGCGGCGCCACCTCACCGCCGCACCGGCGCTGGTCGTGGAGGTCCTGTCCACCGACCGGGTTCGCGACCTCGTGACCAGGACCGGCAAGTGCGCTGCCGCCGGTCTGCCGCGGTACTGGGTCATCGACCCCGACGCCGAGACCCTCGACGCGTACCGGCTCGCCGACGGGGTGTACGAGCACGTCGTCCACGTCACCCGCGCCGCCCCCGCCGACGTCGACCTGGGGGTCGCCACCCTGCGCGTCGACCTCGGAGCTCTCACCGAGGACTGATCAGCTCCACGTCGCCCCGGTGACCAGCGCCGCCGCGTGCTCCTGCAGGGACCGCACCCGCACGGGCCGCCCCGCCGCACCGGCGTCGGCGTCGATGGCCTGCACGGCGGCTGCCAGCTGCTGCACGGTGGTCACGATGGGGCGCCCCACCGCGGCGGTCGCCGCCCTGATCTCGTAGCCGTCGGCGCGCACCGAGGAGCTCGCGGTGCCGGTGGTGCCCACCGAGGAGGGGGTGTTGACCACCAGGGCCACCTCCCCGGCGAGGATCCGCGCCACGACGGTCGGCTCGCCGTCCGACCCCGTGCCGGCCGAGTGCTTGCGCACCACGGTGCTCGGGATGCCGTTGCGGCGCAGCGAGGCCGCGGTGCCCGCGGTGGCGAGGACCTCGAAGCCCAGGTCGACGAGGCGCTTGACGGGGAAGACCACCGCCCGCTTGTCGGGGTCGGCGACGGAGACGAACACCGTCCCGGAGCTGGGCAGCCCCCCGTGGGCGGCGGCCTGCGCCTTCGCGAAGGCGGAGGGGAAGTCCACGTCGATGCCCATCACCTCCCCCGTGGAGCGCATCTCCGGGCCCAGCAGGGAGTCCACGACCTGCCCGCCGGGGGTCAGGAACCGCTGGAAGGGCAGCACCGCCTCCTTCACCGACACCGGGGAGTCGGCGGGCAGGTCACCCCCGTCGCCGGCGGCGCGCAGCAGACCTTCCGCGCGCAGGACGGCGATGGAGTCCCCCACCGCGATGCGCGCCGCGGCCTTCGCCAGCGCCACACCGGTGGCCTTCGCCACGAACGGCACCGTCCGCGAGGCCCGGGGGTTGGCCTCCAGCACGTGCAGCACGTCCGAGGCCAGGGCGAACTGCACGTTGAGCAGGCCCCGCACCCCCACCCCGCGGGCGATGGCCTCGGTGGCGGTGCGCACCCGCGCCAGCACCGAGGCGCCGAGGGTGACCGGTGGCAGCACGCAGGCGGAGTCGCCGGAGTGCACCCCGGCCTCCTCGATGTGCTCCATGACCCCGCCGAGGTAGACCTCCTCGCCGTCGAAGAGCGCGTCGACGTCGATCTCGACGGCGTCGTCGAGGAAGCGGTCGATCAGCACGGGGTGACCAGGGCCGGCGAGGGTGGCGCGGCCCACGTACTGCCCGAGGGTCTCGGCCTCGTACACGATCTGCATGCCGCGACCGCCGAGCACGTAGGAGGGGCGCACCAGCACCGGATAACCGATCTCCGCGGCGACGGACTCCGCCTCCTCCACGGTGGTGGCCAGGCCCGAGCGCGGGGCGGTGAGCCCGGCGCGGTCCAGCACCGCCCCGAAGGCGCCGCGGTCCTCCGCGAGGTGGATCGCGGCGGGCGAGGTGCCGAGCACCACCACCCCCTCGGCCTCCAGCGCGGCGGCCAGGCCCAGCGGGGTCTGCCCCCCCAGGGTGGTGATGACCCCGACGACCTCCCCGGAGCGGGCCTCGGCGGCGAGCACCTCGAGCACGTCCTCCAGCGTCAGGGGCTCGAAGTACAACCGGTCGGAGGTGTCGTAGTCGGTGGAGACGGTCTCGGGGTTGCAGTTGACCATCACCGTCTCGTACCCGGCCTCTCGCAGCGCCGTGACCGCGTGCACGCAGGAGTAGTCGAACTCCACGCCCTGCCCGATGCGGTTCGGGCCCGAGCCCAGCACCACGACCTTGCGGCGCCCGGTGGTCGCGACCTCGTCCTCGGTGTCGTAGGTGGAGTAGTGGTACGGGGTGGTCGCGGCGAACTCCGCGGCGCACGTGTCGACGGTCTTGAACACCGGGCGGACGCCGGCCTGGTGGCGCTGGGCGCGGACGTCGGCCTCCCGCGCGCCGCGCAGCTGCGCCAGCTGGGCGTCGGAGAACCCGTGCCGCTTCGCGCGGCGCAGCAGCGCGGCGTCCAGGACCGCGGCGTCGCGCACCTGGTCGGCCACGCCCTCGATCACCACCAGCTGGTCGAGGAACCACGGGTCGATGCCGGTGGCCTCGTGCAGGGCCTCGACGGTGGCCCCGCCGCGCAGCGCCTGGTGGACGGCGACCAGGCGCCCGACGGTGGGGCGCCCCACCGTCGCCAGCAGCGCCGCCAGCTCCGCTCCCGCGGGCGGCTCGCCGTCCCAGTGGAAGGACGACCCGGGCGCCTCCACCGAGCGCATCGCCTTCTGCAGCGCCTCGGTGAAGCACCGGCCGATGGCCATGGCCTCCCCCACCGACTTCATCGTCGTCGTCAGGGTGGTGTCGGCGGCGGGGAACTTCTCGAAGGCGAAGCGCGGCACCTTCACCACCACGTAGTCCAGGACCGGCTCGAAGCTCGCCGGGGTCTTCTCGGTGATGTCGTTGGGGATCTCGTCGAGGGTGTACCCGATCGCGAGGCGCGCGGCGATCTTCGCGATGGGGAAGCCGGTGGCCTTGCTCGCCAGCGCCGACGAGCGGGAGACCCGCGGATTCATCTCGATGACGATCAGCCGCCCCGTGCCGGGGTGGACGGCGAACTGGATGTTGCAGCCGCCGGTGTCGACACCGACCTCGCGGATCACGGCGATGGCGACGTCGCGCATGCGCTGGTACTCGCGGTCGGTGAGGGTCAGGGCGGGGGCGACGGTGATGGAGTCGCCGGTGTGCACGCCCATCGGGTCGAGGTTCTCGATGGAGCACACGACGACGACGTTGTCGGCGGCGTCGCGCATCAGCTCCAGCTCGTACTCCTTCCACCCGGTGATCGACTCCTCCAGGAGCACCTCGGTGGTGGGGCTGGCGTGCAGACCGGCGCCGGCGATCCGCCGCAGCTCCGCGGCGTCGTGGGCGAAGCCGGACCCCAACCCGCCCATGGTGAAGCTGGGGCGCACCACGACGGGGTACCCGAGCTCCTCCGCGGCGGCCAGGCACTGCTCGACGCTGTGGGCGACCACCGAGCGCGCCGACTCCGCGCCGCACCGGGTCACGACGCCCTTGAAGGCCTGCCGGTCCTCCCCGAGCTGGATCGCCTCGACGGAGGCGCCGATGAGCTCCACGCCGTACCGGTCCAGGACGCCGGCCTCGTGCAGGGCGATGCCGGCGTTCAGCGCGGTCTGCCCGCCGAGGGTGGCGAGCAGCGCGTCGGGGCGCTCGCGGACGATGATCGCCTCGATCACCGCGGGGGTGATGGGCTCGACGTAGGTGGCGTCGGCGACATCGGGGTCGGTCATGATCGTCGCGGGGTTGGAGTTGACCAGCACCACCCGCAGGCCCTCCGCGCGCAGCACCCGGCACGCCTGGGTGCCGGAGTAGTCGAACTCCGCGGCCTGGCCGATGACGATCGGGCCGGAGCCGATGACCAGGACCGAGGAGATGTCGGTGCGGCGGGGCATCAGCGGGAGGTCTCCATGAGGGTGACGAAATCGTCGAACAGGTGGTTGGCGTCGTGCGGGCCCGCCGCGGCCTCGGGGTGGTACTGCACGCTGAACGCCGGCGCCTCCAGCAGCCGCAGGCCCTGGACGACGCCGTCGTTGAGGCTGGTGTGGCTGACCTCCGCGCGCCCGTAGTCGGTGTCGAAGGACCCCTCCAGCGGCGCGTCGACGGCGAAGCCGTGGTTCTGCGAGGTGATCTCCACCCCGCCGGTGGCGCGGTCGAGCACCGGCTGGTTGATGCCGCGGTGGCCGAAGGGCAGCTTGTAGGTGCCCAGGCCCAGCGCCCGCCCGAGCAGCTGGTTGCCGTAGCAGATGCCGAAGAACGGCATCCGAGCCTCGAGGACCGAGCGCAGCAGGGCGATCTCGTGGACGGCCGCGGCGGGGTCACCGGGCCCGTTGGAGAAGAACACCCCGTCGGGTGCGAGCGCGAGCACCTCGGCCGCGGTGGCCGTGGCGGGCAGCACGTGCACGTCGACCCCGCGCCGGGCCAGCTCGCGCGGGGTGTTCGACTTGATGCCCAGGTCGATCGCCGCGACCACCGCGCGGCGCTGCCCCACCGCGGGCACCAGGTACGCCTCGCGCGTGGTGACCTCCCCGGCCAGGTCCGCCCCGGCCATGACCGGCGCCGCGCGCACCTGCTCCAGCAGCTCCTGCGGTGCGCGCTCGGCGTCCGCGCCGGAGAAGACCCCCACGCGCATCGTGCCGCGGTCGCGCAGGTGCCGGGTCAGCGCCCGGGTGTCGACCCCGGAGACCCCCACCACGCCCTGCGCGGCGAGGACGTCGGCCAGCTCGCGGCGCGAGCGCCAGCTGGAGGCGCGCACCGCGGGGTCGCGGACGACGAAGCCCGCGACCCAGATGCGCGAGGACTCGTCGTCCTCGTCGTTCCACCCGGTGTTGCCGATGTGCGGGGCGGTCATCACCAGCACCTGCCGGTGGTAGCTGGGGTCGGTGACCGTCTCCTGGTACCCGGTCATCGCGGTGCAGAAGACCGCCTCGCCGACGGTGGTGCCGGTGGCCCCGTACGCCTCGCCGGAGAAGGTGCGCCCGTCCTCGAGGAGCAGGACGGCAGCTCCCGGGGGCCCGCTCACGCCGCGGCCCCCGACCCGCCGCGGGCCTGCGCGGCGACGGCCTCGGTGAGCGCGTGGGCGTCCGCGCGCCGCCGGCAGTGCAGCCCCGTGTCGAGCTCGATCCCCCCGAGCCGCCATGTGACCACCACGAGCCCACCCCTCCCCGCCACGAACTTGCCGACCTGGCCGCGGCGCCGGTCGACGCCGACCACCTCCGCCCACGGCACGGAGAAGCCTGGCGGACCGTAGCGGAAGACCACCAGCGCCCCGGGCGCACCGACCACGTCCGGGACGACGGCCACCCGGGCGGCGCTGCGCTGACCGAGCTGGTGGACGAGCACCCGCTCGAACGGCTGCCCGGCGAGGGTGGTGCTGACGTACACCGCGCCGACCAGCACGTCGTAGGCGCCGACCACGTCGTCGTCCGCCGGCACCGGCAGCTCCAGGCCGGCCGCCTGCTCGCGCAGCCGGCCCCGCCACCCGCGCAGCATCAGCAGCCACACCACCGGCACCAGGGCCAGCAGCAGGCTGGCGACCACCACCCGGTCCACGCTCACACCCTCCCGGCGGTGGCGTCGGCCGCGTCCAGCGGAGCGACCCGGGGGACGCTCAGGGCCCCGTCGAGGACCACCGGGTGCCCGCCGAAGACGGTCGCGACCACCGCCCCGGGCAGCTCCACGCCCGCGAACGGGCTGTTGCGCCCGCGGCTGGCGTGCCGTGCGGGGTCGACGACCCGGCGGGCGTCGGGGTCGAGGAGGACGACGTGGGCGGGCTCGCCCACGGCCAGCGGCCTGCCCTGGTCGGTCACGGCGCCGATGGTGGCGGGCGCCGCCGACATCACCCGCGCCAAGCCGGCCCAGTCGAGGTGCCCGGGCTCGACGAGGGCGCGGACGGCCACCGACAGGGCGGTCTCCAGCCCTGTCATCCCCATCGCCGCGGCGGCCCACTCGCAGTCCTTGTCCTCCACCGCGTGCGGGGCGTGGTCGGTGGCGATGACGTCGATCGTCCCGTCGGCGACGCCCTCGCGCAGCGCCTCGACGTCGCGGGCGGTGCGCAGCGGCGGGTTCACCTTGTACACGGGGTCGTACCCGCGGACCAGCTCGTCGGTGAGCAGCAGGTGGTGCGGGGTGACCTCGGCGGTGACCGCGACGCCCCGGGCCTTGCCCCACCGCACCAGCTCCACCGACCCCGCGGTGGAGACGTGGCAGACGTGCAGGCGGGAGCCGACGTGGGCGGCGAGGAGCATGTCGCGGGCGATCACCGCCTCCTCCGCGACCGCTGGCCAGCCGCGCAGGCCCAGGACGGCGGAGACCTCCCCCTCGTGCATCTGCGCGCCCTGGGTCAGCCGCGGTTCCTGCGCGTGCTGGGCGACCACCCCGTCGAAGGCCCGCACGTACTCCAGCGCCCGGCGCATCAGGACCGCGTCGTCCACGCACTGCCCGTCGTCGGAGAAGACCCGCACCCGCGCCGGCGAGTCGGCCATCGCGCCGAGCTCCGCGAGCCGCTCGCCGGACAGGCCCACGGTGACGGCGCCGACGGGTCGCACCTCCGTCCAGCCGGCGGCCCGACCCAGGCGCCACACCTGCTCCACGACGCCGGCGGTGTCGGCGACCGGCGCGGTGTTCGCCATCGCGTGGACGGCGGTGAAGCCACCGCGGGCGGCCGCCCGGCTCCCGGTCTCGACCGTCTCGGCGTCCTCGCGGCCCGGCTCGCGCAGGTGGGTGTGCAGGTCGACCAGACCGGGCAGGGCGACCAGGCCCCGCCCGTCCACCACCTGCGCTCCGTCCGGCACGGCGCCACCGGGCGGCAGGAGCGCGCTGATCCGCCCACCGCCGATGACGATGTCGACCGGAGCCCCACCCAGAGGCGACACCTCCCGCAGCACCAGGGTCACCGGGGCTGCATCCTCCGGGCGCTGGCGCGCGCTCACGGCTGCATCCTCCGGGCGCTGGCGCGCGCTCACGGCTG
>CAXTAK010000001.1:17663-115234 GCA_964242735.1 uncultured Quadrisphaera sp. | reverse complement strand
CGCTGGCGCGCGCTCACGGCTGCATCCTCCGGGCGCTGGCGCGCGCTCACGGCTGCATCCTCCGGGCGCTGGCGCGCGCTCACGGCTGGTCCCCCGCGAGCATCAGGTACAGCGCCGCCATCCTCACGGCCACCCCGTTGGCGACCTGCTCGACCACCTTCGACCGGCGCCCGTCCGCGGCGTCCGCGCTGATCTCCAGGCCCCGGTTCATCGGGCCGGGGTGCAGCAGCACCGCGTGGTCGGGCAGCAGGGCCAGCCGGCGTCCGTCGACCCCGTACCGGCGCGAGTACTCACGGGCGCTGGGCACGTACGAGCCGCTCATGCGCTCCAGCTGCAGCCTCAGCACCATCACCGCGTCGGGCCCCGGACCCTCGCCGGGAGCGAGCGCCGCGTCCAGGTCGGTGCTGACCTCGCACGGCCACTGCTCCACCCCGACGGGCAGCAGCGTCGGCGGGGCCACCAGCGTCACGGCGGCGCCGAGCGCCGCGAGCAGCAGCACGTTCGAGCGCGCCACTCTGCTGTGCAGCACGTCACCGACGATCACCACCCGCGCACCGTCGAGGTTCCCGCTCCCACCGCGCAGCGCCCGCCGCAGGGTGAAGGCGTCCAGCAGCGCCTGGGTGGGGTGCTCGTGGGTGCCGTCGCCGGCGTTCAGCACCCCGGCGCTGATCCACCCCGCCGTCGCGAGGCGGTGCGGGGCCCCCGACGCGGGGTGGCGCACCACCACGGCGTCCGCCCCGATCGCCTCCAGCGTCTGCGCGGTGTCCTTCAGGCTCTCCCCCTTCGAGACGCTGGAGCCCCTCGCGGAGAACGTGATGACGTCGGCGGACAGCCGCTTCGCCGCCGCCTCGAACGAGGTGCGGGTGCGGGTGGAGTCCTCGAAGAACAGGTTCACCACGGTGCGCCCGCGCAGCGCCGGGAGCTTCTTGATCTCGCGCCGCTGGGTCGCGGCCATCTGCTCGGCGACGTCGAGCAGGCCCACCGCGGCGGCGGCGTCCAGGTCGGCCACCGACAGCAGGTGCCTCACGCGCTCCCCCCGCCCAGCTCCTCGCCGTCGACGGCCCCGCCGTCGATGACCACCCCGTCGGAGCCGTCGGTCTCGGTCAGCAGCACCCGCACCCGCTCCCGGGACGACGTCGGCAGGTTCTTGCCCACGTGGTCGGCGCGGATGGGCAGCTCGCGGTGGCCGCGGTCGACCAGGACCGCGAGGCGCACCGCGCGGGGGCGGCCAAGGTCGGAGAGGGCGTCGAGAGCGGCGCGCACGGTGCGCCCGGTGGACAGCACGTCGTCGACGAGGACCACCACGCGGTCGTCGACGCCGCCGGCCGGCAGCGCGGTGGGCCAGGGCGCGCGGGCGGGGTGCCGGCGCAGGTCGTCGCGGTGCATGGTCACGTCGAGGGAGCCGACGAGGGTGGCGGGGTCGGTGCCGGCCAGGGCGGGCTCGACGGCCACGAGCCGCTGCCCGAGGCGGTGGGCCAGCGGGACGCCGCGCCGGGGGACGCCGAGCAGCAGCAGGCCCTGCGGGCCGTGGTTGCGCTCGAGGAGCTCGTGGGCGATGCGGGTGAGGGCCCGGGCCACCTCGGGAGGTCCCATGACCAGGCGGGAGATCGCCGGGGGCGCCGGCGGGCCGGGGGCGGCGTGGTGCATCAGGGCTCCTTCCCCGCCTCTCGGGACGGAGGTTGAAGGACGCTCGCCACCGTAGCGCAGCACGACCGCGCGCCAGCGCTGGCGCAGGGCGGGAGCCCGGGCCGCAGCCCGGTGACGGACTGCTCAGCGATCGTGACGCGCGAAGCGGCGGGTAGCGTCATCACCCGGCGGTGAGCGCACTCGAGAAGACAGCTTTTCGTCACAGTTCGTGATCTGACAGTCAGCGGCACTGACTCATCGTGACGGCAATCGGCCACTCGCGGTCCGTCAGCTTGACGTGAAGGTAACGCTTCGTGACGATCATGGATAGCACCCGCCGGTGATCCCTCGCCGGTGGGAATCGATGGTGACTGGCGAAGAACGGAGGTGCGACGTGGCGGAGGAGAACTCGAGCTACGCGAAGGCGCTCGGTGGGCGGCTGCGGGCGATCCGCACCCAGCAGGGGCTCAGCCTGCAGGGTGTGGAGCAGCGCTCGAACGGGGTGTGGAAGGCCGTCGTCGTCGGCTCCTACGAGCGCGGGGACCGTGCGGTGACGGTGCAGCGCCTCGCCGAGCTCGCCGACTTCTACAGCGTGCCGGTCTCGGCGCTGCTGCCCGACTCCGGTCCGGCCGGTCACCCGGAGCCGCCGCCGAAGCTGGTGCTCGACCTCGAGAAGCTCCAGTCCGTGCCGAGCGAGAAGGCCGGCCCGCTGGCCCGCTACGCCGCCACGATCCAGAGCCAGCGCGGGGACTACAACGGCAAGGTGCTGTCCATCCGCGCCGACGACCTGCGCGCCCTCGCCGTCATCTACGACCTCCCGCCCAGCGAGCTCGCCGAGGAGCTCATCGGCTGGGAGGTCCTCGACTCCGACGCGCGCCGTGCGGTGCGCCCGCACGACCTCGCCTGACCCGCGGACCCGCACCCGCCGCGCGCCCCGGCGCCTGCGGGCACGGCCCATCACTCGACCAGGGTCGGCTTCAGCTCCATCAGGCGTCCCAGCAGTCCGTTGACGAACGCCGGTGAGTCGTCGGTGGAGAGCTCCTTCACCAGGCTCACGGCTTCGTCGACGGCCACCGCGTCGGGCACGTCGTCGTCGAACAGCAGCTCGTACGTCGCGATGCGCAGGACCGCGCGGTCCACCGCGGGCATCCGCTCCAGCGACCACCCCCGCGAGTGCTCCGTCAGCACTTCGTCGATGCGCTCGCGGTGCGCGGCAACCCCCTCGACCAGGGCGACGGCGAACTCCGGCACGGCCACCTCGCCGCCGGCCAGGCGCTGCCCGACCAGGGCGACGGGGTCGATCCCGCGCTGGTCGGCCTCGAAGAGGACATCGAGGGCCCTCTTGCGGGCCCGGGAACGAGCGGGCACTCAGCTGACCCGACCGAGGTAGTCCCCGGTGCGGGTGTCGACCTTGACCTTCGCGCCGTTCTCGAGGAACAGCGGCACCGCGATCTGGAAGCCCGTCTCCACCGTGGCGGGCTTCGTGCCGCCGGTGGACCGGTCGCCCTGCAGACCGGGCTCGGTGTAGGTGACCTCGAGGACCACCGAGGTGGGCATCTCCACGTACAGCGGGGTGCCCTCGTGCAGCGCGACGGTGGCCTCGGCGCTCTCGAGGAGGAAGTTCACCGCCGTGCCCGCGGTCTCACCAGGCACGGACACCTGGTCGTAGGTCGCGAGATCCATGAAGACCAGGTCGGCGCCGTCCCGGTAGAGGTACTGCATGTCGCGCTTGTCGACGGTGGCCGTCTCGACCTTCGTGCCGGCGTTGAAGGTGCGGTCCACGACCTTGCCGCCGAGCACCTGCTTGAGCTTGGTGCGCACGAAGGCCCCGCCCTTGCCGGGCTTGACGTGCTGGAACTCCACCACCGACCAGAGCTGGCCGTCGAGGTTGAGCACCATGCCGTTCTTCAGGTCGTTCGTCGTCGCCACGACCGACCATCCTACGGCTGGTGACGAAGAGGGAACACGCTGGTAGCGTCCTCCCTGTGGAAGCCACCGTCGACTCCGTGGGCCGGATCGTCGTGCCCAAGTCCCTGCGCGACGAGCTGGGTCTCGTGCCGGGGAGCAAGGTCGACGTCTCGCGGTACGGCGCGGGGCTGGCCGTGGTGCCGGGCGGGCGGACGGCGCGGCTGGTCGAGGAGGACGGGGTGCTGGTCGCCACCAGCGACACGGTGATCGATGACGAGACCATGTACCGCCTCATCGACGCCGGACGGCGGTGAGCGCGCCGCTCGCGGCCGACACGAGCATCGCCGTCCCGCTGCTGGTGCAGACGCACCCTGACCACGACGAGGTCGCCCGGTGGGTGGCAGGGCGCCCCCTGGCCCTCAGTGGTCATGCCGCTGCGGAGACGTACTCGGTGCTGACCCGCCTGCCCGCGGATGCCCGGCTCGCTCCCGCGGATGCCGCACGCCTCATCCAGGAGCGCTTCGACCGCCCTCTCCTCCTCGACGTCGAGACCGGGTCACGACTCACCGACGTCCTCGGTGAGCTGGGCATCACGGGAGGGGCGGTCTACGACGCTCTCGTCGGCATGGCGGCAGCCCACCACAGCGCCGACCTCGCAACCCGGGACGGTCGGGCGCTGCCCACCTACCGCGCCGTCGGGGCTCGTGTCGTCCTCGCCGGCTGGGCTCACCTCCTGACGGCGCTCACCGACGGATCAGCTCCACGGCCGCGCGCTCGGCGGCGCTGGTCGTGACACCATGGGCGGCACGGGCACTGCCACCGACGACGGGCGGCGGTGTCGATGAGCGCCCCGCGGGCCAGGACCGTGCCCGAAGGGTCGACACGCCGTGGCCCGGCCGTCGCTGGCACGGCGTGCCAGCTGATCGTGCAGAGCTCTGGTCCGCGCGCACTCGCCCGAACGGTCGTCGTGGCTGGACCGTCCGGATGATGCGAGCCAGCGTGACGGACGCCGGCCCCGCCGCGGCGTCACCATCGCCCGTGGATGACGACGCGGCACCCCGGTCGCGGGCGGTGCCCGTGCTCGCCCGCCGCGCGCTCGTGCGTGTCGCGGGCCTGCTGCTGCTGTTCGCCGCGTTCCAGGCCGTCGCCGCCCTCGACGCGCACCTGAACCCCGACAGCGGGGCGAACATCGGCCTCGGCCTGCTGTTCGTGCTGGGCAAGCCCGTGGTCGTCGCCCTGTGGGCGGGCCGGGACGGGGCTGTGGCCGGCCGGGCCGGGGAGCCGCTGCGCCCGTGGCTGCTGTGCTGGGGGCTCGTGGCCGTGCTCGACGCGGTGCTCTCCACCGCCGCGATCACCGGGCAGGGCCTGCTCCACGGCGAGGCGTGGACGGCGGAGGCGACGTCCGCGCTGCTCAGCGACCTCACGCTCCTCGCCCCGTACACCGCGGTCGGGACCGCCGTCTTCGCCGCGGCCGGCCTGCTGGCAGGTCGGGGCGTCGGGCGGCGTCGGCGCGCGTCGCGGGGCGAGCGGGTCAGCGGCTGATCTCCGCGTACGCGCCCACCAGCAGCGACGGGTCCGGCCCCTCCAACCGGCCGGGGCGCCCCACCCCGTCGAGCACCACGAAGCGCAGCAGGTCGCCGCGGGTCTTCTTGTCGCGCCGCATCGCCTCCAGCAGCTGCGGCCACCGGTCACCCCGGTACGACAGCGGCAGCCCCAGGCTCCCCAGCACCGCGCGGTGCCGGTCGACCACCGCGGGGTCCAGGCGGCCCGCGAGCTGCGCGAGCTCCGCGGCGTACACCAGGCCCACGCTCACCGCCGCCCCGTGGCGCCACGCGTACCGCTCGACGTGCTCCACCGCGTGGGCCAGCGTGTGGCCGTAGTTGAGGAACTCCCGCGGCCCGGCATCGCGCAGGTCGCTCCCGACGACGTCGGCCTTGACGCGCACGGCCCGCTCCACGAGCTCGCGGAGCACCGCGCTGCCCGGGTCCCTCGCGCCCTGCGGCCCGCCGTCCGCCTCCAGCAGCTCGAGGATGCCCTCGTCGGCGATGAAGCCGCACTTGACGACCTCCGCCAGACCCGAGACGAGGTCGTGGACGGGCAGCGTCGCCAGCACCGAGAGATCGCACAGCACCCCGGCGGGGGTGTGGAAGGCCCCGACGAGGTTCTTGCCCTCGGCGGTGTTGATCCCGGTCTTGCCACCGACAGCGGCGTCGACCATGGCCAGCAGCGTCGTCGGCACCTGCACCACCCGCACCCCGCGCAGCCACGTCGCCGCGACGAAGCCGGCCAGGTCGGTCACGGCTCCCCCGCCGACGCCGACGACGGCGTCGCTGCGGGTGAAGCCGGCCTGACCGAGCACCCCCCAGCAGAACGCGGCGACCTGCGCGCTCTTGGCCTCCTCGCCGTCGGGCACCTCCGCGAGCAGCGCCTCGTACCCCGCGGCGAGCAGGTCCGCGCGCACCGCCTCACCCGTGGCGCGCAGGGCGCGGGGGTGGACGACGAGCACCCGCTGCGCGCGCTCCCCGATCAGCGCGGGGAGCTCCCCGAGCAGTCGCGCGCCGATGATCACCTCGTAGGGCGCCTCACCGGCCACGGGGATCCTGGTGGTCGCCGTGGTGCTCACCCTGGCAGGGTAGCGAGGGGCTGGGGTCGGCAGCGGCGTCAGCGGTGGGGCGAGCAGCGGGGGTGCGGCGTGGGCGTGCAGCGCCTCGGGGTGGCGGCGGCGCTGGTCGACGGGGTGCTGGTGCCCGGCGACGTCGCCGTGGACGGCGCGGTGCTCACCGCGGTGGGCCTGCCCGCAGCGGCCGGTGGGCGCATCGCGGCGCCCGGTCTCGTCGACCTGCAGGTCAACGGTTCCCACGGGGTCGACCTCATGGACACCGACGCCGACGGGGTGCGCCACCTGGGACGCGCACTGGCCGGCACCGGGGTGACGGCGTACCTGCCGACGCTGATCACCGCGCCCGCGCGGGCCACCGAGGCGGCGCTGGCTGTGCTGGCCCCGGTGATCGCCGACCCGCACACCGGGGGCGCGAGGCCCCTGGGGGTGCACCTGGAGGGCCCGTGGATCTCCCCGCAGCGCCTCGGCACGCACCCGGGCGAGCACCGCCGCGACCCGGACGCGGCCGCCGTCGCCGAGCTGGCCCGCTGGCGGGCGCTGGCCCCGGTGGCCCCGGTGGCCGCGGTGACCCTCGCCCCGGAGCTGCCCGGGGCGATGGACCTGCTGCGCTCCCTGGTGGCCGAGGGGGTGCTCGTCTCGGTCGGGCACACCGCGGCCACCGCCGCGCAGGCCCACGCCGCCCTCGACGCGGGCGCGGCCACCGTCACGCACCTGTTCAACGCGATGAGCCCCCTGGGCCACCGCGAGCCGGGGGTGCCCGGGGCAGCGCTGGCCCGCGACGACGTGGTGGTGCAGCTGATCGTCGACGGTCACCACCTGGCCGGCGACGTGGTGCGCCTGGCGTGGGCGGCGGCGCGGGGGCGGGTGGTGCTGGTGACCGACGCGGTCGCCGCTGCCGGCATGCCCGACGGGGAGCACGTCCTCGCCGGGGTGGCGGTGCGGCTGCGCGACGGCGCGGTGCGCAACGCCGCCGGTGACCTCGCGGGCAGCGCCCTGACCCTGGACGCCGCGGTGCGCGGCGCGGTCGCCCTGGGAGTGCCCGTGGAGCAGGCGCTGAGCGCGGCCAGCGAGGCGCCGGCACGGCTGCTGCGCCGCCGCGACGTCGGGCACCTGCGCCCGGGCGGGCGTGCTGACGTGGTGGTGCTGGAGCAGGACCTCACCGTGGTGCGCACCCACCTCGCGGGCACCGTGGTGGAGCCCTCGGCCTGAGCGCCACGGCGACCTCGCTCGAGCGCAGGGCGGAACCCTCACCGCCGCGGTGGCGTCGCCACCCCGCCGTCGCACGGGGAGCAGCGACGACGAGCACCACCGTGGACGTCGACCCCGAAGTCGACCGCCAGCGCGCAGCGGCCGACGCCGTCGGGCCCCCGCCGGCACGGGTGTGCGCGCTGGTCGACGTCCACAGCGGGGAGGAGTTCTGCGGCGTCCGACCGCAGGACGCCCTCCCGGTGACCACTGCCAGGGGCCGGACGCCGCTGACCGTCCCCGGGGGCATCGCCCTGGTGACGTGCCACCCGCGGGTGCTGGGGCAGGACGCCTGCTTCATGCTCTCCGGTTCGCGCCGCGGGGACCGGCGCGTGCCCGCGCTGTGGATCTCGCAGCGGGCCCCGAAGCTGGGGTGGTGCTGGGACGGCGACCCGCACATCTGGCCGGGCGCGGCCAGCGCTGCCGCCCGGGTCACCGCCGCCGGCTGAGCGGCCCCCGGCCCGGGCTCGTGCCAGGGTCGGGGCATGAGCGTGGAGCAGAGCGTGCCGCTGAGGTTCTCGAGCGCCTCCCGCGAGCTGGCGACGCACACCAACCTCTCGGCGGTGCGCTCCGACGGCCCCGTGCTGTGGGTGGCCGGTGACGAGACCGCCACGATCGAGCGGCTGGTCGAGACCGGCGACGGGTACGGCGAGGAGGAGTCCTTCGCCCTCGCCGACCTGGTGCGCCTGCCCGGCGGCGCGCAGGACGAGGCGGACGTCGAGGGCCTGGCCCGCGACGGGCGCTTCCTGTGGGCGGTCGGCTCCCACAGCCTGCGGCGCAAGCAGATCAAGGACCAGCACGACGGCGCGAAGGCCCTGGAGCGGCTCGCCGACGTCTCGGGGCAGGAGAACCGGCAGGTGCTGCTGCGCCTGCCGGTGACCGACGTCGACGGCCTGCCGCACCTGGTGGCGAGCCTCGACGTCGACGGGCAGGTGCACGAGGCGGCGTCCTTCGGCTCCCGGGGCAAGGACCTGCGCGATCTGCTCGCCGACGACGAGCACCTCGCCGTGTTCCTGCCGATCCCCGGCAAGGACAACGGCGTGGACGTCGAGGGCATCGCCGTGCGCGGTGACCGGGTGTACCTGGGGCTGCGAGGCCCGGTGCTGCGGGGGTGGGCGTTCGTCCTGGAGGTGCGCCCGTACGTCGACCCCGACGACGCGGGCCGGCTGCGGCTGGCCGAGCTCGACGACGGGCGCCGCTACCGCAAGCACGTCCTGGACCTCGCCGGGCTCGGGGTGCGCGACCTGTGCCCGCAGGGCGAGGACCTCCTCGTCCTGGCCGGGCCCACGATGGACCTCGACGGGCCGGTGACGGTCTTCCGCTGGCACGGGGCGATGAGCGTGGAGGCGCCCACGGTGGTCCGCGGCGACGCGCTGACCGCCGAGGTGGACCTGCCCTTCGGCCGCGGCACCGACCACGCCGAGGGCATCGGCCTGCTCGGGCCGCCGCAGGACGGGCGGCTGCTCGTGGTCTACGACAGCCCCGCGCCGGAGCGCCTCGACGGCGACGCGGTGCTGGCCGACGTCGTGCAGCTGCCTCGGGCGTGAGCGCTCACCGGGGCTCGTGGTACGGCCCCACGAGGGCCTCCGCGGCGGCCAGGGCGCTGATCCACGAGGCGGAGCACGCCGTGACCCACCGCGGCTGCTCCCAGTACCCCGACCCGGCGGCCAGGGCGGCGTCGTCCGGCATCCCCAGGGCCACCAGCACCGCGGTGGGGCTCCGCTGCAGCAGGTCGGTCACCCACGCGCGCTGCCAGCCGGAGCGGTAGGCGTCGCGGACGGCGACCACCACGGTGCGCCGGCCCGCCGTGGCCAGCACCTCGGCGGGGGTGGCGCCGCCCTCGAGGACCTGCACGGCCCCCGCCGACACGCGCAGCCGGCGGAGGTGCTCCTCCAGGCCCCACGCCGCCTGGCCGACGGCGATGCCCGCCTGCCCGCGCACCTCCGCGACGACCACGCCCCGGTCGAGCTCGCCTGTTGAGAGGGGCACCGCGCCGGAGGTGCGCACCGCGGCCCGGGCGGCGCGCACGCCCACCTCGCCGAGGTCGTCGGTCCACTCGAGCCGGGTCAGCGCGGCGGCCCGCTCCACCAGGGCGGTGGCGGCGCGGGCGGCGTCGTGCAGGCGCTCGGCGTCGAGCCGGCCCTCGCGCACCGCGGCCACCGGTGCGGCCCGGGCCTCCTCGAAGGAGCGCTGGGTGTCGGTGATCCCGAGCAGCACCACGTCGGCCCCGGCGGCCACCGAGGCGACCGCACCGTCGCCGATGCCGTGCACTGCGCGCACCCCGGCCATGTCGAGGGCGTCGGTGACGATCGCGCCGGTGAGGCCCAGCTCACCGCGCAGCACGTCGACCAGCAGGCGCCGGCTCAGCGTGGCGGGCTGGTCGTCCAGCGCCGGGAAGACCACGTGGCTGGTCATCACCGCCATCACCCCCGCCCGCACGGCCGCGATGAACGGGGGCAGCTCGCGGGCGCGGAAGACCTCCAGGGGGGCGTCGATGACCGGCAGCGCCAGGTGGGAGTCGACGGACGTCGCCCCGTGGCCGGGGAAGTGCTTCGCGACGGCCGCCACCCCGCCCTGCTGCAACCCGGTGACCATCGCGGCGCCGTGCCGGGCGACGAGCTCGGGGTCGGCGCCGAAGGACCGCGTGCCGATCACGGGGTCGTCGGGGTCGGAGTTCACGTCTACCGACGGCGCGAGGTCCACGGTGATGCCCACCTCCCGCAGGTTCACGGCGATCGCGCGCCCCACCGCGCGGGTCAGCTCGACGTCGTCGACGACGCCGAGGGCGAGGTTGCCGGGGTAGGAGCTGCCGGTCAGGTGCTCCACGCGCGTGACGTCGCCGCCCTCCTCGTCCGCGGCGACCAGGGCGTGCGGCCACCTCTCGCGCACCTGGGAGGCGACCTGGTGCAGCGAGCCTGCCGTGACGACGTTCGCGCCGTACAGGCACACCCCGGGCAGCCCGTCGTCCAGCGCCGCGCGCACCCACCCCGGCAGCACCTCGCCCTCGAACCCGGGCACCAGGCATCGCACGGCCCACCGCTGCACGTCGTCCATCCCCGCCCTCACGCTCCTCTGGTCGCCATCACCGGTCCACAGTCCCTGGGGACGTCGACGCCGCCGGTGAGCACGTCCGTGATCACGCGGCGGTAGCCCTGCGGGTGCACTGGACCGGACCCGGTGGCGAGTCCCGGCACCGGGGCAGCGACGTCGGCGAGCAGGGCGACCACCGCACCGGCGAGGAGGCGCGCCCGGCACCGGCGTCCCGGACGATGACGACCTCCACTCCTGGAGCATCCCGCACGGGGAGGTGGGCAGCGCCTCGGCGGACGTCGTCCGACCTGCTCGCCGTGCGGTGGCAGCACCCTGCCGCAGCGTTTGACCGCTGACGCACGCGCTGGCACCGTGCCGAGCGACCCACCGTCACGGGTCCCCTCGGCTCGCACGCCCACCCCGCCGCGGTCCGGTCGCCGCTCGCGCCCCCGCAGCAGCGAGCCCCCGGCCGCGCGCTGCTCGCACAGGAAGAAGCCCATGACCCTGACCGACCCGCACCCGCCCGCCCAGCCCGAGCCCGTCGCCTCCTCGGACCTGTTCACCGCGGAGTACAGCGTGGACCCCAACCCCACGTACGCGATGCTCCGCGCGGAGAAGCCCGTGTGCCCGGTGAGCTCGCCGCGCTTCGACTCCTTCTTCATCTCCCGCTACGACGACGTGAAGATCGCCCTGGCGGACGAGCGCCTCAGCAAGGACCTGTACGGGCCGGAGGAGAAGTACCGCCTGATCTTCGGGCCGAACTCCGCGCTGCTGAACCAGAACATGCTGCACTCCGACCCGCCCGAGCACAGCAGGATGCGCCGCCTGGTCTCCCAGGCGTTCACCCCCCGGCGCATCAACGCCCTGCAGCCGAGCATCGAGGCGCTCGTGGAGGACCTGATCGACGGCATCGCCCCGCGGGGGCACGCGGAGCTGGTGCACGACTTCAACCTGCCGCTGCCGATCACCGTGATCTGCGAGCTCCTCGGCGTCCCGGTGGGCGACCGCGCGGGCTTCCTCGACATGACCGAGGTGATCCGCACCCGCGGCACCGCCGGGCGGGGGTCGGAGGAGGACCGCGCCGCGGTGCAGGACGCCCAGCAGGGCCTCGCCGACTACCTCTCCGACCTCATCGCGCGCAAGCGGGTCGAGCCGGACGACGCGCTGCTCAGCGGCCTGATCTCCGCGCGGGACGAGGGCGGGAAGCTCTCCGAGCGCGAGCTGGTCTCCACCGCGTTCCTGCTGCTGTTCGCCGGCCACCAGACGACGTCGGACTTCCTCGGCAACGCCGTCGTGGCGCTGCTGACCCACCCCGAGCAGCTGGCGCTGCTGCGGGACGACCCCGACGTGCTGCCGGCGGCGGTGGAGGAGCTGCTGCGCTTCGACGGCTCGGTGCCGGTGGCCAGCCCCCGGTTCGCCAAGGAGGACGTCGAGTACCACGGGGTGACGATGCCCAAGGGGTCGATCGTGACGATCATGCTCAACGCCGCCGACCACGACTCCGAGCGGTTCACCGACGCCGACGACCTGGACCTGACCCGCCAGGACAACTCCCACGTCGCCTTCGGGCACGGCATCCACTTCTGCCTGGGGGTGTCCCTGGCCCGCATGGAGGCGCGGATCGCGCTCGGCGCGCTCATCAGGCGCCTGCCCGACCTTGCGCTCGCCGTCCCCGAGCAGGACCTGCTGCGCCCGCCGGCGTCGTCACCGTTCCGCGGGCTCATCGAGCTGCCGGTGACGTTCACCGCGCAGGCGGCCGGGAGCTCGCAGGCGGCCTGACGCCTGATCACGCCGCCGCTGAGGCCCGCACCCCGACCGGGGGCGGGCCTCAGTCGCGTCCGGCCGCGACATCGAGGGCGGCCAGCACGCGGGCGGCGACCCGCTCGGCGTCCAGGGCGTCGGTGACCACCGTGACCGTGGCGACCTCCCGGTACAGGGTGGCGCGGGCGGTGACCAGCGCGGTCCACCGCTGCTGCGGGTCGCCGGCGAGCAGCGGTCGGGCGGCCCCACGGCCGAGGCGGGGCGCCGCCGAGCCCCAGCCCACCTCCAGGTGCGCCACCGGCAGCGACGCGAGGTCCGCCCGGGTGCCCGGGTGCAGCACCGCACCCCCACCCAGGGAGACCACCCCGTCGCCGGTGAGCGCGGCGATCACCGCAGCGCGCTCCAGGACCCGGAAGGCCGCCTCGCCGTCCGCGGCGAAGACCTCCGCGACGGTGGCGCCCGCGGCGGCCTCCACCGCGGCGTCGGTGTCGACCGCCGCCACCCCGAGGCGCGCCGCGATCAGGGCGCCCACGGTGGACTTGCCGGACCCGGGCGGCCCGACGAGCACCACCCGCGGGCTCACGCGGTCAGCGCACCGCTGGACGAGGATCCGGTCGAGCGCAGTGCCGCGGGGATGGCGTCGAGGTAGGCGGTGACGTTGCGCCGGGTCTCCCCCACCGAGTCGCCCCCGAACTTCTCCACGAGCGCGTCGGCGAGCACCAGCGCCACCATGGCTTCGGCGACCACGCCCGAGGCGGGCACCGCGCACACGTCGGAGCGCTGGTGGTGCGCGGTGGTGGCCTCGCCGGTGGCGACGTCGACGGTGGCCAGCGCCCGGGGCACGGTGGCGATCGGCTTCATCGCCGCCCGCACCCGCAGCACCTCACCGGTGCTCATCCCGCCCTCGGTGCCGCCGGCGCGGCCCGTGCGGCGCCGCAGGGTCCCGTCGGTCCCGGCCTCGATCTCGTCGTGGGCGGCGGACCCGCGGCGGCGCGCGGTCTCGAAGCCGTCGCCGACCTCCACGCCCTTGATCGCCTGGATGCCCATCAGGGCCCCCGCGAGACGCCCGTCGAGGCGGCGGTCCCAGTGCACGTGGCTGCCCAGGCCCGGGGGCAGGCCGTAGGCGAGCACCTCGATGACCCCGCCGAGGGTCTCCCCCTCGGCGTGGCAGGCGTCGACCTCGGCGACCATGGCCGCGGACGTCGCGGGGTCGTGGCAGCGCAGAGGGTCGGCGTCGAGCGCCGCGACGTCGTCGGGCCCGGGCAGGGGGGCGCCGTCGGGGACGGCGACCGGGCCGAGGGAGACGGTGTGGCTCACCAGGCGCACCCCGGCGGCCTGCGCCAGGAACGCGGCGGCGACGACGCCGAGCGCGACCCGGGCGGCGGTCTCGCGGGCGCTGGCCCGCTCCAGCACGGGGCGGGCCTCGTCGAAGTCGTACTTCTGCATGCCGACGAGGTCGGCGTGGCCGGGGCGCGGTCGGGTGAGGGCGGCGTTGCGCCCCGTGACCTTCAGCAGCGAGGGGTCCACGGGGTCCGGCGACATCACCGTCTCCCACTTGGGCCACTCGGTGTTCCCCACCTCGATGGCGACCGGCCCGCCCTGGGTGAGGCCGTGGCGCACCCCGCCGAGCAGGCGCACGGCGTCCTGCTCGAAGCCCATCCGGGAGCCGCGGCCGTAGCCGAGGCGGCGGCGGGCCAGGGCTGCGGCGACGTCAGCGGAGGTGACCTCCACGCCCGCGGGCACCCCCTCGATGACGCCCACCAGGGCGGGGCCGTGGGACTCCCCGGCGGTCAACCAGCGCAGCACGGGCGCGATCGTGTCACAGGGCCACAGCCGGGCAGGCGCACCGCTGCGCGCACCCGTCCACCCGGCGGGCGCACCGCGGTGGTTTCGTCAGGGTGCGGCGAGCGGGTCCAGGACGACGCGGCACCGCGCGTCGAGGTCGAGGTCCGCGGCGACGAAGGCCGTGCTGTCCACCGAGGCCCGGGTGGCAGTGCCCTCCAGCAGCGCCGAGCGGAGCGTGGCGACCTCGTCGGCGACGCGCCTCAGCGGCCCGGCCAGGTCCGTGGCACCGGTCGCGTCGGCGGCCTGGCGCAGGGCCAGGGCGGGGGCTCGGAGCCGGTGCGCCGCGGAGGTCTCGCTCCACGGGGCGCCGGGATCGGTGGCCGTGTACACCGACGCGAGGGCGGTCGCTGCTGCCGCGCACGTCTGGCGGGAGGTCGGCGGCGCGGGTGCTGACGACGGGGCTGTCGGGCTGGTCGTCGTGCCGCCGGTCGCCCTGGCGGGCGTCGTCGCCGACGAGCTGGGCCGCGTGCCGGTGCCCACCGCACTCGACCCGCCGCCCGTGCCCGTCGCCGCTGCGGTGCTGGCACCCGTGGCCGTCCCCGCAGCGGTTACCGCGGGCGTGGCCGTGGCCTCGGGGACCGAGGGGGTGTCGGGACTGCCGGCGCCGCCGGTCGCGGCCGCGGCGGTGACCAGCGGCGTGAACGGGTTGCGGGCCGCGGAGACCACGCGCGTCGGTGCCGCCGTCGGAGTCGGGCTCGGTGGGAGCACCACCGAGGTGGCAGGAGCCGACGTGGCAGTGGTCGTGCTGGACCCGGTGTCCAGCACGAGGTGCGCGACGGCACCGGCGATGACGAGGGCGGCCGCGGCGGCGAGGCCGACGACCAGCGCCCTGGGCCGGCGGGGCTCCTCCTCGAGGGGGTCCGGCTCCACGGGATCGGTGGGGACGGGGGGCGGTGGTCCGAAGGCCGACGTGCTCACGGTGCCTCCTCGGCGTTCGCTGCGTGCTGGGGGTCGGGCGTGCTCACGGTCATCAGTCCAGTGCCTCCGCGCTCGGCGAGGTCACTGCGGGCGCCACCGGGGGCGGGACATCGAGGGGGCTCGGCGGGACGGCGGTCACGGGAGGCGTCGCGGCGTCGCGCAGCACGAAGACCTTCCCGGTGATCGTGAGCGTGACGTCCCCGCTGACCGTCGCGGGCCGCCCGCCGGTCGCCTCCCCGGGTGCCTCCGCCGTCATCGACACTCCCGTGACGAGCAGGGCGCGGTCCATGTCGGATTGGACGCGCTCCAGGAAGGACTCCACCGCGAAGAAGCCGCCGATGACCGTCATGGACAGCGGCACCTCGACGGTGACGGGGACCGAGGGGTCCACGACCGGCGCGGCCTCGCCCACCGCGCCCGTCGCCACGGGGGGCGTGGTGGCGACGGGCTCGGTCGCGGTGGTCGCCACGACCGGGGCTCCGGGCGAGACGCCCATGAGGGTGACCGCGCTGTCGTCGGCGTACCGGTCGAGGGTGCGCAGCAGCTCCGGCAGCTCCGCGTCCTGCGGCATCGCCTCCCTGACGGCGGTGAGCTCCGCCCGCTTCGCGGGAAGGTCGGCCAGCTGGGCCCGCAGCTGCTCGGTGCGCGCCTGCAACCCGACGTTGACGGCCTCGGCGTCGGCCGCCTGCTCGCGCAGCGCGAGCGCGTCGGCGCGCTCGGGCCCGATGAGCAGCAGCCAGGTCGCGGTGGTCAGCACCAGGGCCAGCGCCAGCGCCGCGGCGGTCCAGGTGCGGGTCGAGGTCGCGGTCATGTCAGCTCGCCTCCTGCTCGAAGCGGCCCGAGAGGGCGTCCGGGGTCACGGTGACCGTCGATTCGAAGGTGACGACGGGGCGCTCGCCGACCGCGGAGCGCTCGCTGGTGCTGATGCTGGCGTCGGCGAGGCCAGGGGTGGCGTCGAGCGCCTCCAGCCAGTCGGCGACCTGCGGGTGCACGTCGGAGGTGCCGCTGAAGGTGATCACACCGACACCCGGGGTGCCCAGCGCGCTGCTCGCTGCTCCTGCGGGCGCCGTCGGGGCGAGCGTGGCGCTGAGGTTCGTCAGCCACACCCCGTCGGGGTGGGAGAGCGCGAGGTCGGTGAGGTACTGGTACCACCGGACGTCCGTGGCCATGGCCTGCCGCAGCGCACCTCGTGCGGCATCCACCTGGGTCTGGGCCTGCGGCACGCCGGTGTACTGGGCCTGCTCGGCCTGGAGCTCCGCCGTCCGGGTGGTGACCGCGCCGAGGTCGACCGCGGCGGACGCGGACTCCCTCAGGCTCAGCACGTACACCGCGAGCAGCAGCACCCCGAGCGCCAGCAGCGCGGCCCCCAGGGTGCGCTGGAGGCTCGCGAGCCGGCGTCGCACCCGGATCTCGGGGGGCAGCAGGTCCACGCGCGGCAGGTGGTACCCGTGGTCGAGCCACTCGGCGGGGAGCAGGGGCGGGGCCGCGGTCAGGGTGCTCATCGCTGAGCCCCCAGGGCGAGCCCGACCGGGACGGCGACCAGCGCCGGGTCCTCGAGCAGCTCGTCGCCGGCGGCGCTGCCGCGCACGCGCATCGTGGCCAGCGGGTCCCCGGGGACGACGGGCACCCCGGTCGCGGTGGCCAGCTGCTCGGCGAACCCCTGCAGCAGGGAGCCCCCGCCGGAGAGGACCACCCGCTCCACCGGCTCACCGGGGTTCGCCGACTGGAAGTAGTCCAGGGAGCCGCGCAGCTCGTCGAGCAGCGCCTGCGCGCCGTCCGCGACGGCCACCGGGGCGGTGTCGGTCGGATCGGGCGCCGCTTGCAGGACCACGCGGTGCTTGAGCAGCTCGGCCTCGTCCGGCGGCAGGCCCAGGTGGTCGGCCACGGCGTCGGTGACGTCCTGACCTCCCCGCAGGAGCACGCGCACGAAGCGCGGCACCCCGGCCGTGTGCACGACCACGTTCGTGACGTGGGCGCCGATGTCGACGACGGCCTCGGCGCGCACGTCGGCGTCGAGCCGGCGCCCCACCGAGCGCAGCAGCGCGAACGGCGTGAGGTCGACGGTGGTGGGGGTCAACCCCGCCTCCTCCACGCAACGGACCGTCCTGGTGACCATGTCGCGGGCGGCGGCGACCAGGAGGCCGCGCAGCATGCGCTGCCCGCCCACCCCGGCGAACTCGTCCAGCGGGTGGAAGTCGAGCACCGCCGACTCGACCGGCATGGGCAGGAGGTCCTGCACCTGGAAGGGCAGCGCCTGGGCGATCTCGGCGAGCGGCACCGCCGGCACGTCGACCTGGCGGACGATGACGCCGCGGTTAGACACCCCGAGGACGACCTTCTTCGAGCAGAAGCGCGTGGAGGACCAGAGCTCGCGCAGGGCCGCCGTCACGGCTGCCCCGTCGATGACCTCCCCCTCGCGGACGGCGCCGTCTGGCAGCGGAACGTGAGCGAAGCGGTGCAGCTCGACACCGTCGCCGCCGAACGACAGCTGGGCCGCGCGGACCCCGCAGGCGCCGATGTCGAGACCGATGGCGGTGGATCGCACGCTGGGTCCTCCCCGTCCGGACGACGGGGCCGTCGTCCAGATGAGGTGTCGGGAGGGGCGCCACCGCGCTTGAGCCGATCGGGGGTGCGCGGGCGGAGTCCGTGAGTCCGTCAGAGGACGAAGGAGCGCAGGTACCAGCCGGCGACGTCGCGCCCGATCCACAGCCCGAGGCCGGATCCGAGGAGCATGAAGGGGCCGAAGGGGATGGCGGTGCGGGCGCCCGCGCGGTGGACCGCGACCAGGGCGAGCCCGACGGCCCCGCCGAGCAGGAACGCCGCGAAGGCGCCGGCCGCGAGCGCGGCCCAGCTGTGCCATGCCAGGGCGGCACCGAGCAGGCCGGCGAGCTTGACGTCGCCGAAGCCCATGCCGCCGGGCCTGGCGAGCGCGAGGGCGAGGTAGAGCAGGTAGAGGCCGGCCCCGCCGACGACGGCGCGCAGCGCGGCGCCGCCGTCGCCCTCCAGCGCGCTGGCGCCCAGCAGCAGCACCGCGAGCACGGGGTAGCTGGGCAGCACGATGGCGTCGGGCAACCGGTGCACGTCGAGGTCGATCAGGGCCAGGGCGACGGCGATCGCGGCGAGGTAGAGGTACGCCGGCAGGTGCCAGGTGGGCCCGGCCCACCAGGCGGTCAGCCCGAACAGCGCGGCGGTTCCGGCCTCGACCAGGGGGTAGCGGGCGCTGATGCCGACCCCGCACGCGCGGCAGCGGCCGCGCAGGAGCAGCCAGCTGAGCACGGGGACGTTGTCGCGAGCACGGATGCGGTGCCCGCAGCGGGGGCACGTGCTCGGCGGCGCGACGACGGACTCCCCCCGCGGCACGCGGTGGACCACGACGTTCAGGAAGGAGCCGACGAGCAGGCCGAGCACGGCGGCGGCGGTGGACAGCGGCACGGCCCCGGTGGGGTCAGCCAGCACCGGTGTCGACCTTGGCGGGAGAGGACGGGGCGTACACCAGGGACGCGGGTGGGGCGGCGCCGGTGTCGGACCTGACCGCCAGGACGCCGCCCAGCAACGAGGTGCAGCCGTAGAGCAGCCCCCGCATCGACACCTCGCTCACGGTGGCGTCGCTGCCTCCCAGGGCCCCGTCGAGCGTCAGCCGCCCCCGCGTGTAGAACAGGGCCGTCAGCGGTGGCTCGACGACGAGCTTGGCCGTGATCCTCAGCTCGCCGGCCTCCGGCGGGTCGCAGACGCCGGTGGTGCGGGTGGCGGGCACGATGATCCGGAAGGCGTGGGCGCCGCCGTCGCCGCTCCGCACCCTGGTGGGCGTGTCGTCGCTGGCCGAGGGGTCCGTGGTGAACGAGCCGGCGAAGACGGTGAGGTCGGAGAGCAGGCGGATGCTCGTGGCGCCGGTCACCCTGAGCGGGTCGCAGGAGCGCGCGTCGACGATGACCGGTGACGACGCCGCCGCGCCCGTGACGGCCACGTTCCCGGTCAGCGTGCAGCCGCTGGCCCCCGAGAGCCCGGAGAGCGGGATGACGGTCGTGCCCGGCCAGCCCGCCGTCGGGTAGGTGATGGCCGGCATGTCGACCCTCGTCGGCGCCGGCCTGGACCTCTGGTCGCGGTAGGTGGTGCCGAAGCACGCGGGGATCTCCGCCGTCGTGAACCTGCCCACCGCCGTCACCGTGCCGGTGACGGCGGTGGAACCGCGGCAGGCGAAGTCACCGTTGGTCCTCACGTCCCCGTCGATGCGGTGCGCCGGCCTGAGCGTCCCCGGGGCGGGCGAGGCGTCGCTGAAGAAGGCGGAGCTGAACTCGGCGGCGCTGGCGCCGCCGCTCGCACCGGGCCGGGGGTTCAGCTCGACGACGGCCGACATGGACCGCCGGGTGGCCTGCCCCCCGAAGGTGTGGGTCGCCGTCGACGTGATCACCACGCGCCGGTACCCCGTGTCGTCGACCAGGGGGCACGCGACCGTGCCGGAGGCGGTGTGGAAGGTGTGGGTCACCGCCACCGACGACGTGCCCGGGGAGGACCACACCTGCAGGGGTGGAGGGGCGCACGCGAACGTCGACTGCGTCCCCGGCTCCAGGGAGCGGAGCGCCACCAGCGCGGAGTCCACCCCCGCCTCGGCCGCGGCGATGGCCTGCGTGCGGGCCCGGTCGTGGCCCGCGGAGGCCTCGCTGCGCACGGTGACGGCGACGACCGTGACGGCCATGAGCATGGCGACGAAGGTGACCGCGATGGCGGCCACGAGGGTGAAGCCCTCGTCCCCGCGGCGCGCCCTGCCGTCCAGCACGCGCGCGGCGCGCCGTGCGGTCCAGGTGGTGGTCATCGCTGCCCTGCTCTCAGGTGAAGTCGCCGCACGCGGCGGTCGCGGCGGCCGTGGAGGTGTTGCGCGCCGTGAGGACGGTCTCCACGGTCGCCGGGCGCCCCGGGCCGGCGCCGACGACGAGGTCGACGCTGACCGAGGAGGTGCCCCCGGCGGCGGTGAAGGAGGTGCCGGGCGTCAGCCCGGTGGCGACCACCGGGGCGGTCGACCAGGGCGGGCGGCCCGCCGTGGTGTCGAAGGTGCGCGTCCTGAGCTCCCCGCTGCTCTCGCGCCGGTACTGGACGCAGCGGGTCACACCGGCCGGCTGACCACCGGGGGTGAAAGCGGTGCGGAATCCGAGGCCCTGGGTGCCGTCGAGGTGGAGGGGCGCGTCACCGGAGCGCACCTCGCGGTCGATGTCCTGCAGGGCCAGTCGTGCGACGCCGATGGCCTCCGCCCGCCGGACGGTGCTGCTGGTCTGCTGCTGCGCGGTGATGACGATCCCGAGGACGAGGGGGAACACGATCCCGGCGATGACCGTGGTCACGAGCACCTCGACCAGGCTGTACCCGGCGTCGCCCGAGCCCGGTCGCCGCCAGCGCCGCATCAGGGCGCCACCGGGGAGGCGATCTGGGTGCGCACGGCCACCTGCCGCAGTCCCGCCCCGCTGTTGCGGCTGGTCCACCCCGTGACGGCGGTGACGTTGACCAGGTCGGCGCCGGGTGCGGCCGTGACGTAGAGGCGGGTGGTGAACACCAGGCCGGTGGCGCCGCCCGTCGTCAGGCAGCCGGACTCCTCCGAGCACTGCCGGGTGAGCAGGCTCGGGTCCGCGCTCGCCCTGGTCCTGAGGGTCTCGCTGAGGTCTGGGGCGAACGAGGGGCGGAACGTGCAGGCGCTGGACGAGCACGCGGTGGTGTTGGCGGCGTCCACCGCGTCGGAGGTGCTGGGCTGTCGCCCTGCGGCGACCTCGGTGAAACCGGCGGACGTCGAGGTGCGGGCACGCACCTGCTCCAGCGCCTGGTTGGCGTAGGCCGTCGCCTGCTGGCGCTCACCCGACAGCACCACCCCGGCCAGCGCCCGGGCCTGGACGGGGACGAGGGCCAGCAGGGCGACCGCGAGCACCAGCACGGAGACCAGCACCTCGACCAGGCCGAGGCCGCCGTCACCACCGGTACCACTCGCGCACGGGGTCGTGGTCACGGTGCCTCCTCCCGGTCGGTCTCGCGTCTCTCATCGGCAGCGCCCGGCAGGACCTGACCGCCCGGGCGAGGGTGGACGCCGACGGGCGGCTGCCTGTCGGCAGCCGCCCGTCGGGTGGACCGTGGGTCAGCAGGCGCCCCTCTTGGGCCCGTTGACCGAGTAGCTCCAGACCTGCGTGCTCTGGCTCGTCGCCGCAACACACCAGTCGGCAGCGGAACTGCGAGTGGCGACGACTCCTGAGAGCCCGTTGGTGATGGTCCCGCTCGGGCCACCGGTGAACGCCCACCTGCCGTTCTCGTTGCTTGCGGGAGCCGTGAAGGTGAAGGCGCCGAGCGGGGTCGTGTTGTCCACGTAGTAGGTGGCGATCTCCCGGCCCATGTTCGCGACGTCAGCCTTCGCCGCGGCGTCGTAGGCCTTGTTGCGCTGGTTGAGGAAGGTGGGGATGGCGATCGCCGACAGGACGCCGATGATGACCATGACGACGAGGAGCTCGATCAGGGTGAAGCCCTGATCCTCCTCCTGCACGGACCTGCGGATGCGAGCGAGCATCTGTGCTTCTCCTTGCGTGAGATACCGAGCCGCCCGCACCTGGTACGGCTCCTTGACACGTGGGGCATCGGCCTGATCGCGCGCGACTTGAGCCGTCCCGCTCACTGGATCTGGTCGAAGATGCCGAAGATCGGCAGGTACATGGCGATCACGACGAAGCCGACGATGGCGCCCAGCACCGCGATCATCAGCGGCTCGACGAGGCTGGTGAGCTGTTCCGTGGTCGCCTCGACCTCGGCGTCGTAGAACTCCGCGACCTTCTCCAGCATCGTGTCCATCGCCCCGGTGTCCTCACCGACGGCGAGCATCTGCACGACCATGGGCGGGAAGACGCTGTGCCGGGCCAGGGGCGCGGCGACCGATTCGCCCTGGCGCACGCTCTCCTGCACGTCCCTGACCGCCCGCCGGATCACCGTGCTGCCGCTGGCGTCGCCGACGATGTCGAGGCTCTGCAGGATCGGCACGCCCGACCTGATCATCGTGCCGAGGTTGCGGGTGAAGCGGCTGATCGCCACCTTCTGCACCAGCGGCCCGAAGACCGGGGCGCGCAGCACCAGGGGGTCGACCACCAGGCGCACCCCCTCGCGCTGCCCGTACCGGCCCCACAGCACTGCCACCACGACGGCGACCACCAGGAGCAGCGGCGCGATCCACACCATGGCGTCGGCGAGCACCACGAGCACCTGCGTCATGAGCGGCAGCTCGGCGCCGAGCCCCTCGAACATCGTGGCGAAGATCGGGACGATGAACAGGAGCATCCCGATGACCGCGAGGACGGCCATGACGAAGACGACCACGGGGTACGTCATCGCCGACCTCACCTTCGCCCGCAGCTTCACCTCGGCCTCGAAGTTCTCGGCCAGCGAGCGCAACGTGGTGTCGAGGAAGCCCCCCACCTCGCCGGCGCGCAGCATGTTGACCATCAGCGGAGGGAACGCCCTGGGGTGCTCGGCGAAGGCGCTCGACAGGCTCTGGCCGGCCTCGATCTCACGACGGGCCGCGACGAGCACCGTGGTCAGGCCCTTGCTCGAGGTCTGCTCGGACAGGATGGTCAAGGCGCGCAGCAGCGACAGCCCCGAGCCGATCATCGTCGCGAACTGACGGGACATGATGGCCAGGTCCTTCAGCGTCACACGGCCCGACCCGGGCAGGGTGAGCTCCCGGTCGAGCCCCCTGCCGGCCTCCGTCACCGACAGGGGCACGTAGCCCATCTGCCGCAGCCGTCCCACCACGACGGGCTGGGTGGGGGCTTGGAGCCTGCCCTTGACCAGTGCGCCGCTGCGGTCGCGCACCCGGTACTCGTAGGTCTTCGTCGCGGTCGCCACCGGCTCAGCTCCTCCTGGCCAGGCGGTTGAAGTCGTCCGCGTGGTGGCAGTGCTCCAGGCCCTGCTCGTAGGTGATGCGCCCGGTGGTCACCAGGTTGCCCAGGTGCTGGTCGAGGGTGTGCATCCCGTGCTGGGCCCCGGCCTGCATCGTGGAGTAGATCTGGTGGGTCTTGCCCTCGCGGACGAGGTTGCGGATCGCCGGGGTGGCGATCATGACCTCGGTGGCTGCGGCGCGGCCCCTGCCGTCGGCGGTCCTGATCAGGGTCTGGCACACCACGCCCTGGAGGGCGCTGGCGAGCTGGGTGCGCACCTGCCCCTGCTGCTCCGCGGGGAAGACGTCGACGAGGCGGTCGATGGTCTGCGCGGCGTCCTGGGTGTGCAACGTGGCGAAGACCAGGTGACCGGTCTCGGCGGCGGTGATCGCCACGGAGATCGTCTCCAGGTCGCGCAGCTCGCCGACCAGGATGATGTCGGGGTCCTGGCGCAGCACGTGCTTGAGGGCACTGGCGTAGGAGTGCGTGTCATCCCCCACCTCGCGCTGGTTCACCAGGCACGACTTGTGGCGGTGGAGGAACTCGATGGGGTCCTCCACGGTCATGATGTGGTCCCGGCGCGTGCGGTTCGCCAGGTCGATCAGCGAGGCCAGCGTCGTGGACTTGCCCGAGCCGGTGGGCCCGGTGACGAGCACCAGCCCCCGCGGCAGGCTGGCGAACGAGGCCACGGACGCGGGCACCCCCAGCTCCTCGAGCGGCTTGATCTCGAAGGGGATCACGCGGAACGCCGCGCCGAGGGACTCGCGCTGGCGGTAGACGTTGAGCCGGAACCGCGCCCGCCCGGGCAGGGAGTACGAGAGGTCGAGCTCGAGGTGCTCCTCGAAGCGGGCCCGCTGCTTCTGCGTCAGGACTGCGTACAGGGCGGTGCGGATGGCGTTGGCGGAGAGCTTGCCGAAGCCCTCCACCGGCACCAGCTCACCGTTGACGCGGGCCGTGGGGGGCGCGCCGACGGTCAGGTGCAGGTCAGAGGCCCCCAGCTGGAGCATCGCCCCGAGCACCGCACCGAGGTCCAGCTCCGGCGCCGGCGCCGCGACCGGGCCCGCCGGCGCGCTCGAGGTCGACGTCGGGTGGGGTGGTGCGAGCCCCGGCGACCACGCCGGGGACGGTCCGAGCCGCAGAGCCTCGACCATCGATCCTCCTGGGTGCTCCCGCGTGCGCGCGGCGGCGCGGAGTACCCCCGCCGACCACCTGCATCGGCGGGCCGGCGGCCCCCCTTGAGGCGGGGGTGTGCTCGATCCCTAGCGCGTCGCCAGCTCCCGCTCGAGCGCGGCGCGCATGGCGTCGACGGGGGCCTCGCGCCCGGTCATCGCGCGCACCTGCCCCGCGGCCTGGTGCAGCAGCATCACCGCACCACCCACCACGGTGCCCCCGCGCCCGGCCCAGGCGTGCGCCAGCTGGGTCGGCCACGGCGCGTACACGACGTCGAGCAGCGCCCCGAGCGCTGCGGCGCCTCCCACGGGGCGCCGCAGGGTCGCGGCGAACCCGTCGGCGGCGCCGGGCGGCACCGTGGAGACCACCACGTCGTCCGCGGTGGAGCGCCACGCCCGCTCCCAGGGCGCGACGTCGACCTCCACGCCGATGCGGTCCGCGACGTCCTGCAGCACTGCGGCGCGCAGCGGGGACCGCACGTACACCGTCGGCACCGCCACCCCCAGGCGGTGCAGCGCCGCGAGTGCGGACGCCGCGGTCGCCCCGCCGCCCAGCACCGAGCCGGTGCCCGCGCGCGCCACCCCCACCTCGGCCAGCGCCGCGACCACGCCCTCGACGTCGGTGTTCTCCCCGCGCCACGACAGCGCCTCCCCGGGCCCGGGCAGGGGACCCGGCACGGGCAGGACGGTGTTGACCGCGCCCACCGCGGCCGCCAGCGGTGACGTGGCGACCAGCAGGGGCAGCACCGCGTGCTTGAGGGGCATCGTCAGGGACAGCCCGCCCCACTCCGGGCCCAAGGAGGCCAGGAACGCCGGCAGGCGCTGGGGCACGACGTCCGCGGCGGTGTAGGACCACTCCGCCGCCAGGCCCAGCTCCCGGTACGCGGCCGTGTGCAGCACCGGGGAGAGGGAGTGGGCGATGGGGTGCCCGAGCACCGCGGCCCTCACGGCTGCGACACCCAGCGCTGACGCGCGCTCACGGCTGCGACACCCAGCGCTGACGCGCGCTCACGGCTGCCCGCTCACTGCGGGTTCGCGCGCAACCAGGCCTGGAACAGCTCCACGTTGGCGTTGTGCTCCTCCAACGACGACGCGAACCGGGTCTCCTTCGTGTCGGGGTCCACGACGACGAAGTACGTCCACGGCCCCTCCTCAGGGGCCATCGCCGCGGTGATGGCCTCGGCCCCCGGGTTGTTGATCGGCCCCGCCGGCAGCCCCGGGTAGAGGTAGGTGTTGTACGGGGAGTCCGTGGCGCGGTCCTCGTCGGTGGTGGTCAGCCCCCCCCTGGACGTGGCGTAGTTCACCGTGGTGTCGAACTGCAGGGCCATGCCGGTGGCGAGCCGGTTGGCGATGACCCGGGAGACCTTGCCCATGTCGGCGGTGCTGCCCGACTCGGCCTGGATGAGGCTGGCGGTGGTCAGCACCTCCTGGCGCCGCTCCGGGGGCACACCCGCCTCGTCCAGGGCCAGCTGGGTGCGGGCGACCACCTCGGTCAGCACCTGCACGTCCGTGCTCTCCAGGTCGAACTCGTACGTCGCGGGGAAGAGGTAGCCCTCGAGCTGGCCACCGGCCTCCGGCGGCAGGCCCACGGCGGGGTCGGCGGCGGCGGCGGTCAGCGCCTCGACGCTGGAACCGGTGCCCTGCGCGAGGCGCTCCACGGCCTGCACGGCGGTGAAGCCCTCGGGGATGGTCACCGCGTAGGACAGCAGCGACGTCGGGTCGAGCAGGGTCGCCAGCGCAGCGGAGGAGCTCATCCGCGTCCGCAGGGAGTACAGCCCGGGCACGATCGTCGCGGACTCGGGGTCGGCGGCGGCGGCGGCGGCGAAGGCCTCGGAGGTCTGCACCACCCCCGCCTCCTCCAGCGACTGCGCGATGTCGGCCCCGGAGTCCCCGGGCTCCACGCGCACCTGCACCGTCCCGCTGCCGGGGCCCTCGAAGTCCTCGGGGGCGTTGAAGCCGGCGGCGACCTCGCGGAGCTGGTCAGCAGCCAGCACCCCGCCACCGCCGACGAGCAGCAGCGCGACCACCGCCACCGCCAGGGCCCGCAGCCGCCGGCGGCGGCGTGAGCGCACGCGCTCGCGGCCCTCGCTGCGCCGGGTGGCGCGGGTGGGCGTGCTGGGCAGGTCGTCGAGGCTCAACCGGGTCACCGCTGCTGCACCGTCCTGTCGGGGCCCGCCCTGCTCCAGGGTGGTGCCGTGCTCGGTCTCGCGCGGTGGCACCGCGCCGTCCTCGGCGCTCACCGCCCGCCGACCGCGGGCTGGTCCACCAGCGACCCCGGGGCGCGTCCCGAGGAGCGCTCCGCGTCCAGGGCGTGCTGCAGGACGATCACGGCGGCGACCTGGTCGACGACCCGGCGCTGGTCGCGCCCGCGCCGTCCCGACGCGACCAGCGCCGCGGTGGCGCTGACGGTGCTGAGCCGCTCGTCGACCATCCGCACCGGCACCGGCGCGAGCGCGCGGGCGAGGTCGGCGGCGTAGGCGCGCGCCGCGACCGCCGCGGGGCCCTCCCGTCCGGACAGGGACAGCGGGAGCCCGACGACGACCTCCACCGCGCCCCGCTCCGCGGCCTCCGCGGCGACGCGGGCGACGTCCCTGCCGCCGAGGACGTCGCGGGCGAGGGTCTCGACGGGCGAGGCGACCAGTCCGGAGGGGTCGCTGGCGGCCAGGCCGACGCGCACGGAGCCGACGTCGACGCCCAGGCGGGTGCCGGGGCGCACCCCTACACCGGTCCCGCGACGGCCCGGGCGACGGCCTCGCGCACCGCCGCCAGCGCGGCGGGGACCGCGGCCGGGTCGGTGCCGCCGCCCTGGGCGAGGTCGTCCTTGCCGCCGCCCCCGCCGCCGAGGGCGCTGGCGGCCGCGCGCACCAGCGCCCCGGCGCGCACCCCGCGGTCCCGGGCTCGCGCGGTGGTCGCCACCACCACCACCGGGCGCTCCTTGGCGACACCGGCCACCGCCACCACGCCGCCGCCGCCCGCACCAGCTGTGCCACCGACGTCCCCGCCGAGGCGCGCGCGCACGTCCAGCGCCAGGGTGCGCAGGTCGTCGGCGGAGCCCACGGCCCCGGCGTCGGCGGTGACCAGGGCCAGCCCGTCGACGTCGCGGGCGCCGGCGGCCAGCTGCGCGGCGCCGGCGAGGACCTGGGCGGTGCGCGCGCGGGCGACCTCCCGGTCGGCGGCCCGCAGCTGCTCCAGCAGCGCCCCGACCCGCTCGGGCAGCTCCTCGGCGCGCACCTTCAGCAGCGTGGTGAGCTGGCTGACCAGCGCGCCCTCCCGGGCGAGGTGGGCGTGGGCGTCGGCGGCGACGAGGGCCTCCACCCGGCGCACGCCCGAGCCGATGGAGGCCTCCCCCAGCAGGGTGACCACCCCCAGCTGCCCGGAGCGCTGCACGTGGGTGCCCCCGCACAGCTCCTTGGACCACTCCCCGATGCTCACCACGCGCACCCGGTCGCCGTACTTCTCCCCGAACAGGGCCATCGCCCCGGTGCGGCGCGCGTCGTCCAGGCTCATCACGGAGGAGACGACGTCGAGGTCCTGCGCGAGGACGGCGTTGACCTCGGCCTCGACGTCGGCCAGCACCGGCTCGGGCACCGGCGCGGTGGCCGTGAAGTCGAAGCGGAACCGGCCGGGGGCGTTCTCGGACCCGGCCTGGCGGGCCGTCTCGCCGAGCGCGTCGCGCAGGCCCTGGTGCACCAGGTGCGTGGCGGTGTGGGCGCGGGAGACCGCCAGGCGGCGTACGGGGTCGACGACGGCCTCGACGACGTCGCCGGCCGCGACCTCGCCGGTGACCACCGTGGCGCGGTGCACGTGCAGGCCCGGCAGCGGCTTCTGGACGTCGCCGACCTCGATCACCGCGGCGGTGCCGCTGGAGCTGGTCACGCTGAGCCTCCCGCGGTCGGCGAGCTGCCCGCCGGACTCGGCGTAGAACGGGGTGCGGTCCAGGACCACCTCCACCTCGTCGCCGGCCAGGGCCACGGGCACGGGGGCGCCGTCGCGCAGCAGCCCCACCACCCGGGCCTCACCGGCGGTGGTGGTGTAGCCGATGAACTCCGTGGGGTCGGTGCCGGGCGGGCGGGCGAGGGAGTCGGCGACCTGGCGGTACACCGCGGTGTCAGCCCGGCCGGAGCGCTTGGCGCGGCTGTCGGCGCGGGCGCGGGCGCGCTGCTCGGCCATCAGGGCGCGGAAGCCCCCGGCGTCGACGTCCACCCCCTGCTCGGCGGCCATCTCCAGGGTCAGGTCGATGGGGAAGCCGTAGGTGTCGTGGAGGGCGAAGGCGTCCGCCCCGGTGATGCGCGCCGCGCCCGAGGCACCGGCGGCGGTGCTGGCCCGCTTGACCGCGACGTCGAGGATCGTCGTGCCCGCCACCAGGGTGCGGCGGAACGCGTCCTCCTCGGCGAGGGCCACGGCGGCGATCCGGTCGTAGTCGGCGGCGAGCTCGGGGTAGGACGGCACCATCGCGTCGCGCGCGACGGGGAAGAGGTCGGGCAGGGCGGGCGCGTCCGTCCCGAGCAGGCGCATGGAGCGCACCGCGCGCCGCAGGAGGCGGCGCAGCACGTAGCCGCGGCCCTCGTTGGCGGGGGTGACGCCGTCGCCGATGAGCATCAGGGAGGCGCGCACGTGGTCGCCGACGACGCGCAGGCGGACGTCGGCCTCGGGGTCGGCGCCGTAGCGGGTGCCGGCGAGTTCGGCCGCGCGGATCACCAGCGGGGCGACCTCGTCGATCTCGTACATGTTGTCCTTGCCCTGGAGCAGGAACGCGACCCGCTCCAGGCCCATGCCGGTGTCGACGTTCTTGGTCGGCAGGTCCCCCAGGATCGGGAAGTCGTAGCCCTGGCCCTCCCCCCGCAGGGACTGCATGAAGACCAGGTTCCAGATCTCGAGGTACCGGTCGCCCCCGGGGTCCTTCGCCGGGCCCCCGTCGGGGCCGTGGGCGGGGCCCCGGTCGATGAAGATCTCCGAGTCGGGGCCGGCGGGGCCCGGCTGACCGGTGGACCAGTAGTTGTCCTCCATGCCGAGGCGCTGGATGCGCTCGGCGGGCAGCCCGGCGACCTCGCGCCACAGCCGCTCGGCCTCGTCGTCGTCCTGGTACACGGTCACCCAGACGTCGCGCTCGGCGAAGCCGTACCCGCCGTCGGCCTGGGAGGTGGTGACCAGCTCCCAGGCGTACTCGATGGCGCCCTGCTTGAAGTAGTCGCCGAAGGAGAAGTTGCCGTTCATCTGGAAGAAGGTGCCGTGGCGGGTGGTCTTGCCGACCTCCTCGATGTCCAGGGTGCGCACGCACTTCTGCACGCTGGTGGCGCGGGTGTACGGCGGGCTCTGCTGCCCGGTCAGGTACGGGATGAACGGGACCATGCCCGCCACCGTGAAGAGCAGGGTGGGGTCGGGGCTGATGAGGGAGGCGCTGGGCACCACGGTGTGCCCGCGGTCGGCGAAGAACCGCAGCCAGCGCTGCCTGATGTCCGCGGTCTTCATGGGGGTCCGATCGGTCGGGGGCAGGGGTCGGGCGCGGGAGCGCCGCTCAGCGCCGCGGGGGGCGGGGCGCGCTCGGCTCCTCGAGCAGCTCCCTGGCGGCTGCGGCGTCCACGGGGTCCCTCGCGCCGGTGTCGACCTCCAGGGCCACCCGCCGCTGGTGCTCGCGCTCGGCCGTGCCCACCCCCACCTCGGCGGCGGAGTCCTGGGCGGCCCTCCAGCGCCCCCCGTCCCGAGCTCCCGGGCCGGTGGGGGTGCGCGCGCGGTCCACCTCCAGCGCCCGGCGCGGGGCGAGCGCCCCACCGGCGGCACCGGCGGCGGCGAGGAAGGGTCGACCCACGGTCAGCGCCCCCCGCGGCTGCCACCGCGAGCCGCCGCCACACCGGCCCGGCGCCCGGTGACGGCCCGGCGCACGCCGGAGGTGAGCGCGGCGACCTCGACGACCGGGGAGCCGAGGTTCGCGGTGGGGGCCGAGGCGCTGGTGCTGATCTGCGCGGTGGTGGTGGTCTCGCCGATCAGGGGGACGGTGGAGTCGGAGAGACCCCTGGTCGTCGTGCGGCCCTCGTCGAGGACACCACGGGGTGCCAGCAGGGCCACGGCGAGCAGGTCGACCGGGACCACGAAGGCGATGGCGGCGATCAGGCCCGCGACGTCTCCGACGGACATGGGTCTCCTCCCTGTGCTGCTGCCGAGTCGCGGCACCTTAGCGCGTGCGCCGGGAACGGCGTGGACGCCGACCGCTGGGTCAGTCGGTGAGCGGCAGCATCCCCCGCTGGTAGGCGCGGGCCACCAGCGCCGTCCGGTTCGCCGCACCCACCGATCGCATCAACCGCCCCATGTGGTAGTTCACCGCCTGGCGGCTCAGGTGCAGCACCGCGGCGATCTGGGCGTTGGTGCATCCCTCGCCGACCAGCCGCAGGACGTCGCGCGCCGGCGGGCTCAGCGTCGGGGGCGCCGCCGGGGGGGAGGCGGCGGTCTCCGGGGCGGTGCCGCTGTCCTGGAGGCCGGTCGTCGCCTGCGCGACGGCGGCCGCTGCGGGGAGCCACCGGCTGAGGCGCCGGGCGACGACACCCCCGGCGTGACCGACGGCGAGCGCGGAGGTCGCCTCCTGCGCCACCCGCATGCCCTTCGCGAAGGAGACCATGACCGCGCCGTGACCGCCCACGGCGAGCGTGCTGGTCATCTCGCGCGCTCCCTCGCTGGCCGCCAGCGTCACCGCCGAGAGGGTGGACAGGGTCACCCCGCGACGGGCCCAGGTCTCGGCGAGCCGGCGCAGCGCGAGCGTCTCCTCGCCGTCCAGACCGTCGCCGGCGCGCAGGGACGCGATCACGGCCGGCAGCAGGCGGTCGAGCGCGGGCGCCAGCTCGCCCTCGAGCGCCACGAGCCGGTGCGGCGCGACGTCCGCCCGGATGCGCTCGACGACGGCGTCCCTCAGCGGGCCCAGGTTGAGCGCGAGCGCGTCGATCAGCTCGTCGACGGCCTCGTCGGGAACGAGGTCCATGACGTCCTCCCCGGTCTGTGTCGGCGCGGCGGCGGAGTGCTGGTGCGGTCCGCCGTGGGGTGAGCGTGCAGCACCGGGGGCGACGAGGGCGTGACCTGGAGGCGACGGCTCGGTGACGGGGAGCGGTTCAGCGCTACCGCGGCAGGAGGCCCAGATCGTAGGCGCGGGCCACCACCGCGGTGCGGTTGACCGCCCCGAGGGCGCGCATCAGCCGACCGACGTGGTAGTTCACGGTCTGCCTGCTCAGCCCGAGCTCCGCCGCGACCTGCACGTTGGTCCTGCCCTCGGCGACCAGGCCCAGCACGTCGGCGGACGTCCGCGTCAGACCGACGGGCGCGGCCCCCCCGCCCGGCCCCGCCGGGTCCGCCGCTGTCGACCGCCTCGCGCTGCGCCCGTACCCGGCGGCGGCGGCGGCCACCAGCTCCTGGGCGATGACGATTCCGCGGCCGACCACCTCGACCGCCACGGCCTTGTCGCGCTCGCGGGCCAGCTCCTGGGTGACCTCCACCGCTGCCCGTGCGGCAGCGCTGGAGATCGCCAGCACGGTCGAGAAGGGGACCCGGCGGGACGACCACCGCTCCGCCGCGCGCCGCACCGCCAGCACCGCCTCCTCCTCCAGTGACTCACCGCTGAGGAGCACCGCGAAGACCGCGCGCATGACCTGGTCGACCAGCTCGCGGAGGTCTGCCTGCACCGGTTCGAGGTGAGCGGGTGCGACCTCGCTGCGGAGGCGCTCGGCGATGCGCGCGGTGTACCGGGACGGGCTCCGCGCCAGGCGGGACACGAGCTCGTCGTAGTGACGCCCCTCGAGGACTTCCACGGGGATCCTCCCGGACGGCGCGCCGACCCCGGCGGGGGTCGTGCGGGACAGCGGCGGGGGACGCCGCACCGAGGCGAGGACGTCCCCCGGACGTGGGCAGGTCGACCAGGTCGTCAGCAGGTCGACCAGGGGTCATCCTGCTAGATGTGCCGCCCGGGACCAGCGCCGGCTTCCGCGGGCCACCGCCGGGCGTGATGCTCGCTCCGCTGGGTCGCGTGACCGACGGGATCCACCACGACGGGAGCAGCAGTGGTCGTTGTCGGGCTCGCAGCAGGGTCGACCGGGATGCGGGGCGTGGCGGGGGCGCTGATCGATGCGGGACACCGGGTGCGCGCGGTCGGGTGCGCGGACTCGTGGGGCGCGCGCGCCCACAGCGACGTCGACGTGATCGTCGCCACCGCCGACGTGGTGGGTGCCGTGCGCAGCGATCCGCTGTCCCCGCGCAAGGCCCCGGCCGACCCGCCGAAGGTCGTGGTGCTGTGCCCACCGGGCGCTGAGCCGACCCAGGTCCTGGGCCTGCTCACCACCTACGAGGGCGGGCTGCTCGAGGACACGGCAGCTCCGGCAGACGTGGTCGCTGCCGTGGAGGCGGTGCGCCGGGGCCACGTCTGCCTCTCGGTGGGCTTCCTCCCCCGCTGGAGGGAGGGCTGCATGGCCACCTCGGGCCGGGACGCCGCCGAGCTCCCGGCCTCGCTCACCGAGCGCGAGCGGGAGGTGCTGACCCAGCTGACGACGGGCGCGTCGAACACCGAGATCGCCGCGGCCCTGTTCATCCGCCGGAGCACGGTCGACACCCACCTGATGAGCATCTACCGCAAGCTGGGTGTGCGGAACCGCACGGAAGCGGTGGTGGCGCTGCGCCGCGCACGAGAGGCCGGATGAGGCGGGGGGGCCTACCGCGCGTAGAACTCCACGACCCGGGAGACCTCGCAGGTCACCGGGACCTCGTCGCGCACGGGACGCCGGGCGAGGGTGGCGGTGAGGTCCTGGAGGTCCACCTCGAGGTACTTGGGCAGGGTCGGCAGCACGTCGCGGTGGGCGCCGGCCGCGGCGACCTGGAACGGCACGAGGTCCTTGGACTTCGCGACGATGGCCACGCTCTGGCCCGGGGTCACCCGGAAGGACGGCCGGTCCACGCGGCGCCCGTCGACCATCACGTGCTGGTGGACGACGGCCTGGCGGGCCTGGGCGATGGTGCGGGCGAACCCGGAGCGCAGCACGATCGCGTCCAGGCGCATCTCCAGCAGCTCGACCAGCACGTCGCCGGTGCGACCGGGCGCCTTGCGCGCCTCGACGAAGACGTTGCGCATCTGCGCCTCGCGGATGCCGTACTGCGCGCGCAGCAGCTGCTTCTGGCGCAGACCGAGGGCGTACTCGCTCTCGGTGCGGCGACGGGCGCGCCCGTGCTCGCCCGGCGGGTAGGGGCGCACCTCGAAGTAGCGGGCGGCCTTGGGGGTCAGCGGCACCCCGAGGGCGCGGGAGAGGCGGACGGTGCGGCGGCTGCGGTCCGGTGACGCGGACAAGGGCGGGCTCCTTCGTGGTGGCGGTACGGCGTGCGCTGCGCCCGTGCCGGGCGCCGAGCCGTGTCGGTCGAGCACGCAGGCGGACCTGCGGCAGCCACCCAGACTACCCGCCCCGCAGCAGCTCCCTGATCCGCCGCAGCCGCTCACCGAGCGCCCGCTCACCGCCGCGGTCGGTGGGCGCGTAGTACTCGCGGCCCACCAGGTCGTCGGGCAGGTGCTGCTGCGCCGCCACGGCGTGCGCGGCGTCGTGCGCGTACCGGTAGCCGGTGCCCGACCCCTGGGCGGTGGCGCCCGGGTGGTGGGCGACGCGCAGGTGCGCCGGCACCGGGCCCCCGCGCCCGGCCCGGACGTCGGCCACGGCGGCGTCGATGCCCAGGTAGCTGGCGTTGGACTTCGGCGCGCTCGCCAGGTGCACCACCGCCTGCGCCAGGACGATCCGTCCCTCCGGCATCCCGATCAGCGCCACCGCCTGCGCCGCCGCGACGGCGGTGAGCAGCGCACTCGGGTCGGCCATCCCGACGTCCTCGCTCGCGGCGACGACGAGGCGCCGCGCCACGAAGCGCGGGTCCTCCCCCGCCTCGAGCATCCGCGCGAGGTAGTGCAGCGCGGCGTCGACGTCGGAGCCGCGGACGCTCTTGATGAGCGCGCTGGTGACGTCGTGGTGCTGGTCGCCGTCACGGTCGTAGCGGACGACCGCGGCGTCCACGGCGCGCTCGGCGTCGGCCAGGGTGACCTCCCCCGAGCCGCCGACCACGCCGGCCGCGGCCTCCAGCGACGTCAGCGCCCGCCGCGCGTCGCCCCCGGCGAGGCGCACCAGGTGCTCCAGCGCCTCCTCGCTCACCGAGACCTCGCCGGCCAGCCCGCGCGGGTCCGCAACAGCCCGGCGCAGCAGCGCCGCGACGTCCGCGTCGTCCAGCGCGCGCAGCGTCAGCAGCAGGGAGCGCGACAGCAGCGGCGCGACGACGGAGAACGACGGGTTCTCCGTCGTCGCGGCCACCAGCACCACCCAGCGCTGCTCCACGCCGGGCAGCAGCACGTCCTGCTGGGCCTTCGTGAACCGGTGCACCTCGTCGAGGAACAGCACGGTGCGCCGGCCCACGACGTCGCGGGCGTCGCGGGCCTCCTCCATCGCGCGGCGCACGTCCTTCACGCCCGCGGTGATCGCCGACATCTCCACGAAGCGGTCGCTGGAGACGGCGGCGATCACCTGCGCCAGCGTCGTCTTGCCGGTGCCGGGCGGGCCCCACAGCACCACGGACGACGGGCCCGCACGCCCGCCGCTCCCCTCCACGAGCCGCCTCAGCGGCGATCCGGGGCCGAGCAGGTGCTGCTGGCCGAGCACCTCCTCGAGGGTGCGGGGGCGCATCCGCACCGCGAGCGGCGCGTGGGCGGAGACGCCGTCGGGCCCCTGCGAGGCGCTGGTGAACAGGTCGGACACGGCGGCGAGCCTGCCACCGCGCACACCGGCCCGCGGCGTGCGCTGGCGCTGTCGGGGCGGTCAGGCACAGTGGACGCCGTGCTCGCCCGCCTCGCCGCCGCCATCGCGCGGCGCCCCTGGCAGGTGGTCACCGTGTGGGCGGTGGCCGTCACCGCGTGCCTGGTCCTCGCGCTCGGCGTGGTCGGCGAGGGCCTGTTCGCCCGCGTCGGCTCCGGCCCCGTGCGCGTGCCCGGCGAGAACCAGGACGGCACCGAACGCCTCGAGGCCGCCGACCCGCGCGGGCCGACCGTGTTCCTGCAGCTCGACGACGTGGACCCGGCCTCACCGCCGGTGCAGGAGGCGCTGGCCGACCTGGTCGCGGAGCTGCCCGACGTCGAGGGCGTCGACGCCGTGGCGGCACCGCTGCTGCTCCCGGCCGGCGCGCCCCCCGACGACCCCGCGGTCGCCGCCGCCCGAGCCGGCGCCGAGGCGCTGACCGGCGAGGACGGCACCTCGGTGCTGGTCACCGCCACGCTGGAGGCCGACCTGCCGGCCGCGCGGGCGGAGGTCGCGCTGGAGCGAGCAGCCGAGCGGCTGCGCGAGGTCGGGGAGCGGGTACCGGGCTCCACCGCCCGGGTGGAGTCCTACGCCGACCTCGACGAGGTCTTCGGCGGGCAGGTCGAGGCCGATCTGCGCACCGGCGAGGCGGTGGCGCTGCCGATCTCCCTGCTGATCATGGTCGTCGTCTTCGGCGGCCTCCTCGCCGCCGGGGTGCCCCTGCTCGGTGCCCTCGCCTCCATCGCCGGGGGCCTGGGGGCGCTGCTGGCCTTCTCCTACGCCACCGATGTCGCGTCGTCCGTGGTCAACGTCGTCACCGTGCTCGGCCTCGGGCTGTGCATCGACTACGGGCTGCTCGTGGTCTCCCGCTACCGCGAGGAGCTGCGCGGGACGACCGCCGGCACCGGCAGCACGAAGGCCCAGCGCACCGCCGCCCTGGTGGCGACCATGGCGACCGCCGGACGCACGGTGGTCTTCTCCGCGGTCACCGTCGGCATCAGCCTCGGCGGCCTGCTCGTCTTCCGCGCCGACATCCTGCGCTCGATGGGCCTGGCCGCGGCCTCCGTGGTGGTCGTCGCGCTGCTGGTGGCCCTGACCCTGGTGCCGGCGCTGCTCGCGCTCGGCGGGGCGCGCCTGACCCGCCCCGGGCTGGCGACGAAGGTGCCGGGCCTGAGGGTGCTCGCCCGGGCGATGGGTGACGTGACCCCGGAGGCTGGCGCGTTCAGCCGCCTCGCCCGCGCCGTCCAACGCCGTCCCTGGGCGGTGATCGTCGGTGTCGTCGCGCTGCTGGGGGCCCTGGCCCTGCCGGCGACCGGCATCAGCCTGCGCGCGGACGACGTGGAGCTGCTGCCCGCCGACAACACCTCGCGGGTCTTCTTCACCGACCTGGAGGAGCGCTTCCCCGCGGTCGCAGCGCCGACGGTCACCATCGTCGCTGACGCGCCGCTGGCCGACGTCGAGGCGTACGCGGGGGACCTGCGCATCGACGGCGCCACCGTCGGGACGCCCCAGCAGGCCGGTGACCTCGTCACCGTGCCGGTGCGCGCCGACGCACCCGCGGGGGTCGACATCGAGGTGGAGCGCGCAGTGCTCGCCGACGTGCGCGCCCAGCGCCCGGACTTCCCCTCCTGGACGACCGGGCAGCTGTCCGGCACCCAGGACTTCCTCGACGACCTCGCCGCCCGGGCGCCCTACGCGATCGGGCTGGTCGTGCTGGCGACGTTCTCGCTGCTGTTCCTCATGACCGGCTCGGTGCTGGTGCCGGTGAAGGCACTGCTCGCCAACGTGCTCTCCCTGGGCGCCACCCTGGGGATCGTGGTGCTGGTCTTCCAGGACGGCAACCTCGAGGGGCTGCTGGGCTTCACCTCCACCGGGGGGGTGGAGACCTTCGTGGCACCGCTGGTGCTGGCCTTCGGCTTCGGCCTCGCGATGGACTACGAGGTGTTCCTCCTCGCGCGGATCCTCGACGCCCGCCGCGCCGGGGCCAGCACCGACGCTGCTGTGGTCCAGGGGCTGCAGCGGTCGGGGCGCATCATCACCTCCGCGGCCCTGATCATCGTCATCGTCTTCGCCGGCTTCGTCACCGGCCGGCTGCTGGCCATCAAGGAGGTCGGCCTGGCGCTCGCCGTCGCCGTGGCCATCGATGCCACGCTGGTGCGGATGCTGCTGGTGCCGGCGACCATGACGGTGCTCGGGGAGCGGAACTGGTGGGCGCCACGCCGGCTGCGCGCCCTGCACGACCGGTTCGGCATCACCGAGCACGCCGGCGGTGCGGACGACGGGGCCCGGCACGCCGGGCCCCAGCCGGAGGACGATCCGCGGCTCTCGGTGGGTGCGTGATGCACCCGCCGGAGGTGTCGTGCAGTGATGCCCGAGGTGATCCGGGTCCGAGATGTCCCGGACGACGTCGACGGTGCGCTTGCTGGGGCAGCGCGGGTCCAGGGCGTCTCGCTGACGAGGTGCGTGCTGGGCGAGCTGGAGCACCCGGCACGCCGGTCGCACGTCGTGCGTCACGACGCCACGGTGGTCCGCGCGGCGCGAGCGGAGGTGCAGGGCGCCGTCGCTCGGGAGAGCGTCCTGGCCGGACTGCACGCGGGGGGTGATGAGTGGGGGTCGTCGATGCCAGCGTCATCATCGAGCTCGTGGCCGAGGACCTCGATCTCGAGCGTCTCGGGGACGAGGAGCTCGCAGCCCCGCACCTCATCGACAGCGGGGTGGTCGACGTCCGGCGCCGCCTCGTCCACCACGGCGAGCTGGCCCAGGGCCAGGGCGGACGAGCGCTCCACCACTTCATCCACCTGGAGCTGACGAGGTGTGCAGCCGATCTGCTGCGAGCGAGGGTGTGGGAGCTGCGGCACGACGTCAGCGCCTGCGACGCCACCTGCGACGCCCTGACGGAGGCCCTGGGCGCGACGTCGCTGCTGACCACCCACGCACGCCTCGCTGCTGCACCCGGCGTCCGCTGCACCGTCGAGGTGCTCTGGACCCGACGGCGCCGTGGTCGCTCCACCACCGGCCCGGGCACTCGGGCACCCGTCGGTGCGGCTCGATGAGCGCGAGGCGGAACCGATCGCGCCGAGCGGCCGTGGAGGGGTGCGGACGAGATGGAGGCCGTGGCGGACGAGGCGCTCCGGCGGCGTGCCGCGGCCGGCGAGGTCGACTGCTCCGGGACGCTCTTCGAGCGCCACGAGCGTGCGGTGCGGTCGTCCTGCCACCGCCGCACCGGTCCGGCGGGCCCTGACCGACGACGGCGCTGTCCCGTCCCACCCCACTGACCGAGCAGGAGCTGTGCCGATGCTGGCCGCGCCCGGTGCGCTGGGCCTGGCCGGGGCGCTCGTCCCGGCTCCTGCGCACTCCGGGGAGCGGTCCACCGACGCCCCCGCGGTCGCCGCCGCAGGCGTCTCGTCCACCGCGGACGGCGAGCAGGTCGTCGCCGAGATCACCGACCCCGAGGCCTCGGCCGCGGCGATGACGGCGGCCTTCGCCGAGCAGGGCCACGACATCACCGTCGTCCTCGTGTCCGCGGACCCCGAGCCGGTCGGGACCGTCGTCACGGCCTCCATCTCGGACTGGGGGGCGGGCGATGTCGAGACGGTCGGCTCCCGCGAGGGCTGCACCCACGCGTGCGGTGCCCCGTGCACGACACCGGCCGGGTCCCCGCCGGTTCCTCCGCCGAGGCGGAGATCGCCGTCGGCCGCGAGCCCGCACCGGGAGAGGCCATCACCGCGCAGTCGTCGCCCCTCTGACGAGAAGCGGGTGCCTGCCGCCGCGGGCAGACGCCACCGCGCGTGGCATCGCACCTGCCGCGTACCGTCGACGGGGTGAGTCAGCCCTCGGCGACGTCCACCCCACCACCGGCCCCCACCACCCTCGGCGCGCTCCGTGAGAGCGGTCACCAGCTGCGCGGCGTCAAGGACGAGATCCGTCAGAACCTCGTGGCGGCGATGCGCTCCGGCGCCCCCCGCTTCCCCGGGATCGTCGGCTTCGACACCACCGTGCTGCCCGAGCTGGAGCGCGCACTCCTCGCCGGCCACGACGTCGTCCTGCTCGGCGAGCGCGGGCAGGGCAAGACGCGCCTGGTGCGCTCCCTGGTGGCCCTGCTCGACGAGTGGACGCCGGTCATCGACGGGTCCGAGCTCGGTGAGCACCCGTTCGAGCCGATCACCCCCGCGACGAAGCGCCTCGTCGCCGAGCGCGGCGACGAGCTCCCCGTCGGCTGGCGGCACCGCAGCGACCGGTACGCGGAGAAGCTCGCCACCCCGGACACGTCCGTCGGTGACCTCATCGGCGACGTCGACCCGGTGCGCATCGCCGAGGGCCGCACCCTGGGCGACCCCGAGACGATCCACTTCGGGCTCGTCCCGCGCACCCACCGCGGGATCTTCGCGATCAACGAGCTCCCCGACCTCGCCGAGCGCATCCAGGTGTCGATGCTGAACGTGCTCGAGGAGCGCGACGTGCAGGTGCGCGGCTACACCCTGCGCCTGCCGCTCGACGTGCTCGTGGTCGCCAGCGCCAACCCCGAGGACTACACCAACCGCGGGCGCATCATCACGCCGCTGAAGGACCGGTTCGGCGCCGAGGTGCGCACCCACTACCCCCTCGACCTCGACCTGGAGACCGCGCTGGTCCGCCAGGAGGCGGAACTGGTGGCCGAGGTGCCCGAGCACCTCCTCGAGGTGGTCGCCCGCTTCACGCGCGCCGTCCGCGAGGCCCCGGCGGTCGATGCCCGCTCCGGGGTCTCCGCGCGCTTCGCCGTCGCCGGCGCGGAGACGGTGGCCGCGGCGGCGCTGCGCCGGTCGGCGCTGACCGGGGACGACGCGGTGGCCCGGGTGGGCGACCTCGACACCGTGGTCACCACCCTGCGCGGCAAGGTGGAGTTCGAGGCCGGTGAGGAGGGCCGCGAGGACGAGGTGCTCGCCCACCTCCTGCGCACCGCCGTCGCCGGCACCTTCCGGGCCCGCCTCGCCGGCGCGGACCTGTCGGGGTTCACCGCGCTGGTCGCCGACGGGAGCTCGGTCTCCACCGGGCCGCTGGTCACCGCCAAGGACCTGCTCGCGCAGGTCGGCACGGTGCCCGGCCTGTCGGCGGTGCTCGACCGGCTGGACGCCGGGCCCGCCGCCACGGGCGACGACGTCCCCAGCCCGGGGCGGGCGGCGGCCGCGGTGGAGATGGTGCTGGAGGGGCTGCACCTGACGCGGCGCCTGGGCAAGGACCGGTTGGACGGCGGCGCGAGCGCCGCCGACGAGCGCACGGTGTACGGGGGCTGACCACATGGCTGGTGGAGCACGTGGTGAGCGGGGCCCGCGCGGCTACCGGTACGGGCGCTGGTCGGGCGGGGACGACCCGCTCGCACCTCCCTACGACGTCCGCGCTGCCGTCGACGCCCTCGGCGACCGGGTCATGGAGGGCCGCAGCGTGCGCGACGCGCTGCGCGACGTGCTCCGCGACGGGGTGGAGGGCCCTGACGGCGAGCGCCGCCGCGGCCTGGAGGAGCTGCGCCGGCGGCTGGCGCGGCGCCGGGAGCAGCTCAAGCGCTCGGGCGACCTGTCGGGGCCGGTGAAGGAGGCGCGTGAGGCGCTGGAGGCGGCGCTGGCCGACGAGCGCGCGGCGCTCGCGGCGATGGACGACGCCCGCCCGGCGGGCCGCCCCGAGGACCCCCGCGGCGACGCCGACCAGCCCGGGAGCGACCCGGCGGGCGAGGCCGGGGGCGGCGACGAGCAGGTGGGTGAGCGGGCGGACGGCGCGAGCGGTGGCCTGCCGAGCGAGGAGCGGGTGCTGCGGGAGATGACGCTCGACACCCTGCCCCGCTCCACGGCGGGTGCGGTGCGCGAGCTCGCCTCCTACGACTGGGTCTCCCCCAGCGCGCGCGAGACGTACGAGCAGCTGCTGGAGGACCTGCGCGCCCAGGCGCTGCGCGCGCAGCTCGGCGCCGGCGCGCTGCCCGGTCAGCAGGGCGGCGAGCAGGGCGAGGGCGGCCAGGGCGGCACCGCGGGCCTGAAGGACCTGCTCGCCGACCTGAACACCCTGCTCGGGAAGCACGCCAGGGGCGAGGACACCCCGCAGGACTTCGCGGACTTCATGGCCGAGCACGGCGACGCGTTCCCGGAAGCGCCGAAGGACGTCGACGAGCTGATCGACGCCCTCGCCCAGCGCGCCGCCGCGATGGGTCGCCTCATGCGCTCCCTCAGCAAGGAGGAGCGCCGCGAGATGGCCTCGCTGATGGCGCAGGCCCTGGGCGACGCCGACCTCGCCGCCGAGGTCTCCGCGCTCGGCGCGCACCTGAAGGACCTGCGGCCCGGCGCGTTCGGGGGCAGGGGCGAGCGCTTCACCGGTGGTGAGCCGATGAGCTTCGACCAGGGCGTGGCCGCCCTCGGGGAGCTCTCCGACCTCGACGCCCTCGAGCACTCGATGGAGATGGGCGACCCGCTCTCGACCCTGGACGACGTGGACGTCGAGGCCGTGGAGCGGCAGCTCGGCGCCGGCGCGGCCGCCCAGGTCGAGGCGCTGCGGCGCCTGGAACGGGAGCTGCGCGAGCAGGGGTGGCTCGGGGAGGGCAGCGAGGGGCTCACCCTGAGCCCCAAGGCGCTGCGCCAGCTCGGGCAGAGCGCGCTCGCGAAGGTCTTCTCCGACCTGCGCGGCACCGGGCGCGGCGGGCACGACGACCGCTCCGCGGGCAGCGCCGGGGAGGCCACGGGCACCTTCCGCGCCTGGTCCTTCGGCGACGAGCAGCCCGTGGACGCGGTGGCCACGGTGCGGCGCGCCGTCCAGCGCGTCGCTTCCCAGCCGCTCCCCCGCGGGGGGGCGCGCACGGCTCGTCTGGGCCTGCTGCCCGAGGACTTCGCGGTGGTGGAGACCGAGCGGCGCGCCTCTGCGGCGGTGGCGCTGTGCGTGGACCTGTCGTGGTCGATGTACGCCGAGGGCCGGTGGGCCTCGATGAAGCAGACGGCGCTGGCCCTGGCGCACCTGATCGCCACCCGCTACCCCCAGGACGCGCTGCAGGTGATCGGCTTCGGGCGCACCGCGCACGCGCTGACCACCGCGGAGCTGGCGGCGGTGGAGCCCGGGCACGTCCAGGGCACGAACCTCCAGCACGCCCTGGCCCTGGCCCGGCGCCACGTCGGGCGCCACCCCACCGCGCAGCCGGTGGTCCTGGTGGTCACCGACGGCGAGCCGACCGCGCACCTCGAACCGGACGGGGAGGCGCACTTCGACTGGCCGACCACCCCGACCACGCTGCGCCTGACCCTGACCGAGGTCGACGCGATGACCCGGGCGCGCACCCCGATCACCACGTTCGTCCTCGGGGAGGACCCGGGGCTGCGCCGCTTCGTCGACGCCGTCGCCCGGCGCAACGGCGGCCGGGTGATGGCGCCGAGCCCCGCGCGACTGGGTGAGTACGTGGTCAGCGACTACCTGCGGGCCCGACGGGGGGCCTGAGCCCCAAGCGCCGACCGCGGTGATCGGGGGCTCGGTCCGGCGCCCCGGCCGGGCGCGCGTCAGAGGTGACGGGCGCGCCGCCGCACGGCTCGGAGGGGCCCGCTCTCGCTCTTGGCGGCGTCCCGGCCGACCGGGGTCCGCGGACCCGTCGGGCCGGGACCGCCACCCTGCGACGGCGCGCGTTATCCGTCCCCACGGCCGCGTTATCCCCGGTGAAGACGCTGGGTGCGCTGGCCCGCTCGGGTCAGCGCTCACCGCTGCCTCTTGGAGTGTCCCGATGTTGGATCCCCTGAGCCCCGCCCGTCTCGTCCCTGACGCGACCGACGACCTCGACGTCCTGCCCGAGCCGGCCAGCAAGATGACGGACGAGGCGCTCGCCACCAAGCCCATCGTGGCCGGCGAGTAGGTCGAGCCCATGATCCCCACCGAGGCCGCACGCGCACCCGCGGGAGGGGACTCCGACCGCGGTGCGCCCTCCCGCTTCACGCGGCAGCGGCGCACCTCGACCGCCGTGCTCCTCGCCCTCGTCGCCGCACTGGTCGGCACGGCCGTCGTCGGCACGGTGGTCACGGTGCCGACGATCAGCACCGCTCGCGCCGTCGTCCTGGGCGGGGACGACCGCCCGGGGTCCATGCTGGTGCTCTTCCCGGCCGGCTTCGAGGGGAGGGTGGAGGCGGGGATGCCGGTGCGGCTGCGCATCGACGGGGTTCCCGACGACACCGGCACGGTGCTGGCCGAGGTGTACGACCCGCTCGACGCCGATCAGGTCGGCGACCTCTTCGACCTGCCGGGGCACATCTCCCAGACCCTGGACGGCGACTACGTCGCCGCGCTCATCACCGCTCCCCTCGTCGAAGGACCGGACGGGGAGACCCCACCGGCGCCGGGCACGTGGGGCGACGCCGTCGCCGACGTCGGGGAACGGCGCCTCGCCGAGATCTTCCTCGGTCGCGGCCTGATGGCCACGCCGTGAGCACGACCAGGAGGCGCGAGATGCGCCACCTCGGCGAGCGGGCGCCGCTCGTCCTGGTGCCGGCCGACTCGGACGAGGACAGCGGGCCGGCGTGCCTGGCCGCCGTCCTGACCGCGCACGGGCGGGAGACCTCGCTCGCCGAGGCCCGGGCGAGCTGGGCCGGCTCGACCAGCGGCCCCCTGATCACCCTGGTCGAGGTGGGGCGGTCCTTCGGGCTCGAGATGGTGCCGACGGACGCGACGCGCGACGGGCTGCGAGACATCCCCCTGCCCCTGGCGATCGAGCTGTCGGGGCGCTTCGTCCTGCTCGAGCAGCGCAGGGGCCGCACCTGGACGGTGCTCGACCCGGTCGCCGGTCGCCGACGGGTCTCCCCCGAAGAGCTGGCCGCCGGCTTCACGGGCACGGCGGTCACCACCAGCCCCGGCCCAGGCTTCTACAGCGGCACCACACGGGAACCGCGGGGCCACTGGCGCATGCTCGCCCGGCTGGTGAGCCCCACGCCGGGCCTCAGCCGGATGTTCGCCAGCCTCATGGGGCTGTCGCTGCTCATGGTCTCGGTCGGCTTCATCAGCCCGGTGCTCACCAAGCTGCTCATCGACGAGGTGCTGCCGGAGCGCGTCGACGGCGTGGTGCCGCTCGTCGCGGTGGGGCTGGGCCTGCTGATCCTCACGACCTTCCTGGCCTCCTACCTGCGCGGCCGACTCCTCGTGGTCGTCGCCGGTCACCTGGACAACCGTCTGATGACGTCCTTCTTCGCCCACATCATCAGCCTGCCGTTCGGCTTCTTCCGCGAGCGCTCCACCGGTGACCTGGTGCAGCGCTTCGCCTCCAACGCCGTCATCCGCAACGCGATGACACAGCAGACGATCGGGAGCGTCCTCGACGGCCTGCTGGTCGTGGTCTACGCCGGGGCGCTGTTCTGGATCAGCCCGGTCTTCGGCCTCGCGGCCGTCGCGATCGGCGCGCTCCAGGTCGTGATGCTCGTGGCGCCCGCCCGGCGGATCACCGCGCTGACCGATGCCGAGCTGGAGCAGGTCGCGGTGACCCAGAGCTTCACGGTCGAGGCGGTGACCGGGGCCGCGTACCTCAAGGCGTCGGGCATGGGGGGTGGGGTGCTCACCACGTGGTCACGGCTGCTGGGCGGGCAGATCGACGCCAGCATGCGGCGACGCCGCTTCACCACGCTGATCGCCTCCGCCTCCTCCACGGTCTCCGCCCTGTCGTCCTCGGGGCTCCTGCTGATCGGGGTCTCCATGGTGCTGGCCGGTGACCTCTCGCTCGGGACGGCGCTCGCCCTGGTCGCGCTGTCCTCGAGCTTCCTCGGCCCGCTGACGTCGCTGATCGTCGCCCTGCAGAGCCTCCAGGCCATCCAGAGCCACGTCGACCGCCTCGCGACCGTGCTGGTCACCCCCCCGGAGCAGGCCGAGGGGGTGCGCCCCCCGCTGGGCGCCCTGCGCGGTCGCGTCGAGCTCCGCGACGTCAGCTTCCGGTACGGCCCGGACGCTCCGTGGGCGCTGCGCCACGTCTCGCTCACGCTCGAGCCCGGACAGCGGGTGGCCGTGGTGGGGTCCTCGGGCTCGGGGAAGAGCACGATGGTCGCGCTGGTCCTCGGGCTGCACGTGCCCGACGAGGGCACCGTCCTGATCGACGGCGTCGACCTGCACACCCGCGACATCGGGTCCTACCGCCGGCAGTGCGGTGTCGTCCTCCAGGAACCGGTGATCTTCGACGGCACGGTGCGCGACAACGTCTCCTTCGGCGACGACCAGCTCGCCGAGGCCGACATCGCTCGAGCCGTGCACCTGGCGTGCCTGGACGGGGACCTGGCTCGGATGCCTGACGGCCTCGACACAGCGGTCGACGAGCGGGGGACGAAGCTGTCCGGTGGGCAGCGCCAGCGACTCGCCCTCGCGCGGGCGATGGCGCGCCGTCCGGGCCTGCTCGTGCTCGACGAGGCGACCGGCGCCCTGGACGCGCTCACCGAGGCCGCCGTCAACCGCAGCCTCCGCGAGGAGGGACGGTCGACGTTCGTCATCGCGCACCGCCTGTCGACGGTCCGCGAGGCCGACCACATCCTCGTGCTCGAGGGCGGGGTCGTCATCGAGGCGGGCACCCACACCGACCTGGTGGCCCTCGGCGGGCAGTACGCCCGGCTGGTGGCCGAGGACCAGGGCGGGGCGCCCCAGAGGGAGCTCGTGGACTCCGGGGCGCTGGTCTCCTGATCCCCGGGGGCCGACGCCGGGAGGCGGGTCGGGCGCTGCCGCCAGCACCACCTCCGACCGTCGGCCGGAGAACCGCGGCTGGCGTCCCGCAGCGGTGCCCGAGGTGCCCGATGAGCCCCGCAGCGGAGATGACGCGGCGGGGCTCGTCCGGGTCGCGCCGCATTATCGACGAACTCTTCCCGCATTATCCCGGTGGTTGACCGGAGGCAGGAGCAAATCTACAGTCATCCGTGCACGGCACGCACCGGCAGAAAGCGGCGAGAAGCGCACCACCCCATCACCTGACAGTTCCACCAACGCGGTCCAGGCTCCAACGGATGCTTTCACGACCCGCATTGTCGGACGGTTCCAACACCCAGGCACCACGTCAACGACTCGGAGAGGCCCCACCATGAGCAACCAGCCGGACAGCATCGTCCAGGACACCGTCGACCAGCAGACCGACCTGCCTGACGCACCGTCGCTGACGGACCCCGTCGACCACCTCGTGGACAAGTTCACGGGGCTCACGGTCAGCGACTGACGAGTGCGGTGGGCGAGCCCGGTGGGACCATCCCGCCGGGCTCGTCCACGTCTGCCACCACGACGTCGTCCGCCGCGTCACCCGCCCAGCTGGGCGACCCGGTCCTGGAGCGCGACGCGCACGGCGCGCGGCATCCGCTGGAGGACCGCGTCGCGCACCTGCACCTGGGTGAAGCCCCAGCCCCTCCCGCCGGCCGTCCGGTGCAGCACGTCCCTCCGCTCCAGGTCGACGAGGCGTCCGGCGACCGCGACGCGGTCCTCACCGCTCACCGCCGCGACGTCGTCGACGCGGAACTCCGCGGCGAGCACTGCGGCAGCGAGCAGGATGCTCCTGTGGTCGGGCTCCAGGGCGTCCAGGCCGGCGGAGACGATGCCGGCGACAGCGGCGGGCACGGGAACGGCGGCGGGGCCTGCGGCACCGGTCCGCCCGACCAGGCCGTGGTCGAGGTCGTCGAGCAGCCGGGCGTACTCGACCGCGAACCGCGGGTTGCCGCCGACGAGGACGTCGAGCTCGGCTCGCAGGCCGTCGAGGCGGTCGGGGACGAGGGTGGAGAGGAGCGCCTCGCTGTCGGAGGCGCTGAGCGGACCCAGCGTCACGGTGAGCGCGTCGCGCTGACCACCGCCCCAGGCCGGGCGGCGCGCGTGCAGCTCGGGCCTGCCCAGGGCCACGACCAGCAGCGGGACGGGGCCGAGGACGGTGGCCAGCGCACCGACGAGGTCGAGGAGGGCCTCGTCGCCGCGGTGGAGGTCCTCGAAGACCACGACGAGCGGACCGTCGGCGGTCAGCCCCCCCACGGCGCCGGGTCGCGTCGGTGCCGCGTCGACCGCCCCACCGACGCCGCCGCCGCCCATCGACTCGGCCAGCACGCGCAGCTCCTCCAGCACGGGCGAGGAGCCGCAGGCGGCGCCACCGCCGTCGCCGTGCTCCCACAGGGTCAGGGGGGTCCGCTCCTGGAGCGCAGGCGGGCGCAGCCAGTGCTGCACGAGTCCCCCGCCCGCCAGCTCGTGGCGGCGCAGCGCCTCACGGACCAACCGCGACTTGCCGATGCCCGCCGGCCCGACCACGGTGAGCAGGCGGGCGTGCCGCTGCTCAGCGACCGCACGGAGCCACGAGGACAGGTGGCGGAGCTCGACGTCACGACCCACGAAGCGGCCGGGACGGTCGGTGACCTCGAGGCGGTGGTCCCCCGAGGGCGGGACGGCGAACCACGTCGACCCCTCGGCCCGGACGTAGCGGATGCTGCGGTGCGTGGCGAGGTGGGCGAGCCCCGACACGCGGACCACGCCCGGCGGCGTCGCCCTCAGCATCTGGGCGCACTCCTCCAGGACACGGCCCACGACCGAGGTGCGGCCACCGGCGCGGGCGGGTCGCACGAGCACGGCACCGACCGCGACGGACGCGGCCACCGCCACCTGCTCGTCGCCCCGGCCGGCCACGTCGCGTGCGGCCAGCGCCCCCAGCACGGCCCGCTCGACGTCCTGCTCGTGGGCCCTGCTGGCGCCGAAGAGCACCAGGGCGGTCGAGCCGAGCGTCTGCTCGACCCGGCCACCACAGCGCGTGACCTCGGCGAGCACCCTGGACATCACCTCCTCGACCTCAGGGTCCGCGGCGGGTGGCACGCGGCCACCTGAGCGCTGCGGGTCGATCCCCTGCGGGTCGATCCTGAGGTGGAGGACGGTGACGCGGCGGAGCTCCGCGGGCCCCTCCCGTGCCGTGCTGGTGGACGGCGCGCGGTGCGGGCTGTCAGCTCCCACCCCCGGGACCGGCAGGGGGGCCCGGCGAGCGGCCACCGCCCGGTCGAGGTCCTCGCGCTGCTCGAGGATCGCCTGGTGCAGCTCCTGCAGGGTCCCTCCGGGACGACGCCCCGCGTGGTCGCGCAGGTGGGCCCGCCCGTCCTCGTAGGCCGCGAGCGCGCGCGCCTGCTGACCGTCGCCGTACAGGGCGGTCATCTGCTGCCGGTAGAGGGTCTCGCGGCCAGGGTGCTCCCGGACCTGCCGCTCGAGCCTCGGCACGAGCCTCCGGTGGTCGCCCAGCGCGAGGTCGACGTCGTTGCGGTCCTCGACGACCTGCAGTCGCAGCTCCTCCAGCTCCGCGATCTCGGGCCACGCGGTCCCGGCGTCGACCAGGTCCGCCAGCACCGGCCCCCGCCACAGGGCCAGCGCCCGGTCCAGCAGGGCGGCCGCCGCGTGCCCGTCGCCCGCGGCCAGCTCGCGCCGGCCGCGCTGCCCCAGGTCGCGGAACACCTCGCCGTCGATCGTGGAGGGAGGCGTGCGCAGCACGTAGCCCTGCTCGACGGTGTCCACGGTGGTGCCCGGTGCGTCGTGCAGCAGCTTGCGCAGCGCCGAGACGTGGTTGCGGACCACGGCCTTCGCCGTCGGCGGTGGCTCGACCTCCCACACCTGCTGGAGGAGGCTGCGCAGGGCCACCGGGACGTTCGCGTGGAGCACGAGCACCGCGAGGACGGCGCGCTGCTTGGCCGCGGCCACGTGCACCCGCTCGTGCCCGACCCACAGCTCCAGGGGCCCCAGCACGCGGAACTCGACGGCTGCGCTCACGCAGCGAGCGATCTGGTCCGTCGCCTGTGCGGACCGACGGCGATCGCCTCGTGGCACAGCGACGACGACCACGGCCGGTAGGCGATCACCGTGCTGGTCGCCTGGCACGCCGCCCCGTCGACGAGGACCATCCCGGCCCGCCCCGACCCGATCATGCGGTGGCAGCCGTCGACGGCCGGGCCGGTCAGGACCGGACCGGCCGCACCGCCGCCCGCGGTGCTCCCGCGGACCTCTCCGCTGGCGACCGCGGCGCACAGCCCGAAGGACGCGGCCGTGCACCCGGGCACCGCCGTGTCGAAGGTGTCGCGGACCGCGAGCGCCACCCGCACGGCGCGCTCCGCGTGGTTCGCCGCCTCGAACACCGCGAGCACCGCGGGCCCCTGCAGGGGGATGACCCGCCCGCCGCTCTCCCTCACCTGCCGCCCGATCTCGTGGCCGAGGGCGTCCAGCACTGCGGCCAGCCGCTCGGGGTCGGCGGCGCTGCTGAGCTGTCCACCCAGGGCGAACAGGAGGGTGCTGGTCGGCGTGTCCTCGGAGGAGGGGACCCGCTGGCCCCTGCAGGCGCCGGTGGCGTCAGAGGCCGCGAGGGCGTCGCGCACCTCGCGCAGGTCCCTGCCCGGGTCGATGCCCCACTCGTCCGCGAGGGCGACGGCCACCTCCCGGTGCACGACCAGCGCGTCCTCGACCCGCCCCGCCGCAGCCAGCGCCCGCATCAGCAGCGCGGAGAGGCGCTCGCGCAGCGGCTCGGCGGCGACCAGGGCCCTCAGCTGCTCGATCACCTGGTGGGCGCCCCCCAGCCTCAGGACCACGTCCACCCAGTCCTCGAGCAGGGCCAGGCGCTCCTCGCGGAGCTCCGCCAGCTCCGGCCAGCCACCGGCGCAGACGAGGTCGACCAGCGGCTGCCCGCGCCAGAGCTCCAGGGCCTGCTGGAGGAGGCGCCGCGCCCCTTCGACGTCTCCCGCCTCCAGGCAGCTCCGGCCCTCCTCGCGGAGCTGGCGGAAGAGCTGGAGGTCGAGGGCCACGTGCGACGTGCGGAGCTCGTAGGACGACTCGGAGACGACCACCCGGCACTGGGAGCCGGGGTCCGCCACGAGCAGCGCCTGCAGATCGCCCACGATGCCCCGGGCAGCGCACCGGGCGTTCACCGGAGGCTCGTCCCCCCACAGCGCGGCGACCATCCGGCTGGCGCGGACGGGCTCGTCGGCGTGGAGCGCGAGGAAGGCGAGGGCGGCGCGCCTGGTGGCGCCCGGTACCTCGACGTCGGTGCCACCAGCTGTCAGCCGGAGGGCTCCGAGGAGGGAGATCTGCATGGGGGACCGGCTCCAGACGTCGGCGGAGCAGCTCGGCGGTGGTCGGCGTGCCACCACCGGGGTGTTCATCGGGCTCGAGCCGCCCACCTCGAGGCGGCAGCGGCGGGGCCGTGGGGTCCGTTCGCCGTGGTGCGGCTCGTCGTGCTCGGGGTCTGCCAGCACCTGCGGTGCTGGCGAGACGCTAGGTCGCGGACCAGGCCCACGACATCCAGCATCCGCAGGAGGGTCCGCCACCGCGCCACCGCGCCCGGGACGCCGGTGGAGGCCGCTCCCGCCGTGCAGCGCTCGCCGTCACGGACGACCCACCCGGATCACCACCACGGCTGATCGGGATGACGCCACGGAGCGGCATCCGCAGGGAGCGCCGGCGTTAGCGCGCTGGCTCCCCGCGTTGCAGCGCGTGCAGATCCTGGGTGCTGCGGCCGTCGCCCGAGGGTCGTCCCACCACCGAGCAAGGAGCCGACCATGTCCATCGCGAGCCCCGCCCCCCTCGACCCGAGCCACATCGTCGAGCTCGTCGACGTCGCCCCCGTCGGGAAGCCGAACATCGACGTCGCGGTCGCCCCGCCCGCGTCGAGCGGACTGGAGGACACGGCCGCCGGCACCCTGCCCAGCGTCTGACCGAGGCCGCCTGCACCACAGCACGACGGAGCCGCCGGGGACCACCCGGCGGCTCCGTCGTGCTGCGCGCACCGCGGCCGGCCGGCAGCGCACGCGGGGTGGCTGAGCGCGCCCGTGCCCGTCGCCGTCCGAACCGACCCGGGCGCTCCCACCGCGAGCGCCTGCCCCGGCGCGCAGGAGGCGCCGGTCACCGGCGTTACGGCCCCCACCGCTCCCGTTAGGACCGCTCGAGACGCTTGACGGGCCCCGACCGGGGTGACGTCGAATACCTACCTACCGGAGGCCCCCTGTGATCACCCTGCTGCGCACCATCAACGGGAACAGCCCGCTCAGCGAGACGGCGACGGCCGCCCTGTCGGGCGCCCGCCACCTCAGCACGTCGAAGGCCCTGCCCATGACCTGCGGGATCGCGATCATCACCACCGGTGAGGTCACCGCCGCCACCGCGGACATGGCGGCAGACAACTGCGACGAGATCTCCTGCCCGCCGGACGGCGCGCTCGCCGAGAGCCTGAAGCCCGCCGAGGGCTTCTGACCGAGCACCCCGGCAACCGACCCCACGACCTGGAGGACACCGATGTTGACCCTGCTCCGCGCCCTCAACCACAACAGCCCGCTCAGCGAGGCGGCGACCGACCTGACCACCAGCCGGTACCTGGGCCGGCCGACCCACCCGGTGATGACCTGCGGCAGCCTCCCGATCCTGATGACCGGTGACATGGCGGCGGAGAACTGCGACGAGATCTCCTGCCCGCCGGACGGCGCGCTCGCCGAGAGCCTGAAGCCCGCCGAGGGCTTCTGAGCGACCACGGCCGCGGCGCTGTGCCCCCGCACCCGGCGGGCACAGCGCCGCGGACGACGCCACCCCCCTACGACCGGAGGTTCGAGATGTCACACGGCTGGACGGGGCGCGCGCGGTCAGCCGACCGCGACACCACCCTGCGGATCACGGAGGTGCTCGGGGCGGTCGCGCAGCTGGTCTCGAGCGTCGAGCACCTCATCGACGCCGACAACCGCCTGCCCGGTGGGGTCAACGACCCCGAGCTGCTGCGCTCCAGGTTCGCGGCGTCCCCTCCGCGGGTGCGCTGGTTCCTGGAACGCTCCGGCAGCCCACGGGTCGTGCGCACCGTCCACGTGCTGCGCACGGTCGCCGCCACGTCCCTGCTCCTGCCGCTGCCCCGGGCGGCGCGGGTGGCCGCCAGCGCCGGGCTCGCCGGCTCGCAGCTGGTGCAGCACCCGCACCACCAGATCGGCGCCGACGGCTCGGACCACGCCTCCTTCCTCGTCCAGGTGGTCGTGACCATCGCCCGCGCCGGTGGGGGCCGCACCCGGCTCGTCGACGCCTGCCTGTGGTACCTGGCGGCCCAGAGCAGCTTCAACTACGGGGTCTCGGGCTGGACCAAGCTGGCGGGCCCGGGCTGGCGGAGCGGCACGGCGCTCCCGGGCATCCTGCGGACGCAGACCTACGGCGACGAGAGGGCGTACAGGCTGCTCAAGCGCCACCCGGTGGCCGGCCACGCCCTCGGCGGCGCGGTCCTCGCGCTCGAGTGCCTCTTCCCGGTGGTCCTCGTCGGTCGCACCCGCTCCCTCGCGCCCGTCTTCGTCGCCTCCGCCGCCGCCTTCCACCTGGCCAACGCCCGGCTCATGGGCCTGAACCGGTTCCTGCCCGCGTTCGTCGCGATGCACCCCTCCGTGCTCTACGCCGCGGTCCCGCGCGAGCTGACGGCGACCCTGCGGACAGGGCGCCGGGACGACACCATGCCCGCCGTCATCGGCCTGGTCGGGCTGGTCGGGCTCGTGACGGCCGCCCTCGCCAACGCGCGGCGGCGTCGCCTGGTGCTGCGTGGACGGGCGGGCGACCGGACGGCGACGATGGCGACCGGGCACGTGCTGCGCTACCACCGCACCGACCCGGACAAGGCCACCGGCGGTGACCTCGCCCCCCTCATCGTCTGCTCCAGCGGCCTCGCCTCGAGCGCCGAGCACTGGGAGTGGGTCGCTCGCGACCTCCAGGCGGACCACCCGGTGGTCACCTACCATCGCGCCGGGTACGGCGGGAGCCGCGCCGCCCGCGACGACCGCCCCCTCGACGCCGCGGTCGACGACCTCGTGGCGCTGGCCCTCGGGCAGTCGGGCGGACGACCCCTGGTGCTGATGGGCCACTCCCTGGGGGGCTACCTCGCATGGCGCGCGGCGGCCCGGCTCGGCGACCGGGTCCTCGCCGTCGTGATGGTCGACTCCAGCCACCCCGACGAGCTGAAGGAGCGTGACGCGAGCGCCCAGGAGGGCATCGACGCCCTGGACCGGGCGATGACCGCGAACGCCCGGTGGATGCGGGCCGGCTTCGGGTTCCTGGCGGACACCCCGGCGTGGTTGCGGGCGGCGCCGGGGGAGGTGCGCGGACTCATCGACGCGCAGCTCCGCGATCCCGGCACGTGGTCGACGGCGCGGCGCGAGTGGCGCGACCTCCGTCGCGCCTTCGCGGTCGACGAGCTGGAGCGCCTGGACGTCCCCGCCCTGGTGCTGACGACGGCCAAGACCGCCGACACGCCCGAGCAGCTCGCGCTGCACCACGCGATGGTGTCGAGGGGCGGCGCAGGCTCCCGGCACGAACTGGTGCCCCACTCGCGCCACGACAGCGTGCTGCTGGCCGCGCGCTCCGCGGCCGCTGTGGCGGCGCTCACGCGCCAGCTGCTCGGCACCGTCAGCGCTGCTCCCAGCGACCGGCTCGACGCAGGCGACGCCCGACTCGCGGGGAGCGACCGATGAGCAGCCGACCCGACCGGCTCGACGTGCCGACCCTGGCGGTCTCCGCCGGGCTGGCAGCGTGGCTGTGGGCCACGATCATCAGCAACAACCCCGCCAGCAAGGGCTTCGACCGGCTGCGCAGGCGCCTGCCGATGGCCACCATCGTCGTGCCCAACTGGCGCTTCTTCGCCCCCAACCCGGCACAGCACGACAACCACCTGGTGTACCGGCTCCAGCTGGCCGACGGGGAGTTCACGGACTGGCGCCTGGTCGACACGCAGACCCGGCGCCGGTGGTGGAAGGTCTTCGTGCACCCCGGACGGCGGCGGACGAAGTCGATCGGCGACCTCATCACCATGCTCCTGGGCACCATGGCGAGCTACCCGATGGCCACCATCGAGGCCAGCGGGGCCTACCGCCTGCTGCGCGGGTTCATCCACCGGGAGATCCACCGCCGGCCGGAGGACGACGGGGAGCACCGGGGCTTCCAGTTCGCCATCGTCAGGTACTCGGGGTACGACGACGAACCGGACATCGAGTACGTGTTCGTCTCCTCCTTCGTGCTCCATGCGGACGTGGTGCCGGCGGCGGCCTCCCGGTAGCCCTCGGCACCGGCGGGGCGGCCCACCCCGGCTCCGCGCCGGGGTGGGCCCACCGCGACCGGACCCACCGCGGCGGGCAGCCACGACCAGCACTCGGACGGCGTGTGCCTCCGGGGCGACGTCCGGGTGTCGGCGCCGCGGAGCGGTGGACGCCGGCGCGGCGCCTGCTGGCGTGCTGTGGTCAGAGCGGCGGGTGCCCGGGTGCTGGAACCGGCCCGGTGTCGCCGAGCCCGGTGTCGGTCTCGAACGGCGCGAAGGACCCCGCGGGCTGCGGGCGGGCGAAGAGGTACCCCTGCGCGGAGTCGCAGCCGGCGCGGCGCAGCGGGGCGAGCTGGTGCTCGTGCTCGACGCCCTCCGCGACGACGCTGAGGCCGAAGGCGTGCGCGGCCTGGACGACGAGCCGCACCAGCTCGGCCGACCCGGGCGCGGTCGAGGCGACGAGGCTGCGGTCGATCTTCAGGGTGTCGGCGTTCAGGTGCTGCAGCTGACCGATGGAGGCGTACCCGGTGCCGAAGTCGTCGATGCTGATGCTGACACCCAGCGCCCTCAGCTCCCCGAGGCGGGCGACGGCGACGGGCTCGTCGACGAGCACCGTCTCGGTGATCTCCAGGACCAGCTGGTGCGCGGCGACCCCCGAGGCGGCCAGGGCCGCGGCGACGTCCCCCACGATGCTGGCGCTGGCCAGGTGGCGGCCGGAGATGTTCACCGCGACGGTGACGACCCGGGCCGGCGTGCTGGCGAGGGGAGCCGCCGCCGTCCACCGGGCGAGCTGGCGCGTCGCCTCGCCCAGCACCCAGCGGCCCACGTCGCAGATCAGCGTGGAGCGCTCGGCGGTGGGGATGAACTGGTCGGGGGGGATCAGGCCGTGTCCGGGCCGCTCCCAGCGCACCAGCGCCTCGTAGCCCTCCACGGCGCCCGCCTCGACCCCTGCGGCGCGGGCCACGGCGATGACGGGCTGGTAGTGCAGGACGAGCTGGCCGGCGTCCAGGCCCTCGCGCAGCGCCGACTCCAGCGCCGCCCGCTCCTCCAGCTCCCACCGCAGGGCGTCGTCGAAGACCTCGACCCGCCCGCGCCCCGCTGACTTCGCGCGGTACGCGGCGACGTCGGCCTCGTGCAGCAGCGCGGCCGCGTCCGTGGAGCCGTCGCGCTCGACCGCGACGCCGACGCTGGCCCCGATGGTGACCCGTCGGCCGTCGGTGACCACGGGCGCGGAGACGCTGTCCACCAGCCGCTCGGCGAGCTCGACGAGCGAGTCCTCCGAGGCCGGTGACTCCACCAGGACGACGAACTCGTCGCCGCCCAGGCGACCGACCGCGTCACCGGCGCGCACCAGGGCCAGCATCCGGGCGGCGGTCTCCTGCAGCACGTGGTCGCCGGCGCGGTGGCCGAAGGTGTCGTTGACGGCCTTGAAGTGGTCGAGGTCGACGAAGAGCACCCCGACCAGGGTCCCGGAGCGCTGGCCGCGGTGCAGCGCCGCACCGATCAGCTCCAGGGTGCGGGCGCGGTTGGCCAGCGCTGTCAGCGCGTCGTGGGCGGCCTGGTGCGCCAGGTCGTCCTGGAGCCGGTCGCGCTGGGCCCGCGACGCGGTGACCTCGACCGTCGCCGCGTTCATCCGGACGACCACGAGCCCGAAGAGCAGCACCGAGGCCACCACGACCGCCCACGCGTTCAGGGCCACCCCCAGGGCCAGCTGCACGGCGAGGGTCGCCGGCGCGATCAGGACCGCGGCGGTGAGGGCCACCAGGCGGGCGCGGGTGAGGCCGGCGCCGCGCCGCTCACCGCGCCGGGTCAGGGCGACCATCGTCGGGTGCAGCGCGGAGGCGCCCCACAGGACGTAGGAGGCGAGGTAGACCAGGTCGGAGAGGTGCTCCAGGCCCGTGCCGCCGAGGTCCCTGCCCGTGGCCTCCAGCAGGGCGAAGGCCGTGTCGGCCACGAGCAGCGCGCCGGCGGCCGCGACGAGCAGCCCGAAGGCGGTGGTGCGCGCCCCCGCACCGAGGAACAGGCGGACGATCAGGGCCAGCAGCAGGATGTCGACGGCCGGGTAGGCCACCCCGACGACCCGGGCGAGCACCGTCTCCTCCCCCGAGCGGGCGACCGGGCCGGCCACGACCACCCAGGAGACCAGGCCCAGGCCGATGGTGACGATCGAGCTGTCCACCACCCCGGGCAGGTCGAGACCCCGGCGCCGGATGCGCACCAGGACCAGCAGCCCCGCGGCGATCAGCGGGTACGCCGCCAGGTACAGGACGTCGGCCGGTGAGGGGTACGGCTCGACGTGCACCACGTGCTCGTACCAGCTGTACAGGACGTCCCCGACGATGCACAGGGCCTGGCCCGCGGCCATCAGGTACCACGCCGACCCCAGCAGCGGGCGGTGCAGACGCACCCCGACCACCAGGGCCGCCACCCCCGCCAGTGCCACGCAGAGGTAGACGCCCTCCTTGACCAGCCCGTCCGGTACGGCGAAGTACCCGGCGACGGCCACCGCGCTGGCGACCAGGTAGGAGCGCCACCACCGGTCCACACCCCTCCATCGGCACCGTCGAGCGGTGCTTGAGACCGGGCGGCGCCGGCGACCCCGGGGCGGGGTGCCCGGCGCACCCCCGCGGGGTGGCCCGGGGATGTCGTGCCGTGGCGGCCGGGGCGGCCACCGACCGGCTGGTGGCACCGCGCCGGGACCGCGGGTGAGGACGCCGACGGCGCCGGGGACACGCCCCGGCGCCGTCGTCGTGCTGGTGGGTCTCAGGCGGAGAGGCGGCTGGCGAGCAGCTTCTTGCCCTGCTCGGCGCCCTTGCGGCTCTCCTCCTGCGCGCGGCGGAAGAACTCGGCCAGCGCGCCGTCGCCGGCCCGCTCGGCGTCCTGGACGAACTGCTCCAGGCGCAGGACGTTGCTCAGGCACTGCTCGGTGAACCAGATGACGTTGTAGTCCTTGTCCGCGGTGCCCGTGATGCTGCCGGTCTCGCTGCTCATCGGTGGTCTCCCTCGCCTCGGGCCGGTGGCGTCGATCCCACCAGCTGCGAGGCCGGTGCCCGCTGCCCACGGGCGCAAACCCGTCGGCCACGATCACGGCAGGGTCGTCGTGGTGCCCGACGCCAATGGGCGGCACAGGAGCGATGCTCTCCTGCAGGCGAGGGTGCACAGTGCTCTACTGGGGGATGTCGATCTCGGACACCACCGTGGTGCTCCTCGGCGCGGCCGTCGTCCTGGCCTGGTCGCTCTCACGCCGCCGGTGGCGCGGCGGGACCCGAGTCGCTCGCACCCTGCGCTGGGCGGCAGTGGCTGCCGCCACGGTCGCCACGGTGCTGCTGCTGCCGGCCGCGTGGAGAGACTCCGGCGCCGTCGCCCTGATCCTGCTCGGCGCACCGGTGACCCTCGTCCTGGCCGCCGCGGTCGCTCCGTGGTATCAGCGCACGATCACCTGGGTCGCGTCGCTCGCGGCGGTGGGGTGGGGGCTGCTGCTCTTCCTCGGTGCGGGCTTCCCACTGCTGGTCGCCCCCCTGCTGCTGCTCGCCGCCGCGGTGGTGCAGCACACTCACCCGGCCGCAGCCCCCGCCGGACCGCCGGCGGTGTGAGCGTCGGCCACCGTGACGTCGCCCCGTGCGTGCCACCACACGAGCCCGGCAGGGCTCCGGGTCTGGGTGCCGTCACGCAGAGCGCTCTTGCCACATCGGTCCTCGATGGGGATGGTGGATCGACACACCGACCATCCCGGAGGTCCCGTGTTCGACGATCGCGCCCGCTGCGCCGGGCCGCGCACCATCAGGGCGGCGCAGACCCTGGTCGTGGTGATCGGGTGGGCCGCTGCCGTGGTGGGGCCCGTGTACGCCATCAACGGGGCTACCCGGGCCCAGGCCGCGGTGGACGTCCCGGTTGAGCTGCGGGTGGCCTCCGGCTCCCCGGTCTCTCCCGTGGGACCGCAGCGGATCCCCGTGGACGTCGCCGGTCTGCCCGACACCGTGTGGGTGAGCACCGCAACCGACGCCCCGACCCTCGCGGCCTGGGACTCCACCGTGGCCGAGCAGCTGCTGGCCCGCGGTGACGACGCCGTGCTCGGCCTCACCGTCGGCGCGGGGTGCCTGGTGCTGCACCGCCTTCTGCGCAACGTCGCGGCTGGCAGGCCGTTCGCCATCGGCGCTGCTCGACGCATGGCGTCGCTCGCAGGGCTCGTGCTGGTCGGCGGCGTCGTCGGACCGGTGCTGCCCCACGTCGCCGCCGCGGTGGTGCTGGCCCGGCTGGGTCTCGACACCGGCACCGGGCCGTTCCTGCCCGGCCTCCGCCTCGACCTGCGCTCCGTCCTGCTCGCGGCCCTGCTGCTGGTGCTCGCCGAGGCTTTCCGGCGGGGTGAGCAACTCACGCGGGACGCCGAGGGCCTGGCACGAGCGGGACGTCGGTCCGCGACGTCCTGCGCTGCCAGCCCGGTGACGTCGTCAGCGTCGACCCACCAGGCGACGGGGCCCGTGATCACGACGGAGCGACGGCGCCCCGCGGCGGCGACGGCGCGGCGTCCACCCCGGCCTCGCGCCGCTGCGCGGCGGTGATCGGCGCCGGCGCCGCGGTCAGCGGGTCGTACCCCCCACCGGACTTGGGGAACGCGATCACCTCGCGGATGGACTGCTCACCGGCCAGCAGCATGACCACCCGGTCCCACCCGAGGGCGATGCCGCCGTGCGGGGGCGCTCCGTACCCGAAGGCGTCGAGCAGGAACCCGAACTTCTCCCGCGCCACCTCCGGCGGCAGGCCCATCACCGCGAAGACCCGCTCCTGCACCTCGCGGGAGTGGATGCGGATCGAGCCCCCGCCGATCTCGTTGCCGTTGCAGACGATGTCGTAGGCGTAGGCCAGCGCGGACCCCGGGTCGGTGTCGAAGGTCTCCGCCGACTCCGGCTTCGGGGAGGTGAAGGCGTGGTGCACCGCCGTCCACGCCCCGGCCCCCGACGCCCCGACGACGCTGTCGCCGCTGGCCGCGGCCACGTCCGCGGGCTCGAAGAGGGGGGCGTCGACCACCCACAGGAAGCTCCACGCGCTCTCGTCGATCAGCCCCACCCGCCGCCCCACCTCCAGGCGGGCGGCGCCGAGCAACGACTGCGAGGTCGCGCGCGCCCCGGCGGCGAAGAACACGCAGTCACCCGGCAGCGCGCCGACCGCCTGCGCGAGCCCCTCGCGCTCGGCCTCGGAGAGGTTCTTCGCCACCGGCCCCGAGAGCGCGCCGTCGTCACCGACGAGGACGTACGCCAGCCCCCGGGACCCCCGCTGCTTGGCCCAGTCCTGCCACGCGTCGAGGACCTTGCGCGGCTGGGCGGCGCCGCCGGGCATGACCACCGCGCCGACGTAGGGGGCCTGGAAGACGCGGAAGGGGGTGTCGGTGAAGTAGGAGGTGAGCTCGACCAGCTCGACGTCGAACCGCACGTCGGGCTTGTCCGAGCCGTAGCGCGCCATGGCCTCCGCGTGCGTGATGCGGGGCAGCGGGGTGTCGACGACGTGGCCGATCAGCGCCCACAGCGCGACGAGCACCTCCTCGGCGAGGGCGATGACGTCGTCCTGGTCCACGAAGGACATCTCGACGTCGAGCTGGGTGAACTCCGGCTGGCGGTCGGCGCGGAAGTCCTCGTCGCGGTAGCACCGCGCGAGCTGGTAGTACCGCTCGACCCCGGCGACCATGAGCAGCTGCTTGAACAGCTGGGGGCTCTGGGGCAGTGCGTACCAGGACCCGGGGGCCAGGCGGGCGGGAACGAGGAAGTCCCGGGCGCCCTCGGGGGTGGACCGGGTCAGGGTGGGGGTCTCGACCTCCACGAAGTCGTGCCGCCCCAGCACCTCGCGGGCGGCGCGGTTGGCCTCGCTGCGCAGCCGCAGGGCCGCGGCGGGGCCGGGGCGGCGCAGGTCCAGGTAGCGGTGGCGCAGGCGCGCCTCCTCCCCCGGCGCGCTGACGACCTCACCGGCGGCCTCCACGGGGAACGGCAGGGGCGCGGCGCGGTTGAGGACCTCCAGGTGCTCGACGTCGACCTCGACCTCACCCGTCGGCAGGGCGGGGTTCTCGTTGCCCACCGGGCGCAGCCGCACCGCGCCGGTGACCTGCACGCAGTACTCGTCGCGCAGGTCGTGCCCGACGCGGGCGAGCACCTCGTCGCGCGCGACGACCTGCACCACCCCGGAGGCGTCACGGACGTCGAGGAACGCGACGCCGCCGTGATCCCTGCGCCGGGCCACCCACCCGGCGAGGGTGACGGTCTGTCCGGCAGGGCCGACGTCGCCGGCGCGCAGGGCGCCGGCCTGGTGGGTGCGGAGCACGCGGGTCCTCTCGAGGTGCTGCTGGGTGAGCTCGCAGCGTAGCGAGCCGGGCCCGTGGCCGGCTGGCCTCGAGGTCACCAGCGGGCGTGCACGTGCTCACGGACCCGCTCGTCGTAGAGCCCCTCCAGCGCCGCCAGGATGCCCGCGGGCAGCGGGGCCACGTCGGCGGCCGCGGCGTTGGACCGCACCTGCTCGGGGTTCCGCGCACCGGGGATGGCCGCGCTGACCCCGGGCTGGTCGAGGATCCAGCGCAGGGCCAGGGCCGACGTCGGCACGCCCAGGTCACCCGCGAGGGAGGCCACGACCCGCGCGGCGTCCACGCCGACGGCGTAGGGCACCCCCGAGAAGGTCTCCCCCACGTCGAAGGCCTCGCCGGAGCGGTTGTAGGTGCGGTGGTCGTCGGCGCCGAAGGTGGTGCTCTCGTCGTACTTGCCGGTGAGCAGGCCGCTGGCCAGTGGCACCCGGGCCAGGACGGCGACGCCGGCGGCGGCCGCGGCGGGCAGCACCGCCTCCAGGGGCTTGCGCCGGAACGCGTTGAGGATGACCTGCACGCTGGCCACCCCGGGGCGGGCGATGGCCGTCAGCGCCTCCTCCACGGTCTCCACCGAGACGCCGTAAGCCGCCACGGCGCCCTCGCCCACGAGCGCCTCGAGCGCGTCGAAGACGGCATCGTCGCCGTAGACCGGCGTCGGCGGGCAGTGCAGCTGCACCAGGTCGAGGCGCTCCACGCCGAGGTTGCGCCGGCTGCGGTCGACCCACGAGCGCAGGTTCGCCGCGCTGTACTGGGCGGACTCGTGGGGGTCGGCCCGGCGTCCGACCTTCGTGGCCACGACGGGCCGGTCAGCGGGGGGCAGGTCGTGCAGGGCTCGGGCGATGAGCTGCTCGCTGCGTCCGTCGCCGTAGACGTCGGCGGTGTCGAGCAGGGTGACGCCGGCGTCCACCGCCGCCCTCAGGGTGGCGAGGGCGACGTCGTCGCTGACCTCGCCCCAGTCACCGCCGAGCTGCCAGCACCCGAGGCCGATGACGCTGAGGTCGAGGCCGGCGCGCCCGGCGGTCCTGTGCTCCACGGGGGTCGAGGGTAGGCGTGGGCGGGTGCCGGCGCTCCACGGCACTGCGAGCTCGGCGGTGCCTACCGGCGGTGCCTACCGGCGGTGCCACTGCACCGCCCCCGCGGCCGAGGTGGCCAGCACGAGCCACGACAGCACGGGGGCGCGCCGTGCGACGTCCCCACCGCGGCGTGCGACCAGCACCACCGCCGCGTCGACGACGGTGAGGAGCAGCGTGACCTCCGTGGTGCGCGCGGCCTGCGGCGGCGGGGTGACCAGCAGCGCGGTGCCCATCGCGACGTGGCGGGCGGCGAGCAGGCGCACCAGCAGCGGCAGCGCGGCGTCGACGCCCGCAGCCCGCACCCCCAGCAGCGCGGTGAGCGCGCGCGGCGCGAACAACCCCACCGTGCCCACCCAGATCGACAGCGCGCCGATGCTCCTCCGCTGCGCGTCCCACGTCCTGCTCATGCTCAGCTCCTGCTCGTCCGGGTCCATCAGGGAGCCGTAGCGTGCCAGGGCGCTCGGGCCCGACCCGCCGTGACGACGAGCACCAGCGCCAGGAAGGGCAGGGTCAGGCAGCTGGCGACCGCGTCGCTGACCGTGGCGACGGTGAAGGCCCCCACCCCCGGCGCGTCCAGCGGCCCGAGCACCCGCGCCCAGCTCAGCGCGGCCACCGACGCCGGCAGCGTCACCAGCGCTGAGGTCCCGCCGCCGACCACCACCCCGGCGAGCACCGCGCCCGGCGCGGTGCGCATCGCCGCCCGCGCCAGCCCCGCACCCCGGCGCAGCGCCCCGCGCGGGCGCCAGCCCCCACCCGAGGGCAGACCGGCCAGCGCCCCGGTCAGCCACAGCTGCGCCACCAGCGCCGTGGAGAACCCCACGACATCGACGGCGAGGGCGTGCACGGCGCTCGGGTCGTCCCACACCAGCACCTGGCGCAGCACGTCGGGCACGGTGTTCACCAGCGTGACCGCCGCCGAGGCCAGGTACGCGGTGCGCCAGTGCGCGCGCAGCACCCGCAGCGCCGCGCCCACGACGGCGAGAGGGCCGCTCACCACCTGCCCGGCGCCGGCGCGTCGCCGCTCCCCTGCCCGTCCATGTCGGCGCTCATGCTAGGCGCCCGTGCTGGACACCGGGCTGGGCACGAGGTCAGGCGCGCTCCGCGCTCTCCGCCGTGGTGGCCGGTGAGCGCTCCGGCTGGTCCTTGAGGAAGAGGTACCAGTAGGAGGTGGAGACGAAGACCACCGCGCCGACGAGGTTGCCGACCCCGGCCAGGAGCCAGTTGGTCAGCGCGTCGCCCCAGCCCAGGTCCGGCACGCCGGCGAAGATGGCGGCCGGCAGGAAGAACATGTTCGCCACCACGTGGTCGAAGCCCATCGCCACGAACGCCATCACCGGGAAGAAGATCGCGAGGACCTTGCCCGACACCGAGGTGGCGGCCAGCGACATCCACACCGCCAGGCAGACCAGCCAGTTGCACCCCACCGCGCGCAGGAACGTCTGCCATGCGGAGTGCTCGCTCGCCTTGCCCCGCGCGATGTCGGCCAGGCGCTCGTAGGTCATCGCCGCGGTGGACCCCTCCTCGGCCCCGGCGGAGCCGATGACACCGGTCTGGACGGCGAGGAAGTACGCCACGAACAGCGCGCCCGCCAGGTTGCCCAGCAGCACCAGCGCGAGGTTGCGCGCCACCTCGCCCAGCCCGAGCCTGCCGCGCATCGCGCCGAGCGGGACGAGCATCATGTTGCCGGTCGCCAGGTCTGAGCCCGCCACGAGCACCAGGACCAGACCGAGGGTGAAGGCCGCGCCCATGAACAGGGTCGGCAGGTTGCCCCAGGTGGCGGGGTCCAGCCCCGCGGAGACGGTGATGGCGACCAGGGCGCCGAAGCCGATGTAGGCGCCCGCGAGGAAGGCGGACAGCAGGACCCGGTCCCAGCTGCGGTGGGCCTTCTTCACCCCGGTCTCGACGGCGACCTGCGCCATCTCCTGCGGTTCCCGTGCGGGCACCAGCGCCTCCAGCCGTCGGTCACACGACCGTAGCGCTCCTGCGGTCCCGCGGACATCGGTGCACGGGCCTGCGGTGCCAGCTGGTCAGGAGTCCGGGGCGATGGTGTTGCTCGGCTCCTCGCCGCGGGCCAGCGCGAGCAGCTGCCCGCGGGCCACCGCCCACGCGCGCTCGCCCGACCCGGTGGTGTGCCCGCCGACGTGGGGGGTGATGAGCACCCCGGGAGCGGTCCACAGCTCGTGGCCGGAGGGCAGCGGCTCGGGATCGGTGACGTCCAGGGCGGCGAGCAACCGGCCCGAGCGGAGCTCGGCGAGCAGGGCCGCGGTGTCCACGAGCGCGCCGCGCCCGGCGTTGACGACCGCCGCGCCGTCGGGCAGGGCCGCGAGGAGGGCCGCGTCGACGAGCCCGCGGGTGCTCTCGGTCAGCGGTAGCACCAGCACGACGGCGTCGGCGGTGGGGAGCAGCTCGGGGAGGTCGTCCATCGCGCGCACGCCGTCGCGGGCGCTGCGGGCGACCAGGGTGGTGCGCACCTCGAAGCCCTCGAGGCGGCGGCGCACGTTCTGCCCGAGGTCCCCGGCGCCGAGGACCACGACGTGGGCGCCGGCCAGGCCCGGTGAACGCACCTCCTGCCACGTGGCGGCGACCTGCTGGCGCACGAAGCGCGGCAGCTCGCGGCGCACCGCCAGCAGGGCGGCCACGGCCCACTCGGCGGTGGACCCGCCGTGGGCGCCGCGGGCGTTGACGAGGGCGACGCCGTCCGGGGTGCGCCCCGCCCACCCCTCGACCCCGGCGGAGAGCAGCTGCACCGCCCGCAGCCCGGGCACGGCGAGCAGGCGCTCGACGCCCTCGGGTGACTCGGTGTGGGTGACCAGGGCGTCGGCCCGGTCCGGGTGGGTCGCGGGGTCGTCGGGGTCGACGTGGACGACGCGCAGCTGCGGGTGGTCCGCCAGGGCGCGGGCACCGGTCGCGGAGGTCACCATCACGGTCAGGGGCTCTGGCACGATCGGAGTGTTGCAGGGCGGTGCTGTGCGGTGCTGCCCACCGGGGTGTGCGCGCCGCCAGCCCGGCGCGGCGGCGCGGCGGCGGATCACCCCACCAGGTCGGCCCACCACAGCGTCGTCGCGTACGCCACCCCCACCAGCGCGCGGCCGGCCGTGCCGGGGTGGGAGCGCACCAGGGCGCAGCACCCGCGCGACCTCCGGCACGGCGCGCACCGGATCGACCCAGTGCCAGGCCTGCGCGGCGAGCACGACGTCGGCGCTCGCGGGGGGCAGCGGCACCGCCTCGGCGGACCCGGCGAGCACCCGGGCGCCCGGCACGGCCAGGGCCAGCTGCTCGCGCATGCCCGCCGACGGCTCGACCGCGACCACGTCGAGGCCGCGGGCGGTGAGCAGCCGGGTGAGCTTGCCCGTTCCCGCGCCCAGGTCGAGCGCCGTCCGCGCCCCCGCCGGCAGCGCCGCGTCACCGCCTCGCCGGGGTAGGAGGGCCGTGCCCGCTCGTACGCCGCGGCCGCCGCACCGAAGGAGAGGCCCTGCTGCTCGCTCGACATCCCCCGATCGCGGCTGCCACGCTCGCTGCCGTGGCCCCCACCCCGCTCGACCCCGCGGCGCTGCGCGCCGCGCTCGCGGACCTGCCCGACTGGCGCCTGCAGCTGCACGCGCTGAACACCGCCTTCGTCGCCACCTCCCCCGCCCAGGCGCTCGCCCTGGTCACCGCCGTGGGCGCGGCGGCTCAGGAGGCCGGCCACCACCCCGACCTCGACTGGCGGTACCGCCACGTCTTCCTGCGCTGGACGACGCACGCGGCGGGCCACCGGGTGACCGGCCGCGACACCGCGCTGGCCGCCCGCACCAGCGCGATCGCGGCCGATCTGGGCCTGGTCGCGCAGCCGGCGCTGGCGCGCGAGGTCGAGGTCGGGATCGACGCGGCCGACCCCCGGGCGCTGGCCGGCACGTGGGCAGCGGCCCTCGGCCACGTCGTCGGACCGGGCGGGGACGACGTCGTCGACCCGTTCCGGCGCGGGCCCACCGTGTGGTTCCAGCGCACCGACACCCCCGCCGCCTCGCGCCTGCACGTCGACGCCACGGTCGCCGGCGAGGTGGCCGACGACGTCCTGGCGGCGGTCGAGGCCGCCGGTGGGCGCATCGTGGACGTGACGCCGTCGTTCACCGTGGTGGCCGACCCCGACGGCAACCGGGTGTGCGTCTGCGTCCCCCACGAGAGCCGCCTGTGACCTCGCCGCTGTCGAGGACGGCGGCTAGCGTCACCGGCATGGCCGACACCACCATCATCAAGATCGACGGCGACCACTCCCCGCACGGGGCGATGGGTCAGGTCTACCTCGCCAGCGGGGTGGGGCTGAGCATGCGCCTGTGGCGCGAGCAGCCCCCCGCCGATCCCGCCCCCGAGGTCGCCCGCGAGTACGAGACGGTCGGCTACGTCATCGCCGGTCGCGCCGAGCTGCACAGCGAGGGGCAGGTCGTGGTGCTCGCGGCCGGTGACTCCTGGGTGGTGCCCCGCGGTGCCCGCCACACCTACCGCATCCTCGAGGCGTTCACCGCGGTGGAGGCCACGCACCCCGCCGCGCAGGTCCACGACCGCGACACCCCCGCCTGAGCTCCACCGCGCGAGGTGGGTGGCCTCAGCCGGTGTTGCGCATCCCCGCCGCGATCCCGTTGATCGTCAGCAGCAGCGCCCGGCGCAGCGCGGGGTCCGCGCCCTCCCCCTCGGCGCGCGAGCGCGCCAGCAGCGAGACCTGCAGCGCGTGCAGGGGCGCGAGGTACGCGTCCCGCAGGTCCAGGGTGCGCGCGAGGACGGGCGCGCCCTCCAGCAGCTCGGCCTGACCGGTGACCGCGAGCACCTCGGTGACCGTCCGCTCGTGCTCGGCGAGGATCACCGCGAACAGGCCGGCCGCCCCGGGCTCGACCAGCGTGGAGACGTAGCGGCGCGCGATGCCCAGGTCGGTCTTGGCCAGCGTCATGGCCACGTTGGACAGGAAGCTGCGGAAGAAGTTCCACGACCGGTACATCTCCCCCAGCGCCTCGCCGTGCCCGGCCTCGCGGGCGGCGGCCAGTCCGCTGCCGACACCGAACCACCCGGGCACGTTCATCCGGCTCTGCGTCCACCCGAACACCCACGGGATGGCGCGCAGGTCCGCCAACCCCCCCGGGCCGCCCGGGCGCCGCGCCGGGCGGGAGCCGATGTTCAGCGCCCCGAGCTCCTCCACCGGGGTCGCGGCGACGAAGAACGGCACCAGCCCGGGGTCGCCCACCAGCGCCCGGTACGCCTCCTGGCCCGCGCCGGCGACGACGTCCATCGTCGCGTCCCAGGTGACCAGCGACTCCTCGCTCAGCCGGGAGGTGCGGTGCAGCACCGACGCCTCGAGCAGCGCGGCCAGCGCACCCTCGAGGTTCAGGCGCGCCAGGCGCGGCAGCACGTACTTGTCGGAGATCACCTCACCCTGCTCGGTGACCTTCATCGACCCGTCCAGGCTGCCCCACGGCTGCGCCAGGATCGCCTCCCCCGTCGGACCGCCACCCCGCCCGACGGACCCGCCGCGGCCGTGGAAGAGGCGCAGCACCACGCCGTGCCGGGCCGCGACGTCGCGCAGCGCCCGCTGGGCGCGGTGGATCTGCCAGCGCGAGGCGGCGATCCCGGCGTCCTTGGAGGAGTCGGAGTAGCCGAGCATGATCTCCTGCACCTCCCCGCGGGCGGCGACCACGCGCCGGTAGCACGGGTCGGTGAGCAGCCCGTCGAGCAGGGGCCCTGCGGCCTCGAGCTCCGCGACGGTCTCGAACAGCGGCACGAACCCGATGCGCGCCACCGCACCCCCCTCGCCGGTGAGGTCCACCAGACCGACCTCGCGCGCCAGGACCACCACGGCGAGCAGGTCGTCCACGCCCCGCGTCATCGACACCACGTAGCTCTCGATGGCGTCCTCCCCGAAGCGGTCCAGCGCCTGCGCCACGGTGGTGAACAGCTCCAGGACCTCCGCGGGCACCCCGGTCATCGCCCGCGCCGCCCCGCTGCCGACCAGGGGACGACCGCTGGCCAGCTCCCGGGAGAGCAGGTCCCGTCGCTCCTCGCGGCCCAGCTGCGCGTACGGGCGCCCCAGCTCCCCGAGCCGGTCGTACAGCGCGGCGAGCGCCGCGTGGTGGCGCTCGGCGTGCTCGCGCACGTCGAGGGTGGCCAGACCCAGGCCCACCGCCCGCGCGGTGCGCACCGCGCGGGCCAGCGGCCCGTCGGCGACCAGCTGACCGTCCCCGGCGCGCAGCGACGTCCCGATCAGCTCCAGCTCCGCCACGAGCTCCCCGACCCCGGCGTAGTCCACGCCGGGCCGGTGCGGCTCGCCCGAGGCCATGCGCCGCCGGGTGGCCGCGAGGCGGGTGCGGACGTAGGACAGCTTCAGGCGGTACGGCTCCTCGGCGTTCAACCGGCCCACCTGCAGCCACACCCCGGGCATCACCTCGTGGTCGCGCGCCAGGGACGCGGTCAGCTCGGGCGAGACCGACACCACCTTCACCGAGCCCGTCAGCTGCACGATGAGGTCGTCGACCAGGGCGATGAGCACACCGATGCCCCGGTCGTGCTGCAGGGCGAGGACCTCCAGGGTCACCGCGGGCGTGACGTTGGGGTTGCCGTCGCGGTCACCGCCCACCCAGCTGCCGAAGCGCAGCGGCCGGGTGCCCGGGCCGACGGCCAGGCCGGCCCGCGCGAGCTCCCGGTCGAGGTCCTCCAGGAGGTCGGGCAGCACCCCCGTCGCCAGGGACTGCAGGTAGAACAGCGCCGACTTCGCCTCGTCGGACGGCTCGGGCCTCTCGATCCGCAGCTCGTCGGTCTGCCACAGCATGTCGACGAGCTCCTCGAGGCGGCGCTGCCCGCGCTTGACGTCGGCCGTGCGCGAGCGCGGGTCCTCGAGGGCCTCGATGGTCTCCGCGACCCTGAGCAGCAGGTCGAGCACCGAGCGCCGGGACGCCTCGGTGGGATGGGCGGTGAAGACGGGCCGCAGCTCCAGGCGGTCGACGACGGACTGCGCCAGCTCGACGTCCAGGCTCCCGTCGGCGAGGGCGGCGGCGATCCTGTCGGCCGTGACGGTCAGCCCGTCGGGCGCGGTCGAGCGCAGCTCGGTGGCCCGGTGCTGCTGCTCGGAGATGTTCGCCAGCTGGAAGTACGCGGCGAAGGCGCGGGCCAGCACGATGGCGGTCGCGTCGTCCACCGTCGCGAGCAGCCGCTGCAGCTCCTCGCCGCCGTCGTCGCGACGGGCGAGGTGCCGCACCCGCTCGACCAGGTCGAGGAGGTCGGCGCCCTCGTGCCGGGTCAGCGCCTCGCCGAGCAGCTCCCCGAGGCGGCGCACCGAGGCGCGCAGCGCGGCGTGCACCTCGTCGGAGCTCACGCCCTGCTGGGCGAGCGAGTCGCGCACCGCAGCGCCGTTGGAGCCCGTGGTGGGTCGGGGTGCGGCGTCGGTGGTCATGGCGCCCTTCCTGCCGGTCTGGTGGGTCGGGGCGGTGTCGGTGGCACCGCGGCGACGTCGAGCCGCCAGTGTGACGCCCGGGAGGGGCGGTGGAGGTGCGCGGCCGGTCCCGGGGTCACCCCGGCGCGCGGAGCACGGCGGGCCGCAGGTCGGCCTCGGGCGGCGTCCACGACGCGGGGTCGGCGGGCACCTGCTCCCCCGAGCGGATGTCCTTGACCTCGTGCCCGCCACCGGAGGTGCCGGCGGGGGGGAACCACACGAAGGGGACGCCGCGCCGGTCCGCGTACCGGATCTGCTTGCCGAACCTCGCCGCGCTCGGGGACACCTCGGCGGCGATGCCCCGGGCGCGCAGCGCGGCGGCGACCGCGTCGGACGACGCGCGCGCGTCGTCCGAGGTCACGGCGACGACCACCGCGCTCGGGGTGGGCCGCGAGGCGGTGAGCACCCCGCGCGCGAGGAGCGGCACCAGCGCCCGCGTCACCCCCAGGGAGATGCCCACCCCGGGGTAGGTGGTGCGCCCGTCGGTGGCCAGCGCGTCGTAGCGGCCCCCGGAGCAGATCGAGCCCAGGGACTCGTACCCGGCCATCCGGGTCTCGTAGACGGTGCCGGTGTAGTAATCGAGCCCCCGGGCGATGGACAGGTCGGCGACGACGCTGACGCGCCCCGCCGAGGCGTCTGCGATGTGGCGGGCCCCGGCGAGCACGGCGAGCAGCTCCTCCAGGCCCTCGGTGAGCATCGGGTGGGAGACCCCCAGCGCCCGCACCTGACCGGCGAGGGCGTCGCCGGTGCCGGTCAGGCGCGCCAGGGCCAGCGCCGAGGCGACCTGGCCGTCGTCCAACCCCGCCTCCGCACCCAGCAGGGCCGCGACACCGGCCTCACCCACCTTGTCGAGCTTGTCGACGGCCCGCAGGACCGCCGGAAGGTCCTCCTCGCGGACCCCGAGGCCGCGGTGGAAGCCCTCGACGAGCTTGCGGTTGTTCACCTGCAGGCGCACCGGTGGCAGGGGCAGCGCGGCCAGGGCCTGCGCCATCACCGCGGCGAGCTCGACGTCGTGGTGGGCGGCGAGGACGTCGCGGTCGACGACGTCGACGTCGGCCTGGGTGAACTCCCGGTACCGGCCCTCCTGCGGACGCTCGCCGCGCCACACCTTCTGCACCTGGTAGCGGCGGAAGGGGAACTCCAACTGCCCGGCGTTCTCCACCAGGTAGCGGGCGAACGGCACGGTGAGGTCGTAGTGCAGGGCCAGCGCGTCGTCGCCCCCGGTCGCGGGAGCGTCGTCGGCGGTGTGGTGGGTGCGGTCGGCCAGGCGCCGCAGCACGTACACCTCCTGGTCGATCTCGCCCTTGCGCAGCAGGACCGACAGCGGCTCGACCGCGCGCGTCTCGACGCCCGCGAAGCCGTGCAGCTCGAAGGTGGTGCGCAGCTGCTCCAGGACCCGCGCCTCGACCACCCGCTGGGCGGGCAGCAGCTCGGGGAATCCCGACAGCGACGTGGGCGGGGCTGTGCGCGGTGGCACGGGCGTGTCCTCCTCAGCTCAGGTGCAGCAGGAACGGGTTGGTCACGCGCTCGCGGCCCACGGTGGTCGCCTCGCCGTGCCCGGGCAGCACCAGGCGGTCATCCGGCATGGGCAGGACGACGTCGCGCAGGGAGCGCTCCATCGCGCCCCGGTCGCCGCCCGGGAGGTCGGTGCGCCCGACGCTGCCCGCGAAGAGCACGTCGCCGGAGAGCACGGTGGACGTCACGGCGGCCCCCAGCGCACCCGCCGGCACGGCGTCGAGGACGAAGACCGTGGAGCCCTCGGTGTGACCGGGGGCGTGCTGGGCGACCAGGTCGATGCCGGCCACGGTCAGGTGCTCGGCTGCGCCGGTGAGGGTGCGCACCTCGTCGGGCTCCGCCCAGGTGGGCGCGGCGCCGAAGTGCTGCTCGAGCATCGCGAGCAGCGGCCCGCTGAGGTGCGCCAGCGGGTCGGTGAGGCGGTGGGCGTCATCGGCGTGCACCAGCGCGGGCAGCGCGGAGGCCCCGCGCCCGCACACCGGCGTCACCGACCACACGTGGTCGGCGTGGCCGTGGGTCAGCAGCACCGCCGCGGGCCGCAGCCGGTGCGCCGAGAGCACCTCACCGAGCCGGTCGAGCACGTCGAAGCCGGGGTCGACGACCAGGCACTCCTCCCCCGCGGCGGGGGCCAGCACGTAGCAGTTGGTGCCGATCAGGGCGTCGGGCACCGCGGCGAGGAGCACCGGCGGAGCCTATCCGTGCCCTCCGAGGGCGCCCCTAGACTGACCGGCGCCCCCGCGGCTCCCCCCCACCGGGTGCCGCGCCACCCGATCCGAGGAGCACGCGGTGTCCAGCACGAGCGAGCGCGGCAGCGCCCCGCGCCGCAGCGAGGCCCTCTCGGAGGGCCATGGGGCCCGCGAGGCCGCTCTCGCCCGCCGCCGGCGCACCCTGGCCGTGGTCGCCGGCCTCATCGCGGGCCTGCTCGTGGTCGTCGGGGCGGTCGCCGCGGTGCGCGGTGGTGGCACGCAGACCGCAGCGCCACCCGCCGAGACCGGCACCGCCGCACCGGAGCCCGTCGAGACGGGCACCGCACCGGACCCGGCGCTCGCGGAGGCGCGCACCTGGGCCGGCACGATCACCACCTCCGCCGGGCCCGTCGCGGTGGAGCTGGACGGCGCGGCCGCGCCCGCCACCGTCGCCTCCTTCGTCACCCTCGCGCAGGACGGCTACTTCGACGGCACCGAGTGCCACCGGCTGGTGAGCGAGGGCATCTTCGTGCTGCAGTGCGGCGACCCCACGGGCACCGGGACGGGTGGGCCCGGGTACTCCTACGGGCCGGTGGAGAACGCGCCAGCGGACGACCTGTACCCCGCGGGGTCGCTGGCGATGGCCCGCCGCGGCGGGAACGGGGAGAGCATGGGCAGCCAGTTCTTCATCGTCTACCAGGACTCCACCATCCCCAGCGACGCCGCGGGGGGCTACACCGTCTTCGGGCGGGTCACCGGCGGCCTGGACGTCGTGCAGGGCGTCGCCGCGGCCGGCGCCGAGGGCGGGGCCCCCGACGGGCGACCGGTCGAGCCGGTGACCCTGGACCAGGTGAGCGTCCAGTGACCGAGCAGCCCCACGACCCTGAGGAGCCCGAGGGCCTCGTGGAGCCGGTGCAGCCCGAGGACTCGGCACCGCCCGAGCAGTCGGTGCCCGCATCGCAGGAGCCGGTGCCCGAGACGCCGGTGCCCGCGGCGCGCCCGGTCCCCCGCCCCGTGCCCCGACCGCTCCCCCGGCCGACCGCCGCCGCGGCGAGGCCGCCCTCAGCCGGTGGCGGCACCACCACTCCGGAACCGGCACCGGTTCACACCCGCCCGGCCAGCGACCCCGCCCCGTGGGGACGCGTCGCGGAGGACGGTGCGGTGTTCGTGCGCACCGCCGACGGCGAGCGCGAGGTGGGCACCGCCGAGGGCGACCCGTCCTCCGCGCTGGCCCCGTTCGGCGTCGCCTACGACGACCTCGTCGACCAGGTCGAGCAGGTCGAGCAGCGCCTGGCGGACTCGTCCCTGGCGCCCGCCGACGCGGTCGGCACGCTGCGCGGGGTGCGCGCTGCTCTGGGCTCCGCGCCCGTCGTCGGTGACCTCGAGGGTCTCGCCCAGCGCACCCGCGACCTGGAGGGCGTGGCGGCGTCACGTCGTGCCGAGGCCGATGCCGTGCGCACCGCCGCCCGCGAGGAGGCTCGCGCAGCTCGCGCGGCCGTGGTCGAGGAGGCGGAGTCGATCGCTGCCACCGATCCGGCCAAGATGCAGTGGCGGCCCAGCGGTGAGCGGCTGCGCGTGCTCCTCGAGGCGTGGAAGGAGCAGCAGCGCTCCGGGACCAAGCTCGACAAGCGCGGGGAGGACGAGCTGTGGAAGCGCTTCAGCGCGGCCCGCACCGGCTTCGACCGGGCCAGGCGCGCGCACTTCACGGCGCTGGAGTCGTCCAACACCGAGGCGAAGGCCGCCAAGGAGGCGGTGGTCGCCGAGGCCGAGGCCCTGACCAGCTCCACCGACTGGGGTTCCACGGCCTCGGCGTACCGGCAGCTGATGGACCGGTGGCGGGCCGCCGGCCACGCCTCGCGCCGCGACGACGACGCGCTGTGGGCCCGGTTCCGCGCCGCTCAGGACGCCTTCTTCGCCGCGCGCCACGCGGCGGCGGCCGTCGAGGACGAGGACTTCGCGCGGAACCTCGTGGTGAAGGAGGCGCTCCTCACCGAGGCCGAGGCGCTGCTGCCCGTGCGCGACCACCGCGCCGCGAAGGCGGCCCTGCGCGATGTCCAGGAGCGGTGGGAGGCCGCGGGCAAGGTCCCGCGGGCCGACATCAACCGGGTCGAGGGGCGGATGCGCGCGGTGGAGCAGGCGGTGGGCTCCGCCGAGCAGGACGTGTGGCGCCGCTCCAACCCGGAGACCCGCGCGCGGGCCGAGGGGGCCATCGAGCAGCTCGAGCGGGCGGTGGCCGATCTGCGGGCGCAGCTGGAGCGCGCCGAGGCCAGCGGTGACCAGCGGGCGGCCGGTGACGCCCGCTCGTCCCTCGAGGCGCGGCAGGTGTGGCTGGACCTGGCCCGACGGGCGGCGGCGGACGCCGGCTGAGCCACCGGCGCGGCTGCGGGCGCCTACACCCCCGCGTCGGCCCGCTTGCCCGTCGTCCGGTAGGCGTCGAAGACCCCGTCCACCCGTCGCGCAGCGGCGATCACGGCGTCGAGGTGGCTGGGGTCAGCCATCTCGAAGGTGAAGCGGCTGATCGCCACGCGGTCCCTCGAGGTGGTCACCGACGCCGACAGGATGTTGACGTGGTGGTCGGAGAGCACCCTCGTGATGTCCGACAGCAGGCGCGCGCGGTCGAGGGCCTCGACCTGGATCTGCACGAGGAACAGCGTGGTGGTGCCCGGCGCCCACGACACCCCGACGACCCGCTCCGGCTGCGCGCGCAGCCCCGCGACGTTGCTGCAGTCCTCCCGGTGCACGGACACGCCCTGACCGCGCGTGACGAAGCCCATGATCGGGTCTCCGGGCACCGGGGTGCAGCACCGGGCGAGCTTGACCAGCACGTCGTCCGCGCCCACCACCGCGACCCCGGGGTCCCCCGCCCGGGGCCGCCGGGCGGCGCGGGTGGGCACCGCCGCCTCGGCGATGTCCTCCTGCGCAGCCTGCTCCCCTCCGAGGGAGGTCATGAGCCGCTCCACGACGGACTGGGCGGAGATGTGGTTCTCGCCCACCGCGGCGTACAGCGCGGAGACGTCGGCGTGGCGCATCTCGTGCGCGATGCCCACCAGCGACTCGTGCGACATGAGGCGCTGGATGGGCAGGTGCTGCTTGCGCATCGCCTTGGCGATGGCGTCCTTGCCGCGCTCGATGGCCTCCTCGCGGCGCTCCTTGGAGAACCACGACCGGATCTTGTTGCGGGCCCGCGGGCTCTTGACGAACACCAGCCAGTCGCGGCTGGGCCCGGCCGTCTCCACGCGGGAGGTGAAGATCTCGACGACGTCGCCGTTCTCCAGCGCCGACTCCAGGGCGATGAGCCGCCCGTTCACGCGAGCGCCCATGGTGCGGTGGCCCACCTCGGTGTGCACCGCGTAGGCGAAGTCCACCGGGGTCGAGCCCGCCGGGAGCCCGATGACCTCCCCCTTGGGCGTGAAGACGAACACCTCGGCGGCGTTGATCTCGAAGCGCAGCGACTCCAGGAACTCCCCGGGGTCGGAGGTCTCCTGCTGCCAGTCCACGAGCTGGCGCAGCCACGACATGTCACCCACCGCGCCGGCCCCACCGTCCCGAGCGCCGGTCTCGGCGCTGCGGCCCCCGCCCTCCTTGTACTTCCAGTGCGCTGCGACCCCGTACTCGGCGCGGCGGTGCATGGCGTGCGTGCGGATCTGGATCTCCACGGGCTTGCCCTCGGGCCCGATCACCGTGGTGTGCAGCGACTGGTACATGTTGAACTTCGGCATCGCGATGTAGTCCTTGAAGCGCCCCGGCACGGGGTTCCACCGCGCGTGCAGGGCACCCAGGACGGCGTAGCAGTCGCGCACCGACTCCACCAGGACCCGCACGGCGACCAGGTCGTAGATGTCGGTGAAGTCGTGGCCCCCGACGATCATCTTCTGGTACACGGAGTAGTAGTGCTTGGGCCTGCCCGTGACCACGGCCTTGATCTTCGCGGCCCGCAGGTCGGCCCCCACCTGGTCGCTGACCTCGGCGAGGTACTCCTCGCGGGCCGGGGCGCGCTCGGCGACCAGCCGCACGACCTCCTGGTGCACCCCGGGGTACAGGGTGGCGAAGGAGAGGTCCTCCAGCTCCCACTTGATCGTGTTCATGCCCAGGCGGTGCGCCAGTGGGGCGTAGATCTCCAGGGTCTCGCGGGCCTTCCTCTCCGCCGAGGACGACGGCACGAAGCCCCAGGTGCGCGCGTTGTGGAGCCGGTCGGCGAGCTTGATGACCAGCACGCGGATGTCCTTGGCCATCGCGACGACCATCTTGCGCACCGTCTCGGCCTGGGCGGCCTCCCCGTAGACGACCTTGTCGAGCTTGGTGACCCCGTCGACGAGCATCGCGACCTCGTCGCCGAACTCCGCGCGCAACGCCGCCAGGGAGTACTGCGTGTCCTCGACGGTGTCGTGCAGCAGCGCCGCCGCGATGGTCTGCGGGGTCATGCCCAGCTCCGCGAGGATCGTCGCGACCGCGACGGGGTGGGTGATGTACGGGGCGCCGCTCTTGCGGCTCTGACCCCGGTGGGCGCGCTCGGCGACGGCGTAGGCGCGCTCGATCACGCCGGTGTCGGACTTGGGGTGGTTGCCGCGCACGGTGGCGACCAGGGGCTCGATGGCCTGCGGGGCGCTCGCACGCCCACCGAGGCGGGCGAAGCGGGCCCGCAGGCTCACCGGGCCGGTGTCGTGGCCGCGTGCCTCTGCGGCGTCGGCGTGGGTCACCGCGGTCAGCGGCGGCGCATCGGTGGTCATCGCCGAGCTCGTGGCGGAGCGGGAGCCGGTGCCGGGGGCTGCGGCGGGAGCGGCCCGCGGGGCGGGATCCGCCACGGACACGGGAGCACCGTCCCCGGCGTCCTCAGCCGTGTCCGCTCGCGACCCGGTCTGCTCGGTCATGGACCCTCCCCACCCGGCGCCCCGGTGTGCGCCGAGTGTCGAGGGTATCGGCGCCCCGCTCCCGCGGGCGCGGCTGTCCACGGGGCGCGCTGCCGAGGCCCACGCTCACGCACCGCGCGCGTCGACGTCCAGCAGCGACCCGCTCACCGGCGCGCCGGACGCCCGGCTCGACGCCACTGCAGGCTCCCGGTCGGGGGCCGCGACGCCGGCGCGCGCGTCGGCCACCCGCTGCGCGTGCGCCGCGACCTCGGGGCGGGCGGCCATCAGCTGCGCGTACAGCGGCGGGGCGAGGAACACCGAGGAGTACGCCCCGGCGAGCATGCCGACGAACAGCGCCAGGGCGATGTCGCGCAGGGTGCCCGCGCCCAGCAGCAGGGAACCGACGAAGAGGATCGAGGCGACCGGCAGCAGCGCGATGACGGTGGTGTTGATCGAGCGCACCAGCGTCTGGTTCACGGCGAGGTTCACCGCCTCGACGAAGGTCTGCTCCGTGCCGGCCATCGCCCGACGCGTGTTCTCGCGGATCTTGTCGAAGACCACCACGGTGTCGTAGAGGGAGTACCCGAGGATCGTGAGGAACCCGATGACGGTGGACGGCGTCACCTCCAGCCCGCTGAGGGAGTACACGCCCGCGGTGAGCACCACGTCGTGCACCAGGGCGATCAGCGCCACGAGCGACATCCGCGCGGTGCGGAAGTACAGGGCCATCACCGCCCCGGCCAGGGCGATGAAGACCGCGAGCCCGATCAGGGCCTGCCGCGTGACGTCCCCGCCCCACGACGGGCCCACGACGGAGCTGGCGATGTCGCCGACCTCCACGCCGTAGGCGTCGGCCAGCGCGGCGGTGACCTCGGTGGTCTGCTGCGCGTCGAGCGACTCGGTCTGCACCCGCACGCTGTCGCGGCCGACGGTGGAGACGCGGGCGTCCTGGGCCTCGGGCACCACGGACTCCACGGCCTCCTGGCCGATCTGGGAGGACGTGTCGGCGACGGCGGAGACCCGGAACTCCGAGCCGCCGCTGAAGTCGACGCCGGCGTTCAGGCCGCGGGTGGCCAGCAGGACCACCGACAGGAGCACCAGCGCCCCGGAGAGCGCGTACCAGAGACGGCGTCGGGCGAGGATCGGGTAGGAACGGCGACCGGTGTAGAGGTCGTCGCCGAAGGACGTGGCGCTCACGACGGGTCCTCCTCGGACGGGGCGCCCCTGCGGCGCCGGCCGGGACGGGTGGCGGTGGCGGTGCCCGCAGGGGACCCGGAGCGCTGAGAACCCCTGCTGCGCCGCGGGGCGTCGTCGGGGGCGTCATCGGCGGCGGGACGGTCGCCTTCCGCAGCGGCGTCCCGGTCGGCCCCGTCGTCCGTGACGGGACCGGGCGGGTCCGCGAGGCCGGCGGCCGCGACGGCCTTGCGCTCGGCGATGGTCAGGCGCGGTGCGTCGTCCACCGGGCGCCGGCGCTCGCCGAGGGTGCGGACGCGGCCGCGCCCGACGTACGCCGCGCTGCGCCCGAGGTGCGCGGCGTCCAGGCCGGAGAGGCGCTGGCCGCGGGCGAAGAACGGCACGCGGGCCAGCAGCACCATCACGGGGACGGAGAAGAGGAACACCACGACCAGGTCGATGATCGTGGTCAGGCCGAGGGTGAAGGCGAAGCCGCGCACGCTGCCGACGGCGAGCACGAAGATCACGACGGCGCCCAGGAGGTTGATCAGACCCGAGATGAGGATCGTGCGGCGGGCGCGCAGCCACCCGGTGTGCACGGCCGCCACCAGCGGCCGGCCCTCGCGGACCTCGTCGCGGACGCGCTCGAAGAACACGATGAAGGAGTCGGCGGTGATCGCGATGCCGATGATGAGCCCAGCGACGCCGGCGAGGCTGAGGCGGTAGCCCTGCGTCCACCCCAGCAGGGCGATGGAGAGGTAGGTCAGCGCCGCGGCGACCACGAGGCTGCCGATGGTCACCAGGCCGAGGAGGCGGTACTGGAGCAGGGAGTACGCCGCGACCAGCACGAGACCGAGGAGGCCGGCGAGGATGCCGCTCTCCAGCTGCTCCGCGCCGAGCGTGGCGCTGATCTGGTTGATGGTCTCCGCCGTGAAGGAGATGGGCAGGGCCCCGAACTGCACCTGGTTCGCCAGGGTCGTGGCGCTGTCCTGCGTGAAGCCCCCGCTGATCTCGGCCTGCCCGCCGGAGATGATCTGGTTCACGCGCGGCGCGGAGATCACCGTGCCGTCCAGGACGATGGCGAACTGGTTGCGCGGCGGCTCCAGCTGCGTCAGGCGCTCGCTGGTGGCGGCGAAGGCGTCGCCGCCGTCGCCGTCGAGCTCGAGGTTCACCACCCACTCCCCGGTGGGTGCCCCGGTGCTGGTGGCTCCCCGTCCGGCGGTCGCGCCGTCGATGCGCGCACCCGCGATCTCCACGGGGCCGAGCACGTACTTGGCGGCGCCGTCGGTGTCGCAGGTGACCACGGGGGCCGTCGGGTCGTCCTCCAGGGCCGTGCCGACGGCGACGGGGTTGCTGCAGTCGAGCGCGTCGAAGGCCGTGGCGATCTCGGGGGTGATCTGCGTCAGGGAGCTCGGGCCCTCATCGATGACGGGGGCGGCAGGGTCCACCGGTGCGACCGGGTCCACCGGGGCCGGCTCGGCGGGGACGGGCTCGGCGGGGGCCGGCTCGGTCGCCGCGAGCAGGGCCGGCGGGATGACGCTGCCGTCGGTGGTGGGCGTGGGCGCCGGCGCTGAGCTCTCGCCCGGCTCAGGGCTCTCAGCGGGCGTCGGGCTCTCAGCGGGCGCCGGGCTCTCGGCGGGCGCCTCCGCCGGGGGCTGCACCTCGTCCTGCGGGGTCCCCCCCTCCAGACCGGGGTCCACGGGCGCGGTGGGCGCGGCGACCAGCACGGGACGGAAGGTCATCTCGGCCGCCTGCTGCACGAGCTCGCGGGCCTCGGCCTGCTCCTCGGGTCGCCCGGGGAGGCTGACGACGATGTTCTCCCCGCCCTCGCTGGTCACCTCCGCCTCGGAGACGCCGGTGGAGTCCACCCGCTGGCGGATGATCGCGATGGAGTCGGCGATCACCTGCTCGGTGATCTGCCCCTCACCGGGGTCCAGCTCCGGGGTGAGCACGATCTCGGTGCCGCCCGCCAGGTCCAGGGCCAGGCGCGGGCCCCAGCTCGCCGTGGAGTACTGGACCGCCGCAGCGAGACCACCCACCCCGGCGAGGAGCAGGACGACCAGCAGGACCAGGGTCCGGCGGGCTCGCGACACGGTGTTGCTCGGCACGGGTGCCTTCCTCGGTGGTTGCGCGGCGGGTGTGGTCGGACCCGGGTCGGTGCGCGCTCAGCGCGGCGGCACCTCGGGGTCGCCGGGGCCCGGGACGGCGTCGGGACCCCGGACGCCGTCGGGCGCCGCAGCGGCACCGTCCGCGGCGACGACGCGGGCGACGGCCCCGCGAGCCCATCGCGTGCGCACCCCGGGGGCGACCTCCAGCAGCACCGTGGTGTCGGCGACCTCCACGACGCGCGCGTGCAGCCCCGCCGTGGTGACCACGTCGGCGCCCGGCGCGAGCCTGGCCTGCGTCGCGGCTGCCTCCTTCTGGCGCCGCCGGCCGCTGGTGAAGATCAGCAGCAGCGGGATGAGCAGCAGCAGCGGCAGCAGCAGGCCGGAGTCGAGCATGGGGTCCTCTCGCCGGCGCCGCGAGCACCGCCAGCGCGGGGCCGTCGCGGGTGGGGCCAGTAGCGGTCAGTGGGCGGTGGCAGTGCGTGGCGGTCGGTGGCGGTCAGGCGGAGGATCCCGAACCGGATCGACCATACCCGCCGCATCCGGGGGGATCGGGCCTTCGCCGGAGCGCCCGGTCAGGTCCAGGGGCATCTGCGCGGTGCCCTGGCGCGCCGCCGCACCGTGCCCGGTCGGCAGTGGCGGCTCCAGGCCGAGGTGCCGCCAGCCGGCGTCGGTGGCGATGCGCCCCCGCGGGGTGCGACCCAGCAGGCCCTCGCGCACCAGGAACGGCTCGACGACGGTCTCGACCGTCTCCGCCTCCTCCCCCACGGCCACCGCCAGCGTCGACAGACCCACCGGGCCGCCGCCGAAGGTGCGGCACAGCGAGCGCAGCACCGCGCGGTCGAGGCGGTCCAGGCCGATGTCGTCGACCTCGTAGACCTCCAGCGCCGCCCGCGCCGCGCCGCGGTCGACGTGACCGGACCCGCGCACCTGCGCCCAGTCGCGCACCCGGCGCAGCAGGCGGTTGGCGATGCGCGGGGTGCCGCGCGAGCGGCGGGCGATCTCCTCCGCGCCCGCCGCGTCGACGGGCACCCCCATCAGCGCCGCGGAGCGGTGCAGCACCCGCTCCAGCTCCGCGGCGGAGTAGAAGTCCAGGTGCGCGGTGAACCCGAACCTGTCGCGCAGCGGCGCCGGCAGCAGCCCGGCGCGGGTCGTGGCGCCGACGAGGGTGAACGGGGGCAGCTCCAGGGGGATGGCGGTGGCGCCGGGGCCCTTGCCGACCACGACGTCGACGCGGTAGTCCTCCATCGCCACGTACAGCAGCTCCTCGGCGGGCCGCGCCACGCGGTGCACCTCGTCGACGAAGAGGACGTCGCCCTCCTCCAGCGAGGTCAGGACCGCGGCGAGGTCACCGGCGTGCTGGATCGCTGGGCCCGAGGTGATGCGCAGCGACGCGCCCATCTCCGTGGCGATGATCATCGCCAGGGTGGTCTTGCCGAGGCCGGGCGGCCCGGAGAGCAGCACGTGGTCGGGGGGCCCGGAGCGGGCACGGGCCGCCTCCAGCACCAGGGAGAGCTGCTCGCGGACGGTGGCCTGGCCCACGAAGTCGTCGAGGCTCCCGGGCCGCAGCGCGGACTCCGCGGCCCGCTCCCGCTCGTCGGCGGACGTCGCGACGACGCGGACTCCCTCGGCGAGGTGCTCGAGCCGCTGCGCCTCGGCGGCCTCCAGCCGGGCGAGCGCCGCCTCCTCCCGGGCTGCCTGCTCCCTCGCGGCGTCGCCGCTCATCGCCGCCCCAGGTGGCGCAGCGCGGCGCGCAGCACCTCGGCGAGGTCGCTGGACGCCCCACCGGCCGCCCCACCCGCGGCCGGCCCCTGCTCCGCGGTCACCGCCGCCACGGCGTCCTCGGCCTGCTTCGCGCTCCACCCCAGGCCCACCAGGGCCTCGATCACGGCGGACGGTGCACCCGCGGGCTCCTCGGGGGGAGACGCCGGTGAGCCGGCGCTGGCACCGACGCGCCCGGCGGGCGCCCCGAGCCGGTCGCCGAGCTCGAGGACGATGCGCTGCGCGCCCTTCTTCCCGATGCCGGGCACCTTCATCAGCGTGGTCAGCTCCTGCCCCGCGACGGCGCGGCGCAGGTCCTCCGGGCTCAGCACCGCCAGCATCGCCAGCGCCAGTCGCGGCCCCACGCCGGAGACGGTCTGCACGGACTCGAAGACGTCGCGCTCGTCGACGTCGGGGAAGCCGAACAGGGTCAGGGAGTCCTCCCGGACCACCAGCGAGGTGTGCAGGGTCGCCTCCGCGCCGTGGCGCAGGTCGGCCAGCGTCGGCGGCGTGGCGTGCACGAGCATCCCCACGCCTCCGACGTCGACCACCGCGGCGTCCAGGCGCAGGGCGAGCACGGGGCCGCGCACTGAGGCGATCACGGGGCGATCACGGAGGCGATCACCAGGACGACCCCGCCCGGGCGGCCCGCTCGGCGGCACGGGCCCACGCATTCTGCGCGGCCGTCGGCGCCCCGCGCCCGTTGGTGGACCCGATCGCGGGCCCACCGCGCCACAGCTGGCAGATGGCGATGGCCAGGGCGTCGGCGGCGTCGGCGGGGCGGGGGCGCTCGCGCAGCTCCAGGATGCGCGTGACCATCGTGGTGACCTGCTCCTTGCCGGCGCGCCCCTGCCCGGTGACGGCGGCCTTGATCTCGCTCGGGGTGTGGGTGGCCACGGGCAGCCCGGCGCGGGCGGCGAGCATCATCGCCACCCCCGAGGCCTGGGCGGTGCCCATGATGGTGGAGACGTCGGCGCGGGCGAAGACCCGCTCGACGGCGACGGCGTCGGGCTGCAGGCGCGCCAGCACCTCCTCCAACCCCTCGGCCACGGCGAGCAGGCGCTCTGCGAGCGGCGCCTCGGTGGGCGTGCGCACCACCCCGACGTCCACCAGCGCCGCCCGGCGCCCGGGCAGGCCGTCGACGACGCCCCACCCGCACCGGGTCAGACCCGGGTCGACCCCCAGCACGCGCACCCCCCCACCTTCGCACTCCTGTGCGGGAGGTGGGCACGGATGGGTCGCGCGGATCAGACCCGGCTCAGCACCTCATCGGGGACCTCGAGGTTCGCGAAGACGTTCTGCACGTCGTCGCTGTCCTCCAGGGCGTCGATCAGGCGCAGCACCGGGGCGGCGGCGTCGGCGTCCAGCGGCACCTGCAGTGACGGGACGAAGGAGACCTCCGCGGAGTCGTACTCGATGCCAGCGCCCTGCAGGGCGGTGCGCACCGGCACCAGGTCGGTGGCCTCGCTGATCACCTCGAAGGCGTCCCCGAGGTCGTTGACCTCCTCGGCGCCGGCGTCGAGGACGGCGCCGAGCACGTCGTCCTCGGTGGTGCCCTCCTTCGGCACGAGCACCAGGCCCTTGCGGGTGAAGAGGTACGCGACGCTGCCGGGGTCGGCCATCGCGCCGCCGTTGCGGGTGAAGGCGATGCGGACGTCGGCCGCGGCGCGGTTGCGGTTGTCGGTGAGGCACTCCACGAGCACCGCGACGCCGTGCGCGGCGTACCCCTCGTACATGATCGTCTGGTACTCCGCGCCCCCGGTCTCGGCGCCGGAGCCGCGCTTGACGGCGCGGTCGATGTTCTCGTTCGGCACGCTCGACTTCTTCGCCCGCTGCACGGCGTCGAAGAGGGTCGGGTTGCCCGCGAGGTCAGCGCCCCCGCTGCGGGCGGCGACCTCCACGTTCTTGATGAGCTTGGCGAACATCGAGCTGCGCTTGGCGTCGACGACGGCCTTCTTGTGCTTCGTCGTAGCCCACTTGGAGTGGCCTGACACGCTCCACCTGCCCGTCCTCTAGTAGCGATGGCCGTCGATGCTAGCCGCCGACCCCGACGAGGCGTCCCCGTGCACCGCCTGCACCACCGCCACGAACAGCCGGTGCACCCGCAGCTCGCCGGTGATCTCGGGGTGGAAGGACGTCGCCAGCAGCGGGCCCTGGCGGACGGCGACGATCCGCCCGGCCGCCGCCCCCGTGCGCACCCGGGCGAGGACCTCGACACCCGACCCGGCCTCCTCCACCCACGGCGCGCGGATGAACGCCGCGCGCAGCGGCTGGTCGCCCAGACCCGCAGCGCCCAGCGCCGGCACGGCCAGGTCCTCCTCGAAGGACTCCACCTGGCGGCCGAAGGCGTTGCGGCGCACCGCGACGTCCAGGCCCCCGAACGTGCGCTGCCCCGCGGCACCGTCGACCAGCCGGTCGGCCAGCAGGATCATCCCGGCGCAGGAGCCGTAGACGGGCAGGCCGCCGGTGATGCGCTCGGCGACGGCGGTGTGCAGGTCGAAGACCCGGGCCAGCTTGTCCATCGCCGTGGACTCCCCCCCGGGTACGACCAGGGCGTCGACGGCGGCCAGCTCGGCGGGGCGGCGCACCCTCGTCGGGGCGGCGCCGGCCCGCTCCAGGGCGCTGAGGTGCTCGGCGACGTCGCCCTGCAGCGCCAGGACCCCGATCACGGGCCGCGCCGGGCTCATCCCGCCAGCACCCCGGCGGGGCGCCCGTGGCGGCCAGCCCTCGCCAGGGGCGGGGCGGACGCCGCTGCAGCGGGGGCGGACGCCGCCCGGTCGCCGCCGGCGGCGAGCCGCGCGTAGCGACCCCCGTGGGCGAGCAGCTCCTCGTGGGTGCCGCGCTCGACGATGCGGCCGGCGTCGAGCACCAGGATGGCGTCGGCGTCGCGGACGGTGGACAGGCGGTGGGCGATGGTGATCGTCGTCCGGTCGCGGCTGGCCTCGTCGAGGGCCGCCTGCACCGCCCGCTCGGTCTCGTTGTCGAGCGCGCTGGTGGCCTCGTCGAGCACCAGGACGGCCGGGTCCCTCAGCAGCGTGCGGGCGATGGCGAGGCGCTGCTTCTCGCCCCCGGAGAAGCGGTGACCGCGCGCGCCGACGACGGTGTCGTAGCCCTGGGGCAGGGCCGTGATCACGTGGTGCACCTGGGCGCGTCGGGCGGCCTGCTCGATCTCGGCCCGGGTCGCCCCGGGCCGGGCGACGCGCAGGTTCTCGCTCACGGTGGTGTGCAGCAGGTACGTCTCCTGGGAGACCACCCCGACGAGGTGGGACAGCGTCTCCAGGGAGATGTCGCGCACGTCCACGCCGTCGATGCTCACGCGCCCGCGCTGGGGGTCGTGCAGGCGGGCGACGAGGGACGCCATCGTCGTCTTGCCCGACCCCGTCTCCCCCACCAGGGCGGTGGTGGTGCCGGCGGGCACGGTGACGTCGACGTCGCGCACGGCGGGGCGGGCGGCGTCGGGGTAGGAGAAGGACACGCCCTCGAAGCGCACCTCGCCGCGCGCGCGGGCGGGGTCCAGCGCCACCGGGTGCACCGGGTCCTCGATGTCGACCTCGAGGTCGAGGTACTCGAAGACCCGGCTGAACAGCGCCATGGAGGCGGTCAGCTGCACCCCGACGTCGAGCAGCCCCATCAGCGGGCGGAACAGCGCGCCCTGCAGGGCGGTGAAGGCGACCAGGGTGCCGATCGTCATGCCCCCGGAGGTGGCGGGCAGGCCGGCGGCGAGGTAGATCAGCGCCGGGATGCCCGCGAAGACGATGCTCATCGAAGCCATCCGCCACCGGCCCGCGAGCTGGCTGCTGACCTCGAGGGCGGAGAGGTCCGCCGACGTGGCGGTGAACTGCGCGGACTGCGCGGGGCCGGTGCCCAGGGTCTTGCTCAGCAGCACCGCGCTGACCGACAGGCCCTCCTCGACCTGGGTCTGCAGGTCCGCCATCCGGCGCTGCCGCGTGGCGGTGACGCGACGTCGCATCACCGCGACCTGGCGGGTGAGCCAGATGGCGGGGGGCAGCACCACCAGGGAGAGCAGCGAGAGCCGCCAGCTCAGCGCCGCCATGGCCACCGCGGTGCCCACGACCGTCGTCGCGTTGGCCGCCAGCGACGTGGCGGTGGAGGTCACCACCGACTGCATGGCGCCGATGTCGTTGGTCAGCCGCGACTGCACCTCGCCCCCGCGGGTGCGGGTGAAGAAGCCGATCGACTGGCGCTGCAGGTGGGTGAACACCGAGGAGCGCAGCTGGTGCATGACGCGCTGGCCGACGGTGGTCGACAGCCACGTCTGCACGACGCCGAGCAGCGCGGTGACCGCGGCGACGGCGATCATCCCGGCGACGAGCCAGGCGAGCAGCGCCACGTCGCGCTCGGGCAGCGCCCGGTCGATGACCAGGCGCACCAGGAAGGGCGTCGCCAGGGCGGTGGCCGAGGAGATCACGATCAGGGTGACCACCACGGCGATCTGCCGGCGGTGCGGGGAGAACAGGCCCGCGACCCGGCCCAGCGAGACGGGCACGCGGGCGAGCTGGGCGCGGTCGGCCGGGTCGACGCGGCCGGGACCGCGGCCGGCTCCCGGTGGTGGGCCCGGTGGAGGTCCGTGGCCCCCCGGTGGTGGTTGGTACGTCGTGATCACTGTCCTTCCAGGTCGTCGCAAGGTGTTGAGGTTACCTCATGGTGAGGGTGGCGCACTTCGAGGGCTATCGTGGACTGGTGCCCGACGACGCCCCGCTCGGCGACCTGCTGGTGCGCGCCGCCGGCACCCTGCGCCGCAGCTGGGGCGAGGCGCTGGAGCCGTGGGGGCTCTCGCCGCACCAGGCGAGGGCGCTGAGGGTCGCCGCGGCGGCGTCGGGCCCGCTGCGGGTCTCGGACCTGGCGGGCGCCCTGCACATCGCGCCCCGGTCGGCCACCGAGGTCGTGGACGGCCTGGAAGGGCGGGGGCTGCTGGAGCGGGCGACCGACCCTGGCGACCGCCGGGCGGTGCTGGTGCGCCTGACCGGGGCCGGGCGGGCCACCCACGCCGAGGTCGAGGCGGTCCGGTCGACCGGCGCCAAGGAGCTGTTCGCGCGTCTGGACGACGCGGACCGGGCAGCCCTGGGGCGGATCCTGCGCCGGCTGGCCGACGGGGGCTGAGCGCGAGCGGGGCGGCGCTGGTCCGGGCCGGCGTCGAGGAGGGCTGGGACGTCGGGGCGCTCGACCGTGACCGGACGTCGTAGCGCTGGTCCGAGCGCTCGAACCCCCGGCTCCTGGTTGTAGCCCCCCGTCACTCACGGACCCTAGGGTTGCCGGCGTGCCGACGTCGTTCCTCCCTCCTCGCGCGCCCGGATCTGGTAATGGAGGTGTCACCAGGTCCGCCAAGCTCCTCGCGGCGCTGGTGGCCGTCGGCGTCGGGTCCGGGGTGCTCGCCGCCGGGGTGCTCGCGCCCGGGGTGGCGGTGGCCGGGAACGCCACCCGGGGCACCGTCGGGCTCTTCAACGACCTGCCCGAGGCGCTGGCCGAGCAGCCGCTGAGCCAGCAGTCGCGCATCCTGTTCGCCGACGGGTCGCCGATGGCCACGTTCTACTACCAGAACCGCATCGTGGTCGGCCTGGACCGCATGGCCCAGCCCCTGAAGGACGCCATCGTCGCCATCGAGGACTCCCGCTTCTACGACCACGGCGGGGTCGACCCGCGGGGCGTGGTGCGCGCCGGGGTGGTCAACGCCGTCCGCGGCGGCGGGTCGTCCCAGGGCGCGTCGACCCTGACCCAGCAGTGGGTGAAGAACGTGCTCGTCGAGCAGGCCGTCTCGCAGCTGCCGGCCGGTGCCAGCGTGGAGGAGCGCGGCGCGGCGGCGTACTCGGCGCGGCAGAGCGAGGGCGCCGCCGGGTACGCGCGCAAGCTGCGCGAGGTCAAGCTCGCCATCGCCGCCGAGAAGCAGCTGACGAAGGAGCAGATCCTCGAGCGCTACCTGAACATCGCCGACTTCGGCGACGGGCAGTACGGCGCCGAGACGGCCAGCCGGCACTACTTCAACAAGAGCGCGGCCGATCTGTCGGTGGTCGACGGGGCGCTGCTCGCGGGCATCGTCCAGCGGCCGACGGCGCTGAACCCGACGGAGAACCCCGTCGACTCCACCGCCCGGCGCGACGTGGTGCTCGCGCGGATGCTGGACCTGGGGAAGATCGACCGGGCCGCGTACGACGCCGCCGTGGCCACCCCCATCGAGGCGCAGCTCGACGTGCAGAACACCCCGAACGGGTGCGACGTGGCGGGCGCCTCGGGGTACTTCTGCGACTTCGCGGTGCGCCACCTCCTCGCCGACCCGGCCTTCGGCGCGGACGCCGAGCAGCGGGCCCTGGAGCTGTACCGCGGTGGGCTGACGATCACCACCACGCTGGACCCGGGCAAGCAGCAGGCCGCCGTGGAGACCGTGAACTCGCGGGTGCCCAACGACGCCAGCGGTGTCGCGGCGTCCATCGTCTCGATCGAACCCGGCAGCGGCAAGGTCGTGGCGATGGCGCAGAACCGGACCTACACCTCCGCCCCCGAGGCCCCGGCCGGGTCGACGTCGATCAACTACAACGTGGACCTGCAGTCCGGTGGGGGGCGCGGGTGGCAGCCCGGGTCGAACTTCAAGCCGTTCGTGCTGGCGACGTGGCTCTCGCAGGGCAAGACGCTGCTGGCGGACGTCGAGGCGCCCAGCGAGCGCACCTGGCCGGGTCAGAGCTTCCGCAACGGCTCGTGCTCACCCGGGCCGCAGCTGGACGTGTGGAAGGTGCGCAACGCCGGGGACGGCGCCGCGGAGGGCGGGCGCATGTCGGTGATGGACGCCACGTCGGGCTCGGTCAACACCGCGTACTCCGCGATCGAGCAGCAGCTGGAGCTGTGCGACGTGCAGGCGATGACCTCCGCGCTGGGGGTCGTGCAGGCCGACACCGGTGAGCCCGTGCAGCTCGCGCCGTCCATGGCGCTGGGCGCCGGGGAGGTCGCGCCGCTGGCGATCGCGAACGCCTACGCCACCTTCGCCGCGCAGGGCACGTACTGCCGGCCGCTGGCGATCACCGCCGTGGTGGACAGCGCGGGGGGCGCCGTGCCCGTCACCGGACCGTCGTGCGCACCGGTGATGAGCGCGGACGTCGCGAACGGGGTCACGTACGCCCTGAGAAACACCCTCACCAAGGGCACCGCCCGGGGCCAGGGCCTGCAGCGGCGGGTGGCCGCTGGCAAGACGGGGACGACGAACCTGAGCGTGGCCACCTGGTTCACCGGCTACACCCCCTCGCTGTCCACATCGGTGTGGATCGGCTTCCCCGACGCCAGCACCAGCCTCAACGGGGTCACCATCGACGGCAGGCGCCACCGGAGGATGTACGGCGGCACGGTGGCCGCCCCGACGTGGCGCGAGTACATGGACCGGGCCCTGGAGGGCACCCCGGCCGCCGGTTTCACCGATCCCCCGCGGTCGATCATCGGCACCCCGACGGTCAGGCCCAAGCCGACGCCGACGCCGACGCCGAGCGCGAGCAGGCGGCGGCCGTCGTCGTCGCCCACCGCTCCGGCGCCCCCGGCGCCCCCGGCGCAGGAGCGCGCACCCGAGCCCGCGCCGGAGCCCCCGGTGGCGCCGGGCACCGAGGTGCCCGGTGAGCCGCCGGTGGCCCCGGGCACGGAGGTGCCCGGGGACGCGCGCGGGGCGCCGGACACCGGGGAGGACCCGGGCGCCAGGTCAGCACCGGACGTCGCGCCGGCGCCCTGACGGCGGGCGCCGTCCCTCGGCGGGCTGGCGGCGCTCAGCCGGGCTGGTCGGCCAGCAGCTGGTGGAGGACGTGGTCCTGCCACCGGCCTGCGATGCGCAGGTAGCGCGCCGCCGTCCCGATCCGGGTGAACCCGTTCTTCGCCAGCACGCGCTGCGAGGCGGTGTTGTGCACGAGGGTCCCGGCCTGCAGGCGGTGCAGCCCCAGGTCGCCGAAGGCCAGGCGCACCACGGCCGCGACCGCCGCGGTGGCCACGCCGCGGCCGGTGTGGGACTGGCTCACCCAGTAGCCGAGGTGCCCGTTCTGGAAGGGGCCGCGGACGATGTCGCTGATCGTGATGCGCCCGACGACGACGCCGTCGTGGACGATCACGCACGGGACGACGACGCCCTGGGCGTGCCGCGCCAGCGCGGTGGTGATCAGCTCGCGCTGGTGGGCCTCGGTGAAGAAGTCGTCGTCGCGCTCTGGCTCGAAGGGTGCGAGGAACGCGCGGTCGGTGCGCAGCAAGGCGATCAGGGTCGGCGCGTCGTAGGCGGTCACCACCCGCACCGCCGTCACGGCAGGGCCTTCGTCAGGTGCACGGCCACGAGCCCCTCGCGCAGCTGCTCGCGGCGCTCCTCGACGTACCCGTGGCGGGTGTACAGGGCCATCGCCGCGCTGAGGTGACCGGTGAACAGCGCCGCGGTGCGCACACCGGGACCGGGGCGGTCGGTGATCCCTGCGAGCAGGTGCGAGCCGATGCCGCGCCCCTGCCAGTCGGGGGCGACGGCCAGGCGCTCCACGCGCAGCACCGCGCCGTCCACCCTGGCCCGCACGGTGCCGACGATCCGGTGACCGGCGACGGCCTTCAGGGCGGTGATCGAGCCCAGCTCCGCGCGCAGCTCCTCCAGCGTCTGCGTCAGCGGCGGCAGCTCCGGCTCGCGGTACAGGCGGGCCTCGGGCACCCACGCCGCGCGCTGCAGGGTCAGCAGCTCACCGGCGTCCGCGGGCCCCGCCACCTCGACGGTCACCCCCTCGGGAAGCCCGGCGGCCCGTCCGGGACCGCCGGCGCCACCTGCAGCGCCGGCCGGTCCCGTGGCGGGGGCCGCTCCCGTGGCAGCGAGGCCCGTGGCCATCAGCTCGCGATCGGTGAACGCCGCGATCATCGCCCGGTACGTGCGCTCGACGACGTCCGGGCTCGCACCCGACCGCTCGGCGTGCGCCCGCACCCGGGCGACGACCTGCTCGACCCGGGCCGGCGCGCGCACCGCCTCGGCGCTGGCCTTGCGCCGACCAGCCGCCAGCACCAGCTGCTCCCGGGCGGCGATCAGGGCGACCAGCTCCTCGTCGAGCGCGTCGATGTGCTCACGGACGGCGTCCAGGTCCTCGTGCTCAGCGCCCACGGTGCTCCCCTCCCCGCCGACGCACGTCGTCGACCGCGGGCGCCAGCTTCCCGCCGCGCCCCACCGGGGTCGTCGGTGCCCCCTCGTAGGCTGGACGGTGCTGGCGCCCGCTCGGGCGCTCGGCACCGGACCGCGAGGGAGCTCAGGCGTGACGCCCTCCTCCGCGCGCCTCCTGCACCACGACGTCCGCGGAGCCCCGCGCCGGGCCGTCCGCCGGGCCGCGCGCTGGGTCGCGGTGGTGGTGGTGGCGCTGTCCGCCGCCACCACCGCCGTCCTCGCCCTCGGCGGCGTCAGCGCGGACGTCGGCCCGCTGACCACCCGTCTGCACCTGGCTCTGGCCACCGGCGGCGGCACGCAGGTCGACCTGGAGCCGTTCGGGCGCATCACCCTCGACACCCACGCGGGGCCGCTGCGCCTGCGCGCCCGCGTCGAGGAGGTGCGCCCCTCCGAGGTCGGCGCCCTGGTGCGGGCTGGCCTGAGCAGCCGCGACGTCCGTGAGGGCGTCACCGCCCAGGTGCGCGACGGCGTCGTCGACCTCGCCCGGCGCTCGGCGGTGGTGGGTCTGGTGGGCGCGGCGCTGGGCTGCGCGCTGGTCTTCCACCGGTGGCGCGCGGTCCTGGTCGGGGTGGTGGCGACGGCGACCGCGCTCGGGGTCAGCGGGGTCGTGGCCGCCGCGACCTTCCGCAGCGAGGCCGTCGCCGAGCCGGCCTTCGACGGCCTGCTGTCCGGGGCACCGGCGCTGCTCGGGCGGGTGGCCGGTGCCCGCGTCGCGCTGGACGCCCAGGCGCGCCGCGTGAGCGAGCTGACGTCGAACATCGCCCAGCTGTACACGGCCCTGGACGCTCGCGCGGCCGACCCAGCGGACGACGCGGTGCGCGTGCTGTGGGTCTCCGACCTCCACAACGACACCGCCGCCTACGGCGTCATGGCCACACTCGTGGAGCGCTTCGACGTCGCCGCCGTCCTCGACACCGGTGACTCCACCGACCTCGGGTCGCCGGCGGAGAACGGCCTGCACGCCGCCAAGGGCACCTTCGGGGTGCCGTACGTCTGGGTGCGGGGCAACCACGACTCCGCCGGCACCCAGGCCTACCTCGCGGGCCTGCCCGGGGTGACGGTGCTGGACGGCGGCGCCGTCGCGGAGGTCGCGGGTCTGCGCGTGGCCGGCACGGGCGACCCCCGCTTCACGCCCGTGCGGCGGGTGCTGGCCGACGAGGGCGCGCGGGAGGAGCTGCTCGCGGCGGGCGCGGATCTGGCCGCGGCGGTGCGCGCCTCACCGCAGGACGTCGACGTGGCCCTGGTGCACGAGCCGGGGATGGCGCCGCCCCTGCACGGGGAGGTGCCCCTGGTGCTGGACGGGCACGTGCACGAGCGGCGCTCGCAGGTGGTGGCCGGGACCCTGGAGCTGACGCAGGGCTCCTCCGGTGGCGCGGGGCTGCGCAGCTTCGACGGTGAGGGGGCGCAGCCGCTGGAGATGTCGGTGCTGCACCTCGACGCCGACACCGGTGACCTGCTCGCCGTCGACGACATCACCATCGGCGGGGTGGGGCAGCGCAGCATCAGCCTGGAGCGGCGAAGCGCGGAGTCCTACGCGCTCCAGGACCCGCCGGCCACCGCGCCGCAGGACCCGCCGGCCACGGCACCGGAGGCGCCGACGGGCACCGCGCCGCAGGCGCCGGGCGCCGAGGTGGCCGGGTGAGCTGCAGGCACCGTCGCCGGTGCACGGCACGATGGCGACCGTGACCCCCGTGATCGAGACCGCTGCGTGGGCCGCCCGCGCCGCCGCCCTGGACGCGCGGGCCCCCGCCGGCGGCCTGCGCGAGCGCTTCACCCTGCCCGACGGCCTGGTCTACCTCGACGGCAACAGCCTCGGCGCCCTGCCGCGCGCGGTGCCCCCCGCCGTCGCGGACGCCGTCGCCCGCCAGTGGGGCGCGGACCTGGTGGCGTCGTGGAACACCGCGGGGTGGTGGCACGCGCCCCAGCGCGTCGGCGACGCCGTCGGCGCCCTGGTCGGCGCGGCGCCGGGGCAGGTCGTGGCGGGGGACACCACGACCGCGGCCCTGCACAAGGCGTACCGGGCCGCCCTGGGCGCGGCGGGCGCCGGGCGCCGGGTGGTGGTCACCGACCCCGGCAGCTTCCCCACCGACCTGTACGTGCTGGACGCCGTGGCGCGCGAGACCGGGGCCGAGGTGGTGCTCGCCGCCCCCGGCGACGTCCCGGGCGTGCTCGCCGACCGCGGGCGCGAGGTGGCCCTGATCTCCCTCTCCCACGTGGACTACCGCACCGGTGAGCTGTGGGACCTCCCGGGTCTGACGGCGGCCGCCCACGACGCCGGGGCCCTGGCGCTGTGGGACCTGTGCCACTCCGCGGGGGTGGTCGACGTCGGGCTCGACCGCTGGGGGGTCGACCTGGCGGTGGGGTGCGGGTACAAGTACCTCAGCGGGGGGCCCGGTGCGCCCGGGTACCTCTACGTCGCCTCGGCCTTCCAGCCCCGCTTCGAGAACCCGCTGCCGGGGTGGCACGGTCACGCGCAGCCCTTCGCGATGGCGTCGGAGTACATCCCGGCCGAGGGCATCGCCCGGGCCCGCAGCGGCACCCCGCCGATCCTGTCCTTGCTGGCGCTGGAGGCGGCGCTGACCGCCTACGACGGGGTGGGCGTCGGCGACCTCCGAGCCCGGTCGCTGTCCCTGACCGGTCTTGCCCTCGACGCGGTCGCGGCGCTGGTGCCCGAGGTGGAGGCGGTCACCCCGCGCGAGGACGCCCGGCGCGGCTCGCAGGTGGCCCTGCGCCACCCCGAGGCGCACGGGATCGCGCGGGCCCTGGCCGCCCGCGGCGTGCTCGGCGACTTCCGCTCCCCCGACATCGCGCGGTGGGGCTTCGCGCCGCTGTACCTCACCCACGCCGACGCCCTCGCGGCGGTCCTGGCGCTGCGCGCGGTGCTCGACGCCGGGGAGCACCGTGACGCCGCCCACGCGCAGCGGGCGCTGGTCACGTGAGCGGGCCCGAGCCGGTGGAGCCCGAGCCGTGGGCGCTGTCGGTGGTGGTGCGCGTCGAGCGGGACGCCGCACCGGCCCGCACCGACGTCCTCGTGGCCGCCGCGCGCGCCGTGGTCGCCCTGCTCACCGACGCCCGCGCCACCGATCCCGACGGCGAGCTGCACGCCGTCGTGCAGCGCTGGCGCGCCGGGCGCATCCGGAAGATCGCCCGCCGCGCGCGCGGGGTCCGCTGGGAGCGCACGACGGCGCTGCCCCACGCGGAGGCCACCGCGGGGACCGCGCGGGTGCGCGCCTTCGCCCCGCACCCGCGCGACGGCGCCCCGCTCGAGCTGGCCGCCCTGCAGGTCGGCGGTCTGGAGCTGCTCGACCCGCCCGGGTGGGTGGCTCCACCAGCGGTGGAGCCCGCGCTGACCGTCCGGTTGACGCCCGGCGTGGTGATGAGCACCGGCAAGGCCGTCGCGCAGGTCGGGCACGCCGCGCAGCTCGCGCTGGAGCAGCTGGACGCGGCAGCCGTGCGCCGGTGGCTCGACGCGGGGGTGAGGGTGCGCGTGCTCACCGGGGCGCCGGCGTCACCGGCCAGCGAGCGGGTCGACGTCCGTGACGGCGGGTACACCGAGGTGGCGCCAGGCACGCTGACCGCCAGTGCCGCCTTTGAGGGCTGACGCCCCGGCACCCGTCCCGAGGGCCGACACCCGGGGCGGAACACCGGGACCCCCGGCGCCGTTGGCGGTACTCGTGCCCACGGACCTGTTCACCCCCACCGCCCTCGGTGACCTCCAGCTCGCGAACCGCGTCGTCATGGCGCCCCTGACCCGCCTGCGCTGCGGGGAGGACGGGGTGCCCACCACCCTCGTCGCCGAGTACTACGCCCAGCGCGCCAGCTCCGGGCTGATCATCAGCGAGGGCGCGTACCCCACGCCCGACAGCCGCGGCTACCCCGGCCAGGCGGGCATCGCCACCGACGCCCAGGCGCAGGGGTGGCGCCGCGTCGCCGACGCCGTCCACGCCCGCGGCGGCCGCATCGTCATGCAGGTCATGCACGCCGGCCGCGTCTCGCACCCCGAGGTCACCGGCACCGCGGCGATCACGGCCCCCAGCGCCATCGCGATCGACGGTGAGGTGCGCACGCCCACCGGCAAGCGGCCGTACCCGGTGCCCCACGCGCTCAGCACAGACGAGGCGCGGGCCCTGGTCGGTGACGTCGTCGCCGCGTGCCGGCGCGCGGTGGACGCGGGCCTCGACGGGGTGGAGCTGCACGCGGCCAACGGCTACCTGCTGCACCAGTTCCTCGCCCCGTCGTCGAACCACCGCGAGGACCGCTACGGCGGGGACCCCCACGGCCGCACGGCGCTGGTGCTCGAGGTGGCAGCGGCCGTCGCCGCGGAGATCGGCGGCGGGCGGGTCGGCATCCGGATCTCCCCCGCGCACGGCATCCAGGACGTCATCGAGGACGACGCCGCCGACGTGCTGGCGACCTACGGCGCCCTCGTCGACGGTCTGGCGCCGCTGGACCTGGCGTACCTCAGCGTGCTGCACGCCGAGCCCGCAGGTCAGCTGGTGCAGGGCCTGCGGCGCCGGTTCGGGGGACCGCTGGTCATCAACAGCGGCTTCGCGGCGGTCACCGACCGCGACGACGCCGCGGCACTGGTCGAGGCGGCGCAAGCCGACGCGGTGGCGGTGGGCCGCCTGATGATCGCCAACCCCGACCTGGTCGAGCGGTGGCGCGGCCGGTACCCGCTCAACGAGCCCGACGCGTCGACGTTCTACACCTCCGGCGCCGAGGGCTACACCGACTACCCCCGGCTGAGCGCCTGAGCGCCGCCTGACGCGCCCGCGCCCGCGGACCTGTCACCCCGCGCTCACCGGATCGCGCGGTCCCGCAGGCGCGCCACGCCCGGACCGCTCAGCCGGTCCAGGACCGCGGTGCGCCCGCACGCGGCCATCACCAGGTCGATGCCGCGGCCCGCGACCCGCTCCCCGTCACCCCAGGAGGACCCGACGTCCTCGGCGTCCAGGCGCAGTCCGGTCAGGGCGCCGCGGCGCACGAACCCCACGGGGCGGCCCCGCGTGACGAACGCCAGGGCCGCGCGCACGGCGCCGAGGTCGGGCTCGTGGGCCAGGCCGAGCGGCAGGGCGACGTCACCGGTGTGCACGAGCAGGTCGGTCAGGGGGCCCCGCGGGCCGATGACGGGCGGGGCGGAGCGGGTGCCCGCGTGCTCGCGGAGGGCGGCCACGTCGTCGGCCACGGGCCGCTCCGCCCCCTGGCGCGCGAGGGCGTCGTTGGCGCGGTGCGCGCGCAGGCCGTGGCGCAGGAGCTCCCGCACCAGCGGTCCCACCGCGGGGGACGCCGCCGCGGCCAGGTGCGCGCCGACGGTGCGCACGTCCCACCCCGCGCACAGGCTGGGGGTGGCGAGCTGCGCGTCGTCGAGACCCTCGAGCAGGTCGGCGAAGGCCCGACGCTGCACGGAGCAGGCGGCGAAGACCGCGGTCGCCTCGGCGTCGTCCACCTCCCGACCGTAGGGGCGGGGCCAGCGTCGACGGGCGGGGCGGGGACGGCGGGCAGGATGCTCGACGTGCAGCTGCCCGTCACGCCCGCCCTGCCGGTCCGCACCGCGCGTCTCGTGCTGCGGCCGTTCCAGGCCGACGACCGCGAGGCGCTGCTCGCCTTCCACTCCGACCCCGGTGCTGTGCGGTACGTGCCCTACCCGCCGCGCGATCGCGCTGGCGTGGCCGCGGTGCTGGAGCGGAAGGTGGTCAACACCGCACTGCACCGGGAGGGCGACCTGCTCGAGCTCGCCGTCGCCCTCGCCGGGGACGGGACGGTGATCGGTGACGTGCTGCTCGCGCTGCGCTCGGTCGAGCACGAGACGCTGGAGGTCGGCTACATCTTCTCCCCCGCCCACGGACGTCGGGGCTACGCGACCGAGGCGGTGCGGGCGCTGGTGGACCTGGCCTTCACCGGCCTGGGCGCGCGGCGCGTCGTGGCGCGGGTCGACGTGCGCAACACCCCCTCGCGCGCCCTGCTCGAACGGCTCGGGATGCGCCTGGAGGCCACCCTGGTCGAGAACGCGTGGGCGAAGGGCGAGCTGACGAGCGAGGCCGGCTACGCGGTGCTCGCGCGCGAGTGGGGCGCCACGCGAGCGCGGTGACGGCTGCTGCGCGCTGCAGGTCCTCGGGCAGGGGCGGGTGCGACGACCTGCCGCTCGTGTGGAACCGGGGGCCTCGCTGCGGCGATCGTCCGTGGTCAGCTGCACGAGGGTGCACCCGCGCCGCTGGGCCCCGTGCACCGCCCAGGTGATCATCGCGGTTCCCAGGCCGCCCGAGCGGTGGCCGACGTCGACGCGCACCGCATCGAGCTGGGCGCCCGCGCGGGCGAGGCCGGGCAGGTGGGTCAGCTGCATCGTGCCCACGACCTGACCGTCGACCACGGCGACGAGCAGCGGGTGCGCCGGGTCGGCGTCGATGGCCTCGAAGGCCCACGGGTACGGGTCGAGGTCACCGGCGGGTGCCTCGCGGTGGGCGCCCAGCCGGTCGTCGGCCAGCAGGGCCACGACGGCCGGCACGTCGTCAGCCACCGCCCTGCGCAGGGCGACACCGCCACCGCGGGTGGGCCAGCTCCACGACGGCGTCCGGGTGCCCGGCCTGCCCGTCGCGGACACCGGTCGCTCACCGCTGCTGCGCCGCGACCAGGCTGTGGCCGTGATGAGCCTGGCGCCCGGTGAGCCCCCCGCCGGTCGGTGGCGCGCAGCGCCGTCGGCAGAGCTGGTCGACCTCGTGCAGCGGGCTGCCGGCACCCCCGTGGGTCGGCCCCTCGTGGTCGCCGTCGACGGTCGGGGCGCGGGGGCAGGGCAGTGGCCTCCCGTCCTCAGGCGGGGGCGGCCCGGCGCCGCCGAGGCGGAGCGGCGCGGCATCGCCCGTGACGTCGATGAGGGCGTCACCGGCGACGTGGAGGAGACCACGGCGTTCTGGCACGGGTGGATGAACCAGGAACTGCCCCTCGTCGCGGACCAGCGCCCCTGGGAGCGGGCTCGCGTGGTGGTGGCGGGCACCCCGACCGCGGTGCTCGACGCCACGCAGGTCCTCCTCGCGCCCCCGCCCCCCAGCACGTCGCCGGACGAGGTGCTCGCGGTCCTCGACGACGTTCGCCGGGCCGGCGGTCGGCGGGCGGCGGGCGGCTGGGGGGTGGACGCGCTCGTGGGCCGGCAGACCCGCACCCACCTCGACCTCGACCTGGCGGTGGACGCGACGAGTGAGGCGGTGGCGGTGGAGCTGCTGCGGCAGCGCGGGTACGCGGTGGAGACCGACTGGCGCCCGGTCCGGGTCGAGCTCGCCGCTCCCGGCCGCGGCCGGGTCGACTTGCACCCGGTCGTCGTCGACGCGACCGGGCACGGGCGCCAGGAGGGCGTGAGCGGCGCGCACTTCGACGACCCACCGGGGCCTTCGCCACGGGAGTGCCCGGCGGGGCTCCGGTGCCGTGCCCGTCCCGCGAGCAGCAGGTGGCGTTCCACCACGGCTGCCCGCTGCGAGCCGAGGACCTCCACGACCTCGAGCTGCTCGGACATCTGCGGCAGCCGGCACGAACGTCTGGGAGCCTCCGCCGCCCCACGTTCTGGCACGGGGCCCCGGTGGGTCGCGAGCAGCCGCCACGCGGCTCCTCGATCGGGAGTGGCGCGCGGCGCCAGTGGACGCCGGCACCGCACGCGGCGTGGTCGAGCGCAGGGTCCTCCCCGGTGACCCGCCGCTGCAGGCACACC
>CAXTAK010000001.1:0-17563 GCA_964242735.1 uncultured Quadrisphaera sp. | reverse complement strand
CGCGGCGTGGTCGAGCGCAGGGTCCTCCCCGGTGACCCGCCGCTGCAGGCACACCGACGTCGTGCTCCCGACGTGAGGGGCGAAGCCCGGTACCTCGACGAACCCGTGACGGCGGTGGAGGGCGATCGCCGCCCGCTGCCGGTCGCCGGTCTCCAACCGCAGGATGTCGACGCCGTCGGCGGCCGCGAGGTCCACCAGCGCGAGCAGCAGCTCGCCGGCGACGTCGGCGCGCGCCAGGTGCACCCCCGCCTGCTCGAGCTGGTCGGCGGAGCACCCGGACGTCTGCTCGGCCGAGTACCCCCCGAGGGCCAGCTCCGCCGTCAGCGCGTCCACGAGCCGCATCACCCGCGGGTCGGGCACGCGCACCGGCGCGACGCGGACCGCGCGCGCGTCGCCGTCCACGCGGCGAACGCTGGCCGGCGGCCGGCGGCCGGCGGCCGGCGGCCGTCAGTGGCAGAGCGCTGAGCGGTGCGCCTCCCTCGGCGGGGCGGACGGCCGGACACCGCCGTCCAGCGGTCCGCACGGGTGGTGCGCGGCCCCCCGGCTGGCGCGCCAGCACGCGCAGCAGCGACCATCACCGGTGGGCGGAGTGCCGCCCGCACCACGACCGGGCGCCGGCGCCCGGCTGACCCCACCGGAGGTGCCACGTGCCGACGAGCGGTCCCGGAGACCCCCGGGCACTGGCCTGCCGCCACTGCGGCAGGATCCGGCGCTACCTGGCGCGCGTGCTGGTGTGCGATCTCTGCGACGCCACCGCCGCCTGGCCCAGCCGCTCCAGCGGGCCCGGCCGGTCGTCGGCCTAGCCGGACAGCGGCGGGGTCCGGGCGCCTCCGTCAGCGGGCGTGCGGCGGCGCGTGCGGGTGGTCGGTGACGTCGACGACGATCGCTTCCTGGGTGCTGCGGACGACGACCATCTCGACCCGCTCGGTGGCGGAGGCGTTCTGCTCCCAGTGCACGACGTTGCGCGGGATGAACACGAAGTCCCCGGCCGTGGCCTCCTTCACCTCGTCGAGCCGCTCCCCCACCCACCAGCGGGTGGTGCCGGAGAGCACGTAGATGGAGGTCTCCGCCTCCCCGTGGTGGTGCACGCCGGTCTGGCCGCCGGGGTCGAGGACGGCGTGGCCCATCCACAGCCCGGCCCCGACCTTCGCTGCCGAGAGCGCCTCCCAGCGGTGCAGGCCACCGGCGGTCTGCGCGGTGCCGGCGTCGCGCTCCTCCGGCGGGACCACCCGCACCTGGAGGTTCGGGACCGCGCCCGCGCCGCTCACCGGCTCGGTCTCCGGGTCGTGGGGTGGCTGCGACGTCGGGTCGCTGACCACCTCGCCCAGCGGTCGGCTCACCGGCTCGCTCACCGGAGCGCTCAGGCGACCCGGCGCATGCGGCGCACGACCAGGGGACCGTCGAGCAGCTCGCCCGTCATCGCCGCGAAGGCTGTCAGGTGCGGGGCCGCCAGGTGGGCGTCGAGGTGCGCCGCGGACTCCCAGTTCTGGTAGACCGCGAACTCCGCCGGATCCTCGACGCTCTGGTGGAGGTCGTCGTCGACGTACCCCGCCTCCTGCGCCGTGGGCTGGACGAGGGCGTGCAGGACCGCGCGCAGCGCCTCCTCCCGGCCGGCCTTCGCGCGCATGGTCGCGACGACGGTGAGCAGCTCGGGGCGGGTGTCGGTCGGTGTGGTCACGGGGCGCTCCTGGTGGGTCGAGACCGGCGCGGGCTCGTCATCGGGCCGGCGCGGTGACGACCCCAGAGGTCGGCGAGCGGGGCGGCCAGGTCGACGTCGACCCCGAGCACCTCCGGGGGCGCCGTCCGCGGCAGCCGCCGCACGGTGGCGTACCCGGCATCACCGGGCTCGGTGTGCACCACGACCTCGCGGCGCGGGACGTCGAGCACCCAGGACTCGTGGACCCGCACAGCGGCGCAGGTGCCGGGCTCGTGGACCAGGTCCACGTGCCGGGTGACGGCGAGGTCCGGTCCAGGCTCCGAGGTGTCCCTCACGGCGAGGGGCGCGAGAGCCTGGACGAGCCGCGGTTCCGGTCGTCGCCGGATGAGGTGGCGGAGCTCCGTGACCACCGGGGCGTCCACCGGCGGCCCGGGGGTCCCTGCCGACCAGCAGACCGTGGAGGAGTTCCGACCGCTCGCCGTCGGACGAGCCCGTCGCGACCAGCACGTCCGCGCCGCTCACGGGTGAGCCCCCGCAGGTGCACCTGGGGATCCGTCACGAGGACGGCGAGCGACACGGCGTCACCAGCCGCGCTGGGCCAGGCGGTGCGGCTCGGGGATGGCGTCGACGTTCAGGCCCACCATGGCCTCGCCGAGACCGCGGGAGACCTTCGCGATGATGTCGGGGTCGTCGTGGAAGGTCGTCGCCGCCACGATGGCCTCCGCGCGCTGCGCGGGGTTGCCGGACTTGAAGATGCCCGAGCCGACGAAGACCCCGTCGGCGCCCAGCTGCATCATCATCGCCGCGTCCGCCGGGGTGGCGATGCCGCCGGCGGTGAACAGGACGACGGGCAGCCGCCCGAGGCGGGCGACCTCGGTGACCAGCTCGTGGGGGGCCTGCAGCTCCTTCGCGGCGAGGAACAGCTCCTCGGGCGCCAGCGAGGACAGCCGGGCGATCTCCCCGCGGATGGTGCGCATGTGCATCGTCGCGTTGGAGACGTCACCGGTGCCCGCCTCGCCCTTGGAGCGGATCATGGCCGCGCCCTCGGTGATGCGGCGCAGCGCCTCACCCAGGTTCGTCGCTCCGCACACGAAGGGGACGGTGAAGCGCGTCTTGTCGATGTGGTGCGCGTAGTCGGCGGGGGTGAGCACCTCGGACTCGTCGATGTAGTCCACCCCGAGGCTCTGCAGCACCTGCGCCTCGACGAAGTGCCCGATGCGGGCCTTGGCCATCACCGGGATGGACACGGTGGCGATGATCGCGTCGATGAGGTCGGGGTCGCTCATCCGCGCGACACCGCCCTGCGAGCGGATGTCGGCGGGCACCCGCTCCAGGGCCATCACCGCCACCGCCCCGGCGTCCTCGGCGATCTTCGCCTGCTCGGCGGTGACGACGTCCATGATCACCCCGCCCTTGACCTGCTGGGCCATGCCGCGCTTGACGCGCTCGGTCCCGACCGCGGGGGCGTCGGTGGCGGCGGGCTGCTGGGCGTCCGAGGGCATCGCGGACATGAGGGGCATCTCCAGGGGGTGTCGTGGGGAGTCGGTCCATGGTAGGCGTCACGGTCCTGCCCGTCCGGCCGCCCGGTCCGCGTTCCCGCGGCCGTCGCCCTACGCTGCCGCCAGCGCGCTGCACCGCCCGGGTGAGCCTGCCCCCTGGAGTCGCTGATGAGCCGCCGGACGCCCGCCCGTGACCTCGCCCTGATCGCCGTGTTCGCCGCGCTGATCGCCGCCCTGGGTCTGCCGGGGGCACTGCCCGTGCCGGGCCTGCCGGTGCCCATCACGCTGCAGACCTTCGGGGTGATGGTCGCCGGCGCCCTGCTCGGGGCGCGCCGCGGTGCCCTGGCCGTGCTGGTGTTCATGGTCCTGGTCGCCGCGGGGCTGCCGCTGCTGGCCGGGGGGCGCGGCGGGCTCGCCGTCTTCGTGGGGCCCAGCGCCGGGTACTTCCTCGGGTTCCTGCCCGGGGCGTTCGTCACCGGGGCGCTGCTGCGCGGAGGCGCTGCCCGCCGGCGCTTCGTGCCCACCGCGCTGGCCTGCGCGGTGGGCGGCATCGGGGTCGTCTACGCGATCGGTGTGCCGGTGCAGGCCGCGGTGACCGGGACGTCGACGCTCGTGGCGACCGCCGTCTCGGCCCTCGTCTTCCTCCCCGGCGACCTGCTGAAGGCCCTCCTGGCGGCCGGCGTCGCGGTCGCCGTGGCGCGCGGCTACCCCGTGCTGGACGCCGAGCGCGACCCCCGCCGAGGCCGGCGCGCGGCGAGCGACCGCTGACCGGGCTCACCGCTCCCGACCCCGGCACCCTGGTGGTCGGGGCGGGCCCTGAGGTGCTGACCGGTGTGCGCGACGCCGTGCGCGGCGGACGCTGGGCCGCGGTCGTCGACCCCCGGTGGCCGACGGCGCTGGTCGACGCCGTCCGCGCCCAGCTGAGCGGCGCGGCGGCCGCCGGCCGCCTGCGCGCCGGTGACCTCGTGCTGTGCACGTCCGGTTCCACGGGATCCCCGCGCGCGGTGCTGCGCACCGCCGCGTCCTGGGACGCCAGCGTGGCGCCCCTGACCGCTCTCACGGGCATCGGCGGCAGCGACGCGGTGTGGCTGCCGGGGCCGCTGTGCTCCTCGCTGTTCCTCTACGGGGCCTGGCACGCCGATGCCGTGGGGGCGGCGGTGCTCGTCCAGGGCGACCCGCCGGCGCGCGCCACCGCGCTGCACGCGGTGCCGGCGCTGCTGGCCCGGGCCGTGGAGGCGGGCGAGGCGGGCGCCCTCCCCCTGGTGCGCACCGCCGTCGCCGCCGGTGACGCGGTGCCCGCGCCGCTGCGACGCCGCGCGGCCGCGCTGGGCTGGCGCGTGGTGGAGTACTACGGCGCCGCCGAGCTGTCCTTCGTGGCTTGGCGGGCCGGCGACGACGCGATGCGGGCGTTCCCCGGTGTCGAGGTCGCCGATCGGGACGGGAGGCTGTGGGCGCGCTCGCCGTACCTCGCCCGCGGGTACCTCGACGGCGGCGACGGCGGGCCGCTGCGCCGCGACGGGGCGTGGGCCACCGTCGGTGACCTCGGGTCCGTGGCCGCCGACGGCGCGGTGGTGGTCCGCGGCCGCGGCGGCACGGTCGTGACCACCGGAGGACACACCGTGGTGGTGGAGGAGGTCGAGCGGGCGCTCGCCGGTGTCGAGGGGGTGGGTGACCTCGCCGTCGTCGGTGTCCCGCACCCCACCCTCGGCGAGGTCCTCGCCGCCGTGGTCGTCCCTGCCCCACGCGGCCCCGAGGACGGGGCGGGGCTGGCGGCGCGACTGGCGGCGGCCACCCGGGCACTGCCCCGCCCCGCCCGACCCCCGCGGTGGCACACCGCGGCGGCCCTGCCCCGCACGGCGTCGGGCAAGGTCGACCGCCAGCGGCTCGCCGACGCCGTCACCGCCGGTGCCCTCACCCGCCTGGAGCGGGGCTAGGTGGACCAGCGCACCCCCGTGGTCGTCGCTGGCCTGCGCACCCCCATCGCCACCGCCGGGCGGGCGCTGGCGACCACGCCCGTGCACGACCTCGCGGCCCCCGTGCTGCGGGCGCTGGCCGACCGCCTGCCCGACGGCCTCGTGGTCGACGACGTGCTGCTGGGCAACTGCACCGGCCCCGGTGGGGACACCGCCCGCGTCGCGGCGCTGGCCGCGGGCCTGGGCCACGGCGTCCCGGGCGTGACCGTCGACCGCCAGTGCGGCAGCGGGCTCGAGGCGGTGCGCCTGGCCGCCGCCCTGGTCGCGGGCGGCGCCGGTGAGGCCTACCTCGCCGGGGGCGCCGAGAGCGCCAGCACCGCCCCGCAGCGCTCCTGGCCACCGACCGCGCCCGGCGCCGCCCCCGTGCGCTACGACCGGGCGCCCTTCACGCCCCCCGGCCACCCGGACCCCGAGATGGGCGCGGCCGCCGACGCGCTCGCCGCGGCGCTGGGCATCTCCCGCGAGCGCCAGGACGCCTACGCCGCCCGCTCCCACGCCCGGGCCGTGGCCGCCGTCGCCCGCGGCGCCTTCGACGGCGAGCTGGTGGCGGTCGCGGGCCTGGGGCGCGACGACCGGCCCCGCAGCGGTCTCACCCCGGCGCACCTGGCCCGCTTCCCCGCCGCCTTCACCCCCGGGGGCAGCGTCACAGCGGGCAACGCGTGCGGGGTCAGCGACGGCGCGGCGGCGGTGGCCGTGGTCAGCGAGGGGGTGCGCGCCGGCCTGGGGGTTCCCGGGCTGGCCGTGCGGGCCGGTGCCGTGACCGGCGTCGACCCCGCCGCGCCGGGCCTGGGCCCGTTGCCGGCGGTCCGCGCCGCCCTGGGGCGCGCCGGGGTGGACGTGGCCGACGTCGGGGTCCTGGAGGTCACCGAGGCCTTCGCCGCGCAGGTCCTGGCCCTGACCGACGCCCTGGGCCTGGACCCGATGGGGGCGGACGCCGAGCGGGTGTGCCCCGACGGCGGGGCCCTGGCGCTGGGGCACCCGTGGGGGGCCTCCGGGGCGGTCCTCGTGGTGCGGCTGGTGGCGCGGATGCTGGCCGCCGGCGGGCCCCGGTACGGGGTGGCGGCCTGCGCGGTCGGCGGTGGGCAGGGCGTCGCGCTGGTCCTGGAGCGGGTCGGCGGGTCGCCGCCGTGATCCGGTTGCGCGGGGTCTCGCACCGCTTCGGGGACCGCGCGGTCCTCGACGGGATCAGCGCGGACCTCACCGAGGGGCGCATCGGGGTCATCGGGGCGAACGGGTCGGGGAAGTCGACCCTGGCCCGCACCCTCAACGGCCTGGTGCTGCCCACCGGCGGTTCGGTGGAGGTCGGGGGCCTGGACACCCGCCGTGACGGGGCCGGGGTGCGCCGGCGCGTGGGCTTCGTCTTCAGCGACCCCGACGCGCAGATCGTCATGCCCACCGTCGCCGAGGACGTCGCGTTCTCCCTGCGCCGCTCGCGCATGCCGCGCGAGGAGGTCACCGCCCGCGTGGAGGAGGTGCTGCACCGGTTCGGGCTCGCGGGTCTGGGCGACTCGCCCGCGCACCTGCTCAGCGGTGGGCAGAAGCAGCTGCTGGCCCTGGCCGCGGTGCTGGTGCTCGACCCCGACGTGCTCGTCCTCGACGAGCCCACGACGCTGCTGGACCTGCGCAACGCCCGCCGCATCACCGGACTGCTCGCCGGGCTGCCCCAGCAGGTGGTGCTGGTCACCCACCACCTCGACCTGCTCGACGGCGTCGACCGGGTGCTGGTGCTGCACGAGGGCCGGCTCGTCGCCGACGACCGGCCGCGCGCGGCCGTGGCCGCCTACCGGGCGCTGCTGGCGTGATCGGCCTCTACCGGCCGGGGAGCACGGTGCTGCACCGGCTGCCCGCGGGCGCCAAGCTGGCCGCGCTCGCGGTCGGCACCTCCGTGCTGGTCGCGGTCCGCTCCCCCGCGGCCGTGGCGGTCGCCGCGGGGGTGCTCGTGGTGCTGCTCGCCGTGGCGCGTGTGCCACCGCGGGTCGCCGCGCAGCAGGTGTGGCCGCTGCGCTGGTTCGTCGTGGCGCTGGTGCCCTTCCAGTGGTGGGCCGGGGGGTGGCGCGCGGTCGTCGTGGTGGTGGGCACGATGCTCGCCGCCGTCCTCGCGGCGGCGCTGCTGACCCTGACCACCCGGGTGCAGGACGTCCTGGACGCCGTGACCGCCGCGCTGCGCCCGGCGCGCCGCCTGGGGGTGGAGCCCGAGCGCGTGGCGCTGGTGCTGGCCCTGACGATCAGGTCGGCACCGCTGCTGGTGGCGACCGTCGCCGAGGTCGGCGAGGCACGGCGCGCCCGCGGGCTCGAGCGCAGCCCGCGGGCGCTGCTCGTGCCGCTGGTGATCCGCAGCATCCGCCACGCGCACCTGCTCGGCGAGGCGCTCACCGCGCGCGGGGTGGACGACTGAGCGGTGCCCCGCCCCCCGGGTGCGCGTGATCGGGGGTCGGCCCGGGCGATCACCGCGCCGCCGGGCGAGCCCGCCGCACCTCCGCCGCGCGGTGACCGCCCCCCGCCGCCGCACTAGGGTCCTCGTCGTGCCCGCCGTGGTCGCGCGCGCCAGGGCCGCGCTCGCCGTCCAGCGCCGCCGGCACCCGGTGCTGGACCACGCGGTGAGCACGGTGGAGCACTACGACACCCTGCAGGGCGCCACCCTGGCCGGGGCGATCACCTACTTCGGGTTCCTCTCGCTGTTCCCCCTCATCGCCCTCGCCTACCTCGCCCTGAGCTGGGTGGCCCGTCTGGACCCCGGCGCCCAGGACCTGTTCACCGCGTGGCTGACCCAGAACCTGCCCGGGCTGGCGGGGCCGGACGGCATCGACCTCGACGCCATCGCCACCGGTGCCACCAGCGGTGTGGGCGTCGGCCTCGGTGGCGTCGCTGGGCTGGTGTACTCCGGGATCGGGTGCCTCGACGCGCTGCGCACCGCCCTGCGGCGGATGTGGGCGGTGGCCCCCGAGGACGACGGCGTGCTCCGCCAGGGCGTGACCGACCTGCTGCTGCTGGTGCTGCTGGGCACCACCGTCCTGGTCGCCACCGCCGCCTCGGCCGTGACCACGGCCTCCACGGCCTGGGTGCTGGACCTGCTGGGCCTGGCCGCGAGTCGAGCGAGCGCGCTCGGGGTGCAGGCCCTGGCCGTCGCCCTGCCGGTCCTGGCCGACTTCGCGGTGCTCCTGGTGGTGTTCGGGCGCCTGCCCCGGCACGCGATGCCGTGGCGCAACACCTGGACCGGCGCCCTCCTCGGTGCGGTGGGTGTCGAGGTGCTCAAGCAGCTCGCGACGGTGCTGCTCGCCGGCACCAGCAGCGACCCGGTCTACGGCGCCTTCGCCGGTCTCGTCACGGTGCTCGTGTGGATCAACCTCGTCAGCCGGGTGGTGGTGTACGCCGCGGCGTGGGTCGTCACCGGGCCCGTGCCGACCGTGGAGGCGGAGGTCGGCGCCCGCGGGGAGACCCTGGACGCTGCGGCGGCCGACGCGGTCGAGGAGGCCCGCCGGGGGGCGGGCAGCGACCGCGTCGGTGCGCCGGTGGCGCGACCGCACGTCACCACCGCCGGCAGCGTCGGGCTCACCACCACGGGCATCGACCGCTCGGAGGGGCAGCGCGGGGCAGGTGTTCCGCCGGGCACCGCACGCGGCTCCTGAGGCGTCATCGCGACCCGTCACGGCGGTGTGCGTGGTGGTCGGCGGTGGCGACCACGACGTCGTCGCCCACCGCCAGCACCCCGAGCGCAGCACCATCGCCGCAGCCCCCCCGGCCGACCAGCGCGTCGAGGTCGACGCCCGCGGTGACCACGTCGCGCAGCCGGGCGTCGTCGGACCCGCACCCGGTGCCCTCGCGGTACCGGTCCCCCACCAGCCCGCCGAGCAGCGGTCCGTCGGCGAGCACCGCCTCCGCCGAGAGCACCGGCTCCCCACCGGCGGCCGCCAGGTGCACCTCGACCACCCTGCCGAGCACTCGAACGCTCACCCCGCTGCTCACCCCGAGCGTCGTCCGTCGCCGTCCCCGAGGTGGCGCACCGCGCCGTCCCACCCGGGCAGGAGGTCGGTGACGAGCTGGGCCAGACCCGCCGGGTACACCTCGGTGCCCGCGACCTCGACATCGGCCAGCTCCGGGAGCGACCACCAGCGCACCTCGTCGACGGTGGCGCGCTCGACGTCGGTCCAGCCCGCGTCGTCCAGCAGCCCCAGGCGCTCGGGCGGCTCGAGCAGGCGGGCGAGGTAGATCACCTCCTCCTGGCGGCAGGTGCGGGAGTAGAAGTCGAACACCGCCGAGCGGGTGATCACCGGGCCGGTCAGCTGCGCGGGCGCCAGCACCAGCCCGGTCTCCTCGGCCACCTCCCGCACGGCGGCCGCGAGCGGGTCCTCCCCGGGGCCGATGCCGCCCCCGACGGTGAACCACCACGACCGGCCGGGTCGGTCGGGGTCGTGGCCGCGCAGCAGCAGCAGCCGCTCGTCCCCGGCGGGGCCCGCGACGACCAGCACCCGGGCGCCCCGGCGGTGGAACAGCCCGTCCTCACCCAGGAGCCACTCCTGCCCCAGGGGGTCAGGCTCCGGGCGGTCCGGCTCCGGGCGGTCCTCGTCCAGGGGGGTCGACCCCGCCGCGGCGCTCACGGCCGCGAGGGTAGGCCCGCAGCTGGCCCGGTCAGGGCGGGTGGTGGCTCGTCGTCCATCTCGACGGTGGTCGGCACCGGGGCGCGCCCGGCGAGGCGGGCCCACCGCACCAGGCGCTTCGCGCGCACCCGTTGGGCCTGCACCGCGGCGTCGTTGGCGATCCGCCGCGCGAGCACCACCCGCTCGCAGGACGCGGACAGCTCCGCGAGGAACGGCGCCGCGCGGGGGTCCCCGGCGAGGTCGGCGCACGCCCGTGCGTCCAGGGCCGCGCGCAGCAGCGCCGAGAGGTCCGACTCGGCCTGCGCCCGCGCCCGCCCGGTCGCAGCGGCGCGCACCGCGGCGACCGCGCCGGGCAGCACCGCCGCGGCTCCCGGCAGCACTGCGAGGGCGCCGGGTCGGACCGCCGCGGCCTCAGGGAGCACCGCGCCCCGGGAGGGATCGGGTGCGCGCGAGCGGAGCAGGTCCTCGACAGCGCTGGCTCGCCTGACGAGCGCGGCGTCCAGGGCGAGCGCGCCGGCGCCGGCGCGGCGGTGCAACCGGTGCAGTCGCCGGGCGTAGACCTGCACCACCACCGCCGCGATCACGACCACCGCGACCAGGCCGAGGAGCCCCACCGGCACCGCGACGGCGACGGGCACCGCCACCGCGGTCTGCACCTCCACGGCAGCGGGTCCGCTGGGCCCCGAGGGGACCGGCGCCCCGGCCACCGGGCTCATGACGCTGCTCATCACGGTCGCCGGGGGGGCGCGGGGTGTCGGGCCCAGGTGTCGGGGCCGATGCCGTGCTCCCCGGACAGGACCGTCTCGAAGACCGCCTCGACCTGCGCCGCGACCCGGCTCCAGTCGTAGGCGAGCACCGCGGTCGCGGCGGCCCGTGCCACCCGCGCCCCAGCCGACCGGTCGGCGAGCACGCCCAGGACCGCGGCGGCGAGGGCGGCGACGTCCCCGGTGGGCGCGAGCGCCCCCAGCCGGCCGCCGTCGAGCACCCGCCGGAAGGCCGGCAGGTCGCTCGCCACGACGGGGGTGCCCGCGGCCATCGCCTCCAGCAGGACGACGCCGAAGCTCTCCCCCCCGGTCTGGGGGGCGACGTAGGCGTCGGCGCTCGCGAGCAGCGACGCCTTCTGCGCCTCGGTCAGGGGCCCCAGCACCTCCACCGCCGGCGCGCTCGACCCGGCCAGCGCCAGCGCCCGCGGCCCGTCCCCGCTCCCGCCGACGAGCAACCGCAGCCCCGGGTGCACCGCGAGCAGCTCCGGCAGCGCCTCCAGCAGCGCGGGCAGGCCCTTGCGCGGCTCGTCGAAGCGCCCCAGGAACGCCACCGTCGGCGCGCCCGGCGTCCCGCACCAGCGCGGCTCGTGGGGCGCCGCGGCGAAGCGCTCGACGTGGACCCCGTTGGGCACCACCGCGGCGTCGCCGCCGAGGTGGTCGACGAGGGTGCGCCGGGCGTCCTCGCTGACGGCGATGTGCGCGGAGACCTTCTCCAGCGTCGGCGCCGACACGGGCTGCGCGACCCGCAGGGCCCGTGAGCGCAGCTGGGCGCTGTGCCAGGTCGCCACGACGGGCCCGCTGGAGGCCCACAGCGCGAGCAGCGACAGGCTGGGCGCGAGGGGTTCGTGCAGGTGCAGGACGTCGAAGTCCCCACCGGCGACCCACCGGCGGGTCCGCAGCGCCGCGAACGGACCGAACACCAGGCGGGCGACCGACCCGTTGTAGGGCACGGGCACCGCCCCCCCGACGGTGTCGACGTGGTCGGCCAGCGCGGCGACCACCGCGTCGTCGTCGGCGGGGGCGAGGACCCGCACGTGGTGACCGCGGCGGGCCAGGTGCCCGGCGAGCTCCACGACGTGGCCCTGCACCCCCCCGGGGAGGTCCAGGGAGTAGGGGCAGACGATGCCGATCCTCATCGGTCGAGGTCGGCGAGGAAGACCCGCTGCAGCATGTGCCACTCCTGGGGGTGCGCGGTGATGCCCGCGGCGAGGTGGTCGACGCAGTGCTGCGTCATCACCTGCACCTGCTGCGCCCGCCCTCCCGCGGTGGTGCGCTGCGGCACCGGCACCTCGTGGGCCACGCCGACGACGGTGCGCTGACCCCACCGCGGTGACCACGGCGGTGACCACCGCGGTCGCTGCCGCGCCTCGGTGTGGCAGGTCACCGCGAAGAGGGCGGCGCCGCTGGTCAGGGCGAGGGCGGCGGGGCCCGCAGCGACCCGGGCGGGCTCCCCGAAGAGGTCCACGACCACGCCGGTGCCGGTGAGGTCGCGGTCGGCCACCAGGGGGACGATCCCGCCCGCGCGCAACGCACGCAGCAGGGACGCCGGGCTGCCGGTGTGCGGCACCGCCGTGATGCCCAGCCGGGTGCGGTAGGCCAGGAAGGCCTGGAAGACCACCGCCGGCTCGAGGCGCTCGACGACGGTGGTGACCGGGCCGAGCGCCATCGCCCCCCACGCCCCGAGGTGGTCCCAGTTGCCGCTGTGACCGAGGAAGCAGACGAGCCCGCGACCGCGGGCGAGCGCGGCGCGCAGGTCCCCCTCCCCCTCGAGGCGCACCCCACCGACGACCCGCTCGCGGGACCAGGTGGGCAGGGTGAACACCTCGGCCCAGTACCTCAGGTAAGAGCGCATCCCGGCGCGGGAGAGCCGGCGCAGCTCCCTGGGCCCGGCGCCGCGGCGCACCCGGGCCAGGTTGGCCTCCAGCTGGCGGACCCCGGCGCCGCGCCGCCACCAGGTGGCATCGGCCACCAGCGCGAAGCCCACCCGCACCAGCGGCGCGGGCAGGCGGGGGACCACCCGCCACGCCGCCACGACCGCCGCGTCGACGGGGCGGGGCGACCTCACTCCCTGCCCGCCGGTGCCGCCGGCTGCCCGGTACCGGCGGCGATCTGGCGGCGCACCGCGGCGACCCGCTGCGCCACGGTCACCGCGCTCGCCGCGGCCAGCAGCGCCAGCACGAGGGTCAGCGCGCCCACCGGGGCACCGAGCCCGACGAGCAGGCAGCCGAGGAGGACGGCGGCGAGGCGGTCGGCGCGCTCGGCGAGACCGACGTCGGCGCGCAGGCCCAGGCCCTCGGCACGCGCCCGCGCGTAGGGCACCAGGGATCCCAGCGCCAGGCACGCCAGGGCCAGCAGCGCCGTCGGGCGGTGGTCGCCCTCCCCGGTGAAGTGCACGACGAGACCGGCGAAGACGGCCGCGTCGGCGACGCGGTCGAGGGTGGAGTCGAGGAACGCGCCCCACCGCCCGGACCGGCCGGAGAGCCGCGCCATGATCCCGTCGAGGGTGTCGGCGAGGGCGAGGGCGCCGATGAGCAGCGACCCGGCGAGCAGGCGGCCGGTGCCCAGCAGGCCCAGGCCCGCCGCCACCACCCCGACGGTGCCGACGACGGTCACCGCGTCGGGGCTGACCCCGGCGCGGGTCAGGACCCGGGCGGCAGGGGTGAGCAGCCACGGCATCGCGGCGCGGGTGAGTCCGTTGAGCATGGCCCGGGCAGCGTACCGACGCCCGCCACCTCGCCCGTGCGAGCAGCACGTCGTGCACCGTCCGTGCCACAGAGGTGGTGCGGGGGCGGGGTCCGGCGCCGCGGTCGGCCGGTGAGGTCGGCCGGCGCGCTCAGGTGGCCCGGCAGCACCCTCAGCCGCTGGCGCGCCCGGGCTCCCCCGAGGCCGCCCACGCCGCCGCGACCCGGTTCCGCGTGTCGCCCAGCAGCTCGGGCAGCGCCTTCGTGCGCGCCACCACCGGCAGGAAGTTCGCGTCGCCGTCCCAGCGCGGCACCACGTGCTGGTGCAGGTGCGCCGCGATGCCCGCGCCGCCGAGCGCCCCCTGGTTGACCCCGAGGTTGTACCCGCCGGGGGACATCGCCGCGGTCAGCACCCGCACCGCCGACTGGGTGAGCAGCGCCAGCTCCACGGTCTCCTCCCGCGTGAGGTCGACCAGTCCCGCCACGTGGCGGTACGGGCACACGAGCAGGTGCCCGGGGTTGTACGGGTACAGGTTGAGCACCACGTACGCCAGCTCGCCGCGCGCGACGACCAGCCCCTGCTCGTCGTCCAGCCCCGGCACCCGGCAGAACGGGCACTGCTCCCCGGCGCTGGTGTCGGCGGGCTTGTCCTGCCCGCCGATGTAGACGAGGCGGTGCGGGGTCCACAGCCGCTCGACGCCGTCCGGCGTCCCCACCAGCGACGACGACGGCTCAGCGGGCTCAGTCGGCCCCGTCGGCACGCTCACACCTGCACCCGGGCGCGCACCGCCTCGACGACGCGCGCCACCGCCTCCTCCACCGGCACCCCGTTGTCCTGGCGGCCGTCGCGGTACCGGAACGACACCGCCTGCTTCTCGACGTCGTCCGCGCCCGCGATCAGCACGAACGGCACCTTGTCCTTGGCGTGGGTGCGGATCTTCTTCTGCATCCGCTCGTCGGAGTCGTCGACCTCCACCCGCACCCCCTGGGCGCGCAGCAGTCCCGCGACGTCGTGCAGGTGCGGGGCGAACTCGCCCGCGACCGGCACCCCCACGACCTGCACCGGGGAGAGCCACGGGGGCATCGCCCCGGCGTAGTGCTCGAGCAGGACGGCGAAGAAGCGCTCGATCGACCCGAACAGCGCCCGGTGGATCATGTACGGCTGCTGGCGGGACCCGTCGGCACCGGTGTACTCGAGCCCGAAGCGCTCCGGCAGCTGGAAGTCGACCTGGATCGTCGACATCTGCCACGTGCGCCCGATCGCGTCGCGGGCCTGCACGGAGATCTTCGGGGCGTAGAAGGCGGCGCCGCCGGGGTCGAGCACCAGCTCCAGCCCGGTGGACGCAGCGGCCCGGCGCAGCGCCTCGGTGGCCTCCTCCCACTGCTCGTCGCTGCCGACGGACTTCGCGGGGTTTCGGGTCGAGAGCTCCAGGAAGAAGTCGGTGAGCCCGTAGTCGGCGAGCAGGTCGAGGACGAAGCGCAGCAGCGAGGTGATCTCGCCCTGCAGCTGCTCGGGGGTGCAGTAGATGTGCGCGTCGTCCTGGGTCATCCCGCGCACCCGGGTCAGCCCGTGCACCACCCCGGACTTCTCGTACCGGTACACCGACCCGAACTCGAACAGCCGCAGAGGCAGCTCCCGGTAGGAACGGCCCCGCGAGCGGTAGATGAGGTTGTGGAACGGGCAGTTCATCGGTTTCAGGTAGTAGTCCTGTCCCTGGCGGCGGACCACCCCGTCCGCGTCGCGCTCCTCGTCGAGGTGCATCGGCGGGTACATGCCGTCCGCGTACCACTGGAGGTGGCCGCTGGTCTCGAAGAGCTGGGCCTTGGTGATGTGCGGGGAGTAGACGAACTCGTAGCCCCCCTCCTCGTGGCGCCGGCGGGAGTAGTCCTCCATCGCGCGGCGCACCACCCCGCCGCGGGGGTGGAACACGGGCAGCCCCGAGCCGATCTCCTCGGGGAAGGAGAACAGGTCGAGCTCGGCGCCGAGGCGGCGGTGGTCGCGGCGCTCGGCCTCGGCGAGGCGCTCGGTGTGGGCGCGCAGCTCGTCCTTGGTGGGCCACGCCGTGCCGTACACCCGCTGCAGCTGGGCGTTGGCCTGGTCACCGCGCCAGTACGCCGCCGCGGTGCGGGTGAGGGCCCAGCCGTTGCCCAGCACCCTGGTGGAGGGCACGTGCGGGCCGCGGCAGAGGTCGCGCCACGCCACCGTGCCGTCGCGGCGCACGTTGTCGTAGATCGTCAGCTCGCCCGCGCCGACCTCGACGGAGGCGCCCTCCGCGGCGTCGGCCGCTGAGCCCTTCAGGGCGACGAGCTCCAGCTTGTACGGCTCGTCGGCCAGCTCCGCGCGGGCCTGGTCGTCGGTGACGACGCGGCGGACGAAGGCCTGGCCCTCCTTGACGATGCGCGCCACGCCCGCCGTCAGGGTCTTGAGGTCCTCTGGGGTGAACGGCACCTCGACGTCGAAGTCGTAGTAGAAGCCGTCGCGCACCGGCGGGCCGATGCCGAGGCGGGCGCCGGGGTGCAGCTCCTGGACGGCCTGGGCGAGGACGTGGGCGGCGGAGTGACGGAGCACGTCGAGCCCGTCGGGGCTCCCGACGGGTACCGCCTCGACGGTGTCGCCGTCGGTGAGCGGCTCGGCGAGGTCGCGCAGGTGGCCGCCGGTGCGGGCGGCGACGACGTCGCGGCGGCCCTCGTAGAGCTGCGCGGCCGTGGTGCCCGCGGGAGCGGTGCGCTCCTGCCCGTCGACCGTGAGGGTGATCGAGCCCGTCGAGGAGGGGTCAGGCGGCACGCGGCGATGGTACTCAGCCGAGCAGGACGACCCGGTCGCCCAGCACGACGCGCCCGGGGCGCAGGACGTCGGCGTAGACCCCCAGGCAGCGGCGGGGGGTGCGGGTGAGCAGCAGCTCCGCGCCGCCGACCGACAGCCGCGCGCCCACCCACGCCCGCTCCTCACCGGGCGACCGGCCGGGGCCCATCGCCAGCACGAGGTTGGCCCGGTGCCCCAGGTCGCAGTCGGTGGGCGCGTCGGGGTCGCGCTCGGCGTGCTCGCTGATGACGTGGACGGGCTCGCCGGCGCTCCCCACCCGCGCTGCGGGGGTGCCCACGACGTCCACGGCCCGTCCGGCGCGCAGCGACAGCACCGCGCGGAGGGCGTCACCGATCGGCGTCGGGTCGGTGGACGCGGCGGCACGGCCGGGCGCCGGGTCGCCGGGCGCCGGGCCGCCGAGACGGACGCGCAGCTGCTGGTCGGTGGTCCCCGCCGTCAGGTCCGCCAACCACGGGTGGTCCCTGGTGCGCAGCGGCGTGCCCGTGTCGTCGACCACAGCCCACGCACGGTCACCGACTACACCGTCCGCGTCGAGGTCGACCTCATCGGCCAGCTCCCCGCCAGCGCTCTTCAGCGGGAAGCGACGCAGCAGGACGACGGTCGCGACGTGCGCGGTGCTGACGGCCACCCGGCCATGGTGCCGGCCGTGTTGTTGGGCCGTGATGCCGGGCCGTGGTGGCGGGCGGTGAGCCGGGGAGACGCCTCGGGCCCGGCCCGTCGAGGGACCGGGCCCGAGGACCGCGGTGGGCGATACTGGGATCGAACCAGTGACCTCCTCGGTGTGAACGAGGCGCTCTACCCCTGAGCCAATCGCCCGCGCACCGCCGAGTGTACCGGAGACAGGTTTCGCCATGCCACCATCGGGGCACTGTGCGACTGATGCACGGCACCGGTTGCCCGCTCAGCGGCTCCGGCGTGGCACGCGGGGACGAGGAGCACCAGTGAGCACACGGCCCACCGCACGCATCGGCGCCGAGGTCGAGCTGCGCCTCGTCATCCCCCACACCGCCAAGGTCCCCGTCAGCGTCGACCTCGGCTACGACTCCGAGGACCCCTTCGCGGTCACGGCGACCTTCCGCGGCGACGACGGCGCGGTGGAGTGGGTCTTCGCGCGCGACCTCCTGCACGAGGGCCTCGACCGCCCCAGCGGCGAGGGCGACGTACAGGTGTGGCCCGGGGTGGTCGACGGTCGCGACGTGGTGCTGGTGTCGCTGAACTCTCCCGACGGTCACGCCGTCCTCGAAGCGGACGCCGGCGTCATGGGCACGTTCCTCGACCGCACGTTCACCCTGGTGCCCGCCGGCGCCGAGAGCCTCCACCTGTGCGTCGAGGACGAGCTGGCCGGTCTGTTCGGCCGCGCGGCCTGAGCCACGACGTCGGGCGGCCGAGGAGAGTCCCGGACGTTGCGACGACCCCATCGGAGACGCGACAGGCGGAGGTGGCGCGAGGTCTTGGCTCCGCGCCACCGCACGCGCGCTCCTCCGCCGAGCAGTGCTGGTGGGCGATACTGGGATCGAACCAGTGACCTCTTCCGTGTCAGGGAAGCGCGCTACCGCTGCGCCAATCGCCC